>JANRMQ010000002.1:0-412925 GCA_040981125.1 Nitrospira sp.
GAGTTCCTTCCTCGCGCTAGCGGCCAAAGTTTCGGCATCTACTATTTCGGACTTCAAGTCCGCTTCCCACTTGTTGGGGAAACAAGCCACGCCGTCTGAAACTAAAAGTGATGATGGCTCATGATGAGTTTCGCCAGCCAGAGCAAGGAGTTCTTTGGATTTCCTAATAATCTCAGCGTCGGAGTTGCCGCTGTCATAATCAAAGAGAATGAAACAAGGAATATGGAGTTCGTTGAATATCCTAAAGAGACGATCCATTGACCCTTTCCCGCCGCATTCTACAACGCTCACGCCTTGTGGGTCGAAAGCGCAGTGCGGGAGGACCTCGGCATAGATGGGGAGACTGTATTCTTCAGTTGGGCCTTCGACTAGGATAATCTTGGAGGCAAAGAAACCCTCGTTGCGGCGGGGATTGTAAGCGTGAGAGTAAAGGTCGCGCATGGATGCAGGTGTGGTCTTACCATTGAGATGTGGGAACCTCGTCTCAAGATCCTCGATCATACTCGACATGGACAACTGCCATGCCTTGCTTGCCCTCGCCATGCTGCCGTTCATTGGCGCGACATTACTTTCCAAGCGAATAATTTCGTCGAAATATGCCACGTCTACAAGCAGGGACGAATGGGTTGAGAATAGTACTTGGTCTCCAGCCTCAGCAATCTGTCGAAATACACGACGAACAGTTCTCTGCGCCTGAGGATGCATATAAAGCTCTGGTTCTTCAACAGCAAGGATAAGGTTGCGCTTCTTCCCATCGGAGGCGGCTGTCATATGTTGGGCATAACGTCTGAGGATACTGAATATGACCGCCCTTTGCAGTCCGTGGCCCTTATTCTCGATCGCATTCTTAAAACCATCATCTACATATAGTTTAGGCCCGCTAAGAAGAACTTCCAAAGTTGGCGTCTCAAATTGAATTTCAAGATCACAACTCGGAAACAGATCTTTTAATAGCGTGTTGAGCTCTTTTTCGGTCTCGGCAATAAGTGGAACACGTTCATCTCCTCCAACACGATTCATCTGTTTAGATATCTCAGTCAGTATTCCCTCTATCCGTTCTCTTTTTTGTTGCGTAATCGTATTGAGAATTGCAAAGAGCAACTTGCCGAACGGGCTACTTTTCGTTCCCCTTGATTCTTCTGTTACATCTCGGACGGCAGGAACAAGAACGAAGAAGGGTAGAATCCCCTTGAGGACGTTAGCATAACCCTTTGGGTTGTCGATCCATGTGTCCTTCATCGGTATCTTGTCAGCATTGAATGATATGAACTCGCTAGCTTTCTCTTTCCAATCTCCCACAGATGGTGCCTTGCTCGTTTGAAGAAAATCAAAAAAACTAATGCCTCCGGTGATGAGATCCCCCTTGTTTTTCCACCACTCTTTGACGTTATTGCTATTGATGTTGGAGTCTTGCAGCCATTCAGCTGTTGGCATCGGCCTCAAACAGTGCTGTCCTATCGTAATCCTGTCATGATCCTGCTCTGTATCTGTTTCCGATTCAGTCTTTCCTACGAATCTCGCCGAACGGGCCATGTGAAAAGTGCCGTCGGGTTTCAGATAACTACCCAACGTTTTCTTTTCCTCTTCCGCGAGAGCGGAGAAAATGGCTTCTACCCTTATTTCTAGGGTTGTATCCTTATTCCAAAATGATTCTTCATTCAGATACTTTGTGCTTGGATTGAAAAGAAAATCTATAGCACGGAGTACGCACGACTTTCCCGCGTTATTCGCTCCAACTAGTGCGTGCATGCTGCCGATGTTAAGTATAACGTCTAAGCAAGATCTGAAATTCTGTATTCGCAGATACGTGATCCTCATTGGCAATCTATGTCCTTAGGTTGCCTCATATCTAAGCCGGCGATAGTTTCACACATCTTGTTCGTCACCTTTCCGTTGTTTGAACAGCAAGACCTGCGGAGTTGTGCGCATAAGATAATTGGCACGTTATGAATACCGGTGGAAATATTGTTGTCTCGGCTATCTGACCTGCCAGCGTATCGCAAAGAGCTGCTGCGAGCGTATTCGTTGCTCCAACTTCCCCTCAATCTCTACGATCAGTTGCTCTCGCCGTCGATCTATCTCATCCTGTGCATCGAACAGAGCCCGGCGACGCTTAGCACGTTCAGCTTCCAGCGCCTTAAGCTGCTTTTGCCCGGCGAGTTTCTGTTCCAACGTCAGCGCCACGACGGCAGCCCTGCGGACTTCTTTGATCTGCCGGTCATACTCCTTAATCTCTCGCTCCAAGCCCAACTTCAGGTCATCGGCCCAGGAATCGAGCTTCTCGACTTCGATTTCAAAGAAGTCCGCATTGCGCTTTGATATCTGGCGGCGGATGGCCTCTTGGCGTTCTTCTGTTTGGACATACAGCGTGGGATGGCTGGCTGATGAAGTTGCAGATTGGGCAACAGTTCCCGGCAGCGAGAACATCCGCCGAACTATCTCTTCATCGAGGACTTCGCCCTGATCCGTGACTCCCGTACAAATAAGATAGTCCTCCGCTTGGTCCAAGGCCTCCACGGTAAACAGTGCAACGCTCAAGATTCCCGACTTGCCGATGAACGGTTCGAGGACGGTCACTTTTCCGTCATGCTTCCGGTACTCGAAGGTGAGCTCTCCTGATTCCAAGGCACGACTTTTTGCCTGTACCAGCACCTGCTCAGCCAATGGATGGGCAAGCCGATAGAGATGCGACTCTCCGGTTCGGCGAGGAAGTTCATAGAGTCCGAGCGGGACGTCTGTGGTGAACGGACAGGATTTTAGCCTAAAAGACGAATCCGACAGAAAGTCCGCATGGTCTCGAAGCTCGAACTGTGTCAGCTCCATCAGGATGCGCTCGTACCGGTTGAGATAGAGTCGGGAGCGCTCATCACTCACCCGCAGTTTTTCGCGCACTTCGTCATCGAAATGCTCAAATAAGAGTTGGCGGGCGCGGGTCATCGCGTCATCGATCTGCGTGCCAAGTTCTTGTTGGAGCTGCTCGAATGAGGCCTTGATCTCTTGTGGGGTGCGGCAGCGTTGGTAGATATCGGCGATTCGTTTCTCGAAATCCACACCCGACTCAATCGCGCCCAACACTTCATCGCTCGCCCCGAAGACTCCTTCGAACAGCTGAAACTTCTCGGACAGCAGGCGAAAGACATGCTGATCCGCTTCATTGGTCTGATTAAGGAAGTTGACCACGACCACGTCATGCTTCTGGCCATACCGATGGCAGCGGCCGATCCGCTGTTCGATCCGTTGCGGATTCCACGGGAGATCGTAGTTCACTACTAAGGAACAGAACTGCAGATTGATGCCCTCGGCTCCGGCTTCCGTGGCGATCATGATCTGACCCTGGTCTTTGAAATAGTCGACGATGACCGATCGCATGTCGGAGGAACGTGACCCTGTCACACGATCGGTTCCTTGATGGCGCTGAAGCCAGTCTTGGTAGAGCTGCTTCGATTTCTCGTCGCTATTCGAGCCGTTGAAGAGAACGATATGGTCTTTCCAGGGACTATCCGCAAGGACTCGGAGGAGATACTCCTGTGTCCGCCTCGATTCCGTAAAGATGATGGCTTTCTGGGCTGCACCCAGTTCGGCGGCTTTGCTGAAGGCTGTCCTCAAGGCGGTTAGAAGAGCCTGGCCTTTCGCATTGTGTGTAATCGAAATGGCTAGTTTCCGAAACTCATCGAGGTCTTCGATTTCCTGCTGAATGGCCTTGCGATCTGCTTCGCTCAGTGGTTCGGGTGGCGTTTCATCCTCAGTCCATTCTTCTGCGATGTCATCTAGGGCTTCGAAGTCCTCTTCCAGCGCTTTCTCCAGAGGATTCGGCCCATCAGCTTGGCGAAGGCGGTCACGCAGACGTTGACTCATCGATGCTAATGCCCCCGCGATCGCGAAGGAGGACGATGCCAACAGCTTCCGCAGGACCAACGTCATGAGAGACCGTTGACTGGCCGGCAACGCTTGGAGGTTATCACGGCGGAGGTAGTCTGACACCAAATGGTAGAGCCGATCTTCGCTCTCCTCCGGCGTAAACGGCTGCACCATCGGCAGACGCTTGGTATAGCGGACATAGGGCAGCACCTGGCGGCGCAATGTGCGCTTACAGATCGGTTGCAGACGGGATTTCAGTGTATCGAATGTGTGTCGGTTGCCGAGATTCGCGAATTGTTCTTTGAAGCTCTTCAGATCTCCAAAGATGCGATCGTCCACGACGCTGACAAGCCCATAGAGTTCGAGCAGCGAATTCTGCAACGGCGTAGCGGTGAGGAGCAGCTTGGGCGCATCCTGTAGACATTGTTTCAGCGCATTAGCGATCACATTGGTCGGCTTATAGACATTGCGGAGGCGGTGAGCTTCATCAATCACGACAAGATCCCATCGCAGAAGACTGATTTCCGCTGCTTTTGTGCGCGCGAACTGATACGAGCAGATGATGATGTCGATTCCTTCAAACGGTCGGATGTTTCCTTGACGGACAACGGCATTGTAGGACTTCGACTCCAGAATGCGGCATGGCAGGAAGAACTTCTCTTGGAGTTCCTGATGCCACTGTTTGCGGAGATTTGAAGGCGTAATCACCAAGACCCGGCGTTTGCGTTCGGCCCATTTCTGGGAGAGGACCAGTCCCGCTTCAATGGTCTTCCCGAGGCCCACTTCATCCGCCAGGATAGCTCCCTTTGAGAAGGGGGACCGGAAGGCAAAGAGCGCGGCCTCGATTTGGTGGGGATTCAGATCGACCTGAGCGTCTACCAATGCACCTGCCAGCTTTTCAATGCTGTCGGACGGACAACGTTTGGTGAGGTCATGAGCAAAGTATTTGGCATGGTAGGGCGTGAGCTTCATCGGTTATCGAAGTATTAGCTCGGCAAGCATAGCCAGTTTCACGTACGAGGACAAGCGGCCGCGCTTCACGTTAATGAAGTTGAATGGTGGCGGCTAGAAAATTTGCGGGCGACTCCTGCGATGCCCTAGTAAAGTTACCGGATTGGAGCAGGTCTTAGGAGTAGCCGACCGCAATGTCTGCTATCGTCGCTGCAATTCACCGCGCAGCCAGAGGAACGCCTCCTAAAGGAAAGCCTGTGCTTCAACAGGGCTTCTTGACATATTTCCGGTCGGACTCCTGCCGGTCCATCTTGTTGTCGCATCTGCCTGATGTCGAGCCACATTTGGCGTTGCCGGAAGTGGTCATATTGCTGCTGTTGCGGCGAACAGCCAAAGGTGTCTGTGATTGCCCTTCATCCCGCTCGATCGCGTGAAATCATCTGATTCCTTTGTCAGCTCGAGAGACGGAGCCCGCGGTTGCCATTAATGGAACAGTGTAATTACATGGTAAGCACAGTGTTTTTATTTGAGCGCAAAGCCATGAGAACGAAACTTATCCGGATCGGGAATTCACAGGGTATTCGTATCCCAAAATCGTTGCTCCACCAGTGCCGCCTGAGGGCTCGCTAGAGATCGAGGTTCAGGGCAATCAGGTGGTACGCGCTGCCTCACGACACGATTGGGATGAGGCGTTCCGCACGATGCATGAGCACCAAGACGATCGCCTGGTAGATGAAGAGGCCGTTTCATCTTCCAATTGGGACCAGGATGATTGGAAGTGGATAAAGCTCGCCTGGTGAAACGGTTAGGCACTCTCGATCCTCCCACCGCCGATCGCGTGCTGGCGATTCTCGCAGAATTGTTTGCTCCGTAGCATGGCATCTCAGTTTCCTTTATCCGACGCTTCGAGCTGTTTGGCATTCTTTTGCTAACCTTCGATACTTTCTCTTCTGTCGTACGAGCCGGGTAGATTACTCGCAATACGGGGAAGTCTATTTGCGCAATGAATCACTGGCGCATCGTAATGACTCCGTCTATGGTTTCAAGACTGGCCGCCATTCTAATGGACGGCGGTGACATCGGAGGTCACGGCGCCACTGACTACTGGAAGAGTGATGAGGATGAGGTTCAGGCTGAGCACGAGGCAGCAGTTTAGCCTACTTTTGCTATAACGCGTAGCCTCACATGTGCCTTCTTCTGGAGCGCGTTGACAATGCCGAAGAAGGTCTCGGTGTGGCATTGACGAGGTCTCTACGCATTGCTTTGCCTGCCGCAGTCTCGCCGGTCAGATAGGCATTGATTGCCTCAGTGAAGAGAGCTTCCAGAAAGCGGAATCGCGGTGGACGCGCGCTGTCACGGACTCTTAAAATTCCCGTGTGAGGGCCATAGTATCCTCGTGCTAGATCGATGTGTGCTTCTCCGGCGCCGATAGTCCATCCATCGTTCTTGAGCGGCTTGAATGATCGACGTGGTTGTCCGGACTGTGATGGTTACAGAGTGGGATCAGACTGCGGAGGACGACGCACTCTGATCTTGCGATCGGTCACAACGACAAAGCACCTGCTCCATCGTTCGACCTCTTCAGTTTGAAACACCGCTTGAATCCGCTGGATAAGCCCCCTGCGGCTGGGATCTCGAAGACGGACGATCATCAACCCTGATGCGATCCCGGCGCGTACCGGCGGATGTCGGCAAAATCGAGATCCTGTGTGATTAGGAACCGCCCGGCATCCTGAGCAGCAGTCCAAACCGTCACATCATCCCGACCGGCTAATCCTTCATGGGGTACTGTGTCTACATCGTGAGCGAGCTTATGAAGGATGGAATGCAGCTGAGCAGGCAGGTTTTCATCCAATTTGAGTTTCACCGAACGTCCGGCACATTTTGGAGCGGAAGATCCTCTTCTGCAGATGCGGCTGCAAATGCCACCACAGCCCGCACGTCCTCTTCCTTCAGAGTCTGAAAATCGTTCAGCAGTTCTTGGACGGCATCTCCCTCGGCCAGGCTCGCCAGGATAGTCCGTACCGTAACCCTGGTGCCCTTAATGATCGGTTCACCTCCACATATCCTCGGGTCGCGAACGATGTATTGGTGATAGTCCATGGAATCCTCCTCTCGCCCCAAGGGACGGGCCAAGCAAAGTATAGCGAAGACCCTCGGAGAAGTCATTTACCGGCCTTCGATTCTCCAGCCGTGCCGTACGGATTGTCCGGTGAATCGGGCTTGAAGGGGCTGCCGGCGCCGAAGAGATACCCACAGCGGTGACATCGGAGGTCACTCTCACAGCAGGCAGGCTCAACGGGTCAGACGGTCCATCAGCTACTGAGTTGAGGAACGTTGTCAAGTAACCATTCCCAAGCGGCGGAGGCGGGATCGGCAGGCGTCAGGACACGTCAAGCGTCATTCGTCAAACCATCGGAGGGCCCGGCGGCGGGACCGTCCACGAGGAGCGTGATGTGGAAGGCCGTGCCTGCGCCTTCCCGGCTTTCGACGCTGATCGTGCCTCCGTGCGCATCCACCACGTCCTTGACGATCTTCGTGCCCAGTCCGGTTCCACCCGCTTTGCGGCTGATCGCCCGAGCGGTGAACAGACTATCGCGGACTTCCGGCGACATGCCTTTGCCCGTATCGATGACGGAGAGCACGATCCTGACTCCCCCTGCCTCGGTGCGGCCTCTCACCGTGACCGAGCCGCCCGCCGGGACTTCGGGAATGGCATTGTTAACGAGATTATAGAGCGCATTGAAGAGCCGATTTTCGTCGGCTCGAATGAGTGGGAGCTCGTCGAGCCCATCGGTCCGGAGCGTCACCTGCCGTTCATCGGCAAGGACCCGCAGCGTGCCCATGACACCGGCGGCGACCTCGGCCACCCGGCAGGGCACAAACCGGATCGGACGCGTCAGGCCCTTCACGGAATCGGCAATCTCCTTAACCCGTTCGTGAATGCGGCCTGACGATCGCCGGATCATCTCGATAAGCTCCTGTGCCACGTCATAGCTCGACTTCACCGCACGCACGGCCGGCTCCGGGAGTTTTTCAAAACACTCCCGCACTTCTCCCTCCAGCAGCTGGGCGCCGGTCATGATGGGCATGAGAAGGTTCTTCAGATCATGACCGATGTCCCCCAACATTTTGGCTACTTCCGACAGGCGCTTCTCCTCCACCAATCGGGCTTCGCTCCGGCGCAGCTCTTCTTCGGTCCGCTTGCGGTCGATGTACAGGCCGAGCCTGATTCCGAGATTGTCCACCATATCAAGGACGTCCTGATCCGGCTCGCGGATCGCGCGGAAGAAAAACTCCATGACGCCATACGTGTGATTGCCCTTCTGCAACGGAAATGCAAACGCGCCATGCAAGCCGACCTTTTCGGCGATCTTAGACCGCCGGAACGTGGGATCCACCACCACGTCGGGAATCCAGATCGGCTTGCCGGCCGCCCAGGTCCGCCCGACGAGTCCTTCGTCCCGCTGGAATGTCCGGTCGCGGCTATCCTGCACAAACTCCTCCAGGTCCATTCCCGGGACATGCCACAGATCCACGAACCGGAGGCCCTGGGCCTGCTCATCCAGCATCCAGAACATGCCCAATTCCCATTCGAGCGTTTCGCCGATCGCCTGCAGCACGGCATGGCCGACGTCTTTGAGCGTCATTGACTCGGCCAGGACTCTGGTCACGGCATAGTCCGACGCCAGACGCCGTCCCGACCGCCGGGCCTCGGCCAGCGCGTCTCTGGTCTCACCGACCATCCGCACGTAGCCACGGCTCACATACGTGAGCGCAATCACGTAGCCGGCGAATCGCACGCCGTGCCAGACCCACCATTCGCTCTGCCACGGAACCGAGAAGAGAAACATCGTTTCGGCCAATCCGAAGAGAATCGCCAGCGTCCCCAGGAGCTCATGCTCCGGCCTGCCGGTCCGTCCGGACTCGATCCAGAACCCGGCCGCGCCGGCGAAGAACAAGGCGGCGGCGATCCCGTTCACTGCGAGCGCTATCGGCGCGAATTGGGCCTGCTCGGTGAAGCGGGGCAAGTGGTGGGGCATGGTGAGGACGAGGATCCCGAAGGCGACCGTCCCGCCGGTGACGAGGTAGGGCATCAGCGCCCTGGCCCGCTTGCCGATCATGCTCGGTGGATGCCATACAAATGAGAAGGCCAGGCCCCCAAGCAGGCTGGCGGCACTCCGCAACAACACGAATCCGTGATCCGGTGAGGAGACGGCGTGAAACCCTTCGAGGATCCCCATTCCCAGTAACCCGCTCGCGATGCCCTGAAGCCGCTGATCGTCCCACTCGGTTTTTCGCGCGAGCAAGACCAGGCCCGTCAGGACCGCCGCCAAGCCGCCCAACGCTTCCAGCGTGGAATGGAGAGGCAGGTACACCCAGACATAGTGCGGCAACAGAACATGATTAACCAGCAGGCCGGACAGCAGCGCTGCCGCTGCGAGACCGACCAGCAGCAGCGGATGCATAAGCGGTGGGAGGGGCATCTCAGCTCATCGTGTCCTCAATGAGTCGGCACGCGCGCATAGCACGTGCGCACTAGAATGAGCCGGACGACGTATTGTCGTCAAGGGACGGCCGAAGGCCGTGAGGCCGTCGAGCGGGCACCTGACATGGAAGAGGAGCGGCGAGAGAAGGCTCGTCGATCAACCAGGGTGAAATCCCTGTTGTTCTTCATCCGACCCGGCCGTTCCATTGGATCTCCGGGGAGCCTTCCGTGGCCGAGACTCGCCGCGGCGATACCGTGCGGTCTCCTCAGACAGGTTGGTGAACGTCTCTTCAATCTTGAGCTTACAGAATGACACGCGGTTGTCGCCTGCGATCCCGAGCGATCCACCGGCCGCCCAGACATCGTGGTCGGCGCCAAGGTATAGGAATCTCCAGCCACCCTGCTCATACGCTTTGATCAAATCGAAGATCTGCTTTCTCGTATATTCCTGAGAAGCGTTTTCCAATCCATCCGTCAGGATGACACAGAGTTTCCTCGCCTCGGCAGGCGCCTCTTGTCGCGAGAGCGATAGAGTCCGTCCGATCGCATCATAGAGCGGCGTCGTATGGCCGGGCCGATAGGTTTCCACGTCCAGGTCCTGAACGGCCGAGACCGGGACCGCCCGGTAGCGCACTTCGGTCTTGGACGAATTGAAGAGGGTCAAGGTGAACCGGGTTTCGGCCGGTTCCCGGCGCAACGTCGCGACGTACTGATTGAAGCCCGCAATCGCGGCCCCTTTGCACGATTGCATGGAACCGGTTTCGTCGAGAATCAGCGTGACGTAAAGGGACTCGGATGTCGTTTGCGACTGCTCGTTCTGCTCCTCGTTCATGGCCGTCACCTCCGGTTGGATTGATGGCGGCATAGTACCGGAGAGCTGTGACATCCGAGGTCACGCCAAAACAGAAAGGCGGGCCCATTGGAGACGCTGGCGTTTCAAGGAGTTCAATACGACTGGATACCGAACCGGCTCGGCGATCCGTGACATCGGAGGTCACTGGAATGTAATTGGAGAGGAACGAACGTTAAGACTTGGAATCCAGCTGTTGAGCAATGACGAGCCGCTCCCCTGCCCGTTGCAACCATGCCGCCTGTTGGCCGACGTCATGGGGCAAGACCGTCGCGGCAAACCATGCCTGCTTCTGATCCGGACTCGTGGCCACCACGATCGTGCCCGGTCTCTCGGGCGCAGTCCCGGTCGCCGGACCATCCGCATTGGGAACACATTCCACCACATAAGGCAGCACCTGATCCTGCCGTACATACATGGACGGAAGATCGGCGTGGTCGGAAAAAGAGGTGCAAGCGAATTGGCCGGCTTCCTTGGCGGCCTCCGACAATCGCTGGGCGACGGCGCCGAGTTGTAGCGCGGTACTGCGATAGGATCGCTGTAACGGACTCCCCTCTCGCCCATATTGAACCACGGGAAACAAGACGGCAAAGAAAGCAGCCGCAAGGGGCACGAGCGACCATGTGCCGCGGGTATCGGGCCGCCACAGCCGATAACAGCCGAACAGACCGATGCAACCGGCGGACAATACCAACACAGCGTCGCCCATGTAGTGATAGTGAATCGAATACGCCTCCGGGTCGCGAGCCTGAACAACCATGATGACAATCCGGATGCCGGCCGCGATCAATAACAGAGGAGCAATGCCCAGCAGGCAGGACATGACCCGTCGAATGACAAGCATGGAGAGTTCATCTCACTTGTTTCGATATGCCCGACCGGATCTCGCCGATCGAACGCGCGGGAGGCCGCGCGGCGGTTGTGACCTCTTTCATGGGCGGCCGGCTTTACTCATGAAGTTAGGACGGAGCCATAGCGGTTCACCAATCGCGGATTGGACTGGTCAGAGAAAAACGGCTCTTGTCGGACACGGGGTTGCCGAAGAAGGCGAAGCGAAGCATTGCGGCAGCATCGCGGCTGTTATCGAGCGACCGGCTTGGTCAGATCATTGTTCACGCGGTTGTTCTCCGCGTTGACATCGATTCCGCCCGCCGCCGGCGGCTTGTCGAGATTCGTATATTGGAACGTGCCGAAGGGCTGAATCTCCTCGTCGGCCGGCAGTTGGTTGCGGTTCCACCCGCCGCCGAGCGAGCGGATAAGCTCCACCGAAGATCGCAACAGTTCGGCTTTGATGACGACGGAATCGATGCGCGCGTGGAGCGTCGCGACTTGCGCGTAAATCAGCTCCAAACTGGACGCCAGACCGCCCTGATAGAGTTCCGTGGTCAGATCCTGCGTTTTGCGCGTGGCTCCGACCGCCGCGTCCTGCCGGTCGGCCGCCAGGGTCAACCGGTTGGTCAGGCTCAGATTGTTCTCGACTTCGCGGAAGGCGTTGAGCACGGTCGAGCGGTATCGGTCTTCCGTCTCTCGATAGGCCGACCAGGACTGCTGCAGCTGGGCGCGGCGATAGCCGCCCTGGAAGATCGGCAGCGACACGGCGGACCCGTAAGACCAGAAGCTGTTGGCCAGCTTGAACAGACTGAACGCGTCGTCTTCGAATCCCCCGCCGAGCCGGAACGAGATGTTGGGATAAAAGGCCGCGCGCGCGATGCCGATGGTGCGGTTCGCCTGCGCCATCCGGCGTTCCATGGCGGCGATATCGGGGCGGCGCTCCAGCAACGTGGACGGGATGGTCTGCGGAATCTTGAATTTCGCCATACGAAGGACGTCGACCGGCGCGACCTTGAAACTGGCCGGCGCCATGTTGACGAGGATGGCGATCGCTTGCTCCGTCACTTGGCGGTGGCCTTGGATCTGCGCTCGTTTCGTCTCGGTGCTGAAGAGCAGCGACTCGACGCGGGCAACGTCAAGGGCCGAGGCAATGTTCCCGATGAACTGGGCGTTCACCAGGTCCAGCGACTCTTTGTAGAGATCAATTGATTGCTTGTAGATCGCATCCTGCGCGTCAAGGCCGCGCAGGATGAAATAATTGCTTGCTATCTCCGCCTGCAAGCTCAGGCGCGCAAGTCCGAAATCCGCGGCACGCTGTTCAGCGCGGTACAGTTCGACACGCATTCGATTGCGGAGCTGGGACCAGAAATCGGGCTCCCACGAGGCAAGTCCCCCTGCCCATACGCTGGATTCTTCGAGTGGCTCATCGGGAGCGCGAAAGAGACGATTAACCGACTGTCGATTATTCGACGCATCGAACCCCAAGCCGACGCGGGGCAGATACAGCGATCGAGCCTGCATCATCATATCGCGGGCCTGGACGAACCGCTCGGCGGCGGCCTGCAAATCCGGATTGGCCGCCATGGCCTGTTCGACAAGCTGGTTCAGGACCGGATCATCAAAGATCCTCCACCAATCCTGCCGCAATTCGTCGTCCGAGGGCTTCGCCTCGACAAAGGGACTCGACCCCCGCCATGAGGCGGGGACGACATATTCAGGCGGCTCATACTTAGGCGAGAGATCGACGGCCGGGAATGAGTTGCAGGCCGACACGTTGAGCGCCGCCAACAGGAAGAGGCCGCCTCGCCATACCGAGTATCGAGGGATGCGTGATTTGATCACAGTCACGATTCCTTCGACGCTTCCTTCGGCGCCGGCTTGGGAGAGTCTTTCGGCTCGTGTTTGGAATCCGTCGGCTCTTTATGATTGATGAGGTCATACCCGGGAGCCGGCGTGACGATCCGCACCTTATCGCCATCGAGCAATGCGGCGCTGGGGTTATTGATGACGCGATCGCTCGTGGAAATTCCTTCTTCCACTTCGACGGCATTGTCGAGCAGCCGGCTCACGGTGATGGGCTTCAAATGCACCCGGTCGTCCTCCGTGACCACGGCCACCTGCGTGCCGTGCTCCTGAAACACCAGCGCGGTGGACGGAATCGTCAGGACATTGCGATCAACCGGCGCCGTGAGCTCCACTTTGGCATAAGAACCGGGCCAGAGAACATGGTCTTCGTTGTCGATCGTAAAGACGGTGACCGCGGTACGCGTGCTCACGTCGAATCCACGGGCGACGGTCAGGAACTTGGCGGTGAAATGCCGGTTCGGCAACTGCGGCACAGTCACGTCGGCCGTCAACCCGACATGGAGGAACGGCCCGAACGACTCCGGCACGGAAACAAAGAGCCGCATCATATGGACATCGGCCACGGTAAAGAGGTTGCCGATCGCGTTCGGAGTACTGATATTGCCCTCTTTATTGACGTAGTCCCCGACGTTGATATTGCGCTGGGTCACCACGCCGTCAAAGGGGGCGACAATGGTTTTGAATCGAATGAACGCCTCGTTGTTCCTGACGTTCTGTTCCGAGGCCTTGACCTTGGCCGCTTCGGCTTTCAGGTTTTGTTCCTGCACCGTGATGGACTGCTCGGAAACCGCATGGTTCTTGCGCAGCGCCACCCAGCGTTTGGCGGTCACTTCGGCAAGCGCATACTTCGCGCGTTCCGCTTCCAAATCCGCCTTGGCTTGCGCATATTGCGCGTCAATGGCCGGCGCGTTGATTTCGGCGAGGATGTCGCCCGTCCGTACTTGGTCTCCGTAGTCCTTGTACCACATCTTTACATACCCGGAGACCTGCGCGTAGATCGGCGCCTCGAACCAGGCGGTGATGTTGCCGGGAAGGATAATGGTCTCGGTGGGCGCGCCGGCTTTTGGGTTGACGACGGCCACGGTCGGAATCGCGTCTTCGATGGTCTTCTCCCGCAGCAGGGCGGCGTCGCTTCTGCTCTCATAAATGCGATACCCGACATAGGCGAGAAAGAGCAGGACGGCGGCGACAGCAATGCCTTTGCCACTCAGTGTCTTCATCATGATGAGGCGGGCCCCTTTTCCCGAGCCGTTCGCCGGCTATAGACCATGGCATACACGCAGGGTACAAAAAACAAGGTGAATATGGTGGCCACCAGCAGGCCGCCGATAACCGCGCGGCCCAGCGGCGCGTTCTGAGAATACCCCGTCGCCATGGGGACCATGCCGAAGATCATGGCCGACGCGGTCATGAGTACTGGACGGAAGCGGGTTTTCCCGGCTTCGACCGCGGCCCGCAGCGCATCGCCGTGCTCGCTAAGTCGGTCGCGCGCATAGGAGACGACGAGGATCGAATTGGCGGTCCCGGTGCCCATCGTCATGATGGCGCCCGTCAGCGCGGGCTCCGAGAGCCGGGTGTGACTGAGGAACAGCGCCCATGCGATTCCCGCCAAAGCGCCCGGCAACGCCGTAATGATGATGAACGGATCCAGCCACGATTGGAAGTTGACCACGATCAACAGGTAGACCAGCACGATCGCGGCGAGCAGCCCGAAGATCAATTCGGCATAGGCTTCGTACATCAATGAGGCCTGGCCGTGGATTTCGACCTTGGCGCTGCGAGGCAACTCCTTCTCCATGTCATTGGTGACCCGTTCGACATCCGACAGCACCCCTCCCAGGTCCCGGCCTTCTGCGGAGACATAAATATCGAACAGCGGCATGATATTCCCATGCGTGATGACGCCCGGGGTTCCCTCCGCCGAGAGGTCGGCCAAATTCCCGAGCAACTGCACGTCACGCTCGTTCGACGAAGAGCTCGACGCATCGACCGGGACGGTCTTGAGGCTGTTCACGCTGTTGATCTGCGCCTGCGGCGTATAGACATTGATCAGGTACGACATGCCGGTGCTGGGATCGAGCCAATAGATCTGATCGACCTGTTGGCTCCCGGCCGTCGTCATGAGGAGATTGTCGGCCATGTCCTTCAAGGTCCGGTTGACGCCGAGCCCGAACGTGCGGTTGCCTTCGACCATGAGGGTGGGCGTCCGCATCGTCTGCTGGATCACCACGTCGGTGGCGCCGGGGATCTCGCGAAACTTGCCCGCCAATTTGAGGGCGAACTCGTAGTTGGGATACATGTCGGGGCCGTTGACCTGCACATCGATGGGAGCCGGCGCGCCGAAGTTGAGAATCTTGGCGGTCAAATCGGACGGCTGGAACGTGAACTCGGTGCCCGGATAGCGCTCATTCAAGCCCCGGCGAAGAATTTGCCGATAGTCCCACACGGGAGATTTTTCATCCTTCAAGAGGATCGTCAAGTCACAATCCTGAGAACCGATCGTCGGCGTCGGAATGAAGGCGAGATTGTGGGGGCCGACCGGCAGGCCGCAATTACTGACGATGTTTTCCACATGCCCCGGCAGCAACTCCTCGATGCTATTGGACACGAGGGTCGCAATGCGTCCCGATACCTCGATGCGTGTCCCAAGCGGCGCCCGCATATGCATCTGAATGACGCCCGACCTGATTTCAGGAAAGTAATCGCGCCCCAGGAAGAAAAAGAGAGAGGAGGAAAGCAGGGCGGCGACCAACGCAATCGCCACGAACATGTTGCGATGGGCGATTGCGCGTTCGAGGAGCCCACCGTAGCCATCGCGAAACCGATTGAAGCGCCGCTCGAAGCCCTGCTGAAACCGGACGAACGGATTCCGAGACGGTTTCGCGTCCGCTTCACTCTTATGGTCAGGCGGCTGCGACATGATGAGTCTTCATCAAATATTTCGCCATGGTGGGCACCAGGGTGCGCGACAGAATGAAAGACGCGAGCATCGCGATGATGACCGCCTCCGCCATGGGCTTGAACAGGTACCCGGCGACGCCGCCGAGCTTGAAGAGCGGGAGCCAAACGATCGCGATGCACAGGGTCGCGACGAGCGTCGGGATGACGATCTCATTGGCGGCATCGATGATGGCCTGTTCCAGTTCCTTACCCATTTCGATATGGCGGTCGATATTCTCGATCATCACGGTCGCGTCATCGACCAGAATGCCGACGGCCAGCGCCAACCCGCCCAAGGTCATGACGTTGATCGTCTCGCCGAGCCAATGCAGGCCGATGATGGCGGTCAAAATGGAGAGAGGAATCGAAGTCCAGACGATGACCGTGGCCCGCCAGGACCCGAGCAGCAACAGCACGATGAACCCGACCAGCGCGCCGGCGGTGGCCATTTCATGCACGACGTCGGAGATCGAATCCTTTACAAACGTCGAGGCGTCGTCCAGCAGCCGGATTTCCACGCCCTCGGGCGAGATTTGCTCGGCGCGCGGGATCATTTTCTTGATCCCGTCGACCACGTCCAGCGTGGAAGCCTCCGTGCTTTTCATCGCGACGATGATGACGGTCTGTTTGCCCTTCACCAGCACCGCATTCTGCTGCACCCGCCCCATGAGCTGCACCGTGGCGACGTCGCGCAAGTAGACGAAGGCGTTGCCTTCCCGCTTGATCGGGATATCGCCGAAATGGTCGATGTGTAACGGTGACGCATTCGTCTGGACGATCCAGTCGGTTTGCTTGATTTTAATGTCGCCCGACGGCAGCACGAGATATTGCTTCATGAGGCTGTCGTGAATGTCCGCCGGCGTCAGATGACGCGCGAGCAGTTTCTGCTGATCGAGGTTGACCATGACCTGCATGTCCTGGCCCCCGTAGGGATGCGGCAGGACGATCCCCGGCACCGTGACGAGGAGCGGCCGGATTCGCATGTAGGCAAGATTGTAGAGCTCCGCGGGCGTCAAGTGCTCGGAGCTGATTTGAAGCATGGCCACCGGAATAGAGGACGGCGCGAGACGCATGACCATGGGGGGGGAAATATCCGGCGGCAGCGCCTTGACGACGTTCTGCGCAATGCCCACGATGTCCGCTTCGGCACGGCCCACGTCGACTCCGTCCTGGAGAAAAATGTTCGTGATGCTGCTGCCGTAATAGGAATGACTATGGATGTACTTGATACCCTCCACCGTCGAGGTCAGGAACCGTTCGAACAAATACGTGATGCGCCCTTCCACCTGCTGTGGCAGCAGGCCGGAGTAGATCCATACTACCGAGGTGACGGGAATCGTAATATTCGGGAAGACGTCGGTGGGCATTTCGTGCACGGTCATGACGCCCATCACCACGATCAGGATGGACATAACGACAAAGGTATACGGCCTTCGCAGAGCAATGAGGACGATCTGATTCATGCGCGAAGTCCGTTACAGGCAGGGTGGTCTTCCGGCACGTGTGGGCACTCCTTACCCTAAACCCTTCCCTGGTGTCAATGATCGGTAGTGGGCCGGTTTGCCATCAGAACGCACTGAAGTCTGTCACCTTGATCAAGGAGTGGATGCGCGCCTACGCGGGCATGACGCAAAAGGAAACTGCCGGCATTCGGGTGGAATCTTGAGCAAACGTCACCGCTCGATCGGCTCCGGAGCCAAACGCTTGTCGGTGGCACTCCGCCCGATGTAGCAAAAGTCTTACCGACTATTGTGTTGATCTCGCTATATCGAGACGCATGGCCAGGAGATCCGATTTGTAGGCACATTAGCGATAGCCCGGTCAGCCGCCGCCATTAGAGAACTGCAACCCTCATCGCATGACGCATTGAAATCGTGCATTTGCGCACTACATGCATCGTGCGGAACCCCACAATCGGGTCTTGCCCGCCTACGCAGATGAACCGGAATTCCTACTGAAACTCTGGGAAATGCGGCTCCTGACAGGGTTTTATAAGGCGGGCGCATGCCTCCTCCAATTGGTATCGATCTTGCCATACCTTGCCATATTGTGGATTAACGACTCGTCGTCCTGAGACCGGCGGCAGCGTCTGTAACGAGAGCCGCGACCGGCGATTTGAGACGCCAAGAAGAGAAAAGAGGAGCGCCAATGAAGGGACTTCGGACAGTCAGCCTAGCACTGGCCATCACGGGGGGGCTTGCGTGGGTCACGGCAACCGGACAACCGGCGTGGGCGGAAGATTCGACACGGGCGGGAAGTCTGACTATTGGCGCGGCCCATAGCCTGAAGGGAGCCTTCCAGGAAATCCTGCCGATGTTCGAACACGAATACGGAGCCACGGTCCGCGTCGTATATGGACCGTCGCAGACGCTGCGCCGCAACATCGAACAGGGAGCTCACATCGATGTGTTTCTGGCGGCCGGAGAGGAAATCCGGAAACTGCAAAAGAAAGGACTGACTCTCAACGGAGGGCTTCGGATGTTCGCTCAAACGTCGCTCGTGCTCGTCATGTCCACCACGTCCCATGCGACACCGATTGCCTATCATGATGCTCTCTCGAATCGAGGAACCCGCATTGCGCTCGGCGACCACGAAACCTCCACCGTGGGCGCGGCGACCGCCCGGGTGCTCAGGAAGCTCGACCCCACGTATCGAGACCATTACCGCCTGATTCTCGCGGAAGACAATGAGGAAATCGTCAATGTGGTTCACACGGGCCAGGCCGATGTGGGCATTGTGTACCGCGTGGATGCGATTCAGAACAGCGGACAGGTGCGGATTATTGATGAAACTCCGGCCGACGCCTATACGCGGGTCCAATTCGGCCAAGCCGTGGTATGGACATGCCGGGATGAGTCCCGCGGCGTCGCGGAGGAGTTTTTCGATTTCATCGCGAGCCCTCGTATCCAAAAACTGCTGCTCAAGTATGGCTTTGATGCCGTGCCGATGAAAGGCTGACTTCACTCGGGCCGGAACGCGATCAGCGTTCCGGCCCTCGCCTTGCCAGGACCCTCGATAGCCCCTTCTCGAGCCTCATTTTTCAGCATAGATCTCGAAAAATGCGTCCACGCTTTCGAGCAAGCGGGCTTTGATTTCATCCGGTGTGCCGTTGATGACATGCAAGGCCATGCTTCCTACCGTTCCATCCGGCAGCGTCACGGGAACATGGGGATGAGCGAACTCCATGCCGGTGCCCGCATCTAACCGCATCCCATAACCAAGGGTATATGTCTGTTTGTTCTTCGGCGTGCCGTTCTGTGTCAAATTCTCCATTGTAACGTCCTCCTTCCATCGGTTTCCCGGTCCGTCATCCCCACAACGCCGGCACCTTGAGCCAGGCGCGGATTGCACCGTCGGAATCGGGATGCCCGGCCGGTAAGAAATGCTCTACACCATACATTGTAGGGGATGGGTCAATTTTATATATTTGATTCCTACGGCTACTTAAGACGCTTTGTAGCATAATTTCATGAACCATTCGATGGACCCGCTTACTTCTGCCATAGGAGAGGGCTGACGTCGTGACTAGAGCATTGAAACGGCTTTTAGTACTGCTTCTTGGGATTGCTCTTGCCTTTGTTGAATCCTGTGCTTCTCGAACGGAAGAATCCGAGGTGGTCGCCGCTCTTGAGTCGCAGCTATTGGATTGGCCGGGCTTATCGCACTACCGCGACGCCAATGCGGCAGTTCCGTCGCCGGCCGAAGACGAAGCTCGAGTAGTATTCTTCGGCGATTCAATTACGGCCCTGTGGAATAGCCCCAAGATGCCGGGAGCATTCTTTCCGGGCAAGCCGTACCTGAACCGTGGGATTAGTTCCCAAACGACGCCGCAGATGTTGATCCGGTTTCAGCCGGACGTGATTGCGTTGAAGCCGCGCGTCGTGGTCATTCTTGCAGGAACCAACGACATTGGAAGTGTGACGGGGCCGACCTCGTTGCAGGCCATTGAAGACAATCTCACTTCCATGACACTCCTCGCCCGCGCGTACGATATCCGCGTCGTCCTCGCATCCGTCCTCCCGACCCATGATACCGGGCGTGATGAAGCCGGCAACCGGTTGCTGCATAGCAGGAACCGCCCATCTGAACAAATCAAAGCCCTGAACGAGTGGATGAAAGAACTGGCGTCTCAACAGGGGTACGTCTACCTGGATTACTACTCCGCGATGGTGGACGACCGCGGTGATTTAAGGCAGGACCTGAGCGATGACGGCATTCACCCAAACAGCAAGGGCTATGCCATCATGGCGCCGTTGGCCGAGAACGCGATCGCAGCCGCGATGGAGGGGAAGCACGCATCCAAAAACGAACATTCCGAACCTGGAATCTAGGATGGTACCCGGAATTCTTTCCCCTTTATGCTCTCCTTATGTGACCTTGCAGGGGCCGGGATTGCCGTCGGGGCACGTCGTGTTTTTCGTGGTATTGCCGAACACAGTCGGGTCGTAGGTGAACGCCACCGGCACGCTCACCTTGTTGTAGCCCGTGAAGTCTTTCCCGAAGAAACCACCCTCGGCCGCGACGATGGCCCCGACCATGTCGAGCCCATCCATGTTGGCCCCGGTGAAGTCGGTCCCGCTGATGTCGGCCAGAGCGATAGTCGCATCGCTGCCGTCGCGGTTCGACGGCGTTAACTTGGTGGGCACCGATCCGCTGTTCTTAAATCGTGAGCCGATCAAGTGCGCGTTGGCGAAGTTGGCTCCCGCAAGCTGAGCGCCGTTGAAGCTCGCGCCAAGCACCCAGGCGTCGTTGAATTTGACGTCGTTCATGAACGCGCTCTCGGCGCTGGCCGATTGCGTGCTGAGAACGCTGGTCGAGAAGACGGCCTCGGTGAAATCCACCCCGTCGCAGTGCGCCTGATCCAGAACAGTATTGAACATGAACGCCTTGATGAGGGAGGCCGCCTCAAGCTCGCTCTTCGGCGTGGTCGGTGTTGCGGTTTCGACGATCAGCCAGGCGGCAGTCAGGTCCGCCAGGGTCAGGTTGGCCCCGTCGAGCTTGGCGCTTTTGAGCCGTGCGCCTTGCAGCTGGGCCCCCTGCAGGTTGGCGCCTTGGAGCTGAATGCCGTACATGCGCGTACCACGGAACGAGGCGCCGGCGCCGCCGGAACTAGTGAAATCGGTATTCTGCAGATCGAGGTTGTCGGGGAGCAATGCCTGATCGGCCACCAGCTTGGGAATCGCATCGGGAATGCCCGTGATGGTCGCGCCGGTCAGGTCCAGATACGACCAGTTATTATTCAGCACCCTGAACGGCACCGTGGCGCCCTGGAATTGTGTGCATCCGGTGGATTCGCGTGTGAACCTGGGTGATTCGTCGAACACAGCGGATGACAGGTCCGTGTCGTTGAAGATGGTTCCGTACATGGTGGCGCCCGAAAAAATGGTGTGCTTGAGCGACGCAGCATGCGAAAAGTCGGCGCCTGAAAGGTCGGCACCTGTAAAGTCGGCCCCGTCCAGCGTCGCCCCGTGAAATACCGCTCCCGCGAGGTGCGCGCCATTGAAATGCACGTTCGTGAGCGTGGCCTGGGAAAAGGTTGCCTGCTGCATGTGAGCCCCGGCGGCGGTCGCGATGGTGGTGAGGTCCGTGTTATCGAATTGCGTACGTAGCCATGTGCGTGCCTTCCCAAGATCCTGGTTGTTCAGCTTGGCTTGTTGGTTGAGCTTGGCGTCGGTGAAGTCGGCTTCCTGCAAGGACGTGACCTGCGACAGGTCGGCGCCCGAAAGGATGCATTGCTGCATGTTCGCGCCGGTGAGGTCGAGAGTCCCAAGGCTCTTGTTGGAGAGATCAAGCAGGTATCCGCTTTTCGTGATCTGAAGAATCGGAAGCTGATCACCGACGACCTGCCACGGCGCTGGTGCGCTGGTGAGGATGATCTCCCCGTCTCCAAAACCCCAATCAGTGACATAGGGTCCGCCCTCCTGTCCCGACAGATACGTTCCGCCTATCGACAATGCGATGTTGCCCTTGCCGAGGTTTTCCAGCGTGAAGGTCTGGTTGGGTCCAATCGAGTTCGAATCAATACCCCCATCAAGCCAGAACATCATCTCCTTTGAAATATTCCAGTAGAACAAATACGAGTTGTTATCCTGGTCGACGGTCGCCCATCCCAGGGCGACTTTACTCTCTCCCAGACTAAACACCGGGAACTCTGAGCTATCACCGTCGTTCTCGAGACCCACATAGAGAAACCCGCCGGCGTACCTCCAGTTGAAGGCATAAACATTCGCAAATCCGAGTCCAGGAATCGTGAATTGCCATGTCGTAATTGGATCCATCGTGTCCTCTCATGATGAACAGGGGGTCGTTTTAGGGGTCGACGGGGTGTACTCGCTGATGGACGGCTCGGGGCGGCCGCCCGGTCCAGAGATTTGTTGATAGTTGAGCGTGTACACGTTGCGCCACAGGTCCACGGCCAGGCCGGCAGCGTTCAGCCCTCGCTGGGAGAAGAGGAGTGCGCCGGTGGGAGCGTAGACGTCGAGGTAGAAATCCGCGGCGTCGTAGCCATTGCCAGTCTGGCTGAGGACGAACACATAATTGGCGACGTCCACGCTCATGGAGAGGTACACGACGTCGTCCGGCGGTGCATGGGACATGAGCGGGAACCAGTACAGGGGGTTCATGTTGGGGAACGCCGGTACCGGGTGGCCGCCTCTGCTGAAGGCCTGGATGCGTTGATTCCCCGCTTCCAGCACCAGAATCGTCTGATCGGGGCGGATGGCCACCAGGGCTGGGGCGAGGAGCCGCCCTGGCGCCGTGCCCGGTTCAAGTGGAGCCGACGCCCACGGGGCATCGGCGTCGGGTGAACTCTTCGCCGGCAGGGCGAGGATTAGCATGCGGCCGCAGCTCGGATTCACTGCGGCCACATAGCCGTTGGAGTGAATAGCCATCGAAGTGGGAAGTATCGCGAATCGGCCCCAGCTCGTGCCCGTGGCGAGGTCGAACAGCCGTCGAGGGTCGCCCATGGGCACCGTCTGGTCAGTCACCGGCGCGACCTCGCGCAGGTGATAGCCCGTGTCCTTATTACCGCTGGGATCCAGATAGAGAAACCGCGGCGCGGCTGTGCCGGCGCCGGGGGCGGTGCGCACGTACAGCAGGATCGGCGCGCCGGAGTACCCCTCCGGCGCGGTCATGTATCCCGCATCCGGCCAATACTTCGGATCGCCGCCGGGGATCGGGCGGTACCCGATGTTGTCCATGGTGTAGAGTTCAGGGGTGCCCCCACCGCCGCCCACCGGAGGTGGCATGCCCTGCCCCGACGCCAGCCAGACATACCCCAGCACACCGAGATCGTCGCTCAGCGTGATGTTTCCCAGTCCTTCCAATCCGCCGCCAGAACCTGTACCCAGGTTCGCCGCGGTCTGGGTGGGCGCCTGTGTTTCCGGCACCCACTGGTATCCCCCGTTATATTGGAGCAGCTGCTTGTGTTGGTAGGTGGTGCCGGCGGTCAGCGGATACAGCTCCTGCTTCACAGTCACGTTGGCGGTGAAGACCGGCTGTCCATTGAGTAGATTGTCGAACGGGCCCGCCTGGCCCTTGGCCACGCCCCATCCGTTCTTATCGAACATCGCCACCACGAAGCTCACCTTGCCGCCCACGGGCACGTCCTTCCAGTCCACGACGATGCTGGGCACCTTACTATGGGGCACGGTGCCGGCATAGGCTCGCGTAGTGTTTCCGGTGTACTGCGCCGTAATCGTGAACGAACTCGCAGTGTCCGGAAACGCTTGTTCGGGCACCAACGTGATCTGTGCATCCATGGTCAGCGTCAGGTCGAACTCCACCACACGCGGCGAGCCGACGACCTCGCCCACGGTCTGGGCGAGCTGCTCCACCGTGGCCTCCATGGCCAGCACCTTGAATCCCCAGCCCACGAAGGGGATAGCCTCCTCGGCCTCTTCTATTCCGAAATACGCTGCCAATGATTCTAGAATGTCCGGCTTCGTCAACACATTTTTTACGAGGGCATTGCCGAGCGTGACGACCAACGCGGAGATATCCTTGCCCACCTTGGACGGGTCAATGAAGAGATCCTTGACCGATGCGTACACATTGCTGGCAATGGGAAGCAGCACATTCACGTCCCTGAACATCTTGTCAAAGAGGACGTTCGTCTGCACGCCCGCCCCGAGAAGGAGCGCGAACGTGGGAATTGCCAGGTCGATCAGCGCAGTCAGCGACAACCCGAACCACGCGGCAGCCGGATCGGAGTCGTTGCCGGAGCTCACGCCAAGGCTGCCTACCAAGAGGCGGATCTTGCCCACGGGACCATCGTTCGGCAATCCGAACGTGAAGTCGGTGTTGGCCGATTTGACTGGGATGCCCAGAAAGGTACTCTCAGCGCCCACCTTGCCGAGAAATTTAAGGGTGCTGGTTCCTAACAACTCACTGTTTTCAAGTCCGTTGTTCACCAGCCAATTCAGGCAATCGCTGATCCACGGTGCGCAGAGGCCGGACACCTGCTTGAGCCAGGCATCGTTCGTCACGGGAATGGCCGTGACACCGTCGGCCTTTAAGAAGCTGACGAAGACCGAAGTGTGCCGGATGTAGCTGTTGGTGACGGCGAGATCGATGACGAAATTGCCGTTGCCTCCGGTCAGATTTTTCACCGTCACGGAAAGGCCGTAGTTCGGGCCGCCGTCCTGGACGGCCACGTGGTAGCCGTCGCGGCTCCCAGGCATCCGCTTGTCTGCTGGTCCGGTCGCCTTCGCCGCACGGCGTGCCGCCGCCACCTCGTTCTGAGCATTCATGTCGAGCACACTCACGCCCGGAAGGAGTTTCCAGCGCGCGCCCTGGAGTGACGCATCGCTGTAGATCAACACCTTGCTCTGCTGGTTCGGCGCCGCGCTCGCGTTGAGCACCAATTGGTGCAGGTCATAGGTATAGAACTGCGTACCGTTTGGCTTTAGGACGGGCTTGCCGGCGTCGTCGACAACTCCCGCCGGCCGGCACCACTGGGAACCCAGGGTTGTAATCATGAACGACAACGGTTTGATGATGCTGTTGTTGTTGCTGCCGATATGGCCGAGCACCGTATGCGCCGACGCGGTGGTGAGCATGGTGAGTGTGGGGTTCATGAACACCACGGCCTTCGCCACGTCGTCGGGCGAATAGCTGCCGGGGTCGTCTGCCGTGTGGATGCAGACCGACGCCAAGGTCGGGAACCCGTCGCGGGTCTTGTCGCCGGTGATAGAGAGGAGCTGCGGTGTGTCGGTCTGCACCGATACCTGCGTCGCGAAGTGAGTAGGCGAGCCGGCCGCCGAACTGGCCGCCAGCGTTTCCGGCGTGTGCCGAGCCAGGCGATATGGCCGGCCGCCGATGTGCAGCCGGTACACCTCTGTCTCATGGCTGGGCCCCAGCCAACTCAGGTCGAAATGCAGGTCACGGTGTGTACGATTCGGCGGACGAGAATTAGAGGACATAGTGGGGTTCCTCTCTTAATCGAAATGCCCCATGATCGCGGCGCAGAAGTGGCGGCAGTCGCGGGACGCCCGGCCTACATTGTTCATGACGATTCGTGACGCAACCGCCGAGACGCCATGCGAGACGGATGCATGGAGCAACAAGGGACAGAGGCGAACTTGAAACAGTTCTGTTGATCAATCGAGCGGCGCGGCCACCTGGTTGGCCGCAGCTAAGTCGCGGCCGGCTGCACTCCCCCGCCAATGCAACGCAGACGGCGAGCAGAAGCCGCCTTTCTGAAGGCCGTGAACGCTGCTCCTGCCTGCCCTTCGTTCTCGTGCGTGCGTTGTAGGTTGATCGAGATCGTCATGAGCGGCTCCCGTCCGTCAACCTTCGTCAGCTGTAGGAGCGTTCGGGCCGCCGTCTTTGGAACCATTTCTGTGAAAGGATGAGAAGAAAAGAAGAACGCGGGGCATCTTATCCCAAGGCATGCGTGGCCACAACCTCGTTTTCAAACCCGTAGGCACATTAGTACGGTGGACTGAGCAGCGGCTGAAAGCATCATCTGCCCGAAGGAGTGAGATGGATGCCTCGACCCGTCTGACTTGCGATGCCTTCGCCTAAAAAGGCCAATCAGACTTTACCGATCGTGTATCAGAGTGAGATCGGGGGGCGCACGCCGGCCAATCCTTGAGTGGCTTACCGCTTTCCAAGTGCGAGGCGTTGTGATTGAGGCCGCTCTGTAATCGGGACCAAAACCGTGACCGAACCGTAACTGAGGAAACAACTGAAACCGAGAGGAGAATTAAGCTATTGAAAGGAACTGGTGAGCCGGCTGGGATTCGAACCCAGGACCCTCGCCTTTAAAGGGCGGTCGCAGGCGTGTATGCTTAACGGCTACTAAGTTGGATTAAGCCGCATGGCTACTGGGGAAACAGATAGTTTCTCCAGTTGTCCATGTGGGATTGAGTAGGCTTAATTCGCATTCAGAACGGGGACTAAAATGGGCACTGCGTTCTACGTATCGAGTAATGGAAACCCGGTCGCATAATGCCCAATCCCCCGTCTCCCTGCCCTGTCCGGCAATCCTCCCGACCTCCCCCATGTAGGAGTGCTTACTCCGATTGCCGATTGTTGATTGTAGGCCAACGTCGCACGGAATTCTGTCCCTCCTGTAATTCTACGAGGGAGCGGCCCTCGTGAAGGCACCAGCTTGTCGGCCAGGAGGTGGATTGATATGCTCTGCTCGTCGATAAGAGCTTCAAAATACTTTACTGCTTCTTTCCGACAAATCGATGTAGAACCAGTGTCAAATCTGGACGCACCAAAACAAGGGAGAACCTGGAAGACAGGCCGCTTCTCAATAAAATGAATAAATTGCTGAATCATATGGATGATCTTTGGGAGATCGTGCTCGACCTTCTCACTTTCTATCATGAGTGTTGCTACAACTGTCAGCCACGTGATAGCAGCGAATATGTATGGCTTTCCGAGGAGCATGAGATTCTCGAGGTTTTACAGGAGATTGTTGAAGGGGTCTGTCATGCAAATAATAAAGAGGTCCCTCAATATCTTGACGCGGAGACTGTAGGTAAAGCATTCGATGAATGCCCAACGAGCTGCGATAACTGTGGCACCGAATGGGACAGCGGCACACCTATTGGAGGCGAGTGGTTGGTTTGCCGTGGTGAAGAGACGAGAAGCGCGAACTACGTGCTGACGAAGGCCTTCTGGCCTTATTTGACCCACTATACGAAGCCAGCTAAAGGAATGTCAGGCATTGACACCCTTCTCAACATCGTTTGGGATAAGAAGATCCTAGCTAGCGATCGAATGATTATCGACAAACGAAAAGTCGTGGCGTTCACTGAGTGTTCGCCACTGGAAATCATGGCGCTCTTGGACGGAGAGAAGCATCACAGTCCTGCTGAGGCCTTTCGGTGGAGAAGGTCAAGGCATGGCATCGCTATCACGAGGTCGGCTCTCTGCTTAGCCGGAGCTTTGCCGGTGATACATGGAGACCAGTGCATATTGGACTGTCTGCCAAAAGATCAACGCTTCCGGCATCAAAAATTTGATCGAAGGACCACTTTTTCTGATTGGACATTTGAGAGGGAATTTCGAGTCGAAGGTGATATCTCTCTTACCGACTTTAGGCCGGATGACCTGATCCTGATCGTGGAGAACCAACGAGAAATGTTCTCCGTACTTGCACAAAGGAAAGTGCCGCCTTTTCCGGTTATGCCCTTCGATTATGTCTTTTCAACAGATGCTCCATACGCCCGGATGACCAGGCGTCAGGAACAAACGGCTGCTGTAGGATACTTTCCTGGGTGTTAAAACCACATTAAACCCTCATGAACACTGGGGAAGAAAGCATTGACTCCTTCCCCAGCTTTTTTCCTCAGAATTCCCCCCGTTCCCCACATTTCACAACGGGATTCACAACAGGTGAGCCAGCATAGGACGAAAGAAGAATACTACTATGTTTGTGATCTTCGTTGCGCCAAGACAACACGCAGGACCCCGCACAACGTATATTGCCGAAGATGGGTCTACGACCGACATCCGCTCGAAAGCAGCCCGGTTCCTTACCAAGACGGACGCTAAAAGGTTTGCTATCCATACCGGCATGCGCAAGTGCGAGCTTCTTCAGTTGAAGTGGGGAGACATCGACATGATGGCCGGCACGGTCAAAGTTCGAGATAGTAAGGCCGGATCACGGCAAGCGTTCTTGAACTCAATCGTCCAAGAGGTCTCGACCAACGTGAAGGTGACCAGCACCGGCCCGGTCGTGTTCCCCTTCCCGCCCCGCTACCTCGGCAAGGCGTTTAAACGAGCGGTCTAACGTGCCGGCTTGGCGCCGTTCCGGTTTCATGACTTGCGGCACACGTTCGCCAGTCGGGCTTGCCATGAATGGCGCCAATGATCGAACCATCATGACGCTGGGGGATGGGCCTCTCCGGCAATGCTGCGCCGCTATGCGCATCTTTCGCCATCGCATTGCTGGTTAGCGGTCGAAGGGTTGACTAAATGGGGAGTGGCCGAAAAATCGAAGCGGACCAACCAGAAAAAACCGTCCAATCAATTGATTTCTAATGGTGAGCCGGCTGGGATTCGAACCCAGGACCCTCGCCTTAAAAGGGCGATGCTCTACCGACTGAGCTACCGGCTCACATACCGGGCGTTGAAAAAGGCACCTGGCGTCGTTCTCGTGTCGCTCAGGATCTCAACGTACCGCAAAGAGTACGCCTCGATCCCTCGCTCCCTGCGGCCTAGCCAACTGCCTTTTTGAACGCCCTCCGAAATAAGATTCAAGAACGAGATTACTAAAGGGCCTTTTGAGACGTATGTTCCTTGCCCATCAACCACTCATCTTCAAGACACTACCGGCTCACTGACGGATGCTGAAAACGGCCGTCAACTGCGTTCTTGCAAGGCACTGTGCACTCACCGTCTCGCGCCGATGCGCAAGCTTAAGACGACTTCTTCGTCGCCTTGCGCACCTCAAATCCTGCGACGTACCCCGGGAAAAGAGCCTGTCTCGGCAGGCTCGGGGTGGGCCGGGTAAGGATGCCCGCGCCTCGATCCCTTGCTCGATGCGGCCTAGCCAACTACCTTTTTGAACGCCCGAAAACAGCGCATCTTACCACCGCCGGACGACGATTGACGATGGAGGATTTTATTTGCCGCGACCGCGACGAGTTTGCAGCGGATTGCGAAGGATGATGGTCTCATCGCGCTTCGATCCGGTGGAAATTATATCGATCGGACATTCCGACAATTCTTCAATCCGAGCCAGATACCGCTTCGCCTCCGCCGGCAGCTTCTTATAGCTGGTTACGCCGGTGGTCGGTTGGTGCCACCCCCGCAAGGTTTCATATATCGGCTCGCAGCCGCTTAGGATTTCGAGGTCCGACGGCATGTCGCGATAGGTCTTTCCGTTGTAACGATACCCGCGGCACAATTTGAGAACTTTGCATCCGTCGAGCACGTCGAGCTTCGTCACCGTCAGCGAGGTCAGGCCGTTCACACGCGAGGCATGGCGGACCAAGACGCCGTCGAACCACCCACAGCGGCGGGGCCTGCCTGTCGTCGCCCCGAATTCCTTTCCCCGCTCCTGCAGTCCATTGCCCACTTCATCCGTCAATTCCGTTGGAAACGGTCCGCTGCCGACCCTGGTCGTATAGGCCTTGGCGATGCCCATGACCCCGTCGATCTTGGTCGGGCCGACGCCGGTTCCCGTGCACGCGCCTCCGGCCGCCGCGCTGGACGAGGTAACATAGGGATAGGTTCCAAAATCGACATCGAGATGGGTGCCTTGCGCTCCTTCAAAGAGCACCGTTTTCCCATTTGCGATGGCCTTGTTCAATAGGCTGGTCGTATCGCAAATGTAGCTCTTCACCCGCTCGGCATAGCCCATGTACTGATCGAAGACCTTTTCCAGCTCAAAGACTTCCACCTTGTGCAGTTGCTCGAGCAGCCAGTTGATGTCGCCGAGGTTCTCTTCCAGCTTTTGTTTGAACAGCGGTGGATTCAGCAGATCGCCCATGCGAATACCGATGCGCGCCATCTTATCCACATAGGAAGGGCCGATACCGCGGCCGGTTGTCCCGATGCGGCGCACGCCTCTCGACTGCTCCGACGCCTTATCGATAGCCTTATGATAAGGAAGGATCAAATGCGCCCGATCGCTGACCGTAAAGTTCTTCCCGATCTTCACGCCTTTGCCGTGCAAATGATCCATTTCCTCGATCAATGCGCCTGGATCCACGACGACTCCGTTGCCGATGATGCACAACGTGCCGCGATACAGAATACCGGATGGAATCAGGTGAAAGACGAACGTATCCCGCGAATTGATGACGGTATGGCCGGCATTGGAGCCGCCCTGATAGCGCACCACCGCATCGGCGTCGCGCGCCAGGATATCGACGATCTTTCCCTTCCCTTCATCGCCCCACTGGGCGCCGATGATAACTAAGTTTCCCATGCCGCTCTCTATTGCATCTCGGTCGAAAAAATAGCCCTGATCTCATCGAGAGACCAGAGCCACGAGCGCATCATGGTAGGGTCCGCTTGAGGGTTTGTCAAGCACGGTTTTACGCCCTCGCCTTTTCTTGACTGCCCAAAAGACTGCGTGATAGCATGTCGGCTTACGTGGCTGAGTGCAGATTGTTCCGCGCTTCTGACTCTTCAACTCGGAATTCAACAAACTCAGAACGTATAATCGAATAGGTGTGGGGCTGTAGCGCAGTTGGGAGCGCGCGTGAATGGCATTCACGAGGTCGCCGGTTCAATCCCGGCCAGCTCCACCAAACCGCACTTCGTGTGGGCCGCCGGCTATTCATCGCATTTTCGTAACTGTCGCCGGCGGAGAGACACCTTAGTTTGAAAATTTGAGTTAGTTATTCGCTAGAGCCGGTCGCTGGTTTAAGCCTTATCGTCATAGACACGACCGGAGAAAATCTTCACGCAGCGTTTCATCCTCGGTGATTTTCGCCTAACGCTTCACGCCTCGCGGATTCAACTCCATGCTTCAACTCGAATCGGTTCATAAGCAATTTGCGACAAAGGTCCTGTTGGACGGCGCGACGGCGCACCTGCGTCCCAACACCCGTGTCGGACTGGTCGGCCCGAACGGGGTCGGAAAAACCACTCTATTCCGCATGATTCTGGGCGAAGATTCGCCCGACGAAGGATCCATCCGCAAGCGTCCCCGCCTCAGAATCGGCTATTTGCCGCAGGAATTGGAAACGATCACAGGCAAGACCGTCCTAGATGCGGCCCATCGGGATTTGTACCCCGAACATGAAGCAGAACGCATTCTGATGGGTCTTGGCTTTACCGAAACGGATTTTGCCAGGCCTATTGAAAATTTATCCGGCGGATATCGCATGCGGGTGGCCCTCGCTCATCTGCTGCTGTCCGAGCCGGATGTGCTGATGCTCGATGAGCCGACCAACCATCTGGACAAACCGACGCAAGCCTGGTTTGAGAATTTTCTCTTGAACTCCAAATTGACGCTCCTGGTGATCAGCCACGACACGCGCTTCCTTGACCGGATCGCCACGCACATCTGGGAAATCCGCGACCGGAGCATCCAGGAGTATCGCGGCAATTATACGAAGTTTCGCGAGATGCGGGCCGCCCGGGACGCGCAGTTGGAAGCCTCCGCCACCCGGCAAGCCAAAGAAGTGGCGCGGGTTCAGAAATTCATCGACCGCTTTCGCTACCAGGCCAATAAAGCGAGCCAGGTCCAGTCCCGCATCAAGCAACTCGAAAAAGTCAAACTGATCGAACGGCAACGGGATACCAAACGGGTTCGGTTCAAGTTCCCGGTTCCTGCGGCGAGCGGCCGTCACGTGTTGGAATTGCAAGGCGTCGCAAAGAGCTATGGGGACAAGGTGATCTATCGATCGTTGGACTTCGCGGTCGAACGAGGCCAGCGCATCGCGTTGGTCGGAGAAAACGGAGCGGGAAAGAGTACGTTGCTGAAAATGTTGGCCGGCGTACTTCCGTTTGAAAAAGGCACCAGGACCGTCGGGCATGGAGTCACGCTCCATTATTTCGCGCAACATCAGGCCGAATCGCTCAATCCGGAGCACTCCATTCTCGAGTCCTTATCCGAGGTGTCGGTGCAGGCCGAAATGAATTTTCTGCGCGGCATCGCGGGCGCGTTTCTCTTCTCGGGACAGGACCAGAAGAAGCCGATCAAGGCCCTAAGCGGCGGCGAACGCAACCGCGTGGCGCTGGCCCGCATGCTGGTCGAGCCGGCCAACAGCCTGCTGCTCGATGAGCCGACCAACCATCTTGATCCGGCCTCCGTCGACATGCTGACCGACGCCCTCACCGATTTTCCCGGCACGATCATCTTTATTTCTCACGATCCGACATTCTTGACGCGCATTGCGACCCGCGTCGTGGAGATCGACGAGGGACAGGCCCGCAATTATTTCGGCGACTATGAATACTTTCTGTGGAAGAAAGCCCAGGAATTCGAGTCGATCAAGGAAAGCAGCGAAGACCTGTCTCCGAAACCCGCAGCGAAGTCCTCGGCTCCCACGAAGGCCATGGTCTCGCAAGTCCAACCCAAGTCTTCCGGCGGCGACCGGCGGGAACTGACCAAGACGCAGGCGCGCCTGGAAAAGCAGGTGGCGCGGGCGGAGAGCGAGATTGCAGGATTGGAGACACGCATCAAATCGCGGGATCAAGAATTGGCCGATCCGCAGTTGTATCAGGATTTTTCCCGCTGGAATGAATTGCACCTGGAACAGGATCAATGGAAGCGAGAGCTGGACCGAATGACCTCCCGCTGGGAATCGCTCTCAGGAGAGTTGGAAGAAGTCAGGCAGAAGCTGGCGGTGCCCAACTAAGCGAAACGAGAATAAAATCCGGTGACACGTGCGTCTCGGCGCACAGGGGCGGGCGGGTGAGATAGAGGAAGGCAGCGTCTCGGCGCTGCGGGCGGGCGGGTGAGATAGAGGCCTTTCAGCATCTACACGGTCGATTTGAGGGTTTCTTCGAGGTAGTAGTAAAGCCAGCGGTTCTTTTCTTTCGTGACCAATTCATCCCACACGACGCCGATCAGATAGCCCTTTTCCCAGGGCTTGACCCAGGCGACCGTTCCCGACAACTTTTCCTGTTGTTCTACCCTGTCCGGATCGAGAAACGCGAGGGAGACGGTGACTCGTTCCTGAGCCGGGGGATTTTCTTTGGCATGCAGTCCGGCGCCGATACGATTCACGTTATCCAGAACGGCCGTAAAGGCCTTCCCACCGCTCTTGGGCGATACGAGCGCTGAGCCGACCAAGGTCGCGCGGACATATTTGCGGCGTTCGTTGGGGTTTTCGACAGAGCTGTGTTTGCCCATCCCGCCCTCTTTTGCGTTGAGTATAGCGGTTTGGACGATTTTGTCCATATCCTTTTTCACTATTATGAGGACTTGGGCCGATAATATCGCCTTCCCTTGAGCGGTTCAGGCAGGTGTTCCTGGTCAGACCGGGCTGAAGGGTCGCTATGGACATAGCGGTACCCCTTTCCATACCCCAGATCGCGCAAGAGGGAGGTCACCGCATTGCGCAAATGCAACGGTACCCCAAGATTGCCTGACTCCTTGGCATCTTGTAAGGCTTCCAGCAAGCCGACATACGAGGCGTTATCCTTCGGGCGCGATGCCAGGTAAGTCGTGCCCTGCGCCAAATTAACCTGCGCCTCCGGCAAGCCGACAAATTCAACTGCTTGAGCTACGGCATTGGCCACCACCAGCGCCATCGGGTCGGCATTCCCCACGTCTTCCGAGGCAAAAATCACCATGCGCCGCGCAATGAACCGGGGATTCTCCCCTCCTTCCAGCATCCGAGCCAGCCAGTATAAAGCTCCATCCGGATCAGAATCTCGAAGGCTTTTGATGAACGCGGAAATCAGATTGTAATGTTCCTCACCCGACTTATCGTACCGCAAGACTTTATTGAGGAGCGCTGCCTCCAGCGTCCTGCCGTCAATGATCCGTTTCCCATCGGAGCCGGGTTGAACCTGGCCCGCGACGAACTCGAGCGCGGTGAGCAACGAGCGGGCATCCCCGTTCGCATAGCCGATGAGGGCTCCTTTCGCTCCATCATCGAGCGTCACGTTCCTGGTCCCAAGCCCCCGCTCGCTATCCACAAGGGCACGATCGAGAATCCGACCCAGCGCCTCGCCGGAGAGAGCCCGGAGGACCACGACCAGTGACCGGGACAGCAAGGGCGAGATCACTTCAAAGGACGGGTTTTCGGTCGTCGCGCCCACCAGAATAATCGTACCCCGTTCGACATGCGGCAGAAACGCATCCTGCTGCGCTTTGTTGAACCGATGGATCTCGTCGACAAAGAGAATGGTGCGCTGTCCCATGGCCTTTCGGTGTTCGGCCAGTTTGATGATTTCGCGCAGTTCGGGAATCCCGCCGGTGATCGCCGAAAACGGGACAAAATGAGACTTCGTATGTTCCGCAATCAGATAGGCCAGCGTGGTCTTCCCGCAACCGGGCGGTCCCCAAAAAATGACGGACGACAACCGGTCGGATTCGATGGCCTTCCGAAGGGGCCGGTCTTTCCCGACAATGTCTTCTTGTCCGACAAAATCGTCAAAGCGCCGCGGCCGCAGCCGGTCCGCCAGCGGAGCCTCGATAGAAGGCTCGCCCGGCTGATTGCCTTGGTTGAAAAGATCCGGGGAATGAGAGCGGCGATTACTCGACATATCAGATAGGCTCCGCAGCTATTGTATACGCCGATGGGAAACGTCGCAAACCGGCCTCCGCTCGATCCGATTGATCGGTTCTTGACCGCCTACCGCCGGCGATGATACTAGGCTGTGGAATTCATCCATCACCGCCATTGCATCACCGGTCATTGAAGGACGTCAAGGCCATATGAAGACGCAGATTAACGGGATGACGATCGGTTACCACGATCACGGCGCCGGCATGCCGCTGGTATTCCTGCATGCTTTTCCCCTGAACCGCACCATGTGGAAACCCCAGGAAGAAGCCCTGTCCCGGCGGTTTCGCACGATCACCATCGACTTCCGCGGGCACGGTGAATCGGACGCACCGCTCTGGCGGTACTCACTGGAGCAATATGCCGATGATGTGGCCGGCCTTCTTGATCATCTGGGTGTCCGGCAGGCGGTGCTGATCGGTCTCTCGATGGGAGGATATGTGAGCTTCGCCTTCTATAGAAAATACGCCGACCGGGTGCGGGCGCTGGTGCTGGCGGACACACGAGCGCAAGCCGACAGTGAGGAGGCCCGCGCCGGCCGATTCGCGATGGCCCAAACCGCGTACAGACAAGGAGCCGGAGCTGTGGCCGATATCATGCTCCCGAAACTCTTGGGAGCCACCTCCGCCCGAACCAAGCCGGAGCTGGCGGTCCAGATCAGAAACATCATTGAAAGCAATGACCCAAGCGGGATCATTGTCGATTCCATGGCCATGGCGGACCGACCGGACTCTACTCCTCTGTTGCCCCGGATCGCGTGCCCGACATTGGTCATAGTCGGTGACGAAGACCAACCTACTCCGCCTGCGGAAGCCCGCTTCATGGCGCAAGCCATTCCGGGTGCGGCGTTGGCCGTCATTCCCGGCGCCGGCCACCTCAGCAATGCCGAACAGCCGGAGCGATTCAATGAAGTTGTCGAGAAATTCCTGGAAGGGTTGGGCGAGGAGCGATCGGCGCGATAGAGCTCTATCTACACGCCGTCGCGAATGCTGCTGCTACGAATGAGATTCAAAAACTCCTCCCGGGTTTGTTGCTGGGTTCGGAAGGCGCCCAACATTGAACTGCTCACCGCGATGGTATTCTGCTTTTCTACCCCCCGCATCATCATGCAAAGGTGTCTGGCCTCCATGACCACGGCGACCCCGTGGGCATTTAATTTCTGCTGGAGCGTATCGGCAATCTGGGTTGTCAGCCGTTCCTGAACTTGGAGGCGGCGGCTGAACACGTCCACGACGCGCGGAATCTTGCTCAATCCCACCACCTTCTTGTTCGGCAGGTACCCGACGTGGCATTTGCCGAAAAACGGCAACAGATGATGTTCGCACATGCTGAAAAAATCGATGTCCTTCACGATCACCATTTCGTCGTACTCGATGGGGAACAGCGCCCCATTGAGCAACTGATCGATGTCCTGGTGATACCCCCGTGTCATAAAGCGCAGCGCATTGGCGACACGCTCGGGTGTCTTGAGCAGCCCGTTCCGGCCGGGATCTTCTCCCAAGTCCAGTAAGAGCTTCGTCACGAGCGCCGGAACCTTGTCGATCCCTTTGTTGATCCCTTTGGGGCTCCCATTGCTGGATACCGATCGAGCCCGCACGACGCGTGATCGCCTTGTCGCCGCCTTAGCCACGTTCCACCTCATTCATTCGCGCTTGCCGCCCGGTCGGCCGAGAGTACTCGAAGTAATTGTCCCGGGTTTCGATGACGCCCACTTTCGTCAGTTGTCCGGCAGGCAATCGGTTTTCCAACAGGTCCCAGATCAAGACCACCAGATTCTCGCCCGTTGTGGTGTGGTCTTTAAACAAGGGATCCTGATTGAGATCCCGATGGTCGAACCGATTGACGATCGTATCCCTCACCGCGTCATCAAGCTTGGTCACATCGGAGGAATACATCGACTCCGGGCCAGCGGCCACAGTGACAAACACGACATAGTTATGGCCGTGGCCGTTCGGATTGTTGCATTTGCCGAAAGCCGCTCGATTCTCTTCCGCTGAGAGACAGTCCGTGTGGAGACGATGCGCCGCACAAAACCTGTAGCGGCGCGTCACGCTCATCGAGCCCATTGCGCAATCCCAGTCCCAAAGAATAAATGAGCCGGGACCACTTTGAAAGTGATCCCGGCTACCGTATCAAAATCGATCGTCGGGAGGCTCGCCAGGCGAGGAACGGCGACTTAGGCGCTGAATGAACTGCCGCACCCGCACGTCGTTTTGGCCTGCGGATTCTTGATCGAGAACCCTGATCCCTGCAAGCTGTCCACATAATCGACTTCGGCGCCCTGCAGCAACGGCGCGCTCTGAGAATCCATAATGACCTTCACGTCGCCTTTTTCGAGTACGGTATCGTCTTCGGCCATTTTCGACTCGAACGCCATTCCGTACTGATAGCCGTGACATCCGCCGCCGCGGACATAAATGCGGAGTCCAACGACATCCTTCTCTTCCGCCATCAGCTCCCGTATCTTCTGTTCCGCGATCTGCGTAATCGTAACCATAATAGATCCCTCCATTTAGTCCGCCTGCATCCGGCAAAGCCGCTGCAGCTCTCCTGCCAGTTTACCACCACTCCGGCGCCTTACGGAAGGCCGGCGCCGTTATTTATCGATTCAGAATCCCTCTCGGCACTTCTTCCACCGGTTGTCGGCGCCGCCCATTTGGTCTCCGGCACAAGAACCACCACGTCTCCCTGTACTCGGGCCTGGCAACCCAGGCGATGCCATGGTTCCGACAACGCTTCACGATCCAGCAGATCCTGCTCCTCAAAGTCAATTTCGGACAGGTTCTCCCCGCCCATTTGCACTTCAACCCGACAGGTGGTGCATGAGGCATTGCCGCCGCAATCGTGATTCAGCGGAAATCCCAATGCCTTTGAAGCCTCCAGCAATGTCACATCGGCTTCCACTTCGCCCGTCCGGCCTTGAGAATGCAGAAACGTCACCCGAGGCACGTCCGATACTCCTTTTACGCGGTGGCCGCTGCTCCTTCCGGCACCGGCTTATACGGGCATCGCCGAAGACGGAGATGCTCCTCGAACTCGTGCCGGAACAGGCGCAGGCTGCTCTGGACGAGCACGGCGGCGCCGGTGACCAGCGTGCAATAGCCGGTCCCTTTCACGAACCCGCACAGTTGGAGGAGCGTATCCAAATCCTTCTGCGTTCCTTGCCCTTGCTCGATTTTCTCCATCAGCATCGACAGATTGATCGTACCCATTCGACAAGGCGGACATTGCCCGCAACTTTCATTTTTGAAAAAACTGGAAAACTTCAGCGTCTGGGCCACCATGCAGGTGGCATCGTCCACGACAATGACGCCGGCTGACCCCAATCCCGTACCGGCTTTCTTTAGCGAGTCGAAATCCATCGGAAGATCCAGTTGATCTTCGGTCACCATCGAGAATGCCGGACCTCCGGGGAAGACCGCCTTGATCCGGCGACCATTGGGTACGCCGCCGCCGCATTTTTCGACGAGGTCGCGAATCGTAATGCCCATCGGCATTTCATACACGCCGGGCCGGTTCACTGCGCCGCTCAGCGAGAACAGCATCGTGCCCGGACACTTTTCCGTCCCGACTTCGGTAAACCACGCAGCTCCGTTTCGGAGGATCTTCGGAATGTTGCACAACGTTTCCACGTTGTTGACAAGCGTCGGCTTGCCGTACAGGCCGAAATCGGTCGGATAAAACGGCGGCTTTTGTCTCGGCATGGCCGGCCGGCCCTGCATGGATTCCAGCATCGCGGTCTCTTCACCCGCGACGTAACTGCCGTGCCCGGAGAAGACCTCCAGCTCGAGGTCCTTGCCGGTGCCCAACACGTTTTTCCCCAGAAAGCCTCGCTCCTTCGCCTGCTCGATCGCCTTCCTCAAGTTCGCTTCTTCTTCCGTATACTCGTGATTAACATAGATGAATGAAGCCTTGGCTCCCACGGTATAGGACGCGATCAGACAGCCTTCGATCAATTGATGCGGAATCTGTTTCAGCAGATGTCGATCCTTGAACGTCCCCGGCTCATGCTCTCCCGCATTACAAACGAAATACCGTTCCTTTACACGATGATGTAAGACCTTGTCCCACTTCGTCCCGGTCGGGAATCCCGCCCCGCCGCGACCGCGGAGGCCGGACCGTTTGATCTCGCCGACGATGTCATCGGGACTCAATTCTTTCACGCACTTCCGCCAAGCCTCGTATCCTCCGGAGCGGATATAGGGATCGATTTCCCAGGGCGCGCCGTCTAGTTTTTGTAAGACTCTCGGCTCGGCTGATGTACCCATAGTGTCCTTGGTAATGAATTCAGCATGATCGCCACAAGGGTACTATAAGACCGCCCCATGCGATCGTCAAGACAACTGCGCGAGATTAGGCCTGAATTTCAGGCCCTGCCGGTCCCATAGACCTAGAGACGATGGCCTGAATAACCAGCGACAAACAGAATATTGAAGAATGCTACGGGGAACCGGAGGAGGCCGGCCGCCTTCTGCGGCCGGCCTCGTGAACCCGGCGATTTATTTGAAATGGCTTCCCGCTCCCATGAACCACAGCATGGGGATGGATAACAAGAAGTTGACGCGGGACGCCAACAGCGCAGTCTTTCCCCATTGCGCCATTTCGGCAGGCGGTGGAGGTCCACCGGCCGCAGCCTGTGAGACGGCCGCAATGATCTTTTTCTGGTTGGGCCAGATAATGGCATGCACATTCACCATCATGATGATACCCAATAGTCCGCCGATCCCCAACGCGATCGCACCGGTGCCGCCCTTGGAATAGAGATAGAAATAGAGCACGAGTCCGGCCAGCACGGTGACCGTCGCGCCGTGGCGAAACCAATTCAAGGCCGAGGGCATCAGTTTCGGAATTACGATATTCTTCGTCGGCCCGTCCAGAGTCTTCATGAACGCGGCGTTGATCAGATTGAAGAAATACAGCAACCCGATCCACGTAATGCCCGCGAGGAAATGGATCCATCGAAAGACAATTCCAAACCAATCGGCGTCTCCGGCTCCAAGTCCCGCCATCCCCAAGTACAACAATATCAAGACGACAGTGAGCGCAAAACCGGCACCCAATGTCTGATACGGATCTTCTAAGAATTTCATAGGTCCCTCACTTCTCCGGTTGACTGCTAAGTGAAATGGTCTACTGTAGGCGCCGCAATTTTGTCAAGCAAGCGCCATTGCGCGCAGCAGCTACTTGGGCAGGAGACGATCGACGACGCCGCACAATTCGCGAACGGCCGCAGCGGAGGCCTGGAGAGCCGCGCCTTCTTCGGCCGTGAGGTCGTACTCCACGATCGCTTCGGCGCCTCCGCGACCGAGCCTGGTCGGCACGCCGACGATCACGTCGCGCAGGCCATACTCCCCTTCGCATAACACGGCGCAAGGCAGGACTCGCTTTTGATCCTTCACAATCGCTTCCACCATATCGACGGCCGAAGCCGAGGGCGCATAAAAGGCGCTTCCCGACTTCAGAAGACCCACGATTTCAGCGCCGCCGTCCCTGGTCCGTTTGACGAGCGCGTCCATTCGATCGCTGGAAAGCCGTTCCATGACCGGCACGCCGCCCACCGTCGCATGCCGCAGCAACGGCACCATCGTGTCGCCATGGCCTCCCAGGACCATCGCATCTACGCTCGGCCCGGATACACCAAGTTCCTCGGCGATGAAGGCCCGAAGCCGCGCCGTGTCCAATACGCCGGCCATGCCGATGACCCTGGATTTCGGCAACTTGCTCACTTTCAACGCGACGTGCACCATGGCGTCGAGCGGATTCGTCACGAGCAACAGGATGATGTCCGGCGACCGTGACACGAGTTCTTTGACGACGCCCGAGACAATCTTGGCGTTCGTGGCGAGCAATTCATCGCGGCTCATGCCCGGCTTGCGCGGGATGCCCGAGGTAATGATCGCCAGGGCGGACCCGGCTGTCTCTTCATACCCGTTCGTTCCTACAATCTTTGTGCTGTACCCGCAGACCGGCCCGGCTTGCGTCAGGTCAAGCGCTTTGCCCTGCGGAATCCCGGGCACAATATCCACGAGCACGACCTCATAGGAGTCTTTCTCCGCCAGCCGTTGCGCGGCCGTTCCGCCCACATTCCCCGCACCCACTACCGTAATTTTCGGCCTTGCCATGTTCCCCTCTCCACGAAATAATGATGAATGATGAATTCTGAATGATGAATAGTCGGATTCCCCAGCCGCCGCCCATCATCCAGCATCCGGAATTCAGCATTCATAATTTGTGTCTAGCCGTGTTCATGTTCCGTCCAGCCGCCGACTTTGAAATTCTGCGTGCAGACGAAATTATCCCCGTCATAAAAATTAACTTTGATCTTTTTCTTCCCGTAACGATCCGCGAGAAACTCCTCCGGCTTGTCGACCAGCGCCTGATAGGTCCCCGGGCCATATTCACCCAGCTCCACGAAGGTCACGATCATCCCCGATTTGACCTCTTGGAGAATTTTGGCGGAACAGCGGGGATAAATCTCCCAAAATTTTGCATCGATCTCCTGCTTGGTCGGTTCCGGCCGCTCTTCACCCGGTTTAATATCCCTATTCGCGAATTTGGCCTGCCGCCTGATGTACGGGTATTGATGCCCGGTAAACAGCTTGTAGAGCCAGGGCGGAACGGGCTGTTTCTCACGCTCGTCGGTCATGCTGCTTCCCTATTTGCGCCGACTCTGTCGCTTCCGTATGTCGCTCCCAATTCATCATTCGCACTCAGCATTCGGCATTCGCTCCCCGGCGCGTTCAGCGCGTGAGACGATGGTAAATCTTCGGCAGCTTGTCCGGCAACCCCTCCACGTCATCAATCACGATATAGCGGATATCGCCGTACATGCGGCGGAGGTACTGATCGGCCTCCCGATCGATCGTAATGCAAAATGGCTCGACCCCCTTCATCCGCGCCTCGCGCAACGCCATCTTGGTGTCTTCCAACGAGTAGTCATCCTTATACCCGTCGTCGAGCGGCCGGCCATCGCTGATCAGGATCAAGAGGCGCGTTTTGGCTTCGCGCGCCAATAATTTGCGTGTCGCGTGCCGGATGGCGGCACCGTCGCGGTTCTGGTGCAACGGCACGATGCCGCCGAGCTTGCGCGCGGCCCGCCCGCTCACCGGATCGTCGAAGTCCTTGATCACGACAAAATCGACCTGTTTCCGTCCCGCGCCGGAATATCCATACAGGGCAAACTGGTCACCGATGGCGTCCAATGCCTCGCAAAGCATGACCAACCCTTCCTTTTCGATATCGATGACCCGGCGGCCCGCCGTGACGTGGCGGCTCGTGGAACCGCTGACATCGACCAGCACCGCCGCGGCCACAGCCCGCTCCTGCCGTTCTCCTCGTATATAGATATGATCGGACGGCTCGGCCCCGGCCCGGATATCCGCCAGCCGCCGCACCACCGCGTCAAGGTCCACGTCCTCCCCATCGATCTGGCCCGGCAGCCGTGTGAAGCCGGCCGGCCGGAGGCTCTCGAAATACCGGCGCAGCAGTCTGATCGGTCCTCGTTGAGCGGCCAAAGTCTGCTCAACAAATTCGGATGAGCCTTCTTCGGCTTCGCGTTCAACCAGGCGGCACCAATGGCTGCGATAATCCTGAATGGCCGCATCCCATTCCGGATAGCGCACGAGCCGTCCCTCTTGATGTCCCGTCGCTTTCGAGAACTCCGCTTCACCTTCCAAGGCGAGCACCTCTTCGACAAGAGACGGCGCGTCCCTTCCCGGAGCCAACGCTTCATGACCGGCTTGATGGCCGCGGGCCGTCCCTGCTCCCTGCTGCCCGGACCCGGACGAACCGGCGATCCCGACTTCTCCGGCATCCGGCTGCTCAGTTCCTTCCGCGGCTGATGAGTCCTCCGCCTGCTGCCTTACTAAGTTCGGATCCATCGTGCCGCGATAATCCCAGTTCGACACAGGATAATATTCGGACGACATGTCTTCGGAGGCCCGTGGGACCGTTGCAGCCGGAGTGTCGGCAGATGGTTCGTCATCGCCGCCGATCGTCTCGGATCGCTCCGCCATGAGTTCGTCCAGACGGAGATAGACGCGGTGGGCCGTCCGCAGAGCCAGTTCGGCCGTGGCGGCAGGCGTGAGAACCAGGCGGCAGAGATCCCATAATTCGGCCACGATATCGACCACCGCGTCCGGGGCCGGCACCGATTCCGGATCAGCCGCCGTCGAGCGCAACAATAGCTGATCGACAACGAGTTCACGAACTGTCAGACCGTGCGAGAGGGTCCTGGTTTTGACCGCTTCCTCAGCTAGGAGCGCGAGATCGCGCCGCAGCCCGGGATATTCGCGCTGCAACAGATATTCGACCCGCGCATCCTCCAGAATCGTCCAAAGGTCGCGAATGAGACCGGGCTGCGGATACAGGGCGAATAGTCCCGCCAATGTCTTCGGCCTCCCGCCGACTGCCTCGTTCCCGACCGCCTGAAGTTCCGTGACAAGGTCGGCCAATCGCGACAAGGGGACATCATAGGTACCGAACTCCACATGCCCGGCCTCATGCGCCGCCATGACCCGATAGAGCCTGGCATTCTCTTCATAGGTCGCATACCGCCTGACGATCGACGGCAGATAAATGATCAACCCCTCGGCGCCGACAGCCGCGCGCGGATGCTGCTCCTCTCCCTCGGAAAGCGCGTGAACGCGGACCGGCCGCCCGCACAGCGCTTGCGCGAAGAGAGTCACCGAGCGCGCAACACGCCGCAACGGCACACCGCTCGCCGCCTGCTCGAGCGCCGCCAGCGCCTGATGGCTTTCAACGGCAAAATACGCACGGCCCGCCTCAAGATTGTAGTCGAGAATCTCCATGCCGGCCTTGAACCATTGCTCAAAGCGCGGGCGCGCCTCTGCGCCGAGGAGAGAGAGGAGTTCCGGAACCCGCCGGAAATAGGCAAGGGTCGCCTGCGCGTCACGATCCGCCAGAAGCAAGCCATATTGGAGCACGTCCATCCGCCAATCATCGGACGGCAGCCTGCTCAACAAACGCGGGGCTTCGGCCAGACACGCGGTTCCCAAATCCAACCCGCTATCCGCCAGGCGGGCGCCGAGCGCGATGGTCAACGAGCGGGCGGCGGAAGGATGAATCTCCGCCAGAGCGGCGGGGCTCGTGCGGAAGAACTCGATCGTCCCGAAATAATCGGTCTTTCCTAAACTGTTCGTGGTGACCAATTTGAGACCAAAATCGATCCATTGCCTCATATCGCTCAGGACCAAGACCTGGGCGATTGCAGGCGATTGACGGATAAATTCGATCCCGGCGATAGGATCTTGCTGCGACACGTCCATCCCGATGCCGGCCCATTGGTCCAGTTGGTCCAGTTCCACGCGCTGGGTCAATTCGGGAGCTACGCGCAGGAATTCCAGGGCGGCCGCATGGTCCTCTTCGGCCAATTCCAGCGTCGAAGCAAGCGCCCTGCGCCGGGCGGAGGCAGGTTCGATAAGGCTGATCAACAAGGGGCTTTCGCGGACATACCGCAGGGTCGCCGCGCCGGATGCGTGGGCGAAGACCAGCGCGAGATCCAGCCACTGCACGATCTCGCTCAATACCCCTCGCCGGTGAAGTTCCGGCAGCGCTTCGACGGCCGCGTGAGCGGCTTTGGCGGAGAGATCGGCGAGTTCGCCGAGCAACACCACCACCGCCTGCGGTCCGTCCGTCCGATCAAGCGAACGGAATACCTCATCGATGATCTGCGCTGCTTCCGCCTGCCCAAGCGCCGGCGACAGCATGTCCAAAAGTTTTTCTTTCATCACGCCGGACGAGTCCTTTTATTTCGGACGGCTGAAACCGGTGGATTGTAAAGGAGCCGATGGGCCTTGTAAACTGTGACGAGCGCACTCGCGCACATGAGTACGCTCAACGCTCGCAGCAGCGCTCGTAATTCGAACTTTTATCTTTAGGTGAGTCGATGTCGGATCCCAGCGAAAAGAGTCTGGCCAAAATGTGGAAGTATGCCAAGGGCTATGCCGAGAAAAGCGGCACGGCGTTTCACCCGAACCACGCGGTCACCGAAGCGGTCGTCAAGGGCCTGGCGGCGAATGTGGACGAACTCGGCAAGCCGCTTTGCCCCTGTAATTTCTATCCGGATAAGAACGCGGAAGCCAAGCTGCGCCGATGGATGTGCGCCTGCGACGAAATGCAAATTTACAAGTATTGTCACTGCCTGCTGTTCGTCCGGGAGGACGGGTTGCCGATTACAGAGTATCTACCCGAGAATCACGAGGGCCGGGAAGCCTACGGCATCGTCACCGACCCCACACCGGACAAAGGGCGCGCCCTTAAGCATAAGGCGGCTCCCTCGCTGCAAACCGTTGAAGAGATGGACTCTGCTGCAGAGAGTTCAACCGATCCGTCGGCGGATAAGTAGCGGCATGGCGCATCAGCCGTTATCCCGCCGGTCCGGGTCGGCCCTGCCCCCCGGAATCATGCTCACGGCGCTCTTCCTCCTGGCCGGCTGTCTCCAAACCATGCAGCCCATCGACCCGACGACGCTGCCTCGTTCCACCGAGACGGCAAACAGGCTCAGGGCGGACGTAGAATTCCTGGCCGGCCATGAATTGCGCGGGCGGCTACCCGGCACGGACGGCAATCGCCGAGCCGCCGAACGGATTGAGACGGCGTTTCGTCAGGCGTCGTTATTGCCGTTCGTCTCGACACCGGACTTCCGGCAAACGATTTCATCCACCCACGGCGACAACGTCATCGGCTATAGACCGGCCGCAGGCCCATCGTTGGGATGGATTCTTGTCGGGGCCCATTACGACCACCTCGGGGGACAGTACGTCGGAGCCGATGATAATGCCTCGGCCGTCGCGATCGTCATGGAGCTGGCTCGCCGCCTTCCGCCTCTCTCCCATTATTCCGTCGTCTTCACCGCATTCAACACCGAAGAGCAACCCTATTTCGGGACGCCTCACATGGGATCTGAATTTTTTATCGCGCATCTTCCCTCTGAAATCGGCAGCCTGGAAGCCTTTCAAGCGGTGGTCATTATGGACTTGATCGGCGGGGTCCAATGGGAGCCTATTAGGGACGTGGTGTTTGCGGCGGGCGCGGAGAAAAGCCCAGGGCTCTATCGACGGCTGAAGCAGGCGACCAATCATCAATCGCCCGCACGCCTCACAGTCTTGCCGGTCGGCATGCATTTGATCGAGGAAATTCCGGAGCGCGGGCATCACCCGGTCAGTGATTACGATGGATTCCGAAATCGCGGCGTGCCCCACCTCTTTTTGTCATCGGCTCGAACGCCTCGGTACCATACGCCTGACGATCAGGCCGGGACGCTCCATTACGAACGGATGGGGGCGACTGTCGAGTGGCTGGATGCGCTTTTGCGCCTGATGGACAGCGATCTTCAAAAATATGAATTCGATGCGGAACGGATTGAATGGGCCGATGAGGTTGACACATTTCGCCGCGTGACCCGCTACGCCGTGAACGACGAAACCTTGATTCCGGGCACGTCGCGGTTAAGCCTTCGAAAACTCCGGCAGGACAACGAATGGCTCAACAGAGTCGATGGGGTCTCGCCCGCCGCGGCGGATCTGGACCGATTGGAACGGATTTCGATTCGCTTTCAGTGCCTGCTGGCGGACTATTCGGGCTGCTTCATGTTCTGACATGGGCCCGGCAAGCCGGGCTTCACGTCTTTGTCATTTTCGTCACGCCTGTCATTCCCGCGCCGGCGGGAATCCAGCATCACAACGTCTTCAAATATTCCACAAGCGCCTCTTTGTCTTTGGCCGTCAGCTCGATGCCATATACGTGGCCCTGATTGCCGCTCCCGCGCCCGCTCACGTCATACAACGTGCCGATCCGTTCGACTTCGCAAACCTTCTTGTTCTGCACCGTTTCACACGGCATCCCGACCTGGCTCGCTTCAGCCGGACTCGTGATGAAGCCCACCTTGACCTGATTGTAGACATCGTAGCCGCGATAAAACAGCTTCGGTCGCTTCTCGACCGGCTCCAGCAAATCCCGCAAGGTCGGCACGGAGCCGTTGTGCAGATACGGCGCGCGGAGCCAAATCCCGTCGAGGAATGCGGCGATATACCCGCTCGGATTATCTTCAACCAACCCGCGCCGCTCGATGCCCATGCCCGCGACGACCTTGTTCGCTTCGACCGCCGCCTTCTTGCTCCAGGTGTCGAGTCGGCCTCGATCCGTACCGACCTCCTCAACCGGAACCCGCCTGCCGGTACGCTCGCTCGCGTGGCAACGCGCGCAAGCCTTGTCGAAGGCCGATTTCCCCGCGGCTGCCTTCTGAGCATCGATGGGGAACGGATACTTGGGCGCCGGATAGGACCCGAGGTAGTCCTCGAACCATTTCACCTGCTCAAGAAATTCTTCCTTGTTGTGCGGCGCAGCCCCGAGCACGCCCAGCGCCGAATCAATGATCACGGAACGCGCGTCGTGGCTGTCGCCGGCGAAATTCATGAGATGGCCCTTCTCCGGCTTGTACTTGTTCAGATTCCAGAAGGACGGCATATCGGTCGGACCGATGCTGTCGTCCATCGGAAATTTGATCATGAAATACTTGGTCAGATTCATCGCATCGTCGCGGCCCCTCCCCCATTCGGGAAAGTCCTTTCGATAGATCCAGGCGAACTGCTGCTCGCGCTCCAGCAGGCGTTTCTTCGTGATCGGAATGAGAATGAAGCGATAGATCATCCGGTCGAGGAGGGAGAGATCGGCCGCAAGATTGATTTCGCGCATCATGTTGTCGGCGTTGAAACGCGGGTCTTTCGCGCAGTCGATCATGAAACGAAAGAATGCTTCGAGATTGAGCGTATGGTTCGGCCCGGTCGGTACGAACGTCGGGTTCTCCCCGGGCGTCGAGCGGTAGCTGGCCGTGTGGCAGGAGGCGCAAGTGTTGGCCACCCGTGGAAAACCGATGACCTTCTTCGTGAAGCCGATCGGCAACTCCCGGCCCTGTTCCCACAGGACGCCCAATGACGCATAGCCGCCGGGGCCCGGCAGCTTCTCCGGAAACATGCGAGGCAAGACGTACCAGATCCAGTAGGGAACGCCGGCGTCGTGCTCGGCTCCAATCGAGCCATACATGAAACGCATATCGGGCGTCGCGGTGACCCAGTCAGGCTGGGGTTCTTCCCGGAAAAATTTGTACCACCCGACGAATGCGCCCGCACCTCCCAGGGCAATGAGGACGAAGACCACAATTATGAACTTGCGCCAGCGACCTGATTTGGCCGTCCGCCTCGAATCTTCTCTTCGCTCGTACGGATGACGGTGTTCGTTCATGGGATTGCTCCGGTTGCAGCCGGAAGCGCCGGCCCGCCGGTCATGTAAACCGGCTTGTCAAAACGTCTTCAAGTATTCGATCAATGCCGTTTTCTCGTCCGCCGGCAGCTCCGTGCCGTACCGCTTGCCTTCATGGCCGCTGTTGGAATTGCCGGCGACGGCCGTATCGAATTTGAAAAATGCCCGGCCGTTCTCGCTTTCTCGCGTGGACACAAATCCGACCTTGGCCTGATCATAGACATCGTAGCCGCGATAAAAGGTTTTCGGCCGCCGGGAGCCCGGCTCCAGCAGGTCCCGCAGGGTCGGCACGGAGCCGTTGTGCAAATACGGCGCCCGAAGCCACAGCCCATCCAGCGGCATGTTGGCGTAGCCAAAGGTTTTCCTGAAATGAGAAAAGCGCTCGGTGGGATCGTCCGTCTCGGCGTACAGGAGATTCTGATTGACGGCCAGATCATAGGTGTATGAATCCAAGCGGTGCGGGTCCGTATTGATCTGCTGAATCGGCGTGACCTTACCGACGTCCGGGCCCTCAAAACTCCGCCCGTTCAGACCATGGCAGCCGGCGCAATACTGTTTGTACACGGCAGCGCCCTTGAGCGAGAGGGCCTCATTGACTGAGTAAGGATAGGCCGGCGGCTCGCGGGTGAGCAGCCAGTCTTCGATGCGCTTGATACGTTGCCGATCGAGCGTCGCCGGCGTGGCGCCGGTTCCGAAGGCCGCGCTGCGATTGCGTTCCTCGACCTTCGTATTGTTCCCGTCCCAGTGGAGCTGCATGTCCTTTTCCTTGCGGGCTCCCTGCAACCAGATGGATGGAAAATCGCTGACGCCGATCAATTCGGAGGCCGGAGCCTGATCCATGGGAAAATTGAAGAGAGCCTTCGCCGATCCAAAGGTATCCACGCGTCCCGGCCCCCATGCCGGCTGCTGCAGCATGGACGAGAATCGGTCCTCCAACATCAGCAGCCGGTCCCTCATCAGGTAGATCGCGAAAGGATAGACCAGATACCGATCGAGCGCTTTCAAATGTCGTCCGGACAAACGGTGAATCTCGGGGATGATGTATTCGGGAGAGAACTTCGCATCCTTGGCGCAGGCGAATAGGAACTTTTCGAACGCCATCAAATCGACGGTATTGGCCGGCATGCCCGTGATGATGTTCGGGTTGCCGTCCGGGCCGTCTCGAACGGTGCTGGTATGGCAGACGGCGCAATTGAGAAAGACCCGATCCAGCCCCATATGCCGGCGCTTTGACATCCCGATCGGAAGATCCCTGTCCCCCTCATACAGGAACCCCACCGCTTTGAATTCTTGGCCGGGAAACTGTTTGCCTTCCGGAAGCTTGTCTTCACAGATCTGTGGAAGCGCCTTCCAGATCCAATAGGGAAATCCGGATGCCCGTTCTCCCCCGGTCGAACCGTACTTGAAATGCTCTTCGATGTCGGCATAATCCACCGGAGCATCGACCCCGAATCTCACGGCCAGTACGATCATCACGCCGCCGATCATGAGAAAGAGGGTGAGGAACACGACCACAGACTTTCTCTTCACGGATCCGGCATCATCCTTGTCGTCGGACTCCCTCATGCAAAACGCCCTCTCTCTCTAACTGCATGAACTATCGCTGTCTCGCGACGCCCGCCGCCATCGCCGACCCGGCGGACGGAAGACAGGCCTGGAGATTGTCATAGCCTTTGGCCGCGAGTGTTTCAAACCGGACCGGCTGTCCACCTGGCGAAGTCACCAGGCCGGCGCTGTACGACTTCAGCAAGGCGAGATCAGGATGCTCGGCCCATTGCTGTGGAGAGAGGTCGAGCCTCTGCAATGACGCGGCCGGCGGCATCGGCGCCTCCGGTCGTTCATGCGCTCCTAGACTCCACATTTCCAATCGAAAAAGAATGCGTTCGGCACAGTCTCGCATCGAGGTCCGGACCCGATCAGGGCTCCCGTGGAGAAAATTCGGCGGAAAGGGCAGCTCTTCGTGATGGCACTGCGCGCAATATCGGTGGAAGACCCTGAGGGCCGGCGGAAGGTTCCGGTCGTGATCGACGCCGGCGCGATCATGCCGTCGCTGATCCGTCATGGCGACGGCCGGCGGCATCTCGTCGGTGTCTTCGCAACACCAGCTCAAAGGCGGCATCCCAAGCTCGCTCCACAAAGCCTTCATCACACCGGCTCGTCGAAAGGGCTTCCGTGCGAACACATCGGATGTTCCCATCAGCGTCTTGCGCGCCATCTTGTCGATTGCCTGATCGACGGCGGCATAATCATCCACGACGGTCATCACGGCGGAGCCGGCAGACAGAACCTCTGTCCGACCGGCTTGTCCCGCATGATCTAACCCCCGGACTTCGAACGTCAGTTCCTTGATCCTACGTCCATCTGCAAGTCGTCCATTCAGACGCGGATTGTCCTGCACGAAGCTCACTCTTCCGCTGTGCCGGCCCGCACTGGATGCGAGCGCCCCCCCGGCGATCTTCAGGCCGAGCACCTCATTGTCATGGCCGGTCGCAAGGCGGTCGATCGTACCGTTGAGCACCACACTCGCTTTCATGTAGAGGACCCCTTCCATCGAGAAGCCGCTGCCGGTCTCCGTGCTGTCCGGTTCTCGACAGCGAAAGACGACTCGGTCCACGGCCCCGCCGCCGGTTCTCACATCGGCCTCGCACCGGCTGTCATATCGACGAACGGAAACAGCGGATCCGGAGGCCTGCCGGGAAAGAAACCGATCCAGCCGTTCGACATCGATGTCTGCAAGAAACCCGGACAGACCGGCAACGACCCGGTCCGCCGGCTCGTGCGCCGCCGCTGAGATCGACCACACCGCCGATGGTTCTCTGGTGATCGTGGGTTCAAACACAGACCGTATCTTTGCCCGCTCGGTTGTCGCACCGTCCAGCGGATTACGATTCAGCAAATCGGCGTTGGGAATCCGAAGACCCGCAGGCCATTTCTCGTTCCATCCGGTGATCAAACCCGGAAGAAATTGCCGACGGTAGCGGGACGCGTGATTGAGAACCGGCGCGACGCCGGTGAGGCGGGATTGCAGAATGAAGCGAAACAAGTCCGCTCGACAGCGAACGGAGTCGTGGGACGATCGAACTTGCTCGCACCCGTCCCGCCAGACCAACTGATAAACCGACAATTCGTTGGCTCGGTCCGTGGCCTCATCGATCGCATTGGGAATATCGATCCCTTGACGCAGTGGGAAGCGGTAAAACTCCGCGCGCTGCCGTTCGAGTAATGCGGCGATGGTCGGATTCGCGTTGGTCTCTTCCCATAGCGGCCGCGAGAAGATCGGGCTCTGGTTTTGATGACAGGCCGTACAGAGCGCCCGATTGGCATACAAGACCTTCGGCGTTTTGCCGGGACCATAATCCCGCACGATTTGAAATTCGAATCGGCCGGCCGCCTCGTTGTAGCTGATGACTTCCAGAATCTCGGTTTTTTCCTGATAGCCCAGAAACAAGCGATCTTTGAGGAACAGGCCGGAGGAGCCGGCCCGCATCAGCGGCTCGGTATCGACCGCGACGACGGCTCGCGGGTACGTGAAATACTCGGGTTTGGCTGCATGCCTCTGCAGCGAGCGATTCAGCGGAATCAATACCCGTTTGAGAGGTGACATCCCATCCACCGAGCCCAATTCCTGTTCAATCTTCTCGACCAGCGCCGTGAATGGAAACGGAACCCGGTAGACCCTCCGCGCCCCTTGCCGTTCGGTCACGACATAGTCGAAGAGAGAACGCCCCACCGCCGGCACATCCTGTCCCGGATCGGCCGGATTGATGACCCACTCCGCTTCCCGCGCCTGTGCTCGGACGACCTGGTCCGCCCGCGCCTGTGAGAGGAGGAATCGTTCGCCGTGCTTCGGGCCATAGACCGTCGCCATCATGATCATCCCCACGCCGATGATGAGGAGGATCATCGGCGACAGCACGTTCATCGACCGGCCAGCCTTTCCCATGGCGCTTCACGAGGCGCCGCTACTTCGCCATTGCCGTCGTCCGTTGCGGTCCGATCCAACAGTCCTCGTGAACCAGGCCGCCGGCCTGAAACGGCCCCGAATCTTTCTCCGCTACGTCCGGGTTATAGAGCGTAAAGTTCAAGACGAACAATTTCTTCATGTAGGCGCGCCCCAAATAGAATCCCGGCCGGACCATGCGAATCTCGTCACGAATCTCAAAGCCGTCCCGCCCGGCCAGCGCATCCGGCTTTTCCCGATATCCCGGAAGATCATCGGTAAACGCATAGTCGATGATGATGGATTCCCGGCGCCCATCCAACAAGCTTTGCCCGCAATAGAGTTTCGCGGGGAAGAGCAACCAGGTATCCTTTCCATCCACCTCGAGCTTCTGGATGGACCCGACATCCGGCCCCACCAACGGTTTCAGAATAGTCAGATCGTTGATCCGATTCCGCAAGATGCGATGAGGTCGGTCGAACACCTTGCCTTTCCACACCGCCTCCGCTACATGCTCGAGCTTGGCCGTCTTCAAATTCACCACGAGTCCTTTCAGGCCGCCCCCCACGATTTCGGCAAAGCGCGCGCGCCCGCTGCTGCCTGCTGGGAAAAAGGCCTGCCCTTGGTATGGTCCGTCCGGAATAGGACCGGCGGTCAAGCGCGCGTAGATTTGATCGACCTGTTCTTGGGTCGCGGCTTCCAGATTGGCGGGCGTGATCTTCATGAGATCGGCCGGGATCAGCGGCAGGTCATGCTCGAGACGAGCGAAGTCGATTTTGTCGGCATACCTCTCCCCGCTTTCCCCGAATTTCACCGGAGGCGGAGCCCCACGGTCGCAACCGGCCAGGAGCGCCAGGAACAACGTCCCATAGACCAGCGAGTCATATCGTCTCATGATCTGCCTCCTCGAGAGAGAAGAGCGGCACATCCGCTTTATAATGTCGCCAAAAATGCGATGAGGGCCTGTTTATCTTTATCCGGCAAGTCCTCGCCAAAACGGTGTCCGTCATCTTCCCGCAACATTACGCTATTGCTGTAGACCTCGCGCAACTCCGCGCCGATCGTCAGCAGATTCTTGGGATTCAGCATGAGGTCCTTGCCCTGTTCCCGAATCATGGCCGACACGGCTTTGCCCTTCTCCGGACCGTACCGAGCGACATACTTGGCTTCAAGTTTGCCGAACTCGACCTTTGACAACACCAGGTCGCCGGCAAATTCCTTATGGCGGAAATTTCCGATGCGCGACGACGGCGTGCCCTTGGGGAAGACGATGGTCGCATCGACATACCGGTCAACCTCGCGGTCGGAGAGTTTGGGAAGCAGCTTAATGATGACGTCCCGATTGAATAGGGTGATTTTCGGGACCCGCTTGCCGGGGTTGAGCAGATCGTTCATGGACGCCTTATAGAGCTTGAATCGCCCTTCTACGCTCGGATCGAAGGGCCAGCAGGCGGGTGGATCCGACAAGCGCGTCAGGTTTGTTTCATCGACATAGGGCGCATTGTAATGCTCGTCTTCCGGCCCTCCGCAAAGTTCGGGGCCGATGGCGTTGTTATGCATGAACGGCGCATGGGCCCACAGGCTCAGAAGCGAAATATTGCGATAGTAGCCGCGGCCGCCGTCGGAAGGTTCCCGGATATTCGGGTCCGGGGGCTTGGCGCGCAGGGTTTCGGATCCATATTCCGCCCAGATATGCCCTGCCATATGGTTGGAATGCAGCGCGCGGCCTCGATTGGTCCCCACTTCGGTGACGGGCGTGAGATTGTCGTTCCCCATCCAATCGATCCGGACGCCTTTGTCCGCGGGATCCGAAGAGACCTGACGAAAATTACGCGATTCGAACGGTTCCGATTGACTGGAATGGCAGCGCGCGCAGTTCTTCGCAAAGACCTGTCGTCCTCGCTCGACGGCGCCTGAGCCGAATTCCTTGTCCAACTGTTCAGCCAAATCGCGGTTGTCCTTCAGTCCGCGCGCTCGGTAGAGATCCGACGGCCCGGCCGAAGCGAGAAACTCGAAAATATTGATGAGCCGGTCCTCGATTGCACGGAATTGCGGGCAATCACGCCGCGCTTGTCCGATCTCGAACGGCGTTTGTCCGAAGCCCCGCTGCGTCGGGTCCAGTTGACGCATGTCGGTGAGGTGGTTGACCCATGATTCTTCCGAACAGCTCCCGATATTGAAATATACGCGTTGAACCGCCTCAAGCGCGCCGATGCTGTCCTCCCCGCCCTTGAGGATCTGGTGGACCTGTTCCTCCCTCTGTCCTCTCTCCCAGCATTTGCCCGCCCGTCCGGCCTCGCACCAACATTGCCGTTCGTCTCCGCCCGCCGGGCATTGGGTCACCTTCCGCCATTTGATGATGACCTGCGGATGCGTGGGCCGCTTGGAGAGATTGATCAGAGCATTGATCGTTCCCGGATTATCGATCTGGTCGGTTGGAATCGCCGATGTGTCCACAATGCCGGGTCGCGCATGGCCGAAGACCTGATATTCGATCGATCGCGGATCCATGCCGGAGCCTAAGATCTGCGAGAACCGTGAATACTGATTTCCCACCGTGCCGGAAATGTTCTCATGCTTCGGATGCGCGGGATTTTTCGGCGGGTTCAATGGATTGAAGGCGATGTGACAGGACCCGCAAGAAATCCCGACCAGGAACGGCGGTTCGATCGACCCATCCGTAATCCGGCTCCGCATGGGTTGGGTCTCATCCGCCGGCTTGACCCGTTCGTTATAGCCGGTCCAGGTTCCCAGTCTGCCTTTGTTGGTATGGCGCCATTGTTCTTTGTCGAACCGCGGGTTGGGAAATTTACGAATGCCCATCGCGCCGGTCGAGGTGCCGAATCGCAAGTCGCACGGCGACTGCCGTTGATCCTTGGGGCCATGCGGATCATTCGCGGCCGGCGCGGCATCCTTGAATTGGCAAGCCGGATCTTCGTAGCCCTCCTTGCCGACATAGCTCAACAAGATCTCGTCGCCCGGACAATAATCGAACCCATACGTCTCTTCCTCGCTCCTTGCAGGGCAACTCGGATCGCCCGGTTTGCAGCAATCCGGATCATTGATCAACCCCCAGCGGGTAAACCGCTGTTCGCGGTTGTTGCTCGCCAGCACACGATACCAATCCACCATGACGCCGAACCGCTGAGGATAGACGTACGTAAAAAATCGTTCGTTTCCCGCTGTGGCTTTGAACCAGATTTCCGCCCCTGCCCGCTCGGAATCATCGAGATCTCCTCCGCCGTAGCGAAAGCCGGATTGGTGTTCTATCTTCTGGGATCCGGCGGACGAATCCGCCGTGTCTTTACCGCTCACCATCCCGACCAATCCGATCCCCAGGATGACGCCGGCGGCAATCATGACAGATTTCATGGTCCCCCCTCTTCAGCAGAATTCGCCCGGTGATGTCGCGCACACGTGATCCTCGCCGGTGCGAAGAACGGCGTCCCTAAAAGGACACTCGCCGTTCCGCGGATCCCCGCCCACGACGTGATGGTCACGGCATCGAATGGAAGCCCTGTCGAGCGGGCTCTCCTCGATTCATTTACTCTAGTGCGAGGAAGCAAGCATTCTGCCTGGATGCCGCAATGCGTATTTCCATCAGAATTTCAAAGACATGAAACGAAACGAGATAAAGGCAGGATCAATGGAACTGTATCTAACCGGATCATTGTGTATCTAAGTGGATAATCACGGGTGGACATCGGCATCTCTCCGATTTGCGCCCGCGCCGCCATGCGTCAATCTGACACAAGGCACTCCTTCTGAAGCTACTGACTATTGCCAACCGCTTACCTCATACCCCTTCTCTTTAAGACAACGCTCCATAGAGGCGGTGAAGCGCGCATCCGGTTGAAGCGGCTTATACGCCCCTCCAATCGTCCCCAACACGCCTCCGATGACCGCCCCGGCCGCGGCGCCGATGGCGACACCCGTTGGCCCTCCGACCAGCCCGGTGGCGGCTCCGACGGCGGCTCCTCCGACCACACCGATCGTTCCTCCGGCGGCGGCATTGCCGCTCCGGTTCGTCCCATCCTTGATTCCCGCCCGCTCGCTCTTCTCTCGGCACGCATCCACTTCCCGTTCAGCCGCGTCTTTACCGTATAGAAGAAGCCGATTGTTCGAGCGAAGAATCGGCTCCGGCCCTGCACAGGCCGCCATGCCCGTGAAGAAAATGAGGGCCAGAGCCACAAGGCTCATCGACCGTGGGACGAATCGCGGCGCCGCTCCTACTGCCATCCCGATACTTCGTATCCTCTGTCCTGAAGACATCGATTGACGAAATTGACATAGGCTTGACTCGGTTGCGCGCTGCCGCTGCGGAACAATCCGCTGAGAAGACCCCATACGGCGCCGGATGCCGCACCGATCAGGGAACCCTGGCCCGCCGCTCCTGAAATCGCTCCGCCGACGGCGCCGCTCGCGGCCCCGACACCGGCTCCGACCGCCGTACTTGTTGCGACTTGTCCGGCTTGACTCGTGGCCTCCTTGGCGCCGGCCGCCTCGGCCATGTCCCGGCACGCTTCGATGTCATCCTCAGCCGCATCCTTGCCCTTGGATTGAAACTGCTCATTCGGATAGAGAACAGGCGCGGGACCGGAGCAGGCGTCGAGGGCGAAAACCATGCAGGCGATGACCATTGTACGGAACGGCCCTGACCATTTCAGCCGGCACGAGGTCGAAGGCGCCGTCATGCCTGTTTCACCGGGAGAGGGAGAGCAAGCACGTCGCAGACCCGCTCGACCGAAAGTCCTTTCAGGAGCACGCGCTTGAGCCGGGACCCGTGTCCGGACAGCACCTGCACATCGGCGAGCGGAAGGCGGAAACGCTCCGCCAGAAAGCGGCGCAACTCGTCATTCGCCGCTCCCTGCACAGGCGGAGCAGCCAGACGAATTTTCAGCGAGTCACCATGTTGGCCGGCAAGTTCCGTGAGGGAGGCCTTGGGTTGGGCGTGAACCAATAGGACAGCTCCTCGATCGGTTTCGTAGACCAGCCGATGCGGTGTCAGATCCCTATCCTTTGATGTCCTGCACGGCGTCACGCATGTCCTGCAAGCGAGCGCTGAACAGGTCGAGGTGTGAGTCTCGCACAGCCTGATCGTCGCGATAGCGCCGGAGCGGCTTGAAAATCGTCCATGCCACGCTGGTAGGCCTGCGGCGAGCGGGCCTCCTTGGCGCTGGTCTCAAGCATACCGGCCGGATTCATGATGGCCTCGGCGCTGGCGGTGCCTTTGGCTTGATCGAGGTACGTGCTCGCTTCTTCCTTCAGAACACGGCCTTCACCAGATCCAGGATGGTCCGTTGCATGTCGGGATCATCGGTAATCGGCCGCGCCAGCGCGACATCGCAGGCGCGATCGGGCGCGACCCCGCGATTCATCAACATCCCGGCATAGATCAACAGGCGCGTGCTGACCCCCTCTTCAAGCCCGTGGTTCTTCAAATTACGTATTTTCTGCCCCACTTTCACGAGCCGCTCGGCCAGCTCCGCGCTGATCCTTGCTTCGTGCGCCACCACGCGGCTTTCGACCTCCGGCGTCGGATAATCGAACTCGATCGCCATGAATCGTTGCTTGGTACTCTGCTTCAAGTCCTTCAGCACGCTTTGATAGCCGGGGTTGTAGGAGATGACGAGCATGAAGTCATCGACCGCTTCCACCACCTGCCCCTTCTTTTCGAGCGGGAGCAGCCGCCGGTCGTCCGTGAGAGGATGAATAATCACGGTCGTGTCCTTGCGCGCCTCCACAATTTCGTCGAGATAGACGATCCCGCCATGCTTGACCCCCATCGTCAGGGGCCCGTCGATCCACACCGTTTCCTGCCCTTTCAAGAGATACCGGCCGACCAAATCTGATGCCGTGAGATCTTCGTGGCAGGCCACGGTGATCAGCGGACGCCCGAGCCGGTGCGCCATGTGCTGCACGAAACGCGTCTTGCCGCAGCCCGTCGGCCCCTTCAGCATCACGGGCATCCGGCTTTGAGCGGCAATTGAAAACAGGCCGATCTCTCCTCGAACCTCCGCATAGAAAGGTTCGCGCACAAGACGATATCGATCGATCCCGAGTTCTTGACCCTTCTGCGGTTGGGATGAGTCCATGCGGTTCAAGCGATCATTCACGTGGGGTAGAGGGATGATTCATTCGCCACGATAAACGGAATGGCAAGGAAGATCAAGGTCAGAACAAACCGGAGAGTGCATCCAGGGCCGATCGGCACTACCTACGAGACCGTCACGAAACCTTGGCGCTATCGAGCACTTCCCGGACTTTCTGCGCGAGCGCGCTCGGCGTGAACGGTTTCTGCAGAAAGCATCGTTCGGTTTCCAGGCCGCCTTTGGAAAAGACCGGATGATCCGGATACCCGGACATGTACAGCACCTTCACTTCCGGTCTGACGACGACCAACTTTTCCGCGACTTCCGGGCCGCTCATTTGCGGCATCACGACATCCGTCAGCAACAGATGAATCGGCCCCATATGTTTCGCCCCGGTCAGCAACGCTTCGATGCCGTGCCTGGCTTCCAACACGGTATACCCATGGAGCCGCAACGTTTCGTTGACCAATCGTCGCACACCGGGTTCATCTTCGACCAGCAACACGGTTTCCCGTCCTCGGATGGAGTCGGCGGTGACCGTCCCGCCGCCGGTTTCTTCGACGGTCCCATCCACCCGGGGGAAATAGATTTTGAACGTCGCGCCCCGCCCCGGTTTGCTCTCCACTTCTATGTAGCCGCCGCTCTGGCGGACAATGCCGTACACGGTGGACAGCCCCAACCCGGTTCCCTTGCCTTTTTCTTTTGTCGTGAAGAACGGTTCGAAAATATGGGATTGCGTTTCTTCGTCCATGCCGTGACCCGTATCCCGCATGATGAGCGAGACATATTCGCCGGGTTCGATTCCCACGGGTACGCGATACCCATGATTGCCGAACTCGACATTCCCGGTCTCGATCGTCAGGCGGCCTCCACTCGGCATCGCATCCCTGGCGTTTACGGCGAGATTCATGATGACTTGTTCGATCTGTCCCGGGTCGGCTTTGAGTTGGCCGGCCTCCGGCTCGAGCACGGTGCAGAGTTCGATGATATCTTCGCCCAGGAGACGCTTCAGCATCCCTTCCATATTATGGATGATGGAGTTGAGATCGAGCATTTTCGGCGCGATGAATTGCCTGCGGCTGAAGGCGAGCAGTTGTCCCGTCAAGCCGGAGGCGCGGTCGCCCGCTTTCTTGACTTCTTCAATCTCCTTCCGCAGCGGATCGCCCGGCCCCAGCCGGCTCAACACCAGTTCACTGTACCCGCGAATGACCGTCAGCATGTTGTTGAAATCGTGCGCCACACCTCCCGCCAGCCGGCCCACCGCTTCCATTTTTTGGGATTGCTGGAGCAGGGCCTCTGTCCGCCGGAGCGCCTCCTCGGCGCGGGCGCGCTCGCCGAATTGACCGATCTTCAATCCGACATCCGTGACCATTTTCAACAGCTCTTGGTCGGGCTGCTCGATTTCGCGGCTGTATAGTTCAATGACCCCTTCCACTTCCGATCCGACCTTGATCGGAAAACCAAATGCTCCATGAAACCCGACCTTGGCCGCGGCCTCGCCGCGGGGGAAGTTCACTTCCCGCAGCACATCGGAGATCCAGGTCGGCTTGCCCGTCTTCCAGACTCGACCGGGAAGTCCGTCCCCGACGGCAAAGGTATGGTGCCAGGTGGCCAAGACAAATTCCTCCGCTTTCAAGGCGGGGGCTTGCCATAGGTCCAGACAGCGGAGCGCGTGGCTTTGCCGGTCCAACCGCCAGAACGCCCCCATTTCCCATTCAAGACTCTCGCAAATCGCTTGCAGAATTTTGGGACCCGCTTCCTCCAACGTGCGGGACTCGGACAAGACCCGCGTGACTTCATACTGCGAGGTCAGCCGCCGCTCGGCTCGCCGCCGTGCCGTGATATCGCGCACAAAGGCGCTGAAGATATAGGCATCACCAAGACGAGCCGGTGAGATCGCGATTTCAACGGGAAACTCGTGCCCCTTACGATGCAAGGCCATCATCTCGATACGCCGATTGAGGATACGCCCTTCCCCCGTCTTCAGGAAATGATCAACTCCCTTGTCATGAGCCTCGCGATCCCGAGCCGGAATGACCGTCTCGGACACGCGGCGTCCCAATGCTTCCTCGCGCTTCCACCCGAACATATTGGCCGCTTGCGCGTTCCAGTCCGTGATGACGCCGGCGGCGTCCATGGACACGACCGCATCCAACGCCGTATCGACGATCACTCGGTTCCGCTCCTGGCTTTGCAGCAGCGCGGCTTCAGCGGCTCGGGCCCATTCACTTTCCTGATGAGCCTGCTGATATTGCGTGCGCAAGCGGCCGGTGGCCCACAGAAGCAATCCCATCATCGGCAGCCACACGACCACACCTGCCGTCCCCAACCTCCAGGTCATCGCCCGAATCGGACGCAGGATGATGTCGCGGTCCCTGCGCAACAGAATCGTCCAGCGGAGCCCGGGATGATCGCCATATCCCTTCGTTTGAGCGTAGCCGGTGACCACCCTCGTATGGCGGCGGGCATGCTCTTCTTCTATGTATCCCGGTTTGCCGGACTCACTCAGCAGGGCGGACGGAAGGCGGAGCGTCTTGAAATTCAGCCCGGCCGTCTCATCGCTGATCGAGTCAACGAAGCCGTATCCCGCATCGGTGAGAAAGAGATAGTCGAACGGACCGCTCGAACGTTCGGTTCGTTGAAAGTCCCGGATGGTTTCAATGAGCACTTCCTCGAGCGTGCCCAAGCCGACCCTCGTTGTGACGGCGCCGAGGAATTCGCTTCTCGTCCCGATGATCGGCGCTGTGATTCCGACCGCCTCCAGCCGGCCGCTGGACTCGGACGTTTCCAATTCCTCGGTATACATTTTGTGCGTCCGCTGCACGGTCCGGAACCACGACGTTTGCCCCGCCTCAGACTTTGAAACCGCATTGTCCGTGGATGCGATGATACGGCCTTGCGAGTCCGTCACAGCGAGCCATAGATAGACGGGCCCGTGCGATTCCTTCATCCACTGCAAATAATCCGTGAGATATTTCCGATCGGCCATCCGGCCCGCAAAGGCATGCGCCATCATTTGGACATCGCCGTGGCGTTCAAAGAGCAGCCGGTCCAACTTCCCCGCGATCTCGGCGGCGCCCAACGTCAAATTCTGTCCCGCGGCTTCCACCAAGCTGGTTTCGATGGACCGTCCCATGACGGTCCCAATGACCGCGGCCACGATGGTCATGCCGAGGATGAGGACGGGCAGCCAGGTATAAGGAGGCCGTTCCGCGGCCGGATTCGTCTCCGAAAACACGGTTACCCTTCCACCACGATGAAGTTGGACAGCATTGTCACGGGATGATAGGAACCTTTGCTCCGAGCCAGGTTCGGCAGGCCGGAATCGTCCATGGTGTTGATGTATTCGGCTCCCCGGCTTCGAACCGCCCGGCAACATTCCCGAAAAATAAATTGCGCGAGCCCGGGGATAGTGCGATCGGCCACTTCGATCGCCACGCAAAAGACCGTCGACGTGAGCCACATGCCGAACGTGTAGGCCCGCACCACGCCGTCGATTGTGACGACCGCGCCGATCAATCCCGCGGCTTGAGGGTCGTTCAAGGCGACTTCATGCGCCGAGACGGCATCGGCCAACAAGAGCCGCCCCCATTCGTGTTGATCCGATTCTTCCTTCTGCGCGCGCCACGTCCGGAGGAGCTCCAGGCAAGCGGTTCGGTGGGATGCCTGATACGGCTCGCATTGACTCCGGTACTCTCGTTCAAACCGATTGCAGGCGGCGCGTTGCGATTTATACCGATCACCGGGCAGATCCGCCAGATCGGAAGCTCGATACACATAATCGGCTTCCTTGCGCACGTGACGGAAGCCGCGCGCCGTGAGCTCGGGCAGATAGTCGGCGGGCACGTTTTCTATTCGCGTGGTTTGGGATCCGCGGTTTCTGATCCGCATGTATCGAAACGCTTCCGCCAGCGGCGGCAGCAGCGGACCGGGCCCCAGCGGAGGCAGCGCCATGAAGATTCCATCGGGCGAGCCGGCAAAGAGACAGAGATGCCGCTCGATTTCGATCCAGGAATACTCCAGCGAGGAGTGCCACACATACTGCCCGGCAAATGAGAACGCCGCGAGCGGCATCGGCACATCAGGCCTGGTGGCCGCCAAAGCCGCCTCAACGCGCGGGCGATCCTGAGGCGTCAACGGCCGCACCGTCAATGCATTCGCGGCCTCCTCCAGCGCGTCACTGACCCGCGGAAGCGGCCGGATGATCGCAACGTCGTCCTGAAACCGCCCGATCAGGCGGGGATGCTCCGACAGCGTTCGGCGTACCGGGTCCGACTCCAGCATGGCAGCCATTCGCTCTGCCGTGCCGGCGATGTCGTGAGCAGGCGCGCCCTCCATAAACGGGCACTTGCTGTCCCATCCGAGCACGACATCTTTCGTCGCGGAATCCCACATGACCGCATAGGGATAGAGCCGGCAATCCAGCGGCCGCCCGTCGTAGATTCGGCAACGGGACGTCTCGACGTCGAATGCCGGGCATATGAATCCCTCTCCGGACGGATGGGGGACCAGGCCGATCTGGCCGCCGGCAGAATTGGGAAAGTAGGACGGGTCAAGACCCAGCGCAACGGCCCGCGCAATTTCTTCGGCCGTCAAATAGGGCCGCAAAAAACTGTCCGACTCCGGGAAGCGGCAGCAGACCTCGCACGTCAGACAGGTCCGACTTGGGACGATCTGCGGGACCATCGTAAGTAGGCGCGCCTTCGGCATGTCCAAAGGAAGGTTCATGAGGGCATCATACGATGGGACACCGTGCGAGGCAAGAAAGTGACACGTTCCGATCGAGATGCCGCAAATCACTTGAACAGGCCCGCCGCCGTCTCCTTTCACGCCCTGATGAGTTGAACCGGGCCGTCGCTCTTGTACGGGCGCGAGAGGCCATGTTACGATTCCTCCAGCCTCGAACCAGAGACGGGCGACCAGCGCGTCGCGCCGGTCTCGCCGCCTCGAGGACATGATCATTGGCACTGACACAGAATCTGTCTGACTCCGTCGGTTCCGAATCCGCCCGCCGACGCTGCACCGCCATTCGCGACTCCCTGATTCGAGCGGGCCTCTTCACGCCTCCATTGAAAGAGGCGGCGACAGAGGAAGGCTCCACCGGGCGCGCGGCTCGCTGGCGCATTTCCCCTGTTCCCTTCCACCTATCGGCGGAACAGGTGAGGTTTTTCCATGCCCTCGGTCCGGACCTGTTGGCCTTCTACCGCGCGCTGAATCGCCTCTATATCGAAAGCGCGCGGGGCATGCTTCCCGCCTGGGCGGCCGGATACCTGGATCAAGGAAAACCCGACTCTCTCGTCACATTCGCCCGCATGAACCGGTTTCGTCAGGCGCTCCCTGCGGTCATTCGGCCCGATGTGCTTCCTACTTCAACCGGCATGGTCATCACCGAGCTGGATTCCGTGCCGGGAGGCATCGGCCTCACCGCCTGTCTGGCGCAGGCCTACGCGGACCTCGATGGAGAAGCCGGTCGACTTATCGGCGGGCGGGACGGCATGATCCAGGGGTTCGCCGCCATGTTGCGCGCGGCCCGAGGGAAACATGCAGGCTGCGTGGCCATTATCGTGTCGGAGGAGGCAAGCGACTATCGGCCTGAAATGCGGTGGTTGGCCGGCCGCCTTACCGGCATCGGCCTTGACACCTATTGCGTGGAACCGCGGGACATCCGGTTCACCGAGGAAGGCCTCTCCCTCTTCGTGGACGGGCGAGACCGGCCTGTCGGCCTTGTCTATCGATTCTTCGAACTCTTCGATCTCATGAATATCCCGAAGGCTGAATTAGTCATGTATGCCACGAAGAAGGCCCGCGTCGCCGTCACGCCGCCGTATAAACCGGCGTTGGAGGAAAAACTCGCCTTCGGTCTGTTCCATCATCCGGCGTTGCACGACTTCTGGCGGCGCGAGTTAGGCGACCCGGTCCAGAGCAGGCTGGCCCGCGTGATGCCGCGGACATGGATTCTTGATCCCCAACCGGTCCCGCCCACCGCCGTCATTCCCGATCTTGTGATCAACGGACAGCCGATCTCCGAGTACCGCCAGTTGGGAACCGCCTCGCAAAAGGAACGGCGCTGGGTTGTCAAACCGTCCGGATTTTCGGAGTTGGCCTGGGGCAGCCGCGGCGTAGTGATCGGACACGACGTCGCGCAAACGGAATGGTCGGCCGCCCTCCAGCAGGCGCTCGCCGCTTTTCCCGCTACACCGCACGTTCTACAGGAGTTTCACAAAGGCCGGCTCTTCGACTGCGCCTACGCCGATGAGACGGATCGGGTGGTCCCCATGTCCGGGCGCGCCCGCCTTTCGCCTTACTATTTCGTGGCGGGAGACAAGATCGAATTGGGCGGAATTCTGGCGACCGTCTGTTCCGCCGAGAAAAAGATCATTCATGGCATGGAAGACGCCATCATGGCGCCTTGTTCGGAGGTGGGCACCGACACGGCCCGACTTGACTAATACGTCCGCAATTCCTAACTCAGAGATCAACACTCAGCTATAACCCAAACTCAACATCCACCCATTCTTCACTCATAATTTGGTATAACCATGGCGTTAACACTGTATCATGTGCATTGGTGCCCGGAATGCGAAGTCGTACGAAAGAAGCTGACCGAACTGGGCCTCTCCTACGAGGACGTCATTGTCCCGGATATTCGGCCCCTCCGCAAGCAAGTATATGAGGTCTCCGGGCAATATTACGTGCCGGTGCTCCGGGACGATGACCGCATTCTTACGGAGACACACGAAATCCTGTCTTACCTCGACACCCATTATGTCGCCAAGCATGAATGACGGCCTGTCATCCGGCCGGCGGACCGGCGTCTGCCGCGCCGCCACAGGACGGCGGGAGAAAGGATAACGACGTGGAGGATTGGAAGCGCGTGCTCGCCGAGAGCATCGTCAAACCCAAAGACCTGGCTCACCGGTTGGGCGTGGACGAGAAGGAGATCGAATCGATCGTCGGCGACTATCCGATGCGCATTACGCCGACGGTCCTGGCCACGATCAAGGCGAAGGGCGATGCCATATGGAAACAGGTCGTTCCGGACGCCGTGGAAATGGTGGACGCCGACGCCGAGGACGATCCGTTGGAAGAAGACCTCATGAGCCCGGTTCCCCATCTGGTGCACCGCTATCCGGACCGAGTGCTTCTCATGGTGACGAATCAATGCCCCATCTATTGCCGCTTCTGCACGAGAAAGCGGCTCGTCGGGAAGCCGGGGTTTCTGAAAAAGGGGGAACTCGACCGCGCCATCGCCTATCTGCGCGAGCATACGGAAGTCCGGGACGTCATTCTGTCGGGCGGCGATCCGTTGCTGTTGCCGGACCTGCTGCTGGAGCGAATTCTCAAAGCATTGCGCACGATTCCTCATCTGGAACTGATCCGAATCGGGTCGCGTGTTCCGGGCAGCCTGCCGCAGCGCATTACGCCGAAGCTCTGCGAGATCGTGAAGCGGTATCACCCGGTCTATATGAATCTGCATTTCAATCATCCCGACGAATTGACGCCGGAGGTCAAGGCGGCTTGCGGGATGCTGGCCGACGCCGGGATTCCCCTCGGAGCGCAAACTGTGTTACTGAAGGGAGTCAATGACGATCCGGAAATCATGAAACAGCTGATGCATCAGCTTCTGTTGGCCCGCGTGAAACCGTATTATCTCTATCAGGCGGATTTGACCAAAGGCACCAATCATTTCCGCACGTCGGTTGAAGTCGGCTTGAACATCGTCAAGGCGCTGCAGGGGCACACCAGCGGAATGGCCGTGCCGCATTTTGTCATCGATGCGCCGGGCGGCGGCGGGAAGATCCCGTTGCTGCCGGGGGACTATGTCGTGCATCTGGACGAGGACGGCGCTATCCTGCGCAACTATGAGCAAAAAACGTTTCACTACCCGCAGCCCAAGAATGGATCGAGTCGCCAACTGCCGATGGTCGGAGCCGGCCAGGCGCGCAACGGCTCGCCGAACGGATGCGACGGGGGACTGGACGGCCTGTGAAAGCGCGCGGAGGCCGGGGCGGCATCCTGCCGTACCAGGACATCAAAGCACTCATTGCACGACAGGTGATCCGCGCGGAGTTTCCCATCGAGGATCGCCAAATTCAGCCGGCCAGTTTGGATTTGCGGCTGGGACGGAAAGCCTATCGCCTGATCAGCAGCTTTCTTCCGGAACTGTCGGAAATCAGCAGCCGGCTCAACGTGCTGGATTTTTATCAGTCCGATCTGGTGATGTATGAGATGGACCTCACGGACGGCGCGATCCTCGAAAAGGGACACGTGTATCTGGTCCCGCTTATGGAAAGCTTGCGCCTCCCTGCGACGGTTCGAGCCAGGACCAACCCCAAGAGCACGACCGGCCGGCTGGATGTCTTCACACGCGTCGTCACGGACATGAACGCCGGATTCGACGAGGTCCGGCCCGGCTATCACGGCCCTTTGTTCCTGGAGGTCGTTCCCCGGTCTTTTACGATCAAGGTCAAGGCAGGATATTCCCTGAACCAGATCCGGTTCATTCACGGTGCGGCGATGGTGCCGGACAGCCGTCTCAGGCGTCTTCATCAGGCGGAGCCGCTGCTGTATCACAACGCCGGAGGACCCAAGCCGCTGGCCGCCCGGGATGTGCGGACGGATCGGGGACTCTTTCTCCGGATCGATCTCAAGGGGCAGGATCGGGGCGAACGTCCGGTGATCGGCTATCGGGCCAAGAAAAACAGTCATGTGATCGACTGGTCGAAGATCGGGTACTATGCCGCATTGGATTTCTGGGAACCCCTCATGCGGCATCGTCAGGACAGCCTTCTCTTGGAACCGGAAGAGTTCTACATTCTGGCGTCTAAAGAACGCATCCGGGTGCCGCCCGGCTATGCCGCCGAGATGGTCGCCTACGAAGCGGCCTGCGGCGAGCTCCGCACCCATTACGCGGGCTTTTTCGATCCAGGATTCGGCTATGGGCACGGCGAATTGCGCGGCACTCAGGTTGTGCTGGAAGTGCGCCCGCATGATGTGCCCTTTCTGATTCATGACGGACAAACGTTCTTCAAGGTGGTCTACGACCGCATGAGCCGGCTGCCGTCGCAATTGTACGGCGCGGCGCTGGGATCCTCTTATCAACAGCAAGGCTTGACCCTCAGCAAACATTTCAAGGCGTAACGATGTCACCTGTGTCACACGATAACCTCCCGGATCCACCGGCTTCGAAGTCACCCCGCCGCGACCACGATGAGGAGGGAGGCGAGCGCCAGTCCAATGTCGCCGGCATGATGGTCGGCACCGCGCTGATGTTCATCGGATTCCTGAATATCTTCCTGTCGATCAGCGGAGGATTTGAGATCGATGTCGTCCCGCTCTTGATTTATTTCGCCGGCTTGGCCGTGTGGGCGAACTCCGTCGTTGAGAATCCAACGTGGCGCTACTCGATCATGGCCGTCGCCATTCTTCTGGCGCTGGGCTTCTACCATTACGGCGAGATTCATTTCTGGCACAAGCAGGTCGTATTCTGGGCGACCGTAGCGATCGTCATGTATTTCATGTTTAACGAGCCGAAAAAGCCCGCTTAAGCCGGCCGTGAACTCGTCTGCCGGCTTTCTCCTTGCGCCAGTCTCGTCCAAGAATCGGTCAAGCAGCCGTGAAGGCGCCTCACCTCATTCCGTCCACGCCCGGAAGACATGCATGACGCGAATCTCAGACCCGGTCGACTCCAAAGATCGCCACAATGGTTTTCCAATCGCGGATGTGAACAAGGCCCGTCGCGGTTCGTCCGGCATCACCATTTCCGTAATCATTCCGACTCTGAATGAAGAATCGTCACTCCCGACGACTTTGGAACATACATTCCGGCTCGGGTTTGACGATATTATCGTCGCCGACGGCGGAAGCGTCGATCGCACGCGGGACATCGTGGTGCAATTTGCATTGTCGCAAAAGCGGGACGCGATTAGAAATTGCCCCGTGATGTCGATCACCACGCAGCCGGGACGTGGACTTCAAATGAATACGGCGGCCGAGTTGAGCCGAAGCGATGTCTTGCTGTTCCTCCATGCCGATACGATTCTGCCCGACCATGCCAGGCGCAGCATCGCCGATTCGCTGCGAGACCCGCGCTGCATCGGCGGGCGCTTCGACGTCCAGTTTGACCGGCATAGCAATCTCGGCCGGCTTGTCAGCAATCTGATGAATATCCGTTCTCGGATGAGCGGCATCGCGACGGGGGACCAGGCGATTTTCGTACGGCGGGATGTCTTCGAGCGCATGCGGGGGTACAGTCCCATCCCGTTGATGGAAGATCTCGATTTTACGCGCCGTTTGAAGAAGGAAGGGCATGTCGCCGCGCTCCGGGATAAGGTCACCACCTCCTATCGGCGGTGGGAGCAGAGGGGCCCGGTCCGGACGATTCTCCTGATGTGGACGATCCGCTTTCTCTATTGGCTCGGCGTCGATCCACGGACGCTGTCACGATTCTATGCCGCGGTGAGGTGAGGGTAAGATTTGAGATTTGAGATTTGAGATTTGAGATTTGAGATTTGAGTGTTGAGTGTTGAATCAATAAAGTAGTCCGAGTTATGAAGTGAGAAGGCGAGATACGAGAGAAGAGCGGCAAGGGCCGCAGACGGGACCGGCGGATGGCGCGTTGGTCATTTTTGCGAAGGCCCCGATCCCTGGGCAAGTCAAGACCAGGCTCTGCCCGCCGCTGACACCGGATGAAGCCGCCACTCTTCATGGCACCTTCGTCCTTGATCAACTGGAACGTAGCAAGGCGGCGATCGCGAAATTTCGTCTGCCGGTGGAGCGCGTTTTGGCTTGCGCCCCGTCATCGGCGCATGTGTTCTTCAAAATCATGGCCGAGCGGCAGGGAGTCCGACTGCTGGATCAGGAAGGGGATGATCTGGGCGCCCGCATGCATGCGAGCTTCGTCCACCTGTTTGAAGACGGCGGCTTCAAGCGGGTCGTGGTGATCGGCACCGACGTGCCGTCCCTGCCCCTGACACATTACCGGCAGGCGTTTGAGTCGCTTGCGACGCAGGATCTTGTCCTCGGCCCCGCTCAGGATGGGGGCTACTACCTCATCGGGCTCACCCGGCCGATGGGCGGCTTATTCCACGATATCCCCTGGTCCACCGACGGCGTGCTCGCGGCGACTCGTGAACGAGCCGCCGGCCTGGGGCTTAAGACGGCCTTATTGCCTGCGTGGCGGGATGTCGATACGCTCGACGATCTCCGCGCGATCATCCAGGACAGCGCGGCGGACGCGGCGCGCCCGCAGGCAGAACGAAACTTCTCAATGAGGACGGCCGGCGCACTCAGCCTCATCGGCAAGCGATTGAGGACCCGGTCGTAATCGAAAGAGGGACCACTCATGACACAGCCGATCGCGCTCATCACCGGCGGCGCCAAGGGAATCGGTCGTGCCGTGGCCTTTGATTTGGCCGCGCAAGGCTGGCGCATTGCGATCTGTTATCGGACAAGTGCCGAAGCCGCCGACGATACGGCGTCCGGCATCAAAGAGCGCGGCGGCCGCGCGCTGGCCATACAGTGCGACGTATCGGTTCCCGAAGCGGCGCAGCAGCTCGTACGCGACGTGGAACGCGAGTGGGGTGGTCTCGATGCGCTGATCAACGGCGCCGGCCCCTACCACCGGGTACATCTTTTCGATGAGACGATCGCAGGATGGCGCGAGATGTTCGATGGCAATTTGCACCCGATTTTTTATTTGGCTCAAGCGGCCGCGCCGGGCATGAAGACACGGAAATACGGCCGGATCATTAATTTCAGCATGGCCAATGCCGACCAGATGGAAGCGCAGCCGGACGTGACCGCTCATTACATCGCCAAAGCGGGCGTGTTGATCTTGACCCGCACATTGGCCAAGCTGCTCGCTCCGCACGGCATTACCGTGAACGCCATTTCGCCCGGTTTCATCGATTCCGGCAGCGCGCCGGCGGGAGAACTGGCCGCCGCCGTCAAGCGCATCCCGGCCGGATACATCGGCACGGTGGATGATACGGTCGGCGCCGTCCGTTATCTGCTTTCCGCGGACGCGCGCTATGTCAATGGAGCCAATATTCAAATCAGCGGAGGATGGGGAATCTAGAACAAGTATGAAGAAATTATTTCGCGAGCACGAGAATGACACCGATCAGGAAGGCCACGATGTAACTCTTCTGATCGCGAACCGCAAAAACGACGGGGTCATCGTCCATCTGATCGCGATACGCCAGCATCCAAGCCCGTGTGATCCAATAGAGCATCACGGGACAAACCAGCCACAAGACTTCCGGACGCGAGTAGAGCGCCAGCACCTCTTTGCTGCTGATATAGAGCGCCAACACCAGCACCGCGACCAATCCGCTGGAGGATCCGATGCTGGCGATATGCTCGGCGTCCGTCGTGCGGTATCCCCTGCCCCGTAGATCCCCCTGATCAAGTCCGCTCGCGTGATCCGTGTGGCTCACCAACTTGATTTCCGTGAAGCGCTTCATCAGCGCCAGACTGAGAAACATGAACAGTGAAAACGTCAGCAGCCAATGGGACGGCACGATCCCGGCTGCGGCCCCACCGGCATAGACTCGAACCGTATAGAGTTGCGCCAGCACGATGACATCAATAAGGACAAACTGTTTGACGTACAGCGAGTAGCTGGTTGTCAGAACGAAATAGACGGCCAATACAAAGAAAAACGGCGTCGGAAGGACCATGGCCGATGCAAAACTCACAATCAAGCATCCCAGCGACAACGCCAAGCCGGCAGGAATGGAGAGAGTTCCCGCCGCAAACGGACGATGCTTCTTCTTCGGATGATGCCGATCCGCTTCCAAATCCAGGCAATCGTTCAGGATATAGACCCCGGACGCGCACAAGCTGAAGGAGAAGAACGCGATGAGCGCGGCGAGCACCGAGGAGCCTTGTAGCACCTGGTGTGAAGAAATCAACGGCACGAACACCAGCAGGTTTTTGGCCCACTGGTGGACGCGAAGGGCCTTCAACAGGACGCGGATCAGGCTGCGCTGCTCCTCGAACACGCGGCCCACCGTTATTCCGGCCTCCCGGACCCGCGCCACAAGAGACGGCGAGCGGGACACGATCAGGGCTTGGTTGGCATGCCCCCACACCGGCAGGTCGGCGCTGGAATTACCGATATAATCATATCCGCGACTGCCGAACCGCTCTTCGAGCGCTTTGCGCTTGGCCGTTCCTTTCAAATTGACCGTCTCCGTGCCGAGAACCTGGTCGAACAGTCCCAGGTGCGCCGCAACGGCTCCGGCAAGTTCAAGATGGCTGGCGGTCGCCAAGACCAATGTGCGGCCGCGCCGCCGCTCGCTCCGGAGATAGTCCACGACATCGTCGTTATAGGGCAATGCGGTCACATCGAGTCGCACCCTTCGGTTGATTTCACGCTTCAGATACGCCTTACCGTGCCACAGCCATAAGGGCACGGCAAAAATCAGCAATGGAGAGCGCTTGAGAAGAAGAAGCAGAGATTCCCAGAAGAGGTCGGTCTTGATCAGGGTGCCGTCCAAATCCACACATAGCGGCACCTGGCATGGAGACAGGACGGCCGGCGTTGTCGCGGGATGCGGGATGGAAGACACCCGATCACTCCTTTCGGACTTCCCCGAGAAATCGACTCAGAGCGCCTGACTTGCACCTACATGTCCGGCGCCCGGATCGGCCGGCGCCGTGGCGGATCTCAAGCAGAGGTAGGATACCAGGGGCTCCGACATCAGTCACGCGGGATCGACAAATACGTACGGTCGGGAGAAGAAGGGTGCGACCCAAGCTACAGCCTGACGGTCGTTCGACGCAGGGACCGGAATGATTTCGCGGATTACTTCCCGAAAGCCTTTTTCAACAACGGCTCGACCTCCCCTTTCGCCTCCATCGGGTCCAGGACATCCGTGTCTCCGAAGAACTGGCCGCCAATAAAAACCTTGGGAAGAGTAGGCCAACTGGTCATCCGTGTGAGCGTCTCTCGCTTCGCCGGCTGGGCCAAGACGTCGATGACCTCATAGGGGTATCCATACTTATCAAAGAACTGCATGGTCTCACGGGTAAAACCGCACATCGGCATGGTCTTGGTGCCTTTGCCGTAGATCAAGATCTTATGCTCGGTGATTTCTTTCTGAATTTCCTGTTCAATAGGATCCGCCATCGGGCCCTCCTTACGTCTCATCCGGCGTTATTGCTGTGATCTCCAGCGCGTGGATGCGTCCATCACGCAGGGGGACCGCCAACGCTTGGTAAATCGTGCGGTGGCGATCCAAGAGATTCTTCTCTTTAAATAAACTCGAGGTGACCCGCACCATTAAATGATCCCGAGTTCCTGTCTTATCGAATACCGTCACCATGGCGTCCGGCAACACCTGGCGAATATATGTCGTCACGTCGTCGTCGCTGATCATAACTGCGGATCAGAATAGCGCATCCTCCGACACGAACGCAATTCCGGCGGCGGCCGCTGAAGTGAATGGTGAGTGACGATTTGGTGATTCGGCGAAGTCTTACCTTCACGAAAGCACGAATTCACCAATCATACTTCTATGGTGGTGCATTTGATGCGGCCTGGTTGATCTCAACCAGGGCTGTTGCGGATACAGATTTCCGTCCGACTCATAACCGATTGAAGTTACAGTAAATGGCAGCCGTCATGTTTGGCACGTCCATTGCCATTATGCCTTTTCGAAACGGCAAGATCTGCGAGTCAATACGTTGGGACTTAACCACAAGGAGGATTCCATGGGAGAATTCAGATCCGGCTTCTTCATGAGCGATACCGCCTGTAATGGACGAGTGCTGGTCGTCGATGATGAACCCGACATCCGAAAGGTTGTCAAAATGACGTTGCAGAAAGCCGGATATGAGGTGCTTGAGGCCGAAGACGGCGAGAAGGCCATTCAAACGATCAATACAGGCGAGAACCGCCTGCTCCTGGACGTTATTATCTGTGATATCCGTATGCCGAAGATCAACGGCGTTGAAGCGATCGCGTATTTCCAGCAAGAATGGCCGCGCGTCCCCATCATCGTACTCACCGGATTTCCCGACACGGACATGGCGACGTCGTTCTTGCGCGGCGGCGTGATCGATTATCTGGTGAAGCCGGTTGAAGGCGAAAAGCTGAAGGCAGCCGTGGGCCGCGCCATGGAACAGCGGGAACTGGCACGGTTGTAGCGTGGAACCATGATCTGCCGATCCGGCGGTACCCCGGGGGACTCGTTGTCCCCCGGACCGATCCTTCCTGATAGCGTCCTTCGTCCGGCCTCGGCGATCTCACAAGGAGAAGCCTCTTCGTAATGGACGGATCACAGACTAAGGTAGCCATCGTGGGAGCCGGCAAAGGCGGCGTCGCGCTCCTTGAACTCCTGCACCAGATTCCTGATGTCGATATCGTCGGCATTACCGACAAAGATCCCGGCGCGCCGGGCCTCCAGCGTGCGCGTGATCTAAGCATTCATGTGACGGAGGAAGCGCCGGATCTCATCGGCAATCACGGCGTCAATCTCATTCTCGACGTGACGGGCGATCCGGGCATGCAGGACACGATTCTCACGCATAAGAGTCCGGGAGCGGAGGTCCTGAACGGATCCATGGCCAAACTGCTATGGAATCTGATCCAACATGAGTCCAAACTGGAGACCGAACTATTCCATGCCGAGAAGCTGGCCGGCCTCGGATCGTTTGCGGCGGGTATTGCCCATGACATCAACAACCCCCTCCAGCTCATACTGGGGCTTGCGGAGAATCTGGCCCAAGAACAGGATATTCATGCCGTGCAGGAGCAGGCGCGCGAGATCATTGAAGCCGTGAAGCGGACCAGCGCCATTTGCCGTGATCTGACTCGGTATGCCAGACGCAATACCGCGCATGACGATGCGCCGGTCAATGTGAATCAAAAAATCGACGAAGCGCTCAAAATCGCGCGGTATGCGGTGACGCTCCAAGAGATCACGATCATCAAACACTATGATCCACGGGCGGTCGTGAAAGGCAATCCCGATGAACTGCTTCATGTATTCGTCAATCTCATCACCAACGCCGTGCAGGCCATGGCCGAGCGCGGCACGCTGACATTGACCACGGACGCCGTAGACGGCTCGGTCCTCGTCACAGTGAGGGACACCGGCTGCGGCATTCCGAAGGAATTTCTCGCCAGGATTTTCGATCCGCTTTTTACCACCAAGCCGGCCGGCAAGGGCACGGGCTTGGGACTCTATAACGTCATGTCCGTCGTATCCAAGATGAACGGCCATATCGCGGTCGACAGTACCGTGGGAAAAGGCACGGCTTTTACGATTGAATTTTCCCCGGCGTCCCAACCCATACAGTTTACGGCACCATGACCCCATGACGATTCCATCCGATTCTCCCGCTTCCACCGTCCCGGCCCGTCACGGCTGGGGGCTTAAACGGAAACTGATCGTTTCCATGCTGCTGGTCGGCGTGTTGCCGCTTATCCTCGGCCTGAGCATGGCATTCTTCCAGGGATCGAAAGAAATCCGCGAGATCAGCGGTGAAAGCTTTAAGGCGCTCGCGACCGAAGCGGCAAGAAAGCTGGATCTGCTCGTGGCGGAGGAAGTGGCTCGAACATCTCGAATCACGGCGGACCCCCTCATCATCCAGGAACTGGAAAAGCGGCGGGATGCGCTTCAACTCCCCGCGGAGACCGACAAGACTCCCCGCCAGGTGCAATTAAAAACCAAATGGGATGCGCGGGATCCGGCCGCGGTCAAGACCATTACCGACAGCCGGTTGGCGCGTCTGTTGAGAGAATATTATGCCGGGTCCCACGTGGAGCAAGACCAGCTGCTGCCCCAGGTGGTGCGGGCGGCGACCAGAATGCTTTTCATTACCGATGTCCGGGGAGATTTGGTCGCGGCGCTGACGAACTTACCCGAGTTTTCGCATGATGGCACGGCATGGTGGAAGGGCGCATTCAACAAGGGTATCGGGCAACTGTACATCGAAGACGTCTATTTTGACGACAAGGCCAAGACCTATGTCTTCAGCATTTCGATGCCGATCATGGACAATCTCCGCTATGAAGTGGTCGGGGTGCTGCATCGAGTGATCGATGCCAAGGAATTCTTCTCTCCATCCACGCATCCTATCCGGTTCGGCAAAACCGGGCATGTCATGCTGATCGACAGTCGCGGGATCGTTTTGAGTTGTCCGATCCTTCCCACCGGCGTCCGGCTTTCCGATCCCGCCTTGATTCCGCTCGTCATTCCGCTCGAACCGGGATGGGTCAGCGCGTCGAGCGATGGGCACGGCGGCACCGGCACCGCCATCATCGGGTTCGCCCCTCTCCCCGAAACCAGCCGGGCCACCAACGGCGAGCTGGATCAAGGCGCCTGGCATACATTCGTGTGGCAATCCTCCGCCGAACTCTTTGCCCCGGTCAAACATCTCTTCACCTGGATGTCGATCTTCGGCGCCGTGGCGGTGGGATTGCTGGCGACGTTGGGCTATCTCGCGGCCAGTCGCATTGTCACGCCCGTTCGCCGGCTCCAGGAAGCGGCCCGATCGATCGGGAAAGGCGAACTGCGCGAACCCATTCAGATCAAGACCGGAGATGAACTCGAAGAGTTGGCGGTTGAATTCAATCGCATGAACGCGCAATTGGAAGCCGCCTTCGCCGGCCTGACGAGCCAGGTCCAATTAAAGACCGAAGAGGTCCAGTTCCTTCAGAAAGCCACCGACCAGGTCCTGGACGCCGTCCCGACCCCGATCATCATGATCGACCAGCATGAGCATATTCAGTATGTGAACAAAGCATCGAAGGAGGCCCTCTCCATCAACGGCCAACATGTGTCCAGCATGACGCTGTTTGATCTGCTCCATCTGGATCACGCGATGCAGGACAAGCTCAGGAGGGAACTCGGACAACCGGACGGAGCCCTGTCCCGAGGCCACGGCGATCCGAGTCGGCCGGCTGCCTTTGAGCCTCATGACCCCCTCTCTCCGCAACTCAGACAAGACTTTCGGGACGAGCGGCATGAACTCCAGATCGGGTCACGATTGTACCGCTATCAATGGTTTCGGATGGACAGCCGGCACGGTGAGGGAAAACGAATCGGGCTGGTGCTGCGAGACACGACGGATGAGAGTCGGCTGCAGGATCAGCTGGTGCAAGCGGAGAAATCCGGCAGCCTGGGCGTGCTGACCGCCGGAATCGGGCATGAACTGAACAATCCGTTGTTCGGGATTCTCGGTCTGGGTGAAGCCATCCAGGAAGAAGTCGATTTACTTCGTGTGAAGTCCTATGCCCGCGACATCGTCGTCCACGGCCAGCGAATGGCCGCAATCATTCGAGACTTCGCCGGCATCGCCTCGCGCGAAGCCAAGGACCAACGCGTGCCGGTCGATGTCAATGCGGAATTGGACCAGGCCTGGACGATTGTGCAAACCTCGTATGACGCGCTCGGCGTGGATGTTCAGAAGCGCTACGTGTCCGCCTCCATGGTCAATGCGCTCCCCGACCAATTGCGTCAAGCTTTTACCAACGTCTTGGCCAATGCGGTGCAGGCTTTGCGCGGCCAAGGCCAATTGCTGCTCAGCACCGAAGAGCAAGGCGGAACGCTGACCATCAAAATCAGCGATACGGGACCGGGCATTCCCAAGCATCACTTGAGTAAAGTCTTCGATCCGTTCTTTACGACCAAAAGCCAGGGACAAGGCTCGGGGTTGGGCCTGACGGTGGCGCAACGAATCGTGAAGAAATTCGGCGGGGAGATTCGCCTTGAAAGCACAGAAGCCAAGGGCACGACCTGCATCATCACGCTTCCCACCGCCGGCGCGCCGGCCCGGAAGGAGGAACGATGTCTCCCATCCTCAGATCAAGCGGCCACGCCGCATTCTGGTTCATGATGCTGTTCGCTGTAGGCTGGAACTATTCGCTCCAGGCAAAGGACCCGCCGCCTCCGCCGGGCATCCCGCCGGAGAAGGTCGCCGAATATGTCCATGCCATCCTTGAGGCGGATCGTACCGTCTATACCAACCATGTCGTCAACCGGATGCAGGCCAAAGGCATCGTGTCCGCCGCGGAGCATTGGGAAAATGAAAATGCCTTGCCGCTGCCAGCTCAATTTCTACAACATTCCGGAAAGTTGGTTGCGGAAGGGGGGCGAGGCATCCGGTATCGCCTGATCAGCCTGTGGCCCATCTACCAGCGCAACGCGCCGGCTACGGAATTTGAACGAAAAGCGCTGGAAACCGTGAGTCAACGCCCGGATCGCCCGTTTACCGGAATTGTGACGAGCGGACGGAGACAATACTTTCAGGCCGTTTATGCCGATCGCGCGGTTTCATCGGCCTGTGTCACCTGCCATAACAACCACCCCTTGAGCCCGAAGCGTGATTTCCGAAGCAACGACGTCGTGGGAGGCATGGCGATTACGATTCCATTGGATTGAAGCAGGCGGTGACCGGGGAGAGGCCGGAGCAGGCGGGGCGGTGGACCGCCCCCGTCACGGTTGGAGGATCGGATGCGGAGCGGCGGGGACTCAGCGGGACGGCGTCACAGGCGGCGCACAAGGCGAATCATGGATTCTCGGCGGCCAGCGCCATCGCCTTTCCTCGCTGAGGAGAAAGTTCCCGCACATTGCTCGGCAGCTTGGTCGCTTCCTCGCCGAATGAAGAAATTCCCATATCGGACAGCCCCTGAAATTTCGAGCCGTCTTCCATGGCAAAGCTCGGCGTGTGAACTTCGCCGATGAGCACGCCGGTCTTCAACAGTTGCACCCGTTCACCGGCCGTGACGGTGGCCTTCACCTTGCCGCTGTTGACCAAGATGCCGGCGCTGATCGTTCCCTGTACGACTCCGTCCTCCCCGATGACGACGGTTCCCTTCGTATGAATTTCTCCTTCGAGGCGGCCATCGATACGAACGGTCCCTTCAACGCGGATCTCCCCTTTGATCAAGACGCCTTTGGCCAACAAGGTGATATTTTCCTCTTCGACGAATCCAGTCTTCTTCATCATCATCGTTGATTCCCTCTCGGCGTGGGTGTGAGCATGGCGCCACATGAACATGGGGCAAGCCTACACCACGGTCACGGGGTGACCTAGGAAATTCCAAAAGTGTGTTTGAACCGCTCCCACAAACTGCTGCCGTGGACCTCACAATAGACCGACGGTTCTGTTCCTTCGATGAAGACTTCCGTGACCCGTTCCGGGCATTTGGAAGTGGCGAGCTGCCCGGTCTGAGGGTCGATGTCGCGCCGCACGACTCCTTGCGGCACGGGAAATTCACGGGATTCGGCCGGAATCACTTGTCGCGCCACTTCGACCCAGATCGGTAACGCGGCCTGAGCCCCGGTCAATCGAATGGGTCGCTCGTCGTCAAACCCAACCCACAGGCCGATGACGATGTCCGGGGTATATCCGATGAACCAGGCATCGCGATAACTATCGGTCGTCCCCGTCTTGCCCGCCACGACCCCCCGCAATCCCAGCAGCGGGGCCTTTGCCGCCGTGCCCCGGTTGATCACCCCCTTCAGCAACGAGGTCGTCAGATAGGCGGCCTGAGGGGACGCCGCTTGACGCCGCTCCGGAGTCGTATGCCACAAGGGGTCTCCCTCCGAATTCGCGACGCTCTGCAGCGGTCCGGGAGGAATCGCGAGCCCGCCGTTCGCCAGTGTCCCAAACACCGACGTCATATCGAGCAGCGACACGACGGAGCTGCCGAGAGCGGTCGAGAGATTGTCCGCCAGAGAGCTTTTGATGCCCAGGTCGCGAGCCAGCTTATGAATCCGTTTCATGCCGACCGCCTGCGCCAGCCTCACGGCGGGAATGTTGAACGACTGCTCCAGCGCCTTCCGCACCGTCACCGTGCCGTGAAATTGGCGGTCATAGTTCTGCGGCGCCCAAGACCCGCCGCCGGAATCAAAGGTCACCGGTTCGTCGATGACGAAGCTGGACGGTGTCACCGGTTGCCCTTTCGCAATATCGCGGCGGGCCTCGAACGCCGCCAGATAGACGATCGGTTTGAAGAGAGACCCGGGCTGGCGCTTCGCCTGTACCGCGCGGTTGAACTGACTGGTCCGATAATCCCGCCCACCGACCATGGCGAGGATACCGCCCGTCGCCGGATCGATCGCGACCAATCCCGCCTGAAGCCGGGATGGTCCCTCCGTCAGAAACGGATGGGCTGTTTCGAGTTTCTCCAGTCCGGTGACCAACGCCTGGCTGGCAATATGCTGCAACACCGGATCGAGCGTCGTGTACACTTTGACGCCATCGGGCAGCGGAGAGCCGGTGAGTTCTTCCGTCTGCCGCAGAAGATAATCCACAAAAAACGGGGCGTCCGCCAGCGTGTCTTGAGGCGGCGCCACCTGCACCGGCGCGCGCACCGCCTTGTCCCAGTCCGCATCGGAAAGCGCTCCAAGGTTACGCAGCCGGGCCAGGACGACATCGCGGCGCTGCTTGGCCAGCGGTAGATTCTTCAGCGGCGAATAGGTGTTCGGGCCCTTGATCATACCGACCAGCAAGGCCATGTCTTCGATCGGCAACTCGTCGAGCCGCTTTCCGAAATAGCGGTGAGCCGCTTCACGCACGCCGTAGACCGACACCGATCCCACTTGCCCGAGATAGATCTCGTTGAGGTAGCTTTCGAGAATGTCCGTTTTCGAATACATCGTTTCCATCACCACCGCCGCGACGGATTCCTTCACCTTTCTGGTCCAGGTTCGATGCGGGGAGTAAAACAGATTCTTCGCCAGTTGCTGCGTGATCGTGCTGCCTCCCTGGACGACCGTGCCGCGTCCGTAATTGGTCCACAACGCCCGCAGAACCGCCACCGGATCAATCCCGATATGGTTGTAGAACCGACGATCTTCGATCGACAGCAGCACGTCGACGAACCGCGCAGGAATGTCGGCCAGCGGCAGCCACTCTCGCACCTGGCGCGAATCCCCGCGCATCCCGCTGATCAGCTGAGGCTCTAAATACGCCGGGAATACCGAGTCACCGTGTTCAATCGACACGATATCCCGCACGAGGCCCTGGGCGTGCCGCAGGCGAATCGGAGTCGGGCTCATATGCATGTCCGGGAACCCATGCAGATAGATGTCGATGCCCTCCGCCTCCACGCGAAATTCTCCGGGGGCCTGAACCGGAACGGTTACTTCCCGATATCCCAGTCGAGTCAGCCGCTCCATCAGGTGGGATTCCGCGAGCGCCAGATCAGGTTTGAGCAAAAACGGAGCGCCGTACAGCAGCAGCGGCGGGTGCTCGTCCCCCTTCGGAAGCCTAATAGAACTGCTTAAATATAATCCATAAGAGACGGCCGCGATCAGGATGAGGAGGCATCCGGCCGCACCCGCGACCGCCGCTCGTCGTATCCATCGACGGATCAAGCCCACTCTCGATACCTCCGTGCCACAGAATACGCTATCGGGCCGCTGAAATCGAACGGCATCCCCATCCCGCCGGCCGGCGCGTGGCTTGGGCCGTTCCCATTTTCAGCATGCCGCATTTCGCCGCTTGACAATTCCGGTCCGGTGCCTTACATGTGCGCCAACCGCAGATCTCCTGATCAGGACTTTCACTTAGGTGCCAGGTCTCTTAGAAACTGTAGGGATTTCCATACAGCCGTCATGAACCCCGTTCATCGTTTTCTTGAGTCCGGCCGGTTGAGCGGCATCGCGGCTCCAGCGGCCGCTTTGCTCGCCGTCGTTCTGCTGTCCTTCCCTCCGGACGGCCACGCAGGGAGTTTTCGGATCTACGATCACAGCGCATCCGCCGCCGGTCAAGCCTCGGCCTTTGTCGCTCAAGCCGATGACCCCTCGGCGGGCTACTATAATCCCGCCGGGATGACGCAACTCCGGGGCATGCAGTTCTCGATCGGAACGACGCTTATCGGCGGGGGATTCGACTTCCGCAATGCGGCCGGCCAGACCGCTCAGGGCGATTTCATGGGAGCCGTCGCGATCCCGCCGCCGTCTAATTTTTATGTGACGGCCAATCTCAAAGACTTGGGCCTCAAATTCTTCGACACGACGGTCCTGGGCTTGGCCGTCTTCAATCCGTTCGGGACTTTGACCCGGTGGCCCGAGAACGGTCCCTTTGCCACGGCCACGACCACGGCGGCATTTGAATTGGTGGATATCAGACCGTCCTTGGCCTTCAGGCCGTTTCGCGACCTGGCGCTCGGCGTCGGCGCGGACATCTATACGTTCACCGGACTGCTTGGAGAGGGCCAGTCCGAGCGAAAATTTCTTTGGCCGGGAGGGCTCGGGATTCCAGCCGGCGCCGGCATGGAACTGAACGGCAAGGACACCGCCGCCGGATTCAACGTCAGTATGCTCTATACCGCGTTGCGCAATGCCGAGGGCCTGCCGCTCGTGAATATCGGTCTGATCTATCGCAGCCAGGCCACGATGCACCTCGACGGGCAATTGCTGGCCAACGGGACACGAGTCGCCGATGCGAGATCCACGTTCGTCATTCCGCAGATCCTCACCGGCGGCATCGCGGTCTGGCCGGTCCGCGATACGGCCCGCGAGTGGAAACTGGAGTTGGACGTCGATTACACGGGGTGGAAGTCGGTCCGGAACCTTGACACCTCGCTTTCCAACGGGCTCACGCTGCCGGTGCCGCTCAATTGGACCAGTTCCTACACGATCATGGTGGGGACGGAATATAAATGGCTCAAACCGGAGGTCCTGCCGGAGTGGGATATTGCGGCACGAGCCGGCTACTGGAATGCGCAAAAAGCGATTCCGGACACCACGTTCAACCCGGCTATCCCGGACAGTGACAGCCATGCGATTTCCGTCGGGCTGGGACTCTTCTGTCAGGGCAACGGGCGATTCGCGGGGGTGATTCCGTGCGGTGGATCGGATCGAGCCTTACGCCCAAAAGGCATCGGCTTGGATCTGGCTTACAAGGCCGTGCTGTATGAGAACCGCACCATCAACGGCAATCTCAACCCGACGGTGAACGGCACCTATAGCACGACCTTGCACGTCGGCTCCGTCAACCTTCGCGTCGTTTTCTGAACGACGTTCCATCCACGAGCCGACTTGTGTAGTGTCTTTACGGCGGCTCATCACCGCCATGGGTCTTTACGATTCCGTTTCCTGCGGACGAGAGGATACGTCTTACGCATCCATAGCCGATTCATCTCTGGCGACCATGGAACAAGGTCATGCAGGCCCCCCATCCCTCGATTTGACGACGGAACAGGTCGCCGTCCTCTATGGGAACGCCCCGACCGCTATCATTGCCACCGCCATCAACGCCACCATCCTGACCACGCTTGAATGGTCGGTGGTCCCTCACCCTACACTGCTGATTTGGTTGTGCGGCATGTACGCGGTCACCGGAGCACGGGCGCTGTTGCTGCACAGGTACCGCCGCCGCCTGTCACCGTCCTGGAGCGCCGGCGACTGGCACCGGTGGTATATTGCGGCGTCAACCGGATCCGCGCTTGGATTCGGCAATACGATCTGGTTTTTGTATCCTCCCATTCCGTTCCTCAACGAGATGATCATCATTTTTGTCCTGGCGGGAATGACCGCCGGCGCCGCCACGGTCTTATGCGTGTCGGTTCCTGCGTTTGCCCTCTATCATCTCGCCATCGGCGTGCCGATTCTCACCCAATTTGCGCTGGTCGGCGATGCCGTCCACCTCGGCATGGGAGGAATGATCGCGCTGTTCTTGCTCGGAACCGCGCATGCCGCCTGGAATCTCAATCGCGCGTTTGTCACAGCCATCGCATTGCGCATCCAAAACCAAGACTTGATCGAGTCGCTCACGGTCAGAACCAAGGCCGTCGAGCATCTCAACGAAGAGATTACCAAAGAGATCGGTGAACGGCGGGCCGCTGAAGAAGCGCTTCGGAAGGCCCACGGCGACCTGGAGCGTCGCATCGCAGAGCGCACGTTTGATTTACGGCGTGCAAACGAAGAACTGCGGCTGGAAGTGACCGAACGAGAGCGGGCCGAAACAGCGCTCCGTTCCAGTGAAGCCCGCTTCCGCCATCTGGCCGACAATCTGAATCAGGTCGTCTGGTTTGTTCAGGTAAAGCCGTACCAGATTTTGTATCTAAGCCCCGCATTCGAACGACTCTGGGGGGTGCCGCCACAACAATGTTATGACGATCCCACCTTGTGGAGGAATTTTCTTCACCCGGAAGACAAGGCGACGGTCGGCGACGCGTTTGATGCGGCGATTGCGGGCGATACCGGGCGGGAATTCGACCTGACCTATCGGATCATCCGTCCTGACGGTCTGGTCCGATGGATCTTCGACCGCTGCGTGGTCCACCGAAACGACGCCGGCGCCATTGATCGTCTGAGCGGGGTTTCGGAGGACATCACCGAATCGAGAGCGCTGGAAGAACAACTTCGCCAGGCGCAGAAGATGGAAGCCGTGGGCCGACTGGCCGGAGGAGTCGCTCATGATTTCAACAACGTCATGACCGTCATCCTCGGATACAGCGCGGTCCTGTCGCAGGAACTCGACGCCCATTCGAAAGCCTATCAATATGTCCGTGAAATCGAGCAGGCCGGCAAACGCTGCGCCGCGCTTACCGGCCAGCTTCTCACCTTCAGCCGCAAACAGTTGCTCCATCCTACATCGCTGGATCTCCATGAGGTCATCCGCAATCTGCTGACCATGCTCACAAGTCTCATCGGCGAACACATCTCCATTGCGCTCCGGCTCGACTCAACGCCCCGGTGGGTCAAGACCGATCCGGTCCAGCTCGATCAAGTTCTGCTCAACCTGGCCTTGAACGCGAGGGACGCCATGCCCCAAGGCGGCGTGCTGACGATCGAAACCGATGTCGGCATGCCGCCCGACATCGCCGAACAAGACCGGAGGTTGCAGGAAGAGCGAACCTACGTCCGCTTGAAAGTTCACGACACCGGAACCGGAATGGACGCGGACACCAAGGCGAGAATCTTCGATCCGTTCTTTACCACCAAACAGCAAGGCCGTGGCACGGGCTTGGGACTCGCCACCGTATATGGCATCGTGCATCAGAGCGGCGGCTTCATCGACGTGGACAGTGAGCCCGGGCGAGGCACCACCATGACGATTTATTTGCCCGAAGTCGTCCCCGTCGCCCCTCCCTCTACGGTTCTCTCCAACGCAGCCGGGCGGGGACCGGACTCCGAACAGATTCTCCTGGTTGAAGATGATCCCGCCGTGAGGAGCCTCACTCAACATATCCTCAGAATGCACGGCTACACCGTCCATGAAACACACAACGGCATGGAAGCCCTTGATCTGGTGCGCCGGCGGACCATGCACATTGACCTCTTGATCACCGATATCGTCATGCCGGGCATCAACGGACGAGAAGTCGCGCGCCGCCTGCGCATGACTTTGAAGAACCTGCGGGTCCTCTATGTATCGGGATACAGTGACAAACTGCCTTCGACATCGGAAGACGATCAAGCCCCGTCCGCCTTCCTCCCAAAACCATTCTTGCCGGAAGAACTGATACAGAAAGTCAGGGAAATCCTCAACACGCCGGACAGACGATAGCCCGCCGATGTCGGCGGCGAGCACCGGCTTGCGACCGCTTCAGCGCCGCCGCCGTGTCATGCGGCTTGGCGCCATGACACTATGAGGACAATTCCTCGATCCATTCTTTCAACACCACGGCCTGGTTATGCCTCTCGTCCCGCGCGCTATAGACCAGGGTGACGGGACCGCGCTGTGCTCTCCCGGCAAGATCCTGCAGGCCCGACTTATCAACTGATTCTTGCAGCTCGCAGCGATATCGCTCCCGGAAGGTTTTCCATTTGGCGACATCGTGGGCAAACCATTTCCGAAGCGCGGCGCTCGGAGCCCACTCCTTGCGCCATTCATCGACCTTCGCTTTCTCCTTCGTCATCCCACGCGGCCAGACACGATCAATCAGAATCCGCAGACCGTCACCCGGGCTGGGATCGAGATACACTCGTTTGATCCGTATCATGTAAAGCTCTGTTTCATTGCGCTCGCTCGTCGCTGTTCCGGGGACCACTAAAGCCATGATCGGCCCAGCCCGGACTCATGGACACAACCCGGCTCTTAGAAGGAAAGCGCCGCCCGCTCGTCCTGATCCTTGATCGCAGCCGCGAAATTCTTCAAGCGACCGATCAGCGCCTTTTCATCGGCGTCAAGCTTATCCTCGCTCTTGAGAGGCAGAAGGACGGCATACGGCGTCACTTTCACGACGGTGGCAAAAATCTTGTGCGCCGCTTCCTCAGTGATCCCGCCCTCCTTCTTTTCGAGCATCTCCAGGAATCGATTCATTCCCTTCCGTTTGTCTCCGAAGTCCCCCTTCGCGGCCGCCTCATTCACTACCTCCAATTGTTTGAAGTAGGGATCAAAGTTTCCACTTTTCGCCATGTTTTTCTGAATCATCAATTCCAGCGCAATCTTATCGATCCACGGCTGCGAAACATACGCCTCTGATTGATGCACACCGACACCGACGACCGTACCGACCAAGAAGGCACAGAGCACCAGCCCGCGAGCATTGTGTAGCGTCATCATGATTGTCTCCCTTCCGTGAATGTGAGCGTTTGATGGATGCATCAGCCTGGTTTCGCTCCGGAACATGACCAATTTCCATGTCAGATTGGCGCAATCGCCCTTGTCGGTCTGAACCGACAGTTTCTCGGAGGCGGCCGATGGATTCTACTGTCGCCGCTTACTTTCGAAAGGAGAGAGCAATGTCAATGCCATGAAGATCCGGCTTGTACAACTGCGAGTTCCCAGACCTCCGGTGGAAGGGATTACGGGAAAGGAGTGTTTTCGCACAGTGCGCGCTGTTCGATGCGCGGGAAATTCACGCACGCACATGTTACGCGACAAGAGCAGAGAATATGAATGGCGCTCGGGGACAGGAACGGCGCGTGGCGTTCTAAGTGAAGAGTGTTACCGATGAAGACGATATCAATGGAGGTCCCCCGGGAGGATCGATGTAAACTCGGCCGGCCCCTATCGTAGTCTGGTGACGGTTCCGTCGAGGGGAATCACGCGGCCTCCGTCGGCGCTCATCATCAGGGCCTCCAGGCATCGCCCATATTCGTTCGCAGTCCCGTTTCCCTCCGCCATGATATGTTCGCCGACTTGGAACGAACCACGCAGCTCATCGTTGATATCCGGCGGCAGACGGACCTGCGTGCCGTCCGAGAGCAGCATCCCCTGCACGATGCCCTTCACGTGGAAGAGCAGGACTTCAATCGTCCCCTCCGCTTTCATCTCAGTCATAGAGAGCCGCTGCTCTTGGTCAGGGATCGGGAAATCCAGGCGAAAGGGAACGGTAAAGATCGTGCCGGTCGAGGTATTGAGGATCACATCGGCCTGAACCAACGCCGCGCCGTCCAGACGGTGTCCATGCACGCGAACGTGATGGCCGGGTTTGATCGCCTGCAGCAGCTTATCCGACGCTCGTGACGTGATGTGCATCTGACTGCCGTCTTGCAGTAACAGGCCTTCGACTTCGCCTCTGGGATCAAGCAGATACCGAGCCACGACGCCTTCGGCGACGGGCCGTTTTCGAAAGGATGAGGGGCTGCTGTCACCGTCGCCCGCTAAAAAATGTAGGCCGCTCGCCGGGCGTCGATACGGATCTTCGCCCCACACGAAACAGCCTTCGCCGACAAAGAGGCCGGTAGCAAGACCGAGAGCGACCCCGTACCATCGGCGGCGCACTTGGGTGATCGTTGTTCCCGCCATCTTCTCTATCGTACCCGACTCCCACGCGGTATGGAAGCCCGAGACACTTGGCTGACGAACGGTGGTGTTGGCCGCGATGCGCATCCATCGCCTGTGCCGTACGAGTATGCCTCAACCGCGTCGATGGCCTTACGGACTACCGGAACGGCGTCCCTGTCGGATGCGGCTGTTCTCATCTCGAGCGTCAGGGCCAAACCTCTGCGCGCATCCGTTCCAGCCAAGGCCAGAGAGCCTAGTGACGCGACGCGGCGTGCCGTTCGACATAGGCCGAGAGCGCATCCAATTCCTGCCGTACTTTCCCGAAACATTCGCACGCCGCCGCCTCGAGTCCGGCCTGATTCACAATCGTCATCTCGCCGTAGGTATACCGGATCAATCCCCTTTTCTGGAGCTCACCGATTATCTCCGTGACCGTGCTGCGCTGCGCGCCGAGAAGATACGCCAGAAATTCATGGGTAAAGGGAAATGTCTGTTTATACGTGCGGACACGATGGGCCAAGAGCCAGCGGCCGATTCGCTGTTCAACCGTATGAAAGCGATTGCATCCATTCGAGACGAAGACTTCTTTCAAGAGGAATTGCGTATACCGCAACACCAGTTTGAACAATAGAGGGGCGGCTGTATCCAGAAATGCCGCCGCGCTCAGTTTCAGCGCCGATCCGGGCACTTGCACGAGCGCCTCCGCAAACGACGTGTCCGCATTGAAGAGGACCGGAGCCCCGACGAATCCTTGTTTGCCTACCACGGCCGCTTCCACGGCATTCCCGTCGCCCATACGAGTCAGCAGCGACACCGCCCCCGTCAGCGGGAAATAGACACTCTCGACGCGCGCCTCCTGCTCATAAATGATTTGCTTATCCTTCAGTTCGACGAATTGTCCGCGTGAAAGAAGCGGCTGCAGTTCACTTGATGGGAGGGCCGCCAATAGAAGGTTGCGGGAAGGATCATGACTTTCTTGCGTCATTGTCGGCCAGCCTACAGAATTGCCGCTCGGCGTCCGGTATCATCTGCACATTACCCGGTCGAGTCAAGGAGGAATTCATGCAGTTTGATCATCGGGCGTTCGCCGGCATCCGGAAGGAAATACGGGAATTCATGCGTTCCAGCGAAACCGTCTTAAGCCTTGCCTCGATGGAGAGCCTGACGGATGAGGAGGCGGAGATCATTGGCTATTACGCCCAATGGCTGAGCGAAAAGAGCGGCGACAAGGCCGTTTCCTCAGACTCCGCCATACCGCCCCTTCCGCCCGACTGATCAGCGTCCATTCTCACGGCCTTCACTCGAATGCGGTGGGCCGGGCCATATCGAGCGCCCGGGACATGTACGGATTCCACCCGTCAAAGATGGTATAGTGCGGACCGTCCATACCCGCGAGGAAGAGGCCCTGCCGCCGGCAGACTGATTCAAAACGGACGATCGGTGAGTCGCAAGCAAATATTCTCCGCCACCTTCTTCAGCATCCTCGTTGTTCTGATCTGGCAATTGGGGGTGATTCTCAGTCCTTTCTTCTATCCGATCCTCTGGGCCGTCATCCTGGCCGCCACATTCTATCCGCTTCACGTGACATTGCTCGACCGCCTCAAAGGCCGGCGCCACATCGCGGCCGTGCTCATGACCTCGATGGTACTGGCGATCGCCGTGCTGCCGGCCGTCTATTTGATCTTTCTCGGGATCAATGAGGCCGTCCAAGCCTATGAAACGGCGACCCAGTGGTTTCGCGAGGGACGCCTGCGCGATGTCGGCATCGCCATTTCACAGTTGCCGGTCGTGGGGAGATTGAGCCAGGAATTGTTCGGTCGCCTCATTCTGTCGAACAGCGGAAATCTGGAGTCGTCCTTTCTGGAAGGCGGCAAGGTCGTCAGCACCTTCCTGCTGTCGCAGGGGGCCGACTTGGCGAAGAACGCGCTCCTGTTCATCACCGATTTCTTTGTCATGGTGTTCACCCTTTTTTTTCTTTTCCGTGACGGCGATCGCCTTTACAAGGGCCTGTACGACGCCATCCCGCTTGATCCTCACCATAAAGCCAAGATTTTTGAGCGCATGGACGGCACGATCAAGGCAGTGGTGCAGGGCACTCTGGTAACCGCCTTGGCGCAGGGAACAGCAGCCGGGATCACCTATTGGGCGCTCGGCGTGCCCTTTTCCATCTTTTTTGGAGCGCTCTCCGCCGTCTTGTCGCTTCTTCCCTTCGGAGGCACCGCCGTCATCTGGGTTCCGATTGCAATCTATCTGTTCTTCAGCGGATTGATCGTGAAAGGGATCGTGATGGTCGTGGTCGGCGCTGGTCTCATCGGACTGATGGATAATATCCTGCAGCCGTTGCTCATCGGCACGAGGGCGCAATTGCCGATGCTTTTTCTCTTCTTTGCATCGCTGGGCGGCCTGGCTTCATTCGGCCTGATCGGTCTTTTCGTGGGTCCTATTCTCCTGGCCGTCGTGCTGGAGCTGTTCCGCATCTATCAGGACGAGTTCCAGGAGCAGCAAAGCGAACTCCTCATCAAATGAGCGGGACGGTGAAGAGAGTTCTCGGGAAATCGGTTGGTACTGACAATTTAGCGCCCGCTTACTTGGCCAAACGAAGCGTTCGGCGCTTCGGATGTTTCGGCGGCAGCGGCCGGGAGGTCCGAGGCTTATGTTTTGTTGCGGAGACCGAGAGCAGAAGCTGCGCCTGCAGAATGGCGTCCAGCAAGGCGGCGCGTTCCTCTTCCAAACGCTTTTGATTGGGCGCCTTATTGACGAACCGTTCCGCTGCGTCGGTCAAGACCCGCAATGTGTCGTTCACGTCCATCGATCCCCTCGGCGCCGTCATCATTTCCCGTACGGACCGCTTTCATTCATCCACAGTGAGGCTGCCTATGAACCGGAACCGCCCAGTTCTTTAGACCAGAAGATAAACATGCCGTGGCCGCCCTTCGTGGGCGGCCCCCCGCCCGGATCCCGGTAGATGCCGAAGTTATACGTGTAATTGAGCTCGATCTGGGACCGCCAGGGCGCGCCGGAGACGATCCCGCCGCCGAGAGCCGGCATTGAATCCGTGACGTTTTTGATTCCGCCATCACTTGTGAACAGCGGGCGTTCGACCAGTCCCCACGTTCCCTCGATATACGGATAGAGGAAGAAGAGCGCCTCATATCGATATTGCAGATTGGCCACCGCATAGCGCCGTGGAAATAATTCATTGAACGCGACGCCATGAATCATCGGCAGGGAGACCGCTTCCCATTCGTAGCCGGTTGGCCGCCCAGGCAGGCGAAAGGCCGAGAACCGGTCCTGGTCTTTCCCGATACCGCCATGCAGGCTTGTAATCAGACGATGCTTGTCGCTGTTCACAAACGGCACCCCGCCGGCGACCAGGGCATAGGCGGTCGCGGTCACATAGGTCCGCTCCTTTTTGAAATCCGGGGTATCAAACGGGGGACCGCCCCATTGGCTCCACGTCGCGCGATGGCCGTGCATCACATCACCGCCCATGGTAAACCCCTGATGCGGCAACTCCATCAAATTGCGGGTCAGCGAATCCACGCGGATTCGGAGATGAAGGCGGCCTTCATAGGTGTCTTTCGGGACGATGTATTGCGGCGATGTATGATCCGTTCCCTTGAACCACCGATAGCCGGGCTCATAGGTCACGAAGACATTGACGGCGCTGTCCTGGCTGAACGGATGAATGGGTAATCGATAGCCCAGGCCCACTCCGCCGAAGACATAGTTCCATTCGATCTCCGACTGTCTGATCCGCTGCCCTTCGACGTATTCGGACCGGCCGAGCGGAATGATGAAATTGTCCAGGGAAAAAATCAGGGACCAATTGGGATACGTGCGCAGGCCGATGGTGTAATCGAGATCATTGACGGCAACCGAAAAAGCGCCGCGGAATCGCCGGTTATCATTGTCCCAGTTTCGCCAGACGTAGAGTGCGCCGAACGGAAGGACTTCAAGCTGACTCGGACCATTCGGAATCCATTGAATGCCGAAGCTGGCCGCCGTAACATTACGCCGGTCTCGGGGCGGCACATAGACGTCCTCCCCGAACAACCTCGTGCGGAATTCCTGCCCCGCCTCGGGGGTCGGTTCTTCGACTTGTGCTGCTTCATACGCCCAGGCGATCTCAATGGAAACACAGAGACACGCGCCAAGGATGACGGGCAGCCAGGGGATGGTAGAACGATGATTCCAACGCGCCGCAATGTATCGACAAATCGTGAGAAACAGCCATGGTCTACTCAACATGCAGCGTAGGATTCATTGCCCGTCCCGAGTGGAAGGGCCGCCCATAATCGAATCATGTTCCCGGCCCTGGATTGACCGGATAGAGAGCACATGGTCGTCATTATTGACCCTCGCTTCAACCTTCTCCCCTTCCTTGATGGGTCCCATCCGTAGTGTAGACTGATTGACGACCAACCGTATCTCGTTTCCATTCGGATCTTCGACAAAGTAATGTTCGCCGTCGATGCGCACGACTTCCCCTTCGACGGTATGACCGATCTCCGGTTGCCCGCTTCGCAAGTGAGGCGGCGCGGAGGGCATCATGCCGGCCGCCCGGTCGTAATCCATGGCGTGCGCAAGGCCCATCAGGCCGACCCCGATCCCCAATGCCGTCGCCAAACGATGAGTTGTCCCCTTCATATGCGCCCTCCCTTCCGTTCTGGCGGCCTGTACTTTATCCTTTATACTTATCCGTTATAAGAGACAAGACGGCATTTCGCCGCTGGGAAGTTCCCTAGGCCTGCGGCTAGGACTTCCCCGGGTTGCTCATGTCCCGTCGGTGCGTAATGATATCGGTCAGCGAGACTGACGTGGAATCTCAGAGAGGGTATGGTGATTCTACCGTTTAGAGATGAGCGCGAAATCGGCCGGTCATTACGATTGGACGAGGGGCCTGCCGTCCATAATCGCAGGCCCAATCCTGATCCCGACCCGAGTCCGATGCCGCCCGATCCGGATCCCTTCCCATCGCCCCAACCGCCGCTGCCGCCGCCGGAACCGTCCCCGGTCCCTCCGACCCGGCCCCCGATCCCGCAGTTGGAAACTCCACACCTTTCGCAAGCCCTTCCACTTTCGCTCACGACGCCATCGTATTCGCGCCAACGCCGTATCGAGAGGCCGAAGGCGCCTCCACAGGCCCACGCCTACACCCATTCCGGCGCATACTCCTTCTTCCGTTCCTTTTCCCCCATCACGCGATAGAGCACCGGCAGCACGACCAACGTAAGAAGCGTCGAACTGAACAGTCCCCCGATCACCACCGAAGCCAAGGGCCGCTGCACTTCGGCCCCGATGCCCTGCGAGACAGCGAGCGGAAACAACCCGAACAGCGTTGTCAGCATGGTCATCAGAACAGGACGAAGTCGTAGGAGGCAGCCGGATATGATGGCCTGGTCGGTTGTCATTCCTTCGTTGCGGAGTTGGTTGATATAGGACACCAGCACGATACCGTTGCCGACAGCAAGCCCGAACAACTCGATGAAGCCGATGGTGGCCGGCACGCTCAAGTACTGGCCGCTGAGCCACAGCGAGACCACGCCGCCGACCAGCGCGAACGGAAGGTTCAGAATGATCAAGGTGGCGTAGCGCATCGAATGGAACGCCCAAAACAGCAGAAAGAAAATCAATCCGATCGTCACCGGCACGACGACGGACAGGCGGGCATTGGCCCGCTCCATATTCTCAAACGCACCGCCCCAGCTGATCGCGTATCCCCGAGGCAGAAACACCGACTCATCCAGCTTCTGTCGTCCCTCGTCAATCACGCTCCCGATGTCGCGGCCGACGACGTTGAAGCCAATGTAGATGCGGCGTCGGACTTCCTCGCGGCTGATGCGCGCCGGGCCCTCCCGCATTTCGACCCTGGCGAGATCGCTGAGCGGGATGGGCGCGCCGGATATGGACCGGACGCGAATATCCCCGATTGACCCGACGCTGTTGCGGTAAGGCTCGGGAAATCGCAGCACAAGTTGAAATCGCCGTTCTCCTTCATAGACCTCCGTCGCCGCTCTGCCTCCCACCGCGCTGGTGATGATGTCCTGCACATCCGAGACATTGATTCCGAATCGAGCGATCCTTTCCCGATCAATATCGACGGTCAGATAAGGTTGGCCGGCCACCTGCTCGACCCTCACGTCCTTCACGCCCTGAATCGTCTGCATGATCCCCGCGATGTGGTCGGCCTTCGTCTTCAAGATATCCAGATCGTCTCCGAACAATTTGATGGCGCACTCGGTTCGAATCCCGCTGATCAACTCATCCACTCGCTCCTGGATCGGCTGGCTCATGAGAACGGAAATACCCGGGATTTCGGCCAGCCGCCGGCGGATCCGGTCGGTCAGCGCCGGTTGTGTATGAGCCGTGGTCCATGTGTCGCGAGATCTCAATGAGACGACCGGGTCGCTCTCATTCGGCTCTTCCGGGCCGATCGCGATTTCAGGCCGACCGATTTTGCTCACGGCAAGCCGGACTTCGGGAAACTCCAGCATCGCCTTCTGAGCCGTCTTCTCCATCTCAATCGCTTCCGCAAGAGAGACACTGGGCAAACGGATGATCTGCGGCGTGAGGGCGCCTTCCTCCAGCTGCGGAATAAACTCACGGCCGATGAAGGGCAGCAGCGCGAGGCCGAGTATCACGACCATGCCGGAGCCCGATAGAACCAGCGAACGATGTTCCAGCGCCCACGTCAGGAGCGGGGAGTACCGCCGCTTCATCCAAGCGGAAAAGGAAGTCTCGCCGGTACGGCCGCCGTGCAAGAGCAGCGAGGCCAGCACGGGCGTGAGCGTCAACGTAACCAGCACCGAGGCCAGCAGGGCGATCACCAGCGTATAGGCCAGCGGCCCGAACATCTTTCCCTCCATTCCTTCGAGCGTCATGATGGGAAGAAACACCACGCTGATGATGAGGATGCCGAACAGTATCGATCGGGCGACCTCCTTCGATGCTCGAAAGACCATATCGATCCGGCCCAACATCGATTGCCGGCTCTCGGTCAGGTGCCGGTACACGTTCTCGACGACGACCACCGACCCGTCCGCGATCTCTCCTACCGCAATGGCGAGCCCTCCGAGCGTCATGAGATTTGCCGAGAGCCCCGCGCGCTCCATGACGATGAACGTGATCAACGGCGTGATGATCAATGCCGATGTCACGACCAGTGCGCTACGGATATTTCCGAGGAATAAGAGAAAGACAAAGGCGACCAGGACAATGCCCTCGACGAGGGCATCCCGCACCGTATTGACCGCGGCGGTCACCAGCTCAATACGGTCGTAGAACGGCACGATCGATACCCCGGCAGGCAAGACTCCGTCCTCCTGTACCCGGGCGACCTTGGCCTTCACCGACTCGACGACCTCCCGGGCATTCCCGCCGCGCAGCATCAATACCGTGCCCGCGACGATCTCCCGCTCGCCGTTCAGAACGGCGGCGCCATGGCGGACTGCGTGCCCGATCCGCACTTCGGCGACATCCCGGACGAAGACCGGCGTCCCGCCCGCTTCCTTGACGATGATTCGTTCGATGTCCTGGAGCGACTTGATCAATCCCACGCCGCGCACAATCGCCCGTTCAGCATGCCGTTCCAGTACGTTCCCGCCGGCGTTGATATTATTTCGTTCCACCGCCTGGAGCACCTCGTGGATGGTCAAATCATATTTCCGCAACTTATGCGGATCGACCAGCACTTGATACTGTTTGACGAAGCCGCCCAGCGCGTTCACGTCGATGACGCCCGGCACCTGCTTCAGCAACGGCCGCAACACCCAGTCCTGCAGGGTCCGCTGATTCATTAATTCCGCCTGCAAGGCGGCCGGGTCACCGGATTGCGCGCGCCGGGTCTCAAAATAGTATTGATAGATTTCCCCCAAGCCCGTCGTCACCGGGGCCAGGACCGGTTCGACGCGGGCCGGCAATCGGCCTTTGGCCGCGAGCATCCGCTCCAGGACCAATTGGCGGGCAAAATACACGTCCACATCGTCATGAAAGACCACGGTGATCTGAGAAAGGGCGAACTTCGAGAGCGACCGGATCTCGGACAAGCCCGGCAACCCCGTCATCTGGAGCTCGATCGGATAGGTGATGAACCGTTCCACCTCGACCGGCGAGAGGCCCGGCGCTTCGGTCAGCACTTGCACCTGAATATTCGTGACATCCGGATACGCGTCGATAGGGATGGAGCTGAAGGCATTGAGTCCGACGAAGACGAGCAAACCGGCCAGTCCCAAGACGAGGACACGCTGGCGTAAAGAGAATTCCAACAGCGCGGGGATCATTGCGTGGGTTCGATGTTATGCTTTTCCGCTTCGGATTTGAGCACGAACGCCCCTTTGGTGACGATGTGCTCCCCTGCTTGCAGCCCGTCGAGAATCATCACCACCTCGCCGCTTTCTTCCCCCAGTTTCACTGCGCGCGCTTCGAACGCCAGCTCGTCCCGGCGAACGAATACGAGGGGATCGGCTCCGCCGCTTTGAACGGCGGCGAGCGGGACACTGACGACATCCGGAACCGCCGCCGCATACACGAGAACCAGCGCGAACATTTCCGGCTTCAAGACTTTTTCGGGATTCGGCACGGTGACCCGCAGCCGCATGCTTCGCGTAGCGGGATCCAGCACGTCGGCCACGTAGGTGATCTTCCCCGGAAATATCGCATGGGGATAGGCGGCGGCCACCACCTCGACCCGTTGGTCCTTGCGGATGAACTGAACATCTTTCTCCGGTACGCTCCCCACGGCCCATACATCCGAAAGGTCAGCCACCGTGAACAGCCTTTTATGCTGGTCGACTATTTCCCCTCGGGTCACGTTTCGGTTAATGACCCTTCCCGCGAACGGCGCGGTAATGGCCACATCGGAACGAATGGTCTGTTCCCGTTCCAGCCGCCGAATCTCCTGTTCCGCCACGCCAAGTAATTCCAGTCGCTGCTTGGCCTCCCGGGCCTCCGCCCGTACGCTTTTCATTTCCGCTTCCCGGCGATAGAATTCCGCCTCGCTGATCGCCTTGTTGTCCAGGAGATTCCTCGCCCGCCGGTAGGCGAGATCCGCCTCGTGCAGTTTCGCCACTCCCTTGAGATAGGCAGCTTCCGCCAAACCGAGGTCCGTGCTATGGAGAAGCGCGAGCGTCGTTCCCTTTTGCACGTCCTGGCCGAAATCCACTTGAACATCCACGATGCGGCCGCCGATGAGCGTGGTGACCTCCGCCAGCTCGTTTTCGTTCGACTGGATGGTGGCGGGAAACTGCCGATGCACGCGGAATTCCCCTCGGGTGACCGTTACGGTTTCAATACCGGCTTGCGCGGCCTCAGCCGCGGTGAGACGGATCCATTTGTCGCCATCACCATTCGAAGCAGCGGCTTGTTTTTCCTCTTGATAGGCCGGTTCTCGTTGACAGCCCTGGGATAGCAATAACGATACACAGAGGCAGGCCGCGACGATCGATCTCCCGGCGTAGAGGGGGCTGGTGGACGGCCAGTCGGCCCGACACATACGGTAAGCGGGCGATATCATAGCCTCTCTCGCGTCTATGCAAGTTCTTTTCTTAACTGCGAGCCCCGGTATAGTACTGGGAAATACCGGAATTGTCCCCTTTCTTCCGCAGGGAAAGGGGCCTTTTGCCACCGGCTGGTATTTTTCGACGGGGGTGAAATGCTACAGAAGCGGATGCAATGGCTCTGGCTGGCGTTGCGAACCTTATTGCAGAATCATCGATGCTCCAATGCACGACCCAATCGTAACGTCCTCGGCGTCGTGCTCAACAGTCTCTTCAGCTTTCCGTCGTCGTCTTCGTCATAAATTTCTCCGATCACCTCTTCAAGGATATCCTCAAGCGTCACGATACCCAAGAGGACACGATCGGCATAGACCACGCCCATGTGCATGCGCCGCTCTTGCAGCGACCTAAGGCCGGTCAGCAACGGCGTACCGGCCTGTAACACGACGGGCGGCCGGACGAGCGGCGCCCAATCCTCTCCGCTCGACGCGCGCAAAGCCATGAACTCTTTGGAATTGAGAATGCCGATCACCCGTCCCCCGCCCATGACCGGCAGGCGGGTGTGGCCCGATGTGAGAATAACGCGTTCCACCTCGTTCGGAGGTTGTGTCGACTCGATGGTGACGACGCTTGACCAGGGAACAAAGATTTCCTTCATCGTCTTACTTTCCAGATCGACCAAATTGAGGACGTACTGCCGGTGCTGGGAAGACAGGGTCTCGAGAGAGACGGTGGTGTCCACTTGATCGCTTGCTTTGAGTTCTTGAGTCTGCCCGCTGTCCCACAAGCGGAGCGCGCGAAGCAATTGAAGTAACCGCTTGGTCGACCATTCGAGCAAGGTCACAATGGGTCCCAGCAGCTTATCAAAAGCCGCCAGCCACGGCGCTGCAAACAAAGCAACTTTGAGACTATTCCGCAAGGCCAAGGACTTCGGCATCAATTCGCCGATCACCACCGTGAAATAGACGAGCGGCACCACGACGAGCGCAATGGAGATCGTATCGGCGGCGCTGGCGCTGATGCCGAATCTTGTTTCGAGAATCGGACTCAGCAGTTCCTCCGCTCCGGCTCCCCCCACCGCCCCCGCGAGCGCGCCCACGACGGTGATCCCGATTTGAATCACCGACAAGGTCCGTTCCGGAACTTCCCGCAACGCCAGGAGAAGAACCGCCTTCTTATGGCCCTGCCGAGCAAGCTGGCGAAGGACGGGCCGACTCACGGCCACGAATGCCATCTCCGCGGCCGCCAACATGGCGTTGCAGAGAAGACAGACCACTATCACGACAACTTCAATCATGCCGACTTTCGACGGACCAACGCGCGATAACCTTTCATATTATACAAAGGCCGGGCCGTTTTTCCCTGTCATAATGATTCTGGTCCGCCGCTCGGCACTAATCCATCCGCCATCATGATGCTCCTGCTTCTAGTCGGCCCCGATCACTCTCGACAATTCGTCCAACAACGGACGCTGGCCGGCCAGAATTTTACCCCGAGCCGTGGAGAGCGTGAACCAGTCGCCTCGATCCACCTCGGCGAATTCCTGCCGCTTTCCCGACCGAGGCGGCCATTCCATCGTGAAGGTATTGCTTTTCAGCTTGCCGGGCTCCAGATCGCCTTCGACCGCCCATGCGTAGACCACCTTGCGTCCCGCTTGTCTCACGGGTGTCAGCGGCTGAAATCCTTCCCGAAGTTCAACGCCGGTTTCCTCGAAGAACTCCCGCTTTGCTTCCGACAACAGCTCCGCTCCCTCCTCACATTCACCTTTGGGAATCGACCAGGCGCCGTCGTCCTTATTCTTCCAAAAGGGACCGCCCGGGTGAACCAGAAATACTTCCCACGAGTCTTCGCGCTTCCGATAGAGGAGGATCCCGGCGCTCCGCTTCATCGCGATTCCGCTCCCTCCCTCTTCCGGTCCGGCCGGCGATCGGACGGCGGCGGCCGGACGGGGCCTTGTGCAAGCATATAGGAAACTGGTAACACGATACTAGTGTCCATAGTGCGAGTCGAGAGAGAGAACCGCCGTGACACGCCGCACACCCCCCAGCAGGGTCCGAGCGAAGGACCGTTCGAAGAACCATTCCGCGGCGCAACGTCTCATCGCCGCGGCGCGGCGCCATTTTTTTCTTCACGGGTTTCGCACCGTCACGATGGATGACCTGGCCCATGAGCTGGGGGTGAGCAAAAAGACGCTCTACGCCTGCTTCCCCGGCAAATCGGCGTTGCTGGAGGCGGTTCTGGTCGATAAGTTTCGCGAGGTCGAAGCGGACCTTCGGCGCGTGGCATCCGACCGCTCCAACATGTCCGATGTGCTGCATGACCTGCTGGCCTGCGTCCAAGGACACACCGGTGAAATTCAGCCGGCCTTCGTACGCGATGTCCGGCGGGAGGCGCCGGAATTGTTCGCGCTGATCGAGGCCCGCCGCGGCCGGCTCATTCGCCGCTATTTCGGCCGCTGTTTTGACGATGCGCGCAAGGCCGGCTTGATACGAAAGGATATTCCGGCGGTGCTGATTACGGAACTCTTATTGGCCGGAGTCCAGGCGATTCTGAATCCGGCCAAGATGGCGGACTTGGGCCTCACTCCAAAGACAGGCTTCTCGGCCATCATTGCCGTGATTCTGCAAGGGGTCCTCACCGCGACAGGCAGGGCCCGCCTATGAACGCGCCGGTTCTATTGTCTCGGCCGGTGAGTCGCCGGATGATCGGCCTGCTCGCATCCCTGATCCTTTTCGCAGGCTGTGATCGCCCCGAGCGCGATGTGGTTCAAGGATATGTGGAAGGAGAATTTGTCTATGTGGCCTCTCCACTGGCCGGCGCGCTTCGATCGTTGAATGTCCGTCGCGGCATGCAGGTACAGGCCGGCATGCCGCTCTTCGAACTGGACAGCGTGCCCGAAACCGCCGCACGGGATGAAGCCGGGCGCAAGCTGGCGGAAGCCCAGGCCAATCTGGAAGACGTGAAGAAAGGCAAGCGCCCGTCGGAGATCGCGTCGCTTGAAGCCCAGCTCAGACAAGCCCGGGTGGCGCTCGCTCTTTCGGACAAAGAATTGGCGCGCCAGAAAACGCTCATGCGCACGCCGGGTGCGACCGCTGAACTGGAGTATCTTCGGGCGCAATCGGTCCGGGACCAGAATCATCAGCGAGTCGCGCAATTGGACGCCGATCTAAAAACAGCCCGGCTGGGCTCACGAAGCGATCAGATCACCGCCGCAGAGAACAACGTGCTGGCGCTGGAGGCGGCGCTTCAGAAAGCGCAATGGGACCTCTCCCAAAAACGCCAGGCGGCCCCGCAGGCTGCCTTGGTCTTCGACACCCTGTATCGAGAAGGGGAATGGGTGCCGGCCGGCAGGCCGGTCATCGTCCTCTTGCCTCCGGACAACGTCAAAGTCAGAGCCTTCGTCTCGCAACCCCGCCTCGGCGCAGTCCAGCATGGTGATTCCATTCAGGTGACGGTCGACGGACTGGCTCAACCCTTGATTGGAAAAGTGAGCTTCATCTCGCCGAGGGCGGAATACACGCCGCCGGTCATCTACAGCCAAGAGGCCCGCAGCAAATTGGTCTTCATGATCGAAGCGGTGTTTGATCACGATACTTCCACAATCCTTCATCCCGGCCAGCCGGTGGATGTGCATTTGGGGACGAACCATGCCCGGTGAATCGGCCATCGATGTTCACGGCATGACGAAGCGATTCGGGAGCCGCACGGCGGTCGATCATGTGGACCTACAGGTTCGTACGGGCGAAATCTGCGGATTTCTCGGGCCGAACGGAAGCGGCAAGACGACCTTTATCCGGATGCTGTGCGGCCTTCTCAAAGCGGATGCGGGAAGCGGCACATGTTTGGGGCATGACGTCATCACGGAGAGTGAGGCGATCAAGCGACAGGTCGGGTACATGACACAACGGTTCAGTTTTTACGAGGATTTGAGCATCAAGGAGAACCTGGACTTCGTCGCGCGGATGTATTCGATGCCGAACCGGCGCAAAGCCGTGAACGACACGCTGGAGCGGTTGGGGTTGGCGGAGCGCAGGGATCAGCTGGCCGGCGAGTTATCGGGCGGATGGAAACAGCGCCTTGCCTTGGCGGCCTGCATGCTCCACCAACCGAAACTGCTGTTGCTGGATGAACCGACCGCCGGAGTCGATCCCCATGCGCGCCGTGAATTCTGGGAAGAGATTCACCAACTGTCCGCACGAGGCCTCACGTTTTTGATCGCTACCCATTATATGGACGAAGCCGAACGCTGCCACCGGCTCGCGTTCATTTTGAAGGGCAGACTGCTGATCCATGGGACGGTCGAAGAGGTCGTCCGTCAAACGCATCTCACGACCTGGGCGGTCAGTGGCCCTGACCTGGCGTCGCTGGCCGAGCAACTTCGGGCTCTTCCCGGCGTGACTCAGGCCGTCGCCTTCGGCAATACCCTCCATGTCAGCGGAGACGATGCCGCGACGCTCGAACGATCTCTTGTTCCCTTTCACAAGCCTCCCTACCAGTGGAGCAAATCCGACGTGGGCCTGGAAGAAGCCTTTATTCATTTGATGGAGCGGGCGGAGGACCACGCCGCGTCATGAGGAACCGATCCTTCTTCTCCCTCAACCGCTTCTGGGCCATCGTGGTCAAAGAGTTCGTCCAAATGCGCCGGGACCGCTTGACCTTCGGCATGATGATCGGCATCCCGCTGATCCAGCTCATCCTCTTCGGCTTAGTCATCAATTCGGATCCCAAGCATTTACCGACCGCCGTTGTACTCGCCGACCGCGGCATGCAGGGACGAACCCTACTGTATGGGATTCAAAACAGCGGCTATTTCAATTTAGTCCGGCTGGTCGCTACGGAGTCCGAGGGCCACGACTTGCTGGCGCGCGGGCAGGTTCAGTTCGTCGTGAACATTCCGGTCAATTTCACACGTGATCTGCTGCGCGGCGATCGGCCGGAGGTGTTGGTGGAAGCCGACGCCACTGATCCGGCTGCCACCAGCAACGCGATCGGGTCGCTGGCCACGGTGATCAATACGTCCTTGCTCAATGATCTGAAAGGCCCGCTGGGGTTCCTTGCGGCCGCTCCCGCTCCGATCGACCTCCGCGTCCATCCGCGCTACAACCCCGAGGCGATCACCCAGTACAACATCGTGCCGGGATTGATGGGGGTGGTGCTGACCATGACGATGGTCGTCATCACCGGGTTGGCCATCACGCGGGAACGAGAGCGGGGAACCATGGAGAATCTGCTGTCGATGCCCACCCGTCCCATCGAGGTCATGATCGGGAAGATCGTGCCGTATATTCTCGTCGGCTACATTCAGCTGACGCTGATTCTCTTGGCCGCTTGGGGGCTGTTCCATGTGCCGATGGTCGGCAGCATCGGACTTCTGCTTGTGGTATCGCTGCTGTTCATTGCGGCGAATCTCGCGGTAGGGTTGACCTTCTCGACCGTCGCCCAGAATCAACTCCAGGCCATGCAGATGTCCTTCTTCTTCTTCCTGCCCTCGCTCCTGTTGTCCGGATTCATGTTTCCCTTCCGCGGAATGCCGGGCTGGGCCCAGATCCTCGGCGAAATCTATCCGCTCACCCACTACATGCGCATTGTTCGAGGCATTCTCTTGAAAGGCAACGGCATCGAGGATGTCCTGCTGCAAATGTGGCAGATCGGCCTCTTCACCGTGGTCGTCCTGACCGTCGGCGTCATGCGCTATCGTCAAACGCTGGACTGATCGCGAGAAGAGCAGACGTCAGCCGGGGGCAATCGGCTCCTCGATCCTGATAAACCACTTGGGGCTCATGCGGTTGAAATCAGTTCGCCGATTGCTGCGCAGAGAGCGTTTGGAGTCAAGCACGACCTCCCCGTGGGGCCCGCGCCAAAACACCACCCAATGCCAGCAAGCCCGTCCCTTGCTACGATGCCATTTGATGGCAAGCAGCGCTTTGGAAGGGAGACGGTCCCACGTGACGAACTTCACCTCACCGGCGACCGCGTGAATGCCGTAGTGGGCGAGCAATCGACGAATGTACACGGTGTCCGACCACAGTCGCGCGTCGGCCGCCGAGATATTCAATGTGTGCGCGGCTCGGCGGACATGCCGATACGTCACGCCGGCCAATGTCGCCACCGCCGCGAACCCGCAGCCGGTTGTCTCCTCCTGAATAACCGGTTTCATCAGATGCCCACCACAAAGCCCGCCTGCAATGCAAGTTCAGGCGCTGCTTTCTGAACCATCTCGCGCGAATCGCCGGCGGTTTCGAGAGGGAAGCCTTCTCTTCTGATTTCCTTGCCGCTTTTCGTGCGATAGACCAGCTCTCCCGTATCAAAATCATATTCCGGGATGTCGGGATTTTCCCACCGCTTCATGAAGTACTGAGAAAACAAGGTGTAGAGCCCGTGGTTCTTGAGATTATTTTGAAATACATATTCCGGCACGCTCTTCACATCGATCCCGGTATGATAGTGCTGCAGCCAGAGATAATCCCCTAAGATCACCATCTTTACGTGCGGGCGATCGGAATACAGCTTGAGCTTCAGCACCGTACCCGCCGCTTTGAGCCTCCTGAATAGCTGCACGGTCTGAAGCAACTCCTCTTGAAAGCGCGGCGGCGGCGCGCCAGCCTGCGCCAGGGAACGGGCGCGCAGCCTGGCTTCTTCGCTATAGGGATTCATCAACATGATGTTGACCTGCAGCGCCTTTTCAAGGATCGCGTGTAATTCTCCTTCGTTGTCGACAAAAGTCCCGTAGCCGGTGGATCCGATCGAGAGAATCGTCCGGCCCAATCCATGCCGTTCGCGCAATTCCCGGATTTTCTTCTCCGCCTGACGATTGTGATAGGGAAAGAACGACACGAGGCCGGCTTCCATTGCAATGCGGGTGAGTCTGCGGTCGCTGATACTCCGGCCGATGAAGTTGAGCACCAGGATCAGCATCACCGCGACCGTCACTTCCATGGAAACCAAGAATATATGGTCATGTTCGAGCTTCGACCACTGGACCAGAAACGCTTTCGCAATCGTCGGCAAAGACCAGGCGATGCCGGTGCTGAGCATAATGACCATGACATGAAACCACAACCACGAGCTGGATCGGATCATGTCCCGCAGCCCGGCCAACGTCTCCTTGATCATCATTATCCTTTCTTCGTCGTATGCGTTCTTTCACGCTATAGAACCGCTGTTCAGCAAGCCGCGTCCGGCTCTCAGAATCCGGCCTCTCCGGGTTCATCGGCCACATTCAAGATGTACTCGATGATCAGGCGAGGAGGGTCGCCTCAGGAAAAGACTTCATGCGACAGCAGCCGCACGAGGCTCTCGCGCATCCAAGGAATGAGGCGACCGGACCCATCGAGTTCGATCCCATCCGGCATGGCGTTATCGTGTTCCGCGAGAGAGATTTCATAGAAGCCCGGTCGATCACAGCAAAGCTTGTGCCATGGCCCTTATACAGTGGCATCTGTGATTTGACAAGAATTTCACATATATACGCCGGCAAATGAGGATGAGATTGTTCACTTCTGTTCGGCTCATGACAGAATAGTCCAGGCATGAAAGGCGCCGGCCATTGAAGTACTATGATATCCCTGTCCCGTTACGGGTGGGTCAGCGGCAGGAAAAGAGCGGGTAAATTTCAGCCTTGTTGCTTAATCATTCTGCTGTCTGGGCGCGAGCAGTCCCTCCGGAGTCGTGAACAAATAGCGCGGGTCGATCCGGTTCTCCCAGGCTCCGTCGTGACTGGAACTCAACCCCCATCCCCTCACATACATCAACCCTAACACCGGTTCGCTGGGGCCTCCAAACGACTCGTGTTTCCAACCGATCACCCGGCCGACAACCGTCATGCGCGCCCAATGTTGGTAGTGAGGGGGGAACTCGGAACGATCGGTCACGGCGACCCAATAGGTGCTGCCTTCCTGGCTCGCGGGGTCGCGGGGCAGATGGGGCTTATATTCGTTGTCCAGCGGACGGTTTCGAAGATGCAGCCATATATGCCCGTCATGCTCTTCTTCGCCGAGCCTGGCGCCTCCCAGAATCACCACCTTTCCCTGATATTCGGTGGGGTGCTCGGTCAAGTCCGTCAATGTCACGCCGCGTTCGGCCTGGTGGAGATAGCTCCGGGGCACCGCGCCGCATCCGGCCATGGTTGCGAGACTCCCTGCAAACAGCAGGATCGCCGTTCCGTACCACACCCGGTCTCTTCGGCCCGTCCGGTTCACTCGACTGCTCCTTTCATCAGATTACCGCCGTAATAGATCTCCGGCGAGCCTCTCCCTGCGATACGTAGGGCGCGCATCCTACTGCCAAACAGGGAAATGTGCAATGTCACCGCGCCGCTCTTATCAAGAATTCCGACTTTTCGGCCGATACACATACACGGACGAAGCTCTTTCTCCGGAAAACAACAGCCGCCTATGCCATATCTCCCAGACAACCAGTCGGCTTCACAAGACTCGGAAGTTCTGTCGGCAACCGTCACCGTCGGCCGGATCATGTCCCGAAGGCCGGTGACGGTGTCGATGGACGACACCCTCGCCAAAGCTCAGGCGCTCTTCGCCGAATTCCATTTTCATCATCTGCTCGTCGTCGAAGGCCGTCGGCTGGTCGGGGTGATCTCCGATCGCGATGTTTTGAAGGCGAGCAGCCCCTTTACCGGAACGCTGAATGAAACGGACCGCGATGCCGCCACGCTCCACAAACGTATCCACCAGATCATGAGTCGAAGATTAATTACCGTGGACAGCGGCACATGCATCCGGACGGCAACGGAGCTGTTGATCGAGAAGGGAGTATCCTGCCTTCCCGTTGTCACGGAGGATGGAACAGCCGAGGGCATCATCAGTTGGAGAGATCTGCTGAAAGCCTATCTCAACTTCTTTCCAACCAGCCGATGAAATAATCGAACGCCGCCGGGAATGAGCCGGGCAGCCGGCCGTCACGGCGCGCTCATCGTTCCACTCGAAGCAGGCTGGTAGGCCTTAAACCGCGCCATGGCTTCGGGCAGACGTTCTTCCAAATGGTTGGCCCTCGAGCTGCCCTGCCCCTCCAAACGTTTGTATAAGGCGATCGCGCCTCGCGGATCGTATCCGGCCTCCGCGCTCAGCAGCATGCCGATAGAGTCCGCCTCTTCCCGCTGGGCTTTTCGCCATGCCTTCGCCAGATCCTCGGATTTCGGCGGCTTGCCGAATCTCAAATCAGGCCCTGCTCCCCCGGCCTCCTTCATGAAATTTCGGCTGATCTCCTCCGCCTGGTGGCGTGTCAGGATCTTTGCCACCAGATGTCCCATGGCTGCGGCCAATTGGTCATCGGTTTCCGCAGCCGCAATCAGCCCCGTGTACAGGACGATCTTTCCACCCGGAAAGGCCAGCCCGGTCACTTTTTGATCATTCTTGATCACCACGTGCTCCCATGGAAGGCTTTGGGCGAGATCCCCGAATTGTGAGCGCTTGGCCGTCTCGACAAGACGAACAAACACACGGACCACCCGATCCCGTATACCGGGATCATGCGATACGATTACGTCGGAAGCGTCGAGAAATTTTTGAAAGGCCCTGATTCCCGCTTGCGCTTCGTGGGACTGGGCTCTCGCCGTCGATTCGGCACGATACCGCTCGGCATGGCTGACGCAGCCGGCCAGAGGAATAAGCAGCAATCCGATCATAGCCATACGGCGGTTCATATCAATCATTTTTCCCCTTGCCGCAAACAACTTCCTCCACGGGTCGGCGTCGAAACAGACCCGGCTCATCCTATCACGACCGATCGTGATGAGAAGCGGGTAGTGGGCCAGTTTGCCCTCGGAAGCACTGACGTGTGTCACCTTGATCAAGGAGTGGATGCCCGCTCCCCGCTTCCGCGAGGACAAGCTTCGCAGACGTGACGCAAAAGGAAACTGACCCACGACCGAGACGCGCCATTGGGCTGCGACACCGGTTGTGATAGGGTAAGCGTCGGATCAACGGACCGCGCACCGCATCGCTTGGCCCTATCATGTTTCCGCTTGGTAGACCACAGACCAAATCCACCGCCGTGGTCATCACCGGCGCTTCCACCGGTATCGGCGCGGCTTGTGCGCTGGCGCTGGATAAGTCGGGGTACCGGGTCTTCGCAGGAATACGTGACAAAGCGGACGGGACCAGATTGACCGCCTCGGCCAGCCCTCGTCTGATGCCCATCGGTCTCGACGTAACCGACCCCCCGTCGATCGCGGCGGCCCTCCATACGGTCAAAGCCATGGTCGGCGAACAGGGATTGGCCGGGCTCATCAATAATGCCGGGATCGCGGTCGCCGGTCCGGTGGAAGTCCTGCCGCTCTCGGAATGGCGGCGGCAGTTCGAGGTCAATATCTTCGGCTTGATCTCGGTGACCCAGGCCTTTTTGCCGCTCTTGCGGCAAGGGAATGGCCGCGTCATCAACATCGGCTCGATGTCCGGCCGTACCGCCATGCCTTACATGGCCCCCTACGCCGCTTCCAAGCATGCCTTATTGGGGCTGACGACTTCCCTTCGGATCGAGCTCCATCCCTGGGGAGTTCATGTCGCCTTGATAGAGCCCGGGGCCATCGCCACACCGATTTGGGGAAAGACGAGAAAAGAAGTGGATGCCGGAGAGTCCGGATGGACCAGAGAAATGAAAGCGCTGTACAAAACCTCATTCACGAAGGCGAAAGAAGCAGTGTCCAAGATCGGTGCGCAAGCGCCTCCGCCCGGCATCGTGGTGGATGCCGTTATTCATGCCCTGCGCTCGAGATTTCCAAAGACCCGATATCTGGTCGGTCGCGATGCCAGAATCCGCGCCATTCTCGTCAAGGTGCTTCCTGATCGTGTTCACGATTGGCTCATCCGCCGGGTGATTGGGCTACGGTCGCACGACTAGACGAAGCGCGCACAGCGCGCCTACGGCATCCCTTACATCTTGACTTGGACAATTGTCCATTGGACTATGGACAAGCTCGGATATCGGTCCTCCACACAACCAGCATATAGAGGCCTTATGCGAATTCATATCTCCCTTGTTCGGTTTCTGCCTTGTCTACTGTTCGGTGTCACCGTTGCTGTGGCGCTGTCCGCCTGCGACACCCTCTACATGGGCGCGATGGAGAAAATGGGCTATGCGAAACGCGACATCTTGAGCAGCCGCGTCAAGGCTGCGCGTGACGCCCAAGAAGATGCCAAGCAGGAGATCCAGAGCGCTCTTGAGGAATTCGGCAAGGTCGTGAACTTTTCAGGAGGCGATCTGGAGGCGACATATAAGAAGTTAAACGGCGAGTTGGAATCGAGCGAGGAGCGGGCCGAGGCGGTCCGGAAGCGGATCGACGATGTCGAATCCGTGGGCGATGCCCTGTTCAATGAATGGAAGAAGGAACTGGATCAGTACTCCAGCAAGAGCCTGCGTCGAAAGAGCGAGGCCAAATATACGCAGACCAAGACGCGCTACGGCGAGATGCTCGCCGCGATGAAAAAGGCCGAGCAGCGTATCGATCCCGTGCTGCGGCCGTTGCGTGACCAAGTGCTCTACCTCAAACACAACTTGAATGCCCAGGCTCTGTCATCGCTGAAGGGTGAACTGGTCAAGGTGGATGCGCAGGTGGATCAACTCGTCAAGGATATGAACCGCTCCATCGCGGAAGCCGACAAATTCATTCAGGGACTGGAGAAGGAAGAGGGGTAGGCGGCTGACAAACGGCTCATCCAAGGCCTGGAGGAAGAGGAGGAGTAGGCGGCTGACGAACGGCGCGCGGTTCGGTCGCGCCATGATGCGCTGGTTCGCAATTCCTTTCCAGATGGTGCTGTCTGTCCCGATGGGCGACTCTAAGGCTGCGATGAAACATCGCAAGGACCGTCGCCCATCAATATTTAGCCGCTCCTGACCTGCGACTTCCGCCATGGCGGCGAGCTTCACCGCGCATCCGTTCCAGCCGCACCATTAAAGACAGGTGTAAGAATTAGATTGTGTCCGTCATTCCCGCGAAGGCGGGAAATCCAGGCTGATTCTGCGTCGAGTAAAGGGCGTAGGGTTAGTCTATGTTCTGTGCAAGACGGAACCGATATCGTTGATCCGGATAACAGCATGAAGCCTGTTGCGGTTTGATGAACGCAGAAATTCTGGTTCATTAGCCCAAGAACCACCTCGGATCACATGACGACTACACTGGCCTCCATCCGCATGAAGCCAAGCCGATCCATCCGTCGGTGCGCCTCTATAATCACCGTGCCAACAATCCTGAACCCATTCCCATACATTTCCACTCATGTCATACACCCCAAGACCATTAGGTTTCTTGTCCCCAACTGGTGCCGTGCGAGTATCCGAGTTTCCAAGGTGAACCGCATAATCATCTAACTGCTTCTCATCAGAAGTCCCCGCCCAGATATCCTGATTCACTGCGTTTCGAGCCGCATATTCCCATTCAGCTTCGGTCGGAAGTCGATATTGCTTTCCGGTCCTTTGCGATAACCACTTTGCATAATCTTCGGCTTCTTCCCAAGATACATTGACCAACGGCCTATTACGACGTCCCCACCCATAATCACTGAGCCATGTACGCCCGCTCGCGATGGCGAATCGATCGTATGCCTCGAAGGTGACATCAAATCTCCCGATCGCAAATGGTCTTATCGTAACCGCGTGCACGGGCTGTTCTTCTGGACCGCCTCGCCTATGCATGTCGCCTTGACTAAAGGTTCCGGCGGGGACGAGTTGCATCGCGGGCTCCATATGAATGCACAACGCCGAAGCATCTGGCGCGTTTTGCTGGCTATGACAAAGTGACGTTCCCGGAGCGAGAGGTAGACGGGTTTTTTCTTTAGCCAGTCCAACGCTTCGATGAGTGGAAGCCCGCGGAGAGGAAGTCGGAGTTCTCTTTGCTCCTCTCATACTGTCCGATGGACGCGCTGAGGCGCTGCTGCCAGGCGAGGAATCGGCGATCCGCCTCAACCCAACCTTTCAGCCGCTGCCAATGACGGATCAACGCCTCATGCGACACTTCGATGGTCTCCTCCGCACTGCCGGCAAGCCGGGAGGTCACCAGCAAGCGCTCGTCGGCAAGCCTTTTTGCGAGGCTTCGAAATTCCTCTCCGATCTCGCCGAACGTTGCGCGCCGCCTGGTGTCTGCCTCACCTTCTCCCGGTCGCACGAGGCGTAAGAAGATCTGTTGCACCATTTGTTGATCCGCTTCCTTGAGGTTTGCATACAGTGACTCTGCTTTCTTCGCGATGGCACCCTCCAACTGACCCATGACCTTGTAGGCCTCGTGATGAAGTTCTCCGCCACGCCGGTCTTCCCACAACCGCCGCAGCACGAATTCGAGCAAGGGCAAGTGGCCCGGTTCGTCGCCGCCCTGTTCCACAATCAGATCGACCAGACCCGATTCAAACGTCAGCCCTACTAGCAGGGCCGGCTCCTGCATGGCGAGGCGCAATTCCTCTCGTTTCATCGGCCCAAGATTCACTTGGGCCCCTTGCACTCGATCGGACAGCGGCCTATAGGCAGTAATAGCGCGACCGAAAAAATCTCCTCGCAGGGTAAGCACCACGCTCAGCCTCGTCGTGTCTCTGGCATCTAGCACATTGTCGATGAAGCACCGGCGTGCTACATCCTCCTTACAGAGTGTGAACAACTCTTCCCACTGATCCACGATGAGGAGCGGCCGGTCTGTCCCGGGCTGCTTCGCGAGCGCGCGATCTACGATGTCGTGCAGCTTGATAGTTCCTTGCAACAGGGCCTCGACCGATTTGGTCGTTTCAATCAACCGGTCGGTCTCGCTCATATCCGGCTCGAGTAGTGGCATGAACACCGCCGCAAGGGAATAGAGCGGACGATCGGTCGGCACGACGGTGACCACTTCCCAGACTCGCTCACAACTTGTCCGTAATGCCGGCACGAGTCCCGCCCTAACGACCGAGGACTTCCCGCTGCCCGAGGCCCCGACAACCGCCACAAGACTATGCTGCCGAGCTCGCGAACGAGCTGAGTAACCGCCTCTTCACGTCCGAAAAAGAATGGGGCGTCCTCCTCACGGAAATGCAGCAGGCCTCGGTAGGGGCAGATGGTGGCGAGCGTCTCACGGACCGTTTCTTGGGCGTCCGGCCCAGGAGGCTGACCATGAATGGCTCTGATCAGCGTGTGGAGCAGGATCGGATCGTCCACACGCGAGCGCAAATCGATCCAGGTGTTCTGATTCAGAAATCCCAGCGGCGGTTCTGCGCCGGGGAGCAGAATGGGAATGACGGGAAAGCGTTGGCCACGGCGTTCAGCGGCCGCCTGACGCTCCAGCGCGAGATATTGCTCTCTCTGCTGCCACGAGCCCATTTCGCCCTGCCCAATACAGACAGCCACTGCTCGACATTGTGCAAGGGTTGCCTCCAATGCCTTCAGCCATGATTGTCCCGGCGTGAGATACCATCGGTCGAGAAAGACCGTGAGGTCCTGCCCGCGCACCCGCCGCGCAAGCGCCTCCACTTTTTCATGATCGCGCCAGTGCTAACTTAGAAACACATCGAAGTGATGATCAGGAGGCATTTGTTTTCTCGCCTACTGGGTTGAACGCACTACTTCGTAGGTCGAGGAACAGATAGATCGTCGTTGCCATGACGCAGACGCGGAGGGTGAATGCGTAGAAGTCGATGACAGGCTGCGGTTTCCGCGTCATCCTGTCAACCGGCGTAAGAGCCGAAATACCAGCATTCGCGGGCTGGACGGGCAGAGAAACGCAGCAATTATCGCTCTTAGCGATGAACAAGAATCTCTTTCGTTGCTTCAAAGCTGGCTCTTTGACCCCTCATCTAACATCCAGGCGAATGGAATGAATGCGCGGTGAGCCCCACCGCTCACTCTAAAGGGCGGGTAGAAAGAATGGGTACGGAGGTGGCCGACATAGCGGTAACTGAAGGTCAAAGGACAAACAGCGGTAGCGTGCGACGGCATTGTGCCGCTTCGGTACAGCTTCATAGGAGCACGCGGACCGACCGAGAGGATATCATTATCAACAAGAGGACCATCGCATTATGTCGCCATCGAAGCTGCCAGCTATTCCACCCTCCCACCCCGCGCACACCGAGACGTGCGCCCTTCCCGGGCTCACCTACCCTTTTCCCTGGCGCGTCGCACGCGCCTTTCCCAGCGTCACCCGCCTCCCGTTTTCTCCTCAGGGATGGTGGCCTGTTCCTGGCGACTTATGTGGAAGCTTTGGCCCCGCACTTGTCGAATGAATGCGATCGCTTTAGCGACGGCGAGCACTGTTCGCAAGTTCGTTCGTGCGAAGCAGGGAATGAACCAAGTTGCGCAGACGAGCAGACATGAGACTTAGTGCGGTAAAGCTGTAACATGGAGCCGAAGCAGGCCACCATCCCTTTATGTTTCCATCATCTCCAGCCTCGCACCTAATTCACGCCCGCAGACGGCGCTCCCTTTTGCTTCGTTATGCTGGACGTAACACGTAATTACTGCTATCATACTCAATAGTGATCCAGAGCTACCGGGACAGACGGACCGCCCAGTTTGCCGCCGGGACCAGGGTCAAGGCCTTCGGCGGCATCGAACAGTCCGCTCGCCTGAAGCTTGACCGTCTGGAAGCCGCCACCGCCCTCAAGGACCTCGCCTCCTTGCCCGGCAACCGTCTCGAGGTGCTGAAAGGCGATCGTAAGGGTCAGTACAGCATCCGCATCAACGATCAGTGGCGCATCTGTTTTGAATGGCCTGAAGGATCAGCAGGCCCTTTACACGTGGAAATTGTCGATTACCATTAGAAGGTGAGATCGCCATGGCAATGATGCCTATTCACCCAGGGCAGCACCTGGCCGAAGAACTCAAGGAGCTGGGAATCAGCGCCGCTGAATTCGCACGCCAGATTAACGTGCCGACAAACCGCATCACCCAGATCATCAAGGGGCAGCGGGCGATTTCAGGCGACACCGCCCTGCGCCTTGCTCACTTTTTCGGGACCAGCGCGGAGTTCTGGATCAATTTGCAAGGCCTCTACGAAGTGCGCCAGGCCCGGGGCAAGGCAGGCAAAACTATCCGGGCCTTGCCGACGATTAGAACACTCGCCGGTGCGCGTTCGTAAGCCTGAGCACAAGCCAACATTCCTTTTCAAGACACCGTTCGTCAACACGCTCTAATCTGCTATTGCCCTGACCCCCAGCCGGTCTCTTGAGCGGGATGGAACGGATGGGCGATGAGGCTTTCGATGGGCGCCGCTATGCCTCCTCCTTCGCGAGTGTTTGGAAAAAGAGGAAGGAGGCACGATGAACAGAAATCAACGGCTTGAAAACCAATCTACTGCGGGACGCGCCGCCAGAGATACGTACCTCCATGCTGCCGAGGCGGGATATTGTCTCTCGTCCCGACACGTCCATACCACCATATACCCTTCGCCTCTGTCCCGTCTTCTGATAGCACAACCTCAAAGCTCCCTTCGCGGTCGTTCCCTGGTTGCTTCCAGGTTCCCTGCCAGCGACGATCTCGAAAGCCGGTGGTCGCGATCTGGCCCCCTTGCCAGGTGTAGGGGCCATTGCCGTGAACATCCAGCGTCGCATAATATTTCTTATTGTCTTCAACCTCTGTGATTTCCCACTTGCCGCCCAAATCGATGCGATCGGTCGCGTCAGCCTGATCGCCATCCGTGCGATGGCTCAACGCCGTTGGATTTGAAAGACTCGGAAGGGCAGTTCTACCGCCGGTATCCGAGTGCCGGCTGGATTCGTGCCAGGTCACAAGAATCCAGCGGCCATCTCGCCGCTCCAAGACACCGGTTTCTCGCATCGGGAGCACCATCCGGTCACTGTCATCCTCGGCACTGAGGTATCGGATATAGTCCAGTTCCATTGCGAACCAAGCCACGTCGCCCTTTTGCCACACCTGGAGGTCCGTGATCGGGATCTCCAGTTTGTGGACGGCCTCAAACTCAGTACGCATCTCGGCCTCGTGAGCCTGCCATCCCACATATTTATGTCCGTCCATGGCGTACCCGATCGCATCGGCATCGTGCGACATGTATGTGGATAAAGTAGTGAGATCTCGATCGGCATTGGCTTTCACGATGAGGCGCAGCATGGCCTCAGGACCCGCAGGCTCTTCCGCCCAAAGCCTGGCCGGGTCGGCACTGCTGAACAATAGGATGATAAGCAGCCAGCCCCAGCGGGGAATGACAGAGAACAAATCCGATTCATATACAACGTTCATGGGCAACTGTCCTCCTTAGCCCGCATTATTCATGAACGATTCTACTGTAACTGCGTATACGCCGCTACGACTAGCCTGGGCCGTGAATTTACACGGCCAGGCGGGCGGGCTCGCCGCTCTGCCCCTCAACATACTGTTTCAAGTATGCTTCGGGCCCTCGCGTCTCCACGCGCCCATCGCGCCTGGCGTCTCCGCAGTTTCGTCACGAACCGTCATGAATAATGCGGGTTAGCTCGATTCATGACAGGCTTGAGATCTACAAGCCCGCCCGCTGAAACCCCAATACCTTGTCGATGAGGAGGCAATTGGCCTCGTGTCTTCGGAGGTGAAACATGAGGGTTCGACATGCTTGTACCTCATCGTGCTCGGAAGTGATTACCGTGACGCGCAGCAGCGCCGGTGATCGACCATCAGACAGCGATCCTGCACGACCTTGATGCCGGCGCGAGCAAGGCGCTCCGCCGCCTCATCGTTCCGTATGCCCGATTGGAACCAGACAGCCTTCGGCCTTTTGGCGAGAATGTCATCGATATGCGCCGGGATGTCTTGATCGCGGCGAAATACGTTAATCAAATCCAGCTCGCCGGGAATGTCCACGAGCCGGCGAAAAACCTTCTGACCGAGAATTTCCCGTACGTTGGGCTCGTAGACCGGAACCGGGATCACCTCTAACCCGGCTGAAGCCAGATACTGGGGCACATAGAAGGCCGGTCGTGATCCGTACTGTTCGCTTCGAATGCCGAGCACAGCCACGCGTTTAGTCGTCGCGATGAGCTGCCTCACGCCTTCCAAGTCTTCGATGAGATTTTTCTTCCATTGTCCTGGTTCAGTGGCTGACATAATGGCCTAACGCGGAGGATAATTCGCGGACGTCTGAATCTTGAAGCTCGGGCACTACACAACCGCGCGTGGAAAGCGTCATGAGACTTTCGGCGGTGTGGAGAACTTCTTCGAGAAAGGCAAGCACTGCGGCAGGAGAATCTTTAGCGATGTAAGCAACGATGTCGTTGAGGTCGGTTTGTGCTCCCGCACTCCAGATTACTTTTCGCTGCCTTGCCACTTGGCTCTTAACTCTCGCTTCACGTCTTCATGGCTCAGCGTCTGTCCTTGCGCGATTTCTCGCCTCCCGCGCTCAATGGTCTGGAGGACATAGAGATGGTACTGTATGTCATCGAAGGTACAGTCTTCAGGAAGCTCTTCTAGAAGATCAAGAACCGCCTGCTTGGTAGTCATACCAATCTCCCTCGCTTGGGGGTTCCCTCGGAAATCAGTGTAATTCAAGTGTAACACTGAGGTCATTATAAACCATACAGCGAGTCACGCCGAGACGTGCGCCCTTCCCGGGCTCACCCACCCTTTCCCGGCGGATTTATTTCACCCGCCCGGCCACCGACTGCGGAGCAGTCGATCTCCCGAGACGCGCCTTTCCCGGCGTCACCCCGCCTCGCGTTTTAGCCTCAGGGATGGTGGCCTGCTAACCGGCGACTTATTATGTGGAAGCTTTGGCCCCGCACTTGCCGAATGAATGCGATCGCTTCAGCGACGGCGAGCACTACCCTCCTCCCGAGTTGCTCCACCATTTGCGGATGGAGTCGTAGCTTCTCAGTAGCGGGTGGAAAGGATGGGCACGGAGGTGGCCGACATAGCGGCAACTGAAGAGCAGTGACACCAGGGAGAAGCGTGGGACGACATTGTGCCGCTTCGGCACAGCCTCATAGGAGCACGCGGACCGAGCAAGAGAATATCATCAGCAACAAGAGGATCATCGCATTATGTCGCCACCGAAGCTGCCACTTTATCTCACCTACCCTTTTCCCTGGCGCGTCGCACGCGCCTTTCCCGGCGTCACCCGCTCCAACTGTTCGTCACCCGCCCATTTTACGTTTCCATCATCTCCAGCCTCGCATCGAATTCATGGCCGCAGCTCAAGCAGCGGATGCAATCCGACTCAACCGTAAATTCATCGGACCTGATCCCCATGCCTCCACAGTCGGGACAACGGGCCAGATGAACTTTGACATCATTGAGGGTTTCGTATTGGGTACCACGGAAGCAATAGACCGGTTTCCCGTCGAATAACCATGGATTGCCCTTATTGTCGACCACCGGCAGCACGATATAATGGCGGTTGACGTACTGTTCGATTTCCCCCTGGTTGGCAAAGCCGTCTTTGATCAATTTTCCGCCCGCTGCCTCATAGAGCCCATTATCCTTCACAATTGCCTTGGTTGGGCCCATCCCCCACCTCCTTGTGCCATCAAGATGTTGAAATGTCTCTCCATCTCACCCTACTACCTTGTGTAAGTTTTCTCACCCACCGGCCACCGATTGCTGTGCAATCGATACCCCGAGACGCACATTCACCAGGTTTGTTCTCGCAGTTCCAGGAGACACGACCCTCGCCGTCTCCCGCACTCCTTCGTATCGCGACCTCGCTGTGGCCGTCCACGGAAAGGCGTGTCTCGGCACGCCGGGACTGGGCACGTAGAAAGCGGCCATTTGAACATCCTGTCACCGTAAAGTCTGAATGGTGAAGCGCTCCCACGACCGTCCCTCGTTTTGGACGCAAACACCGAACAACAACGAACCATGCGTGCTATGCAACTCCGGAGTAATACCGCAGAATATTCGAAACTGAAATGACTCCGATGATTTCCCCGTCTTGCGTCACCGCCAAATGGCGGGTGGCTTGGTCCTTCATCATGCGGACCGCGTCGATAATGGGCCGGTGGCTTTCGATGGCGACGAGCGGGGTCCGCATGCAGACTCGAACAGCCGTACGGGCCGGGTCGAGGCCTTTGGCGACCACCTCACGCGCGAGCATGGAGTCGGTGATGACACCCGTGTAAGACTGATTGTTTGTGACGAGGAGAGACCCTGTCTTCCACTTTTCCATGAGCTGCCCCGCTTCGCGCAAGGACGCATCTTGTGAAATGGTTCTGATATCCGGCGACAAATGCTCGGCGACTTGCGGGCCGATCAACACATGCTCATTCCGGTTCTGTCCCTTTGTTCCGGCCGCTCGACGCGCTTCGAGCTCCGCGATGCAGCTCTCCAGCACGCGACTACGCTGCAATAAAGTTTGACGCTCCGTATCCAAACCGACACTCTCAGGCGCCTCATCCGTCATATTGACCAAACCCGCCGCTTCTCCCACTTGCGCGTACTCGTACGCGCCCAAGAGATCGGAACTCTCTCCCAGGATATCGCTGATCAAGCGCTCGGTCTCCAGATCGAACTCTTCCAACGCGCGTGGGGCCTTGGTCCGATCAAAATACGAGCGCAGCTGGGCAAGCTGTTCCCGCAGGCGGGCAATGTTGCGATCAAGAGAGAGTCTTCGTCGCGGCGGCGGACTGAGCGTTTTCATAGAAACCTCCTGTCCGGGTGGCAGGGAAGCGATCTTACGCCGGTATGAAAGACCAGGCAAGCGCCTTTTGCTCACGCAGGCTTGGCTCCTGTATCTAGTTTGTCAGCTGGTGTATCCGAATTGATAACGATCTCCAGCAAACAATCCTGCATCTTTCTCCAATCGCGCAGATAGATTGCGCGCAGACGTTCGATCGAATTTGCGTCCATCCACAGCGATTATTCCAAAGAATCAACCGTCTCATAAAGCATCGCACCCCATCATCCATGAACCAACGAGCTGGGCAATTGGAGTGGCAGCAAATCTGCATGGAGATTTGCACACATTGAATCGCGTCGGAGCCGGCGCTGCATCGATTTGATGTAAAGTACGCATTTCCACTTGATAGCATTTTACAGAGGCATCCGGTCGGGACAAGAGGTTTATGAACGACTCTGCTGAGGAGGCTTTAATGAAATTCGCAAGAAGCTCGTGGACGCTGCTCGGCATCGTAGGGTGCCTATTCATCAGCGGCGCTTGTTCCAGCATTTCGAGCCATAGTACCGGGAGCTCCACTCAAGGCGGCCCTCCACTGCCGCCAGTTTGCTCACGTTTAGTCAAAGCGGAGGTGGTGGCATTGGAGCAGGCTGTTGTGCTGAATCGGTTCGGCGCCTTCAACCCTTCAGGAATGCTCTTCGCGCTCAAGCATGACGTGGTGCTCTCCGATGGCACGGCCTTGGACGACCGCAACTTCAAGAACGCGCCCGGCAATGTTCGACTCAGAGATGACAAGCGACCAAGACCTATGGTGCTGCGCGTCAACGAGGGTGAGTGTCTCGAGGTGCGATTTCACAATCTCCTCATGCCGGGCGTTCCGGAGCAGCGCGACCGAGGTCCTGAACAGTACGACGGGAAAGTGCCTGCCCATATGGAAGATCCGAGCGGCGTGGTCTATCCAACCGAGAATGGACGGACCGGCCGTGAACTGGTCACGGCGTCCGCGATCAGCAACGATTGGCCGCATACACGCGTAGCCTCTTTCCACGTCAATGGCTTGGCGTATGTGCCGATCACGAGAGAGGAATGTCCGGTTACGAAGGCCAACAGCAAGGATGGCCGCATTACGGTGGAAGAGCTATGGATCTGTGGGACCGACGGAGACAATGTTGGCCTGAACAAAGGCATCGTGAACATGAATACGGGTAATGATCCCAAGTTGAAGTCTCGGAAAGAAGAGATCGAAAACCAAGGGACGCTGGTCAAGCCGGGAGAACACGCGATCTACCGCTATCGCGCCTTCCGGGAGGGAACCTATTTCGCCTATTCCACTGGTGCGACCGTGGGAGGCGAAGGGGATGGTGGGCAACTTGGGATGGGATTATTCGGGGCCGTCAATGTGCAGCCCAAAGGTTCGAGGTGGTATCGCTCGCAGGTCAGCCACCAAGACCTGCAAGAGGTCACGGTCTCCCAAGACTCAAGCTCCGGTCGGCATCCATACCGCGTGATCGACTACGAGAAGCGGCACGCCGGTGGGCCGCACAAGGATAGACCGATTCTCGCCATGCGCGATGGCGATGAGATCGTCCATTCGGACTTGAATGCCGTCGTCGTCCTCGACAACCATCTAAAATCAAACGGCAGCCATGATGACGGGCATGACACAACATCGCCGAACAAACATTGCAAAGACTATATGCATGGAAATTCTTGCGGACAATCGTACCGTGAGTTCACGGTCATCATGCACGATGAGGTGAAAGCGATCCAAGCCTTCCAGGAACTGGAGGATCCCGGCAACCCGCTGCACTACGTCAAGGACGGAATGGGAATCAATTACGGGGTCGCCGGGATGGGTGCCATGGTCATGGGACGCCAACGCCGCGTTGCACCTCTGAGAGACTGCAAGGAATGCCGCGCGGAGGAATTTTTCCTGAGTTCATGGGCGAATGGGGATCCGGCTCTCCTCCTCAAATGGGACAAGGTCAATCCGGCCAAACCGGTCGGCGCGCTTTATCCGGACGATCCGTCCAATGTGCACCACTCCTATCTCGGTGATCCGGTCCGGTTTCGCAATATCCATGCAGGACCGAAAGAAACCCATGTGTTTCACCTCCATGCCCATCAATGGGTAATGGATCCAAGTGATCCGGGATCGACGTACCTCGACTCGCAAACAATCTCGCCGGGAGCCACGTTCAGCTACGAGGTGGAGTTTGGAGGATCCGGGAACAGGAACCGGTCGGCGGGGGATTCCATTTTCCACTGTCATCTGTATCCGCATTTCGCCCAGGGCATGTGGGAGCTGTGGCGCGTGCATGATGTCTTCGAGGACGGTACACCCGGGCTCAATATGCCTGCCGGTGCGACCCAGGGACGGAATTACCCGGACGCGGAGGTGAGCGGAGGCACGGAGAATCCCGCCGTGGTCCCCCTGCCTGGAACAGCCTTGCCGCCCATGCCGACCGCCGACTTTCGCGGATATCCATTCTACGTAGCGGGCCAAGCGGGACATCGGCCGCCACAGCCGCCGTTGGACATGGATTGCGAAAGGGACGAATGGATGGAATGCAAAAAGGAGCGGGTCTTCGACGGAGGCCTGCCGCGACACGTGCTCACGGGCGGCTTCAATTCGACGAGGCCTGCGGCCGACAGCGGTCAGGTGCTCAACCAGGACGTTGTCGATGAGGCCTTGGCTAAGGGCGGGCTCGTGGCGAAGCTCAACGCCGCCAAGGTCTATAAACTGAATCCCAACTCGCTCTTGGCTTTGGCGGAACAATGGGAAGGCATCGGCGCGTTACGTCAATTGGACCTGAAAGGGACTCCCGAAGAACAGACCGCCATGAAGTTCCACGAGGGAGAATTGGTCGCGCCAGGCTTTCAGAAAACCACGACGGCCCAATCCCCTCATTCGGACCCACCTGGATGGGGACAGGAGCCCAAGGGGTATATCACGGACTGGGCGACCGAGAAGAACGGTGGCGTCAAGCGAGCCGGGGACGCGGTGTTCTACGTGAACGGACGTCTACCGAAACCCGGTGCTCCCTTTGCGGACCCCTGTCCGAAGAAGGCGCCGCCACGGCAGTACAAGGCCGGCGTGATTCAAACGGAGCTCACCGTCAACCGGCATGGATGGTTTGATCCGCAGGCACGCATCCTGGCATTGGAGCAGGATATTCAAGACATCATCGATCCGGATACGCGGACTCACCTGCCGGACCCGCTTTTCTTCCGCGCCAATTCCGGCGACTGCATCACCTTCATGCATTCGAATTTTCTGCCGAACGCGATGGGATTGGACGATTTCCAGATTTACACGCCGACCGACACGGTGGGGCAACATATCCATCTGGTCAAGTTCGATGTCATGGCCTCAGACGGTTCGGGCAACGGGTGGAACTATGAGGACGGCACGTTCTCACCCGAAGAGGTGCGTGAACGTATCATCGCGTATAACCGATCGCAAAAACAGGCGGGCAAACCGGCAGATCAATTCTTGACCTTCAAAACGCACCCGCTGTTTGAAGCGAATTGTCCCGATGGGGATGGGAAAGTGAACTGCGAGGCGCTCCGGGAGAAGGGCCAGTGTCCGGCCTGGACGATGAGTCAGTTGGACATGGAGAACCGGATCCCCATGCTCACCGCCTCTACCGACGAGGAAAAGGAAAAGCTGGAGGCGCTCAAGCGAGATCTGAAGGAGATCAACGAAAAGCATCCCTACTGTGCTGCGCAACGGACCATACAGCGCTGGTATGCCGATCCGATCCTCGATCCCAAGACCCAGCGCGATTACACCCTGCGCACCGTGTTCACGCACGATCACTTTGGTCCGAGCACCCATCAACAACACGGGTTATACGCCGCGCTTGTCATCGAACCGGCCAACTCCGTATGGCTGCCCATCGATAGAAATGAATTGGCGACAGGAGACGTCAGCGATCCGCAAAGAGTCATCGGCGGGGCGGATTTCTTCAGTTCTCCCGGCACCGGCGATCCATCAACCGAGCTGCGCCAACCGCTCAAGGTCGGCGGGAGGGAAGACGGCGGCCCAACGTCTACGCGGGCCAACATTATTGCGCCGAAATGCATCGGCAAGAAACACTCCAATCCCATGAACCCGGGCTGGAATCCCGCCCAAGCAGGCGAAGACTGCCCGGATCAAAGTCGGCAGACTCACGATACGAGGCGCGAATTTGCGATGGCCTTTGCCGATTTTTCCATTCTCTATAATACGGCGCTGGAACCGATCAATCCCGAAGAACGCGACCTCTCGGCCCTGCGGTTCGGCCGGCGCCAGGTCCCGATCAACCTGCCGAAACCCTTGGGCATTTCCTCGGAAGACCCGGGCACCCAGCTCATCAACTATCGCAACGAACCGCTGCCGTTGCGGATTACTGATCGGTCGCCGACTCCCGACCTGGGAGGATTCGACTACCGGCAGACACCCTGCGCGGTCGGCGATCTACGCTGCACCGGAGATATGGCCAATGTCTTCAGCACCAAGGCGCATAAGAACCGCGATAGAGATTTAGCCTCCACCGCCTACGGGGCTACGGTCTCCCCATCGACACGCGCGCTGCTAAAGAATATGGGCCTGGAGAACAAGCTGAATGACGCCTTGGAAAAGATTGAACGCTGGCGCGTGGATTTCACCTGCGCACTTTATCCTGACAACCAACAACCGCAAAACACGTGCAAGCAAAGCCACATGATGAACCACGAGCCATGGCGGGAAATGGGCGATCCCGCTACCCCGATTCTGCCGGCCTATGAAGGCGACCGGGTACAGATTCGCCTGATCCAGGGTGCACAGGAAGCGCAGCATGTCTTCACAATGAACGGCGTGAAATGGCTGCGAGAGCCCGGCGTAACAACTTCCGGCTATGTGAACACCCAACCGCTGGGTATCTCCGAACATTTTGAATTCGACATTAAGACGATGGCCGCCGATGCCAGCCAGACTGATTACTTGTACTTCGGCTCATCCGTGGATCAACTCTGGGACGGTATGTGGGGTCTCATGCGAGCCTACGGCACACCTCGGTACGATGAAGGGGAAAAAGATCGTGAGGATGTGGCTCGCCTTCCCGGCCTCGCGCTACCGCTTGAAATAGGTAGCGGAGACAAGCCTGCGCAGGTATGCCAAGTCGTGGGATCAGAGAACCGCCTAAAGATCGGAATCAGCGCGGTCCGAATCTGTCAGCTCACAGGCGAATGCGGAAAGGCAGACGGCCTTACACACGGCGGTATTCCGTACAACCGGCGGCTCGGCATTGCAGATCCGAACGGCATCATTTTCGTTCGTAACAACCGGCTGCCGGGCGCGGTGGAAGAGCCGAATGACTTCTTGAATAAAACGAATGAGGAGATCCTTGAGCGACTCAAGGATGAATTCGTGTCCGGACAGCGCCGCATTGAACCGCTGGTTCTGCGAGCCCCTGCAGGATCGTGCCTGGAAGTAGAACTGACCAACCATCTGCCCGAAGTGCTGCCGGACGGACCCAGCATGAATGCAAGCCACGCATCGGACAACTTCATGTCGATGACGTTGGACGGTTTCAATTACAACCAGTTCCGGATGTCGTCCACCATCGGACTGTCCGCCCCGCTGGTCGCACAGTATGCCCGTACCTCCGATGGCAGCAATGTGGGCCTGAACGATGACCCTGGGTCGGACGTCGGAGGGCTGGTGCCGGCATGCCCAAAATCAGACCCGAACGGCGATAGCTGCCAGCTGTCGAAAGTGTTCTGGTACGCCGGAGACTTCCGGCTAGAACAGGATCCGGGAAGGACTAAGGAAATCGGCCGTCAAGTCGCCGTACCGATCGAGTTCGGAGCGATCCCGCTTCGCAGCTTCGGCGATGCAATCAAACACCCGGCCCACGGCGCGATCGGAGCATTGGTAATTGGACCGAAAGGCAGCAAGGTCTGTCGGTCGAATGACCCACGGGAGCAGCGGGCAGATGAGAGAACTGATCTGAGCGCGACTATCTGCGATCCCGACGGGAACCGGCTCTATCGGGATTTCGTCATGGTGCTCCAGGATGCCGTGGATGCCAAGCAAGCCGGCTGGCCGATCCCGAATCTCAAGGGCGCGGAAGAGCCGGACGACTATGGGATCAAGGCGGTCAACTATCGAATGGAGCCTTTGTGGGGACGGCGTGGCGGTGATCCGTCGATCGAGTTTGAGGAACGTAACGAATTCGACTATTCCCATGTTTTAAGTTCGAAGCATAGCGCCTCGCATTGTCAAGCCGGTATCACGCCGCTGTCCGATCTGACTGCGCGCGGGTTGGATCCCTGCGATCCGGAGACGCCCATCTACGTGGCCCGCACCGGCAGCGAGATTCGACTGCGTATCGTACATCCGGGCGGACACACGAGACAGCAGGCCATCACCCTCCATGGGCATCACTGGAATCCATTCCCTTGGAAAGCAGGCTCGACGGAAATGTACGCCGATAGCGAAGCCGCGCTTAAGGACAGTTGGATTGTCCAGGGCAGCTACAACGCGGTCGGGCCGATGATGGCGGCGAATCTGTTGACCAAGGCCGGAGGCGATCATTCTATCCCAGGGGATTACCTTTTCCGCAGCCAGGCCAGCTTCGTATTCGACGGAGGAATCTGGGGCTTGCTACGAGTGGTCGATTCCGAGCCATCCGGCATGCATGAGGCGGCATCTCACGAGAGCAACAAAAATAAGTGAACTGAGAAGGAGAGTCAACATGGCGCCTTGCAATGAGCTGAAGACACAACCCGACATCGAAGCGCTTCCCGGCTGTCGAACCTTGCGCTGGTATGACAACCCATTACAACCGGGGAAACGATTCCGATCTAGAAAGCAGTTGAGGGATTGGGATGGGACAAACGTTTATCGCCTACCAGAAGATCAAAACATCGGCGTGGATGTCGATGAGGTTGAGGTCACGATCCGTACCTGCACGCGGGACGACATGGATGTGAATTTTAGCGAAGGAGCTAGTGTCCTCAAATGCAAAGCCGACGACCCGCTTGTGAACATTGTCCACCTGCAGTTCAATCCTCCAGTGAAAGCGGTTGGCGCCTCCGTAACAGGTAACTGGAAGGACGGACGAGAATATATGGTAGCCCTCACACTCGTTCTCAAGGATGGTTCGAAGTGTACGCCGTTTGCCACCGCTCCGACAGGGAAATTCAGTTCGCAGCGAGGTACGGCGCCGTTCGTCGGCGCTGAAGCGACGGACGGCAACAATCCGATCGCAGAAATGTATTGCGATATCTATCTGGCGGACCAGCTTATCGATGACCAGGCGGATGTCCTGATCAGCGATTTGTATTTCGTCCCGAACAACACGAGCAACCCATGATGATGACCCGCGTGCTCAGAGCCTGTCTTGCCTCCGCGGCGGCGTTTGTCCTGTCCTCGCATAGCCTTGCACAAGCGGCAAGTCAGGCCGGGGCCCAGAAACAGGAACAAGGCGGCGTCGCCATAGAGTTTGAATTCGAGCCACAAAACAACGACGGCATGCCGAAAGAGCGCCCTGTGACATCTCTACCCGGAGTGGCGCGCTTCCGTTTCACCGACTCGGCGAGCGGCCGGCCCTATGCCGGCATTCGGCCTGCCGCCTGGATCCAGGCGCGACGGTCACAACAAGTCGCCAACGAGCTTTCCTGTGAGGATAAGGCGCGGCAATTCGCCGGCGGCTCCTTGGCAACCAAGGCCGATATCGATCTCAATTCGTACCGTCTCGTAACCCTCAACCAGGACGACACCGTTGCGTTTATCAACCCCTTCGTAAGCCTGCAAAACAGTAAGCTCGAATCCATCGTGCCGCTGCCGAGCCGAGGATACGATTGGATCGCAGCTCCCGAGTCGCATCATCTCTTTGTGAGCCTCCGCGACGCCGACATGGTGGTGGTGCTCGACACCGTGACGCGGAAGATCGTGAAAGAGATCCGGTTGCCTGGCGGGAGCCGGCCGACACGCATGGCGCTCGATCCCGACGGTCGTCACATCTGGGTGGGACTCGACGGTCGCAATGAGGCGGCTCTTCTCCACGCGGCCGACATGACCGAGTCGGCGCGTCTCCCCGTTGGGCACGGCCTCCATACCCTGGAGATGGCGGCCCATCAGGCTTGGGCCTTCGTCTCCAACACGGAAGACAACACAGTCAGCATCATCGACCGAGTTCGGCGAAAACGGCTGACCGACGTGACGGTGAGCCGGACCCCGGTCGCGATGGGTTGGAGTGCTGCGGCGCAGCGTCTCGCGGTCGTCGGCGCGAATGGAGGCCAACTTGAACTGATCGATCCCACGTCATCCCGCGTGACCACTCGTATCCCGCTGGCGTCCGGGGTTATGCAACTGGGATTGTTCGACCAAGGCCGGTACGCGTTGGCCGTAAATCAGATGCAGAGTCGCGTTACGCTCATCGATTTGGCGGCAGCGAAGGTGCTGGCCGGCATCGATGTGGCGGCCAAACCCGATCAGATCATCTTCTCACGCGACTATGCCTATGTGCGCGGACAGGGGACCGCCAACATGAGCGTCATCAACTTGCAGGAAGCTCGTCGCGGGCGTCTTCAGACGGTCTCGGTGCCCATGGGTCAGTCGGCTCCTGAGACTGCCGCGGACAGCATTAATGTGGCGAGCGTTATGGCACGATTGCCGGAAGGCAACGGCATCGTCATGGCGAACGCGACGGACCGCATGCTCTATCACTATGCCGCCGGGATGATGGTGCCGGCCGGCAGCTTCAGCAACTATCAGCGAATGGCGCGGGGACTGCTCATTCTGGATTCAAGTCTATCTGAGGAAAAGCCGGGGATGTTCACGGCGCCTGCGACGTTCCGGAATAGCGGTGTGTTCGACGTCATTGTGAAAAGCCAGAATCCGGCAGTGACGGTCTGCTTTCCCCTGACGATCTCCGGTGTGTCGCCCGACACACACAGGGAATCCGCGGCTTCGGTGGTCGCAAGACTGGAGACGGTGACCGGACCAGCGGAAGGGCGCACGCGCAGCGTCACGTTCAGGCTTGTCGATGGACAGGACCGGCCGAAGACCGGGGTGAAGGATGCCATGCTGCTGGCCGTTCAACAACATGGCCATTGGCAGCAGCGGGTACGTCCGGTAGATCAAGGGAGCGGTCGGTACGAGGCGCGGCTGGTATTTCCGGAATCGGGTGAATTTGACCTCTTATTGACGGTGCCTTCCCAGGGGCTCGACTTTATTGCAGGGCGCCTGGGCCGTGTTCATCTACCAGAGGCTACGATCAGCAATGAGCCCTTCTCATCTCACACGAGCGTGCAACATGCAGCCCCCTAGCCGCCCGTACGCTCCTGTCGCAGTAGCTTTCTTACTCCTCTGGCTTTCCGCCTTCCATGCGGAAGCGACATCCTGGCTGGCGCCGGCCATACCGGACGTCGCGGTTCAAGACCAGGACGGTCGCGGTTATCGTTTCTATTCCGACCTGCTGCGAGGCCGCACGGTCCTCATCGACTTTATCTTTACGACATGCAAGACCGCCTGTCCCACCCAAACTTCCGTCCTCCGCGAGGTTCGAAAACAATTGAGGAACCACCGGCTGGGTGCTGGCAGCGTGCTGCTGATCTCGGTCACCGTCGATCCGCAACATGATGGGCCGCACCAATTACGCGAGTACGCCGATCGATTTGATATCGAGACCGGGATACCCAAGGGTTGGGTGTTCCTCACCGGTGATTCGCAGGAACTGACCAAGCTTCTCCAGGCGTTCGGGAGTGGGAGCAGACAGCCGTCCGACCATTCCAATGTCGTTTGGATCGGCAACGAGTTTCACCGGCGCTGGACAAGAACCGCCGCGTTCAACACACCGGAACATTTCACGCACCTCCTTGACGAGGTGTCCCGATGAGCCGGAATTATGCAGGCCTCCTCGGACTTATGCTCAGCCTTGTCGTTGCTCCCGCTCTCCATGCTGAATCACTGCCTACCGATCAAACCTTCGCGCTCGGACGAGCGCTCTACCATGGCCAGGCCTCAATCGCCGGCGCCGTACGAGTCGGCAACGTCACTCTTCCTGCGTCTTCCGGCGCCTGCGCGAATTGCCATGGATCGAGTGGACAGGGAAGTCGCGAGGGCGGTGTGACAGCACCAGGGATCGCATGGGCTTATCTCAGTCAGCCACAGCGCGGGCAGCCCGGCTATCGTTCGCCGCGCGCTGTGCTCGACGCCATTGAAAAGGGGCAGGGCCGTGGTGGCGAGCCGTTGAACCCGCCGATGCCGACCATCGAATTATCCACCGCGGAGGCGGATGCGCTGATTGCGTATCTTCAAATTATCGGCACCGAACGAGAACCCGTCCAAGGGGTCTCGAACGATCGCATCTTAGTGGGATCCATCCTTCCGCTCACGCCTCCCGGCTCGTATGCTGAGCGCATCCGGGCGGGGCTAGAGGAGCGATTTGCAGCAATCAACCGTGACGGTGGAATCTTCGGGCGGCGGATCGAACTGGTCATTGAGGATTCGGGGCGCCAAGGACGAAATGCTTCCCAAGCTCTTGAGCGGCTGGCGAAACAGCATCGCGTGTTCGCCCTCGTCGGCAGCGTCCTGCCGGAACCGTCAGCCACAATGGTTGGGACAATCAGACAACACGGCCTTCCGGTGGTCGCCACGCTTGGGGTCCCGATTCAGGACAGCCCGGACGACAAGCTCACCTACCTGTTACCGAGTGTCGTGGATCAGATCAAACAGTTGCTCGCAGAGGTGAAAACCCGCTGCAAGGCCGGCAAAGACATTGTCGTGCTGCACGAATCAAGGCAGGGCCTTGCAGATGGGGTTCAGACGGCGTTGGCAAATGAGTCGTTCATTGTATCGGTCCAAGAGAACCGCATCGACCATCTCCCGGGCATGGGCACGCTGTGGGGCCGCTCACCTGCTCCGAATTGGGTAGTGCTGGGATCGTCCGACTTTGTCGGACAGGTTCGAGGACGGGCGATCTCAACGTCAACGGATTCCATACCATGCCTCGCCACGTTGGCTATGTTGTCCGGAATGCCGGCGCTGGTTGAAAGCCAGCCATCAGGCGAAATCAGCACAGCGGCTCCGATGGAAGTCACCGGCCTTCCCATGCCGGCCACCGCCGTGCTGCTCGAGCAGAAATTCCAAGGAGAAGCACTCTGGACATACTTAGCTGACGTGTCGGCTCGAATATTCGTTGAAGGCTTATCACGGAGCGGCCGGATCGTCAATCACGCCGGCTTCGAGCGATCGCTGTATTCATTGCACACATTCGAACCGTATGAAGGACTGCCGATTCGCTTCAGCCGGCAGCACAGACATGGGTTGTCAGTCGCACACATGTGGGGGAGGACGCAGCATGCGTACAAGAAACAACACTATTGAAAACAGCGCGGTCGCGGTTTTGGCCATCGCCTTGCTGGTGGGCGGAACCGACAACGCAAGAGCGCAAACGCCGACGCCGTCGTTCTCTCTGGTCGGTCATCTTGAGCAGTTGGACGTGAACGATCTGACCGATCCGCTTTCTCCGGGCAGCATGGTGGTGAGCGGCATTCGTGTGACATTACCCAAGAATGTCTTGATCAAGATGCCCGGACAATATTTGACCGTGAACGACCTCTTTCGGGGCAAGCATCCCGGGAAAGCACCGGCTCTCACGGATCCCAACAAACCAAGCGGCCTGGCTCTTGGTGATCCAGTCCCTAATAAACCTGCGGTGCCTTTTGAGGTCAGCGTGATCGGCAATATCGTTGGGACCGAATATATCGCGGGATGGGCATCGATCTCCCAACTCGAGCTGCAAACGGGAGCGGGATTTATTCATTCCATCGACTATGACACCGGAGCGCTGTTCGTGGGGCCTGGGGCTGGTGCAGCCGCGGCCAAGGTCCGAATCAACGACCCGCGGGGAACCTATGGTAAGCCTAATTCGGCTAAAGGGGTGGGGAGCGCGATGGATGATCGGTTTGCGGCAGATCCCGGCAATGCGCCGATCGTTTCGCAGACGGGATTTCCGATGTGTATTCCTAAGACGGATCCGACAACGACAGGGGACCCGGATTGTCCTCTGTCAAATCGTGGACAAGGCGGCAATGAGAGGCGCTTTACCTGTGGCCCGGTCAGCGCCGAGGCCACCGCTCCTGCGCGGCCGTCATGTCAACCCGGCAACAAAGCTCCCTTGGTCGTGGGCGACTACGTCGCCTATGCGGGCATGTTGACCGAAGAGGCGCCCGGACAATGGTTTGTCGCCGCCCATGCCGTCAGCGCGCTGACAGGAATTTATACCTCGCCTGGAGCCGATCCGGCCTATGTCCTCATCGAGGAAGCCATTCTAGGGACACTTGGAGCCCCCTTCCCTCCTCCGAATGACAATCAGGAGGAAACCTCGCGATTCCGTATCGTCGGGTTCACGACCGACCCGACCAGGCGAGTCGATGTATTTCTCATTGATACCTCAGTGGGGGATCCAAGCGAACAGGAGCGTCGTTTGACGACTTTGGATCCTCAGCGCGTCGGGCAGGTTGGGCGTATCCGCGTCACGCTTCCTGCTAAGGCCAACTTCTTGCCCATCACACGGGATGTACGGATTCGAATTGAGGGACACCTGTCCGCCAAAGTGGCCGGCGGCCTTGATTCCGGACAGTACACCGCGCCCGTGGGTGAATACATCTACCCCGAAAACACACGTTGGGGCATACCCCGATTCCCTGTATCGGTCCCGTTCGAGAATTTCTGTTTCCTTCGGAACGGAGGCGGAAGCCTGGGCACCTTGGGACGGGATGAATTGCCGACGACGGACCCGCTCCGGCCCGGCATCGGTCCTCTGTTGCCCTTCCCGAATTCGGGACAAGGACCACAAGCGAAGGCCGACGGCACTCCGGCCTGTCCATAGCCTGTGCAGTAACCGGCATACTGTCACTGAATCAGCCGGTTTGTGGCGCGGTTCTCACACGCTGGCGCAGCACCCACCAGCGCAGGCGGTCGAGGTAAAGGTAGACGACCGGCGTGGTATACAGCGTCAGTAATTGGCTCACGAGCAGCCCTCCGACGATCGCGATACCGAGCGGCCGACGCAGTTCGGACCCCACACCGGTGCCCAGCGCCAAGGGCAACGCGCCGAACAGCGCCGCCATGGTGGTCATCATGATCGGACGGAATCGTAGGAGACAGGCCTCATAAATCGCCTCCGCCGGTCCTTTGCCCTCTTTGCGCTCGGCCTCCAAGGCAAAATCGATCATCATGATCGCATTCTTCTTCACGATGCCGATCAAAAGCACGATCCCGATGATGGCGATCAGAGTCAATTCCGTCTTGAAGAGCAGCAGCGCGAGCAAGGCGCCGACGCCGGCCGAGGGCAGGGTTGAAAGAATGGTGAGCGGATGGACATAGCTTTCATAGAGAATGCCCAGCACGATATAGACGACGATGATCGCGGCCAGGATCAGATACGGCGCCGTATCGAGCGACGATTGAAACGCCTTCGCCGCCCCTTGGAAACTGCCTTTGATGCCGGCCGGCAATCCCATCTGGCCCAGTGTCTCATCGATCGCCTCCACCGCCTCTCCCAGCGAGACGCCGGGCGCCATGTTGAAGGACAGGGTCACGCCGGGAAACTGGCCTTGATGGTTGACGGACAGCAACGAAGAGGCGGGCTCATACCGGGCTACGGCGCTCAATGGAACCTGGGCGCCGGTCATCGATCGGACGTAGATGTCATGCAGCGCCGAAGGATTCTGCCAATACCTGGGAGCGACTCCCATCACGACGTGATACTGGTTGAGGGGCGTATACATGATCGAGACCTGCCGCTGCCCGAAGGCATCATAGAGCGTATCGTCGATCAATTGCGGCGTCACGCCCAACCGCGATGCCGTGCTGCGATCAAACACCACGAGCGACTGATGGCCCTTGTCTTGTTGGTCACTGTTGACGTCGGCAATCTCAGGCAGAGTGCGCAGTCGGCGTTCGACCTCCGGCACCCAGGTGTTGAGTTCCGCCAGATCCACGCTCTGCAACGTATATTGATATTGCGCGCTGCTCGATCGGCCGCCGATGCGCAGATCCTGCACGGCTTGGAGATAGGTCGGCGCGCCCGGAATCTTCGCCAGTTTGCCGCGCAAACGCGCGATAACCTGGTCTACATCGATCCCACGTTCCTCAAGCGGCTTCAACGCGACCCACATGCGGCCGGAGTTCATCGATCCTCCGTACCCTCCTCCTAAAAATCCTGTCACGTTGTCCACCGCCGGATCCTGTTGAACGAGGTCCACAACCTCTGTCAATTTCTGCCGCATGGCCTGGTATGAGATATCCTGCGCGGCCTGAATATTTCCGAACATCCGCCCCGTATCCTGCTGCGGAAAGAATCCTTTGGGAATGATGACATACAAATAGATGCTGAGGCCCATGGTCGCCAAGGTGACGGTCAACGTGCTGCGGGGGTGCCGCAACACCCACCCGAGACTGGACGCATACCCCCCGCGCATCCCTTCGAACAGGTCCTCACTCATCCGATAGATGCGGCCATGGGGGCGCCGGCGATGAGACGGCAGAAACCTTGCGCACATCATCGGCGTCGTGGTCAACGAGACCACCAGCGAGATCAGAATGGCGAACGAGAGCGTGACGGCAAACTCGCGGAATAACCTCCCGATCATGCCGCCCAACAAGAGAATCGGGATGAAGACCGCCACCAGCGACACCGTCATCGAGAGCACGGTAAAGGCAATTTCCTTCGCGCCGCGCAGGGCGGCTTGGAGCGGCGGCATCCCCTGCTCGCGGTACCGGCTGATATTTTCAAGGACGACAATCGCATCATCCACGACGAATCCGGTGGCGATGGTCAACGCCATCAAGGACAGATTGTCGAGACTGTAGCCGAAGAGGTACATGACGCCGAAGGTGCTGACCAACGACACGGGCACGGCGACGGTCGGAATCAGAGTCGCCCGCAGATCCCGGATGAAGACGAACACCACGAGGATGACCAACAGCACGGAGATGGCCAAGGTCCGTTCGACTTCATGCAACGACGCCCGAATGACGGGCGAACGGTCGCTCACCACGGACAAGGTCATGCTGCCCGGAATCGACGCCTCCAACTGCGGCAGGAGCGCGCGCACCCGATCCACCGTTTCGATCAAGTTGGCGCCCGTTTGCCGATAGATGATGATGATGACCGCCGGCTTGCCGTTCGCCAGTCCCAGCGTCCGGACGTCTTCCACCGAATTGTCCACAGTCGCCACATCCGAGAGCCGCACCGCCCGTCCCTCGCGGTACGCCACAATCAACGGCAGATAATCGTCGGCCGTATGGAGTTGATCGTTGGTCTTGATTTCCCACGATCTCATCTCGTCGGACAGCTGCCCCTTGGGGCGATTCACATTGGTCTCGTTCAACATCCGGCGCACATCTCCAAGCCCGATCCCGTACTTGTTCAACGCGGTCGGATTCAGCTCCACACGGACCGCCGGCAAGGAACCGCCCCCGACCACCACTTGGCCGACCCCCTCCACCTGCGAGAGCTTTTGCTGCAGGATGCTGGAGGCGACGTCGTACATCGTGCCGCGGCTGACCATCTCGGACGTCAGCGCCAGAAGTATGATCGGCGCATCGGCGGGATTGATCTTTCGATACTGCGGATTCATGGGCAACGTGCTCGGCAGATCACCGCGGGCGGCAGTGATAGCCGCCTGCACATCTCTGGCCGCTCCGTCGATGTTCCGGTTTAATTCAAACTGCAGCACGATGCCGCTGGACCCAAGCGTACTGGTCGAGGTCATTTCCGTGACGCCGGCAATGCGCGCAAACTGCCGCTCGAGCGGAGCCGCCACCGACGTCGCCATGGTCTCGGGACTGGCGCCGGGCAAATTCGCGGACACATAAATCGTCGGGAATTCGATTTGCGGCAAGGCCGCCACGGGCAGAAATTGAAAGGCGATGACTCCGAGAAGCGTCACCCCGAGGGTCAACAACGTCGTGGCGACCGGTCGTTGGATAAACGGCGCCGAGATATTCATATCGGATCGGTGGCCGGAACCTCTCCCCCGGCGGCCGACGCCCGGCGAGCAGACAAGCGGCGGGCCATTCGGTCGAACGCCAGATACACGACGGGGGTGGTATAGAGAGTCAACACTTGGCTGACGATCAGGCCGCCGACGATCGCGATGCCCAGCGGGCGCCGTAGCTCGGCCCCGACTCCGGTGCTGACCGCGAGCGGCAGCGCCGCCAGAAGCGCGGCCATGGTCGTCATCATGATCGGCCGGAACCGCAAGAGGCAGGCTTCATAGATCGCATCCGCTGGCCGCTTTCCCTCCTTGCGCTCCGCTTCCAAGGCGAAGTCGATCATCATAATGGCATTCTTCTTCACGATGCCGATCAACAGGATCAGGCCGATCAACGCCATCACGCTGAATTCCGTCCCGACCAGCATCAGCGCGAGCAGGGCGCCGACCCCGGCGGAGGGCAAGGTGGAGAGAATCGTCAGCGGATGAATGTAGCTCTCGTAGAGAATCCCCAGCACGATGTACACCGTCACCAGCGCCGCCAGAATCAGGATCGGTGTATTCACCAAGGATTTTTGAAACGCCTGCGCCGTGCCTTGGAAGCTGCCTCTGATGCTGGGGGGCAACCCGATTTGCTCCGTTGCCTGCTCGATCGCGTGAACCGCGCGGCCGAGGGATTCGCCCGGCGCCAAATTGAACGACAGCGTGACGGCGGGAAACTGTCCTTGGCGATTGATGACCAGCGGCGCGGTGGTTTCCGTCACCCGGGTAAACACACTCAGCGGAACCTGCCCGCCGCCGGCGGAGCGCACGTCGAGGAATTGCAGGGCCTGCGGGCCCTTTTGAAATTCAGGCATCACCTCGAGGACGACGCGATACTGATTCAGTTGCGTGAACATGGTGGACACTTGCCGCTGGCCGAAGGCGTCGTACAGCGTATCGGTGATGAGCTGCGGGCTGATCCCCAACCGGGCGGCCGTGTTCCGATCGATATCGATCATGGCAGCCAGGCCTTGATCCTGCTGGTCGCTGCTCACGTCGCGCAATTCGGGAAGTGTCCGAAGCGCATCGAGCAACGCGGGCGCCCACCGTTGCAATTCTTCCGGATCGGCATCCTCCAAGGTGTATTGATATTGCGTGCGGCTCACCCGATCCTCCACCGTGAGGTCCTGCACCGGCTGCATGTACAGCGTGATGCCGTGGGCGGCGGCCAACCGGGACTGCAATCGCTTGATGATATCCGGCACCCGCTCGGACCGCTGGGCGAGCGGCTTCAAGTTGATCTGCATGCGGCCGCTGTTGAGCGTGGTGTTGATCCCGTCCACTCCGATGAACGACGACAGACCGGCGACCGCCGGGTCCTCCAGAATGATGTTGGCCAGCGCCTGTTGGCGCTCCGCCATCGCGGGAAACGACACCGATTGGGCCGTTTCCGAGATGCCCAGGATGATTCCGGTGTCCTGAACGGGAAAGAATCCTTTCGGGATCACGACATAGAGGAAGACGGTCAGGAGCAACGTTCCGACCGTCACAGCCAAGGTGGCCGGTTGATGCGCCAACACCCATCGCAGACTCCTGCCATAGACCTCGATGGTGCGATCGAAGAAGGCTTGGGAGGCGCGGTAATACCGCCCCTGTTTGGCCGGCGGCTGGTAGCGCAACAGGCGGGCGCACATCATCGGCGTCAACGTCAGGGAGACCATCGCCGAGATCAGAATCGTGATGCTCAACGTAATGGCGAATTCACGGAACAACTGCCCGACGACATCCCCCATCAGCAGGAGCGGAATCAAGACCGCGATGAGCGAGAGCGTCAACGAGAGAATCGTGAAGCCGATCTGCTGAGAGCCTTTGAGCGCGGCTTGCAGAGGCGGATCGCCCCGCTCGATGTACCGCGCAATGTTCTCAATCATGACGATCGCGTCGTCCACCACGAAGCCGGTCGAGACGGTCAGCGCCATCAGCGTGAGATTGTTCAGGCTGAATCCCAGCAGATACATCACGCCGAACGTTCCCACGAGGCTGAGCGGCACGGCCGCCGCCGGAATGACCGTGGCGGAGAGCGTTCGGAGAAAGAGAAAGATCACCATCACGACGAGAGCGACGGCGAGCACCAACTCGAACTGCACGTCCCGCACCGAAGCGCGGATCGACATCGTGCGATCGGTCAAGACGGCCACGTGCACCGACGACGGCAGCGCGCTCTGCAGCTGCGGGATGAGATTCTTGACCCGATCGACCACTTCAATGACGTTGGCGCCCGGCTGCCGCTGGATATTGACGATCACGGCCGGTGTCTCATCCATCCATGCGGCTTGCCGCACGTTTTCCACGTCGTCGATGACATCCGCCACATCGGAGAGATGCACCGGCGCGCCGTTTCGATAAGAGATGATCAACGGACGGTATTCACGGCTCGAAAGCAGCTGATCGGTCGCATTGATGATCGACGCGCGACGGGGCCCGTCGAACATGCCCTTTGCCTGGTTCACATTGGCGGCCGCCACGGCGAACCGGATATCTTCCAACGTCAGGCCGTACGCCGAGAGAGCCCGGGGATTGGCTTGAATCCGCACCGCCGGCCTCTGTCCACCGCTGATGCTCACCAAGCCCACGCCGGACAATTGCGAAATCTTTTGCGCAAAGCGCGTCTCGGCCAGGTCTTGGACCTGCGGAAGCGGTAATGTCTCGGATGTCAGAGCCAAGGTCAGAATCGGCGCATCGGCGGGATTCACCTTGCTGTAAATCGGCGGGGCCGGCAGATCGCGCGGGAGAAAGGACCCGGCTGCATTGATGGCGGCCTGCACCTGCTGTTCGGCGACGTCCAAATCGAGCTCGAGACTGAACTGCAAGGTGACGACCGAGCTGCCGCCGGAACTGGCGGAGGTCATCTGATTCAAGCCGGGCATCTGCCCGAACTGGCGTTCCAAAGGCGCCGTGACGGACGAGGCCATCACCGAGGGGCTCGCGCCCGGATAGAAGGTCAGGACTTGAATGGTCGGATAATCGACCTGCGGCAGCGCCGAGACGGGGAGCTGGCGGTAGGCGACCAGACCCGCCAGCAGGATGGCAACCATTGTGAGAGCGGTCGCCACCGGCCGGAGGATGAAGAGGCGGGATGGGTTCACGTGCGCGGCCTCTGCGGCGCCTGCCCATCCGATGATTCGCTCGCCGGTTTCTGGGCAGGCGGCTGACCCGGGTGCCGGACCTCGACCTTTGTGCCGTCGCGGAGTTTTTCAGTGCCGTCCACGACTACCACGTCGTTGGGCGCCAGGCCTACCTCAATCGCGCTGTCCTCTCCGTGACTCACACCGACCTCGACGGGCCGTACGCCGACCGTCTGGTCTTCTTTCACGACGTACACGAAGGCGCCCTGCGGCCCGCGCTGAACGGCGGCCGCCGGCACAATGGTGGCTCCGCGCTTCGTGTCCAACAATAATTGCGCGTTCACGAACTGATTCGGAAACAGCTCATTGTTATCGTTCTGAAAAACCGCCTTGAGCCTGACCGTTCCGGTGTTCGGGTCGATTTGGTTATCGACGGTCAACAACGTGCCGGTCGCGAGCAGCCGCTTGTGTTCGCGGTCATACGCCTCGACCGGCAATTGCTCGCCGGTCGCCAGTTTGCTCATCAAGGCGGGCAACCGGTCTTCGGGAATAGTAAAGATCACAGTGATGGGCTGAAGTTGCGTGATCACCAGGAGCCCGTTGGGATCATTGGCTCGCACCATGTTGCCTTGGTCCACGAGGCGCAGGCCCACACGCCCGTCGATCGGCGCCGTGATGCGGCTATAGAGAAGTTGCAGTTTGGCATTATCGATCTGCCCCTGATCCGCCTTGACGATCCCTTCGCTCTGGCGGACCAGCGCCTCCTGGGTATCCAGCTGTTGTTTCGGAACGTATCCCTGTTCATACAGCCCGCGGTACCGTTCCAGATCCAATTGCGCGTTTTTGAGCTGGGCCAGGTCCCGCGCCATCTGTCCTTCCGCCTGGGTCAACTGCACCTCGAATGGCCGGGGATCGATCTGGGCCAGCAGGTCGCCCTTGCGCACGAGTTGTCCTTCCTTGAATAGGACCTGCATGAGCTGGCCGTCCACGCGGCTTCGCACGGTGACCGTATTGAACGGCACGACGGAGCCGAGCCCGCTGAGATAGATGCCGATGTCGCCGGTTTTTGCCGATGTCGTCACGACCGGCACAGATCGGGGCGCGCCGTGGCCGCCCGGTCCTGCGGAACGGGATTGTTCGTCGCCGGACTTGGAGACGAGCGCATAGGCGCCGATGGCGAGCAGGCTGATCACGAGGAGAGCGAGCAGCGAGCGCGTGAGTTGCCGTGGCCGGCCCGTCGAGGTCGGACTGTCGGTCTTGATGAAATCGTGAGCCCCAGCCATCCTTCCACCGTTTCGATTCGTGGATTCCGTAGCCGAGGAAACGCTGTCATCAGAGTGTAACTCAAACATGGCGCTCCATGGGTCGTTTTGTACGGATATACAGAGCAAACAGGACGGCGCCGAGCAGAAAACAGAGGCCGAAGCCCGCGACGGAATACATTTCCGCCTCCCACATCATGGCATCCCGAAGCTGAGACGGTCCAGGATCCAGGATACCTGATTCCGCCGACGCCAGCCATGGAACATAGAGTAGAACCACCGAAACCAGCAGACATTCGACGCTCCCCACCAGACAACCCCGTCCCCAGACCGCACGGACCGTGGGGGCGCGCCGCGACACGAATACACCGGTGCCGATCAACCCGCCGAGAAACAGCATCGCCGTGAATTCAGGCGAGATCGAGGCGGCATCCATCACCGTGGCCGGAATGAAGTACAGGACGAATCCCGAAATTGTCCCGATCACGACAGCCGATAAGAGGCGCCCCATCCGGTTCACCATCCATTTCTCCGATCACGGCTGTCCGGTGGATCGCGGCTCGCTCTCCGCTTCGGACACGAACTCACGTGATGTGTTCCATCGCGCCCTCAGACCCGCATAGAGGCCGTCCAACTTCCGGAGCTGATCCGGCGACAATGTCGTCTTCATGTCCGCCATCGCTTGCGCGAGGATCCGCTCCACTTCCGGCTGATGTTCAAAGCGCAAGCGCAAGAGCCGCTTGTGAGTCCGATCGACAATCGGTTTCATGGCCGCTTCTTGCGCCGGATTCAGCGCCAACTCCTGGGTCAACCTTTTCATCAGCCGTTCCTGCCTGGCCGCCGGCCCTCGCTCTCCCTGATGGTCGTGCTTATATTGCCAATAGAGGGCGGCGCCGACCACGCCGGTCAGGACGCCGGCGAGAAATAAGACGACCAGGCCGATCCAGAGCTTCTGTCGTGTCATGACCGCCCTCTTCCTTGTTCCAACTGCTATTCAATCAGCGCCGGACTCGGCTCCAAATCTTCGGACAGCAACGCCGTCAGCTCGCCTTGATCCGTCCCGGCATAGAAGAACGCGGACCCGGCAAGAAGAGCGGCGAACGCGGCGGCGGCCGCCGCCGATCGCCAGACGCAGAGTTCCACCCACGCGCCCGGGTCGTTCCGCGAAGAAGCGGCTGCGCGCCGGATATCGCGCATCACTCCTTGTGCCCATCCGGCGTCGAGCGGAGGAGCTTCACGATCCCGATGGACGTTCGCAAGGCCCTGCTCCAGACGATCCAAATCCTTAGGATTCCGTTCGCTCATGACGCCGCTCCTCCGCCAAAAATAATTGCCGAAGCGCCCGCCTGGCTCGATAGGCTCTGACCTTTACATTGACCGTGCTCCAGCCCAGCAGTGTCGCCGCCTCGCGGACCGAATGTCCTTCCAGATGCACGAGACTGAGCACCAGCCGATGTTCCGGTGAAAGCCGACTTAAAGCCCATTCCAAAACCTCTTTCGCCTCCCGCCGTCCGACCTCCTCCTGAAAACGCGCCTCCGAGTCGGCCGCCGATACCCGCTCGATCCATGCGTCATGCTCCTCCGTCAATGCGCTGACCGGCGTCGCGCCGCGTTTTGCTTCCCTCCAAAAATCATAGCAGGCGCGGACGGCAATACCGGACAACCAATGGGCAAACGGCACATCGGTCGAATATCCGCCCAATCCGGTGTAGGCGCGGACAAAGACGTCATGCGTCACCTCGTTCACTCGGTCGGACGGCACGTGCCGGCCGACGATTCTCGCCACATGTGTCTGATAACGCGCCAACAGCTCCGCGAAACAGTCAACGTCGCCATGCAAGACCCGCTCGATAATGTGCGCATCATCCGGCACCGGCGCCTATGCTCCATGAGAACAGGCCGCCGCGCGCGGCCTGCCGGCCCGCATCATACCGCAACGGGCCATGAACCTCATGGATCATCGAGATATCAACCGGCCGCTCTAGCCCGCCTGGTTCACCGCTGGCTGATTGTCGGACTCTCTGTCGGCCGCCCGTTTCTCTGAAGACGCACCGTCGTTTGCCGGCCCGCTCGTATCGGCCTTGATCATGCGCGATCGATAGCCATGCCACATCTGCCGACGCAACGTCTGGTGCTTCTCCCGTTGCTCGGGCGTCAGGACGGCCGAGGCTTCGCGCTTGGCTTTGATACCGATCATACGCAGCTTGCCTTCCAATCCCTCCTGTTCATTCACCTTGGCTTCAATCACCGAGAGGTCGGTTTTTTCATCCGACACGAGCGCGCGCAATTCCCGCGCGGCCACCCTCACATCGGCGTGGGCGCGGATCGCCGCCAGATCCTGTTGCAGCGCAATGCTTTTCAGTTTCCCGACCTGCTCCTCGGTCAATCCCAGCTCCTGTCGATGGCGCAACAGATGGTTGGCAAACCCATGGGCCTTACCGCCATGCCCCAGCATGGCATGGCCACCTGCTCCGGCCCCATACGCGCTTTTGTGCGAGGACCAGCCGTTTGCCCAACCGGGAACGGCAGCGAAGGCCAGTGTAGCCAGACCCATCAGCATTCCGAACGCTATGGCACCAACTCGTGTCATGACAACCTCCTCATATTATGGATACCCTATCTTTCCCTATACTCTAGTCGTTTTGGGCGGCCGGAAGGTTACACGATAATGAGGGAGCCGACTGAGGAGGAAATTGGTTGGGCCGGTGCGGCTACTGAAGACCAAAAAACGGAAGGTTTACAATTAGGCAGGCCGGTCGAAGCCGGCAAGGGCCGGCTATTTCTCGTCGATCTCAAAGGAATTGGTGTAAAAGGGCCGCCCGAATCCGATGCGGTAGGTACCGGGATTCGGAGGTTGCATAGATCCGTCGCCGCCGGATGTCGGCCAGAGATATTCATGATGATCACCAGGCGGGAGGTCACGGAACGACACGAGGTTCCCCGCGGCGCGCAGCTCGACCGGCTTCCATTCACCGCCCTCGGTCTTCTTTTCCAGCACCGCAAACTCTCCATCTACGGCGGCGCGATCGACGATCGGGGTGGCTACATCGGAGACGTTGGTGACGGTAATCCGGACCACTTCCCCCCTCTTGTACACCCGCTGGTCGGTCTCGTACTTCAAGGCCGGGCCCGGGGTGTCGGCTCCGGGCTGGCTTGGAGATGGAAGCGGTACGGAAGGGATTTGACCGCTTACGGACGGCTCAAGAAACGCGACTCCCGCAATCAACAACACTGCCGCTAACCGCACCATCATTCTACCTTCCTCGTCGGCCAAGGTCACCCAATGATCCTGGGAGAAACGGAAAGCTTGTTCAAGGGGCATAACGGCCTTGAAAGAAAGCAGTGGATTGAGACATGGATCTGGGCTGCGAGGAATGGAAACGAATAATTCACGATCTGTCAGAGAAGGACCGTGAATTGCTGGAATGGCAGGCATATGCTTTTGCAGAACTTATTCTTGTTCCACGTAAGCCTCTCAAAGATCATCTATTACAGGCGACTGAGAAGGCGAAGTCTTAAACAGGCTGTAGATGCATCCGTACTGGTTTGAACGTCTGGCGGCGTTCGAATCACACCAACGAGGAGCATCCCCATGGCAAGAGTACAAAGTAGCGTCGACACGCGCAAGAGGCTGAAAGAGATGCTGGCAGGCGACACGGGCAAGATCGACACGAGCGTATTTGTGCGGCAGCTGTGCGCCTCATGATTGAGGTAGCCTTGGAGGCCGAAGTCGGTGAGCGGCTCGGCGTGGCTATTATGAACGCGGCGACCACGGAGCGGAGGGATCCCAATGGCTCCCGCGGGTACCGAAATGGGGTGCGCGTGGGGCGTCTGAAGACCTCCGAAGGGGTAATCGAGTACGGCGTGCCACAGTCCGACACCTCGAGGGCTGGCAGTCGGAGATTCGGGCGGCGCTGAGCGGCAAGAGCCAAGAATTGGACCGGGACGACGATGACGACGAGCCTCCGAATCGTCCGATAGGGTTCCTGCCACATTCAGATTATTAAGAAAGGAGAGAAAGTAGAGTTGTCGATGAGCATTCCACTGATACAAATCCATCCTCACTGCAGCAAACAACTGCTGAAGTCTGTTATTCAGAAGGGCAAACATGTGACCATAAACATGACCGCACTACAGTGGCGTGCCGGTCATCTCAGCAGCGGACTTTGTCACGCCGCTGAAGTAGCTATGATTCGCCACCGTCCATCGCTCTCACCTGATACAAGTCGAAAGACAATTCCAGATCCACACATTCTGAGACCGATGGCCGATAATGATGGAACCGAACCACACTGAGGGGCAGCAGGAAATGATCTACAGACGGTTTGCGCGCCTATTTTGCTTACATCTGCACAAACTGAACTGTATGGACCTGTCTGCCGTGTCAGTAGAGGCTATGACTGCCTCGTTTCATCGAATTACAAATTTCTCCGAGATCTTGACAAGCTCGCGGTGGTCTTGGAGGATTGAACTCAGAGAGTCAATCAATCTCTTTCGGACTGGTTTCCGGTCAGCGGGGTTGGTCTGTTTTGCTTCTTCGACGATAGCAGCGTACGCCATTTCTCTTAGCCTCACCTCTGCTCGATTGTGAAGACCTGTAATGAGCTCCGCAGACGAGTCTGCACCTCCCCCTTGACTCGGCATGGTCATGCTGCGTGAGAGGTCAATGAGGCTCTCAATTGTTGAAGCACTTCCCCCTGTATGGATGTCCATCGCAAGTTTTCCGGCTTTTTCCACAGTAGTCTTTGCGAAGTCGGCATAGGCATTGAGCAATTCTTCGGGCGCATTGTCAAAGCTCTTTAGGTTCCAGTTTCCAATATCGTCCTTAATGAAAGCCATTTTTGTCTTGCCCCACCCGCTAGCATATGCCGTATTGATCTTGGACCAGTGATGATCCGCAAATAGACGCTTCACCATATTTATGCGATCTTTGACTGTGCCGTCGATGGCGACTACTGTGGGCCATGCCCATGAGCGGTCAGTCGCCGCATCCCACTGATCAAAGAGGTGAACAAAGTCGGTTGGCTCTGTATCGCTAATGTATACACTCAGTGGGAGTTCCCTCCGATCATAACCTCCGTCCGCCAACTGCTTCATCAACGCATCGATCCGTGCATGAATCTGGTTGCCATACTCTGCCGTCCCCACGATATAAACCACCATGGCAATCCGTACCTTAAAATTAGGAGTCTGGCCGGCGGTTCCTGGGATGGTCCAACTGAATGGGTGTTTACGCATCGAACCGGAGAATCTCGACAGGCCGGTTAAGAGAGCTTCAACACGGTCCCTATCCCGATGTTCCAAGGCTCTTTCAAGGTCGGTTTTGTAGGTTCCGATCGATAGCACTAATTGATCATTACTTAACCGTAGTTTTCTCAAGACAATGCAATCAAAGTAATCAATTTGATCCCAAGCCCCCTCAGCATCTAAACCATCGCACCACCGAGCCGCGCTATCATCAAACAGTTCCGCTAATGATTTATTAGTCTCAAGCTCCTTCAACGTATCGCATACAAAATCAAACTGTTTGGCTAAGGGCTTCCGTTCAGAACCTTGGCAACCCTTTTCCAATTCACTGGCTTTTGGCCTAGTCTTAAGGAGGTTGTTGAAATCTTTATTGAGCGCCACCGCATTGGTGAAATCATTCATATCCTCCAACCCACGTTTGACCTCATCAAGAAATCCTAAGAGATCCGCAAATTGGACCATGGGCTCCTTCGAAAGCGGTCCCTTATACACTTCCACATCTATGCGCATTGAAGCTGAACTCTGACACGCTGCACAAGAAAGAAGTATTAACGGAATCAAGACCCAAAGCTTGCCCATGTTGTCCCTCATTTCTTCACTTCATCAAGACCTTTCCTCAGCAGATCTCCGACTTCAGCTACCGTCTCCGGCTTGCCGTCGCTCTTGTTGAATGCACCGAGAATTGCCGTCAAAATGCTGGAGGCATTAGGCGATTTGTCCTCGTTCTCTTCGGTGGCCAAAGCTTTCGCAAGTTCATTCAAAGTTTGCTGTGTGCTTTCTAGACGCTCCTGCTCTAGAGCCACCGCCGCTGCTGACACACCGGTGTGAGCCATTCCGCCTCTAAATCGCTGATCAGAAAACTGTTGGAGCATACTAATGACAGGTTTGCTATCGATCGACAGGGCCATAACCAGCCGTTCATCTTGGTCGAAAGATCTGAAACCTTCAGGCCCTAACACCTGGAATCCTCTTCGCGAAGGCTTGCCGTCGCCACAAGCACTGGCGGGGTTCCGCATACTCACATCAGATTGCGCCTTTGCCCGCATCGCCTCGGGAGGAAGATCTAAAATACTTTTTGCCCGCATGAGCCTGTATATGTCCGCCTCGATTTTACCCTTGCTCTCTCGAAGTTTTGGAATCCTATTCAACTTGTCCCGCTCTCGCTTAACCGCATCCGACTTTGCAACCAGCTCTTTGTTGGCCTTGTCTAAATCGCGATTCTTCTGTTCAGGATCACGAGGTTCTACTACTTTCCCGCTCCTTTCTTTCTTCCTTTCTTCCTTCAGGAGGTCTACGGCCGCATCCATCCTCTCTCTTATGGCTTCACTTAGAGGATCGACCGTGCTCTCGCTACCTTGTAGTCGTTTCTTCGCGTCCTGTTCCCTATTTTGCTTTTCCTGCTCTTCAATGGCCCTCTCGATCACTGACAAAACGTTATTGAAGGAGTTGATCAGGCTGTCAACGTTCAATTTGAGATCATCGGCTGCCATAAAGAGGGGATCCTCTCCGATGGGCTTCTTCAAGAGGGCAGTGGCATTATGTAGTTGTTTGACTTCATCAGGGGCTACCAAGGCCAACTCCTGAGTGACATCTTCAATAGCGCGCAGCACAGATTCTCTGGTCGTCGCTGCTAGAACAGCCATTGAGACGGGCCCGGCAACTCCACTTTTTTCCGCCAACTTCTCCAATTGTTCCAGAATCAAGCCACCGATCCTTTCTTTACCTTCCTCATGCGAATTCCTGTCTGCTTCATTACGAAGTGAATATAAACTTCTCACTTCGGCGTATATACTGCTCCGCTGCTGGATTTGCTTATTCTCTGAAGCAGAACGGACCTGGAACTTGCGCCTTTCTCCATCGTAGTCAATCGACGAACCAAATGGATCTATCTGCTCAGCTCGTAGCGTACCGGATTCAAACACAATGTTTTGAAAGGCGGCACTTGCCTTGCCGGTCATCCGAAATCGATAGAGCGAATCATTCAAGATCTTGTATGTACCTTTTCTACGCTGAGTAAACGAGTGGCCGACCGTTTCGTAGTTGCCGATCCGTCCATCCTCATCAAGAACATCACAAATATCGAATACCCGAAAGTAATAGGTAGTTCTGAATCTCACATCCCGATCCTGATACCTAGGCTCAACTCCACTATCAATCTTATGCGACGGCCCAACATCGCCCCTGCATCCGACTAAGGGCAAGAAGAGCAAGAGAATCATTAGCGGCAGCAACATTCGCATAGATCACCATCCTGGTAAGTGACGACACATAGTATAGAGAGAGCCGACTACCTTTGAGGCATTCCTGACTAGCTGGCATGCTCCCGGGCGTGCCCTGCGCTAAAGGCTCATTAGTGCACGGATGGGGGTATACTAATATTCTGCATATCGTTAATTGGAGTCGGCGAGAGGATAACTCATCCGACCAGATCGGCGACATCAGCTTTTATCTCTGACTGTCAGCATGAAGGCATGAGTCAGATACACCAAGGTAATGTTTTCGTCAAGTAGTAACATCAGGTATAAATACGTGCATTACTGGAATACGTACATTTGACCGAACGCGGCTTAGCTAAAGGATAGTCGCTACTCTTTTTGAGGCATGTTGCCGCCTGCGAACCAATCACGTGTCGGGAGTTCTATCACGTAATGGAGACCCAGGGCAGCTCGACTGCGAGAAGTTCGTCGGAAAGGAGGCACGAGATTCCATCGCTTGCCATCATACATGACACATTTACCGATTTTGTCTTGCTGGTCTGATGCACTTATGGCTACGGGAAGGCGGCACAACCTTTATCGTGGCAAATAGCTTGGAGTCTAGATACTTCTCAACTTCTTCCCAAGAAAGTCTTTCATCAACCGCGTTAAGTAACCATGCACCAACTATGATTGGATCGTTTATATAAGCATGTCTTCTGTTCTTCGCATAGGCAGTAAGCCACTCTGGGTATTCGTCAAGTGCCGCATGTTCCTCAGCAACCTGCTCTTGGTAATTACTGACATCTTGGAGGGTTGCGATAACACCGGTTTCGGTGGGAACTTCAACTCGGCAGGTGTGTGCGGGTGAAAATGAATCTTGGACTACATGCAGTATGGATCCGAGCGCTACGTCCGGTGTTATCTTATTCCGATAGTGGTTATCCAATCCAAGCCGAGAGAAAAGCGTCCGAACTTTCACATTCGAAGACTTAATGCAATGATTTTCAGATATGGGTGGCAGACCAATTTCCTTCTCCATTTGAACTGTTAAGGGAGCGTCAGCCTTTATATCCTGAGTCGCAACTTTATAGGAGAATAAAATCCACTTCTTGGCCTTTTTTACAGTGTCTGCAACACGTTGTTCGGGAGTCGATGATTTTCGTTCTAGATTTGTCATGAAATGGAGATGTTGCATTTCTCCGAAGTGTGACCAGCGTGTCAAGTGAACCTTGGCAGGTACGGGGCAATCAGTCCTGCCTCCTTCGTAGATATCGCGGCTCTTAAGCGCTCGCTTGAGACGCATAAGCCCATTTATGAAATCGACACCTTGACCCCAGGTATACATAAGCGGATCGTCATTCCACCATGTCCCGCGAATTAACGCCGATGTCAGGTGCCGGGCAGTGTTCAGCCCCTTAGACCAAGGTTCCGCCCGCATGTACTCGAATCCCTGCTCGCCTTCGTTTTCCTGCCATCTTTGCGTCTCAAGATACTCATCCACCGCGAAACTAGTCATATGCTCGTGAACTGCCATTTGAAACTTCTTCGGCGCCCCTGGACACAGGTTTCTCGCTCGCATCCCAGCCTGCCCAAGCCGCCCGTCGGTGTACGTGAGCGTACGCAAACATGGATTTAGTTTGAATGCATACACGGCCGGAGCAGCCAAGCTAAGAATAATTAGCAGCAAAACAGAACGCTTGAACATCATCTCCTCCATTGGACTCGAATTCGCCCCACATTAAATAAAAAGATCGCTTCCTACTTTTACGGACATGCCTGAGTGTCTACCCATCAATCACGATACGTTTGTTTGCCCGTACTCAGCCTGATCTAGCCAGAGAAAGCCGACACCAAATTTGTATTATCAATTCTTAATCGGCTAATACGCTTTACGTCATTGAGACCGGATCAGGGCTGGCAGCCCGCACAGCCCGGCGCAGAGGAGGCAGCCACGACCCGGCGAGCATCCCGGCGCCGGCCATGAGAAACCCGGCCAGCTGGGGAGGCCAGACGTCATTGTGGCGACCGAACAGTTCCAGCCCTATCCAGGTCACGAGACCGGCCCCGATAGCGGCCAGCGCGCCTTGGCTGGTGGCGCGCGTCCAATACAGTCCGGCCACCAGCGGGATAAACGCCGCCACCAATGTGACCTTATAGGCGCTTTCGACCATCTTGAAAATACTGGCCTCGGAATTGAGCGCAAAGACCAGGACCATGCCCGTGAAGCAGACGAGCGCCGTCCGCATCGTGCGGAGGAAGGCGCGCTCATCCATTCCCGGGATCAGATCCTTGAGGATATTTTCGCTGAAGGCGATCGACGGCGCGAGCAGGGTCGCGCTCGAACAGCTCATAATCGCGGAGAGCACCGCCCCGAAGAAAATAATCTGCGCCGCGACCGGCGTGTGCTGCAAAATCAAGGTCGGCAGCACCAATTGCGAATCCTGCGCCAGCAATGAGCCGAAGACCACCGGATCGACCAACATCGCCGCATAGGCCAGAAACATCGGCACGAAGGCAAAGACAAAATACAGCGAGCCGCCCAGCACCGATCCCCGCACGGCGGTGACCTCGTCTTTGGCCGAGGTGATTCGTTGAAAAATGTCCTGCTGGGGGATGGAGCCAAGCATCATGGTGATCCAGGCGCCGACAAACGGCAGCCAAGCCTCGAACCCTCCCGTGGGAAAGAACGCTAATCGTCCCGCCGCGGAGGCATGGTCCAGGACCGCCCCGACACCGCCGGCGAGCCCGCTGACGACGGCCCCGATATACAGCATCCCGCCCATGATGATCGTAATTTGCACGAAATCCAGGATGGCGACGGAGAACATGCCGCCGAATACCGTGTAGGTGAGTACGATGGCGGCCCCGACGACCATTCCGACCGGTTGACCCACGACCCCGTCGGTCACCACGTTGAAAATCAGTCCCATGGCCTTGATCTGCGCCGACACCCACCCCAAATACGAGGCGACGATGCAGAGCGTGCACAACACTTCGACGGAACGGTTGTATCGCAGCCGGTAATAATCGCCGATCGTCAAGAGATTGAGCCGGTAGAAGCGCCGGGCAAAGAAGAGTCCGGCCAGAATAAGGCAGAGACTCGATCCGAACGGATCCGCCACGACTCCGCGCAATCCATCTTTTACAAAGGTGGCGGAGATCCCTAAGACGGTTTCCGCCCCGAACCAAGTGGCAAAGACGGTGGCCGTCACCACCGGGAGCGGCAGGCTGCGTCCCGCGACGGCAAAGTCTTTCGTATTGTGCACGCGGGTCGCGGCATAGAGACCGATCCCGACGGAGACGAGCAGGTAGAGGACGACAAAAGACAGGATCATGCGTGCGGCAAGTCGGATAAGCTAGAACGCGCGGATTGTAGCGGGGAGGATGGCAACAGGCAATGGATTAGTGAAATCACGTCCGACATAGCGAGGCGGTCCGGCGCCCAGATGCCGCGTTTGAGGAGGAAGACAGCGCCGTTCTTAATGCGATGGCCCAGCCGGAGGCCACCGTATGGCATTGAGAAGCGCCGCCAGGCGGTAGCCGGCCTTAGCGAGTTGTTGCGCCACGAACCGCGCTTTGTCTTCCTCATACCCGGGCGCTAAGGTAATCGCAATCTTCTGCAATTCGTCATGAGGTCCGCCGAATTCTCCTGCGCCGAACGTAAGGCGTTCATACGCCGCCTTGCCTTCTCGAACGGCTTCGATCGCCCACTGATCCACCCACCGGTGGTACGAGCCGCTGCCATCCCAACCCGGTTGCCAGCCCTGTTTCACGAGATCAGCAGCCAGCGCTTGAAACGGCCGGTCTTTGGCGACGGCGGCGACCAGACGGTGATCCCACAATGCATGCAGTTCTTCGTCGGCTTCATAAAACAAGAGATTGCCGCCATGATCGTCTTCTTTTCCAACGGCCTGATGGGGATCGGTAATAAGATGGGCCCGACGCTGATCGTCGAACCGGTAATATCCGCTCCCGACGTGGAGGGGCTGGTGAAGATCGCCGAGTAAGTGGACCAGCCATCGCAGAGCCTGCGTCCTGCTCATTTCGGAAGGAGCAATGGTCTTTGCCTCGAGGACCGAGACACAGCGCCTGATGGCATGCACGATGTCATTGGGCCGGCTACCGACCGTCGTATTCGTGTACGAGGCGGTATCCAGCGGAAGATCGACATAATGCCATTCCCGGTTATCGGCAAAGGCTTGGTTGAAATGTTCGGCCTCGGGGTCATGCGCCAACGGACCGGTATCCTTCTTTGCGCGCTTCAGATCATCCGGCCAGGTCGCGATGGTGGCCAAGCTTTCGCCGGGACGAAGCAGCGAGCCAATGGCAGCCCGGGCTTCCATTGTCAGTTGCGCATCGGCGATCGCTCCTATTGTCTGATGACCCAAATCACTGTAGGCCCATGCCTCCGACGTCTGGAACATCAGGAGAATCAACAATACATTTCGAAGCCTATTCATGATGTGAGAGCTCTTCTGCATCCCTCTGAAACTGCCCCGCAAAACGCGCAGCGGACCGGTCGGTTTCGACAGAATAACTCAGTCCGCAGAAAAAAGGCCGGCGAATCATTCGATCCACCGGCCTGCACATCCACATCATCCGCGGCTACTCCTTCACGCGCTCTTCCGCACCTTTGATTTTCCCCTTGGCCCGCTCTGTTCCGCCTTTGGCTTGGCCTTTCGCCCGCTCGGCGGCGGCCTTCATCTCGTTCCCTTTCACATCCTCTACGGCGCCTTTGACCTGCCCTTTCCCCTCTTCCATCGCGCCTTTCATTTCCCCTTTCATTTCTTCCACTTTGGCTCCCGTTTCACCGGCGTATGAAACGGAGACAACTCCCGTGAAGAAGAAGATCGTCGCTGCCGACAACATGGTATTGCGAATCATAGTTTCACCATCCTCTGCTAGAGGTTGTTGCGAAGGACCCATTTTACATCCGACTACATACGTATCTTGGCCCGGGCTCCATGCCTAATCAAGAGGGGCCCTGCAGCTTCCCGGCGCTTTGTCCTCCGATCAGGTAACGGGAATGCGGTCCTTGTTCCCCGCCAGCCATTGGTCGAAGGTTTCCAACGCCGGATATAAGGAGCGGGCGATCGCCGGATCGCGGGCTTCGCAAAACGCCTTATTGAAGTCGCGTTTGAACTGAAACATATTCCCCACGTCGTCCGCGCCGGGAAATCCAAACGAGCGATAGACCTCGGGCGCGACGTCTTGATAGCGAACCTCGCGCCCCAACGCCTTTGTCAACGAGGCGGCCATCTGCGCTCCGGTCAGGTGTTCACCGGCAATCCCGACGGTTTTTCCGATCAAATCACGACCCTGTTTGAAAATTGCCAATGCGCACGGTCCGATATCCCCGGCCGCGATCCCCGGCAGCTTTCTATCGCCCATCGGAAATGTAATCGTCAAGGTTCCCGTTTGATCTTTTTTGGGCCCCATTCCGAAATAGATGAGATTATCCCAATAGAAGGATGTCAGGAGAAAAGTCGTCGGCACCGCAAGCTCGCTGAACAGCTTGTCGGCTTCGCCTTTCCCATCAAAGTGGGGCACTTTGTATTTTCCCATCAAGGTCGGCATCCGGTCGTCGCTCAAGGGCACCCAACGCCTCGTATCCTCGAGAGTCGACCAAATGACATGTTGGAGTCCGGCATGCTTGGCCGCGGCCGCCAGATTCTTGGCCTGCGCATATTCCTTCTCCGGAGAAAAATGCTCCCAGAAGTTCGTGACGCAGAACGCGCCATGCGCGCCGGAGAATGCCCGCTTCAGGCTCTCGATATCATCGAGATCCGCTGTCACCGCCTGAACACCAAGAGCCGCGAGGGCCTTGGCCTTGTCGGACTCAGCGGAGCGGGTCACCGCCCTCGCCGTAAACGATCCCCGGCTGTCTCGCGCCAACGCCCGGGCCAATCCGCCGCCTTGCATACCGGTCGCCCCGATAACCGCGATGATTTTTTGATCCGCCATATCATCCCTCCACGATCGATTGGTTCGATCACTGTGGCCGCCACTGTAAACCGCTTATTATGACCGATGAACGCCCTGGAAATACAAGACAAGCGAGGGACGCAGATAGTAGGCCAGTTTGCCATCAGAAGCACTGAAGTCTGTCATTCCCGCGGAGCTTGTCCTCGCGGAAGCGGGGAGCGGGAATCCAGTCAAAGGCCTTCTCGCCTTCTCACAGCGTTTGGCCTTGTAGATGCCGCCTTTGCGGGCATGACGTAAAAGGACACCGTCCCACTACCAGTGCCTCCGTTTAACCGGTCAACCGCGGATCGACAGAATCGTTCTCGATAAGGGGAAACTGTCCATGTGTCCACGCCACCCTACTCGTGGTAGGCTATATGAGGCTATATATGGGGTGACCATTCAATAAATGGGGGCACCCGGACGAACGGCCAAGACGTGGAAAAGAGGAGGGGACCATGATGACATCATTACATTGTCGGACTGGCTCTCGGACCGGCCTCACGATGAAGTCAGCCGGATCAATGTCAGGCGCCGTGATCGGGCTTATATTATTCTGGGCGGTCGGTTCCCTCTTGGCAGCTGAGCCTTCCGGCTCGGCAAACGAGCCCGCCGGGCCGTGGGAATGTTCCGGTTACAGCGGGGATGCGCACGCCAGATGTCTTCACGCCCTCATCGAAGTGCAGCAGAACAAAATTTCAAAACTCGAGGGCGAACTCCGGAGTCAACAAAGTTCTGTGAATGAATTGAGAGACCGCGTGGAACGGCAACGGGCTGCTTCCGCCGACCTGGAACGTCAGTTGTCGGACCGTTCCTATGCCTCGCAGTCGTATACCGCTCCACCGGGGGCCTATCCGTATTCTTATGCCTATCCGCCCGCCGGATTGGGACTCTACCTCGGCAATCCTTGGTACGGATACGGGTTCGGGTACGGCTCCTCGTATTTCTATCGACCCTACTTCGGCCCTCGGACATTTATCGGTCCGCGGTTTTTCGGTCCGCGCCATTTCGGTCACCACCGGGGACGCTGGTAGAACCGAGGCCGTCACGGCGAGCCGGCCCTCCACCGACTCGCCTATCCAATCGCGCACACGAACCCGCCTTCATTCATTCCCTTTTCCGAACCAACGGCTTTATTCGTCGACCGAGGGCCCAAGGCCCAGACGGGCCCGCAGCAGATCGTGCCTGGTAATGGATCGCGTCACTTTGCCGTCTTGAATAACCGGCAGAATTTGGAATCCCATCTCGAACATGCGCGACACGCAGGCGAGGGAGGTATCTTCTTTCACACCGACAAAGGCGGTATTCATGATGTCGCGCGCCGATGCTTTGTTCAGGTCGACGCCCGAATCGATCGCCCGAATCAAATCCCCTTCATTGATGAATCCCAGGAATTCGAACTCCTCGCCGACCACCGGTCCGCCGCCCGCCCCGCTGCTGACCATGTCGATGGCCACATCCATAGCGCTTTCCGTCGGTTTGAATTGCCGGCTGTTTGTCGCCAGGATATCGCTGACCATCTTATAGCCGCCTGCCGGAGTTCCTTCAGCATTGGTGACAACTTTCATGGCATCCCTCCGTTGAAAAAAGATGAAGCGTTTGTATCGCCGAGCTACCAAGAAGGCCACTGGCGGAACCCCTAGACCTGAACGATGCGATGTCTCCGCTATTCTCGAGACGAAGTATCTCATTCGATACGAAGTCGGGTATCGCATCGGATACACAGCCTCTACCTCCGATCTGGAATAGGCAATTACCAGTAATCGTAAGGCATGATAAAACCCCACCGTCCGCGTCTGTCCCAATAGGCATGTCGATTGCTTCTCGTCGCAATAGTGTCCTCCTGTTTGCCGAATACTTCTATCGCATCCTATTACGCTCCGCCGCTGTTTCTCACAAAGAGGTGCCGACATGGAAACTCAATTAACGCGTTTGGATTTACAGGCCGGCTATCAAATCTCGCTGCCTAAGCTTGCCCCAGGACAACATGTTGACCTACGTGCGGTTCGCGACGAGCTCGAGTTTCTCTTTCTATTATTTGTCGGATTGCCGTCGCTGCTCTTCCTCGGCTTCGTTGGGCTGCTGCTGTATGTGGAGCCTTACTACATTTTGATTGCCGCAGGAATCGGCCTCTCCTTGTTCCTGTTAAACTATGTTGCGTGGAAACTCATACTCGCCGCAGTACGGGGCAATGCCATTCAAGTTGGTCCGGGTCAATATCCACAAATCTATGAACTGGTGGAACAAGCAAGCAAGTTTCTCGAAGTACCGTCCCCTACCGTATTTGTTCTGCAAGGCCACGGGCTCTTCGAAGTATTGGTCGCAAAACGGTTTGCCCGCAAAGGATATCTCTTCATTACTTCAAACCTCATCGATGACCTCAGCGAAATCGGCTCGTCACGTGAGCTGATGTTCTTCATTGGCCGCCAGCTAGGATTGATTGCAACCGGATTCTTTAAGTATTGGTGGTACAAAGAGACACTTGGACACTTGGCATTCTTTTTTCGTCAGGCGTGGGAACGGCGCTGCCATTTCACGGCTGATCGGTTAGGCCTGCTGGTTTGCGGCGACCTATTCGCCGCCGAGCAGGCCATGATTATGATCACGTCCGGCATAAATTTGGCGCCCGCTACAAGCATCGAAGCTCTGCGCGAACAAAAGCGCCTGCACTTTTCGGATCCGTGGGCGTGGCTGTATCTCGCCTTTTCTACATATCCCTATATGATCGACCGCATCATACGGCTGAGAGATTTCGCTTACTCCGCCGCGACACGTGGGGTAGCCGGCAATGAACCAGTCGCCGTCGGAACTCTACCGATTGCCCATCGGCAAATTCGTACCGTGCCAATTCTCATTATCCATGGCCATGACACATCCGCCAGGATGCGCCTCGAAAACTTCCTCCACCGCCGAACCCCGCATGTTGTTCCGTTGGCTATGATTGACGAAACCGACTCGGCATACAGCCTTCCCGAGAAGTTTGAACGAGTCGCGGGCAGAGCGAAGGCCGCCGTTGCCATTTTAACCCCGGACGACATCGTGGTCACGCAGGTGAACGGGACATCAGCGCTAAGAGCCAGACAGAATGCCGTGGTTGAGCTGGGATGGTTCTGGGGAAGATTTGGACGGTCACACTTCCTTGTGCTGACCCGCGGACAACTCGAATTACCGTCCGATCTCCAGGGTGTTGAATTTCATAGTTTCCGCGATGATCCTTGTGAGTGCGCAGAAGCCTTACGCGATTTCATCGAAAAGCTGGAAGCCAACGTTTAAACATGAGCCAGACGCAGCATGAACGTTGCCTCACAAGCTAAGGTTAATATTCCCGCAATGAGAAGACTCTTCAGGCAGGTTCTTACATCCGTCCTTGCGCGAAGTGCGCCTTGACGGTTTCGAGCGTATCGGCTTCCAATGGTGATTTGTCCGGCCGATACCGTTTGACGCGGGCGAAGCGCAAGGCCATGCCGGCGGGATAACGGGGCGATTCCTGCACGCCGCTGAAAGCAATCTCCACCACGAGTTCCGGCCGGACATACAAGGTCCAGTCATCCCGATGGGTTTCAAGTTGTAGTAAGCGCTCGGTTTGCCACGCCAGCATGTCGTCGGTCAGCCCTTTGAACGTCTTGCCGAGCATGATGAACTGCCCGCTTTCGACATCGCGGGCGCCGAGATGCAGATTCGACAGGAGGCCGGTGCGCCGCCCGTGGCCCCACTCCGCGGCGAGAATGACGAGATCCAATGTGACTGCCGCCTTAAGCTTCAGCCACTGCGAACCGCGCTGACCCGCCGTATAGGGCGCCGTTAATGCCTTCGCCATCAATCCCTCATGGCCGGCCTCGAGTGCCTGCGTGAGAAAGCGCTCAGCTTGCGCCGGATCGCCGGTGACGATGCCGGGAATGAGCGAGCCGGGTGAAACGACTTTGGCCAATACGGCCGCTCGATCCCGATAGGGCAACGCCAGCAAGGGACCGTCTTCCGCGAGATAGAGGCAATCAAAATAGAAGGACGAGAGTGGAATCTCTTGTTGCAGTGTGGCCACGTCCTTTTTTCGCCCGAGCCGCCGCATCGTCATCTGAAACGGCTGCGGCCGTCCATCGGCGCGCAACGCAATCGCTTCGCCTTCCAGAATTACGCCGCGGACCGGCAGGGCTCTGACCGACTCTACGACTTCGGGCAGCCGATCGGTCACGTCTTGTAATTGGCGCGTGAAGATTTTGACCTCTCCATCGCCCTTATGAACCTGAATCCGCGCGCCGTCGAGCTTGTATTCCCAGGCGCTCTCGCCCAACCGCCCCACCGCTTCCGCGACATCTTCCGCGCTGTTGGCCAACATGGGAGAAACCGGCTTGAAGAGATCGAGCGAGTAGCGCGCCAAGCCCGCCGCCCCTTCTTCCAACGTTCGGCGAGCCAGCGCGCCGATATGCTCGGAAAACATGAACGCCTGCCGCACCGGCTGCGACGAGAGATGCGACGCCTTGGCGATCGCATCGACCACGAGGCCTTCGAGCGCGCCTTGACGAACCTCACCGACGAGCAATGAAGAGAGAAACCGGCGTTCGGCCGCGGTCGCCCGTTCGAATAGCCGGCGCAGTGCTCGGACTTTCCGGTCGGTCGAGCCCGCTCCTTGGTCGGTCGCAATCGATTCCAGTGCCTCATCCACTTCGCTCAAGGTGAGCCCGTTGCCCATGGGATCCCCCTGAACCATGGCCTCTTGGATCAACCGCCAGCCGACCCCGATTTTTCCTTGCGGCAACAGTCCCGAAAGATACAGCGCGGCCAGCTCGGTCTCCCGTCCCTGAGTGAGACGCAGGCAATCGGCCAGCAACGCGGTCTTTTCGGTCTTTCTTGAGACGCCGCGAACCGCCTCGACCACCGCCGTCAGACTATGTAATTGCATCGGATGCCGCCTTCATTGCGGCGTTGGAAGGAACGAACGCCCGCCCGCGTTTTGATGCGGCGAGCGTGATCAACATCATGAGAATAGCGCCGACCAGCGCGGATGCCATGTCCTTTTGAGCGTCCCATTCGTCACCCTGCGTGCCGAGATAGGCGGCTCCAAGTTCCGGGCTGACGATGGATGCCGCGACCGCCTCGATCAGCTCAAACAGCCCGCTTTGCGCCAGGGTGGCGCTGACAGGCAGGAAGTAGGACCAGATTCCCCGCACCCCGGCCAGCCGGATGAGCACCTCGCGGATTGGATAGGCCAACAACAAACCATAGGCAAAATGCACGAGTCGATCGAATGGATTCCGTTCGGCATTCAGCAGATCCTGCAGCCAGAATCCGAAGGGCACCTTGGCATAGGTATAGTGGGCGCCGACGGCGTGAAGGGTCAGGAACAGAGTGATCAGAAGATACGACAGATTGGAAAATTGAAAACGACGGGCGGTGACGATCACCAAGATCACGGCCGTCATCGCCAGTATATTTTCCAGCAACCAGTCGCCTCGATCCACGGGCGAAATCGCCATCCAAGCCCAGAACAACAGGTACCAGGCGAGCAACCCCTGCACCAAGCGATTCTGACCGAGGGGGGCTCCAACCCATGGCGCCTGTTTCGTCGTCATCTCACGACGGAGCCTGCAGTGGATCGAAGGTTTGATCCGGCGGCGGCACTCGCCGCAATTTCCGGCTCGCGAGAACCAGGACCATGCACAGGAGCGCGCCATACAAGGCCGCAGCCATGTCCTTCTGCGGATCCCAGATATCGCCCTGCGATCCCAGATACGTCAGCCCCAGTTCGGGATGGACCGAACGCGCGACCCATGACTCAATGATTTCCCAGAGGCCGCTCAACCCAAGAATGGTCATGACCGGCAGATAGTACAGCACCCAGCCGCGTACGGAAGCCAGGAGGCGAAATGATTCTTCCAACGGATAGGCCATCAAGAATCCGAAACTGAAATGGACCACCCGGTCGAAGTGATTGCGGTCGAAATGCAGAGCTTGGTCCAACCACTGGCCGACCGGCGCCTCGGCATACGTGTACCGCGCACCGACCATGTGAAGGGTCAAGAAGAGCGCAATCGAGAGATATGACGCGAGCGACAGTGGAAGGACACGGCGGGTGGCGATCAAGAACAACACGAGGGCGGCCGGTAGGATACTGGCCAACATCCAAAATTGGCGATCGGCCGGATCATAGGCCGTCCACAGAGACATCACGACGTACCACAGCACGAGGCCCAGCAAGATCGATTTACTACGGATCACCGTTGCCTCCTTGGTATGACAAGAGCAGAGCAATGGAACTGCCGTCCAAAATGCACCATTACTCTACAAACGGGATGCCGTGTCCTGCAAGGCGGACCGCCCGGACGATTTGGTTTGGATGCCCCTGCTTCGGCGCCTTGTTTCAGATGGAGGCCGATCAGCTCATTCCCGGCGGATCCTCACGGTCCTCTCCTGTAAGGGCCTTCTCTTCTTTATCTTCCATACCCTCCAATTCCGACAGAATGCCCAGCAGAACCTGGCGGCGCTGCTGCAACGCCTTCTTCGGGACATCCCGCGTCTGGGGTTCTTGCGCCGATTCCGGCAAGTTGACCATCGCCTCCGCCTCTCCCAACGAAGCATACTTATACTCTTCGATGTATTTGTGGGTCTTGCCATAGAGGGAGCCCAGCAGGTCTTCTGTCTCCGCATCAAAGGCATTGAACGACGGGGCCGGAACAGATTGATGACCAAGTTTTTCCAGCTTTTCCAGTTGGGTCTTGATCCTATGGCTTCGCGTTTCCGGTGTAAACGAGGCATTGGTATTCGGCATGGCAGTCCTCCCGTTGGTGATGGGCTCTTTATATCGTGCTTCCGCGGTCCGGAGACCTAGGGCTTCCCCTATAAAAGCCGCGAGAGCCGGGTGTACAGGAGAGGGTCTTTGAAACGCTTGAACTCGCGAATACAAACATGCTTGACTGGTTTCCGTTGGTGTACCGAATCTTTCTATCCGGCGCTCCATGCGCAAAGAAGGCGCATGCCGCGTCGATCACATTTCGCGCAGCAGCCGACTGGAATCACGAGCAGCCCGAGAGGTTAGAAAATGCCGCAACAAACACCGGCTCAAGTCATTGAAACGCAACGTCAGGATTGGAATCGTGTCGCATCAGGATGGGAGAAATGGGATCAGGTTTTCGATGACAACATGACGTGTCTGAATCACCGGCTGGTTGCCGATGCCCGGTTACGGCCCGGGCTGCGCGTGCTGGATCTTGGGTCCGGAACGGGGTATCCCTCTCTGCTGGCGGCACAGGTCGTCGGTCCCGCCGGATGTGTCATCGGTATTGATCTGGCCGATCGGATGTTGGCGGCCGCAGACCGGAAGGCGAAGAAATTGGGATTGTCCAATGTGGAATTCAAAACGGGCGATGCCACGCAGTTGCCCTTTGAGGGCGGCTGCTTCGACGCCTGCATCAGCCGTTTCTGCCTCATGTTTGTCCCCGAATTGTCCACGGCGCTCGGTGAAATTTCTCGTGTGCTCACGTCCGGCGGGTATCTGGCCGCCGCCGTCTGGTCGGCGCCCGCCGGTAATCCCTATCTCCAGATTCCCATCGACACGATCAAACAGTTCATCGAATTGCCGCCTCCCGATCCCGAGGCGCCCGGCATCTTTCGGCTGGCCAGGCCGGGAGAGCTGGCGGCGTTCACGCGGAACGCCGGCTTGCTGTTCGTGAGCGAGGAGGAATTCACGGCGGAGGTGCGCTTCTCCTCCGCGCGCGACTATTACGACAGCCTTCTGGACATGGCCGCACCCATTCAGAATCTTTTTGCCAAGCTGTCGGCGGATCAAAAGGGCGAAGCGGAGCGAGCAATCATCGCGGCAGCCGACTCGTATCGGCGAGGCGGCACGGTGGCGCTGCCGATCGCCGTCCGGTTTGTGACCGCACGGAAACCGTGGTAGCGGGCGCAGAGCAAGCCTAATGAGGTTATTGTTTGGGATGAGACGGGCCTATGAGAACGCCGAAGACCACGCAGATCCCAAGTCTCATGCCGACCATCTTCACGATCGGCCATTCCACCCGCTCCGTCGAGGAGTTCCTCGACCTGCTGAAGCCGCATGGCATTCAATTGCTGGTCGATGTGCGGCGGTTCCCTGCCTCCCGCCGCTATCCGCACTTTAACGGCGCTTCACTGGCGCAATCCCTGAAAGATGCCGGCATTCAATATCATCACATGCCTGGGCTCGGCGGCCGCCGTCCGACTAGACGAGATTCGCCCAATACCGGATGGCGCAACACCGGATTTCGCGGCTACGCAGATTACATGCAAACGGATGAGTTCTGGGAGGCCTTGGAAGAACTGATGGGGTGCGCCGAGACGCGCCCCTACCCAATCTCACCCACCCGCCCTGGGCGCGCCGAGACGCGCCCCTACCCAATCTCACCCGCCCGCCCTGGGCGCGCCGAGACGCGCCCTTACCCAACGGTTATTATGTGCGCGGAGGCGGTGCCTTGGCGTTGTCATCGGAATTTGATTTCAGACGCGCTGGTGACGAAAGGATGGCGCGTGCTGCACATCCTGTCTGCAACCCGCATGGACACCCACACGTTGACGTCGTTTGCCAAAGTTTCAGCGCACAAACTGCTGTACCCCGCGGCAACAGGCGGCCAACCTTCGTTGTTCTGACTAGGTCCGATGTACGGCTTTCTTGCCAATCTGGTCATGCTGACCCATCTGGCCTTCGTCCTGTTCGTCATCGGCGGAGGATTGTTGGTCCTGAAATGGCCGCGCATTGCATGGCTGCATGTGCCGGCAGCGGTATGGGGAACCATGATTGAATTCATGGGTTGGACCTGTCCCTTGACGCCACTTGAGAATCGGCTCCTGGCCCAAAGTGCTGAAGCCGGTTATGAAGGCGACTTCATCACGCATTATCTGCTGCCGGTTCTCTATCCGGAGGGACTGACTCCTACGGTGCAAATTGTGTTGGGTCTATTAGTAGTCCTTCTCAATGCCGCCACGTACGGATTGGTGTTCGCCAAGTGGCGACAAACATGCGAAGCCGGTTCTTGACCCTCAAGGAGAATGCCGAGAGGCCTACTTGCCTGGTTAAAGTCCATGATATAACAAGCGTGAGGACTTCTTCGACATCTCATCGACCGGTCATCGTGAGGATTCACGCATCATGCCTCTAACGCTTTTGGGACGACGCAATCCCTTGGCCTCCGCAAGTAAGCAACTACGTATCCTCGGCGAACAGGCCGGCTGCCCTCCGTTTGAGTCGTATCTTGAAAAGGCCGGTCTGCATCCCCTGCAGGCAACGGGAATCAGCGTCTTTCAGATCAACGTCGGAAAACTGTGCAATCAGACGTGCCGGCATTGTCATGTGGATGCCGGCCCCGACCGCCGCGAAATCATGTCGCGGGAAACAGCCGAGCTGTGCATGACCGTCCTGGCCCAAACCGAGATTCCCACTGTTGATATTACCGGAGGCGCCCCGGAATTGAATCCTAATTTCCGCCGGCTGGTCGAACAGGCGCGCGCGCTTGGACGCCATGTGATGGACCGATGCAATCTGTCCGTCCTTCTGCTGCCGTCGCAATCGGATTTGGCCGATTTTCTGGCCCGTCACGAAGTGGAGATCGTGGCCTCGCTGCCATACTACCGGGCCGGTCAAACGGACGCACAACGTGGCGACGGTGTGTTCGACAAGTCTATCCAGGCGTTACGGCTGTTGAATGAATTGGGCTATGGACGGGACGGCAGCGGCCTCTCGTTGAATTTGGTCTACAATCCCGTCGGAGCATTCCTGCCGCCGAAGCAAGAGAGTATTGAAGCGCATTTTCGCCGGGAACTCGCCGGTCGCTATCACATCACTTTCAACCGGCTGTATACCATCACCAATATGCCCATCAGCCGTTTTCTGGAATTCCTGCTCGACAGCGGCAATTACGCAGCCTACATGGAACGACTTGCCAACGCGTTCAACCCTTCCGCCGCCGCCGGTGTGATGTGCCGGCACACGCTCTCCGTGGGTTGGGATGGCAGTCTGTATGATTGTGATTTTAACCAGATGCTCGATCTTCCGCTGACACATGGCTCTCCTTCTCATCTCCGTGACTTTGACCTGACCAGGCTACAAACCAGGCGCATCGTCACAGGCAACCATTGCTATGGATGCACCGCGGGATCCGGTTCTTCGTGCGGCGGCGCCGTAACTCCCTGACCGGTTCCATCTTCGTTGCGAGGCTCGTTCCGTTGTATTGAACGGGCGCCTGAGTGTCGCGCCGGCTCGTCTCTTTCTTTATTGCTCATGACACCTCACTTTGTTATGGTTGGGGGCCTTACTTAACATTCACGGACACACTTGTTATGGTCTGGGACCCCAAAGATCCTTGGAGCAAAGGCGACAAGCTTGATGACGCCTTCAGGCAAGCACAGGGACAACTGCGCGACTTGCTTCCCTCCGGGGGGCTGAAGAACATCATTCTCGTTGTCGCCGTCATTTTCCTGATCTGGCAGAGCGCGTTCATTGTCGCGCCGGATGAGGAAGGCGTCGTCAAGCGCTTCGGTGTTCCCGTCCGCACGGTGTCTCCCGGTCCTCATCTCAAGATTCCTCTTTTGGAAAGCGTGCTCCAGCCGAAAGTGGCCAAGTTACACCGCGTCGAAGTGGGCTTCAGAAAAGACCGCCAAGGCCGCCAGCAGATGATTCCGCAAGAAGCCCTGATGCTGACGGGCGATATGAATATCCTGGCCATCGAGTTCATCGTGCAGTACAAGATCAAGAACTCGAGCGAATATTTGTTCAACGTCGCCTATATCGACGAAACCATCGTCAAGGCCGCCGAGGCCGCCATGCGGGAAGTCATCGGCAAGAGCAAGATCGACGAGGCCCTCACGACCGGGAAGGCGATCATTCAGCAGGACACTCAGGACCTGTTGCAATCGATCCTCGATCAATACGCGACCGGCGTCCAAGTCGCCGCGATCCAGCTGCAGGACGTCGACCCGCCTGAAGCGGTCGCCGCCGCATTTAAGGACGTGACGAACGCCAAAGAAGACCGGGAAAAATTGATCAATCAATCGCAGGGGTATCGGAACGACATCATCCCGAAAGCCAAAGGCGAAGCGGCGCAGATCGTCAACCAGGCGAAAGGCTATGCGCAGGCGCGGCTGAACCGCGCGCAAGGCGAAGCTAACCGTTTCTTGGCCACGTTGAAGGAATACAATCAGGCCAAGGACATCATCAGCAAGCGGATCTATATCGAGACAATGGAAGAGATCCTGCCGAACGTCGACAAGATCATTCTGGACGGGAAAGCCGGCGACCGCGTCGTCCCGTATTTGCCGCTTGAACGGTTGAGCAAACCCTCGTCTTCTTCCGGCGCGGAGCGGACACAATGAGCAAGCAAGGAATCCTCATCGGGGTGCTGGCCGTGCTCATCGGCCTGGTCGTCTTGGGGGCCTCCCCGTTCTTTATCCTGGATGTGACGCAAACGGGCATCGTCGTCCAACTCGGCAAGCCCGTCCGCAACGTGACGGAAGCCGGCCTGTATATGAAAATGCCCTTCATCGAAGAGGTCACGTACTTCGACAAGCGTCTATTGGACTACGAATCGGATGCGCAAGACGTGATTACGCAGGATAAGAAAACCTTGCTGTTGGACAACTTCGCCAAATGGCGGATTACCGACCCGTTGAAGGTCTATCAAGCTTTCCAGACTCAGCGGGGAGCGTTACAACGCCTGCACGACATCATCTACAGCGAACTGCGCGTCGAATTGGGGCGGCATGAATTGGCGGAGATCGTCTCGACGGCCCGGGCCGAACTGATGAAAGTCGTCACGCAGCGAGCAAATGAAAAGGCCTCTGGGTACGGGATCGAAATCTCGGACGTCCGCATCAAGCGGGCCGACCTGCCGGAGCAAAATGAGAAGGCCGTCTTCGCCCGCATGCAGGCCGAACGCGAGCGGCAAGCCAAGCAGTACCGAGCCGAAGGGGCCGAAGAAGCTCAAAAAATCCGGTCCGACGCCGAGAAGGATCGTGAGATTATTCTTGCGGAGGCCTACAAGGAATCGGAAGAGCTGCGCGGAGGCGGGGATGCCAAAGCATTCAGGATTTATGCGGACGCGTATCGTCAAGACCCGCGCTTCTTCGAGTTTACCCGTTCAATGGAAGCCTATAAGAAAACGTTTCGAGACAAATCCGCTCTCGTCATGAGCCCCGACTCGGAATTCTTCCGGTTCCTGAAACAGCGGTAGCCCCTACGCCAGTCCGATAATTTCGCCGCTCTCGACGTTCAAATCGATTCGCTCCCCCGCGGGTTTTTTCGGAAGGCCCGGCAGCAGTTGCATCCCGGAGCACACAGCCGTCAGGAACCCGGCCCCGGCCAGGATGCGGAGCTCCTTGATGGGAAGGATAAATCCCGAAGGCCGCCCTTTCAGGGCGGGATCATGCGACAAGGAAAGCGGCGTCTTCGCCATGCAAATCGGAAGATTCCCATAACCATGGCGGCCGGCGGTTTCCATTTGTTGTTCAGCGTCCGACTCAAACGATACTCCGGCCGCCCCGTACATCCTCATCGCAATCGTCTCGATTTTCTTTCGGATGGGCCACTCAGGGTCATATAAGTATCTGAAGGCGCTCTCCTGCCTCGCGGCCCGGAGGACGGCGTCCGCCAATTCCTCCGCTCCCTTTCCCCCGTCGGCCCAATGGGTCGATATCGCGGCATCAAACGCTCCGGCTTTACGGGAATGTTCGCGGACCCATTCCAATTCCGCGGTCGAGTCGCTCGTAAAGGCATTCACTGCCACCACGACAGGAATCCCATGGGCGCGGATATTTGCAATATGTTGTTCGAGGTTGGCAAATCCTTTGGCAAGCGCCTCCTCGTTGGGACCGGTCAACGTCTCGGGCAACGGCGCACCCGATTTGACGGGCCCTCCGCCTCCATGCAGCTTCAGCGCCCTGAGCGTCGCGACCACCACGGCGGCGGACGGGCGGAAACCCGACAACCGGCATTTGATATTGAAGAATTTCTCGGCGCCCAAGTCGCTCCCGAATCCGGCTTCGGTGATGACATAGTCGGCGCAACGTAAAGCAATCGCATCGGATACGATGGAGCAATTGCCGTGCGCAATATTGCCGAACGGTCCCGTGTGCACAAATGCCGGCGTCCCTTCGAGGGTCTGAACCAAGTTCGGCAGGAGAGCCTCCTTCAGCAATACGGTCATAGACCCGACACACCCCAATTCCTCCGCCCTGACCGGCCTGCCATTGGATGTGAAGCCGATGACGATGTGTCCGAGGCGGCGGCGCAGATCCTCTGCATTGCGGGCTAACGCCAATATTGCCATGACCTCGGAAGCTTCGGTAATGACAAAGCGGGCGGTTCTTCGGGCGCTTCCATCCTTCAAGACGATCTCGCGTAACGCGCGATCACTGATGCCGGTGACTCGCGGCCATGTGATCTGTTGCGGGTCCAGCGCCAACGAGTTGCCGTGAAACATATGATTGTCTATGAAAGCCGACAATAGGTTATGGCTCGAAGCCACTGCATGGGCGTCACCCGTCAAATGGAGATTTATGTCTTCCATCGGGTACAGCTGAGCGTTTCCTCCTCCCGCACCCCCGCCCTTTATCCCGAATACCGGACCAAGCGACGGCTGTCGCAATGTGACGATAGCCCGGTGCCCCAGGCGGCCGAGCCCCATGCCAAGCCCTATCGCGGTGGTCGTCTTACCTTCTCCCAGGGGAGTGGGATTGATTGCGCTGATAAGAATATATCGGCCGCTGGGTCGAGCCTGAAGCCGTTCCAGCAAATCAAGGCCCACTTTGGCCTTATACCGTCCAAACGGCATGAGATCATCCGAATGAATGCCCAGCGCCTGCGCGACTTCAAAAATGTGGCGGGGAGCCGGAGATCGAGACATGTCCGAATCTTTCCTTCAATTATCCAGAATAGATAGGCGGAGGCTGATCCATTATTGATGAATAACGAGAACCGGAGGAGGGAGAACAACCGGGGATGTGCGGGATACCGCTGAAGATAATCGAGCGATCAGTCGAGAATAAACTTCCTGGGATCGAGGGTTTGACCGTTCTTTTTCACCATATAGTGAAGGTGGGGACCAGTCGATAAACCGGTCGTCCCGACCAAGGCCACCACATCGCCTCGCTTCACACGCTGGCCTTCCTTGACCAGGGCTTTCGCAAGGTGCCCGTAGACCGTTTCAATCCCGTAGCCGTGATCAATCTTGACATTATTTCCCATTTTGGGATCGAAGCCGACTGAAATGATACGGCCCTGAGCCGGAGCCTGGACCGGAGCGTTCGGAGAAGCTCCAATATCGAGACCATCATGCCAAGCCGGCTTCTCTGTGAACGGAGACACCCGAGGACCGAAGCCGGAAGTGATCCAACCCCGGACGGGCCAAATAGACGGCGTGGAAGACCACTGGGTGGAACGCTGCTCGGCAGCCTGGCTGAGCTCTTCAAGTGACTGTTCCTGGCTTGAGGCTGCCACTGCAAGTGATTGAATCTCTTCACGAACTTGTTGAGCGATAATTTCCGAATTCTCAGCCGTAATACTACCGTCCGCCCGTACGGCCTCATTCATGTCCAGTGAAGACTGGCGGTTGTCCGAACCGCTACCGGCAGGCGTTGAGCCTATCGCGCCTTTTCCATCGGGCAACGGCGTCTCCTCGCCTCCACGTCCATTGGATAAGTCGCCGGGCTGCTTCGACGGCTCGATACCCAGCATGACCCGCAACCGCTGGTTGACTTCATTCATGGCGGAAATCCGCCTTTTCAGGTCGTCGATGGCGGAAGAGAAGGCAGCCGTTTGCTCGCGGGCGCTCATAGCTTCCGCTCGAAACGCCGACAACTGCCATACTTCTCCAGTCCGGATCACATAATGGGATACAACGAGTAAATCCGCCACGATAAACGCTGCGACGAGAATCAGTAGCTTTCGAATAAATTTCCTGGGAAAGCTGAAGCGCAGAGGTTTAGAGGAGGACCCCCTGAAGACGACTACTGTGTAAGCGTCACTCGTTTCGTTTGCTGGCTGGCTCATGATGGCAACTCCCTTCCCCCCTTACGATACAGGAAGGATGATCACATTCGTCTATGTGGAGGCAGTTTACTGATCTCCCCCTAGTAGGTCAACCCTTCCCTGGAAAATTCCTCTCCAACAAATTCCTCTACTTTTGCGTTTCTCGGTTCAACCAAGCCAAATAGGACTCTGCGGCCATCTGGATCGGCACAGCAATAATTTCCGGAACGCTATAACTGTGGATCGCCTTGATCCGAGTCTGAAGTGCCTGGAAGCGTGCGGCGGTGGTCTTTATAATGAGCAACGACTCCTGTTCAGACTGGACCGCTCCTTCCCACCTAAAGATTGATTCGACACGATCGATAATGGAGGCGCATGCAGCCAATCTCTCCTCAACAACAGTCTGCGCGATAGCTTTGGCCTCTTCAATAGAGGCGGTCGTGACCAGTACGACAAGATTCTCTCCGGTCACGATCAGGCACCTTTGCATTTAGATAAAAGCAAATTTCATACCATCAGGAAGCTAAAGAACGAAATCGCTGCGGATTTCCAATGTCTTACGAGAACTTTCTTACTTCGATCGCAAGTTCCGACGAAAATTGTGTACGAATCGTGAACAGGTGCCGACAAATTTTGTCTCAGGGCTGCGGCCGTCAAATCGGAAACCCACGGACAGCCGTCCACCGGCCTCCTCATCCTGAGGTTGACAGTCCTTTTAACCCTATCTTATGATCCCTTCGAATGACGGAGGGTTTCGGCATGAGCTTTACCATCACTCCCAAAGAATTAAAAACGCGGCTCGATAACGGCGATAAACTTGTGTTGGTCGACGTTCGCGAGCAATGGGAATATGCGTTGGCCAGACTTGAAGGATCTGTCTTGATTCCGCTCGCGACGCTACCGCAAGCACTCGACAAGCTGGATCGGCAGACTGAGATTATCGCCTACTGCCATCATGGCATGAGAAGCGCCGACGCCACGGGGTTTCTTCTCCAGCAAGGTTTTTCCAACGTGAAGAACCTGATCGGCGGCATCGATGCCTGGTCGGCGCAAGTAGACGCTTCCGTGCCACGTTACTAAACGGCCTGTATTCGCGGTCAGTTAAGAACTGCGTTCACGGAAATAGGCGACCGTTCGCCGAAGTCCTTCCCGAAGATCTACCTTCCCTTCCCACCCCAATTCATGTCTTAGCTTCGTCGAATCAATGACGCTGCGTGCCTGCTCGCCTTTTTTTGCCGGGCCATGCACTTCTTTGCAGTCGGACTTGGTCAATTCCACTATGAGAGAGAACAGATCGTTGATCGAAGTCTCAATTCCTGTGCCGACATTGAACACACCTTGAGCCTCCTGCCCCATCGCAACGAGATTGGCCTCGACCACATCTTCGACATACGTGAAATCGCGGGTCTGACGCCCGTTCCCATAAATAACCGGTTGCTCGTGATTGAGGAGTTTCTGAATGAAAATCGCGACCACCCCTGCTTCACCCTCTGGATCCTGCCTTGGACCGAAGACATTGGCGTATCGCAGGCTCACCACTTGTATCCCGCTCATACGGGCGTAATAGGACAAATAGTGCTCGCCGCATAACTTGCTGATCCCGTACGGCGACAGCGGTTGGGTGACGTGAGATTCGGTAGCGGGAAAAGCGCTTTGCTCCCCGTAGATGGCCCCTCCCGATGAGGAAAAGATCATTTTGCGGGCGCCATGTTTTGCCGCCTGCTCCAGCACATTAAGCGTGCCCAGCACATTGACCCGCGCATCAAACAGCGGATCCTCAACCGATTTACGCACGTTCATCTGCGCCGCCAGATGAAGCACGATGGAAGGACGCTCATTACGAAACACCCGTTCGAGCTTGGAACTTTCGATATCCACCTTGTAAAACTGCGCCGCGCGCGGCACATTCTTGCGCTTCCCGGAACACAGATTATCGACGACCGTCACATCGTGACCTTCCTGCACCAACCGATCGACTACATGCGAACCAATAAAACCCGCGCCCCCAGTTACCAATACCTTCATAAGTTTTTCCTTGATTACGAATCGAACCAGCGATACCCCGGTTCCGACGAGATCGGACTTGAAGCCTACACCCTCTCAGCCGTCCCGCAAAGGTTTTTCATGCTTGCGCGACCGCCGGGCTTGAGTGAGTAGAAGAACCGGGCGCGGGTCGATAGAAACACATCAAAATCTCGCGATTTCCTTTCCGGCCATGAACCGGTGAATCCATACTGCCGATCACCGACAATTCGAGGTCTTCGGCTAATTCGACCATGTTTTCTTTGACCTCCGAACGCAAAGCGTCGTCTCGAACCACACCGCCCCTTCCCACGCGTCCCTTTCCGACTTCAAATTGCGGCTTGACGAGGGCGACCACGGTAGCGGGCCTCGCCAGGAATCGCATCACGCAGGGTAGCACAATTGACAACGAAATAAATGAAACATCGACGACGGCCACTTCAATAGGATCGGTTATGGCGGAAGGCGCGAGATACCGAATATTCGTACGCTCCAGGAGCACGACGCGGGAATCCTGCCGCAGGCGCCAATCGAATTGACCATAACCGACATCGACCGCGTACACGAGCTTGGCGCCGCGCTGCAAAAGACAATCCGTGAAACCTCCGGTCGAACATCCCACATCGAGCGCGACGCGCCCGCGAACATCGACGTCAAAATAATCGAGCGCCGGGTTCAGTTTGTCGCCGCCGCGGCTGACATACTGCGACCGGGAGCACAAAACCTGGACATCGGCATCTACGGGTACGAGCGTGGCCGGTTTGTCGACTAAGCACCCATCGACCCGGACCAACCCGGCAAGAATCAACCGCCCGGCCTCGTCTCGACCGGAGACAAGTCCGCGGGCGACAAGCGCACGATCAAGCCGATCGCGCATTGCTGGCAGCCGGGAAAGCATCACATGCGCCCTAATCAGTAACCAGCCTGATGGTTGTAACGCTGATCCTATGTGCTCGGCGAGGGAACATCGGGATCTTGGTCGGTAAGCGAGAATGCCTGGAGTCGCCTTCTGCCGTCCTTCTCTTGAACCAGAATTTCCACCTTTCGCTCCGCATCTTCCAACATTTTCAGACAAGTCTTCGATAGTCGGATCCCCTCTTCAAAAATCCGGAGGGAATCATCAAGGGGAAGATCCCCCTTCTCCAATTCGGTCACAATGGCCTCGAGCCTGGCCATCGCTTGCTCAAATTTTACGGCCGCCACGGCGACTCCGTTTCGTCACGAGAAAAACCAAGCACATGTGAAGAGGCACACATTATTGCCGGAGATCTTTGAGAGGTCAAGGCGAAGAATCAGGCAGCGATTGCTGCACCGCACACAAAAGACGACCCGACGCGAGCCGGACCCCAACCGGATCTCCTTCGGCGACGTCCTTGGCATCCCTCACCAATCGGCCGTCGGAAAGCCGATGAACCAGACTGTACCCGCGAGCCAGAATGGCCAGCGGACTAAGGGCGTCCAACCCCGTCACATGGCGCTGAGTCCGCTGGCGTCTGCAGGAAAGCAGGGTTTGCATTTCTCGTCCGAGGCGATTGACCAATTGAGGGAGCAGAATCCGAAATTCCCGTATCGTAGTCACAGGACCGGCCGTCAGCAATTCGTGCTGCAATGCGCGCGCGGTGCGTTGAGCATATCCAAGGCGATGGCGCGTATGCTCTACCACGCCGGCAACCACGTTATCGACCCGCTGAGCCTCCGTTTGCAGCCGCCGGCGCATGACGTCGAACAGGCGGAGGCCGCTCTCAACCCGATGATGCTGCGACAGGCAGTGAGTGCGCATGCAGCGGATCATGCGTCCGGACGACTGGATGACTCGTGCCATCACGTCATCGAATACGGGCACGACCGCCTCCGCCGCAGCCGAAGGAGTCGCCGCACGAAAATCGGCGGCAAAATCGGCCAGCGTGACATCGATCTCATGCCCCACTCCCGTCACAATGGGAACTCGCGAAGCGACAATGGCGCGCACCACGATCTCTTCATTGAACGACCACAAATCTTCCCACGAACCTCCGCCCCGCCCTACGATAATGACATCGACAAGCCCGGCGGCGCTCAAGTCCCCGATCGCCGAAGCAATGCGCTCGGCGGCCCCGACACCTTGCACCGGGGCGGGGGCAATCACAATATTGACTGCCGGCCATCGCCGGCGCAGCACGGTCACCATGTCCCGGACAGCCGCTCCGGTCGGGGAGGTCACAATGCCGACGGCGCGGGGAAAGCGAGGGAGGGGACGTTTTCGATTTTCAATAAACAATCCTTCCTTGGCCAATCGCTCTTTGAGCTGTTCAAACGCGAGCTGCAAGGACCCGATACCCAGAGGCTCGGCATATTCGACCACCACTTGATACTCTCCTCGCGGTTCGTAGACGGACAGGCGGCCTCGGATCACCACATGGAGACCTTCCTTAAGTTCGAATCGCAGGTGTTGGGCCCCGGCCCGGAACAGCACCATGCGGATCTGACTCCGCTCGTCTTTCAAGGTGAAATAGATATGCCCCGATCCGGGCCATCTGATATTCGACACCTCTCCTTCAATCCAAACGTCGCAAAAATCCCCTTCCAGAGACTCCCGGATCAAGCTGGTCAGATCGGAAACCGTCCAGATACGTCGCGAGGCCATGGAGCGTCAAACCATTAGAAGCGAAGACCGTGAGGATTGAACCGTCGAACGGAGGAGCGATCAGTCCACGATGCGAATGCGTTCTATTGAGAGCGCTTTGCCCAGCCGCGGGTCAAGATCAACCAACACGGCGCAAAACACGACCGGCCCTGACGCAATTTCAAATCGACGGGGCATCCCGGTCAAAAACTTTTCGATGGCGAGTTCTTTTTTGATCCCGATAACCGAATGCAGAGGACCGGTCATCCCGATATCCGTAATATAGGCGGTGCCCTTGGGCAAAATCTGCTCATCCGCGGTCTGGACATGCGTATGGGTACCGACGACCGCCGTGACCAATCCGTCCAAAAAGTGCCCCATCGCCATCTTCTCGGACGTTGCCTCGGCATGCATATCGACGACAACCGCCGGCGTTTGGCTCTTCAGCCGTTCCAGCTCCCGTTTTGCAACCTGAAAGGGACAATCGATCGTCGGCATAAATGCGCGCCCCATCAGATGCAGCACACCCAACGACTCTCCGTTCGGGCACGTCAGCACGTAACTGCCTTTCCCCGGCACACCCTCCGGATAATTGGCCGGGCGAAGCAGCCGGGGTTCACGCGGGAAAAAGTCGATGATCTCCTTTTTGTCCCAGGCATGATTGCCGGTCGTGATGACGGAAAGACCGAGATCAAACAATTCATCGACTAGATCGGGGGTAATCCCGAATCCGCCGGCGACATTTTCCCCGTTCCCGATGACGACATCGATGTGGCGCTGCACCACCAGCTTGGGAAGCAGTCGGGCGAGGGCTTTGCGTCCCGGCTCGCCCATGATATCGCCGATAAAGAGAACGTTCACGCCGTCATCCTCACTTTGCGTAGTCCACAAAACGACTCTCGCGAATGACCGTCACCTTGATTTGCCCCGGATAGGTCAATTCGTGTTCGATCTTCTTGGCAAGATCTCTGGAGAGTTGAAAACACTCGGGGTCCGAAAGATCGTCCTGCTTGACGATGACACGGATTTCGCGGCCTGCTTGGATGGCATAGGCTTTCTGGACGCCCTTCTGTCCGGTCGCCAATGATTCGAGCTTCTCGAGCCGTTTGACGTACGATTCGAGTGCTTCTCTACGGGCCCCGGGCCGCGCCGCCGACAGAGCTTCAGCCGACGCAACCAACACCGTTTCCGGGCAGATGGGTTCCACCTGCTCATGGTGCGCCGCAATGGCGTTCACGACCTTCGGATCCTCTCCGTATTTCTTGGCGATTTCCGCTCCCAGCATGGCATGCGGCCCCTCTTCTTCGTGGCTGACCGCCTTTCCGATATCGTGCAACAGCGCGCCGCGCCGCGCCAGTTTGACGTCAAGCCCGAGCTCGGACGCCATAATGCCGCAAATGTACGAGGCTTCCCGCGCATGGTACAAATTATTCTGACCGTAGCTGGTTCGATATTTGAGCCGGCCCAAGACCTTGACCAATTCAGGATGGAAATCCGACAGGCCCAGTTCGAAGATGATTTTTTCCGCCTCTTCGATCATGAGCTTCTCGATATCCGTCTTCACCTTTTCAACGATTTCTTCGATTCGAGTGGGGTGAATCCGCCCGTCGTGCATGAGACGTTCGAGCGAGACCTTGGCGATTTCCCGGCGAAGCGGATCAAACCCCGAGATAATGACGGCTTCGGGCGTTTCGTCAATGATGAGATCAATACCGGTCGCGGCCTCGATCGCCCGGATATTCCTGCCCTCGCGTCCGATAATCCGGCCCTTCATGGCATCATTGGGAATCGGAACGACCGAGATGGTGGCTTCATTGACGTAATCCCGCGTCACGCGTTGAATCGATCGGGCGATAATTTCACGCGCCTCACGCTCCGCATTCTCTTTGGCTTCTTCGAGTGTGCGCTTGGCCAGCCCTGCGGCTTCAAGACGGGCCTGACTCTCCATTTCAGCGATAAGCTGCCTTTTGGCCTCCTCGGCGGTCAGGCTCGCCGCCCGTTCCAACGCTTCGCGGTGCTGCTTCAAGGCCTCGACGCATAGAGCCTCCTGCTGGACCAGGCTGTCTTCCCGCTTGGCCAGTTCTTGATCGCGCTTCGCAAGGTCGTTTTCCCGTTTCTCCACTCCGAACAGCTTCTTCTCGAAATTCTCTTCTCGCTGAGCGATCCGTTTCTCGATACCGACCAACTCGGCCAACTTGGTCTTCTGTTCTTTTTCAATCTCCGTTTTGGCTTGAAACACCAAGTCTTTGGCTTCCAGTTTGGCTTCTTTCATCACCGTCTCGGCTTCGCGTTGAGCGCCCTGGACAATATGGAGGGCTTGCCCTTCTGCTTCTGTTCGCCGTGCCAAAGCCGAGTTTCGGCGCAGGAACTCATACGCTCCGACACCGATTCCGGCGCCTAGGAGCGCAGTGACAATGTATGCAAAGATGCTCAGAGAAATGGGACCCACCTCCCTTACGATTCAAGCCCGACCTTGCGGCCGGAGCCGAGCAGCGTATGTGATCGGATCAGATAAGGGAATCAGAAGCGACAGGAAGAAACGAAGCAGGGTGCGATTCAACGCGCCTATGGACTAGCAGTCAGGCAGGGAACGCCATGGATCGCCGGGACTGAATAGGTCTATCTGATCGCCGTTCTCCCGCGGGCACACCACTTCTCTTGTGACATTTTTCCCGCCTAAACCGAACGGCCGCGTATGAAGGATGTGCTCCGATAAGAGGCCCATTGAGCAGGAAATCCCGCATCAAAGCCACCAGATCGTCCGTTAACCCTTCACTCCACTGTATTAAACGGGTTATCGGTTTTGTCGCCCATCCAGCGAAGACACTGACAACTGCAATGCAGACCAGCGATTCCATATTCATTGAGGACATGATCTCGTGCAAGCGCCTGACCGATTCCAAGTTCCTTTCTTCGATCCGCTGTTCACTTCACCTTCCAGTGCCCCCACAATAGCAAAGGGGCTACACGATTGCAAGGCGACGACCTATCGGTAGTGGGCCAGTTTGCCGTCAGACGCACTGGAGTCAGCCATTCCTGCGGAAGCGGGAATCCAGTCAAAGGGCTTCTCCACAGCGTTGGATCTTGATCAAGGAGTGGCCCGCCTTCGCGGGCATGACGCAAAAGGAAACTGACCCGCACCACCTATCGAGCCGACGGCCCGGACGGCACTTGCTCTTCGATGGATTCCATCAGCAAGAGCATCCGCCGCTCCATGTCCGTTTCGATACGCTGCATCTTCTTCTCGCACTCCAATAACTGGTGCGCGAGATTGAGCGCGGCCAGGACGGCCAACTTGTGAGGCGTGGCGGTTTTCATGCCCTGCGCCACATGTTTCATTTGTTTATCAACCATTTCCGCCAGCTGGTACACATAGGAATCGTCGGCATCACCATTGATGCCGAACCGGTGACCGAAAATCTCCACATCGATGGTCTTAATCAAGAGCCACCTCCTTGGAAGGATCGAGACATTCGAGTACTTCGATTTCACCCAGGACACGTTCGATACGGGCCCGAATATCCATACGTTCGCGCTCCCAGCGTCGATTATTGTCATCCTGCGAAACCAGCCGTTCTCGGGCAAGACGAAGTTCTTCTTCCAGGGCGGTGTTTTTTCGTTTCAGATCCTGTATCAGTTTGACAAGCTCACGGATTCGAACTTCCAACGCATCAAGCCGATCCAACGTCATGGCGCCATCCTCATCATGCAAAGTAAAAAACACCCTATATGGGCGGGCACTATAGAAAGTTCACAATACCTTGTCAAGGAAAGGAGTACTAGGAAGAGCCGCGGTGGAGGCGCACATACTCGCCGTAGCTGCGAAGCACCCGTTTGACGTAGAGACGGGTCTCTTGATACGGAATTAATTCAATAAATTCGTCTTGCTCGCGTTTCCCGTCGGTGGAAATCCAGCCCGTGACAGCGGTCGGACCGGCATTATAGGCCGCAACCGCGTAGGCGACATTGCCGGAAAACTGATCCAGTAATTGGCCCAGGTATCGTACGCCCAGGCCGATATTCGTGCCTTGATCGAACAGATCGTCCCGCTCCACTGCCGACAAGCCAAATCGTTGCGCCACCTGATTCGCCGTCGCGGGCATCAGTTGCATGAGGCCTACCGCCCCGACCATCGACACCGCCCTTTCATCGTATTGACTCTCTTCGCGAATGATGGCCGCGGCAAGATAGGGATTGACCTGCGTGACGCCCTGAGCCTGGATCATCGGAAGGAGTCCCGTCGGGTACGCCACTGTCCAAAGCACGGAGGAAGCCGGAGCTCCGCCACGCTCCAGCTTGTCGCGGAAATGCGTTTTGGCCAGACGTAGCGCGGGATAGTACGCGCCGACTTCATTCAAGAGAGCCGAAAACGCGAGCAAGACTTCTTCGTCGCGACTGTATTGCTCCGTAAGAGTTGCGAGCTCACGGGCGGCATCCTGAGTGAGGCCGAGAATTTTCAGTTCGACTGCTCGCCGGTAGGCCGGATGCCGCTCAATTTCAAGCCGCCTGTTTTCCGGTAGAGATGGAGCCTCGACGCCCGTACTGACCGTGACGACCTCCGGGATGGACTCAGGCCGCACATCGGCATGCCGCATCGCCAATTGACAGTAATAGCTATACAGCTGGCGCTGACACACACGATTGTAATAATCATGCGGCTTGCCGTTTTTGTCATGATCCGCGGCACGCGCCAACCAATAGAGGGCCTGCGGCTCGAATGCGCTGACTTGCGCGGCAGCCACCATTTTGAATGTTTCGGCGGCCTCCGCATACTGAGCCGTGCGATATTGCGCCCATCCCACTCTCCATAATCCTTCCGCGCGCTGCGAGGCCGACTCTCCGTACTTTGCCACCCGGCGGAAGGCGCCGATTGCGTCGTCAAAACGGTTTTGATCTTCGAGCCATACTCCGGCAAACAGCTGCACCATCGCTTTTTGATCATTGGTCAGTGTGGAATCTAATGACCGGCGAGCCAATTCCAGCAACTTGTCACCCAGTCCCTGCCGCAAATAGACGCGAGAGAGCCACACCTGCGCTTCGTTCGATTCCGGAACGCGTTCCGTGGATAGGCTCCGGAAGGTCTCCCTCGCCAGGTCATACTGCTTCAACCTCGTCTGGGCGATGCCGAGTTTCAGCCGCGCCTCGTATCGACGAGGGTGCTGTGGCTCCAACGAGAGAACCCGCCGCAGTTCCTCGATCGCCTCGGCTTGCATGGCGAGGCCGAGAAACGCTTGTGCGCGGTGATAATGATCGTCCGCCGACGGGGTCCACGCTTCTCCGCCTCCGTTCGCATCAAGGCGCGCTCTTGCCTCCCGTGCTTCGCCCGTATGGGGAAATCGAATCCACGCCTGTTTGAACGCCGTGCGGGCTTCCGTGGTCCGGCCCGCGCGATCATGGCAGTCCGCCACATGAACCAAAGCCGACGGAGCCGCCCGGTCCTTGTCGTTCAACGCCAGCGCGCGGGTGAACCATTCGATGGCGGCGGCACAATCATTGAGCCCATAGTATGTCTCTCCCGTCCGATAGGCGCCGCGCACCAGCAGGCTTGAATCGGGGACGGCTTCGCGAATCGATTCAAAGGACTTCGCGGCCTCCGCTCCGTCATTCAGTTTCACCAGGGAATCCCCGATCCAGAGGCGAAAATAGTCTTCCAGCTGAGGAAAATCACGTTGGGCGCTCCTGAGATACCGGATCGCTTCGGCGGGCTCCCGATCAGTCAACAGAATGCCCAAGAGTAATCCGGCTCGCTTGGCCCAGAGAGAAGCGGGATAGCGCTCCATGATGGCGCGGAGCCTCTCGATTTTGGTCGCCAGCACCTCATCACGCCGCTCCACCGTTGCGCGATTGTCACGGATGGCCGCGACCGACCGAAAACACTCCTCAGCCGAATCACAAGACCACTGAGGCCCGAGTTGCTGGGGAGGAGATTGACCAGACACGCTGGGCAGCAGCAAACACGTCAGCCCCAGCAGCGCACAGAGGACCAGCCATCCCTGCATCCGCTTAAGTAGCGACGGAACAGAACCAGTGGAAGATGCGAACATCATAGCGATTGAAACTCATTATAATGGCTTCGAGGCGACGAAAATAGCCGGACGCCCGCTCTGCCCGGGTCTTTGGTTGTCAGCGGTTTTTTTGGTGTGTTAGGCTTTTGCCACATGGCGACAACGGCCCAGCAACTTACCGAACCGGTAGACCTTCTCAGCCTGGATGAATCCGGCATGGTGCAATTCGTCCGCGGCCTCGGCTGGCCGCCTTATCGCGCCCGGCAAGTGCTGCGGTGGTTATATCGCGGCCGCGAGACGGATATCGCACGCATGAGCGACCTGTCCAGAGACGACCGGACCCGCCTCTCGAATTGCGCCGTCATCTCGCTCCCTCGGGATTGTCGGGCCTATACATCGGAAGATGGAACGAAAAAATTGGTCTTCACGTTGTCCGACGGCTTGGCGGTAGAGAGCGTATTGATTCCCGAGGACAACCGATTGACATTGTGCCTGTCCACTCAGGTCGGATGCACATTGGATTGCGCGTTTTGCCTTACCGGCACCATGGGCCTTCGGCGGAACTTACGGGTTGCTGAAATCCTGACGCAAGTCCTGGCGGCGCAGCATCACACCTCGCCGGACGCGCCTATTACAAATCTGGTCTTTATGGGCATGGGGGAGCCGCTGGCCAACCTTGACGCGCTCGTCGATGCGATCGGGCGGATTACGAACAATGTGTGGGGGCTCGGCTTTTCTCCCCGGCGCATTACCGTCTCGACCGCCGGCCTGGCGACTCGCCTTGAGGAGCTGGCCCCGCTGGGGGTGAACCTCGCCATTTCCCTCAATGCGACAACAGACCAGGTGAGGCAACGACTCATGCCCGCCGCCAACCGGCTCCATTCCCTCCGCACCCTCTTAGCGGCCTGCCGTGCCTACCCGCTTCCGCCACACCGCCGCCTGACGTTTGAATATGTGTTATTGGGAGGCGTCAATGACGGATTGGACGACGCCCGCCGCTTGGTTTCGCTGCTGCAGGGACTGCGCGGCAAGGTGAACCTGATTCCGTTTAACCCTTTTCCCGGCAGTCTCTTTCGCCGCCCGTCGGATGAAACAGTGAATGCCTTCCAGGATGTTCTCCACCGCGCCGGCCTCGACGCCTTCGTAAGAAAAAGCCGCGGGCGCGATGTTCTCGGCGCCTGCGGGCAGCTCGGCAATGTCGAGGCCGATGCCGCGATTACCTTGACACAGATTCAAAGCCGTTGCTAGCATGAGAAGGATTTCCACCATGAACTCATGATCTTATTTCTCCGCCCTACATCCGGCCGCATTGTTTCAATACTCCTCGGAATACTGTTCACGATAGCGACGCTGACCGTACCGATGTCACACGCCGTTGAACCCAAAGAATTCGTGCTCTCCAACGACATGAAAGTGTTGTTGGTCGAGGTTCCCAAAGCGCCGGTCGCAACCGTTCAGGTCTGGTACAAGGTCGGCTCCAGAAATGAAATGATGGGCAGGGCCGGTCTGTCTCATATGCTGGAACACATGATGTTCAAGGGCACCAATCGGTTCCCCAAGGGATCGTTCTCCCGCCTGATCCGAAAAAACGGCGGGATGGATAATGCGTTTACCAGCCAGGATTTCACGGCCTATTTCGAAAACTTGGCGGCCGATCGCGTGCCCCTCGCGTTGGAACTGGAGTCGGACCGGATGCAGGGCCTTATCCTGGACGGCAATGAGTTCAAGACCGAACGAGAAGTCGTAAAGGAAGAGCGCCGCCTCCGCTCGGAGGACGATCCCCAGGGAGCCCTGGTCGAAGCCCTTTTCGCGCAGGCCTACGTCAGCCATCCTTACCATTGGCCTGTCATCGGCTGGTTCGCGGACTTGGACGCCATGACCTTGGAAGACTTGCAACGGCATTACGACACCTACTACTCGCCGAACAATGCCACGCTGGTCATCGTGGGGGACATCAAAGCCGACACATTGATTCAGACCATCACCAAGCTATTCGAACCGATTCCCAAAGGGCCGACGCCGAAACCCATGGTTGCCATGGAGCCCGAACAGCGCGGCGAGCGACGGTTTGTCCTGAAGCGGGAAGCCCAGGTGCCGTTCGTCATGATGGGCTATCGCGTCCCGAACTACACGAGCGAAGATTCGTACGCGCTGAACATTCTGGAGTCGATTTTGTCGAACGGGAAAAGCTCACGCCTGTACCAAAGCCTGGTGTATGAGCAGAAATTAGGCTTGGCGGTCGGCGCGGAATACAGCTTGATGCAGGCGGATCCCGGCTTGTTTTATTTTTACGCGCTGGTGCGGCCCGGCGAAAAGATCGAATCGGTTGAGGAAAGCCTTCTGAAAGAGATTCGGCGCCTGCAGACCGAGCCGCCGACCGAGCTTGAGCTGCAGCGGGCGAAGAATCAAATCGAAGCCGGACGGATTTTCGAGCAAGATTCGAATTTTCGACATGCGATGCTGCTCGGCGAAGCGGAGACGGTCGGAGCCGGATGGCGGAAAATCAGCCAATTCATCGAGCGTACCCATGCCGTGACGGCACAAGACGTTCAACGAGTGGCAAACAAATATCTCATCAATGACACGAGGACGATCGGAATGCTGATTCCGCAACCTCCGCGCGCCACCACCCCGGATACGGCGACGCACTAGAAAGCCGACCCATGTATCATTCACATTGTCGCGACTCCTTTTGCCGGTCCGTGGCCACTTTGCCGCGTCATGTCGGGCCGGCCTGTGCGGCTGCGGCTCTGCTCCTCGGGCTGTTCGCGGCGCCGTCCGGGCCAAGCTCGGCCACCGATCTCAGTCCGGTCCGCTTCGTGACGCCGAACGGAATCACGGTCCTATTCCTGGAACAACACTATCTGCCGACCGTGGAAGTGCATGCCCTCATCAAAGTCGGATCGGCTCAGGATCCTTCCGACAAAGCGGGACTCGCGAATCTCGTCGCGAGCCTCCTCGATGAGGGGACGGCAACGCGTAGTTCAAAGCAGATTGCCGAAGAAATCGATTTTGTCGGAGGGGCGCTGGCGGCGAAGGCCTCGGAAGACTTCACGACCGCATCCGTCCGGGTGCTCAAGAAGGATGCCGAACTCGGGATTTCGCTGCTGGCGGACGTGCTGATGCATCCGGCATTCCACAAGCAGGAGTTCGACCGGGTGCGCGCCCAAATCGTGGGCGAAATTGCCAGCGATGAGGACGATCCCGGCCATGTCGCATTGAAGGCCTTCAATCAGCTGGTCTTCCACGGCCATCCGTATCGCTGGCCGTCCAACGGCAGCGAAGAATCGCTTAACAAGATTACGCCGGCGGATGTCCAGCAGTTTCATGCGCGGGAGTATCTTCCCAATCAGACCATCATGGCCGTCGTCGGCGACTTGACGCAGGATCAAGCCTCCGCCCTCATCCAGACCCATTTCGGATCCTGGAAGAAAGCGACCCCGCCGCCTTTCTCTCCGAAGAAGCCGGCGCCGGTTGATCGCAAGATGGTTCAATTGATCGACAAGGACTTGACCCAATCGACGATCATCCTCGGCCATACCGGCATCAGCCGGACCAGTCCCGATTACTATCCCATCACCGTGATGAACTACATCCTCGGTGCCGGAGGATTTTCTTCACGCTTGATGGACAACATTCGGGACAAGCAAGGACTGGCCTATGGCGTCATGAGCCATTTCGACGCGAGATTGATGCCGGGCGCGTTCATGGTCAATCTTCAAACCAGAACCGAAGCCACCAACCAGGCGATCACCGGCGTCCTGCAAGAGTTGAAAGGCATGCGCGAAGGCCCCGTCTCGGACCAGGAGATCAACGACGCCAAGTCGTTCATTATGGGAAGCTTCCCACTACGGATCGACACGAGCGCCAAATTGGCGCAGGTGCTCGCACAGGTGGAGTTTTATAATCTCGGATTGGACTATTTCACCCAGTACCCCAAGGCGATCGAGAAGGTCACAAAGGACGACGTCTTGCGGGTGGCCAAACAGTATCTCGACCCCCAACATTACGCGCTGGTCGTGGTGGGCGCCATCGCCAAGGCCAAAGTCAAACCATAGGCGCGCAGCCTCGCGCCGTTGCGCAGCCTTATGCCGGGTTTACCCATGCTCCGACTCCACCCCACGCTTGAATCAAAACAACGGACCCTGCAGCAGATCATCCGCGACATGGGGTCGGTGGTCGTGGCTTTTTCGGGGGGCATCGACAGCTCCCTGGTCCTGAAGGTCGCGCACGGGGAATTGGGGCCTCTGGCCATCGCCGTCACCGCAGTGTCGGCCACGCTGCCCGAGCGAGAACTGGAACTGGCCCGCAGCATCGCGATGGAAATCGGCGCGACGCATCGGATTCTCGAGACCGATCAACTCCGGATCCCGGAATTCGTCCGCAATGATGCCAGCCGCTGCTACCATTGCAAGACCGATCTGTATTCCGCCTTGGGGCGCATCCGGGAGGAGTACGCGGGCAGCGCGATCGTAGACGGGGTCCATGTCGAAGATCAGGGGGATGATCGGCCCGGCATCGCCGCAGCGCGGGAATGGGGAGTCCGCAGTCCTCTGCTTGAAGCCGCCTTCACGAAAGCCGACATCCGGGAATTGGCGAAAGCATTGGATTTGTCGAACTGGGACAAGCCGGCGGCGGCCTGCTTGTCATCACGCATCCCGCGGGGGACGGCGATCACGAAGGACATGCTTCACCGAATCGACCGTGCCGAGGCGTTATTGGCCGACGAGGGATTCCGGCATATGCGGGTGCGGGATCACGGCGATATCGCCCGCATCGAACTGGCGCCGGAAGATTTCCCCCGTTTCTTCACGGAAGGGCGAAGCGAGCGGGTGAGCCGCACGCTGAAGCTGCTGGGCTATCGATTTGTGACGGTGGATTTGGAAGGCTACCGGCCGGGAGGAGTGAGCCTAATAAGAAATGAGGATTTAAGAATGCCGAATTCTGAATGACAGAAGTTGGGTCAATCGCCCATTCAGCATTCAGAGTTCATGATTCAAGAATGTCTAGTTGGTGTGGCTTTTTGCCAGCGCATCCAAGGCTTCATCCGCCAGCCGCCGGTTGTCCGCGTCGGTCAGCGCCCGCCCCACCACCTTTTCCGCGACCAGAAGAGCCATCTCCGTGGTCTGATTGCGAATCTCCTGGACCGCCTTCCGCCGTTCGTGCTCGATTTCCCTCGTCACGTCGCCTTTGATTCGGTCGGCCTCCGCGCTCATCCGTTGCTCGTTCTCGTCCAACAACCGCTGTGCGCGCTCTTTCGCCTGCCCCAGGATCGCGTCCGCCTCTTTCGAGACCGCATTGAGCTTGGCCTCATATTCCTTGAGCTTTCGCTCCGCTTCCGACCGGTGCCGTTCCGCTTGGTCCAAACTGTCTTTGATCTTCTTTTCCCGCTCCTCCAGGATTCCGAGAATACCCGGGAAGGCATACTTGTAGAGCAAGAACAGGAGAATTCCGAACGACAGAATCTCCCAAAAGATCAGCGACGAAAAGAAATGAGACTCAAATTGAGGCATGAATCACACCACCCCTCCCTCGGAACGCATCACTCCGGACTCATTAACTGTTTTATTTGCGCAGTCCCATGATGATGAACGCGATTACGAGCCCGTACAAAGCGATGGCTTCGACCAGCGCGAAACCGATCCACATGTACTTCCCGACCCGTCCTTCCGCTTCAGGCTGGCGCGCAACGGCTTCGATCATCTTGCCGAAGATATACCCGATCCCAACGCCGGCTCCGGCAAAGCCGGCGGCCGCCAATCCCATTCCCACCAATGCTGCTGCTGCTGCGTCCATTGTTTGTCTTTCCTCCCTTAGTAGACAGCCCGCTTAATGCGCGTGCTCACTGTGACCGTGCAGGGTAATCGCGTCTCCCAAATAGACGCAACTCAACACGGTAAAGATATAGGCTTGAATAAACGCGATGCCTAGTTCCAATCCGTTCATGGCGATCGTAAAGGCGAACGGAAGCCATCCGATCAACAGCCCTCCGCTGATGGCAAGGCCGAACAAGACGCCGAGGATGGTATGCCCTGCCGTCATATTGGCGAACAACCGCACCGCCAAAGAAATCGGCCTCGCCAGTTGACTCACGAGTTCAATCGGAATCATCAGCGGCAATAACCAGGCCGGCGTCCCCGGAGGCACCAGGATTCCCAGGAATTTCGCGCCGTGGAGGACAAAGCCGAGCACGACACTGAGGCCGTACACCGCCACGGCAAAGACCGCCGTGACAATGATCTGGCTGGTCACGGTATAGGTGCCGGGAATCAATCCGAGGAGGTTACAGAATAGGATGAACAGAAAAAGCGTGGCGATCAGGGGGAAAAATTTCATCCCCTGCTGGCCCATCGTGTCGAGAATAATACTCCGGATGAACTCTACGACCAGTTCAGCCAGATTCTGCAACTTGGACGGAACCAGCTTTCTGGATGACGAGGCCATGATCATCAACAGCGCCACCAACCCGACCACCACCCACATCATGATGACGGCCTTATTCACCGAAATATCCAAGCCGCCAAGCGAGATCGGCACAAAATTATGCAGTTCAAATGGATGAAGAGGACTTTCTTCCACGTCTATCCTTTACCGTTGTGGACCACCCGGCGATCCCGGCCACCGCTGCGCGACCCGATAGGCATTCCGTACTCCGGCGGCAGCGCCAAACAACATTCCGGTAACCAAACCCCATGGGCCGGAATTGAGGAGGTACGTATCGACGACCCACCCCAATCCGCCTCCCACGATCAACGCAGCAAGCAGTTCCGTCCCAATACGGACGGCCTGTCCGAGCCCCGCGTAGAATGGATCGGTGGAGGGGGGCATGACACACCCACACTTGATGGGCGTCCCTGGCACAAACCTGGGTTCACCTAGGCGGGCGCGCAATTCAAGCAGAATTCTCATGGGCTTGTCAAGAAGCGCGGTGCGAGACTGATCGGAATACGGTATAGTCATTCATTACTCATCCATCGCGACGGTCATGTTGGTCCCTTCACGAGCCGATTATCTGCGTGGTTCTCCGCAGCCGCTCGCCCTCATCCTGCCGGAGCCGACTCCGGATGTTTTTGACCTCTATCAGCGCATCGCCAGGCCCGGCACACCGTCATTTCTCTTGGAAAGCGGAGTCGCTCCGGGCCCGACCGCGCGATACTCGTTTTTCGGAACTGAGCCCTATGCGGTCGTAACCGGCACGGAACGAGGCGCCGTCACGGAAATGAATGGCCGGACGTCTTATTCGAACGAATCGGCTCTCGACCATCTCTACGGGCTGGTCCATGATTCCCACATCGCGGCAGGTCCCGGACTTCCGCCGTTTTTTGGAGGCGCGATCGGCTATGTCAGCTACGACTGGATCCGAACCATCGAGTCGATTCCCTCCCTCGCGCAGGACGATCTTGAGCTGCCGCTCCTTCAGTTCGGGCTTGTCGATCTGGTCGCGGCGCTGGACCATGCAGATCATCGGCTTTATCTCATGTACTGCCCGCCACTATCGCGCTTTCGCTCGGAGCCGCGGGAAAAGCTCTATCGTGAAGGCTGCGATCGCCTCGCTGAGCTCGAAGCCAGGCTCGCCGCCTCCATCGGTTCCGTCAACCCGCTGGAGAGACCGGGGGTGGTGAATTGTGTTCCCGATCAGGCACGTCGAGACTATACCGACCGCGTGCGCCGCTGCCAGGACTACATCGCCGCCGGAGATATCTATCAGGCCAATATTTCTCACCGCTTCACGATCGAGACCCATCACCACGCTTCGTCGCTTTTGCATGATCCGCTGCCGTTCGCGCAGTACGGCCGTCTGCGAAAGGTGAACCCTTCTCCGTTTTCCGCATGCCTGCGCTTTGACGACCTCGCGCTCGTATGCTCCTCCCCCGAGCGGCTCGTCCGCCTCAACGGGCGGCGGGTCGAAACCCGTCCGATCGCAGGAACCAGGCCGCGCGGGAACAGCGGCGAAGAGGATCGGCGCCTCATCACTGAACTCCTGGCCAATCCAAAGGAACGGGCCGAGCATTTGATGCTGGTGGACCTGGAACGTAATGACGTGGGGCGTGTGTGCGAATATGGCTCCGTGCAGGTCGATGAGTTCATGTCGGTCGAGCAATATTCGCACGTCAACCATATCGTCTCGAACGTGGTCGGGACACTCCGCAGTACTTCGACCGGCCTACATCTGCTTCAAGCCATGTTCCCAGGAGGCACCATCACCGGAGTTCCGAAGATCCGCTGCATGGAAATTATCGAAGAGTTGGAACCGACGCGCCGCGGGCCCTATACCGGGGCATTGGGCTATATCGGCTGGAGCGGAGACCTGGACTTCAACATTCTCATTCGAACCCTCATCCTGACAAGGCACCGCGGCTACGTCCAAGTCGGCGCCGGCATCGTGGCGGATTCCGACCCGGACAGCGAATACGACGAGACCCTGCATAAGGCGAGCGCGGTGTTCAAGGCCCTCGGAAGGTCGGCCTGATGTGGGTCTTTCTCAATGATCGATTCGTACGCAAGGAACAGGCGCTCGTCTCGGTATTCGATCATGGATTTCTGTACGGCGACGGCGTGTATGAAACGATCCGCTCGTACGGCGCTCGAATCTTCATGCGGGACCAGCACCTGAGCCGCCTCTATCGATCCGCCGAGGCGATCGGACTGGACGTCCCCCTCCCGCGCAACGACTGGCCAGCCCTCCTGCATGAGGCCATGACGCGCAACGATGTGGGACATGAGCGGGCAGATGCCTATCTTCGCATCACCATTTCCAGGGGTGACGGCGACATCGGGCTTGATCCCGCATTATGCACGCGTCCGACGGTGGTGATCATGACCAAAGAATTGACACCCTCGCCGGAAAGTCAGTATCGGACGGGGGTGGCGTTGACGATCGCCCGCACCAAGCGGAACCTGCCCGAAGCGCTGTCGCCCCATATCAAGGCCACCAACTTCCTGAACAATATTCTGGCCAAGCGCGAGGCGATCGCCGCAGGCGTGTTCGACAGCATCTTATTGAACTGGCGGGACGAATTGACCGAATGTACGGTAAGCAATTTATTCTTTGTCAACGGGAAGACCCTCTGTACCCCGGCATTGGAATGCGGCATCCTGGACGGGATTACTCGTCAGATCGTGCTGCTCCTTGCCGCCGAAGCGGGGTTGGAGCGGCAGGAAGGTCGCTATACGGCGGACGGCCTCGCCCATGCGAATGAATGTTTTCTAACCAACACCAGCATGGAAATCATGCCGGTCACCCGGATTAGCGGCGCGCCGGTGGGAAATGGCGTTCCGGGCCCATACACCAAGCAGCTACGAATGCTTTTCGCACGGAATCGGGAGCGCTTTCTGGAACCGGCGGAGTAACATCCGCCGCATACCCTTCTTCATCACGGCATATTATTTTGACAGCCTGTACGACGGGTGGTAGTTTTGAACCATGCCATTTTGGGGTCGGCGTCATGAAGAGTCCTTTCGATGACGCGAAAGTCTTGCGCCGTCCCGGTCATGACTTGCTTCGCCGCCGTCCTCGCCGGTTTTCAACCGGCTCATGCCGATATCTACCAATACATCGACGCCAGCGGCACCATCACGCTGACGAATGTGCCGAACGACCCGCGCTATAAACGGATCATCGGCGAGGCTCCTCGCCCGCGGACGGTTATATCGAAACACCAGCTTGAGCCGGTCATTGCGCGGCATTCCAGAAAACACGGGCTTCATCCGGCGTTGATTCGCGCCGTCATTAAAGCGGAATCGGACTTCGACCCGATGGCCGTCTCACGGGCCGGGGCTGTTGGACTGATGCAATTGATGCCCCAAACCGCGGTGCAATTGGACGTGCAGGATATGTACAACCCTGATCAGAATATCGGAGGCGGGACCAAATACCTGCGGCAATTGCTCGATCGCTTCAACGGAAATCTGCCCCTTGCCCTGGCCGCGTACAATGCGGGAGAAACCGCCGTGGACCGGTACCAAAGCCTTCCGCCGTTCGAAGAAACCCGGCGCTACGTCAAGAAAGTCTTGCACTACTACCGCGCTTTTCTCCTCAAAGAGCGGATCACCCCCTTGAACCAGCCCCGGTCCCGCTCGGGAATTCGATCAACGATCCTCGCTCCTTCCGTGGCTTCCCGCTGACAACGGAATCGGTTATGGAAATGCGGCTGTGTTGCTTCCAGCCCGGCCGCTTGCCCGCCGGGACATCGGATCGATAATGGGCGCCGATGCTGTTTTCCCGCCACAGCGCCGCGTCTGCGATACACCGTCCCACTTGCACCATGTTTTTGACTTCTAATGCTACCCTGGTCGTAAATGGTTTGGAAAGCATGCGGCTCCAACGCGATAGTTGTGCCGAGGCGCTGATCAATGAATCGCGGGAACGCACCAGGCCGACCTTGCCCCACATCACGCGCCGCAAGGAGCTGCGCAGTTTTTCCGGGTCCTCCAGTTCGGCCGCCTCGCCGGCTTCCCGCACTTCCAGCCCGGGCGTCTGCGCGGCCGTGTCCTGAATTTCCGCCTGCTCGATCGCGGCGCGAGCCGCTCTCGTCCCGAAGACCAATCCCTCGAGCAACGAGTTGCTGGCAAGCCGATTGGCTCCATGGACGCCGCTGCAGGCCACCTCTCCGGCGGCATAGAGACCGGGAAGCGTGGTCGCGCCATTGAGATCGGTCCATACGCCGCCCATCATGTAGTGCGCGCTCGGAGAAACCGGAATCCATTCCTCCGTCATGTCGATGTCATAACGCAAGCAGGTCGCGTAAATCGTCGGAAACCTCCGCTTCACATACGCCGCGCCCAGATGCGTGACGTCGAGATACACATGACGCGCCCTCGTGGCGGCCATTTCCGACCAGATCGCCCGAGCCACCACATCGCGGGGCGCCAATGGACCGTCCGGATGATAGCGATGCATGAACAGCTCGCCCTTGATGTTGCGCAACCGACCGCCTTCGCCGCGAATGGCTTCCGACAGCAAAAACGGGGGACTGGACGGCAGGTACAGTGAGGTGGGATGAAACTGGACAAACTCCATATCGGCCAGGACGGCCCCGGCGCGCAGCGCCATGGCGACGCCGTCTCCCGTCGCGCTCGGCGGATTGGTGGTGCGGGCGTAGATCTGGCCGGCGCCGCCGGTTGAAAGCACCACCGCGCCGGCCGGGAGAACGGAACGCTCACCCGAGAGTTCGTTGAGGACGACGGCGCCCCGGCATCGGCCGTCTACAGTCACCAGATCGATCGTAAAGTGCCGATCAAGCCGCTGGATCCGGACCTGCCGCGCCGCATGCGCCATCAGCGCCCGCACCATTTCGTTGCCGGTGGCGTCTCCGCGCGCCCGCAGAATCCGACTTCGGCTGTGGGCGGCTTCACGCGTGAACGCGAATTTTCGCCCCGTCTTGTCGAACTTCGCGCCCCAAGCGATGAGCTCTTGGATCCGTTCCGGCCCTTCCTCCACCAGCACGCGCACGGCCTCTTCCCGGCAGAGTCCGTGGCCGGCCTTCAGAGTATCCGTCAGATGGATGCTGACATCGTCTTCTTCGCTCAACGCGACAGCCACGCCGCCTTGCGCGAACATGGAACTGCTCTCATAGGGGTGCCCCTTGGTCAGCATGAGGACACGGCCGGCCTTGCTCAACTCGATTGCGGCACGAAGGCCGGCCACACCGCTTCCGATCACGAGAAAATCGGTTTCGGTCTTGTTGAGAGCCCGGCGCATGGCCATCCGTTACTTTTGAGGAGAAGAGGATCCAGGTTCGATGCCGGCCGTCCGGCTGTGCATGCCGAACGGCAGATCGCCCTCCACGTCCCGCAATAAGATCGACTGGACGCCGGTCCACTGCAGACGGGCATGGCCCCGCTGTCGGACGCCGGCATCGGAGGAGTCCCGTTTCCATTGCCCCTGCCAATGGACGAACACATCCACCATGTCGCCGTCGATCAGCATGCGTTCAATGGCGAATTCCAGCACGATGTCGTGATAGGCATCGAAGTCGTTGAGCACGTCGCGTTGGAGCGGATCGAGACGACCGGACGGCAACAGCAGGCTTTCGAAGCCGCTGTGATCCCGCTCGGCATACGCGCGGCGCAGCGCCTCGACGGCGGCATCGATGCGGATGATGCGATCATGATCCTCTTTATACTGAACCGTCTTGGTCGCGCAACCGATCGCCGCGGCCGACAGAACACACAGGGCGATGGAGCAGAGAACCCGCGCAGGCAATTGCATCCGTCGAAACATGTCGCCAGTATAGAAATCCGCTTTCCGGCAGGTCAAGGCGAGAGGAGGTTCTTGCATTTTGAGATAAAAGACTCTAGACTCCCGCGCGTACAAGAGAGGTCGTATGTCGAGCGTTCTGAAAAAGCGCCGGAAAAAAATGCGCAAGCATAAGTATAAGAAGTTGCGCCGGCGTCAGAAGTTCTTGCGCCGCAAGAGCTGATCGATGTCAACATAACGGACGGAGGCATCCGTGCCCGAAGGAAAGAAGGTTCGCATCCGCGTTCGAACGGTGAACTGCACCTACGTGGGAGATTTCTTGATTCCTCCGATGCGGAACCGCGTGTCCGATGCCATCAACGAAGAGCAGCGGCTGTTTATCAGCCTGACCGACGTCGTCATCAATGAGAAGGATCGGTCCGACTTCGTCGCGATCAACAAGAACCTGATCGAATCGATCGCCCAACTGTAGTCCGCCCTCTCGCCACCCGATCGCACAATCCTGGTCGCCGGCCTGACGTTGCAGCGTTTCCGGCCCGCCATCGGTCGTTCTCTTAACCTGTATCCGGCTGTCATAATGTCCTCGTACCGGCGATTTCTGCCTTTTCTTCGACCCTACATCCCGCGGATGACCGCGGCGGCCTTGTTCGTCATGGCCGTAGCGGCCGTCAACCTCGCCTTGATTCGCCTGGCCGGGTCGCTCTGGGATGTCATCACCGTTCAACATGACCAGCAACGCATGACGGAATTCATTGCCATCTTTCTAGGCCTGGTCGTCGTCCAGGGTCTCTGTTCCATCGGCCACGGTTATCTGACGGCGTGGGTCTCCCAACATGTCGTCGCCGACTTTCGCACCCACCTCTTCGCTCACCTCCAAACACTCTCGATCAGCTTTTTTGCCAAACGGCGGACCGGCGAGCTGATGTCCCGGCTCATGAACGACGTGACGGTGATCCAAAACGTGGTCACCGAGGCGCCGATCGAGTCGGCCAAACAATCGGTGACGTTTGTCGGAGGGGTGGCGTTCCTGCTGGTAATGAACTGGCGACTGTGCCTGCTCATCCTATTGTTGTTGCCGCTGCTCGTCCTTGTCGCCAAATTTTTCGGCAGGCGCCTGAAAGCCCTTTCCACGTCGATTCAGGATCGCACGGCTTCCATCAGCACGCTGGTCGAGGAGGTCATCGCCGGGATCAGAGTCGTGAAGTCGTTCGTTCAGACGGCGCGCGAGGAACGCCGATTTGTCGCCGAAGTCCAGGCGGCATTGAGCTTGGCCCTTCGCCGGGCGGCCGTCATGGCCGTGTTTGTGCCGGTCATCACCCTGCTTACCTTTGCGGCGGCGGCGGCGGTCCTCTGGTACGGCGGCCGGCAGGTCATTGAGGGGGCCGTGACGCCGGGCGACCTGTTCGCCTTCGTGCTATTCGCCGGAATTTTGATCGGTCCCTTCGGGTCGGCGGCTCGCGTGTTCGCCCAGATCAAGGAAGCCCAGGGGGCCATGCAGCGGGTGTTCGAAATCCTCGATACGCAGCCCGAGGTAGCCGACGCCCCGGCGGCCGTCGAGCTTCCACCCGTCTCGGGAGCCATCCAGGCCATGGGAGTCGGGTTCTTCTATGATTCCCGGCACCCGGTCCTGAGCGATCTTTCCTTTCAAGCGGCCCCGGGAGAATTGATCGCGATTGTCGGGCCCACCGGCGCCGGCAAAACGACGATCTTGAACCTCCTCCACCGGTTTTACGATCCGATCGAAGGGGCCATCACGCTTGACGGGTACGATTTGAGACACGTCACGTTGGAAAGTTTGTATCGACAGATCGCACTGGTCCCGCAGGAAACCGTTCTCTTCGGCGGCACAATTCTCGACAACATCCGCTATGGACGGGAGGACGCGACGGAAGAAGAAGTCTTTGAAGCGAGCAAAGCGGCCCATGCCCATGAGTTTGTCACGGCCTTCCCGGATGGATACCGGACCGTCGTCGGCGAAAAAGGTATCAACCTGTCCGGAGGGCAGCGTCAGCGCGTGGCCATCGCCCGCGCCATTCTCAAGAACCCCCGCCTCCTGTTGCTCGACGAAGCGACCTCCTCCCTGGATACCGAATCGGAACGTCTCGTGCAGGAGGCGCTCGATCGATTGATGGCGGATCGGACGACATTCGTCGTCGCCCATCGGCTCACCACGATTCAACGGGCCGACCGAATTCTCGTCATCAATAAGGGCCGGCTTGTCGAGGAAGGCACCCATGCGTCGCTCATGGAAAGCAAAGGACTCTACCATTATCTGTATACGGTGCGGCTGGCCGGACTTCCGTCATGACACCTGCTCCCGAGGGATAGGAAATGAGAGTCCAATGGAGGCGCGGTGGAAGAAACCTGCTACAATAGAAACATGGCATTGTCCCCCGGCACTCCGGTCGACCCGATACCGGCCCATGTACGCAGCGGCATTTCGGATCTCCGCCAAGGATTGCTCCGGCTGCACAGAACGCTGATTATGGCCGAGCAGCTCACCTACGAGCGAATCTACGGGCGCATCGAATCCACCGGCCAATTGCTCCAATTGGTCATGAAAGACCCGTGGTTCGCCTGGCTGCATCCGTTATCCAATCTGGTAGTTCGGATCGATCAGATGCTCGAAGAGGAAACCGAGGCCAGCCTCGCCAAGGCGGCCGTCCTGCTCGACGAGGCGCGGGCTTTATTGCAGCCGTCCGAGATAGGCGACGGATTCGAACGGAGCTATTACGAAGCGCTTCAGCGGATGCCCGATGTCGTGCTCGCGCATGCGCAAGTCAAACAATTGCTGAGGGCCGTCCCGTCGGTCGCCTGACTTCCCTGCCCGTTAGCGACCATCCATCCCGTAGAGCAGAGACCCCGTGAGCGCGGCCCCGAGCAGGCCCACCACGGCGTTGACGTAAATCCCGATCGTGGCTCGGTACCCTTCCGGAATCTCCACCGGCTTCAGCGTGCGCAGGACCGCCCGAAACTGGACAATCGCTGCAACGGCGGTCACCGCGCCGAGCACGATGAACCCGATTCCGATCCAAAAAGACAAGCCGCCGATGCGCGGCGTTCCCGCCTGCGGCGCCAGCACGCGCAGCAGCAATCCCGATCGTTCGATGACGAAGCCGAAGGCCATCAGCGTCAGACTGGTCCGATTCCAGGCCAGCAGGGTTCGTTCGGCGGCAAAGAACACTCTTGGATCATTCAATTGAGACATGCCGTTCCCCATTGCCGGCGACGATGATCAGATTCCGGTTCTCCTCTTCGGCGCCCGCGCTAACGCCCACGAGTGCAGGCAGCACTATACCATTCCGCGCTATCGCTCTCAGTGAGCATTATTCGACCGCCGCTGCTGCATGCGGAAGCAGCAGAAGTCCCTTGCAACTTTGTTCTATGATGTTTACCTTCGCGTCCGTAGATGGTATGAGTCAGCTTCCGTACTGACCACAAGCCGTTCGACTCCACATCCCATCAATTTCGGTCGAAGATGAGCACCACCGTGGGGCGCATAGTATGTCTGCTCGCTTGTTTAGCCGGGGCGCTGTGGTGGACGTTCGCCCACGCAGATGAAGTCGTGCTTTCCAACGGTGATCATCTAACCGGGCAAATCCTAAAAATGGAAGACGGCATTCTCTCGCTTCGTACGAGCTACGGAGGAGAAATCAAACTTACATGGGCAGAAGTGCGACAACTCAGATCGGACAAACCGATCACGCTGAAAGTGCCGGGCAAATCAAACGGGATCGTTTCCGATTTTTTGCTCGGTGGCTATGACTTTCTCGAAGTGAACGAGCTGTCACCGGATAATCCAGTCCCCCTTGCCCATATCAAAGGCATCAACATCGGGCATATCCAGTATCAGGGCAATTTCACCTTAGGCGGCAACAGCACATCCGGCAATACCAGCACCAAGGCGGTCAATGGCGCGGCACGCCTCACCATGCGCGCGGACCGGCATCGGCTGTTCCTGGAAGCGAAATATAACTATGGAGAGGCGCAGGGGGCGTTGACAGCGCGAAATTCCATGGCGCAAGCGAAGTATGACTATTTTGTCAGCAAGAGAGTCTTTCTCGACGCATTCGGTCTGTGGGAAAAGGATACTTTTCAGAATTTGCAATTCCGCAATACATTAGGCGCCGGCATCGGTTATCAATTCTTCGATACGGGGCGCACGACCCTGTCCGCTTCAACCGGCCTCGGCTATGTCAATGAGCACTATACGACGGTCCCGCAGACGCAAACCGCATCGGCCAGGTGGGGCGTGCGCTTCGAGCATACGCTGCTTCCCGACCGCCTCACCATTTTTCACAGGCACGATGGTTTTTATGATCTCCAACACGGAAACGGCATGCGCATCAACGCGGATACCGGCCTCCGGGTGTTCGTGTATAAGGATTTTTATTTCAATCTCGAATACGACCTCAGACTCAACACGCAGCCGGCGCCGGGGCGGCAAAAGCTTGATGAAGCCTTCATCTTCGGCATTGGATACCAACTCAAATGAAATCCGGCCGCTACGCGCGTGACTAGAGATCTTACCAGTTGTCCAGCCGGCCGGCCTTTGCTGGAATACTGCCTACAGCAGCGGAGACTGCATGCCCGAAGAGCCACGCCGAACATCGGCCGGGGCTGGCTCTCATTCTTCGTGTTATCCGAGGAAGGGCGGTGACCAGACCGTACCGGCACAAAGGAGGCTCGGATGATCCCCGCGACAACCACGCGTGTGCAGCAACATACGGATGAAACAGTCAACCAGGCAATCCGCCGCCGCACGGAACAGAGCATTCACTATTACGCCGGAGAGGGCCGAGCCCGTCTTGATGACCGTCTCGCGGAATTGGAATATGAATGGGACATGGAGCGGGTGCTTGAGGCGAATGCGGCCGTTGCATCATTAATCGGTGTGGGTCTTGGACGGTTGGCCGGCCGGCGCTGGTTTATTCTGCCCGGAATCGTGGCGGTGTTTCTTTTGCAACATGCCGTCCAAGGCTGGTGCCCGCCGGTCGAACTGTTCCGGCGGCTGGGTTTCCGCACGGCGAGTGAAATCGAAACCGAACGGTACGCGTTGAAACTTATCCGGGGAGACTTCCATGATGTGACATGGGAGGAGAAACCGCCTTCGAATCAAGTTGCCCACATTCTGGAGATGATCGAACGGCGATGAGACTCGCTACCCGGTCGCAGCCAGCGCCTGCTTGCCGGATTCCGCGCGGGCATACCGGTAGCACCAAGGAAGCATCGCGAAGGTAAATGCGCCGGCGGCTAGACTGACGCCTCCCACTGTCAGGACACTGAGCACCGGTTCGTAGGCGTCGGCCAGCCAGCCGAAGATGGTCATGCCGAGCATGGCGAACGCTAAATAGCCGGTATTGAAGACGCCGAAGACGCGGGCGAGAAGCTCTTTCGGCGAGCGTTCTTGAAGCGAAACGGAGACGAAAGGGTTCACTAACCCGGAGCTCGCCCCGATAACCGCGATGAACAGCGCGGCAAGGGGAACGGACCGGATGGAAGCGAGCAGCAGCGCCGCGCCTCCCGCGAACCCCGCTGCGATCCCGATCATCCAGACACGGCGACACAATCCGATTGGTTTGCTGGCCAGCAGCCACATCGTCGTGACCAGAATCCCCGCGCTCAAGGATGCCCACAACCATCCGATCTCGAGCGCATTGGCCCGCAACAATTCCTTTCCGATCACCGGCAATAGATAAATGAACCCCGTCGCTCCCAACGTATACACGGAAGAAATTGCCATCAACACCACCAACAGCCGGTGCCGCACAAAGATAAAGGTGAATCCCTCCTTCAAGTCATGTAGAGCTTGGCGGTAGAGATGCTTGAAGTTTGAGGGAGCAACTTTGTGGGGAATGCGCAAGGGAATTTTGCACAAGGCGGAGATCAGGAACGTGCCGGCATTGACGAATAGCACATTCTTCGCCCCCATCACCGCGATCAACATGCCGCTGATCGCAGGGCCGATGAGCTGACCGATGGTCATCGTGCTTTGATCCAAAGCATTGATCTGCGTCAATTGCTCCTTTTCTACAATAAGCGGTTCGGAGGAACTCAGCGCCGGGCCAAACGCCATCGAAAACATCGCCGTGATGAACACCAGCGCATACAGCGAATGCAATGTCAGCAGATCCCACATGTAGAGAAGAGGAATGAGCGCGAGCAGGCAGGCCCTTGCGACGTCGATGACGATCATGGCCGTACGTTTCGAAACCCGATCGAGCAGGACGCCGGCGAAGGGCCCGAACAGCAGCGGCGGAATAGTCTGCAGGATGCCGATCGTCGTCATTTTGAGCGCCGATCCGGTCATGTTATAGACGAACCAAAGTAAAGCGACCTTGCTCAGGCCCTCCCCCGTTTGCGAGATCAGTTGACCGGTCCACAACCACGCTACATTGCGATTTTTGAGCAATGCGCGCCAGTCGGCCAATTGCCCAGACTGCCGCTCCTCCTTCGCCATGCAGGTCTTCCTTTCGTCCAACAGGCAGACGGTTTCCCCCCAGGCAAGAACCGCGCCAAAGCTCTGATGCAATCAATGGGCCTCGATACCGGCGGACTCTAAGGTAAACGATCCTAATCGAAATCCGTCATGCTACGCCCCGTTGGCTAAGAGGGACTGTCTATGCTAAGGACATTCTGTCCAGGAAATGGAAGGCGTAGCCCTAATGGCAGCCACTCGCGTTTTGAAGGTGGAAAAGATCGGCGGTATTACGAGGGATCGCGGTGGACCGTTTTGGGGGAAAAGGCCGGGAGGCAGACGGCAATATATTCAGCCCCCTCAGGCCCCGGCGTGCTGTATCGAACCCATTCGCCTCGCGGCGCGACGACCGCCTGCCCGGCATGGACATCGAGGCTTCCCGATTTCGTTTCCACATGGAGCACGCCGCGCAGCACCAGCGTGTACTCATCGAACTCGGGCGTTTGACCCGGTTCGACCCATCCGGAGGGACTCTGCATTCGAGCCAGGCTGATGTCCGCAGTATGTGAATTCACCAAGCCGATGAACTCATCGATGAGTTTCGGCTTATTGCCTGCCGCTTCGACTCTCGTGGGCCGTTGAATGAACGTCGCCATGCGATCTCTCCTTTGTCAGCCATTGAATCGAGAACTTATCTCAAACCTTTCCACCTTCGAAGAGTAACTGCCAAGACGCGACAGTGCCTGCTTCTGGAGAACTTCTGAAGATTGACTCGTCCTAAAGTTTGCCATAGATTGCCCACCCGAAATCAACACACAAGGAGCACAAAATGCCGGAACGGCCGCGAGATGAAGAAATTTGAACGAGATAGATTTCGATGCGTATATTGCGGCTTCGATGGAAGCACGGTCGAGATGGGCTTTCCTGCAAATTGATCATTGTAAGCCACAGTGTTTGGGAGGCGATCACGAGCCAACAAACCTTAAAACATCTTGCATCGTGTGTAACCACATGAAAGGCGGAAAACCGTACAACACTGTTGAGGAAGCCAGAGCGGAAATCCAACAGTGGTGGTCTCAAATGCGCACATACTGGGACACCAATGTGAAACATCGCGTCTCGCCAAGTTAGCCATTACTATACAACTCGCCCGAAACAGAAAATATTGGGAGAGGTCCGGCGGACCAAGCGCGACCATTGCCGAGAGGAGCTGGGTGCCCACCGCGGGTTTGCGGGGCAGGAAGGCCGGAACTGACCACGCCACTGTGGTCCGTGACCACAGGCACGGGAATTCCGGAAGGATTCCGCCCGGCAAGCCCCGGAAGGGCCCTCCAAACTTCCCGTCCTTTGCATAAGCTCCACGCGGATCGTCCATGATGCAAGGGCTCCCTTGCGGAATCCGCATAAGACCCGCATAATGGCGGCAATCCCATATCGCCCGTTCGACTATGTCAGGCGGTCCTACCGACATCCCGCTGCCTCTTCGCGGCCTCGAAACAGACGCGGCGCTTCGCGCCATTCTCCAGGGCACCGCCATGGAGACAGGCGAGGGCTTTTTCTCCGCGCTCGTGCAAAATCTGGCTATTGCGCTGCACACCCACGGCGCATGGGTGACCGAATATTTTCCTGAACGACGAACACTGCGGGCGCTGGCCTTCTGGATGGACGGCCACTGGGTCAAAGACTATGAAGTCGATATCGCCGGAAGTCCCTGCGAGCAGGTCATCGACACGAGGGAACTCGTCCATTTTCCGGATCGCTTGCTCGAATTGTTTCCGGACGAGTCGGATGTAAAAGCGCTGGGCGTCGTCAGCTACATGGGCGCGCCGTTGCTGGATGTCGATGGCAACATCCTTGGCCATATGGCCGTCATCGATCGGCGCCCGATGCCGGACGAGCCTTGTCTCCATGCGATCTTCCGTATCTTCGCCGCCCGGGCAGCCGGGGAATTGCAACGGATGCGCGCCGAGGCGGAAGTGCGGGAGCGCGAAGAGAAAGTCGGCCGACTGCTCAGCAGCGCGATGGACGCGATCATTGAATTGGACGCCCAACTTCGAATCACCCGCGTCAATCCGGCGACGGAAAAGATTTTCCGCTGTTCAGCCGGCGAAATGACGAACCGAGACCTCCGCCTCTTCCTCAGCCCCGAAGACGGTCCACGGTTCCTACCTTTGATTGCAGAGCTGAACGACCGGCCGGAAGGCCAACGGTCCCTCTGGATCCCGGGCGGGCTCACCGCCCGGTGCCAAGGCGGCCAATCCTTTCCGGCGGAAGCGACCCTGTCCCGCTTTGACATGCACCGCGCAAAATTCTACACGGTCATCCTGCGTAATGTGCGGGACCGAGTGGAGGCGGAGCAACGCATTCGATCGCTCACCGATGAAACCGCGTTGCTGCGCGAAGCCCTTGAAGCGGTTCACGGCGACGGCGCGATCCTTGGAAACAGTCCGGCGCTGCGCCATGTTCTCCGCGACATCGCCCAAGTTGCGCAAACCGACGCCACAGTCTTGATCATGGGGGAAACCGGAACGGGAAAGGAGTTGATCGCCCGAGCCGTCCATGCCACCAGCCGGCGCAGCGATCGGCCGCTCATTACCGTGAACTGCGCCGCGATTCCCGCCGCCTTGATCGAAAGCGAGTTCTTCGGCCATGAGGCGGGCGCCTTTACCGGCGCCACGAAGAAACGCGATGGACGTTTTGCGCTGGCCGACCAAGGGACGATTTTTCTCGATGAGATCGGCGAGTTACCGCTCGATCTGCAGGGAAAACTCTTGCGGGTGCTCCAACAGGGGGAATTCGAGCCGGTGGGCAGTTCCCGGACTCGGAAGGTCACCGTTCGCGTGCTTGCCGCGACGAACCGTGATCTGCTCGCGGCAACGCAGCAGGGACTATTCCGCCAGGATTTGTTTTATCGATTGAACGTGTTCCCCATTCTTCTGCCGCCGCTGCGCGAACGAAGCGACGATATCGCCGAACTGGCATCCGCATTCGCTCATCGGTTCGCCAAGCAAATGGGCCGGAGAATCACGCCGCTGACCCACGACTGTATCAAGCGGCTCAAAGCCTATCCTTGGCCGGGCAATGTGCGCGAATTGCAGAATGTCGTTGAACGGGCCGTCATCACGGCGTCGGATGGCCGGTTGAATTTTGATCGTGCGCTTCCCGATATGCCGTCGTCCCGCACAGTCTCCTTGGAAGACTTTCCGACTCAAGATGGTTCCATCCGCACGGCCAAAGAGCTGGAAGAGCTGGAACGAACCAACATCCTGCGCGCCCTCAAATCATCCGGCTGGAAAGTGTCCGGCGATAAGGGTGCGGCGAGCTTGTTGGGCATGAACGCCTCCACGCTGAGCAGCCGGATGAAGGCGCTCGGAATTCTAAAACCCGCCAAAGCTGAATCCTAATCCACGGTCCGACCCCCTTCAGATTCACTCTCCGACCGCTGTTCACCGCATCGCCGCATACATCCTTCTCCGAATTCACGAATTCTCGTAGGTGTCTCACGAGATTCCATTGCCAATCAGTAGCCGGTAGCCGCCAGGGCCCGACCGCATCACGTTATCTTATTGAATACTCAAAGAATGTATTGCCGCCGTCCAGCCGGCATCAATCATGCTGAGACACCGGTCATCGGATGACCGAACGGCGATAAGGAGAGGAATCATGAACACAACAACGAACGATCTCGCCTGGTGGTACTGGATGCTGACCGTGGGCTTGCTCAGCGTCGGTGTCACCGGATGGCCCTGGGGAGTCCCGCTCGCAATGGGTCTCTGCGCGATTCAGATTCTCCATTTCAGAACGCGCACCGGCAGCCTCACATCGTTCCCCGTGCAGGTAAGGATGACATACATGCTGCTGCTGGCCTTGGGACTGTGGCCTCCGTTGCAGTGGATTCATTTCGTGCAGGTGATCGGCACCTCGGCGCGGGTACTGGTCGGTTACTGCCTGCTGGCCCGAGCTCTCTCCTTGGCCCCGTGGAATCGCGTCGAGCCTTTGTCGGCAGCGCTTGTGCGAAACACGTTCCTTTCAATGCAGCCGGCGATTGCGCCCTGCGGGTCCGTCCTGCGACGGCCGACATTCGAGGGCTAGAAAGCGCTATGAAATGGGAAGACCTTTGCCGATCAGCAGACCGGATGCTCTTTCGCAGCATCCTTCAACCGAACCATCACAACCAACCGGGAGGATGTGCCATGTCACAGTCCGTTATCAGTGCAATCGTCAACGGCGTCAACACCGACCAAATGGGAACCACAATCCAAGCGATACAAAAAGAGCCGTCCCTCGGCTCATTTCGATTTCGCGCATCCAATGTCTGGATCAACGGCGGTCACAATCGATCGACCATCAAGAGTTTCTCTGGAGCGGGAGCGGAAGATACGCTGCGGACCAAGCCGTTCGTCGTCGAGGCGGCGGAGCCGCCCATCCTGCTGGGTGAAGACCAGGCGCCCAATCCCGTCGAATTCGTGTTGCATGCCCTGGCCGCCTGCCTCACCACCTCGCTCGTGTACCATGCGGCGGCCCGCGGCATCCGCATTGAATCGGTGGAGTCTCAGCTGGAAGGCGACCTCGACCTGCGCGGCTTTTTGGGTTTGTCCGATGAGGTGCGAAAAGGTTTCCAGAAGATCCGGGCCAGGTTTGCGGTCAAGAGCGATGCGAGCCAGGAACAATTGCAGGAACTCACCACGTTCTCGCCTGTGTACGATACGATTACGAATCCGGTGCCGGTCTCGGTCACTATCGAAACGGTCTAACCTATTGCGGCCAACGAGGCTCTTCTCGCTATGGTGAAGAAGAGCCTCGCGCTGACACCTCCGCTACCGTACCACCAGTACCGAGCAATTGCTGTGTTGCACGATTCTGGTCGAGACGCTGCCCAGAAGAAACCGCGCGATCGCGCCCAGGCCTTTCGCGCCGGTGACGATCAGATCCGCTTTCTTCTTCGCCGCGATCTTCAGCACTTCATCGGCCGGTTTCCCGAGGCGTACCACCCCGTCCACCACATATCCGGCTTTAATCAGCTTTTCCGCGTTCTGTTCCACCAGATGACCGCCCGCTTCCTTCAGCTCCGGATAATTGAGGTACGACACCGCATGCACCAGGACGATCTCAATGGGGTTCTTTCCCGACTGATTCGCCACGTCGGACTTCAATTTTGTCAGCAGGAACTGCAGGCCTTTGTCGGCCGCCTTCGATCCATCCGTCGCGAACACGATTCGATTCAGAGGGCGCGGTTCTTCTTTCACGACCAGAACCGAGCAGGGCGCATGCAGGGTGACCTGCGTGGAAATGCTGCCCAGCATGAAGCGGTCCAGCGCGTCCAACCCCCGACTGCCTACGATGACCATCCCGTCACGCTTCGGCGCTTTATCCAAGATGGTCGGACCGACCGCTCCTTGGGCCCTCACTACCCGGCCCTTTTGTTTCATCGCGACCATGAATTGCTTGGCTTCCGCCATGGTCTTCTTCGCCCGCGCCTCAAGCTGTTTAATCTCCTCCTGTACGACCCGCTCATTGGCCCACACGACCGGTTGTGCTATGAACGGCGCACGCAAGGAGGCCACATCGACCACGTGCAGAATCGTGACGGCCGGCGGAGCAGCCAGGGGCAGCTGCCCCAACCATTCCATCGCCCACTTGCCGTGCTTTGATCCGTCATGTCCCACCAGAATATTCATGCATCACCCTTTCCATGTGAACAGAGATGAGCAAGCCGAACGCGCGAGGCCAATCGTCGCACATCGCGCGCGATCTCTTCCATGTTCACCAATCATATTTGCCCATTGCGCCGCCCAATATATCCAAGCGCCATACTGTCGCTGCCTTGAGCGGCGGATGGCGTACGACACCTCGATGTCCGCGGATTGCGTGTTCCCAGGAAACCTTTCTCAGCCGGCCAGGGAACCTCCGCCTGATTGATGACCGGCGTTCTCCTCCAGACCGACATGAGCCCGCAGTTTGTTATAGTCGAACGCCCGTGTCCCGGTTCGGCGCAATCCAAGATCTTCCCGCTCCATGCCGGCAATGACAGCTTCGACCTTTTCCCGACCTGCTCCCGATGCGGCGGCATGCCGCGGCGTTTCGCCGCCCAACGCGGGAGACTCCCGGTCGGCCCACTCCAAATAGGTCGTTTCGAGAAAATCATTGAGCAGTGCTCGGTCCTCTTCACTCGTAATCCTGACGGTCAAGGGCTGCTCGGCCGCCAGCTGCTCGGCGGTGACCTCCTTTTTCGGAGGAGCGACGGTCTCGCCTCGGAAGTGGAGCGCAAACCCATATGCGGCCGCGAGGGCATGTTTCACGGTATCGAGACGCTCGCTGGAGTCGCATTCCACCATCAGTTGTGTGGCGGTCAGCGTGAGCCGTGCCCCGATGCGGGATGCGGCGGCTTGTTCCGAAGCGGCCATGGTCCAGGTCCAGACCGACTCATTTGCGTTGGCCGTTGTGGCCTTGTTTGCCGGATGCCGCGCCTGAAACCCGCTGAGATGGGAAAGACTGTCCCGGAGATAGGACAACTCGCGATGCTCATAGAAGGCGATCGCGTAGAGATATGGCTGATTCTCGGCGGTCACATAGTGAATGTTCGCCACGGCATCGACCAGCGCCGCGATCCGCAGGCGGGCAAAATTCCAGAGCAGGATGTGGCCGAACCGTTTGGCGAACTCCGGCCAATCTCCCAATTCAAAGGAGCCGCCGGTGATTTCCATTTCTCTCCGATATTCGCCCGTCGTTTCGTATAAGCTCTTGGCATCCTCCGCCGATAAGAGCAGGGCGCTTCCGGCAAGGGACGCCTCTTCGGTTTCCGGGTTACCAGGCGGGCGAACCAGTCGCGTGAGCAAGACTTGCCCGACCAGCCCGGCCCAACCGGGCTGATCCAGGCGAACCCGATAGGTTCGGCCATCGCCGAGCGACCGGAGTACCGGCGCCGAGGCGTTATCCGAAGACGGCAGGATCTCGACCAGATCCATATAGGAATGTTTGAGCGGATCGAGCCAACGCCGTTCCTCGTCGGGAATATGCTCGGTAATGACGTCGCGCAACTGTTCAATCAACGTCAGCTGCCCGTCCTCCGGATAAAAATCGGCATAGAGAAACAATTCGGCAAGGTCAACCTCCTGCGGCAGCGGCGCCAAGGGAACGGTCGAGGCCACATAGGTGTGTAAGGCCCGGTCTAAGGCCAGATCACGCTGCATGGAAAATTGCGGCGCAAGCGACAACCGTTCCAGACGCCCGATCACGGCCTCCAACTGAGGCGGAATCGGCGTCGAGATTCCGGTGCTTCGTTCATTGGCGAGCTTCATGGAGTTCGTCCATCACCAAGATTTCGGCATCCAGCCAATCTTGCAAGGCATGCCCGTGACGCCGGCCTCTCAGCTCCCACAGCTCATAGGCCCGTTGAGCAATGCGCTCCCGAGTTCCGTCAGGAAGCTGGACCGGTTTCGGCCGCACGATTGTGGCCGGCTTTTGGACTGTTTTCATGGATTCTTTGCGAAACACAGACTTCATGATCACCTCGTGGTTCATTTAGATTTCAGCACTATTGTTTCCGACCGGCATGATGCGCTGATGCTCCGGATCGAAGGACGGCATGCGGACGGTCAGCACCGGGCAAGAAGCCAGCCGCAACATCCCTTCGGCCACGCTGCCGCTTAAGAAACGCGAGATGCCGCGCCGTCCATGGGTTCCCATGACGACAAGGTCAGGCTTCTCCCGATCGACATACTCCCGTATCGAATCGGCCGGAAGACCGGCTTTCAAGACCGGTTCGGCCTTCACGCCATTCGACGTACACAGCGCGCATAAGACTTCCAATCGACCTTTCAAATGCTCCCTTTGTTCCCGCCGTTCAGCCGAACGGCCCAAGGTAAAATCCAACCCATAGGCCACCGGCTCAAGGACATGAAGGATCGTCACGCTCGCTCCGAGCTGCTTGGCAAATTGCACACCGTATTCCAGCGCATCAAACGAGGAGGGCGAGAAATCAACCGGGACCACAAGCCGGCGGATTCGAAGCCGGCCGGCCGGCACGGCGGCTTGCGGCAATTCCTCTCGTCCCGCTTTCACCGATAACACCGGACAGGGCGCAGTGCGGACGACGCGTTCCGCGGTGCTTCCGACCAGGACATGTTCAAGGCCCGTCCGGCCGTGCGTGCCCATGACAATCAGGTCCGCTTTCAGATCCCCCGCCGCGGCTTCAATGCGCTGGCTTGGAATACCGAGATCGATGGTTCGGCGCACAAAGAGGCCCGCCGAACCGGCGCGCGTTTCGAGACTATCCAGATGTTGGATCGCCTCCTTGCGCAGTTCATCGAGATACATCTTGTTGACTGTATACTCGGGATCCATTCCCGGCAGGAATTCCAGCACATGAAACAGATGCAATTCGGCCTTCCACCAAGAGGCGACGGCCACGGCATAATCGAAGGCCAGGCCGGCGCATGGCGAGAAATCGGTGGTCAGAAACACCTGCGAGATCAGCGGTTTCATAGGGTCACACCGCCTCGACGTTCAACAGCAGCAGTTCTCCCTTCATAGTGGGATGAATGGAGCACCTGAATTCATACCGGCCGGGGCGATCCAGCGTAAAGCGGACCACGGCGTCGCGTTTCGGTTCCAAAACAACGCCCTCGATTCCCCGCCCGTAGGAAGTGATCCCCCCACTCTCGACCTTGGTGGAAATACCATTGAACATGGAGGATCCGAAGTCGTGCCGTTCGCGATCGACGTTTCGGATCGAAATGACGGTCGCCACGCCCAAGCGAAGCGGAATCTGTTTGGTCAATACAAACGTATAGTCTTGGATCGTCACGTCGATGCGTTGCTCGGACTGGGCGCCGGCGTGGGCAAAGAGGCCGACGATCAAACATCCGGCCATGAAGACTTCTCCAATCCTGCGAGAGACTAAGGTGACACTCATACGACCCTCCATGGTTGTTGTCCGAGGCCTCACGTGGATGATCCGGCGCGCGCTTGTCGTTTGACCGGCAAAGGAACCGTGAGCACGGGGCAGCCGGCCGTCCTGACCACTTTTTCCGCGGTGCTGCCGAAGAAAATCTTATCGACGCTGCCGACCTGCCCGCCATAACTCCCCATGACCACCAGATCCGCCTTTTCCAGGCGGGTATGCCGGGCTATCTCGACAAACGGCGCTCCCTCGACCACGATCCGCTTGATGGTGACGCCCTTCGCCTCGTCCGACAGCAGCAGGCGACGAGAATTGAGCCTGGCATGATGGCCCAGCCGCTTCTTCTGTGCCTTCTCTTCAGTCAGCGACGCCATGCCCAAGCGATTGAGGGTTTCGAGGCTTTTGGTATCGATCACGTGCAGCATCACCACCTCGGCCTGAAAGAGCCTCGCCAAGGAGACGGCGATCCGAAACGCTTCTTCAGAGCAAGGTGAGAAATCAATCGGGACCAGGATTTTCTTGAACAAGACACCAGCCATATCTCCTCCTCGCAGGAACTTCGCACTTTCCCATAACCGACTCAGCAAGGCTAGTGCCATATTCCGCGAATTGAAGAGGTCATGGCAAACGGCGTATGGCCCACACGGATTCCGCGTCCGGCTTGATTGAAATCCTGCCATGTGCCATCCATTCTAAGCTCTTGCCCTTTTCTGTCAGGGGTGTCCTGCTACAGTCCCGACCGGTCTCTTGTAGCGGAACACCACATTCAGCTGTGAAGGGTCCCCTGTCGCTCGTGAAGCGCACATTTCAGGAGCACACATACGTCGTAGAAAGCCGGCGCGAGGCGTCTCAGGAGAGTCGTGCTTGACGCTCGGCTATGGCATCCCTCTTGCTCATCCTCCGGATCAGTCACAATATAGAAAAAGAACTATGTCTCGAAGTCGGTGGCTGTTGGTGGGCACCATCTTGGTAGGAGTCGCCGTCGCGCTGTATCTCGTCTTTTTCTGTCCGACCGCCTGTCATTGAAGGGAAACCGGTTGCATTCCGACAGAGTGAGCTTCCAGTGACTGAGAGGACCTCAACGGAAGAGCGCCCGGTCGGCATCCAAAGCGACACGCTTCTCCTCGAAGGTCTCCTTGGGTTGCCCGCCCGGCCGATCGGCATCGTGCTCTTTGCGCACGGCAGCGGCAGCGGACGGTTCAGCCCTCGCAACAACGCCGTCGCGCGGGTCCTTCAACGAGGCGGTTTGGCGACGCTGCTTCTCGACCTGTTGATGCCGAGCGAAGCGAATGACAGGCGAAAGATCTTTGACATTCATCTTCTCGCGGACCGCTTGCTGATCGCGAAGGATTGGCTCGCCCGCAGTCCCGGCACCGGCATGTTGCCGCTGGGATACTTCGGAGCCAGCACGGGGGCCGGAGCGGCATTGGAGGCCGCGGCGAGAGATCCCGCGAATGTGCGGGCCGTCGTGTCTCGCGGCGGACGGCCGGATTTAGCCGAAGCGTACCTCCCGGATGTGACCGCCCCGACCTTGCTGCTGATCGGAGGACACGACGCGCCGGTCATTGAGATGAACCGGGTTGCGCTGGTACGCTTGACCTGTGCGAAAAATCTGGTGATCATCCCGGGGGCAGGGCATCTCTTCGAAGAGCCGGGCGCGCTGGAACAGGTGGCCGACCGGGCCTTGCAATGGTTCCAACACCATCTTTCTCTTCCGCTCGATGCGGGCGGCGGGCGGCGCCCGCCATTAAAGGAGTCGCATTCATGAATATTGTACTGGCGGTGGACGGATCGGATCATTCCTATGAAGCGGCGCGGGCGCTGCAATTCTTTGCCAGAGCCAAGGCTCTGACGATCATCCATGTCCTCGACGTCCCGAAGCCCGCTTACCCGATGATGATGCCCGAGGTGGCTCGCGAGCTCTATATCGACTTGGAGCGGGCAATGACGGAGGAAGGGGAACGGCTGCTTGATCGAATTCGCTCGTTGCTGCCGATGAACAGCGGGCCGGTCACCAAGCAATTGGCGGTCGGTTCTCCGGCGGACATGATCGTGAAGGCCGTGGAATCGGAGGGGGTGGATCTGGTCGTCATGGGAGCGCGAGGTATCGGACCGGTCAAGGAACGACTGTTCGGCAGCGTTTCCCATCGAGTCGTGACGATGGCTCCCTGCGCCAAGTTCATCGTGAACGGACCGGTGCAATTCATGCGGCAAGTCTTATTGCCGCTCCAAGGCCAAGCCGATGCGGATGCCGCAATTCGCTTTTTGACTCTCAATCCGTTCCGCGAGCCCGTGGATCTCGCGCTGCTGACAATACTGCCGCCCACGAGGCCTCTCTGGCCGACCGGCGCCACGGCGGTGCAGGAGATTGAACAGCGAGCCCTGCGGTCCGCTCAGGATTTCATCGACGATGCGGCGGAGCGGCTGCGCGTTCTAGGATACCAAGCGAACGGCACGGCGGTACTCGGGTCGCCCGTCGCCACGATTTTGGAAGAAACGGAGAAACGGCGGCCAGATCTCATTCTGATGGGATCGCGCGGGCGTTCCGGCGTGACGCGCTTTATGCTCGGCAGCGTATCTCATGCCGTGCTGCATCAAACCCGTTGTCCGGTGCTGGTCTTCGAGTAGATTGGGATTGACTGCAGGATGTTCAAAACGTCCGCTTTCTCACCCACCCAGCCCGGCGTGCCGAGACACGCCTTTCCGCGAAACAGCCGCAGCAAGTGAAGAGGCGAGGCGTACTCTTTTTTGGGCGCGAGTCGGTGAGCGCCCAGTGTCTTCCCAGAACAAAGCTGACGACGTTTTCAACATCCTGTTATAGAAACCGCTTCTCGATGAACGCCAGAATCTGCCGCGCAGCATGTTCCGGCACGGTGGTTTTTGTATCAATCGCCACCTCCGGATTGGTCGGGGCTTCATAGGGAGCCTGGAGGCCCGGCACGGTCGACGACTCCCCGCGCTGTCCTTTCTGATAGGTGCCTTTTTTGTCACGCTGCATACAGACCTCCAGAGGGCATTCGACCGCCACTTCGGCAAATCGCGGTATCAGCTGCCGTGCAAAATCGCGGTAGACCCGGCGGCTGGCGGTGGCGTCGAATATCACAGTCACGCCATGCGCCATCAACCGCGAACCGGTGAATGCCAACGCCCGGTAAAACACGTCTCGTTCCTCCTTGCTATACGAAGCGTTGGGCGTCAACATCCGGCGCACCTCATCGGACTCCAATACTTCGACCGGCAGTCCCATCTGCTTTAGCTTCGGCAGAAGCAGCGCGACAATTGTACTCTTGCCCGAGGCCGGCAAACCGGTAACCCAGATCGCAAAGGCGGTTTTATTGATCGGTGATTGGTTCATTGGTCACGAAGCGGTTGAACCTTGCCTCATTTCATCATTGAATCATTGCACCATCGTAGATTCCTCGGAATCGGCAGTGCTGCAATGATCAACTGGTACAATCGTGGGTTCATCAATCACCGCAGTACCGATTCACGTCCGCCGGATCGAACCGCGGAACATCGAGAACATTTTCGACGAAGCGAAAGATTTTTCTCCGCACCTTCACCGACAACCGCGGATACCATAGGGGGCTCGCGATCACCAATCCACGAAAAGCAAAGAACGGCGCGGTGGTCTCCAAGACTTCCTTGTCCTTGCTCTTTTCCAGGTAGGTCTCCCAAAAGGTCCGGAAGAGCGACTCGAACGGTCCTCGCAACGTACCCCACTTACAAAGAGAGAAGAACAAGTAGTTGATCGTCATCGCCGTCACATCGTCGGCCGGTTCGCCCCATTCGCCTCGGGAACGATCCAACACGGTAAAGTCCGTCCCGCGGCGGAACAGGACGTTCCAGGGATGAAAATCACCGTGCACTTGGGAGAGCCGTTCGGCGCGCCCGCGGAGACGCCACCGCCATTGGTTGCACGCGTCCTCGATCGCACGAAGCAGCTCTTCCGTGATAAAGGCGTACCGCCTCGGATAGCTATCGGTCAGACCCATGATGCACTCACCATGACCGATCAACTCCCTGAGTCTCCGCCGATAGAGATCCGGATCACGCCGCTTGACCCGGTGGATCGAGGCCAGATACTCGGCCATCGCCGCCGCCCGCCGCCGATCCATTGAGCGGCCCGCTCCATTTTTTGACAGGCGTTCCAGATCCTTTTGATATCCGTCTCCGTCGGACCATTGCGTCAGAACAAAAAACTCCCGCGCCGGCGCAACCGACATGAGCCCCTTGGCTGTGAATGCGCCGACATCAAGAGCCGGCACATGGCGCGGCAGGCGGCCATAGGAATCGTAATCCCAGAGAATAGCTTGGGCTCGATCCGCCATATGCTCATGTCCAAACGGTCCGGGGCTCATCGTTTGCAGCACCACTTGGACCAGGCGCCGCCCCATTCGGATATTGAGCCGGACCGGCGCGCCGTACCCATACTGTTTGTATTTCGCTCCGCCTGTCTCCTTCCCGATCGGACCATAGCTTTCGAGTTGCGCTTCCGGCCCGAATCGGATGCGAATATAATCCTCTAACTCTCGCTTTACGAGGCTCGGCATACGATCAAGCCACGCAAGTGACGTTCCAACGGAGAATCACAGCATTCTGATGCTGAATGGCATCGAATTGGTGCATTGGGCTCCACCGCGAAGCGAATGACTGAGGAGAAATGCGCCAGTCGGAATGAAAGAAGCCTGATAAATCCGCACTCTCTTCTTCTCCTACCGAGGCATATCGTTTGCTCCATGAGCACAGCGGACAAACGACCATCACCGGGCCAAGGAGGGTGAATGGAACTTCAGGTTGAAAGCCGGAATATCGCGATGGCGCCCCGCTGGAGAACTGAAATCGAAGAACGGATGGCCGGGCTGCAAGAACGGCGCGAAGATCTTGTCCACGGACGGGTCACCCTGACGAAGAACCGGCACCACAAGAAACTGAAGAACGTCGCGGAAGCGGTGATTGTGGTCACCCTTCCTCGGCGAAGGACCGTTACAGCACGGAAGGAGGCCAAAACGTTCGAGGAAGCCATCCGTGCCGGATTCAATGCAATAGACATCGCGCTACGGAAGCTGAATGACAAACGGTCCCGCACTCAAGTTCGAACCCCGCCGATTCCCCCACTCCGAGGCGTGATCGTGAAGCTCTATCCGAGAAAAGGATACGGCTTCATTCTTCAGGATGGAGGCGGAGAGGTCTATTTTCACAAGAACGCGCTTCAGGAACTTCTGTTCGACGAACTCGAGGACGGTCTGGAAGTCATGTTCGACACGGAACCGGGCGTGAAGGGACTCCAAGCGACCACCGTGCATCCCATTCCGGCGATTCCGGTCGTGGCGAAAATAAGAATCTAACCGCAGGATCGGCGGCTCAATGCCGATGTACGATTATACGTGCCAAGATTGCGGCAAGGAGTCCCTCCTCGTGCTGACATTGAAAGAATATGAACGAGGCGAGGCAAAATGTCCCGCCTGCGGCAGCCGCAAGCTCCAACAACTTTATTCACCTTTTATCGCTCACACCACCAAGAAAAGTTAGCCTCCACTACCATGAAGAGACGGCAAGCCGGCGGGATGCGACTTCCTCAGATCAGCGTTTTCCTTCTTCTTCTCCTCCTGCCTGGAATGGGCGGTCTCCGGCTCGCCGATGCGCAGGAATTCCCTGCCGATGTGGATCGCGGCAAGATGGTCTACGAACGGCATTGTCTGAGTTGCCACGGCACCGGCGGATGGGGAGACGGCCCGGATGCCGGGTCGCTGACCGTGCGTCCCACAAACTTTCACCTCTTCCGTTCCTACTTAAAATCGGACGAGGAACTGCGGCGAACCATCGAGTATGGAGTCGTCTTCAGTCCGATGCACGCATGGCAGGGAGAGTTGACGGAGAACGAGATCCAAGACGTATTGGCATATATTCGTCTTCTGTCCCAGCAAGGACGCTAGCACAATGTTGCCGCCTCGCTGGAAGAGTTTCTGACCATCGCAGACTCGGCCAAGGCGCTGAATTCCTCCTGCTCGGCGACATTCGCAAGCGAATTGAGATGACTCTCCGCCCTCTCCCCAGGCTCACTGCCGCCTCGATAGCTGCCGCTCGTTCGACCTGCGCATTTCACCGGCGCTGGATGACTCGCCGGCATCGTTGACAAGAACCTATGCATGAAGACAAGGAGGTAGACATGAGGCGTGCCGCAGCATGGATGGCCATTGTGCTGGGCTGGTTTCTGATAGCGGGTCCGCAGGCTGCAACCGGAGCACCCGTGAAAACTCGGCAACAAACTGCGCCGGTGTCTTGCGCGGGGCCATACAAGGGAAAGCGTCCCACGCTCAACGTGTTGCGGGAACTGCTCAGCTCTCACGAGCGATGGCTCGAGAACCGAACCGATCATAATGGGCGGCGAGCCGATCTCTGTTTCGCCGATCTCAGCGGCGCCTCATTTACGGGGACGAATCTGGACCGGATTCATTTGCAGGGCGCGGTCTTGCGGCGCGCAAGCTTCTTGCGTGCGAGCCTTGTCCAAGCTCATTTAACCGAGGCCGATCTATCCGAGGCCGATCTCCGTGAGAGTAATCTGGTAGGAGCCGATCTCCGCCATGCGCAATTGATCAAGGCGAATTTGGGCGAGTCTCTCGGAAACGAGGCGGTTCTCTATGGTGCGAACCTGCGAGGCGCGCGCTTGCCGGAGGCCACGATGGAGCGGGCGCATTTTGAGGACGCCGATCTCAGCGAGGCGGATCTCAGCGGAGCCACCCTCATGGACGCTTATTTGTATGGGGCGCGACTATCCCATGCGAAACTGGTCGCCGTGGATCTGGTCGGAGCGGATTTGCGACGAACGGATTTGCGGAGGGCAAACCTGCGACAGGCCGACTTACAGGGCGCGCTCTTGGACGGAGCCAACCTTGAAGGCGCATTCTTGGTTGAAGCCGAATTGGACGGCGCCTATTTTGACGAAGCCAATCTGTCAAAAGCCGACTTGCAGGACGCGGTCTTGCGAGGCGCCGACTTACGCTACGTCGAGGCTCAATCGGCCGGGCTGGAACGAGCCGATCTGGGAAACGCCAACTTGGAAGGAATGAATCTGACCAAAGCGAGGCTCGAATCGGCCAATCTCACGATGGCGGTGCTGTACAAAGCCAATCTAAAAAACGCCGACCTTCGCGGGGCCAAGCTGCATCGGGCCGTCCTGATCAACTCGATCATGGCGGAAGCCAACCTCCAAGGAAGCATCCTGACCGAGGTCTATGCGCCCAAATCGAACCTGCACCGCGCGCAATTACGCGGCGCGTCCTTGGAGAGGGCGAATTTCGTCGGCGCACAGCTCACCGCCACGGATCTCCTGCAAGCGGACCTCTCTCATGCCAATCTGCAAGAAGCCGATCTCCGTGCCGCCGACCTCACCGGCACGAAGGTCGAAGACGCCAACCTTCAAGGCGCCAACCTGCGTGGAACGAATCTGGCCGGTGCCATAGGTCTTACCCAACGCCAAATAGATGGGGCCTGCATGGATAAAACGACCAGGCTGCCGGAAGAACTGCAGTTACCGCCGCCGTGCCTATGAAAAAGAATAATATCGCACCCGCCCCACCCCGGCGCGCTATCTCACCCTCCCACCCGCCGATTGCAAGGCAATCGTTTACCCGAGACGCGCCTGGCCCAACCTTCATGACCAGTAGGCGGACGCCTTCAAATAGCCGAACAAGAGGTCTCGCCGCGCCACGATACCGACCAGCATTCTCCCCCTTACGACCGGCACCCTCGTCACATAGCGGTCCTGAAACAGGTCGGCCACCTCGACGAGGGATTTGTCCTCCGTCACCGTGAGGACATGGGCGCTCATGATATGGTTTACGGCGACTTTTCCCAGTTCCCGCCCCTCGATCATCAGTTGAAGAAGATCATATTCGGTCACTAAGCCGAGCAAGTTTCGATCTTCATCAACGACAGGCAGGCTGCCGAAGTGATGTTGAGTCATCAGGCGGCTGACCGTGAGACAATCCGTGTGGGGCCCGCAGGTAAAGACCGCATCCTGCATTAACTGTCCGACCGTGAGGGTTTTCGGATCGCACGCTTTCTGCAAAAATTCAGTTTGCCGCATGGTTCCCCCCTTGTTCAGGCTTCCGCGCCGATTAATCATTCAGGCAGGCGCGCACCACATTCCGTCGCGCGACGATGAAAGGCAGGATCTGCACGGACAAGGCCCGGCTTGGCGCGATCATTTATGGCTCTTGCCATCGCACATACAGTGTCTTTTGCATGCCCCGCTCGATTTTGACATCTTTGACATGCTCAATTTGACCTCCCATCGTTGCCGAGATCCGATACAAGCCGTCCGGCGCATCCAGAAAGAGCCACGGTCCTGTCACGTGCTCCCGCGGAATGTTGGCGAGAATGGATCCATCGGTCTGCTGCACCGTGACGGATACGCCGACAACATATGGTTTGCCGCCGGCGGTAAACACCAATTTGAGCGGAAAGTGAGGATACGAGGCCGATCGCTCTTCGATTCCAACACCGGCACTGAAATACCGGATCGTGTCGGTGCGGTATAAGGGAATCGTGTCGGCGTAGGTCCTCCCCGTCCCTTCGTATTCCAGTTCCAACACCTGACCCGATTCTGATATCCGAGCCGTAGGGCCTGCATCGGCCGGCATGACGAGACCTGACAGAAGAGCTATCCCGAAACCAAGGCTCACGCTCCACTGCCATTTATTCACGTCATGTCTCATCGATGGTCGCTCCTTTTATTTTCACAAGCGCTATGCGCGAATTTCGCTCCGCAGGGATGGGTGTTCCGCGCTCGTAAGGGACTGTGTTGGAGAACCATGGCACCGAGCAGGCAGGCGTCCCAGTGATGACAATCACCACAGCGCCGCCCGCTTCCTGCCGCAAAAAGCCGCAACTGCCAAATGGCAATTGCAGCGGCGATCACGCCAAGTCCTCGAAAATGATGGCCTAATGGCCATTTAGTTCATGGAACCCAAGATATATCCGATGCAGACCTTGTTCCAGGGAGCAATCAAACCGGAGATGGAGGTCTCCGCCCTCGCTCTTGCTCCGTCCTCATTGTCAAGAACCTCTGACCAAACTCACTCAGGTCCTTCTCGCAGTGGGTACCTCCGACCATTCTTGCATAGCCACCGAGTTTTTGAACGAAGCGCTTCTTTCGAATCGGCTCATGCACGGGCTCTCACGCCGTCCTATTCCTCCCATGGAGTCATCAGAGTCGTCAAAGAGCTTCTTACGCAAGCACCGCTGTGACAGCTGACACAATTCGGCGGCATCAGCTGCTCATTTTTGGCCGGTCCTGCTTCTCTTCGAAATTCGAACTTACAGCAATCACAATGACTTACGCAGCCGCTTACCGTGTCGGACCGCGTATTCGATCGGCATCGCGATTGCACAATGCCATCGCAGGTCGCTCGGCATCGGATCAGTGAAAGGGAAGTGATTAGGTACTATCCCTTTGCATGACAAGGAGGTTCATCAATGGATATGGTCGGAATCGGAATTGTCGCGACATTTCTCTCCATGTTGTTCGTCAGCACATTTGCATTCCACGCGCAATCTCCTCCTTCGGAGGACGCCTCTACGGAATGCCCGGCGTCCGGCGATGAGGCAAACGTGTCACTTTCCTGGGATGTCGAGAAACAACGCCTTTCCATCGCAACGTGTGATCAGAGATCCTTTGTGGGCGGGCGCTGTCACGAGGCCTGCATGCATTCCTTGCGTTCGTCATATCCCAAGGTCGTTCCCAGCACGGTGATCGGATAGGCCGAGAACAGAACCCAGGAGTATCGAACCATGACGCGAAGCAAGACCGCTTTCTTGATCGTCTGCTTTCTGATGGTGATCGGACATGTGCCGCCTGTGCCCGCGGCAACGCCTTTGACAATTACAATGAAGGTCACCGCACAGGGTCTGATCGTGTCGGGCGCCGTGATGGAGGAGAAGCGGATAACCATTCCACGGGGCACGCGGGTTCGTCTTGTGCTGAATTATGGCGATGCCAATCATAACGCGCATAAATTTACCCTAACCGCCAAAGATACCGAAATCACCTCACCGGTCATGGATGGTGAGAGCAGGAAGACCGCCACGATTGAATTTACCGCGGGAGATCGGGGACAGGAATTTTACCGGTTGTCATGCGAACTGCCCTGCATCGCCATGGAGGAGTTGGTCGACTACCTCATCATGGTCGCCCCCACCAAAATCGCCGCGCTCTAAACGCACTCGCGCTCCGCAGAGGAATCCGAAGCGCCGCAAGCGGACATGGCGCAAATATCTACAGCGATAACCGGGCCCAGATCAGACTGGAGCAACTCCTTCCATGGCATCACCGGCCGATCTACACCGGCACATTCTCTAAAATTCATGTTTTCTCAATAGTTGTCTCTCCATCGGCTTCTTCGTAACCGAATAGACTTGCTCGGAATACTGTAGGCATTTATGCGGTCGGCCGGGCATCGGCTTTGCTTAACCTACCTATTGGCGGGTCAACGACAACTGATCGTGAAGCAACGACATCGAGCAGTTCACCTGTAGGGGCCGGGAAAGGAGGATCCCATGAGAGCCACTGAGTATTTCGCCAATGCCTGTGATCCGAAAACGTTGGTCGTGCGCCAGATGATGGAAGATGGCGTCATTAAGGTTGATCCGAAGGCGGCTGCGATGACCGTCGCGGAACTCCTGAGCGAGCACAATTTCGGAAGCGTACCGGTAGTGGAAGCGGACGGCACACTGCGCGGGTTGGTGACGGAATTCGATCTCTTGAAAGCCGTCGAACAGGGCAGAGACCTCCGCGAAGTACGGGTAATGGAAATCATGACCCGTGAGGTGATCACCACCACTGAGGAGACGCCCCTCATGGACCTGATTCACCTACTTCAGGAGCGCCATCTGATCAGAGTACCGGTCGTGAGGGGAAGCAAACTCATCGGTATCGTCGCACGGCGCGATGTAATCTTCGGCTATGTGAGAGCTCGCGCGACATACTGGCCGTGAGCGAAACGCCAAGAAGGACGGGGTCGCATGAAGGTGTGAAACTACCTGGCTCCGTCGGCGCGTTGAAGCGTATCGACGATCGCTCCGCATTCAAGACACCGGAACCGGGAAGGCGCATCCTTGTCTTCCGAGCGTACCCGCTCGACAAGCCGCCGGTGGGAACAGATGGCTGCGGGCGAGGTGGTCGTCTTGGGCTCAAGCTGAGGCTGCATGAAGGACCTCCCTCAATCGCGGTGAACGATCAATCAGGGTTGCTTCTTAGCGAGGCCGGCCGAACCATAACAAATTTACAGATGTTTTGCACTAAGGACTTTATGCGGGGCATCTGCGGGTCGTGGTAAGGCGCCACAACCGGTTGGCCCTCGAAGCGCTACAACGTCTATATGGCGATCCCGACGCGCTGCTCTGAGGACCTCGGCACTCATGATTCTCGCGGAGCGGTCCGGCGCTGAGATGCCTTCAAAGCCGCAGTGACACGTTCTTTCTTATGGAGGCGTTCTACCGTCGCTACCTTTCGCTCCAAGGATTCTGACGCCGGCCTCCTTGATCCGCCGGTTGCTCGCTGGGATTCCACCAAAGCTTTGGTAATGGTCGCTTTCTTTTTTCCGCGTTTCGCTGCCTCGACCGCCCGACCCAAGGCAGGAGGGATGCGCAGGGCCGACTCACCCGCACCCCGCCGCTGTGATAGATCCATCGCCGCCGTAATCGCATCCTTCTTCTGTTGTCGCTTCACCGCCGAAGCCTTCCGGCCCAATGCGCCTGCGCCCGCCCGGCTATCTTTGCTGCCGCGAGCCGTTGATGTTTTCTTCCGTGTGTTCATGAGAATCCCCCTATGGGCGCCGAGGTTGAGGACGCCGTCGATCGCTTCTTGTCGATTCCGGGCCGATGAACTTTCCGTCACCGGGGTATGTTCCTGACCACTACTTAGTCGGTACAAGCCTCATTATATCAAGACACGTCACGTCCATGTAGCCGGGGTCTCGTCTGTCCATTACAAATCCGTTAGGCGCATCGTAAGGACATCCTTCCCCGAGCCTCAGTGTCTTCGCATGAGCCCATCAGTACACCGAATAGACGCCGCGGGCCAAGGCTTGGCAAAAGGGTTTGATCGATCGGAACGTCCGGCGCACTTCATTGCGGATCGCCCCCTCGACCGACGACAGGGGAACATGCTCCGACAGAAAGACCTCGATCATAATGGAATGCGGCTGCGACACAGGATCGCCGATCCGGCTCGTCAGCCACACCGTAACCTCCCTAAGTCCCTTGATCTTCTGATGCAACTGCTCGGCCATGACTTGGGCCAGCACATTGTAGATCTTTCCCACATGCGCCATTGGATTCTTTCCCGCCGCCGCTTCTCCACTGGCCGGCCGTTGAAGCGAAATCAACCCGGAAACGCGATTGCCCCTGCCCACCTGGCCGGAATTTCCCGATTCAGCTGAAGTTCCAAGAAGAGTGAGGTACACGCCGTCGATGCCCGCCCCAGGGCTATCCAACCTATTCAACCCGACTCGTACCGACAAGTCTTTGCCCGCCTTCTGACGCACGAACCGCTGCAGGCGATCGGCAATGCCGGCCTTTCGGGAAAAATATTCAGATTCGCGTCGAATCCGTGAAGCCAGCAGCGGCATCGCGACCGTCATATCAACCTCCCTGCCTCTTCGCACAGCAAGGACTTTCACATCTTGTCCGGTGTCGGGCCATTCTTTCTTGAACGAAGGGCTGTTGAGATACTGTTCCGTCTGAAACACCAGCCGCTCAGTCGGGGTCAGCGGCGCATATCCAACCACGGCCGAAGTATCGTTGGCGACCGGTTCACCCGGTCGCTCGGCCACGGAACGCAACTCGGGAGAAGAAGGTTTCAACTCCACCTGGCAGATGACGTCTTTGACCGGTTTCACAAGCGGCAGATGGTTTCGAAACCACCGGTAGGCGGCTCGCTCGACGATTTCAGACACGAGGATCTGTTTGTCGGCCCATTGAAACGTCGCGCGGTCACCCATCACCAGCCTCATCGGACTGATCACGGATCCGCCGCCGAACCGGCACGCCGCCTGTCCCGCCACCAGCAACGCTTTGTCCGCATTGAAGTGCAGCACCCGGCGAAACGCCTTGAGATAGGCCTGGGATAATTCCACGGCAACCTGCTCCATCACGGCATCGCAAATGGTATCAGGATGGCCAAGCCCTTTCCGTTCCACGATTTCGGTCGGCTGATCGGCCAGCGGCAGCCGCGAAGATTGCATGATAGTGGGCTCATTCATCGAGGCTCGTCCTTCCATCTTCTTTGGCTCACTCATGACACAGCAGAGGCCGCTCACTCACAATCTTGGCGGCATGAATGTTACTGTAAAGGGAAACAGCGACTACCCGGTGAGATGAGGCCCTCTTGGAGACTGAACTTCCACAACATGAGCGCATTGCGAGCCTCTTGTCGATTGCCGTCGTTGTAGTGATGCTCATGAATGGCTGCGACGACCGTACTGAAGGATTGTCGCATTCCTCGCCTGACAACGCCAGGCAAACGGAACGGAATAGGATGGTGGACGAACAGATTATTTCGGGCGGCGTCAGAGACACCAAAGTCCTCACCGCCATGCGGCTCGTTCCCCGCCATCGATTTGTTCCCGCCGGCAATGCCGGAGATGCGTACGCGGACAACGCCCTTCCCATCGGGCATGGGCAGACCATCAGTCAGCCGGTCCTGGTCGCTTCGATGACGGAATCATTGGAGTTAAAGGGCAGCGAAAAAGTCCTCGAGATCGGTACCGGATCAGGCTACCAGGCCGCCATCCTCGCTCAGATTGTGCCCAAGGTATACACGATCGAGATCTTAGAGCCGTTGGCCACGCGAGCCACCACGATCCTGGCAACTCTTGGGTACGATAATGTTATTGTCCGCACAGGAGACGGATACAACGGGTGGCCGGAGGAGGCTCCCTTCGATGCCATCATCGTCACAGCCGCGCCCGACCATGTGCCCCAGCCGCTGCTGGACCAACTCGCAATCGGCGGACGCTTGATCCTGCCGGTGGGCACGTCCGTACAGAGCCTGGTCCTTTATCGCCGCACTGAGACGGGTTATGAACACCGGACCTTGGAATTCGTGCGATTCGTGCCTCTTCTTCATGAAGACATATCCGATCCGAAGAAACTCCCTTGAGCGGCGGAACACGGAGTCTTCATCATGATCCACTTCCTGGCGCTCCTTTCGCACTTTGTCGAATCGTTACGCCGCGAAAGGTTGTACGGCGTGGGTTGACATGCGGATCAAAAGTCTTATCTAAGAAGCGAGAGCGGAGGCCTCGGTGAGAGGAACACTCGAAGACATCGAGGTCGAGCGCAGAGGCGGTGAGCAGGCCCGTGAAGTGCAGCGGGAAGCCTAAAGCCTCTCCAAGACCTCCACCTTTCAACGAACAGCTCTCCAGACCGGCCTCCGCTCAGCGTGTCTTTGATCTTCCGGTTTGGAATCTCCTTCTGATCTGCCTCTCTTGTTGCCGTGCGGAAACGGTTATGCATATCCTCACGAGCCGGCCGCTAGCCCCACATTTTCATGACGGTTCGTGACGAAACTGCCAAGGCGGCGGACGAGACGGCGCACGGAATCCAGAAAAGCACGAGGCGAACCCGCCGCTTTGCGCTACGCCAAGCCTGTCTGCAAATTTCCCCATCCGCGTATCGCCGGTTGCAGTAAAAGCGCGTTCATGGAGAATGTGGGCTAGATCGCTTGTGCGAGCCGTCTCGTCCACAAGCGCCGAAGCGGAGCGAGATCTCCGGCATCGCCGGCACGAAGGGCATCCAAATATTCACGGCGCCTCTCCGGCTCCGTGGGCGCGGTCTCAACGGGGGGCAAGGCCAGTTTGTAGAGAAGTGCGGCAAGCACCAGGCGGCCAACCCGGCCGTTAAAGTCCTTGAAGGGATGAATCCACTGGAATCGCCAATCCACCCACGCAAGAAACGACGCTATCTCGCCCAGATTATCATCATGCACATGCCGCAACCGCTCCGCCAAATCGTCGCAGAAAGACCGTACGAGCAGCGGAACCTGGTAGAAAGGCGGTGGCTCCAACGTTCCGACCCTCACGTCTGTCGTCCGAAACCGGCCGGCCCATTCCGGAAAGAGATGCCCGGCGAGTTCCTCGTGCCTCTTACAGAGCCACTCGGGCGTGATGACGATCTCTTCGGCCGGAGCCTCCAACAGCTGAGCCCCGATCCGAGCCAGCGAGACGGCAAGTCTCTCTGAGATTTCCTGATAGCTCAGCGGGCCCTCGGTCGTCTCAAACGATCGCGTTGATCCTACCTGTCCGGTTTCTTCAGCCATGGATCCATTTGATTAAGCAGCGCCTTGAGACGGGTCACCGTTATGGGTTCGCCTTCAAATGCCATTGATTGGGCTACTTGTTCCAGCATGACTTCTTGATGGGCGACACGAACCGTGCTTGGTGTTTTGTGGTGAGCCCGCCATTGCCGAAATCGGGCTTCCACTGCATCGAGATCGCCGGAATCGTCGCTGTTCGCCGACATGGATGTATTCTTGCACGACATCGGTCTTCAGACAATCCGAAAGAATGCCAAAAATGAAATCGCCCGGCCCGCAGGATGAAGACTTCGAGAACCCACGAGGCCGCAAAGGGAACGACCGCCGCCGCCTGCATCCGCTCGCTGACATGGCGCTGTTCGAGATGAGAGGAATCTGATGCCTTCTTCGGTCTTCCATAAAAAGTCGGAATCGTGCACACTGTCAATGCTATGAAGAGAATGCCGGCACACACTCTTCTCGCCCTATGGCTTGCCTGGGCCGTCCCCGCCGCCTCGACATACGGCATGACACAGATCCCGCCGGACGCGAAGGTCGAAGCGGATCAACAGACTCTTCTCGAACTGACCAGCACCTTCGACCGCGCCGAGGAATCGATCCGCTCCCGCGATTTGGACTCACTGATGGCCCTCTACTCCGAGCAATATCGCTATCATGGACTCAAAAAACCTGATATCCGGAAGATCTGGGAGGAACTGTTCTCCCACTACGATCTTATTTCCAATATCCATATCTTTTCCGCGATCAGAAAGACCGAGCAGTCGGACCAGATGACGGCCGAGATCACCTGCACCGGCGCTTTATGGGCGACATCCAAGAACACGAAAGACCGGGTCCCTATCGATAGTTGGCACCAGGAGGTGCATCACCTCGTGAAAGAAAAAGAAGGATGGCGAATTGTCGGCAGCACGGATGGTCAACCTCGTCCACGAATGTTCGGCATGGCGCCGCATCCGCTGTTCTAATGACTTCCTGCATGAATCACGGCGCATTGTACGACTACATCGATGAGTTCTCGCCGCCGCGCTGAGATGCCTGCCCGCATTGTGTCCTCCATCCATACTATACTCCGCGTGTTGGTCGGCTCTCAGGCCCATGGCTTGGCCGGTCCAAAGAGCGACAAGGATTTCCGCAGCGTGTTCGCAATGCCGACCGTCGAGATGTTCCGGCTCGGCTTCAAATATCAGGGCACCAGGATGATGAAGGAGGAAGCCGACGAGACCTCATGGGAGGTGGGGCATTTCCTTCAACTGGCGGTGCAGTGCCATCCGCTCGTACTGGAAACCTTCGTCGCGCCGGTGGAGACCATGGATGAATGGGGAGAACAACTGCTGGCGCTCTTTCCTTCGGTTTGGTCGCCGCGAACCGCCTACGATGCCTTCCTGCAGTACGGCGAGAACCAGCGAAAAAAGATGCTCGACAAGAAAGACGGCCGGCCGGCCAAATATGCCGCCACCTATGTCCGCATCCTTTTCCATCTCTGCGAATTGTTGGAGAGGGGTACGTTCAGCCTGAATATCGCCGGATCCGCGATTGGGGATACCGTGCGCCGCATCAAAGAAGGACGCTATCGGACGGGCGAAGTGATCGACTGGGGGGAGCATTGGATGGCGGAAGCTGCTCGTCGTCTTTCATCCTGCTCGCACACATCCAATTACCAGGCCGTGGATGAATATTTAGTCGCCCTGCGGATGAGCCTCCTGAAATAAGGTCCCGCCTTTGTGTGGATCGCCCGCATCCTCTGTTGAAGCGATATCCTTTCACTGACGAGCACAAAGGCGGGATGGGAGCAGCCACACAGCCTGTGAAATCAATGAGGTAATAGGCTACAGCGCATTTCTTCCGCTGTCCCGTTACGCCTCACGAGAGAGACTTATCTCGGACTCGATCCTCAACTCATCGATGTAAGTTCGCGTGATTTCACGCTTCAACCAGACAGCCGATTCTTGAGGAAGTATGGCACCGGCGATGCAAAAGTCGGCGGATAGGCGGAGAAGCCAACCGGCTTCCGGGACGCCTTATGGCGCATAGCGCGATGACAATCGAGATCAGGGTCCAATCGCCCTCAACGATTTAGTCAAATTTTGCGAAAAGAAGGGAGCACGGCCATGTCAAACTTATCACGGTGGGAACCATTTCGCGCGCAGTGGAATCCCTGGAAGGAACTGCAGGAGGTGGAAAAGCGCCTATCCGGTATGTGGGGACGTCCTCCGGCAAAGGAAGAAGGAGGAAAGGAAGCCATGACGGTGGCCGAATGGGCGCCGCTCGTCGACATCAGCGAAGACGAGAAAGAATATCTCATCAAGGCTGAACTTCCCGACGTAAAGAAAGAGAATGTAAAGATCTCCGTGCAAGACGGCGTCGTCTCAATTTCCGGCGACCGCAAATATGAGAAGGAAGAAAAGGGCAAGAAATACCACCGCGTTGAACGCTCCTACGGCAGTTTCATGCGCAGTTTTACATTGCCTGAAGACGCGGACGAGTCCAAGATCTCGGCTGAATATAGGGACGGAGTGCTGCACGTGCATCTGCCCAAAGCGGAAAAACCGAAGCCGAAGTCCATCGAGGTGAAGGTCTCGTAGGGCGGCAATAAGAAGAACTAGGAGGAGGAAGAATGCCGCGGACCACTCATTGGGCCCCGGAGGTCACTCATCATCATTGGTGGCTCATCGCGCTGTTGCTGCTGGCGGCCATCTTCGTCATCGGCGTGCGCGCGACCGCCATGATATGACGTTCTCGGGTCCAATTGAAAGAAACCGCATGTTCAAGAACCGCGAGGAGGCAGGACAGCGTCTCGCAAGGGAGCTATGTGAGTATCGGGATGGTCCATCGACGCTCATTCTTGCTCTGCCTCGCGGCGGCGTGGCGGTCGGATATCGTTTGAGTGTAGAGCTGCACGCGCCGCTGGATGTACTGATTACGCGTAAGATTGGTGCACCGGGGAATCCGGAGTACGCGCTGGGGGCGCTGAGCGAGACCGGTGCGCTGTTTTGGAATCAGCATGCGGTGGCTTCTTTCTCGTTGACTCAACCAGACTTGGACCGGGCCGCTCAGGCCGTGAAGGAAGAAATTACCCGGAGGATGGGGTTATACCGGCAGGGACATCCCTTGCGATCCGTCACTGATCGAACGGTCATCCTGGTCGACGATGGGCTCGCCACAGGCGCCACATTCTTCGCGTCCATTGCCGCTATTAGACAACTGAATCCGCGGAGGGTGATCGGCGCTATTCCGGTCGGCCCGCCGGATACGATACGAAAGGTGGCCCATGAGGTGGACAAGCTCGTCGTCTTGCTGACACCGGAGCCCTTTTACGCGGTGGGCAATTTTTACGAGGATTTCACACAAGTGGAGGATCGCGACGTGCTGCGTTATCTCCAACTGGCTCACGAAGCCATCGCGGAACACTCAGAAGGAACCCCCTAATGCCGTTTCGAGTGCGCCTTCCATCCATAATCATCGGCCTGTTGTTATCGGTGTTCTATCCGAGCGCGCATCAGCCCGGCGACGGCGCCTTGGCCGGCATTCCCGATGAACAACGATTGGAAGTGCTGATCCGCAATTACGACTTCGAAGTCGTGCATCGCTCACCGGTGACCTTGGGCGGCGACACCGTCATCATCTTGCGCAATCACGACATCGTCCGGCATGGCTTTACGTCGCCCGCGTTGCCCCAACTCTTTCTCCGCGTGGATGGAGAGGGCATCGGCTCGTATGGAAAAGGCACCGAGGGACTGTATATCGATCCCGGCAAGACACTCGTCATCCGCCTGGTGGTGGAACACAGCGGGAGGTTAGTGTTTCACTGCGACCTGCATCCGGAAATGAAGGGGGAGCTCTTCTTGCTCGATATCCCCGCCGCGTAGAGCGGGGGGCGGAAAAGCCGCTCGAAGACCATTAGATACAAGGGAGCGATTCATGCGGCTGGTTATCGGAGTCGATTGGTCTGAGCACGCGTTCGATGCCGTACAGGTCGCGACGGCTCTGTTCCGGCCGGATGACGTGGCTTTGGTTCATGCGGTGGATTTGGGGTGGTTTCGGAATCCCGTCATAGCGGAGGCCGGGAATGTCCAAGGCTACGATGACTACAAGCTGGCCATGATGGAATGGGGTCGCCAGCTCATGGCCCGCAGCGCCGCAATCCTGCCCAACGATATCTCCTCAGTCACCCAAGTCTGCGAATTCGCCAAGCCGGCGACGCTGGTGCTGGATACCGCAGCCAAACTATCGGCCGACGTAATTGCGATCGGCGCGCACGGCCACGGAAGAGTCGCGGAATGGCTTTTGGGCAGCGTGTCCCATCGAATCGTGCTGCATGCCCCTTGTGCGACGCTGATCGTCAAGCGCCCATCCAAGTCCCTGTCCAAGATCCTGGTGGCCGTTCAAGAAGAGGAGGACGCCGGCCGCATGACCGGCTGGCTCAGTCGGTTTCCGTTTCGAGAACAGCCCGCCGTCACCGTGGTCCATGTCATTCAGCCGATTCCGAACGCCGACGACTTCGGCATGCCGTCGATCGGGGCATGGCAGGAAAAAGCAGTGCAGCATGCCGAAGAACTCGTCAATCATGCGGCGCTCTCGTTGTCGGGTTCCTGTGCGTCCATCACCACGAAAGTCCTCACCGGCAATCCGGCGGAAGAACTCGCCCGATCGGCCGAGGCATTTGATCTGCTGGTCGCCGGATCCCATGCGCGAAGCGGCCTGGACCGCTTTCTTCTAGGCAGCGTGTCGCAAGCCTTGCTCCACAAGGCGCGCTGCTCAGTGCTCGTAGTGCGATAACCCGACGAACCGGCAGCCTCAACGTTCCATCCATCCATCATCCGGCATTGCATTCGGCTTCGCTCTCAGTTGAGCGGCACTATTGTGGGTATCTGACGCTGTGCAATGTGGCGTATATTTGACCATAGCGTCATAGTTGCCGCCGCGATCATCGCATGGTCCAGGCGCAGAGGCAGGAAGCCTCTCAAGCCGACGCTCAATCATATGAGGATTTCAATGAAGCAAGATGGTTCTCATCGTCCTATTCGCACGCTCTTTATTCCACCGTCCAGCGATCTTCTGCGCCAGCCGGGGCGCATTATTTTGAAAGACGGGACGACGGCGGAACTCCGCGTGTCGTCTCCGTCGGACACCGAAGCGCTTCGCCTGTTCATCGACGGCTTATCCCCTGAGTCCAAGCGGCATCGATTCTTTTCGGAAACCGTGCCGCCCGACGACCTCGTGCAGTCGCTCTGCGATTCTTCAGACCCACGTGCGCAGATCACGCTGATCGCGTTGCGTCTCTCGCAAGGCCGGGCCGCTATCGTCGCTGCGGGGACCTATACGGCTCGCGACGCCGCCACCGCGGAGGTGTCGCTTGCCGTGGATGATCGGTTTCACGGCAAAGGGATCGGCACCATTCTGGTGGAACATTTGGCCCTGCTCGCCGTCGGCCATGGGTTCACCCATCTGTGGGCGGTGACCCATGCGGACAATGTGGCAATGCGCGAGGTGTTTCGTGAGTCAGGGTTCGTCTGGCATGAGTACGTCGAAGGCGGCGACATCGAGGTGGAATTATCCCTTACACCGACCGAGCAGACGGTCCGCCGGGTCGAATGGCGGGACCGGGTTGCGACGGTCGCGTCCATCCGACCGTTTTTTCATCCGCAAGCGGTCGCGATCATCGGGGCGTCCGCCGACCCGGCCAGCATCGGTTATCGACTCCTTGATGCTCTATCACAGAGCGGCTTTCCCGGCCCGATCTACCCGATCAATCTTCGCGCGGGCTCGATCCGCGGGCTCCCGGCCTATCCCCGGATCACGGCAGTCCCCGGTCCCGTCGACCTCGCCGTGATCGCCGTGCCTCGCGATGCCGTGCTCGACGTGGTCGAGCAATGTGCGGAGAAGCAAGTCCGCGGCCTCGTCGTCATTACCGCCGGCTTTGCCGAGATCGGCGACGAGGGCCGCCGGCTGGAACAGCGCCTGGTGGAACTGGTCCGCCGGCATGGCATGCGGATGGTCGGACCGAATTGCTTCGGCTTGCTCAATGCGGACCCGGAGGTTCGTCTGAACGCCACGTTCGCACCCTTTTTCCCGCCTGCGGGACACATCGCCATGTCGTCTCAAAGCGGCGCGTTGGGCATTGCCGTGCTGAGCGCGGCCCGCCGGCTCCAGCTCGGCGTCTCGACGTTCGTGAGCGTCGGCAATAAGGCGGACGTCTCCGTCAACGATCTCTTGCAGTATTGGGAAACAGATCCGGCGACGCAGGTCATCATGTTGTACGTGGAATCATTCGGCAATCCTCGCCGCTTTGCACGGATCGCTCGTCGCGTGGGCTGCCAAAAACCCATCATCGCCGTGAAAGCCGGGCGATCCGGCGCGGGCCATCGCGCGGCCGGCTCCCACACCGCCGCACTGGCCGCGAGCAATGTGGCGGTCGACGCCCTGTTTCGCCAGACGGGACTCCTCCGCGCCGACACACTCGACGACATGCTCGCGCTGGCCGCCGGCCTTTCAAATCAACCGTGCCCCAAAGGCCGGAGAGTCGGCATTCTTACGAATGCAGGCGGACCGGCCATCCTCTGTACCGACGCCTGCGAAGCCGAAGGCCTGACGGTCCCGGAGCTCTCGCCTGGTACGTATCAACAGCTCACTTCATTCCTGCCGCCTGCCGCTGCGGTGAAGAATCCCGTAGATCTCATCGCCTCCGCTACGCCCGATCAATATGCGCGGGCGATCATGACGCTGCTGGCGGCCGAGGAAATCGACGCACTGATCATCCTCTATATTTCTCTGACCCCGACCGATACGGCAGGCATAGCCGACGGTATCCTTTCCGGTATTCGAGGGGCTCGCAAGGCCGGGGTGACGGAGAAGCCCGTGTATCTGACCTGGATGGCGGAAGGAGACCGTGAACGGTCCTTTACGAGCGGCGGAGAAACCATTCCCTCTTATGCGCTGCCGGAAACTCCCGCTCGGGTACTGAGCAAGGCTGCGACGTATCAGGAATGGAAGACCAGGCCGGCCGGAAGGGTGCCGGATTTTCCGGACATGGATTTCGCCATGGCTCAGAAACTTTGCGCGACCGCGGCGCGAGAGCGTGGCGATGGCTGGCTGACAGCAGATGAAACCAGACAGGTCTTGACCGCCATCCGTTTGCCGCTCCTTCCCGGAGGCCTGGCCAAGTCTGTCGAGGAGGCGGTCCATGTCGCCGAACAAGCCGGATTTCCCGTGGCGATCAAGCTTGCTTCCCTGACCGTCGTCCATAAGACCGACGTCGGAGGTGTGATCCTCGACGTGGCCGATGCCTCGGGCGTGCGCGAGGCGTTCAAGGCGATCCAGACGCGCTTGGAGCGCGCCGGGCTTCTGAACGAGATGGAAGGGGTCTTGATTCAACCGATGCTGCGCGGAGGGGTGGAGGTCATGATCGGCGTCACGCAGGACCCTCAATTCGGACCACTGGTGGCGTTCGGCCTCGGAGGCATTTATGTCGAAATTTTGAGCGACGTGCAATTCCGCATTGCTCCGCTGACGGAGCAAGATGCGGGAGAGATGGTCGCCGGCATCAAAGGCTATCGTCTCTTGCAAGGATACCGGGGACAGCCGGTCGCGGATATTGCAGCGCTGGAAGACACGTTGCTGCGGGTATCGCGTCTGGCGGAAGAGATCCCGGCCATCGCCGAGTTGGATTGCAATCCGGTGTTCGCGTTGCCGAAGGGTCAGGGCTGCCGGGTCGTGGATGCCAGAATTCGGGTCACCGGCGGATAGACGGGAGCGCAACCATGAGCCGCGGTCACGAGCGGCCGTCGGTATCAGGCGAGCTTTTCTCCTGGTGTATGGACGCAGGGAAAAGAGCGTAGCTGCGGTTTGCCGCTGGTGAGCTTCGCTGACTTATAATCGCCTATGGCGCGGTGTGAGGCCCCAAAAATCGTGCGCCGTTGAAATGAATAAGATGCGATGGCGCATCGGCAACCCAGACTTCTGTTTCCCAAGCGATATCGACGAGGTATCGGCCTAGAGCTGATCGGTCTGGGAAGGCCGTTACGTAGACTAGTCCCGCAGTCGATGTGGCAAATAACCGGGCTAATTCAGCATGACGTTTACCATCGACCGGACCATGGCTCGTGACCGACTCGACCAACAATAACCAATTTCGTTCAGGATAATAAATCACGACATCGGGCATCTTGCCGTGAGGTCCAACATTGACTCCCAATCGGGCGAGCAACACCGCGTCGAAATATCCCCATTTGTCGCCGGTATCTCCGGCATAGACAAGGACAGCGCCAGGTACGAATCGGGCGGCAAAATCCTCGATAATAGCTTTAATCAGTTTACTGTGGTCTCCAGGACTGAGGAGAATACTTTTTCCTGGAGCGACCTGCACAGGAACTCTATTCTGTTTACGCTCGCGTGCATAGCGTGCAATCAGGGTCTCGTGCTCGGCACGATAAGTTATCAGATTATCATGCCACGCAGCAGTGCCAAAGCTACGTAATAGATCGAATGCAGCCGGCTCTATCTGATATACGGCTTTCGGACTGTTCACGGGTCGTGCCGGGTGATCCGGATTGTAGAGAGCGATACCAGCCTCTACGAACTGGTGCATTGTCTGTCGTCGAACCGTCTCGCGAGTGTTCGGCGCATAATTCTTACGATAATGTTCGCGAGCCCAATCCATGATCGGAGTAATTCCGATGGGTCTCTTTTCCGCCTGACTCCAAAGGCTGCCTGGCCGTAAGTCTAGGAGGGCTAATAAGCAGAGGGCGGAACGCTCGTTCTGCTGCGCACGGGGCAGACCAAGCGAGACAAGAGCCTTTTGAGCATCCCCAATAAGATTCTTGCCTTTTCTGGTCATGACCCTATGCGTATGAATTGATCGTCTATCGCGGCCTGGGACACCTCACCAGCAGCTATTGCCCATTTCCCGAGCTCTTCAAGAGTCTTACGACTTGGATATTTAATGAATCTGAGATCAGTCGCATTTACTTGCGTATGACCATTGAATCGCCGGAAATGATCATCAACCGCAGTTGTATTGAGGAATACGGCTAATCCCCGAGCAAGAGACTCGGGCAATCCCTGTCGGCGGTCGTGAAAGACGTTGAGATGGTTCTCAAATCCGAGTGCCGTTGCACCCTGAAACAGGCGAGGCTCAACAACACTTGCGACAATACGGCGTCGTTCTTCCTTCGACGAGAACCGTCGCACGATAGAATAGAAGCCGGTCGGATATAGCCACTTTTCAGTCAGAGCATTGCGGAAAATTGCATTAGGCTTTTTTATATCTTCCTTCGGCCATTTCACGAACTTCCCTGAAAAGTGACCAGGATACAGTAAAGGAACGGTACCCCTTTGGGGCATTTGGCAGATATGCTCTCTCAAACGGAAATCAACTACAGGACCGGTTGATACCATCACCCCGATTTGACTCAGCGTGTAGCGAACTCCGGCAGACAGTTCCAGCAAGCTGTGATCAATAGAAGTTGGGATATGAATAAATCGTTCCGGATCATTAGGGAATACGATCCGCTCAACCGGGACTTTGCAGGCGGCATAGTTATCAAGGGTTTCATCGGTCGAAGTCGAGACAGTAACATCCTGGTGCCGACCATTGCGTTCAAGCATAACGATGACATTCTCCTGGAGCACATCATCATCCTTGAACGCCTTGTCGCGTGAACCAAAGAGATGAAGATGCCGAATTGCGGCCTGCTTGAGCACAAATTCACGAAATGGACGGTAGTAAGGACCATTGCAAAAGCTGCGAGGAACAATTGCAACAAGTTGCCCTCCTGGGCCTAACAAGGACAGGGCAAGGGCTACAAAGCCAGAGTAAAGATTGACCGTTTCAACGCCAATTTGCCTCAACAAGAATCGGTGGTCTGACTGCGTCCTTATTTTCTTGTACGGGGGATTAATGATCGCGTGTGTGAAACCACCTTTTTCTCTGAACTGAAGCCAGTTCACTGCATTTTCTATAAAATCTCCGGGAACGATTTCGTAGAGAAATGGAATTCTGGTCTGATACGACGATAACGTGAGAAGCAGATCTTCTCTTAGGCCACTATCAATCTCACAAGCTGTTACTTCAACTGAGTTGCAGTCGAACCCTCCATCAATGAATCGCTCTAAAAAGGCACCGGTAAGCGAGCCAATTCCGGCGCCCGGATCAAGTAGGCGGCATACGGGAAAGGTATTCTTAGTGAATAAGTTTGCCATGAACTTGGCAACACTAGAAGGAGTCAGATACTGGCCGAGCTGTGATTTCTTCTTCGCTTCAGTCTCCCCAGATATGCGAAGCCTTATCCTGTCAATCTCGGTCAACACCCTCGGATTCTCCATAATGCGCTCACAATCTAAACAGTATAGTCCGGCACTATATATCAACGATCTAATAGAGGGCGAGTTTACTGAAGAGTTTGGTCTTTGTTCAATAATGCCTGCGCATATGAATCGGCTGTGCTTCTCGATGTACAGCGAAGCTCGCTCATGAGTTGGCACGCATCTGCGATACAGCGGCTTCGGCAGGATACCATTCACTCAGCCATGTATTCGAATCTCTAGAACCCCATTTCGTCATGGGATTTCACTACTTCACATCACATCGCCGTGGAGAAGAATAAATCAGCGGAGATGATCACAAAGTGACTTACCCAGGCAGGGACGGCAACAGTGGATGGCCGGCTCATCGCAGGCTCTTCAGCCATGCCTGAATATCCGAGATTTGCTGTGCTGTGAGAGAACCAGCCAGAGGCGGCATAATGTGTTCTCCTTTCAGGACGCGATCCCAGAATAGCTTATCATTGCGCACCGCCGGATTGCCGGCCAAACGCGGGCCGACCCCGCCGCTCGCATCGGCACCGTGACAAACGATGCAACTGGCGTCGTACAGAATCTTGCCCTTCGTTGCATTACCCTCCTGATGCGAAACTTCTCCTCTATCCTGCGCCTGCGTCGAGGATGGGGCGCTTGAATCTTGACTACTACTCTGCTGTAGCTCGACTTCGCTTGTAATAGCCGGCGACGACGGAGAACAACTTGCAACTCCAACCATGCCGGCAGCGCTCGCAATCAGCAATCTGATCATCCGTCCACGTCTCGCCTTCATTCTCAGCCTCCCTCCCTGTTCCGCTCGCCTGACTTTCTCGCTAAGGCCATGCCGGATCCCATCAAGCACCTGCTTCTGTTCACAACTTCTCATTCCGCATTCGTCTTTCTCATTCTCCTTACGAAACTAGCGCAGGCCTCTTTTCCCCTTCATCCTTCATTCCTCATTTTTCCCTATGCCATGGCACTTGAGGCAGTCCGCCATTTTTCCGGGTTGATGCGCGGTACCTCCCGCTTTACGTACCAGCGTGACGAGCGGATCATCCTTGAGTGTAGGCCGGTCCGCAACCCTGGCACCAAAATCATGACAGGCGCTGCAAGAACGTGCGCCGGTGGCAAGAAATACGAACTCACCATGCGGATTCATTCGTGCCTGGTTCGTGATCTGCGCCAACGCGCCGCGGTGTTCCGTATGGCAGGCGGAGCAGGCCGTCCGCTGCGCCATCATGTCCCGATGCAAAGCGGCGCTCGCTGCGGGCGAGCGCCGCTCAAAATACCGGTTCGAATGGCAGACGATGCAGCGCGCCTGACTGGGCCCACGAAACGCTTCATGGCATTGTGTGCAGGAAGCAATATCGGCATGGTAGCGGCTCAAGTCTCCGGGAGCCCACAATGCCGCGGGATGCCGCCATGATCCCCATCCGATCCACAGGACCACTCCCATCGTCGCCATCGCGACGATCGACACGGCTGTCTTGGGCAGCGGATGATACCGCATGGATCAGCCCGCGGCATTCATGACGGTTCGTCGCGAACGTGGGAAAGGCGCGTCCCGGCGCGCCTTGGAGGGCGGGTGTACGCCTCGGTCGCCAAGCGAGACGAAGCGAGTACAGCCGCAACGGACCGAGGCATACTGGAAACAGTATGTGAGGAACGGACCGGCGAAGACGCTCGCCGATAGCCGAGTCGCAGCAGCGAATCCGCGATTACAACAGGACCATTCATGAAAGTGCAGGCTAGGATAATCCGCCAAAGAACAGTGCGCCGGCGATATGCAATACTGTCAGGACGACAAACGCCACCGTCATCGGCGCATGGATAACCTGCCATAGGCGAAACGCCTCCTCTTGCGAGGCCATGCCGTGCAACCGCGTCTCAATATCCGGGTCGCACAACCCACTCTGCTGCAACTTCCGGCGCTCATCGTGCAAGGTTCTCAAGACATAGGCGTGAACTGCCTGCCCGACGACTCCGCTAAGCGTCACGATCACCATGGCGGACATCGCCAGGACCGGAACCAGCGCGTGGTAATGGACCCCGGAGTGGAGGAAGATGAGGAGCGGTCCTATGATACCGGCCGCCATATGTACACGAAACCATCCGCGCGGCCAATGCCGCTCGGCAGCGCGTCGTTTTTTGTAGGGATAGACGAATACCGTCAGAATGACGGCAAGCCCCAGCCAGCCGACCGCGCGTCCAGAGCGCGTATGCCCGAATGGAGAAGCAGCGCCGATGCTCAAGACTGCTTCGGAGATCCAGGCGGCGGCGATTGCTCCGGCAACGACGGCCGCCAATCCAATCATTCGTCGCCGTACTCCGGACATGATAAGCCTGAATTCTGAAATTAGGAGTGGTGAATTCTATTCATTGTTGGGATTTCGCTTCAGAACCTATGGCTTTCTATACTTCTCCACTCCTTTGTCGCCGCCGGCATGACAACGCAGACAGTCTGCGAATCGCCCCGGACCATGAATCCCCTTCGCTTTTGCCTTGAGACCCTGCACCAATTCATTATCTTGCAGCTGCGCGCTCGGTCCGCCGGTCCTGTTCGCCCGGTGACAATCAAGGCACGACTTGGCCTCCGTGGCACGAAAGATCAAATCACTATGGGGATTGGGGATGTCCGGATAGTCAGCCGGCTGCTCAACCCGTGACAGGGACGCCGATGCCGCCATCGCGGTTGCAGGAACGGGAACCGCACCGAGGCCCCATCCATACCATATCGCCACCGTTACGATCGACGCGGCGGTGAAAAGCCGTACGCCCCGCCGCATCAGCCACCTTCATGCCAGCAACACAGCTTGTACTGATCCTCCGACATAGCCTTCATTTTGTCGTACAACTTCTCGCGCTCATCATCCGTAACCAGTTTATCAATGGAGGGATAGAGCACCCGCTCCTCCTTCATGTTGTGCGCGGACAACAACACGATTAACGCCTGTTCCTCGTCTCCCGTATCCGGGTCCTCATTTTGAACCTTCTGAAGAATCGCTTCGAGGCGCTCGCCGATATGGCGGTGTTCGCCGCGCATCACGAACGTGGGGCCGCTGTCCGCCATGCCGGTTTTTTCCTCCCACAGCGGAAACAACAACTGCTCCTCCCAGACAATGTGGCGCTCCAGCCCGGCCTTGAATTCCCTGAAGGCCTCCTTCGCCTTTCCATATTCCGAATATTTGTCGGCTCGGAATGACGCGAACAACGCATCCAGTCGGTCATGGTCCTGAGCAAAATACTGACTGATGGTCGGTTCCGGCATAGTCCCCTCCCTCGCTCCTATTGGCTTTCTCTGTTCGCCATTTCCTTTTTGAATGCGGTCTTTGCCGCCTCGAACGCCGAAGCGATCGTGCCCTTGGTCTCGTGTAGAAACCGCTTGCCCTCTTCGATCGTGTCGCTCATTTGGGAACGAATTTCACCGGCCCTTTCCAGCACTTCTTCCTCCGTCCGCCGCGCATACCCCTTGATAGCCCGGCGCGTTGTTTCTCCCGACTGGGGAGCAAGTAAAACCGCCGCCACGGCCCCCAGTACCACGCCGCCGATGAACACGAGCGCTAGAGCCCCGCACGCCTCATTCCTGTCATGAAGTCCCATCTCTTCTCCTTTCCCCATACCCAACCCCTGATCGGCAAAAACCGACCTGTCGCTTTCACAAGGTCTCGAAGCATATGTCCAAGCAGAGGCCATGCCAACTGTCGCTAGTCCAAGGCTTTGCTAATCTCCTGTTTTCTCGAATGATTCGATCAGACACACGGCGGAAGTGACGAAAACCATCCAAAGACTGAGGCATTCCAGAACCGGCCGTACCACGAGACTGTCCCAAAAGGCGACAGCCGGCTTCCATTTCGGGCAATGGAATTCCATGATCAATAACCCTCCGCTCAGCACTGTCGATGAATAAGATTCGGCACCCCGGCTGGTCATAACCCAGGGAGGCAGAACATGCTCAGCGGCCGCCGTTAATCCCAATCCGCAGCGTTTCAGGAGGAGCCGTCTGGAGATCACGGAAGAACTCCATTCTCGGCAAAGCTCTCAAGTTCGCGACTGCTTTGTTCGAATAGAAGTCTAAAGTCCGGCTGTGATGCATAATGGTTCGAATCCAGAATCGAGGATCGGTACAGAGTCGCGGCCCAGCTTGCCCATCGCCGGGCTTCATCAGAACCATCTCGCGCCAAAAGGGTTTCAAGACGGAGGCGTTCACCCATCATGTCCTCCCAGTTCCCACGCCGCATATCAGCGTGCGGTGAAACGCTTCCCGCGTCAATGAGGCGCATGCACTACCGCATGGCCTCGTTCTCGCGCGATGAGCCCAACCATTGACCGGAACAGTCATTACGAAGACCACCGCAAACGATCGCGCGAGACTCCCGCGGAACAACCAACCGATAACGCCCGCATGCATCACGCCCGGAATCGCAGTGAAACCGACTCTGTTCTATCGGAGTAATCATCATTTCTCGATCTATCCACGCGGCCAATACATGATGAGCGCCACACCCACCAGGCACAGGAGGCATCCGATCGCATCGAACCGATCCGGTCTTGTGCCGTCGAAGCCCCATCCCCAAAGCAGCGACAATACGATGAACATGCCTCCGTATGCCGCGTAGACGCGAGCGAAGTGGGCCGGCTGGAACGTTGGAATGATGCCGTACAATACTAAGATCACCGCGCCGCCGATTGCGTAGCCGATCGGCCTTCCCTCTCGGAGCCAGAGCCACACGAGATAGCCGCCGCCGATTTCACAGACGCCGGCCAAGACGAATAAGGCCATCGACCAAAGATTCGACATCGCCATTTATCCCCCGAACTCAGAATTGTCTAATCCAACCACCATGTGCCTGGTTCGACCATACCGGTCGGTCGCCACAAACGCACGACAGCCGACGACCCAGACATTGCGCGGGATAGTGCTTTCACGGTTTGTCGCCCGCCCGTTGTTCCAACCATCGATACAACACCGGCAAGACCAACAGCGTCAAGGCTGTCGAGGAGAACAGCCCCCCGATGACGACCGTGGCCAGCGGCCGTTGGATTTCGGAGCCCGGTCCTGTGGCCAGCAGCAAGGGCATGAGGCCCATCATCGCCACGGTCGCCGTCATGAGAACGGGGCGCAGTCGGAGCACCATGCCGGTCAGCACCGCTTCATCAAGCGGCATCCCGCGACTGCGGAGCTGGTTGATGTAGGACATCTTCACGACTCCATTGAGCACCGCCACGCCGAACAAGGCAATAAAGCCGACGGAGGCGGGAACCGACAAATAGAGCCCGCCGAGCAAGAGCGCCAGCAGCCCGCCGACCATCGCAAACGGGATCGCCAGCAGAATGAGTGCGGCCTGCCGGACATTGCCAAATGTAAAGAACAGAAACAGGAAAATCAGTCCGATCACCAGAGGCACGACGACGGCCAGGCGCGCCATGGCTTGGCGTTGATTTTCAAACTGGCCTCCCCACGTCAGATAGTACCCGGTCGGAAGTTGGATCAGACGCGCTACCCCCACTTGCGCCTCTTCCACTGCGCCGACCAGGTCACGTCCGACCACGTTGGCCTCGATCACAATCCTCCGGCTCGCATGCTCGCGGCTGATCTGGGCCGGCCCTTCCACCACGCGAATGTCGGCCAGGTCGCGAAGCGGAATGCGGGTGCCATCCGGCGCGGTGACCCACAGGGCCCCAATCGTCGCCACATCGGTGCGCCGCTCATCAGGGAATCGCACCACGATCGGGAACCGCCACTGCCCTTCAAAGACCTCCCCGGCGGCAATCCCGCCGCCGACCGCCTCGATCACCTCCGTGATCTCGGCCACATTGATCCCATGCCGTGCGATCCTGGCGCGGTCGATGTCGAGCTTCAAATAATAGAGGCCCGAGACCTGTTCGACCCGGAGATCGGACAGGCCTTTCACCTGCCTGAGCACCAAGGCGATCTCTTCCGCCTTCGTTCGCAATGTGTCGAGGTCTTCGCCGAATAGTTTGACCGCGACTTCTGACCTGACCCCCGACACCAGCTCATCGACCCGCATAGCAATCGGCTGGGACAATCCGAAAGCGATGCCGGGCACTTGCGTCAGGCGACGACGCACCTGCTCCTCGATCTCGGCTTTAGACCGTGCCTGCCGTTCCGGCTCCGGTTTAAGCAATACGTACATGTCGCTGAGCTCCATCCCCATCGGGTCGGTCCCCAGTTCGTTGGCTCCGGTCCTGGTTACCACGGAGCGCACATCCGGAATCTCCAATAAGAGGCGCTCGACCTCTCCCGAGATTTTCAGGGATTCGGTCAACCCGATGCTCGGAAGACGCACCAGGTTCACCACGATCGATCCTTCGTCCATGATCGGCATAAACTCCCGGCCGATGAATGGAATCACCGCCGCTCCGCCGGCGAGCAAGCAGGCCGCGACCGGCACGACCAGCCGCTCGTGTCGGATGGCTCGTTCCAACAGGCGGCGATACAATCGCCGCCCCCGCTCCGACCAGCCTCTTTGCTCATTGGCGTCACGAGGCTTCATCAGCATCGCCGCAAGCACCGGGATCACGGTAACCGACAGTGCGAGGGAACTCAGCAACGCAATCACTACCGTCATGGCCAGCGGAATAAACATCTTCCCTTCGATTCCCTGGAGAGTCAGCAGCGGAATAAAGGTCAATGCGATGATCAACTCTCCGAAGAGGCTCGGCCGGCGCACTTCCAGGACGGCGCGCAGAACGATCGGCACCCGCTCCGCGAATGAGCGGCAACGGCCTTGGACCTCCTCGCTCAGATGGCGCTCCACGTTCTCCACCTGCACGATCGCCGCATCGACGATCATGCCCAGCGAGATGGCCAAGCCGCCCAGCGACATCAAATTCGCCGAGAGGCCGGCCTGTTGCATAATCAGGAACGTAGCTAAGGTAGCCAACGGCAACGTCAGGGCCACGACCAGCGCGCCGCGGAGATTCCGCAGGAATAGGTAGAGGACGAGGATCACGGCCCCCGCTCCTTCGATTAACGCCCGTTCAACCGTCGCCAGCGCCTTGGTTACCAGCTCGATACGGTCATAGAACGGGGCTATTACCACACCAGTCGGCAAGACCCGATTGATCAGTTCGACCTTCTCCTTCACCGCGGAGACAATCTCCCGGCTGTTGCCGCCCCGCAGCATGACCGCAATCCCTTCGAGCACCTCGCCCTTCCCGTCACGGGTCACACCTCCCAACCGGACCTCCGTCCCCTGCCTGACCTGCGCGATGTCCCGGACATAGATCGGGGTCCCGTTATGCGCCGCGACGATAATGCGCTCCAGATCTTCCGCATTGCGCGCCAGCCCCACGCCGTACACGACCAATTTGTCTCCACCCTGTTCGATATAACCGCCGCCGGCATTTTGATTATTGTCCACTACGGCCTTCTGCACCTGGGTCAAGGTGAGTCCGAGACTCGTCAATCGATTGGGATCGACCAGCACCTCATATCGCTTCGGTAGGCCGCCCAATGTATCAACGTCCGCAAGGCCCGGCACCGCTCGCAACATCGGACGAATGACCCAGTCTTGGAGCGTCCGTAAATCCATTAGACTGTGTCCCGCCCCCTCCACGACATACATGAACACTTCGCTCAAACCGGTACTGACCGGTCCCAACACCGGCTCCGCGCCTTGCGGGAGACGAGACCGCGCCTGCAGCACCCGCTCCAAAACGAGTTGCCTGGCGAAATAGATATCGATCCCGTCCTCAAACACCACCGTAATGACCGAGATCCCGAACCGCGATACCGACCGCAGTTCGGTCTTGCCCGGCAGATTCGTCAACTCGATCTCCAGGGGAAAGGTCACGAGGCGTTCGATTTCCGGCGGAGCGAGGGACGCTGCGCGCGTGATGACCTGAACCTGAACCGGGGTGACATCGGGAAACGCATCGATCGGCAGATGCAGAAATGCGGCGACGCCGCCCAGAATGAGGAGACCGACGGCCGGCAAGACAACGAACCGCTGCTCGATGACGGCACGAATCAGCCGTTCAATCATAGCGGGCCCCCGGTCGAGATCTGTCCCCGGAGCATTTCGGACTTCAGGGCGAAACTACCCTGGGTCACAACTTCGTCATTTTCAGCGAGACCGGTCTTCACGTGTACGTAGTCGGCCGATGATTCCCCGATCGTCACCTCGCGGGATTCGAACCGTCGCGGCCCTCGCACCACAAAAACAACCATCCGGTTCCCCATCTGCTGGACCGCAGCTCGGGGCACGGTTAACAACGATTGCTCGTCCGTCATCACCGTCACGTCCGCGAACATCTCCGGCCTGAGCCGGCGGTCTGGATTGGACACATCCGCACGCGCCGTCACGGTCCTGGTGGTGGGATCGATCACCGCTCCGACGTAGGTGATGGCGCCTCGAAATACCTGGTCCGGATAGGCCGACACCCGGACATCAATGATCAGGCCCGCCTTCAGCCGGCCGGCTTGCTGCTCCGGAAAATCGGCGCGCACCCAGACCGTCGAGAGGTCCGCGACCGTGAACAGCGTCTTGTTGGGATCGATGACTTCGCCGATGGTCGCCTTCCGCTCGATCACTTCACCGGTAAAGGGGGCTCGGAGAGAAACTTGCGCGACCTCCGCGTGGGGCAGTGTCTTTGCCGACAGCCGTTCGATTTCCGGCTCGGTCATGCCGAGCAGATGCAGCTTTTCTTCTGCTTCGTGCAAATCGGCGCGCGCATTCTCATAATCGGCGTCACGCCGCTGATATTCGCCGACGCCGATCGCTCCTTGGTCGACCAAGGCCTTGGCCCGTTCGAGCGCCTTTTCCGTCACACTCAGTATCGTCTTTGCCTTGCGATATCCCAGTTGAGCTTCCCCAAAAGCCGGACTGTCGAGTAAGAGCAACCGGTCCCCTTCAGTCACCCGCTCTCCAAGATCGGCGTACACGGCCACGATGCGGCCGGGAACCCGGGCGCTGAGATGCGCCAACCGATTCTCATTGGCCAGGATCTTGCCCGCCTGCGCTTTCAAGGCCACCAGGATGGGGCGCACGGCAACGTGATCGGTCCTGAGCTGAGACAGCGCGGGACTTCCTTCCGGCAGCTCGATCACGCCGGCTTGAGTGGAGGCGGCTACCGGAGGCGGCTGTTTCGACTCTCCCTCCTGCTGATCCCGGCAAGACGCGCCGACAACGGCGGCCACCAGGGAGAGGACAAGCAGCAAAGGACGCACACCTTGAGACATCATCGCGCACAGCCTCATGGCAACCCTCCTACCGCGCGCTCCAACCGGGCCGGCGCGATGGAATGATCAGCGCGCGCCCGCGCATACTCGAGCGCAGTTTTATGTGATGCTCCTCCACCGGCTCACTGCGCAGGGCCCTCGTCACATGATAACGAGACCACCTTGCGTCGAACGCCGGCGGACATACCTGAGAAATGGAAAGAGAACAGATCAGCTCGTCGGGGGCGCGCGAGACGGATGGGCGGTCGCCAAGAGGAGACTGGACGGACAAACAGGTGGATGTCTCTGCCAATCGGTCTGACTCGTCAGTCCGTCGTCCGCCTGGATGAAATGGGCGGCAGTATCGAGAGGAGTGCCTTTGCCGCTTTGCGGCTCGGCCGAAGACCCGAGCGCCAAAGCGAATTCCGGATGTTCCAATCCGTGAAGAGGATGCGCGATCAGATGCAGCGGAACGCGAGATCCGTAGGGAGCAACTGAGGGATGGTCGCCGGCGGAAAACTCACAGGCCAGATCTTTTGAGAAGACCGTATGGACTGTCCCGCCATGCAGGTGATCCGAAGTCCCGTGGCGATGATCGGCCTCCGGGTGCACATGCACCAACGGGACGACGAGCATCCAGAGAGAGAGCCATACCAAGAGCGGCCGCATGGTCTCCTTAAGCCTATTGTTCTACTCGACAGGGGCGAATCATGGCGGAACGCTATCATGCGCTCCGGCCATCGTCAATGCAGGCAGGCCGACGCCGATGTTCTAAGCGTCTTAGGTGCTCGGATTGAACGGCGCCAGCGAGCGGATATAGCTTAATACATCCACGATGTCTTGGTCGGCCAATCGATCGCGCCAGGCATGCATGGGACTGAAAATGATTCCGTGCGAGATGATGATCAGCATCTCCATGTCCGTTTTTGACCGGGATTTCATCGTATGGAAATTCGCAGGAGCTACGATCAAATCGCGCGCGTCTGGACCTAAGCCGTCACCGGACTGGCCGTGACACCGCAGACAATTCTTTTGATAGATTGCTTCTCCCTTCTTGGGATTACCCGGCACCGTTTGCGCCACCGCCCAGGAAGAGGCCAAAACCAGAGCCAACACGGAGGCCACCGCCAAACGAGCTTTCATAATGTCCTCCATTCCATACAATGCCAAGAAATGGCTTCGGCAAATTCAGTTGTCGTCCTGACAGGCAAGCCTTGTGGTTTTTGCGCGGATGCAGGACCTTCCCAACAGCACACCATGACACCAACATGTAAGGAGGATCCTGCTCAGATTCCGGAATGTAGAAACTCTCCAACTAATAGGACAGAGAAAGTCGGAAAAGTGGGCAGGCCGGTAATCAGCGACGAGAAGAAAGACCTGCCCACGATCATTCCGACCGATGTCGTGCTATTCCTTCACAATCACGCCGCAGGCGATTCTCGATCCGCCTGGAGCATCCTTGTTGGGCGGCTCGGGCAGATACTTGTCCGGCAATTCATGAATGATGAATGCGCTGCCATCCTTGTCAAATAATGTATTCAGCCCCCCGGATATGGTCACGCGGCTCGAGATCGTGTAGAGCGAACCTTTTCGGTCGTCGTTCACGGAGAGGTTCTGCAGATCGCCCAGATGGTAGGGATGGTTCCCTAGTCCAGGGGTCACATTAGCCTCCGGGTTCACAGACGCGTCCACATTCCCGTCATAGTGTCCCTTTGCCGCAGAAAACGGCTCGCAGCTGCCTGTCTCGTGAATATGGATCGCATGGAGTCCCGGCGTTAACTTGCTGTCCGGTGTTCCGTCGAGCCGCACCTTGATTCTGACCCGCCCCTCATATTCTTCGTAGAGTTTCGCCTCTCCCTTGATCCCGGGACCCGCGATGTTGGCTTTGGCCTTGAGGGTCTTATCATGCTTCCCTTTATGATAGCCTGTGCATCCTCCGGCAGTGAGGACCGCCGCCGACACCGCGAGGACCGCCAATATACGTCTCATCTCTTTCTCCTTTCGCTGGAATAAGCGTTCCGGTTTTACTGCGCCCGCTCAGCCTCATTCTCACAACATTGCCCTTCGCGCTGATCCATTCCGCCCCGCGGACCATGTTCGCCCATGCCTCCTCCCATGCCACGGCGCGGGCCCATGCGGCCCATTCCTCCATCCGGCCCCATTCCGTGGCTCGGCCCATGGTTACCGGCAAAGCTTCGCTCGTATTGAATGATGCTCCAGATCTCCTCATCCGTGAGCACGGCCCCGAAGCCGACCATTCCGGTTCCGGGAGAACCGTTCTTGATCACCCAGAAAATCTCCCCCTCCGTGCGATGCCGCCAGAATCCATGGTGCCGGAAATTCCTCGGCGACGGATCCAGTCCCATCGCCGCGACGCCGTCGCCCGCGCCGGTCTTGCCATGACAGTTAAAACACGTGCCTTTGCCGTGATACAACCCTTTTCCCTTCTCCAGAACATCGGAAGAGTCCGGGAGAGGATTCTGGATAGCCCGCGCCTCGGCTAATTTGTCCTCAGGTACGCGTGGCTGCATCATATGGCGCTCCGCAGCATATACAAGAGACGCCGTGCATATGCACAGCGAAAACATCAGCATGATGGCTTTCCGGCGCATGGCTTCCTCACTCAATTTGCTAGAACGCAACGGTGCGATCCCGCTCCGTCACGGCTTTAATATAATCCGGCATGCCTTTGATGGTGGCGCCGGCGACCAGATCGCCTTGCCCAATCTGCCGCGCCACCGCGCAGGCGCCGCAGACCCATATCGGAATGCCGGAGGCCTGTACCGCAGCCAGTAACTCTTTCAGCGGCGTGAGATTCACGCCTATCACATGATCGGCCGTGCCTTTTCTTCCCAGCGTCACGGACTCATTCCATAACCAAAGAATGACGTCGTGCCCCTGTTCCTTGGCGGTCTTAGCCGCCATGAACGGTAACGTGGCCATGGTCGGATCGTCCGTCCCTCGACTACCGGATATGATCATTGTCGCCACTTCCCGTCTCCTTTCTTTGGCCCCTCGTAACTTAAAACCGGACTTCAAGACACTGGGCGCTCACCGTCTCGCGCCCGTCCGCAAGCGTGACGTTCATTATTCTTCGCGTCGCGGCCCTCGTGAGGCATCTCTCGTCAGGACCTGGAAAGTGCCGTCCTTCGATCCTCACGCTTCATGCACTATTTTGCCAAGCTACGGATGTATGCGATTAATTGCCACACCTGCTCATCCGGCATCCCCGCAAAGGACATCATGCCGGTTCCAGATGATCCGTTCTTGATGATCCAGAACAGCTGCCCGTCCGGGATATCCTTCATCATTGTTCCACAAGTAAAATTCCTCGGCGGCGGAACCAGCGCCGCGCCCATGAAGCCTTGCCCATCTCCTTTGTTCCCGTGACACATCGCGCAGGCGATCGGTTGAGCCGACTGCTGGAACAACGTCTTTCCGGCATTGACCGACCCGGCGGTCGCGGGCAATGGATTGCTCTTTTGCAGGAAGTCTTCCGGCGCCTTTGCGGTTTGTCGTGGTTGCGGGCAGACACCGAGAGCCTTTTGTTCACCGGCAGACGCGTGGGTCACGTCCGGGGCTCCTTTGAAGGTGGCCGTGAGATAGGCCATCACATCGGCCACGCCTTGCTGACCCACGGTCAATCCCCAGTAGGGCATCGTCGGCGATTTTCCGACTGCCCTGCCTCCGTAATAAATGACGTTATACAAATAGTCCACGGGGAGCTTCTCAAACGGGATGTTGGCATGAATCGCCGGCTTGGGTTCCAGACCGGCTGCGGCCGGCCCATCGCCCTTTCCTGTCGCACCATGACACTGGGCGCAGTATTCCTTATAAATCAGCTTTCCTCGATCGACGCTCGCATGGCCGAACGGCTCGCTCTTCCAGGGTTCGTAAAATTGAAAATCGTTCCATCCTCTTGTAGCAATGAATCCCGTCACATACCGCAATCCCAGTTCGCTCACATCCCCGACGAACTCGCCGCTGTGAGGCACATAATCGGGAGGATTCGAATTAAACCGGTAAATCCAATCGGCCTTGAGCCGCTTCCCGGCCTCCACCAACGAAGTGCTTTGTGGACCGCCGGCAAGCTTGCCGCCCTCGTTGATTTGGTGGCAACCGATGCAGGCATGGTCCTTAAAAATCTTCTCGCCGAACGCCGCCTCTTGTTTGCTGAACGTGGACATGTCGATGGCGCCCGCCTTGATTTTGGGATCAATGAACTCTTTCTCCAGATACTCGGCGATTGCCTCGGCTTCGGACTGAGACACAATCATATGGCGTTCCGAGGTACGCGACTGATCCCAACGATAGCTCAACGCGTAGATCGGCTGCTCCTTCCCCGCCAGCCAACCGACCAGCCACTCATGCTTGAATTTGCTGCCGGCTCCGATGAGGTCAGGGGCCTTCTTTTCCAGCCGGGACGCGGGAGGCCCCTCCAGCCGGTGACAGCCCGCGCAGGTGTTCTGGACGACATCCTTCGCCTGCTGTTTGTCCGCGCCTAACAGGAATCGTGGGGACAGGCCCATGCCGGCGGCTAAGACTAGTACGGTGAGAAGCACGATTACGCGCCGATGGCTCATTGATCGACCTCCGATGTAAGTTCTGAAGTCATACGTCCTCAATTACCAGTTGTGAGTCTTGTTCTACGAGTATGAGGCTCGTCCAGAACACAGGATTCAGCACAAATGATTTTTTTCCAGTCGTGGACAAATTCGTCTGTCCAAAACTCAGAACTTCCGATCTAAAATTCAGGACTCAGCGCCAGGAGCCAAGCGTGAACATCTGCAATGTCCTGATCGCTGAGCGCGCCGTCCCAGGCCGGCATCGGCCCCCGGCCATGGAGCACCGTGTCCCAGAATGCCCCCTCGTTCTTCAAGATAGTGTTGCGCGCGAGTTTCGGCCCCATTCCGCCTGCTGCGCTCTCTCCATGACAAGCCTGGCAATTGTGCGCGTAAATCGCCGAACCCCTGGCGGCCACGCCGGTCAGCGGTCCATCAACTGCGGATTCTTGTGTCAGCGGCTCCGACTTTCCCAGTTCACTGTCCAGCGGCGGGATCTGATCCGGCGCGCCCTGATGATATCGCGCCGCCAGATATTGCACGAGCAGGTCCGCCTCATCAGGCGATACCTCGGCCCCCCACTGCACCATCTTGTCCACCGTTGCAGTCCATCGCTCGTGTGACAATCGTTGTTGATAAATGAGATCCGGCGCGTGGCATACGGAGCATCGTGCAAGAATCAGCGCATCGGCCCGGCGAGCAAGTCCGGGGTCAACGGTGAAGCGATCATCCTCTTGTGCCATCGAAGCCGCCGCGAGACCGACCGCCACAATAAAAGCGCCGACGATCCGCAATGGCATAAGGCTGCTCATACACTCACCAAGATCGGCACCCGATCCCATCCGTTCCATAGAAAGCCGCTGGGATTCCATGGAGTCGAAGCCGGCTGCACGGCGCCGCTTGCATCCATGGCGCGAGATCGAATAACCGCCGGGCCCGGCGTCTTGGCGTTCCAGATATACTGCCATTGTCTCCAGGCATAGGGCCGCGTCTCGCCGACAAAACGGGCCTCTTCCCACGTGTGCCCGTCATCGCAAGAGACTTCAACCTTGACGACTTCAGCTTCGCCTGCCCAGGCGACCCCTTGAACCATTACGGGGCCCTTGGTGACCGTTTCACCTTCGGACGGCACGGCAATGAGGGACTTCACCGCCATCGCTTCAACCGGCACCATCGCGATGCCGGATGGAGAAGTGCCCGGTTCCACAGGAGCAACCGGCATACGGTAGGCCTGCTGCATGTAGTACCCTTGGGCCTCGTCTTCCTGCAGCGTGATATCGGTCAACCATTTGGTGCATGCCTCGCCCATCCATCCCGGCGTGATGACGCGAAGCGGCGCGCCATGCAACAACGGCAGCGGCCGCCCGTTCATTTCATAGGCCAGAATCGTATCCGGATGAACCGCTTTTGTGATTGGAATGCTGCGTACGAACAAGGGAACGGTCGGGAGGGTCGGACGATCGGCTCCCTGGAATTGCACATGCCGGCACGGATCCCGTACCCCGGCATGCCGCAAGACATCGCGCAGGCGCACACCGGTCCATTCTGCATTGCCGGCCGCCCCACGTCGCCATTGCACACCCGGTGTCTTGGGATGATGAAACGAACGGCCATTGCCGCTGCATTGCAGGACCGCCGTGATCGTCACCGCCTGGAATTGTTTCACATCGGCCAATTGCAAATTCAGCGGACGATCGACCAGGCCCGCAATATTCAGGCGCCATGAGGCGGCATCTATTAGTTCAGCATTCGGAGGACCGAAATGGCTCCGCACAAAGAATCGCTCGTTGGGAGTCAACCAGGAAGTAAATTCGCGAACGGGCGTTTCGGCATTGAAGGGGCGCGAGACATGGACCATGAGCGGACCGGTTTGCGTACCGGTCGCATCACCCTGGCGAGCTTCGGTGGCTGGAGTCCGGCCGTTCGCGGCAACAGCGATGCCGAGACCTTGAAGCAACATCCGGAGCACTGAGCGCCGCGAAATAGTCATTCAACTCTTCTTCCCGATGACTGAGGCACCGTGCCGTCGTTTGACTCCACACGAATCGCCACCTTCGCCGGAACGACAATCGACTGATGCACCGTGCAACCATGCGCGACCTTCAATAATCGTTCTTCTTGTTCCGCTGTCACTGGAACCGGAAGATGGATCGACAAATCGATCCGCCCGACCCGATGCGGCTGCTCCGCCATCTCCCATTCCGCATTCACCATCAATCCATCCCGGGGGATTCGATGACGCGCGCAGAAGCGTCCAACAAAATAGGCAACACAACTTGCGAGCGAGCCGACAAATAGGTCCACGGGGCTCATGCCCGCATCGGCGCCGCCGTCTTCGACGGGCTGATCGGTAATGATGGTATGGCTACCGGCCGTGATATCAAATCGGCTGCCGCTATGATGGACGACGGTGAGAGCCATGATTAAATTCCCGACGCCATTCTTCTTGTGCGAATCGCATGCCATGCGTCGCCTGGCACAATGGGGACCATCCCCCCGAATCCAGGGATGTTTCGCCGTTTGTCCGTTTGACCATCCGCCGACCTGGAGACAATGACCACAGTCATCGAGGATGGCTGTCGCATCCTTCTACAGCGCCGGTCAAAATCGATACTCCCCGCCGATCGACACAATATTGTCGTTGAACTCCCGCAACGCATTCGTCGAGGACCGTTGCGTCCGCTGAAACGCCACAAGGGCGGCGGTACTCTCGGAGAACTGATATCGCAATTCCGCCCGTCCCTGATGCGTGACATCCTGCCGCCCCACATGCGTATCTCCAATAATATCGCTCGTGAAGCTCTTCCGCGCATGGACATATGTCAAGGTGAGGCTGAGGCGAGACGTGAACTGAAGCTCGCTATCGAAGGACAGGAAATGAAGATAATAGGACACGTCATCCATGAACTGTGGTTCCTGCCGGCCATCGGCGAGGCCACGCTCATAGAGGTACCCGAGCGTGAAGGTCGCCCAGGAGACGGCTCGATACGCAACTCGCGGCCCCACCGAATAGAAGTTCGTGTCCCGTTCCGCAAACGCCTCATTATATAAGCGCAGGCCATAGCGGCCCACGAGGGCGGCAGTCACATCGTCGGTGAGACGGCGTTCGAATTCCGCCCGCCAAGTGTGAGACGTGACCCGTTCCTCTTGTATCGACCGATTGCCGCTCCGCCGTTCGAAATTGGGTCCGAGAAACAGATTCGGGACATAGCGATACCGGAGCAGAATCGACGTCCGTGGATTCAACCACTGGCGATCTTGGATGCGAAAATCCGCATTATTGAAGATGGGCTTATCGGTAAAGATAAACCCGCGCGCCTTGATGGACAGTTCATTGCGTCCGAAACTATTGGAGCCGGCGCGGATGACATCGACCGACGGCTCCCAGATGACATCCTCGGGTTGTTGAAGCGGAACAACGGTCGGCTGAGAGGGATCCTCACTCAAGGCCAGACGGCGAGCGGACGAGAACTGAAACGCATCCGTGGTATAGCTCACCCGTTGCTGCGCGATGGCGGACCATTCGGCCCTCGCCCGCGGGCCGGCCCCCGGCCAGACTGTCATGATTCCCACAGCGACAGCCGCGGCTCGGCTCAACGAATGGTACTGTCTGCTCGGCCATCGCGGCATCGCTCATTGGTTGCCGAACGACCGGACATAGAGCAACACGTGCCAGGCCTCTTCCTCCGTCAGAACCAGGGGGATGAAAGGCGCCATGTCGGTCCCCGGACTTCCGTTCTTGAGAATCCAGAAAAGTTCTCCATCCGCCCTGGCTGCCTGCCATGTGCGATCAGTAAAATTTCTCGGCAGTTTCCCCCGCAAGCCGGCGACATCGCTCAGCCCGCGGCCGTCTCTCCCATGACAGGTGGCGCAGAAGGCTTTCCCCTGAAACAGAGCCTTCCCTTTCTCAATATTCTCCGGCGTGGGCTCCACCGGATTCTTCCATCGGCGCGCCTCCTCGATCAGGTCGGACGGAACCCTCGGTCGCAGCACTTCCGCGTCGCTCCCCTGGGTTGGGGCAGCCCAGGTCACCAGCAGCACGAAGACCGCCGGCGTCAGCAATTTTTGCATTGCGGCTTACTTTTCGTCGTGCCCGGGAAACTTATGGCCGAGCGACTGCGGAAAACTCACGCTTCCGTCGGGGAACTCCAACCCCTTCTGCCAGAGATGGTAGATCACTCCATCAGTTTTGGAAGCGGCTTCGGCCACCGCTTTCGCCTGCTCCGCCGGCATATCGAGCACCTGAACCCGACCGGTCGCGATTTCGACCTTGTGATCATGGAAATATCGATGCCACTGGATCGGAGGAAGTTTTCTGGTGAGGTCTTTCGCCACAAAATATTCGATCCCCACCAACGCGGCTTTGGGGTCGGTGGACTCAAAGAGGAGACACTGCAGAATCTGATCGGAAATGCCTTTACAGTAGTGGTGATATGGGCCGCCGGGGGTGCCGTCGGGCATCATGTGCGGAGCCTGCACATGAATGTCGTATCCGGTTGCCGGCGAGGTCGGTTCCGCCCCGGCCGCCGCCATCGGTTTGAGTCCGACAAAGATGAATCCCGATACCAGGACTACAGTCATCAACCGTCCGATCTTCATGATAAGCCTCCTTCTGCGCTGGTGGGTGGATGAATCGGCATGTACGTTCAGAGCCGGCGCCGGGGAAAAAGATTCAGGTTTTTTGCCCGTCTGTTTTTTTGAGGCTCAACATGTACGACGTGAGATCGTTCAACTCCTGCTCACTGAGCGGGAATTTCGGCATGAAGGAGTCGGGTACTACCGATTGAGGATCGCGGAAATGCCGGAGATGCCACTCCCGATCGGGACGTTCGTCGCCCACGTAAGACAGATCCGGCGCCACCGCTCCTCCTTCGCCATGGATACGATGACAGCCGGCACAGCCGAATTGGACATAGACGGCCTTGCCATGCGCGATTGCCGGATCGACGCGCGGAACAGCATAAATATTCTTCAAGGAAATACCCAGCAATGAAAACACGACCAGCAGAAACAAGCCCCCGCTAATGATCGCGGCAGGACGGCGGATCGGGTTCCTCGCGGGATTGCGGTCGATGAAGGGCCAGAACAACAGCACGGCAACAACAATGACCGGCAACACCCATGTCGCCACCGGTTCGAGAGGGCCATGCACGTATTTCAACAGCTCATAGTAGAAGAGAAAATACCATTCCGGAACCGGCACAAACGTGGTATCTGAAGGATTCGCTTTATCCGTTAAAGGAATCGGAACTCCGGCGGCCAATCCTGCCAGCACGGCAAAGATACCGAGCATCACCACGGCATCCATATACACTTGGCGAGGATAGAAGGCCTCGCTCTTGAGGGTCGAGCGATCATCCGCCCAGGGGCCTGCCGGCCCGACTCGTCGCAAAATAAACAGATGCAGCACAATCCCGGTCACCAGAATGGCGGGTAAAAACAGCACGTGCACGGCAAAGAATCGCGTGAGCGTCAGCGCGCCCAGCATCTCTCCTCCTCTGAGGATGCGCGCCAGATCATCCCCGACGAGGGGGACCGTGCCCACCATATTGATGCCGACTTGGGTCGCCCAGTAGGCGGTTTGGTCCCACGGCAGCAGATAACCGGTAAAGGCGAAGGCCATCACGATCAGAAACAGAACAACCCCGACCATCCACATGACTTCTCGCGGCGGTTTATAGGCTCCGTACAGAAACGTCTGAAGCATGTGGAGACCGATCATCACGACCATGGCGGAGGCCCCCCAATGGTGCAGCCCCCGTACAAATGAGCCGAACAGCACGTCCTTCATGATGAACTGGACAGTGTCGTAGGCATGATCGGGAGTCGGGGCGTAATACACAGCCAGGAACATGCCGGTGATGGCTTGCGTGAGAAAGAGGAACAGGGTTGCCGAGCCGAACACGTAGATCCAGCTCGCGCCGCCCGGGATGGGTTCGTCGAGCAGTGTTTTTTGGACCGGCTTGAGATTGAGCCGGCTGTCAAGCCACTGATAGATGCGGGACGCCACTAAAGTTCCACCTTCCTGGAGAGGCCGGATCGAAACTCTTTGTACTGCACGAGCAGTCGGCCGTTTTCGACCTTGGTTGGCAAGACGTCCAGCGGCCGAGGGGCCGGCCCGGCCAATACTTCACCGGTTATGCCGAAAACACTTCCATGACAGGGACACAGGAACTTCTTCTCTCCTGCATCCCAGCGGTAGCCGCAACCCAGATGGGTGCACATGGGAGAAAACACCGTGACGCTTCCATCCGGCTGTTTGACGGCCCACACAGCCTTATGAATCTTCGATTCCATCCACCCGTCGTGGGCCGTCGTCATGTAGTCAAGCTGTTTCGGTTCCGCGGGAGTCAGAACCCCGGTTTCCCCGACATCCACCCATGGTTGCTCTCGCCGTTTAAAGGCCGGCCCGACAACATAGCCGACGAGCGGAATGCCCAGCCCTAATCCAATCAACGCCGCCGCGCCCGCGGTGACCCATCCGAAAAAGCTTCGCCTTGTTCCGGGAGGCGAAGAAGTCGAGTCGGCCATTGTTCCTTGCTCCATGTTCATTTCCTCGGAATACCAGTTGGTCGATCCATATGAGAAGCGCGCTCTCCCACCGGATTCGTTCCTCGCCGCCGACACGTCGTGAAGTGCACCAACAATGCGGCCGGCGGCATCCGGTTAATGGAGAACCGGGTGCGTAAGGCCCGAAAGTATGGATAAAGTAGCGCGGTTTACAGTTGTATACAAGGATAGTTTTCAGAGGTCTTCCGTATGAATACGGAAGTGCGGCGGCATGCATGGGGGCCGCGCATACCGCCGCATAGGATTGCGAGAGCAGTAATAGCTCTACTGGGTAAGCTGCCGATGCCTACAGAGACCGCCTTGCAATGGCCTCCTACGCCGCTTTGCCCTTGGGCTGCTTATCTAATTGAGCCGCGCAGGTATTGAATCCTAGCAACGCCCAAACCGGACAGTAGCCGAGCACTCCCGTGACCAGCGCAATCGCACCGGCAATCAAAGCGAACGCCATTCCCGCCACCGGCAGTTCGGCGGATGCTCCGACAGCGACCAAGGCCAGTCCCAGCAGAATACGAATCGGACGTTCAATTCCCCCGACATTGCAGGTCATGGCGCACCTCCTCTGGTAAGATCCTACCGGCCCTTTTCTGTTCCAAATCGGTACATATCGTGACAAGTCGTACAACGAGACGTAATGGCGGCCAGCCGTTTCAAGATCTGTTGCGATGACTCGCCCGCGGCGGCGGCATCCGCCAGGCCGTCCATATCCCGATGCACCGACATGCCCATCTGTTTGAATGGAAGCGGCAACTTGCCTATGAGAGCGGGATCCACGTCAGCCTCCATTTGCATGCCGGCGGCACGAGCGGCCAGCCCCGCTTGTGCAGTCGGTTCTGGCGCATCACTCAATCCCGCTATCACCCCACTGACCGCCTTCAAGAGACTCCGCATCTCAGCCAAGATCAGGTCCCGTTCTGCCGGAGCCAGAAGGATTTCTGTCCGGCCATCGGTTCCGGGAGCCGTCCAGCCTTTAACAAAGAACCATCCAATGAACGCCACTGTGATCAGCCACAGAATGCCGACTGCCACACACAACATCTGCGATTTCATGCGCTACTGCCTCGCATCTCATGGATCCTTTCCGCGGTCGGCGTCACAGTTTTTCTCCCAACATGAGATGCGACCACTGTGCCAACCGGATCAAACCGTCCGGCCGCGGGAACGCTCGATGAGTCGATGCTTTCAGAATTTCTACGGGAGGAAATCTAACGAGGGTGAGGACAATAACCCCAGAAGCGACAGATGGGCTGTCGCAGGACGCCACAGATAATCGCGGCGGAGAGGTTTTGCCATCGACTCCACGGCCAGGCGCTCGCCCCCGCGCTTGCGAGGCCGAGCGCCATCAATTGATTGGAGTACAGGCGCCTCAGCTAGTTTTGCGCCTGAAATCAGTACTAATGTGGGCCTAGAGGTCGTAGTGACCTGCGGCTTCAGGCTGGTAGGGAATGTCTTTGATCCGGACCTTCCGCGTTCCGGCCGGGACCGGCCAATCCACCGTATCGCCTACGCGATACCCAAGCATCGCCGTCCCGATCGGCGCCAGAATGGAAACCTTGCGCTCGGCGATTCTGGCATCGGAAGGGAAGACCAACGTATAGACATTCTGCTCGCCCGTGTCCATGTCCTCAATCCGGACCTGCGAATTCATGGTGACGATATCGTGGGGAATGGCCGTCGGCTCCACCACATGGGCACGGTCCAGTTCATTGCGCAAGCTTTCCAAATAATCCCGATCGCGCTCTTTGAACGAGATGCCGACATTCACCAATTCCTTCAATCGGCGCAAATCGAATTCCGTAATATAGATATCCCGCTGCTCCATCGCTTCACTCCTTCTCCCGCTCGAATCTGTCGAGGCTCTTTTCCCCGTTATTATGATTCCGCTATTGCTTCGGGCACCACACGGCGATGGCCCGGCGCGAACTTCGGAGTCTTTACCGTCAGGACGGGACATGCCGCGCGCCGCAACACCGCTTCCGCCACACTCCCGAACCGGAGTCTCGACACCCCCCGCCGACCGTGGGTTCCCATCACGATGAGATCGCAGCGGGAGCGCAGGGCACAGCTCAGAATGGCATCCGACGCGACCCCCCCTGATATTTGAAATGCGGCGGGCAATCCAAAGGACTTTACCAGGTCCGTCAGGTCCGTCAGCTGCCTCTTCCAGTGGTCGCGTTTTCGAGCCTCCTGCTCGATCGGCCCAAGCCCGCATTCCAAGTCATAATAAACAGGCTCCAGCACGTGCACCAACGTCACTTTGGCTCCGAGACCATTCGCCAATTGAATCGCGTACTCGAGCGAATCCAACGACGGACTGGAGAAATCGACCGGCGCCAAGATGTGGCGAATCGGAATCGGAGGCGCGGTTTCCACGATAGGCCGCGCTCCCTCATCGCCGAGCTTCGGCACCGCAAGGACCGGACAAGGGCCCTCCTTGATGACCCGTTCCGCCGTGCTTCCGACCAGCCCATACAGGAGATTCGTTCTGCCCTGCGTGCCGAGCACCACCAAATCAGCACCGCCTTCCCGCGCAGCAAAATTAATCTGTTCACTGGGAATCCCGATCACCTGCCTCATCGAGGCGCCGATCCCGCTGCGCGCCATCTGATGCTGAATGACATCGAGCCGCTGAGCCGCTTCCGTCCGGGCCTGTTCGACCGCCGCCAACTCGGCGGCGTGGCCCTTCAACCAAGGGGGACCCTCAACCACATGCAGCACATCGACCTTGGCGTCCCAAGCGGTGGCGAAATACATCGCATACTCCTGTGCTCGGCCCGAACAATCGGAGAAATCCGTGGCCAACAGGATACGCGTCATCAATTGCGGGTTCATGGCCCTCCTTACGATGTTTCTAATCGGATCCTTCGGCGCGCGCGGCGCCGGGAGTGTCCGGTACTACCAAGCCAATCAGCAAGAAGAATACCATCTTTCGCACCTGCAAGTGCACTACATAGGAAGCGGTGCTCCGCGACGATGGGCACGTATTCGGGCAGGCTCGACTGTGGTCATTCGCCGCAAAACGATTTTTATCATGGGGCAATCCACGACTTTGAGCAACAGGCTTACCGGGAACGGTTAACGCCTGGTCCGTCGCATCCGCAACACCGGCCTGGATAGAGGGACCGGCAGGAGGAGGTTTTCCGGCGCGCCGACTGCGAACCGCCGGCTCACAATGGAGCCTCTCCAGGCCCAGCCGGCTCGAACGGCGAGTTTTTCCACCATCATCGCGAGCTTGCGGTACATGGCCTCCAGTTCACGGCAACGGGAGACAAATCGACCGGATGCCAGCCGAGGAAAGTAATCACGATGGCGTTCATAGAACCGCGCGCGTCGACGCCATCGTTCGGCATCTCCCGCGAGCAGCCGTACGAGCAGCCTATGGTCCAAAGCCGTCCAACGTTGTATCGTCCATCTCAAGCGTCCGGCCACCATCGTTCCTCCTGTTCAGGCACACCGGCGCAGCCGCGCCGGTGTGCCGTTCGCATCAATGTTCAGACTTCCGCAAAGACAGGCGCACGCTCCTCTCTGACATCCCAGTGAATGTCATTTTCATCCACGTTCCGGAATTTCACCTTCACGACATCCAAAGCGTTCGTCTTAGCCCGGTTGATCGCGTCGTCTTTGCTCGCGAACTCATCGTCGCAGTACAGCTGTTCCCCATACGACCGGATGAAGACCCGGTTCCCCAGCCTGTACCCGATCAAGGTTTTATACGGCACCCATATAGCTCCGTTATCCCGTTCCTCAATGAAAATCTGGCATGTAATGGCTCTCCGCTCCACGCCCGCGCCTCCTTTCCAGACTCTGTTGTTGTCCTCGCATCTGAAAATCCGAGTGTCATAGCCGCCTCCGCCATACCACGCCCGCAATCGCCGTCACCTTAGGCTCATGCGGGCATGGCGGCGGAAGACTGGTCCTGGGCTGCAAGGTGACGATCGAGCACCTCCACACCCCAAATAGCGGAGAGAACCAAGATCACATAGAAGATCAACGCTACAAGCACCTTCTGCTCTTCAGCCCGGAGTTCAGCGGTGTCCTTGCCGAACCATGCTCTTCTCTTCATGTTTCCGGTGCGTCGATCATTCATGCGTACCACTCCTTTCCATGCCAAATGCCAACATCTTTACAGGGCGCTTACGCCACCTTCCTTTCCCTCTTGACTGCGGGCCTGTCCAGGTCCGCCGGTTTGTCGTCCATATAGGACGCGACGATTGCGGCAGCCCACGTCAAGAATGTCAACGCGGCGAGTACCATCGCCGGATACATCGGAATGCCTCCTTTATCAAACATGATGGCCCTCCTTTCATCGTTCGTCACCTTCGTCTCTCGATTCTAGTCCGCAAACATCTCGCGCTTTCTTATTTCACCCGCCCCGCTCCGGGCAGCGCCGGGACGCTGCCTTTTCCCAAGTTCACCCGCCCGCCCTGCGCAGCGCGTTTGCACCCGCCCATCCCCGATTGCTTCGCAACCGTTTCCCTGGGACGTGCGCTTTTCCGATTTTCACCCGCCCCGCTCCGGGCAGCGCCGGGACGCTGCCTTTTCCCAAGTCATCCAGGCAAATCGAGCAGCGACACACCCCACAAGATCATGACCCCCATCACCAAGAACACCAGCAAGAACAACAGCGCTGTAGGGATCATCCCATTCAGTACGTTCACCTCGCGACCTCCTTCTTATAGGCGGGCATTGAAGGCCCGCCGATGGACAATCCGACTCCGCCCAGATTCCCGTTGAGACACCTGCTTGACGCGCCCCGCAAGCACTCCCTTGTGCACGACTTCTACGTCGCAGGCGCCGGATGACACCTGGCCGCTACCGCAGCCGGCGGCGGCTCAAGAGGCCTTTACTGCTCTCTGTTGTGCCTGTCCGTACTGTAAGGCGGCGAGATGAACACATGATGAGCCCCGCATGAAGAAGGCTTCATGTGATCAATGTTGAATGACGAATGCGGAATGAAAATGAGGAAGGAAAAGATAGGAACGTTCTACAAGAGGAGCAGAAGACTGCTCAGCGCGTGCTTATCCGGCCTTCGGCAGGCGAAACTCCGCGGTCACCGGCAATTGGACCGCCTCCCCTTTCGCCACACGTGACGAAACAACCCCATGCCCTTCTGGAAACAGATCGGATTTTTTCATGGATGGTTGGTAAATATGTGTGGGCTAAGCCGCAATAACCTTTGGGATCAGATCCTTAAGCTCGATGTGACATATATCCTCGGCATCGTCAGTCGTCCAACCCAGAGCACTCTTGAAAGTCGCGCCTTGTGCTGACCGCGAGGATGGACTGCACTGAGACAATAGTTTCGCAGCTTCCGAATATCGACAACGGTCCGTTCAGCATTTGGAAGTTTCATACCGGGTAATCAATTGTTGCCGTTTCAGCGCATAGATCTATCAATGCTCTCCTTCTTCCTCCATCGAGCTACCTATTGCGGCTCAACGGCAAACAGTTTCTGCACTTTGTTTTATTGCTCCGCATTTGAATCGGTGAGCAGACAATTAGTAACTCCAGTTCTCATGACTCAGCGGCGCGCGGTTGAGTTCGTCCCGATGTATCCGCCATGCAGGCATAAATTGATCAAGCAACTTGGTGAATCGATCGTTGTGACGACGTTCCAACAAGTGAACCATCTCATGGGGAAGCACATGCAGTTCATCGCAGCTCTTCCAGAGCGAGGAATGGAATTCCTACGTTGTTATCGACTGCCCAAGCCTCACGGCTTCTTCGCGACGACCTTGCCGTTTTCCCACACATAGATCGGCGTGCCGTGAGCCCGCGCGGTTTTCCGAGCTACTTTGGCGGCCCTGCGGAGCGCACGGCCGACACCCTCGATGAAATCTTTCGATCTTTTGCTGCGCTTACTTGCTTTCATGGGCTTTGCTGTCTTCATGGGCTTCCCTCCAACAATAGCGGGGCATCGCCGGAATTATCATAGACCGCCCAGGCATCGGCGATGGGACAATAGACTGTTAGAAAATTGTTCCAACTCCGATTGAAGCGGCGGATGACGTCGCCTCGCGGAACATCGTGACCTCCTTGTCGCACACGAGCCGCAATACGACGGAGTGCGATATCAACAGACGCCAATCTCAGAAACACGATTTCGATTTGATATTCCTCTTGTTTCCACTGATTGAGCAATCTCAGATAGCTTCGGCCACTCAAAGTACTTTCAAATGCGAAATCCTTTCGTTCGTTCGCCAATCGAGAGAGTTCCTGCAGTACCAGCCGCCCCGCTTGGCGTGCAGCCAGGTCAGGGCGAAGGGGAGAAAGGCCGGAGGCAATCAAATCGGCATTGACGAAGTGAATGATTCCGCCTTCACGAGGCAGATACTCTCGCGCAAACGTGGTCTTCCCCGCTCCATTCGGCCCCGCAATCACAATGCAGCGCGGCGACTCGGCAGTATGCTGCCTCACTTGGACATCACCGATTCCGTGATTCCTGATGATACAGATCCCAGCCACTTCACCTTACTCGTCTCCGTCTGAAATGCTAGGAAACCAGCAGCCGACCAGATTCCCGGTTCCGGGTGCCGTAGGATACCGATATCCACGTACCAGGGGCAACACAGTGTATGGGCTCTTTTTTAGTCCTGAGCGACGGCGTACGCTGAAGCATTGGACTTGGGGAGGATTTCTCCTTTTGGCTGGCTGATAACGATTTTGCGCTGTTGGGAAATAGCGGCGCGGACACCCCGAATGGCGAGACAACACCCTCACAGGATGTTCAAAAAGGCCTTCCAGCGAGGCCGCAGCTAGCGAAGAGGCGAAGCGTACTCTTTCTCCGTACGTTGAGCCTCTGAACGTAGCGAGAACAAAGCTGGAGACCCTTTTCAACATCCTGCTGGCTTTTCTCATCACTGAAGCGAGAGGAGCATGTCATGGCGACTCCAGCGAGCATTCTGAAACATCCGATCCATCCGATGCTGATTCCGTTTCCAATTGCGCTCTGGATTTTCTCCTTGATCTGCGACGTGGTGTACATGACCGGGTTGGGAGATGCGATCTGGCAGGACATGGCGCTGTACACGATGATCGGCGGCCTGCTCGGCGCGCTCGCCGCGGCAATCCCCGGATACTTCGATTACCGCTCAATCACCGATCCCGCAGTCGCGCGAGTCGGTTTCTGGCATATGACGACCAATCTCACCATTGTCGTGCTGTTTGCGCTGAATATTTTCATGCGCGTCGTCTGGGAGTCGGAGACCGTCCCCATTATCTTGTCGATCATCGCTGTGACCCTGCTGGGGATATCGGGATGGCTGGGAGGTGAGTTGGTGTATGTCCACGGCGTTGCCGTCGAACCGCCTGGCGCCGGATCTAAGGGGGCGGAGCAGAGTCGCGCGGCTTCATAGCGGACAGAACCGATGCTGGTCCGATAGGATGGTCTTGAATCGAAGCCCGGCGGGAGCCTGGCTCAACTTTTGATGGCGGGCAGCGCAAGCGTAAACGTCGAGCCTTTGCCGACCTCGCTCTCGACTCGGATCGAGCCTTTGTGGGAGTCGGCGATCTCTTTGACGATGGAGAGCCCAAGGCCGGTTCCTCCGACATCCCTGGTTCTGGAATGATCGACACGATAGAACCGCTCGAATAGATGCGGCAGATGAGCCGCCTCGATTCCTTGCCCAGTATCCTGTACCGCGATGCAGACCTCATCCGGAGTCCCGCTCAGACGCACCGCGACGCCCCCGCCCGGATCGGTGTAGCGCATGGCGTTATCCAACAGGTTGATGATCAGCTGCTTGAGCTTCTGCGCGTCTCCCTGAACCGGCAAGACCGGCTCGCATTCGAGCGTCAGGCGGATCATGCGGTCCTCGGCCAGCGGCACCAGATCCTCGATCAAGTCACGGAGCATCGGTTCAAGCGCCAGCGGGGCCAGTTGAACAGGAGGGCGATCCCCGGCGAACCGGGCCAGCGTGAGCAGGGACTTGGCCAAGGCCATCAATCGCTCCACCTGTTCGAGATTGGTGATGAGCGCCTCGCGATATTCTTCGGCGGTCCGCATTTTCTGCAGCGACACTTCCAAATTTCCCCGCAACACGGTGAGCGGCGTTTGCAGTTCATGGGCCGCGCTGTCCACGAACGACCGTTGACTTTCGCTGGCCTTCTGGAGTCGATCCAGCATGGCGTTGAACGCTTCCGCCAATTGCCGAAACTCCTCGTACGGAGCATCCAAATTGAGTCTGGTCCGAAGGCTGGAGGCCGAAATTTTTTCCGCCGTCCGGCTCAAGACCGCCAACGGTTCGAGCACCCTGCGAGCCAGCCAGGCGCTGCCGGCCCAGGCGGCGACCATCGCCGCCACGGAGCAGAGAATGAGCAGCCCCATGAGGTTCCGAAGCGTCCGCTGCACGAGATCCAATGACGCTTCCGCCTGCAAGACGAACCGGACCTCCCCATGCCGTCCGACCGGAACGAGCACGCGGCGGACCGGCGACCCGTTCGGAGCATCGACCGTGTCATAGACCGCCTGTCCCCGTCTCACTTCCTCCAGCGCACCCTGCGACACCGGCGGAAGCGGGATCACGTCCTCGCCCTTAAACACGACGGTTCCGTTGGGAGCCAAAATCTGAATGCGATGCGAGACTTCGCGCAATTCCTGAGTATGCTCGTCAACCGGCTGTCTTCCCGCTTCTTCGGGAAGGATCTCTCCGTCTTTCGCTTGAAGCAGCTCAGGCCGCTCCGCCACCAGATGAGCCAGGATATCGGCCAGTTCCACCAAGCGCCCATCGACATACCGGGTCAGCAGGGTCTGGAATCCCCAATACACCACCATGTTGAAGACCATCAGAAGGCCTAACAGGAGGATGATCGCCGCCAAGCGGATCTGACCTCGGAACGATGTCATGATTCCGCCTCCAGCATGTACCCGACTCCCCGGACCGTGGTGATCAATGGCGGTGAAAAATCCTTATCCATCTTCGCCCGCAGCGCCCGGATGTGGACATCCACGATGTTGGTCATCGGATCGTAATTCAGTCCCCACACGTGCTCGATGATCGCCGTGCGCGTCAGGACGCGATTCCGGTTTCGCAACAAATATTCCAGCAGGGCATATTCCTTGTTCGTCAGGTTGATTTCTTTTCCCGCCCGCCACACCCGGTGCGCCGCCGGATCGACCACCAGGTCCGCAGCTTTCAACTCGGCCGCCGGCGCAGGCCCTCCCCGCCTGATCAGCGCGCGCACGCGCGCCACCAGTTCCGCGAACGCGAAGGGCTTCGTCAAATAATCATCGGCGCCCGTATCCAGGCCCGCGACCTTATCTTCGACGGTATCCCGAGCGGTCAGAAGCAAGATCGGTGTCTGGTCGCCCCAATCCCGCACGCGGCGACAGAAGCTCAATCCATCTAATTTGGGAAGCATCACGTCCACGATCATCAAGTCATAGCCGCCGCTGCTCGCCAATTCCAGCCCCGCCTCGCCGTCCTCGGCCACGTCCACCGCGTGGCGCTCCTCCTGCAATCCTTTGCGGATGAACTGCGCCAGGTCCCTATCGTCTTCAATCACGAGGATCCGCATGACTTATGATAACGCCTTCCTTCGCATCTGTGCTGTCGATAGCTGATAACAATTCCGCGCATGAGAAGCCGTCACAGCGGCGCTCGGCCGATGGAATGTTGATCGAATGCTGTTCTCCCCGGCCGCCTACGAGAACCGGCGGCTGATCCATTCACCAAGGAAATGAGTCGCGGCGATGACACAGATCCCGATAAAGACGTGTTCTCCGATGACTTGCCAAGACGAATTCTTCTGAAGGCGAGCCACCCAAAAACTGAGGATCGCCAGTAAGAGCAGACCCCAGCCTATGCTGATCAACACCGCGACGTCCAGGGACAGCAGCAGGACCGGAACGGCAAAGGAGCCGGCGATGAGAAATTTCGCGGCAAACGTCGCAAGCGTCGCTTCCCAGACATGGACATGCGAGCCGTGGTGTTTCGATTCCTCGGCCACATGAATCCCCAAGGCGTCGGACAACGAGTCGGCCACTGCTATCGTGAGAATACCGCCCAAGACCGCCGATTCCGAATGAGTGCCGGAGTACAATCCCACCATCAGGCCCAGCGTCGTAATGACGCCGGAGGTCAGGCCGAAACTCAACCCCGTCACGAGCGAAAGCCTCATGCCTTACACCATCTGTTCCCCGCGCAAGGCGGCAATCAAGCCCGCCTTCGTCATCAACAAGGCTCCCAGGCCGAAGAGAACCGTTGCGGTCGTGACGATGTCCCCGACAATCGGCACCAGCGCCAGAATCGCATAAACAGACAATCCCGCCACGAAACTCCACGCAAGCGGCGACGAGTCGGATGTGCGCCGGAGCAATATCTGCCCGAGACAGGTCATGGCATAGACGCGGGCGATATAGACAGTCGCCGCATACAGTCCGAGCATGATGATCCCCAGCGGCGCGCCGAGCAGCGTGATGACCGACGCCGCCGCAAGGATCGGGATGCCGATCAACGCTACGGCTCCCCAGCCGAGGGACCGCCAAGGGAGTTCACGCATCGTCGAGGCGACGCGTCGCGTGAACATCGGGTATATGCGCAACATTACCAACCCCAGAATCAACGTGGAGACGATGCTCATGGCCCACGTCAGCACCCGGAGCCCGGCGAATCCCCGCCGGACTCCTTCCGCCTGCCATCCCTCCGGCAGCCGGCGCTGCGTCACCGGGCCGCGAACGGTCGCGCCTTTCTCGATGATCGGTTCCGCATCGGCCCAGTACCGAAGCCGTCCCGAGATGACCGCCTGTGAGGTCACCCGGACAGTTCTCGCCGCCGCCACGAGATCCCCGCCGATATGATTCGAGACGATCACATGGCCTGCGCCGATCTTGGCATCGCGGCCGACCGGCCCTTCGATTTCCACGTCCGCGCCGGCGGCGACCACATTTCCGCCAATGCTCGCCGCAGTGGTGACCTGAATGTCGGCTCCGCCGACCGTCATGTTCTTGCCGATCTTGCCGCTCACGACGACATGTGCGCCGGTTATTCTGGCGTCCTGCGCAACGTCGCCCGCTACGATGACTTTCGCCCCGGCCGCGATCAAATCTCCATGGATAATCCCGTCCACCAAGACTCTGCCTCCGGCGACATAGACATCGCCATGCACGGTTCCCGAAATCGTGATACGGGGTCCGGCGGCAAAATAATCGCCTTGCACCACCTGTCCGGCCGGCAGGACGGCGCGCCGGCGTGGCATCGAACGGTCGGAAGAGTCCTCGGCGGAGACGGCAGCAGCCGTCGCGAGCAGGCTGAGGGATATGAAGATGCGTGTGATCACGATCCCGCCCTCCTCTGTTCGCGTTCGTCTCGCCAACTTAGGCGCCGGCCGGCGACTAATCAATCGCGTCGTTGCTTGCGCCTCTACGTATGAGAATGTGTCTGGGGCCCCGCTTTGGCGACCAGCACCGGACATCCCGCTCTGCGAACGATGGATTCGGCCACGCTTCCTAATAAAAGACGCTCCACGCCGCGCCGACCGTTGGTTCCCGTCACGATCAGATCGGCCGACGCCCGCTTCGCCTGATCAAGGATGACTTCCACGGGGCTCCCCGGCTCCACGATTCTTCCAATGACGCTGCGTTGGGCCCGCGCGGCCTCGACCGCCCGTTGAAACAGCCGATCCACGCCATGGTCGGCGGATTCAACCGCGCGGCCCCGCTTAGGACTCACCGATCCCGCCGCATGAATGAGGATCACTCGCGCATCGGCCCGCTGAGCAAGCCACGTCGCCGCGCGCAGCGCCGCGTCGGATGAAGCCGAGAAATCAAGCGCCACGAGGATCGTTTTCAATTTGACGCGGCGCGGGTTTACGGGGGCATCGGCCGCAGTGGAGGCGTGGACCGTGAGGACGGGACATCGAGCATGTCGTAACAGCGTTTCCGCGGTATTGCCCAGTTGGAGACGATCCCACCCGGTTCGGCCATGCGTGCCCATGGCAATGAGCTCCGCGCGGATCTGCTCCGCAACCTTCAGAATCGAATCTTCGGGAATGCCGACGATCAATTTATACTCAGCCGCAATTCCGTCGTCTTTGGCGATACGAACCATGCGGCCCAGTTCGAGCAACGCTTTGGTTCGCAATGATTGGATAGACCGGCGGGCCGACGGAGACCAGGTCTCGAAGCCGGGCATCGCCTTCACGACATGGAGGAGGACCAGTCGTGCCTTCGTGATCCCTGATAGTTTGAGCGCATAGGCATACGCTCGCCGCGCCGGCTTCGAAAAATCCGTGGCCAGCAAAATGACGCCTTTTGTGTGGGCTGCGGCCCGCATCACTCTTGACCGTCCTTCTGCCGAGCATCACCCCCCGCAAATTCGTCGGGCATCGGCGCGCGCGATGGAAGGCGCCGGCACAGGCCCGCCTGCCCCACGAGAAACGCGCTCACTGGAGCGGTAATGAAAAGAAACACGGCGATCAACAACTCGCGCAAGCTGAATCCATGGGGGATCGAGGAGAGCACGGCAGCCAGCAGCATGCCGCCGACTCCCAAGGTCGTCGCTTTTGTGGGGCCATGCAGCCGCATAAAACAATCCGGCAGGCGGCCAAGGCCGATGGAGCCGACCAGGAGAAAAAAGCTGCCGACGACCAGCATGGCGGAGATGAGGAAATCCAGAATCATGATTCAATCCGTGACGTTGCCGCGGGCCAGATACCGGGCCAAGGCCGCCGTAGAGATGAAGCCCGTCAGCGCGATCAACAGCGCCGCCTCGAAAAACACGGAAGTCGATTGGAAGATATCCAGGACGATCAGCAGGGCGATCGTATTGATGTACAGGGCATCGAACGCCAGTACCCGGTCGGCAGGATCGGGTCCCCGGATAAGGCGCACCATACAAATCGCCAGCGCCGCCGCGATAGAGGCGAACGCGATGTAGACGGCCATGGTCAGCATTCCAGGATATCCATCAACGGCCGCTCATATCGCTCTTTGACCTTGGCGATGAAGGTCTCTTCGTCTTCCAGGTCCAGCACATGCACAAGCATCGTGCGCGCATCCGATGACAGCGCCACCGGGACCGATCCCGGCGTGATCGAGATTATGCTCATGAACAGCGAAATTGCGGAGGGGTGGGTCACGGTCACCGGAACTTTGACGAATGCGGGCCGCAGCCGGGACACGGGTCCCAACACGAGCCGGGCGACGGTTATATTCGCGACAATGATATCCCACAAGACCCGCACCACCAGCCGCATCGCCGCGGGCAACGAACGCACCTTCGGCAGCACATCAAGTAGCGGCGCGATGATAAGCGGGATGACGAGGCCGATCAGGGCGGCGGCGCCGAGGTGCAGGGGCGACATCCCGGTCAGCACGAGCCATGTGCCGGCGAGGGTGGTCGAAAGTGTCGGATACGGACAGGCCTGTCTCATTGAATCTTACCCATCGCGTGAGGCCGGACGAACTCCTCCTGCGCGGTTCCCAGAACAGCGTTGACATAGACACGGGGCGTGGTCAATTGTTCCCCAATCTCTCCGGTATAGCGCGTGACGGGCGCCGCAAAGACGACCAGACCGATGCTGCATCCCGCCAGTACCGCCAGCGCGATCCACTCACCGGATCGCACCGGCCTGTCGTGCGCAGGTTGGTCCGGTTCAGTGTAATTCCAGAGGACGATGCTCCCTGCGCGCGAACAGGTCACCAAGGTCAGCACGCTCGTCACCAAAATGACGATCCATACGACGACCATCATCTCGTCCATCGTGCTTTGCAGAATCATCAACTTCCCCACGAATCCCGACGACGGCGGGATTCCGGCCACCGTCGCGCCGCCGAATAGAAAAGCCAGGCCGAGAGGGACCGCCTGCTTGAACTGGGGGCCCGGATGGAGTTGATCACCCATGGCGCCGCGGCTCCGTCCCAGCAAATCGCCGACGAGAAACAGGACGGCAATGACCAGCGTCGAATGCGCCATGTAATAGAGCGCGGCGGCGAGGGCCTCGCCGCCGCCGACTGCCACGCCGGTCAAGATCGTCCCGACGGAGGCGATCGTCAGATAGGCCGTCATGACGGCGAGCCGCTCCGCGCCCAACGCACCCAAGGTGCCTAAGATCAAGGTGATCAAAGCCACCGGCAGCAGCCACGGGGACGTCAATTCCATCACGGCGTTTTCTCCGCCGGCATAGATCAGCGTCGTCACGCGGATGATCGCATAGACGCCGACCTTTGTCATGATCGCAAACAACGCGGCAACGGGCGCCGCCGCATGCGAATACGCCGCCGGCAACCAGAAATAGAGCGGAAACAGCGCGGCCTTGACCGCGAAGACCCCGAGCAACAACAGGCCGGCGGTCCGCACCAGCGCCACGTCCTCGGCCCGGACGTTCGCCACGCGCTCGGCCAAGTGGGCCATGTTCAGCGTGCCGGTCACGGCATACAGGAGGCTGACCGCAATGAGGAATATGCTCGCGGCCGCGATGTTGATCGCGGCATAGTGAAACGTGGCGCGAAGCCGCTCGGCCCCCAATCCCTCCAACGCAAGCCCATAAGACGCGATCAAGAGGATCTCGAAGAAGACAAATAGATTGAACAGGTCTCCGGTGAGAAACGCTCCGTTCAATCCCATCAGCTGGAACAGAAAGAGCGGATGGAATAATTTTCCCCGGGCATCCCACCCTTGCACAGCATAGAGCAGCACCGCGAGCGCCAGCGAAGCGGTCAACAACAACATGAGCGCGGAAAACTGATCCGCGACGAGGACGATCCCGAACGGGGCCGGCCAATTGCCGAGCCGGTAGACCGGCGGCGAACCGGAGCGCGCCAGCGCAAAAATCGCGAGCGCCGCCACGAAGAGAACTCCGGTCGCAGCTATGTTCACCGCGCGCGCCACCCGTATCGGCGCGCGGTGCAGAATCACCAACAGCGCCGCCGCAAGCGCCGGCACGACAATCGGAACCGCGAGGACATGAGTCATGAGTCATGCTCCGGCATGCCCTCCGGACGAGCCTCAACCCCGTCGATATGATCGGTGCCGGTCTCGTGGCGCAGCCGCACGGCCAAGGCCATGATGAAGCCGGTCATTCCGAATCCGATGACAATGGCCGTCAAGACCAGCGCCTGCGGCAGCGGATCGGCATATCCGTCCGCGCCGGCCGGGACAATGGGGGAAACGCCGGGACGAAGTCGTCCCATCGAGAATATGAACAGGTTGGCGGCGGTAGACAACAGCGACAGGCCGAGCACCACCGAGAATGAGCGCTCCCTCAACACAAGGTAGACGGCACCGGCCGCCATGATGCCGATCCCGGCCGCCATCATGACTTCCATCGCCCGTCCTCCTCTGCCGACGTCGGCTTTCCCCTGGCCTCTCCAAGGGCCGTTAAAGTCAGGAGCGTGGTCCCGAGCACCGCCATGAACACGCCGAGGTCGAATGCCATTGCGCTGGCGAGTGGGACCTCGCCGAGGAGCGGCACAAGCGGATGGCGCGTCGCGCTGGTGAGAAAGGGCAGGCCGGCCAGCACGCTCGCGAGGCCGGTCAACCCGGCGACCAGCACCCCACCTCCGATCCATCGCCAAAAGTCGATCCGGATGCGCGCGAGCATGGCCCGCAAACCGCTGCCCATGTACTGCATCATAATGGCCAGCGCAGCGATGAGGCCCGCCACGAATCCACCACCCGGCAAATCGTGTCCGCGCAGAAACAGGTGGAGCGCCACGACAAGCGCGAAGGCCAACAGCACCCGCGCCGCCGCGGCAAAGATAAGCCGATTGCCGGAAAGAGCCGGCGTGATCGACGGCCGTCCACCGCGCAGTCCCTCCATGAGCATCCAGGTACACAGGGCCGCGATGCCGAGCACGGTAATCTCGCCAAAGGTATCGAAGCCGCGAAAGTCGACGAGGAGCACGTTGACGACGTTGTGCCCCCCGCCCCCCGGCACGCTGTTTTCCCAGAAGTACCACGAAATCGTCTCCTGGCTGCGCGAGAGCACCGTCCAAGACAGTAACGCGACGCCGGCGCCGACCATTATGGCGATGACGGCATCTCGCGCCTTGCCCCCGCTTGTCGATTCCGCCCTTGACGATTGTGGCAGAAGCGTGAGCCCCATGAGCAACACCAGAGTGGTGACGACCTCGATGGCGAGCTGCGTCAAGGATAGGTCCGGAGCCGAGAAATACGCGAAGGCAATCGAAGCCGCAAGCCCCGTCATCCCGGCCAGGATGGCGGCAACGATGCGATCCCGATGGTTCCAGACCGCACCAAGCGCGCCGAGCATGGCCAGGCCCCACACGGCGAAGCCGAACGGCGCCGCCGGCATCGGGGTTCTGTCGCCTGCGTGAACACCATGTTGCATGAAAGGCCACAGGCCGAGTCCGATAAAGGCCGCCGCCGCGAAGGCTAGATACCGCTGGAGCGAGCCGTTCTGCAATCGGTTCGTCAGGCGGCCGGCCGCCGCAATGACTCCGTCATACGCATGTTGAAACAGCAATCGCCCGGTATAGCGGACCGGCACATGAAGATGCACATCATAGCGATTCCGCAACAACCAGTAGATCACCGAGCCGCCGGCGAGGGCGACGACACTCATGACCAACGGGAGGGAAAAGCCGTGCCACAACGTAATGCGATAGAACGGCAGTGTGTCTTCGACGACCGCCCGCGCCGCCACATCAACCAGCGGGGCGACGGTGTGCCCGGGCAGGACGCCGACCGCGATACAGACCACCGCCAGTACTTCGGCCGGAATCTTCATATAGCGGGGCGGCTTGTGCGGCCGGTGCGGAAGCTCATGCGGTTCGTCAAAGAAGACATCATGAATGAACCGCACGGAATAGGCGACGCTGAACATCGATCCCAACGTGACGGCGGCCGGCGCGATATTTTCGAGCAGCGGGATGCCGTGGAGATCGAGCGCCTCGGCGAAAAACATTTCCTTGGACAAAAATCCGTTGAATAACGGCACACCGGCCATCGCGGACGCGGCAACGATGGCGAGGACCGCCGTCTGCGGCATCTGGCGCCACAGCCCGCCCAACCTTCGCATGTCGCGGGTCCCGCACTCATGATCGATGATGCCCGCCGCCATGAAGAGCGATGCTTTGAAGGTCGCATGGTTGCCGACGTGAAAGACGGCGGCCAGCGAGGACATCGGCGTGTCGAGCCCCAGCAGAAACATGATGAGGCCCAGGTGGCTGATGGTCGAATAGGCAAGCAAGCCTTTGAGGTCGTGCCTGAACATCGCCACATACGCCCCGAACACCATCGTGGTCAGGCCGACGGTGGTGGTCACGTATTCGAACACGAGATTTCCGCCCAGCAACGGATAAAGCCTCGCGAGCAGAAAGACGCCGGCTTTCACCATGGTGGCGGAGTGAAGGTAGGCCGAGACCGGTGTCGGAGCGGCCATCGCCGCGGGCAGCCAGAAATGAAACGGAAACTGCGCCGATTTGGTGAAGGCGCCCAGCAGGATCAACCCCAACGCAACATTGAAATGGGGATGGTCCCGGATGGCCTCGCGCGCCGCAAACCAATCCGAAAACTCGAAGCTGCCGGCAATATTGCCCACGAGCAGAAGTCCGCCGAGCAACGCGAGGCCGCCGCCGCCCGTCACCGCGAAGGCCATGCGCGCGCCCTGGCGGGCGAGCGGGCTGTGGGTCCAAAACCCGATCAAGAGGAAGGAGGACAGGCTCGTCAGTTCCCAGAACATCACAAGCAACAGCGCATTTTCCGAGAAAACGATGCCCAACATCGCCGTCATGAACAGCATGAGCAGCGCGTATAATCGACCGATCCGGTCCTCCGGTGAGAGGTAATAGCGCGCATAGAGAATAACGAGGAGCCCGATGCCGAGAATCAGGAGTCCAAACAGGAGAGTCAGCCCATCGAGCCTGAATGAGAGATTCAGCCCGAGCTGCGGGAGCCATGGCCGGCTCACAATAATTTGCTCACCGGTCAGAATCTCAGGCATTTCGCCGGCCAGCAACGCCAGGCTCACGGCCACCGGCGCCGCGGCGGCCCACGCCGCGGCGGAAAACCCCCTGCGCTGGGCAATCAGCGTGCCGACGGCGCCCGCAAAAAAAGGCAACAATATGATAATCAGCAAGGTCATTTCGAGAACCAACCAGAGAGAGAGTCTCTACGTCTTCTACGGGAGGCGGGAGAAAGTTGCAAGCCGGCACGGCGGTAACCTCGACTACATTTTTAGGGTCTTTCGGCCATGCTTGACTAATTGAGCAGCGCATGGGGCAAGGGCAGCGTGTGACGGGGGCTCGCGCGAGCGAAGATATCGACATCGGTCACAACAGAGCGAAGCTGTTCGTCATTCATGGTTTCAAGCTCGGCGTTTCGCGTCGCCACCGGCGGCAGGGAAAAGGGATTCTGGATTCTGGATTCTGTATTAGGAATGCTATGAATTCTGAATTATGAAATGATGAGACTGCTCGGGCGGTGCCGGACTATGCCAGCCGGTCACTGAAATTGGCGTCGAAACTGCCACATCCCGAGTCCCAGCAGGCTTCCGCCCAACAGCGCGATCGAGAGGACTTCGCTCCATAACATCTCGATTCCAATTCCCTTCAACAGAATCCCATTCACGATGTCGATGAAGTAGCGGAGCGGAGAGAATGCCATCAGATGGCGCACCCAGATGGGCATCATCTCCAGGGGTGTAAAAATGCCGGACAGCAGCAGCATGGGGGCGACCACGAGCAATGTGACCAATCCCACCTGCGCCTGATTTCTTGTCACCGTCGCGGCAAACACCCCGATCCCGGCCGACGCCACGACGTACAGCGCCGTCAAGACAAACAGCAGCGCCACGCTTCCCTTGATCGGCACGCCGAACGCCGGCCGCATCACTCCAAATACCGCCACCGCCGTCGAACCCACGATAACCAGCGTCATCGCCAGAACTTTGGAGAGCACGATCTGCATGGGGGTCAAGGGCGACACCAGAAGTTGCTCCACGGTCCCGCGCTCTTTCTCTCGCACCAGCGCCGCCGCTGGCAACATCACCGCAAAGATGGTGATCATCCGCAGGAGATGCGAGATGGATTGAAACCAGGCTTCATTCTGATCTTGGTTGAACCATACACGATGGTCGCTCACGACCATCGGCACGGTCTCCGCAGACAGGCCTCCCAGGCCGTTCCGGGCCAAGACCCATTCTTGGCCGTATTGTCCCACAATTCGGGCGGCATAGGCGGCGGCCGACAACCCTTGAGGCGCATTGGTCGTATCGACCAGCAACTGCACGGCCACCTGCTCGCCGGCTATCAAGGCCTCGTGGAAGCGGGCAGGAATATCCAGCACCGCCATCGAGGCTCCTCGGTCCAACTGCCGGAAGGCGTCCTTCGAATCAGCCACCTCGCCGTCGAAGCGGAAATACGGGAGCTGAAATCGAGCGAGCAATTCTCGGGAGGAGACGCTGCGGTCCGCGTCGTAGGCTCGCAGCCCGGCGTTCATCAACTGCGTTTGAATGCCGTTTCCGGTCACATAGACCGCCACCGTGAACGAGTACACCAGAAACCCCATGAGCGGGATGTCGCGAAGCAATTGCACCAGCTCTTTGCGTGTCATTACCGAGAGTCGCCGGCACCAGATTGCCGCTCGCCGCATGGGGATGGGATCGACCGGCTTCATGCGCGTGGTCTCTTGGTGAACAGTCGGTACCCTATTATTCCCAGCAGTCCCGCATAGATTCCGAGGGCCAGCATGTCCGTCCACAAGACCGCCAGATCGACATTCTTCAAGAACGTTCCCCTGACAATATTGGTGTAATACATCCCGGGAAACAGATGCGCTTGGAGGCGAGGGCCCCGGGCGAGAGAGGACACGGGGGCGATTAGGCCGGAGAACAGAATGGTGGGCACCGTGCTCAGCACAATCGTGATGATCAAGGCGGCTTGCTGTGTCTGGACCAACAACGATATCACCAGACCGATCCCGGTGCTGGTGAACACGAACAGGAGAGAGCTCGCCAGAAACAACAGGAAGCTGCCCTTGAACGGCACGGCGAACAGGAACACCGCGATCAGCCACAATACCACGACATTAACGGCGGAGATCGCGAGGTAGGGAAGGAGCTTGCCGGCCAGAAACTCGAGCCGACTGACCGTGGCGCTGTAAATATTGTAGATCGAGCCCGTTTCTTTTTCGCGGACCACGCCAAGCGCGGTCAACAGGGGCGATGAGACCATGAGCGAGAACATGATAAGCGCCGGCACCGTAGACCAAGCGCTCCGAACTTCCTCGTTATACAAGTACCGCACTTCGAGCGCGATGGTGTTGATCCGCCGCTGCGCTTCCTCACGCGACAGGCCTCTGATCCGCGACACATGATTTCTCAGGATGTCCCGGTTGAAGGCGCTGTTGATGGCGATGACGTAGTTCTTGGTGATGTCCGCCCGAACAGGGAAGGTGCCGTCAGTCAGCGTCTGCACATTGGCCGGCCGGCCGGACCGCAAACGATATTCGAATTTCTCCGGCACGATGATCACAGCCCTCGCCTTCCCGCTTTGCAACCAGACATCGGCTTCCCGTTCGTTGGCGAGCTCTCCTTGGAAACTGAAATACCGTGACTGTGAAAAGCGGTACAGGTAATCCCGGCTGAGCGCGCTATGGTCTCGATCCACGACCACGAAGGAGATATTCTCGACATCCAACACGAGCCCATAGCCGAACACGACGATCCAGATCGCCGGCATGAAGAAGGCCAAGAGCAAGAACATCCGGTCTCGGGTCACCTCCCGCCACTCTTTGGAGGCTACCGCTCTAACTCGCCTGAGATTCATCACCGTCTCATCTGCTCAATCCGCGCCGGCGTAGCCGGCGGCATAGCCATGCGTCAGGTATCGACTCATCCGGCCGCTTGCCTCTCCAACGCCATAACTCGGTAGACGAACACGTCTTCAAGGCTTAAGGGCCGGATCGTCGCCCTGTGGACGGTCACCCCGGCATCGGCAAGGATTCTTTGTGACGCCCCCGCCGCTCCATCAAGCTCGGAACACAAGACGTGCACCTTGGTCCCGAACAGCGATGCCTCGGGACACCCGGCCGCTTGGAGCGTCTTCACCGCAAGGAGCGGTTGGTCCGTGATGAGCTCAATCAGCCGGCCAGCCTCTTTCTCGACCTGTGCCTTCATAGCGCTCGGCGAACCTTCCGCTACCACGCGCCCGGCAAACATCAGCGCGAGGTGATCGCAATGTTCCGCTTCACTCATATAGTGAGTGGTCACCAAAATGGCGACTCCCTCCTCTCGTGCAAGGTGCGAAAGAATGTCCCAGAACTGGCGCCGCCCGATCGGGTCGACACCGGAGGTCGGCTCGTCCAGAAAGACCACCCGCGGTTGGTGGACGAGCGCGCAGCCGAGCGCCAACCGCTGCCGCACTCCCATCGGCAATCGACCGGTCAGGCTCGACTCGTAGCCTTTCAAATCGGCCATCCGCACGATCCACCCGAACCGCTCGTTCGTCGCCCGCCGATCCAAACCATAGATGCCGGCGAAGAGCCTAATGTTTTCTTCCACAGTCAGGTCCAGGTACAGCGAAAAGGCCTGCGACATGTATCCGATTCGTTCTTTGATCGCGGCCCCGGCGGTCTTCATATCAGCCCCCGCCACCCAGCCTTCCCCGCCGGTCGGCGGCATGATGCCGTTCAGCATCTTGATCACGGTGGTCTTGCCTGCCCCGTTCGCCCCGAGCAGGCCGAAGATTTCTCCCGGCTTGACCTGGAAGCTGACATGATCCACGGCGCGGAATGCCCCGAAGTCCCGCACCAGTCCGCGAGCCTCGATCGCAAGCCCGTGCTCTTCGGTCCGGTGCACCGACCACGGTATCGCCGGAACCAGTCGCTTCTCAGCCTGCCGAAAGAGCAAGGAGACAAACACATCTTCCAGCTCCAGATCCTCCACTCGGACCTCGTCCGGCTTGATGTCGCCGAGACTCGACTGGACGCCTTGCCATGCCTTCTCACGGTCGGTTTCTTCCGTAAACACATGCAGCTTGGGACCAACCGCCTGGACCTGCTCGTACCTCTGCTTCAAGCGGGCAACGGCTTCCAATTGGGGAGCGGCTTCAAATGTCACCATCGAACCGGGAACGAGCGCCTGGACCTCAGCCGGAGTCCCGGACACCAGCACTTTTCCATTCGAGAGAAACGACAGCCGGTGAACCCGCGTGGCCTCGTCCATATAGGACGTCGAAACCAACGCGGTCATGCCCTTCTCTTGGAGCAACTCCGCCAGGATCGCCCAGAAATCGCGACGCGAGACCGGATCGACGCCGGTCGTCGGTTCATCCAAGATCGCAAGCTCCGGTTCGTGAATGAGAGTGCAGATCAAGCCGAGCTTTTGCTTCATGCCGCCGGACAGATTCTTCATCGCCCGGCCTCGAAACTTGTCGAGCCTCGTCATAGTCAGAAGCCGCGCCTTGCGCTCGGCCAATTCCTTTTCGGGCACCAGCCTCAGACGGGCGAAGAAGTCGATGTTCTCCTCCACGGAGAGATCGGGGTACAGATTCAAGCCCAACCCTTGAGGCAGGAACCCGATTCGGTGTTTGGTCCGTTCCGCCGCGCGCTCCGAGTCGACGACCGTCCCGAAGACCTCGATCGCTCCGCCTTCATACGACAGCACGCCGGCGATCGCTTTCATCAGACTGCTCTTGCCGGCCCCGTCCGGTCCGATCAGGCCATAGATCTCTCCCCGGCGAATCACCAGGTCCACGCCCTCCACGGCCGGCTGTTTTTTATAGCGTTTCACAAAACCGGTCACCCGGACTATCGGTGCCGCATCCGGCATGCAAGCCTCCCGGTCAACGTTCTGTTGTATGGTGTGAATTGTGCCGCTCACCTAGGCCTTCTCACTCATCTCGGCTTCATCCAGGCGACATCGTCCCGCCAGCGGATGATCGCATCGGCCGGCAAGCCGGGGGTCAAGCGGTGATCCGGGTTATTCGCGAGATAGAGCCGCACGGCATAGATAAGCTTCACTCGTTCATCGGGCGTTTGGACTTCCTTGGGGGTGAACTCGGCTTTGGATGCGATGTAGCGGATGGTGGCGTGGAACGGCTCATTGGGAAACGCATCCGTATAGATCCGTGCCGGCAAATCGAGGCGCACTTTTCCGATTTGGACTTCAGGCACGTAGACCTGCAAGTACAACCGGTCCAGATCAACCAGCTCGAGGAGCGGAGCCCCGGCCGTCACGACCTCTCCGACGTCCACCATGCGAGTAGTCACCGTCCCGTCGGTCGGGGCCACGATGGTCAAGTCGTGAAGAATGCTCTCCGCTTCCGTAAAAGCCGCCTCCGCTTGGTCACGCTGCCGTTCCAGCGCGGCCACCTCCGCTTCCTTGGAGCGGATTCGTTTCCATCCCAATTCCGCCTGTCCCAGTTCTTTGGTCGCTTGATCGAGCGCGGACCTCGCGACGGAAATCTCGATCACCGCGATCTTCCAGCGGGCCTCGGCTTGATCCAGTTGCTGCAGCGACACGGCCTGCTGGGAGACCAAGGGCCGGATGCGCTCGGCATCCCGTCTGGCTTCGTATTCGACCGTGATGGCTTTCCGTATCGCGGCGTGAGCACTCTCCACTTTGGCTGAAGCGGCTTCGATCCCGAGCGGCACCTCGAGGTTCAGCACCGCGAGCGAGGTATGGGCGGCCTCAACCTGAGCGTGCCGGCCATCCACGAGCCGGGCTGCTTGGTCCACTTTGGCGCTGACCTGTGCATCGTCCAACCGGATCAGGACATCGCCCCTCCCGACCCTGTCCCCCTCGCGGGCGGCGAGTTCGACAATCCGGCCTGGAAATTTACTGGCAACGGTGACGTGGTCGCCTTCGATGCGCCCGTTCGCTTGGATAAGCCCTTCCGGCAAGTCGCGATTCCATCCCAATCTGGTCAGTGCAACCGAGGCGGCAAGCAACAAGGCTGTTGCTGCCGCTGCCAGGATGGCTCGTTTGAGTATGGGCTTGCTCATGGCGGTCCGGAGCCCGGCGTGGCCACGGCCTATTGAGCCATCGTGATGAGGATGGCGGAATCGACCAGCGCATGCACAGCGTGTGGGGCGCCGGGATCGAGCAGAAGCAGCGTGCCCTGCTTAAGCGAGACAGTATGAGCGTCCACCGTGAAGTTGACCTGGCCCTCTATCACCTGGACCGATACCCGGCCGGCTGCCTTATGCTCTGGTAGCGCGTGTCCCGCATGGAGCAGCCGGAGCACGACTCGCATTCGATCCGTCTTGGTAATCACTTCTGTCTGATCCTCGCCGGCCTTCCAGGCATCCGTCTCTTTCAAGCGGGTCAGCAGAGCTGTCAGGTCAATTTGAGTCGGCGTCATACTCATCACCTTTCTGTCGTCTCAATAGCGGGTTTCCAGTTGAGCTTTCGCCCGCGGCAAGTTGACGGGCGACGCGTGAATCGAAAGAGCATTTCGACCTCTTCACAGAGAGCATCGGTATTTCGCCGGCCGATTGTTCGGTTACGAACGAACATCGAGTTTCGCCTCTTGTGCAAAGACTGAGCCTGTATGCGCCTGCACAATGAAGACAGTATTCTCGCGATTTCAGCACCTTGCTCCGAAAAAGCGGTGGTCACACGAGATGACACCGGAGACTCTCGCTACAGACTCTTCGGGAGATGGTGGGGCGGAACGCTACAGAATCGGCCTGACACGGAGCGGCTCAGCATTCGGTGAACCATCACAGGCCGCGTCCGCCGACTCTTGGATCGAAGCGACCGGCAAGTAAGAACGCTCGCCGGGGGACTCACAGGATCGTTCGCCGATCCAGCTGTAGTACAGCACCGGGACGACGACCAGCGTGAGAATCGTCGCCGCTCCGACCCCAAACAAGGGTAGTGGACCAGTTTGCCATTAGAAGCACTGAAGTCTGTCATTTCCGCGGAGCTTGTCCTCGCGGAAGCGGGGAGCGGGAATCCAAAGGCCTTCTCCACAGCATTTGACGCAAAAGGAAACTGACCCACTGCGCAAACAAGAGAGAGACCGCGAGTCCTTGAAAAACCGGATCCGAGAGTGATGACGAAGGCTCCTACCATCAATGCGGCGGACTAGGAACGGACCAAGACGACGGCGGCGTACACCACGGCCAGCGCGAACAGAAGCGCGAGTCTGGGCACAAGCCGGGCCAGCATTCCCGCCCGCCAGTCAACCGGCGCCGGGCCTGGAGTGGATGAATTGGAAACCGACCGGGCCCGTGCAGCCAGCATCAGGTCGTGCCAGAGCGATAATCCCACCAGGCAAAGAACCAACGTCAATTTGACCTGTAGCGGATGGGGCCAGGCGGCAACATCGCCGATCGGCAGACCCCGCTGCACGATTAAGACAGCACCGCTCGTAAGAAGCAGGCCCACGGCAACCCACACCAGCACACGAAATCGGCGCGCGATGTCGCGAAACAAGTGGAGACGTTCCCCGGACAAACCGGCTCGGCGAAAAAGAGGCGCCACGACCAGGGACAGGAATATCATCCCGCCGATCCAGCTCATGGCGGCAAGAAGATGAAGCCAGACAACAAAGGTATTCATGCGTGAATTTCAATTAGGCAACGGGAACCTCGAGGAGGTAAATCTCTCCTTTGAGATCACTATGCAAATCGCACTGAAATGTGAACTGCCCTTGATGCTGCGTGATGAATCGAACGGTCAGGGTCCTTCCAGGACCGACATAGAACCCCTCGATCCCCTTGCCATAGGATTCAATGCCTTCTCCTTCACCGTGGACCGAAAGCCCGGCCAGCATCGACGACATGAATCCATGTCGAACCTTGTCTTCGTTCCGGATGACGATCACGGTGGGAAATCCCGGATGAATCGGCATCGTCTTGGTTACAAGAAAGGTGCTGTCTCGAATTGTGATTTCGATGCGCTGGTCGTGGGGCTCCACAGCCGACGATATCCTGTCCGCCCATGGGCAGACCAGGAAGGCGAACATAAGAGCCATGAGGACCAGCTTGTTTCCAACACAAGACATTGGATTGTTCATTCGGCGCCTCCACGCATAGATGTCATAAACGACCGTGTCAGAGAACATCATGAATCATCCGGGCCGGCACTCGCAATGGCCCGACGAAAGAAGTGGCCCCGATCCAGAGGGATCACGCCGACTAGTCCGGGCACGGCAAGAAGATAAATATCCAGGCTAGAAAGGTCTGCCTGCCGTTGAAGAGTAATGAGTGGGACTGGAAAGGCTGCAACCGCCCAGCACGACCGCCGCGGAGCAATTTCAATAGATGGCGTCAGTCACCTTTCGGCCTCGCCTGCGACACTTGTGCGCCGGCAGGCTCCGGTATGGTCCGCGCGCACCGGAATCCCAGCCAGTTGATCTTGGTCCCAGGGTCCGTCCCGTTGCGCATCGCGGCCCGCATGGTGGTCGTGCTGTCCATCCACCCGCCGCCGCGAAACGCCTTCTGCGTTCCCTTTTCGGGCCCCATCGGATTCCGATCCGGCGCGGACCGATAGTATTCCTTTTCGTACCAGTCGGACACCCATTCGGCGACATTGCCCATGAGCTGATAGACGCCGTAAGGACTGACTGCGTTGTCGTACCGGTCTACTGCAATCAAGGGCGGGTATAATAAGAGTCGCTCCGGACGGTCGCGGACCGGCCCGGACAGGCCGGTTCGGCCGAAATTGGCTCGGGTCAATCCGGCCGATTGGTTCCCCCATGGGTTGAGGCGACCATCGCTTCCACGCGCCGCCTTTTCCCACTCCGCTTCCGTGGGCAGCCGCTTGCCCGCCCACCGGCAGTAGGCATCCGCGTCGTACCACGTGACGTGCATGACCGGGTGGTGGGCCATCGCTTCCTGAAAATTGCCGCCGTCGTACCGCCAGTCAATGAGCGGAGGCCGGTCTGTCTCCAGAACGAACTTCAGGTACTGGAGATTGGTGACTTCGTACGTATCGATCTCGAAACCGTCCAGATACACCGTGCGTTGCGGGAGTTCGGTGACATAGGCGTTGCGGTCAATCTTCTTATCGCTTCCCATTAGAAACGGGCCGGCCGGAACCGCGACCATGTCGTTCTTCGCGGGCCAGGCCTTTACCCGATCCATCGCAATGCGTTTCCCTTCAGCGGTCCATTCGATCGTGATGTCTTGCGTATCCAGACCCCACACAACATTCGTGAGAATCAGCAAGGCGGCTATCATCAAGAGGGCGTTGACTAGCCATTCAAGTCTGGTCCATGAACCGAGTTCTTTCGTGTCCACGTTCGCCTCCTCTATAAGAACGTCGTTCGTGAAGCGTACCTCGTATCTCGGAAGACAGGAGCTAATGGCGCATAACGTATAGCGCATGGCACAAGCGATGAAACGGAGAGCTACGGTTGAAGCATAAAACGTATGGCCTGACCCGGAGGACGGCTCTTGCTCCTGCTATTAGTCCATACGCTGTTTGGCATATGCTTTTTATCCCGAATCTCTTGCCATCAGCCATCAGCTCCCTTCTTCCAAATGTCGAGTGACGAGAGACGGCTCCGATGCCGCGCAGCGAAATCCGATCAGATAGCTCCAATGGTCCAAGCCGGCGGCGTTGCGCCCGGCCGAGCGCGCCACTTCCGGATCTTCATTCCATGAGCCGCCGCGAAATACCTTGTCCTGCCCCTGTCGAGGGCCGGTGGGATTGTGATCTTCCTTGGCCCGGTAGTATTCGGGATCAAACCAATCGGCGACCCATTCACTCACATTTCCCGCCATTTGCTGCACTCCGTACGGACTCACGCCCTTGTCGTATCGATCGACATTGGCGAGCGGCGGGTACTTGAAGCCTCGCTTGGAACCGGGATGCGCGATGTTGCTTTTCATCCAGCCCGCCGGCTCATTGCCCCAGGGGAATATCCGTCCGTCCTCTCCTCGCGCCGCTTTCTCCCATTCCGCCTCCGTCGGAAGACGCTTCCCTGCCCACCGGCAATAGGCATCCGCTTCTCTCCAGGAGACGCCGATCACGGGATGCTTCGCCATTTTTTCCGGAAACGGCTGCTCCTTCCAGTATCGAGGCCAGGAGGCGCCGGTGCGCAGCACATAGCGGAGATAATCCACATTGCTCGTTTCGAATCGATTGATTCGAAATGCCTCTACGTATACCCGTCGTTGAGGTTGTTCCTGCGGCCCCGCCGCTCGGTCCACTTTGGGGTCGCTCCCCATGAGAAACCACCCGCCCGGGACGACCATCATCCCGCCGGGCACTTCAAGGCCGGCCAATCGCTCCGCTTCATCCAGCGGAGTCCATGGTAGCGGTTGTTTCGATTGCTCGTGGTTCGCCTCGGCAGGTATGTCCATAACGCACAGTACACCAAGCAGGACGGCGACAAACAATCCCTTCGTGAAACGTAAAGCGTAAAGCGTTAGGGATGGCATGTGATGATCTGTTGAAGTCTTCACTTCATAAATCACGAAATCACTCAATCGTACTTCATCCCAGAGAGTCAGTTAGTCATTGCACCAGTGGGTAGTGAGTCGGTTTCCTTTTGCGTCATGACAGACTTCAGTGCGTCTGCCGGCAAACTGGCCCACTATCCACCAGTGAGCGAGTTTTTCATTGCACCAATGCTCCGGATCGAATGAAGCACTGATGCAATGGCTAACTCGTGAAGTTTCAGTAGCTCTGTTTCTCTAGTGTGGGCACGATCTGACTTTGCGTTTCTTCAGTGATGGTGTATCGCACATACGCATTTTCGACCATCTGGTTCGCATACAGGCGGCCTGTTGGAGCCGCAACAGCCATATCAAGATCGATCTGCTCATTCGCCTTGACGACCACGGTCTGTTCGTACGGTTCACGAACATAAGGGTGCCAAACCGTCAACCGGTACGTGCCCGGCGGAATATCCGCTATCTCGAAGTTTCCGTCCTGGTCCGTCACGGTCACATATGGATCATCGACTACCAACGCCCAACTCTCCATATAGGCATGGAATCCGCACTGCATCACGAAAACCCGCCGGTCCTTGGTCATCTTCACTGTCTGCGTGACAGGAAGTCCCTCATAATGCTTGTGCACATGCGCGCTCAAGCCTGCTTCATTCGGATACCGCGGGCTGATCGGTAGCGGCACATTGAACAAGACCCGAGGGCCGAGGCGGGAGGTTTCATAGGCCTGAATGTCGTGCATGGCCGGATCCATATTGACCACCGTCAAATCCTGCTGATCCCGCACGACATTCACGAAGGGCATGAAGCGGCAATCCACCGCCTCGATGCGCGGAGGCTTGGACTCCCCGAACGGCTTCCCTTTCTCCACTCCTTCCAAACGAACGACAACTTGTTGAAATTCGCCGTGAGGTCCGACCTGAAACGGCTGTAATAGACGCCAGCCTTTTCCGTCTGAAATGCGGCCGCAGTAGATAGAATCGGGAAGCGTCGTCAGATTGTAGCCCTTCGGCTTCGGCACCTCCCCTGTAAGCACGACCTTACCGGCGATGGAACCGCCGTCCGTAATAGGGACTTCCTCATAGGCCATCGCCGGCCCACACCACAGTGCGATGAGACACAAAAGCCCATACCTTACAATTCCGACCCATGCCGTCACTGCTCCGATCATTTCGCTCCCCTTTCGTGTATGAGAGTGGTTCATTCTTACTCATACACAATTTCAACGCCCAAAAGGAACGGGGAGCCACACGTTGCATGCAGCTCCCCTCCTTCACTGCATCGGACGGGGACTGTGGATGTCCCCGGCCGGTTTTCGGGTCAGCGTAAGGCCGTCGGAATTCCTTGCGGCTGGGGTTGTACTTCCGCTTGCTTTGCGGCCGATGCGGCGGCGCCAAGAGGCTGGATCCGCGCGTCACTGGCCGGCAATACCCGCAGATATCCCCACTGCCCCGACTGCGTGTAGGGCAATCGCTGATTGGACCACAAGAAGTCCCCGACCTGGCGGTACGGTCCGCCCGCCCCGCCGCGGATGAAGACATCCAGAACCTCGGACCCGGCATACTCCACCACGCTGATCATGTCCGCGCCGGGCATATACGGCTCGATCGGCCATTCATGGCCTTCCACGCCGAACATGCCGTTCTGCTCGCTGTTCGCGCCGATGACGTGGATCCGGATCGGGTCTCCTGCATGCGCTTCGATCAGCGGCGTGACAGGATCTTCCGGTTTGTCCACCTTGCACGGCTGGAAGATTCTTCCCAGCGAACATCCTTCTTCTTCCCGGAACTTGTACGGCTCGGACCGGTAATTCACCGATGTCAGGCCCGCCACGTTCTGCACGTAGGGCATGAACGCGGTGCCGATGATGTTGTCCTCATCCTGGAAGAAGAGGGCGACATCACGGTAATTTGCCTTGCCGACGTTTTCCGGCAGGCTGGTATCGACGATCACGTCGGCTCTCCACGCGTTTTTCTGCGAGAGATCCGCCCCGGTCACGGGATCACGATATTGCGATCCGCGCGGCCCGATGATGATCGCGCCGTACAATCCGTTGCGCGGGTTGACCACGATATTGCCGCCGTCCCACACCAACGACGTCGTCTCCTTATTGCCCGGATGCGCGTAGTAAGTGTATTTGCGGGTCTCGCCCGGAGCGACGGTCTGATCGCCGGGATTATTCCCGACGTTCAATCCCTGACTGTCCTTCGGATCGAAGGCCAGACCCGGCGCGAAGAATGACGCGCGGCTGTTCTTCATTTGATTCTTCAACGACACTTTAATGCAGTCACCCAGATTGGCGCGCAGCGTGAGCGGATTCGGCATCACGTTTCCCGCCACCCTGGTGATTTCCTCTTCCAGCGCGAAGATCTTGCCTTCCGGCATGGTCATTTCGATCTTCCGCTCGAAATCCACTTCGATCGCGTCCGGCGCCTTCGGATTGAGCTTCATCGGGCGATCCAACGCCACCACGCTGAAGTTTTTCACCGGAGCGTCAGCCGGACAGACCGAGCTGGGCACTGGCGCAATACCGATGGGATTTGTCCCCCTCGGCAACGGCTTGAGGTCTTCCACCGGTTTGTCCAACACCCGGACGATGCCCCATCCCCCCTCGGCGAAGTGCGAGCTTCTGCCGTTGAAGTGGATATAGTCGCCCGGCATCCCTTGAAACCCGCCCGCCTTGGTCACGAGGTCGTACCGTTCGGCGATCCCCACGTGAATGGAGTTCTTCCGATTGGCATCGGCCGCGTACCGTTCGGTCAGGAATGTGTGGCCGGAGATGGTCCACACATGGGATTCGTTCATGAGCTGGTGCAGCAGGCGGAACACCATCGTGTCGCCGACATACGCGCGCAGGAGCGGCGTATCCGGGTCGCCGTGGATGCTGCTGCTGAACAGCTTGGACGTGTCCGGATTATTCGACAGGCGCTGCGCAAACGGCTCGGCCCGGAAGTTGAAGCCGCTGCCCGTCGTGTGCGTGCCGCCGTTCAGGTACCGGTTCGGCGCATTCAGGATTTTCTCCGGCATCTGGAACGACACCGTCTTGCCCGCTTCCAGCGCCACCTCGATCGGCTGTCCCGGGGGATTGCCGGCTTCGATGACGTTCACGGTATGCGGGACCGTGTCGTGAATGGAGACCATCAATTCACGGAAGCTGCCGCTGACACCGGCGCCGATCGGCTCATTACTGTGAATGTCCGCGACCGGGCCGCTGTAGACCAGCTTGCCGTTCTTCGGATCATGGTAGGTGCTGCCGTACGGCTCCACCAAGGTCACGCCGAACCCGCCGTGCGGCCAGGTCGTGGCGCCGAACGCATGGTCATGCCAGAACACCGTTCCCATATCCACGTCCACCCACCACCGATAGCGGACAAACTCCGGCGACACGAGATCGTTGGCCGGATGGTTGTGTTTCAGCGGCTTGAAGAACGTGAGGCTGTCACCCTTGATCTCCTTGATGCGGGCGACTTCGGAACAGCTCCTATCCCGCGGCAGGGATGCCGTCGGATCGTTGCCTTTCTGCAAACAATCCATGCCGACCATGACTTCCGTGTTCACATGGAACGGCGTGGCGCCGGGCGCCATCTGAATCTTGATGGATGTCGCGCCGGCCTTCGCTCCTCCGATGACCTTGGCCACCATCGGCGCCGGCAACCCATGCTTGGTGTTCTTGCCCCACATGGTGAACGGCCGGACCGACATTTCATACTCGAAACCCGAGATCACGCCATCCGAATTCCCCGTGTCGAATTGGAAGAAGTGAGGATGGATGTTGATCTTGGATGACTGAAAGTTTGTGTAATCGTCGTCGTCCCACTCGCTGGTCAGGAGCAGGTCCACGCAGTCATACACATTGGCCCGGATCACGGCCGGGAGCTTCAGATCATCATTGGCCCTGGTCAGATTTTCCTCCTCGTGGAGCACATAGATCAGACCGTCCTTATCCACGATCGGCGGCTCTTTCCCCTGCTTTTTGGCCAGAGTGATCGGCAGCCGGATGAAGTGGATGTTGTAGGCCTTCTGATTGGCATTGTCGGGACACAGGCTCCAGCGGCCCTGTTCGCCCGGCTTGGCCGGCTCAGAGGTCCGCTCGCCGTTCTCATCTTGGTGGATCGGTTCCAGCCACGGCGCACCGTTGTGGTTCGCGGAGAACGGCACGCGCTTGCCGAAGTGCGGCTTGAACAACGGCCAGGCCATGCGACCGGTCGTCGGATCGAAGAGAATCGCCGGCCTCGTGCTGTCGTCCCACTTGGCCGCCCACGTGTACTTGGGATTCGGCGCCGTGCTTTCACGCTCGCCCTTCGCAATGTTGCCGTCCCACTTCCAATCCCACACGGTCGCGTCGTAGGCCAGAATCTGGTCCTTCTCTTTGTCTGAGTGGCCCGGCTTACCTTGAGCCGGCAAATACATTTCGACCCAGTCCTTGATATTCACCACCGCCGGATCGGATTTCCAATTGGTCTTCTGGCTCTTATCGACAATCTTAAAACTCTTCCCGAACCAATCGACGGTGGTGCCGATCAGTCTGTCGGAGCTCACGCCGAGCTTCATGCGACCTTTTCGGTCCGGCAATTCCTGCAGATCCGGCATCGTGTCGGTGTGACCCGCGCCGACTTGCAGGGTGTTATAGAATCGTCCGTAGCCCCACATGCCCGCCACATAATGGTGCGCGACATGGCAGTGATACAGAAATTCTCCGGCCAAGTGCTGGCAGCCGCCGCCGCCGCATTCAGGCTCGAGGTCCAGCGCTTCGGATGGACCGATGACTTCCACGTCCACGCGATCGGACTTGGTACGGACCACCGGATACTTCACCGGTCCGTCTTGTCCCATCGCCCACAGATTATTGGGTTCGGTGCCGGGGCTGCGTTGCCACCGGATCGATCCACTGTGCGGATGGTGTGAATGGAACACCTCGGAGCCGCCATGGACGAGCCGCCACTTGACCGGCTCCCCCAAATACCCGCGGGCAATGGTGGTCGGCGTATCGCCGAACGTATAGGCGCTGTAGGCCAGCGATTCGTCCTCAAACCCGAAATACTCATGCTGCAAATGCATCTGATCGATGCCGAACGGCTCGCTGCGATAGTTGATCGCGCGCCCGCCCGGACGGTAGGCGTCGGTCAAGGGGTCCCGCTGCGGAAGAAAATCGCCCTTCTTGTTCAGCGGCCTGAAGGCTTCGTCCCCGATCTCGTGGTAGAACAAAACAAACTCACGAAAGTCCGGTCCGGACCCGTTGTCGATGTTAACCTGCCAGCCGCTCGTCACTTCTCTGTCGGGGCCGCTTCCCAAGGAGTCCAGGTACTTCGATCCCTTCGGTTCGACAATGAAGCCGCCGAAAAGACCCAGCACCGTCAATTCCCGGTCATGACTATAGGAGTGGAACTGGCGGACACCTTCCTGCATGTGCGGATGGATATACCATTCGAAGTCCTGCGACTTGCCCGGCTCCACGATAGAATCGGGATTGGTGGTCGTGGCCGGTCTCCCCGTGGGGGTCACGACCATGCTGGAGGCTTGGATGAACAGGCTGCCGTCCTCGCCCTCCATCTGGTTCCGCAACGTCATCTTCACGCAATCGCCTTGATTCGCGCGCAGGACGAGGGGTTGAATCATGTCACCCTGTAATCCAGTGCTGACGGCCCCGGGATCAAAATCCTCTTTCTCCCGGGCTTCCTTGTTCTTCGCCTCCTCCGCCCGCGCCTTGTCGATGTCTTGTGTCAGGACATACATATAGCCCGGGTAGTAATCGAGCCAGCGGTTCAACGTGATCTCGATATTGATCATCGACACATCGAACTGTTTGGTCGGCACGCCGGCCGGGCACTTCCCGCCGCTCATCGAGACCGGCTCGCCTTTGGCGGCGTCCGTCATGAGCAAGAAGCTCGATCCGTCCTGCCCCATGTACTGGTGCATCATCGACATGTTGTTGAACATGCCGGACGTCGGTTGCGCCTGCGCGTCCTTCTGCGCCTGCTCCTCAATCTTTCGCATCAACCGGTGGTGTTGCAGTTCGATCTTCTCCGACCGGTCGGCGCGGCCTTCCAACGTATCCTCGACGACCGTCTGGCCCTTCAACGTTTGTGTCCAGCCCGGCATCGACACCTGACTGGCATGCCCGTCATGGGCCTGGTCTCCCGGCCCGGCCGCGAACAACCACGGCGTCGCCAACAGGCTGCCCGAGAGCAGCGCAGCTTGCAGACCTCGCGTGGCCTTGCGGCTTCGGCGCTTGCGATGAGGTTGACATCCCCAATAACTCATACATCGGCCTCCTTCTGCTGATAGTCGCCCGGAAGGGCGGGGTTAACGGTTCGTTTGTCGCTCGTATCTCGTCCCTGGTGAAGTGTCGTCACACAAGAGTTAATAGCTAATGGCCTATGACGTATGGCACAAGCGAGGACACGTCCTTCTTGTTTGTGCTATCAGCCATAAGCCATCTGCCATACGCTCCCAGTTGTTTCCGGCTTAGAGCTGGTGAAGGGTCTCTCTTGCGAGAGGCAGGTCATTCGGAGGCCGGTCCTAAATCACCCGCGCCTTCACCAGCGCCATTCCTTTAGCGCAATTGATATGCCGATCCGACGGTCATATTGGGGATTGCAGAGAAAGAGCCCATAATCGGGCACTTACATGGCTCGTGTACGTCTCATTATTGGTGGTCCGCGACTCGTCGCTTGTCTAAAACGTTGGACAACACTTCATTGAGACGAGTCGCTATCTCAAATAAATCGCTTGGTTCCGACTGTCTACGATCTTAGACACTTAGACAGAGACCTTGAGGAATAATGGGGCAGAAGTAGGTAGGGTACGCGATGTCCCCGCCCTTCATTATCTGGTGTGGATTGAGTAACATGCGGTATGCGTTCATCCTGAGCGTGAGGCGGCATGCCCACATCGACTTCCTTCTTATCCCCTCTTCTAGCCCTTGTCACTGTCGGCTCATTGCTTCTCAGCATCCTGTTGCAGATCCAATGGCCCAATTGGCGCTGGCATCAGGCTCCGTTGCACTCTGCGGTGGAGACCGTCGGCGGGCTGGCGTCGATCGCGATGGCTGCCGTACTCTTTCTGAGACGCGATGACGTGCCCCTTAACAGATTGCAGCCGGTTGCCTGCGGCTTTCTCGCGATGGGAATCCTCGAAGTGTTTCACGCCGTCGCGCAGCCTGGTGATGGTTTTGTATTCCTTCGCAATGTCGCCAGCCTGGCCGGTGGAATAGGGTTCGTACTGATTAGGCGGCCGGATCGGACGGACCACATGGGCAGATGGCTTCCATGGGGAGTCTTCACCGGAGCACTGATCTTCGGCGTCTGGGTACTGAGCTTCGCCGACCGGCTTCCGGACATGATCCGCGACGGACAGTTCACTCCGACTGCCGTGGCACCGCAGAGCCTGGCCTGTGTGTTCTTCTTCGGAGCCGGCGCCAAATTGTTTTTTGAGTATCGGCGCTCCCGCCGTCCAGAGGACTATCTCTTCGGTTCTCTGGCGCTCATGTTCGGCCTCGCTGAGTTGGTCTTCATGTATTCCGTCCCGTGGGACGGTCGTTGGTGGTTCTGGCATGGCTTGCGCCTGACGGCATATCTTCTCGTTCTGCACGAAATCGCCCGCGGCTATCTCCAGATGATCGCGGAGTTGAGGACCTCGCTCGAACAGACGTCACGAACGGAAGAGGCCTTGCGCCGGAGCCTGGAAGACCGCGAGCGCATCGCGCAGGATCTGCACGACGGTGTCATCCAGTCCATTTATTCAGTGACCCTGGGTCTGGAACGGTGCCAGCGCCTTCTCTCTGATCGAGTGAAGGATGTCATGGCGCCGCTGGGAGCCGCCGTCGCGGACCTCAAGGTGGTGATCCGTGAGCTGCGCGGGTATCTTGTGGGACTGGAACCGCCCATCTCAAACGGGCGGGACCTTGAAGCGGCATTGGCATCGCTCCTGACAAACATGACCGGCCCGGCTCAACCGGCCTATCGCTTGGAAGTCGATCCACGTGTCGCAGATCACCTCACCGGTGAGCAGGCCTCGCATTTTCTCGCGGTGGCCCGCGAAGCGATGAGCAATAGTCTTCGTCACTCCGCAGCACAAAGCGGAAAAATGGAGCTCCGTCTTGACACCGGCTACGTACGGCTGATCGTAGAGGACGACGGAAAGGGGATTCCTGCCTTGGCTCCCCAAGCGCCCGGTCACGGATTGAGAAATATGGCGGCGCGCGCCCGCAAGCTCAATGGACGGCTGGAAATTGCCTCCCTGCCCGGCCAAGGCACCCGTATCGTCTTCGATCTACCCAGGAGTCTGTCCGAGTAATCCTTCGTTTCGACCGGAGGCGTAGCTATTTCACCCGCCCGCCTCAAGCGGACCGAGGCGCACTTCCTCCAGGCGGGACCCTTGAGGATTGTTTCGGGTCGAGAACGACGCAGATGCCTGCAGATCATTTCCCGCAGTAGAATGGCGGTATTCGACTGTCTATTAAGGAGGCCTCGCATGCAGGAGCCTGAAACCAAGCTGGTCCGGCTACTGTTGGTCGATGACCATGAGGTGTTGCGCCTCGGCCTACGTACGCTGTTTACAGAATCAGGCGGCTTCCGGGTGGTGGGCGAAGCCGGCACAATGGCCGACGCGATCGCCGAAGCGGCCAAGCTGAAACCGGATGTCGTGCTGATGGACGTGCGACTGCCGGATGGCAGCGGGGTGGAAGCCTGTCGAGAAATTCGAGCGGCGCGGCCCGACACGCGGGTCCTGTTCCTGACCTCCTACGCCGATGAGGACGCCGTGCTGGCGACGATTCTCGCAGGCGCGTATGGTTTTCTCCTCAAGGAAGTCAGCAGTGAGGAACTGATTCGAGCCATGAAGACTGTCGCCGCGGGCCGCTCCATCCTCGATCCCGCCGTGACGAAACGGGTGCTCGATCGCGTGAAAGGATTGTCCCGAGACTCCGCCGACAAAGGCGAGGAGCTCTCGGCGCAAGAAGAGCGCGTCTTGGCGCTTGTCGCCGAAGGGAAAACAAACAAAGAAATCGCCGCCGTCCTCCACTTGAGCGACAAGACCGTCGGACATTATCTTGAGAACATCTTCCAGAAACTCCACGTAAGCCGCCGCTCCCAGGCCGCCGTCTATTACACGAAGCAGCGCGCCAAACAATAGCCCACATTATTCATGGCTAGCCCGCATTATTCATGAACGTTTCTACTGCAACCGCGGATACGCTGCTACGACAAGCCTGGCCGTGAATGTTACACGGCCAGGCGGGCGGGCTCGCCGCTCGGCCCCTCAACATACTGTTTCAAGTATGCTTCCAGCCCTCGCGTCTCCACGCGCCCGTCTCGCGTGGCGTCTCCGCAGTTTCGTCACGAACCGCCATGAATAATGCGGGCTAGGGGCATCCTCCCCTGGCCGATGGGGGCATAATTGTTTCCGTAACGGCTTGATCTCCCCTGCCGGCTTTTGCGTCTCTCGCTTAGGATGTGGGCATGGGTTCGATGCTCATCCATGCTTTTCACCACGAGGAGGATGCCATGTTGACATTGCCGACACGCGTTCACGTGCTGTGTTTCCTGTTCATTGCCGCAATCCTGCTGGCTGTTCCGTTGAATCGCGACCACGCGCAGGCCGCGGACGGACAGGAGAAGGTCAAGGTTCTCTATCACGTCGATGGGAAAGATCCGGAAGTGGCGAAATACGCGCTCGCGCTCATCAATAAACACATCGACGCGGAAGGAGGGCCGGACAAGATCGACGTCGAGCTCGTCGTACACGGGCCGGCACTCGAACTCTTCGAAAAGGAGAAGATGGACCCGGAGATGACCAAACGGTTCGATCAGATCATGGAGAAGGGCGCGAAGGCGGAGATGTGCCAGGTGTCCATGAAGGCCTTCGGGAAAACGGTCGACAATCTGGCGAAGGGTTTTGTCGCTACGCTGCATCCGGTGGCTGTGAAGCGCATCGCCGATCTGCAGAAGGAAGGATATCTGTACATCAAACCGTGAAATGGAGGTCGTCATGCGTTGGTTCGGTGTCAGCCTACTGATGTGCCTCATCGCGTACCTGAGTCCGGCTGAACTGCCGGCCGCGCCGGTTGCTTCGACGGCGCCCGCGTTCGAATTGGTCACGTTCGCCGGTGAGACGTACAGCAACGATTCACTGAAGGGTCGCCCGGCCTTGCTGGTCTTCTGGGCTCCCTGGTGCAAGGTCTGCCAGCGGGACTTACCGCTGTTGGGCGAGTTTTATCAGCATGAGAAACCGTCGCAGCTCCATGTCGTCTCGATCGGATTCGCCGACACAAGGACGAACGTCGTGCAATTCGTCAAGGAACGTTCCGGAACATTCGTCTTTCCAAGCGCGTATGACGAAGACCGTTGGGTCGCTCAGTCGTTTAAGATCAACGCGACGCCGACATACGTTCTGTTGGATGCCCAAGGGAACGTCGTGCTGGTCCATCGTGGAGGAGGCCTCCTCCAGAACTTTCAGTTTCGCGAGTTTTTATCCACGCTGAGAAGATGACGGCCGCGGCCGGGAGCGGACAATCGTCTTCTCCCGGCCGTCTGCTTACCGAGGTGACTTATGCTCGAATCTCTTCCTCAGACCTCGCTCATGGCTGCGTTCCTCGCGGGATTGCTGTCTTTTGTTTCTCCCTGCGTCTTGCCCCTCGTACCTTCCTATCTCATGTTCATCACGGGTCTTTCGTTCGATCAACTGTCGGATTCCGCAGAACGGCATCGACTGCGAAAGACAATCGTCGTCAATGCGCTCCTTTTCATCGGGGGTTTTTCGCTCGTGTTTATCGCTTTCGGCGCCTCGGCGAGCCTGATCGGCCAGTTGCTGACCGACTATCAACAGCTGATTCGCAAAGTCGGCGGGGTGCTTATCGTCCTGTTTGGACTCTATGTAATGGGGATTCTGAATCTCAGGTTTCTAATGACCGAAAAGCGCATTCACCTGCACAATCGTCCGGCAGGCTATGCCGGTTCAGTGCTGATCGGTGCAACCTTTGCCGCCGGCTGGACGCCTTGCGTTGGTCCGGTACTCGGCACCATGCTCATGTACGCAAGCACGACCGATACCCTTGCCGATGGAGTGACGTTACTGGCCTTCTATTCCCTGGGGCTGGGCTTGCCGCTGTTTGCAGCGGCGATGGGGGTGGACCGGTTTCTTGCTTCATTCAAGCGAGTCCGCCGCTATCAAAAGACGGTGTCCGCCGCGAGCGGCCTCTTCCTCATTATCTTTGGTCTGATCATCTACAGCGATTCCCTCACGCTGCTGACCTCGTTGTTCGAACGGTACGGGATCGGATCCTACTTTGGAACCGACGGCGCATAGCGTCCTGTTGCCGAAGCCTTCTCGTTCACGTTCCGTCGGCAGTGGGCGTTCCCGGCTTCCAGGTATTACACTCATTCCGAGACCGGCAAACAGTACCGACATCACGTGCATGAATCCGTCATTCAAAAGACCGTCAAGGAAGCCGCTCGCAAGGCTGGAATCGTCAAGTCGGCCAGTTGCCACACGTTCCGTCATTCATTCGGGACTCATCTTCTGAAGACGGCTACGACATTCGGACCATCCAGGAACTTCTCGGTTACTAAGGATGTCAGTAACCGCCCCATGTGCTCAACAGAGGGGGGAAGCGGCGTGGCAAGTCCGGCCGATCGGTCATGACAGCCGACCAACCCACATCTGAGGAGTTGGTTGGATAAACCACGGTCCGATATCTGGATACACCGGGAAGTCACGCGGGCTATCTGGGCGAGCGCGGCTTGACACAAGCTTGCAACTATAGGGATATTGAGCACGATTAACCACAACAGCCAAGGGCCCAAACTGGATATCCCGCAAACACGTTTAGATGACAGCGGTTCAGTTAATAGTTAGCCGCGAGGAGTTGTGCACGAGATGAATAAGTGCTTTGGCATGCACGGTTGGCGGGAATTCCGTCAGAACCGGAAAGACATTCTTGCTGAGTTCGACAGGCTTCGTGAGATTACGCAGAACCGTCCTGTGCAGATGGCACATGGTCAGGGAGTCGAAGCCTATCTGCGAAAGTGGCTTTCCGAGTTTCTTCCTAAGAAATGGGCTATCACTTCCGGATATGTGATTCCGATTCTATACAAGGACAACATCAAGCTCTATCACTACGACATCATCATCTATGATTGCTTGAATGCTCCGGTTCTCTGGACGGAAGGAAATCAAGACGACAGCGTACAGGGGAAGTCCCGTGCAATCCCAGCTAAGAATGTTGCTGCAATTCTGGAGGTGAAGTCTCGCCTGAACAGAAAGAGCGTTCAGGATATGGTGAACAAGCTACTGGAGATAGATCGTTTCAAAGATCAGCTTCCTGATACATTTTTCTCCTCGGGTATCTTTGTTGACCTGCGAGAAGAGGACAATGGGCAATCGGCCATTTTGGAGTCCATGATTCAGTTCGGAGTCGTGCATCGGTTCATGGGGGCGATGGTGCTTCGATACGAAGGGGATGAATCAGCAACAGGTGTAGTGAGGCTTTTTGCTGACGACGGGGACAATTCCAATACTAATGCTAGCAAGCTGGCAAGACCAATCGATGACTTGGCGATACACATGACGGAAGATGGGAGTGTGCAGATGTCAGAGCGTGGCGCGGGAGTTATCGCGGTGGCGACAGACGATCATACTTGGTCGATGTCAAAAGTATACAGCTCCTTCATGTCGCGCGACGGCCTCTCAGCCAATATTGCCTGGTCGCATAGCGGTTTTGCTGAGTTCTGTATTGACATGGTCAGTCTTCTGGATGGTTTGTCATACAGTGACCAGAACCGCCCTTCGTTTGGCAGGATCTTCGATTCCTTCGAGCGCAAGCCGGTCGAGAGCCAGCCTGCAGAGAAGGTTGACGGCATGCCCTTTCTGCACGTTGCCATTGTCGAACTCGAGGACGGTTCCCGGGTGAAGATGGATGATGTTGACGACGGAATCGAGATTTCCTTCTGTATGCATGTGTCGAACGTGGGGGATACCGGGGCGGTCCTTTCCGACGACCATTTCAAGAATAGACTCGCTCTTCCAGCTGGGCAAACGGGAGCCAAAGTGACTAAGATCAAGGCACTTCCAAAGGACGGGAAGGGCGACATGGCCAAGGTCCGGAAGGAGCTCGCAGACGATGGGGTTGTAATACCGTACAGAGTTTCATACTTCCCCTCTGAGGGTGAAAAGGTCTTCTATGCAATTGAGAAGAGGATTCGGGTAAGAAAGGATTCGATAGCGTTTGAGTCGGAAGATGGAACCCCGTAGACGGATAACCAGCCAGTGGACATGGACAGGGAAACTGCCGCCGCCTTCGGCTATGGCAGTACCTCGGCCGGTCACCGGCACGTTGGGCCGCAGGGAGAGAACTGATGCTCTACAAACTCGCCGCAAAGGGTGAGGGTCTCGGGGCGCTGGAGCCGCTGCCGTTTCTTGAGGTGGCCGACCTGCAGAAACGAGAGAAAGACCTTGAAAACCTTTTGGCCAGCCACCTGTTGGATGTCTTATTCGAGGACGCCGCGCTCCAGCCGATCTTCCAGGAACGCAGCCTTCAAGCGGAGGCTGATGTCTACGCTCTCAACAAGTCCGGCGACCTAGTCATCTTCGAACTCAAGCGCGGATTGGCATTTGAAGATGCTGTCCTGCAGGCGATCCGGTACGCCCAAGATGCTGGTCGTTGGATCTATCCCGAGCTTCAACGCCGCTACGACACATACATGAAGGACAAGGGGTTGGCGATGTCTGACCTTCGGGAAGCGCACCGTGAGGGCTTCCAACTCGAAGCCGCGCTTCAGCCAACGGATTTCAACCGACGGCAACACCTCTACATCGTCGGCAGCGAATCGCGCATCGCGCCTGCGAGCGACGTTGGCCTTGGTGTGTGGGATTCTCCATGGAATGGGGCGGGCGGGGGCCGAGTGAGCTATGAACTTTAGAAAGCCATGTACCCCGCCCTCTGCTGCAGCGAGACACCAGATGGTGCTCCCCCAGACTGTTCCCGTATCGTGGTTGAGCGTATGTCGCATCCGAGTTGAGATATTGTCAAGAGTTGTGGATCGCGGCTGATTAGGCGGCGACCTTTCCAGCCTTCTTCTCTGGGATCAGCTCCCCTCGTTCCACGTGGAGCCCATCCTCGAACAGGACACCTGCGCGGACGAGCGGGAGCAGATCGTGGGCATCCAACCGACGCCATGTGCATTGCGCCGCGTGCAACAGCTTGAAGGCCATCGTGAGGCCTGCGGTGCGTGAGCCGGCTCCCTTGGTCACCCGTGTTCGCAGCTTCACCGTGGCGAAGGTAGACTCAATCGGGTTCGTGGTCCGAATATGTTTCCAGTGCGCAGCGGGGAAGTCGAAGTGAGTGAGCAGCCGCGGGACGTCGGCGAGCAGCGAGTTGACAGCCTTGGGATACTTCGCCTCGTAGTCCTGGACGAACCGGTGCATTGCGGCGTCGCAGGCCGCCCGACTCTTTGCATACATCATCTCGTGCAAGGCCCGCTTGGCCTGCGGCTGAAGCCGGGAGGGGAGCTTGTCCAGGACGTTGGCGATCCGGTGTACCCAACAGCGTTGCTCCCGCGCCTCAGGGTAGACCTCCCGCACGGCGGCCCAGAAGCCGAGCGCTCCATCGCCGATGGCCAGGGCCGGGGCGCGCATGCCCCGCGCTTTGAGGTCGCGTAACACGGTCAACCAGCTCTCCGTGCTTTCGCGATAGCCGTCCTCGATCGCGATCACCTCCTTGGTCCCGTCCGGCCGGGCGCCGACCACCACCAAGGCGGCCAGCCGGTCCTCTTCCAAGCGGATATTGAAATGGACGCCATCCACCCAGATGTAAATGAAGTCGCGGTCGGCCAGCGAGCGCGTCCGCCAGCGCTCATACTCCGTCCGCCACGTCGCCGTCAGGCGCGTGATGGCCGCGGGCGACAGCCCGGCCGCGTCCTCGCCGAGTAGGACCGGCAGTGCCTTCTGGAAGTCCCCGGTAGACAGGCCATGCAGGTAGAGCAGCGGCAGCACCGCGCTGACCGTGGGGGACCGGCGCAGATAGGGCGGCAGGATCTGGCTCGTGAATTTCTGGCGGACGCCGTGGACGATCCGCTGATCATTGACACGCGGCACCTGGATCCGGACCGTCCCCGCGCCCACCGTCACGCAACGGGGCCGCGCGTGGCCATTGCGGACGACCACCGCATGGCCTCGCTCATCACGGGTCTCTCGGTGGCGCGTGAGATACTCCTCCACTTCGACCTCCAATGCTGCCAGGATCATCCGGCGGGCGCCCTCTCGCGCGAGGTCGTCCACCGCCGTCGTCACCACGTGCCCCTTCTCTTGCGCACTCTCAGTCGATTGAACTATCGTCATCATCGGCGTGCCTTTCCCCCGGCCTGCCAGCCGGTGTCTTCGGGTTGTGTTCACCCGGAAAGGTACGCCACCTTTTCATCGACGTTCCACAACTTCCGACTATAACTCATCCGAGTTTGAGAGAGCGATCTCATGCAGAGTGTATCCTCCAGATTCCACTCTTCAACAAGGCGAAGCGAAAGGCGTGCGTGCCTAGTCTGACCGCCTATGACTCGAAAGGACAGCCGATCCCCGTAGCGTGGTCGAATACCACCGATGATTTCGGCAACGTATCGAAGAGAGCCAACCTGGTTGGCATCACTGACGAAAAGACCGTGTATGTGAGGCGCACCGACGGCAAACCGTTTCCGTACGCGCGGATTCTTTTCGTGCACTCATTTTCGACGGCGAAGGAGATCGCAGTTTTCGCCCCGGCGCTGACTTCGCACGCGGTCTTGAATAGCTAGAGCGTGGCCATGCCGTTTACATAAGGGACGATATTGAGCGAAACGTTTGAGCGGATTCTACAGCTTGTTCAAGAGGGCTCGGTCCGCTTCTCGGAGCACGGTTACAATGAAATGGCCGGCTGATGATATCCTAGCGGGAGATGTCATCAGGAGCGTTGCTGCCGGTGTTGTGGTCGAAGACTACCCTGATTATCCGAAGGGGCCATGTGTATTGACGCTCCAGCGGGATCGGGACGGCCAGCCGATCCATGTGGTGTGGGGTATTCCCAAGAACCAAATGGGTCCCGCAGTCCTTGTCACCGCGTATAGGCCCGATCGAGAACGATGGGAAGATGACTTTCGAAGGAGGCGGAGATGAAAAAACGGCGCCGTACAAAGCTGATCCACGAAGGTAAGTACATTGCAGAAGTTGATGTGGAGTTAATGGAAACGGATGACGAATGGTCGCCGTATTTGTCTGTGGAGGACGCCTACAAGCTTGATGATGTTCGTGAGGCGCTTCGACGAGGTGATGTTAGGGCGGCCATACAGTACGGTCGAGTCTTTACGCTTACCCCAGTAACTCTGTGATCGTGCTGTCTAACAAACAAAATTGAGCGGACCCTAAACCGCTGTGCGGTTTGATGCGTTCAATTCGCTCAACGGCCGCTCATTTGCACCGTTAGCCTCAAGATAACAGGACTGGCGCAGGGGTGAGCGTTCCGGTATTATCGCAGTGAGGTACCACCATGAAGCATTCGTCAATTCACGAACCTCCAGGGTTCAGCAAGCTTTCGAAGGCGGAGCAGATTCGCTATGTGCAGGCGCTCTGGGACCGCATTGCAGAGGTCCCAGGCGAGCTTCCAGTACCGGAGAGTCACATCGACTTGGCAGAGCAACGGCTCGCTGATTACCGCCGCGACCCCACCCGGGCTCGGTCGGCGCACGACGTCCTTAAACGCCTCAGCAAGAAGCGTCGGTGATCAAGTATCGTCTGGTTTCTGAGCCGCAAGCCGATCTTGATATCGAGGCGACCTTCCACTGGTACGAGAACGAACAATCAGAATTGGGGCTGGAATTCCTCGACGAACTGCGTGCCGGCTACGACCGGATTGTTGAAGGTCCACTGAAGTACCAAGAACTCAGGTCTGGTATTCACCGGGCGCTGCTCAGACGCTTTCCGTACGCCATCTACTTTGCCGTCGACAACGATGTCATTGTGGTGTTGGCCGTGCTCCACACGAGCCGTGATCCAGCGGAGTGGCAGCGGCGCAGAGGGTAAACTCGCGGTCAACCCGGACGGCGCGCAGGCGCGCCGCCGGCTAGCCCGGCATTAGGCTTCCTCAAGACGTAGCTTGGACAGAGCATCTACGTAGTCTCCTTCCCGTTCAAGTCTCCTTCAATCCGTACTCGCGCAGCTTGTTGTAGAGGCCGGCACGGCTGATGTTGAGCAGTTTGGCCGCGCGGACACGATTGCCGGACGCTTGACGAAGGGCTTGGACGATCCTGGCGCGCTCCATCTGGCGCGTCGCGCCGCGGACCACCTCTCGGAGATCGGACGATTCAGGATCGGACCCCATGGCGACAATATCGGCGCACGCGAGTTCCGATCCACCGGTGGTGACGACCGCCCGCTCGATGTAATGCTGAAGCTCGCGAACATTCCCGGGCCATGGCGCCTGCGTCAGCGCATGCATGACTTCTTGCGTGATCTTCCGCGCGGCCTGGCGGTGCCGCCGGCAGGACGATTCGACGAAATGTGCGGCCAGGAGCGGAATATCTTCTCGGCGCTCCCGCAACGCCGGGAGATAGAGCGGTAAGACCGCCAAGCGGTAATACAGATCCTGCCGAAACTCCTTGGTCGTCACCAATTCGGACAATTCTTTGTTGGACGCCGAGATCACCCGGACATCGATTTTGATCGGCTGGATGCCGCCGACCCGTTTGATCTCGCCTTCCTGCAAAACCCGCAACAGCTTCGCTTGGAACGTCGGCGTGGTATCCGCGATCTCATCCAGAAAGAGCGTGCCTCCGTCGGCTTCTTCAAAAAGACCGCGCTTGACGCAGGTGGCGCCGGTGAAGGCGCCCTTGACATGACCGAAGAGCTCACTCTCCAAGAGCGTCTCGGGCAACGATCCGCAATCGACGACGACAAACGGTTTCGTCCGCCGATAACTCATCTGGTGGATGGTCCGGGCCACCAATTCCTTTCCTGTTCCGCTTTCTCCCTGTATCAGCACCGTGGCTTGACTGTCCATGACGAGGCGAATCATCTGAAATACTTCCTGCATGGCGGGCGACTGTCCGATCAAATTCCCCAGGCGTGAGGAGTCGGGGACAGTCAAGCATCGGACGGAAAGTTCGGCATTGACGGCGGCCGCCGATTGAACCGGGGTCGGTTGATCTCGAAACAGCACGAGCACTGAGTCCACGTCTCCTTGTCCGGAAAGCAGCGGCAAGACCCGCCTCATGCCACAGGCCGTCATCTCTTCAGGCCGCGCGCACGACAAGGACCGCGCTTCTTTGGTCTCGAACACGCCGGTGGCTGGGCAGTCTTTGCAGGGATAGTGGGTCCTGACAAGGCTCTCATAACACTTGACCGATTCGGAGACGTTCGTGGGTCGGGATACCGCCGGCCAGGCAGCCTCATTGGCGTACATCACATTCAGCTGACGGTCAAGAATGGCCACCCGTTCAGGAAGGACATCCGACAATTGCTTGAGGGCCTCGATGCGAGCCCTAATGATCGGGTCGCCGCAGGCATCCGAGGTAGGACTACATTCATGAGATCCGGCCATCTCTGTTTTCCTTGGTGAAGATTACCTGCTATACCGCCTCACTTGAGCAATTCATGGATGGTGGCTTTCAGTTCCGATAGATGCACGGGTTTGTCAAAATAAGCCGTGGCGCCGGATTTCAGCGCTTCTTCCTTGGTCCTCGTATTTCCAAACGCAGTCATGAGGATAATCGGACAAGAGGGAGCAAATGTGCGGAGGCGATTGACATAATCGACGCCTCCGGCCGGCATTTTCAAATCGGTAATGATCAAATCGGGCACCGCTTCCATCACAGAGACCAATGCCTCATCGCCGTTCGCCGCCTCTCGCAGCTGGAACCCTTCGTCCCAGAGCTCATCGCACAGCAAGCTCCGCATATCCCGATCATCTTCAACCACGAGCAATACCGCTTTCTTTTTTGCTTCAGCCGTCACTCATCCCTCCGCAAGCAGGTTCCTTGGATGCCTGATTCACGCAAGGCATATGCCATGACGGCTGCAGCCGCCGTCTACTCAAATATCGATACAATCAGCGCACTTATCGCCTGCCCAGCGGATCAAGGGCAGACACAAGAAAGAAGCCATGGCGAGAAAGACCCCAAACCGGCGGAGAGACATGTCCCTGGATGCCACACTTTTTTCGTGCCGATGGATCCGTTCCTGGACAAGGCGCATTGATCAGACTTTACGATTTTCATAGATTAATCATGGCGAGAGAAACCACGGAGCTCACGACCTTGAAGAGACGGTCACCGCAATGCTACGCGTGCTGATCGCCGACGACCATGCCATCTTTCGCCGCGGCATCCGAGACTTGCTCCGCGAGCGCTTTTCTCCGATTACGGTTAAAGAAGCGGATACCGGTGTGGAGATGCTCGCGCGGGCCGGGCGGCGGGCATGGGATCTCTTCATTATGGATATCGCGATGCCGGGGAAATCCGGGATGGATCTTCTTCAGGATTTGCGGTTCATGCGGCCGTCCACGCCCGTGCTGGTGTTCAGCGTGCACCCTGAAACGCCCTACGCGGCCCGCATGATTCGGTCTGGAGCAAGCGGATACTTGAACAAGGCCACCAGTCTGGATCAGCTCGCGTTCGCCATCGAAACGATCCTGGGTGGTCGCCGATACATCGCTCCTCATGTGGCGGACTGCCTTCTCGCCGAATCTGAAACGTCTCTTTCCAAATGTCCGCACGAACAACTGTCGGACAGGGAGTTTCAGATTTTTCAATTGCTGGCGTCCGGCAAGCCCTTGAAGGACGTCGCACAAATGCTGCGCGTGAGCCCCAATACGATCAGCACCTATCGCAACCGCGTATTGGAAAAACTCGGCGTGAGAAACAATGCGGAGATCACCCGTTACGCCATCGACCATACCCTCATCGAATGAACAACCGGCACGTGCCGCGCCACCCACGTCCGCTGGACGATTTCCCCACCTGTCCGGACTCTGATTACGCCTCGCTCGCCGGCAAGGCCAGGGTAAAGACCGTTCCACGACCCGGCTCGCTGGTGACGGCGATCGTGCCCCCGTGCTCTTCCATGATCCCTTTGACCACGGTAAGGCCCAGGCCGGTGCCCGTCCCGAATTCCTTCGTGGTGAAGAAGGGATCGAAGATCTTCGCAGAGATCTCAGGCGGCATACCGGACCCGGTATCCGCGATGATCAGCTCCACCATGTTTGGATCGCCCTGCCGGACGGCAATGCGGACTCGTCCTCCGTCCGGCATCGCATGGATGGCGTTCATCAGAAGATTGATCAGCACCTGACTCATTTGATCGGCGTCCGCATGCACCGGCGGACAGGCCGGCTCGAAATCCGTTTCTATCCCGATGTGATGGCGCGCGAACCGTTCAAGGAACATCTCCAGGCTGCTCTCGACGATCTCGCTCAAGTCGACCGCTCGGCGTTCCGGCGTTTCCCGGCGGGCGAATGACAAGAGCTGATTCATCACCCTGGTGATACGTTCGACTTGACTCACGATCGTCTGAAGGCCTTTCTTGATCGGAGCATCGCTCGTACGGTTCATCAGATACTCTGCGCGTCCCAGGATGACGTTCATGGGCGTCCCGATCTCGTGCGCCATGCCCGAGGCGAGCGTGCCGAGCTCGGCCACCCGTTCAGTCCGGCGCAGTTGTTCCTGGAGGCGTTTGCGCTGAGTGATGTCCCGCAGGACGAATTGAATGGACGGGCCTTCTTGATCCATATATCGGGCAGCCGTAACCTCTACATCCACGATGCTGTCGTTGACGCGGACAAATTTCTGTTCGACCAACGGCACCTGATCGAAGCCCTGGTTCAACTGCCCCGTGCGTTCTTTCGCTTGGTCATGAAAATCGGGGTGAATAAAATCCAGCAGCGGCCGTCCGACGACGCGATCAGGACCGGCCGCGCCCAGCAGCTCGAGACCTTCCCGGTTGACGAACACGATGACGTCGCCGCGGGTAATGACGATCGCATCCGGGGAGACCTCCACAAGCTGGCGATATCGCTGTTCGCTCTGCAACAGCAGCACTTCGGTGGCCTTGCGATCGGTGATGTCTTCGGCAATGCCGGTCGCGCGATAGATCCGGCCTTCCTTGTTTCGAATCAGCGACCCGCGGTCATGGATCCATCGAATGATCCCGTCCGGCCGGACAATCCGGTATTCCACGTCATACTCCGTTTCCCGGCCTTCGTCCGCCAGCCATCGCGTAAACTGCGCTGCGACCCTATCCCGCTCCTCGGCATGCACGACCTGCATCCAGGCCCCCGGATCTCGATAGAGATCGTCGGGCGAGAGACCCCAAATGCGGACAAAGGCCGGACTCACGTAGAGCACCTGGTGGGGATGGAGCCCAAGAATCCAAATTACTTCCTCGACCGTCTCGGCCATTTCCCGGAATCGCTCTTCGCTTTCCCTCAAGGCCTGCTCGGCTCGCCGCCGTTCAGTGATATCGCGCACAATGGCCGCCACGCCGTCGGGCTTGCCGTCGTCCCCCTTGACCAGGAACAAGGTAACGGCGACCGGCACGCGAGACCCGTCTTTTCGGACATACTCCTTTTCGTATTCCGCCGGCTCCCCCGTCTGGAGTACCCGGGCGGCTTGTTTGGCCTGAGCGATGCGAAATTCCGGCGGCGTAAGATCCCGGTGAGTCTTGCTCAAGAGTTCCTCCCGGGAGTACCCCGTGAGCGTAGCGAAGGCCTCATTAGCCAGCACAAAGGTTTCATCCAACGAGACATATCCGATCGCATCCTTCGAGGATTCAAAGATATCCTCGAATCGTTCCTGGGCCTTTCTCATGGCCGATTCGGCCGTTTTGGTTTTGGTCACGTCGGATACCATGCCGTCGATGCGGATCGGCCGACCCCGATCGTCCGTGATGAGCCGTCCCCGATGGCGGAGGCACCGGACCTCTCCGTTCGGATGTCGAACCCGATACTCCAGGTCAAAGTGTCCAAAACGGGGAAGCGTCTGAATCGCCTGCTCCACCGCCGGCCGGTCTTCCGAATGGATCATGTCGAGCCAGAGCGACGGCCGGCCGATGAACTCGGTCGCTGACCGTCCGTACACGCGATCGACTGCCGGGCTGGCGTACAAGATCTCCGACCCATCCACCGAACTCGACCACACCACTTCCTCCATTGACGCCAACATGCTCCGGAGGCGTTCCTCGCTGTGTTTCAGTTCCGTTTCCGCCTGTTTTCGCGCGGTCACATCGCGGGTGACGGCCAGAATGCCGGCACCGCCTCCCTCCCCGCGCGGCAGCAAGACCGCATGACATTCCAGCCACCTCCGGCTGCCGCGGAGTCCTATGGCTTCAAACTCCAATAGTCCGGCATGTTCCTTCGCGACATCCGCCAGCAGCTTGGTGAAGGCCGCCCGATGCTCCGCCGCGATAAAGTCATAGGCGGCTTTCCCGACCACCTCCTCGTCCTGTTCGGCTTCGAGCATGGCAAGGCCGGCCGCATTCATGCTTTGGATCTTCCCCTCCACGCTCAGCACCGTGACACATTCCGGCTCGGCTTCGATGATTGTCCGCAAGAGGGCCTCGCGCTCCTCCAGGTCGCGCTTCAGCCGCTCTCGCTCTCTGGTATCTCTGAGGATCACGGTGAAGTATTTTCTTCCGTCGACCGAGATCTGGGAGATCGCCGCCTCCACCGGGAACTCTTCACCATCCGTGGTAAGGGCTCGGACCTGCCCCAAGGCTCCCATGCGGCGGCTGGTCGTCCCGGAGTTGCCGAATGCGACGATATGATCCCGGTGTGCCGCCCGGAATCGATCGGGGATGAACCGATCAAGCGGTTTCCCGATGGCGTCCTGGGCGGGGCATTGAAACATGAGTTCGGCGGCGTGATTGAAGAGGACGATGGATTGCCGTTCGTCAATCGTAATGATCGCGTCCATGGCGGACTGCACGATGCTTTCTAATCGCAATTGGCCGGCCAACAGGACTTCCGCGGTCCGGCTGCGTGCGGAAGCGCTTTCGTCGCGGGACCGGTCGAATGAGAGAGCCTCGCGGGCGACCTCGGATGAGCCGCTTTCCGCCTGAACCTTCTTGCGGCGGACGACGAAGGCCAGCACCCAGATCGCGGTCAGCCCGATCACCCGATTCAGCAGATCCGAGGAACGCGGCGGCCCGATGGCGGGGTTGAACAGGGGATTGAAGACATAGGCGCTGAATATGAAGAGCGTGACGAAGAGGCAATAGTAAAAGGCGACCCGCTGGTGCGGCAGCAAAAACGTCAAGGCCAGAGGAAGCAGATACAGGAGCCAGGCCGAGACACCGATCGGAGCCAGCAGATCAAGGACAAAAATCCCGACGGAAAGCAGCAAGAGAATGCCGGCTTCCAGGGCACCGATCTGTCTCCTGTCCCTCAATGCTGTCCCCGACGATTGGGAATCGGTCTGGTCAGCCGCCGCGCGGTTCGGTCGGCGGCCTGTCTTCCATCTCAGCCAATTTGCGATAGAGCGTCTTGCGGTCGATCCCGAGCACCTGCGCCGCCTGATATTTGTTGCCGCCGGTCTTCTCCAGAATCTTAGCGATGTATTCCTTCTCCACTTCGTGCAACGGCAACGTCCGTTCCGCCGCCTCGTCCAGAACCCGCCGGTCGCCCCGCGATCCCTGGATTGGCTGCGGAAGATCCTCGGGCACGATCTTGTCGCCGCGCGTCAAGGTGACGGCGCGCTCGATCACGTTTTCCAATTCCCGGACATTGCCGGGCCAGGCGTAATCGACCAACATGGCAAGAGCGGCCTCGCTCGCCGCTTTGACGGGCTTTCCTCTCGATTCCCCGCATTTCTTGAGAAACGCCTCGACCAGCAGCGGAATATCCTCGCGGCGCTCGCGTAACGGCGGAAGCTTCACTTCAATCACATTGAGCCGATAATAGAAGTCCTCGCGGAAGCGTTTGTGCTGGACCTCCTCGGCCAACTTCAAATTGGTCGCGGCAATGATCCGCACGTCGACCGGGATGGCTCTGGTCGCCCCGACCCTCCGGATCTCCTTCTCCTGAATGGACCGCAACAATTTCGCTTGGAGCATGAGCGGCAATTCACTGATTTCATCCAGAAACAGGGTGCCCTTCTGCGCTTCCTCGAAGAGGCCTCGCTTGTCGGTCTTGGCGTCCGTAAAGGCTCCGCGCATATGGCCGAACAATTCGCTTTCCAGCAGTTGCTCCGGAATGGCCGCGCAGTTGACCGGGATAAACGGGCCGTCCCGCCGGTCGCTGTTGTAATGGATCGCCTTGGCCACCAGCTCTTTCCCGGTCCCGCTTTCCCCCGTGATCAGCACGTTGGTCGGGCTGTCCGACACCCGACGAATCAAATCGAAGACAGCCTGCATCGACTTGCTCTTGCCGAGGATTTGGTGGAAGCTGTATTCCTTGCGCACTTCCTTCCGCAGGCGGCCGACCTCGCGCCGAAGAGACGTTTCCCGGATGGCGCGCTCCACCACGCGAACCAGATCCTCGGTCTTCACCGGCTTGGTCAAGTAATCAGTGGCCCCTCGCTTCATCGCTTCCACGGCAGTTTCGACCGACCCGAATCCCGTCATGAGGATGACGCCGGTATCCGGATAACTCCGCTTGATCTCCGTAAGCAATTCGGTGCCCATCATCCCCTTCATGCGCAGATCGGTCAACACCACGGCATAGTCTTTGTGGGTCAATTGCTGCAAGGCTTCCTGGGCGCCTCCGACCGCGGTGCAATCGTGACCGCGGTCTTTCAACACATCATAGACCAATTCCCGCATCGCAGGATCGTCATCCACAATCAGGACCGCACCCGATTCGTCCGTCATAGAGCGTCGCTCGCTTTCGTCACACAACAAGCCATCGGAGCCGAAGAAGGCCCAGCCTAGAAGGTTCCGCTACATCCGGTCAAGGGAGACGCTGAGCCGGAAATTGATCGCCCCGCAGGCCCGCCACGTAAAGAGGCGGCGGCGTCCCGTCCTTGGGCGTGCCCCAGTAGAGGGTCTGATGCGGGAACGGCATCTCGATGCCTTTGGCGTCGAACGTATTCTTGATCCGGCGGTTCATCTCCCGGCCGATTCGCCATTGTTGAATCGGTTTGGTTTTGATGCGGCATTTGACGATGACCGCCGAATCGGCGAATCGATCGACACCCAACATTTCCAGTGGTTCTAAAATGTCCTCGGTAAAGGCCGGATCCAACCGGAGTTCCTCGGCAATCTCTTTCAGGACCGCCATGACCTCATCGACATTTTCCCGGTAGGAGACCCCGATATCGAACACATAATACGAATAGAGCTGCGTCAGGTTCTTGACCTTATCAATATGGCCGTTCGGAATGACATAGATGCTTCCTGATTGGTCCCGCAGCACGATGGTTCTCAATTTAACCTCTTCCACCAAGCCTCCGACGCCGGCAATCTCGACCACGTCTCCAACCCGAACCGAGTCTTCAAGAAGGATGAAGAATCCCGAGATGACGTCTTTCACCAGACTCTGGGCGCCGAACCCGATGGCCAGCCCACCCAACCCCGCCGCAGCCAGCAGCGGCTTCAAATCCACACCGACTTCCGACAGAATCATCATGCCGCCCACCACCAAGATGACGACACGGGCGACATCTCTAATGACGCCCGTCAGCGTATCGGCCCGCTTCAATTCCGTCGGTCCGGACAGTCTCCCTTCGTAGATGTGCCGGAACCGCCCCATCAGCCGCTGGAGAAGCGTGAACAAGAGAATCATCCCGACCGTGATTAGAATGACCCGCAATCCCGACGTGGACACCCACTCGAACGACCGGTCCAGAAATCGCCTGAGATAGGTTTCAATCATGCGCTCCTCCAATCAGTTAACGCCTCAGCTAAACAGCCCTCTCCCGGCCGCCGCCAACAGGCCGGCCTCCATCGGTCTGCCTGAAATCACCGGATCGGTCTGGCCGGATGGGAGTCTATAGGTGACTGGTTCAAGATGAAAGAGGGAGCGAAGGGCCGCTTAGCCCGCATACTTCGGTTTGGTTCTCTGAATGGCCTGGTAGAGCTGATCTGCAACTTTTTCCTTGGTGAGGAAGGCCGAGGCGCCCGCTTGGTGCATCGCGTCCTCCACTTGCTTGGCGCCGTTGACCGAGAGGCCGATGACGACGGTATTCGGATCTTCGCGCTTCACCCGGGAGGTGGCCTGGATGCCGTCCAGCCTCGGCATGTTGACGTCCATGACGATGACGTCGGGTTTCAGAACCTGGGCGAGTTCCACCGCTTCCATCCCATCCTGCGCCTCGCCGATGACTTGCAAATCATGATAGCCCTCAAGGACACTGCGCAGGCCCTGCCTGACCATGGCATGGTCGTCCGCCAACAGCACGCGCACCCGCGCCGCCGGCTCCAATGAGGCATCCGGAATGGAGATCATGGGGTTGTTGGATTTGTCCTCCTTTTTTATTCCCAACTCTTCACTGATCAGCTCCAATCCCTCGCTCTTCCTTGCCGATTCCGCATCCTCCCTCGTGGCCTGTTGCGGCTTCAGCGGGAGACTCAGCAGGGCCTTGGTTCCCCGGCCTGGCGCGGAATCCGTTTCCAGGGTTCCGCCCATCACCTGCATTCGCTCCCGGATGCTGAACAATCCGAACTGCGCCGTCGGCCGGTCGCCCGCGGTCACGTCAAAACCCTGTCCGCGATCCTCCACCACAATGCGCAGCACCTTCCCCTCCGCCTTGGACAGCGTGACGGTCGCCTGATCGGTCCCCGCGTGCTTGGAGACGTTCATCAGCAGCTCGCGCACCGATTGAAACAGCAAGACCGCTTGGTCTTCCGGCAATGAAATCGCCTCCTCCTCAATAGTGACCGTCACCGAAAGTCCGTGCGGCCGCATATGGTCCCCCAGCCAGATCAGCGCGGCGGGAAGACCGAACTCCCGCAGCACCGGAGGGGTGAGGTCGGCCACCAAGGTCCGCGTGTAGGTCAACGCCTGCTTCAGGGCGTCTTGAGCCTGGAGCAAGAGCTCGCTCGCCGGGCCGGCCGCCGTTTTCGGCAGGGCCTGGCTCAGTTTCAAACGGGCCAGCACGAGCAGTTGCGCCAGATAGTCATGGAGATCCGTCGCAAGCCGCCGCCGTTCGCGCTGTTCGGTCAAGACCAGTTCCGAGGCCAACGCCCGCAATCGCGCCTGGGAATGGACCAGATCGGCGGTGCGAGTGACCACGCGAGACTCCAGCTCGTTCGTAATCCAGCGCAATTCTTCTTCCACTCTAGTGCGATCGCGCAGTTCCCGCTCCAGCGACTCGTTCGCGATTTGCAGCTCACTGGTCCGTTGCGCGATACGCTGTTCCAACTCCCGATTAAGTCGTTCCAAGGCCGCCTGAGAGGCGGCATGTTCCTTGCGCAAGCGGGTTTGATCCAGCACCTGCCGCACGGCCGATCCGATGCGACCCAGCCGATCCTTCATGACGTAATCGTCCGCGCCTTCCCGCATCAAGGCCACCGCCTGTTCCTCTCCGATGGCGCGGGAGACCACGACGAAGGGGAGGCGCATCCCCCGCTGTTTCAACAGTTCAAGGGCACGGGCGGCGCTGAAGGAAGGCATGGCATTATCGGAAATGATCAGATGCAACGGACCGTTCAGGGCCTCCAGGAACGCCGATTCGGTATCGACGCGCTGCCAGTCCGGATCATACCCGTCTCGCTGCAATTGCCGAATCAGCAGTTCGGCGTCAGCCGGCTCGTCCTCCACGATCAGAATGCGAATCGGCTCGCCCATGAAGTCTCCCTGATGCCGCTAACTGTTCGGCGTTTCATTCAACACCATCCAATATAATCCCAACTGGCGCACCGCCTCGGTAAACTGCGGAAAATCCACCGGCTTGACGATGTAACTGTTCACGCCCAGCTTATAACTTTCGATGATATCCCGCTCTTCGCGGGACGACGTCAGGACGATGACCGGGATCATGCTCGTGCGCGGATCGCTTTTGCAACGCTGCAAGACTTCGAGTCCATCGACTTTGGGAAGTTTCAGATCCAACAAGATCATCCGGGTTGCCGCGCAGGGCGAGCGGTCCGCATACCGGCCGGTGCCAAAGAGACATTCCAGCGCCTCCTCCCCGTCCCGCGCGACATGAATTTTATTGCTGAGGTTGTTCTTTCTGAACGCCCGCAACGTCAGTTCCACGTCTTCGGGATTATCCTCGACCAGCAGAATATCGACTCCGTTCATCATGGTGCCGCGGTCCTTTCCACAGAAAAATAAAATGTTGCGCCCACATTGACCTCTCCTTCGGCCCAAGCCTGTCCTCCATGCCGATGGACGATGCGCTGGACGATGGCCAGTCCCACTCCGGTGCCCTCAAATTCTTCTTTTCCATGGAGCCGCTGGAACACGCCGAACAGCTTGTGCGCGTATTTCATATCGAATCCCACGCCGTTGTCCTTGACGAAATAGACGCACATTCTCTGTGATCGGTCGTCCGGGCGCCACCCCACTTCGATCCGCACGTCGTCGCGATACTGACTGTACTTCAACGCATTGGACAGCAGATTTGCCCAGACCAATTTCAACAGACGCCGGTCGCCAAAACAAGACGGGAGATCGGCGACGGCAATACTGGTGCGATCGTCGTCTTGGGCTTTGCGAAGGTCCGCCAACACGTCTTGGACAAGCGCGACCATATTGACGGGCTGCCGTTGCATCGCATGGCGGCCCAGCCGGGAAAATTCAAGCAGATCGTCGATGAGCTGCCCGGCTTGTCTCGCCGCTTTCGCGATAATGCCGAGACACCGCGACATTTCCGGCTCCAAATGGCCGGCATGATCCTCCTCGACGATACGGACAAATGAATGAATGGTTCGGATCGGGGCGCGCAGGTCATGGGATACGGAATAGCTGAACCCTTCCAACTCTTTATTCGCCTCTTCCAGCGCGACGGCGTGCTTCGTGAGTTGCTCGTTGACGGCATGCAGATGTTCGGCCTGCTCTTGAAGCTGGGCCGTCTGCCGCCGGAGAATTTCTTCCGCCCGCCGTTTTTCAGTCACGTCCCGGGCGATACTGGAAATGCCGATCAACTTTCCACCGGGGTCCCTGATCGGCGACATGGTCAGCGAGATCGGCACATCGGTCCCGTCCTTTCGGCGGCGCATCGTTTCGTGCTGTTCGATCCGTTCCCCTCGTTTCAGCCGTTCCATGATATGCGCCTCTTCGTCCAGGCGATCGGGGGGAATGACGAACGCAATCGGCTGTCCAACCGCTTCAGCCGCCGTAAACCCAAGCATGGCTTCGGCTCCACCGTTCCAGCTGGTGATCGTTCCTTCCAGGGATTTGCTGATGATCGCATCATCGGAACTCTCCACGATCGCCGCGAGCCGGGCTTGCGCCTTCTGCGCGACCCGCAATCGCTCGTCAAAGGCCGAGGCTCGAGCCAGGACCACCGCAAGGGTCCACATCAGAGCGATCCCGATCGCACGATTGTACGAGGCGATCCAGAGATCCATGCCAGGCGGCGAGAGGAACCATCCGAGGATCGTCAATGCCGTACAGACCGCGGCGACGGTATAGATTGTCTTGGAAGAAATCCGCAGGCGGGAGACGTACCAGACGGGAACGATATACAGCGCCCAGACGGAAATACCCAGCGCCGAGATGAGGTCGAGCCAGAAGATAATTAGGATACCGGCGGCAACCGAGAGGAAGTGAGCGAGGCGGACGACAGGGCGATCCACCTCTCGCAAGATATCCGTTGCAGATTTGATATCCATCGTACCAGCGGCGAAGCCCCGGCGTACCAGCGGGCGAAGCCCCGGCTTTCTGTGCTGAGCCCATGGGGCAAGGGAACCATCGCCGCGGCGGACGGCTATCTGGATTGTGTGATCGGCCGCTGCATCGCGACCGTTCCTACAAGAGGCAACTGCAGTTCCCAAGCCTTGCGTCTCAGGACCGCCGAATCAAAGCCTGGGTCACATGTCTGGTTATCTGACTTTGGATAAGTCGGCGTCGAATCGGATCTCTTGCCCATCCTGAAGAGTCACCACGACGACGGTCTTCGCATTTGGATCGAAACTATCGTACGCAAAACGGGCGGTAAACCGGGATCGGTAGCCGGGGCCTTCGCCGTCGTTCTTTCTACCCCGGTCGGCCGGGCTGATGTCGATCGGCCGGATGTTTTTTCCCTTCTGCTGAAATACGATGTCCGCCTTCTCCGCGAAGTATTCATCGTCGCCGCAAAGCTGCACTTCCACTTCCATATTCGGCATATCGACGACTTTTTGAATGAACTCCTCCGGCATGCGGATGTCTTTCTTTTGTTTCTTGGATTCCGCCGCTTCCTGGCGGCCGAACGCCTCCAACCGGTAGCGCTTGGTCCGCAGGATCGCGCTGGCGCCGCATGGTTCTTTCTCCGGATCCGCGCCCACCCGCGTGGCCAGCGACGCCTGCTGCAACACCTTCTTCACGTCTTCCGGCGTGTTTGCTTTTTCCATCGGCGCCCGGCCGGCTTCCAATGCTTTCTTGGCCTCTTCGATCGATAATTGAACATCGATCGCGCCGGCAGGCTGCCATGATGCGACGCTCACCGCGATCAGACACAGTGCCACGCTCACCGCCATGAGCCGGCTTCGCTTCTTTGCTCGGACAACACCGTGCATGAGGACCTCCTCGGAATAACGCCGGATAATGGGCCGCATTGTAAGGGATGACCCACCCCTTTTCAATCTTGCGCGATGCCGCGTTTCGGATTGCGACAATCGCGATCAACCGCCTACGTTCGGACAGAGCGCAATCCGGGCGCCGATCATTTCGGCCTGTTTGTGGTTACGATCCGAAGCGATTCCAGTTAGGATAGGGCCGCGTGCGATACAACGCCTCCACATCGCTCAACGGGCCAAGCCCACGAGCCGCGAGCAAAGAAGCCAGAAGACGCAACGGCAGGCCGACCGCCGCCGTAAAATCACCATCGATCCGCTCGATCAACTCACCGGCGGCGCCTTGAATGGAGTACGCGCCGGCTTTGCCCATACTTTCCCCGGTTCGCAGATAGGCCGCCAATCGCGCGTCGTCACATCGTGCCATCAGGACGCGCACGGTGTCGGCCGCGATGTCCCGGATCCCCTGACGCTCGCATACCACCGCGACCGCGGTCCAAATCCGATGTTCCTTGCCCATCAGGCGGCGCAGGATCGCCTCTGCGTCGGCGCGATCATGAGGTTTCCCGATGACTTCATCGCCCAGCGCGATCACCGTGTCGCTCCCGACGATCAGGTCTTCGGAAAACGACGGCCCGCATGAAAGGGCCTTATTCAATGCAAATTCCTTGGCCTGCTCTTCCGCCGGACGGTGGGGGTCCAATCGTTCGATGAACGACGGCGCGCAGACCTCGAACGGGCGCCCGAGCAAGGCGAGCAACTCTTTCCGGCGAGGAGACGTCGAGGCGAGGATGAGTCGCATGCGTAGAATCAGGCGGTGAAGCCGGCGGAACAGGACGGTTCGGCGAGAGAGGCCACGAAATCGCAGCTGAAGAACTCCGTCATCGTCTCTTCCACGTCGCGCACACTGGAAGCACGGAACATACGCGCCCGCATAGCCGCGGCATGCGGAAATCCTTTGCAGTACCATCCGAGATGTTTGCGCATCCGTTGGAATTGGTCGGGGCCGCCGAGTCTCTCGAATTGCCTGGCATGGTCCAGCATGACGGTAAATCGTTCGCGGACATCCGGCTCGTCGATCGGGTCTCCCGCCGGCCCCGCTTCTCCGCCTGCCTGCTCTACGGCCCACTCCCGAACCAATTCCTTCCGCCGGAAGAACCAGGGCGCGCCGAGGGTGGCCCGTCCGACCAGCACGCCCTGCACGCCGCTCTCCCGCACGCGCCTGATTGCGTCATTCATGCTGCGCACATCTCCGTTGCCGAGAATCACCGTATCCGTGCCCTTGGCGATATCGGCGGCGGCCGCAATGGCGGTCCAGTCCGCTTCGCCCCGATACATCTGCGCCAAGGTCCGGCCATGGATCGTAATGGCGGCCGGCCGCTCCTCCAGCAGATGTTCGATCCATCGATCGATGACCACGGCATCGCAACCCAGCCGCGTCTTCACCGACCAGGGAAGCGAACGGCGCTCGATCATCGGAGCACCGCCTCGCGCTTCATTCATGCGCCGGATGGCTTCGCTTCGCGATCGTTTCACCCCTGCCGACTCCAGCGACTGTCCCGCGGCCCAATCCTGAATCCCCTGCTTCGCCGCGCGAATGATGGCTTGGGCCAGATCCGGCGTCTTGATCAACGCGGCCCCGGAACCGGACGAGGCGACATTGCGCGACGGACAACCCATATTGATATCCAATCCGTCGAAGCCCAACTCGCACACCACATGGGCCGCCTGATAAAACAAGAGCGGGTCCTTGCCGTAAATCTGCGCGACGATCGGCCGCTCGACTTCGCTGTAGACCAAAGAATCCAAGAGATACTCGGGCCCGCGGCTGATATCGCTGACATGGGCAAATTCCGTAAACGTCACATCGGGAGGCCCTTGCGCGGCCACGATGCGCCGAAAGGTGGCGTCCGTGACTCCGTCCATCGGCGCCAATCCGATGATCGGCCGCGGAAGCGTGGACCAGAAACTCACGTTGTCATCTCCTCGAAACCGGCGCGGCGATTCGCCGCGTCATAGGCAGCCCGCAACTCTTCCGCCTCTTCCGAAGCCATGGCCAAGGCATCGGGCATAACGGTCGCCACGAAATCCACAAAGTATTCGACTTTTAATAAAAAGAAGTCGTAGGGAATCCGAGCGGGGCGGGGCCGACGAAACCAGAAGGCCACAAAGTCCTTCATGTCCACGTGGCTCTGCAAAATCTCGCAAGTCCGGGGAAACATATCGCGCAACTCGCCGCCCCAATGCAGAATTTCGTAGGGAAGATAAACTTGCCGATAGTAAGCCACGCCTTCCTGTTGATCACCGGACTCGACCATCGAAGCGCGAGAGTCGGCCGTCTCCCGACCCGTCACCATATCGGCATAGTGGGCATAGTCTTGGCCGAGGGCGGCCCGTCGCTCCCGGGAAGTGCTCAGCCGGCATCCTTCGTTACTTCCTGAATCGGCCGGATCAGTGACGGCTCCTGAAGGCGGTCTTCCAGAAAACAATCCGGCGGCGATCGATTCAAATCGGCGGCGAAAATCCTGGTATTCCGAAACGAGAAGCGAAATCTCTTTGGTATCCACCTCGAGCGCCATTCCTTTTAGATGGACCAAGCGCCCGGTCCTCAATATCTGTTCCAAGAGATCAAACAACAAGGCCGGAATCGGAGCCCCATGGGCATCGATCCATCTCGGCAACATCCCCGCCGGCTCTTCGGGGCCGCCGCCGGCCGCATCGCATGGATGCAGAGCCAAGCCTGCCACATGAATTTCAACGACTCGCTCCAACGGGAAGCCGGCTAGAAACTCACCGACATAGCGTTCGACCGACGCATACCGCCAGGCGCCCGTATACCGATACACGGTCCAGAGATGACCGATATCGAGAACCAGTCCGCAGGCCGTTCGGCTCGCAATTTCCGAAAAGAAATCAGGAATGGGAAGAGCGCCACAGGAAAAATAGGTCAGCGGCGGCATTTCGAGCAGCAGGAGAGGTGCTTGAAGGTTGCGCGTTGAAAATTCATGATCCAGCCGCCGTTGTAGGAGCACCGCGTTTTCGGCTGCGATCAGGGCGCCGGACTCCGTATATAAAGGAGGCAAATAGGTCCCGAAGGAGCGGCCTGCCATCTGCTTCGTCGCGCACTCGATGTTGAGCCACCCGCTATGCAGGGTACGGAGCTGAGCGCAGACATCCGGCACCGAGGAAACCGAGCCTCCTTCCGACACAAAATCAGGCTGGGTAACCCACAGACCTTCACCGTGGTAGGCCAGCCGGCGGCCGGAGAGTCGATCCCTGACCAATTCCAGGGCTGGAACCGAGGCCTGGAAGATCTCATAGTAATCCGATTCGAGGCCGCGGCGGCGCAGCGTCGCATCGAGTTCGACGAGATCCGGACTATACACGTCGACCGACAGACCTAGGCCGTGCGGCGCGATCGCCCGGACACGTTCTTCGAATTCACTTTGCACATCCGCCTTCTTGGACTAATTTTGACCTACCATACGAGTCGATTGCTTGTGTAGTCTATTCGGCTGCGCTAAGGTTTGACAAGATCGTAGAGCTGAAGGAGGCGCTGTGTCCTATCTGGTATACTTCCTTACGATGCGTTGGCTGGTGAGCGAGACCGGCGGCTTCTCTCGCGGCGGAGCCAAGCGCTGAGCCATGAGCAAGGTCGCCTACATGCCGCGTGGCACAATGTCTCACTCTTCACTTTCCATGGTGGCGCATATGATGACGCCGGGCGTTGTTCAAATCCCGGGCGATGTGTCGGTCAGCGAGGCGGCACTCGTGATGGAACGGGAGCATATCCCTTGTCTTCTCGTCAAGGACAGCGACGTCAGCTTCGGGATTATGACCTCCGCGGACATCGTGACGAAGGTCGTCGCGCCCGGGCTTGAGCCCCAGGATACCGCCGTGCGCTCCATCATGTCTCAGCCCGTTCATTCGATCGAATATGATCAGGCCACGGAGGAGGCCACCAGCCTGATGGCGTCTACCGGCGCCTCGCTTCTGATCGTGACCAAGCAGAATCAGCCCGTGGGGATTCTCACCGCCCGCGACGTGATGTTGGCGGCCAAACGTTGCGACACCTGCCTGGACGCCACGCTTCGGGTGGGCGACGGGGACGGAAAAGGGGCCAATCACGCGGCCGTCATCAAACAATTGAGCCCTATCGGCGCCTTGGTGGAAAGCAGCACGGTGTTGCTGCCCGGCACCGGCGTCATCCTGAATTTTTCTCTCCCCGGGATTTCGGCCTCGTTCTCAGTACGCGGCACGATCTTGAACAGCGGATACGAACCGCAGCCCTTGGTGGACGGAGAGGCCGGCTCGCTGGAGTCCGCGCTCGATATTCAGTTCGCGCCGCTTCCGTCCGCAGAAGAAGCCAGAATTCGAGCCTGGGTACTCCAGCATTCATCGCGCATGACCGACCTCACCTAGCCCGCGTTTTTTATGACCAATGCGGGCTGATCGTTGCAGAGCCGTTTTGACCTCACTTTCCCTCACTGGTAAAATTTTACGTCGGAAGCTTCCACATTGGAGGGAACCTGTATGAAAACCGTGCCGTCCCGTAATCGGCCCGCTCCTACCAGAGACGAACTTCTCAGCCAAGTGAAACTCCTTCTGGATCGTCCTGATGACGACGTGCAAGCCGCGCTCGTCAAGGAGATGCTCAGTGGAATCCTCCGGCTGATGGATACCCAGTTGGACTTGCTGGATCTCAAGATCGTCAATCGAGCCCTGAAGGAGCTCCGCCACGCATTTCGGGTCTTCCGCGGATACCGGGAGCGCGCCAAAATCAGCGTGTTCGGATCCGCGCGGACCAGCCCCGATGACGCCAATTATCAGATGGCTTTCACCTTCGCCCGCCGGATGGTCGAAGAAGGGTACATGATGATTACGGGCGGCGCGGACGGCATCATGCGCGCTGCACAGGAAGGAGCGGGCCGCGAACACAGCTTCGGCGTGAATATCATGTTGCCGTTCGAGCAGGGCGCCAACTCCATCATCGCGGACGATCCGAAACTCGTCACGTTCAAATACTTCTTTACGCGGAAATTGATGTTTCAGAAGGAATCCCACGCGATCGCCCTCTTCCCCGGAGGGTTCGGCACCCATGACGAAGGATTCGAAATCTTGACGCTGGTCCAGACGGGAAAGAGCGACCCCAAGCCCATCGTGTGCCTGCAGGCGCCGAACTGCGATTACTGGGATCATTGGTACTCCTTCATCACGGAACAATTGCTCGAGCGTCGCTTGATCAACCGGGAAGACTTGAGCCTGTTTAAGATCGTGCGCGACGTGGAAGAGGCAGTGGAGGAAATCCGGACATTCTATACTCGCTACCATTCGATCCGTTTCGTAGGCCGCCAATTGGCGATTCGGATCAAGAAGCCCTTGTCGGACCGGCAGTTGGAGCATTTGCAGGGCGCATTTCAAGATTTGCTGACGGAGGGCGGATTCGAGCAGCGGGGCGCGCTTCCGGAAGAGATGGACGAACCGGCGCTGAAAGACTTGTCGCGCGTGGTGTTTTCGTTCAACCGGCGCAGCGCGGGACGGTTGAGACAGTTGATCGATCATTTGAATCAGCTTCCTGACGCGGCCTGACATTCCGCGATTTTCACGCGCATCTCTTTCATCACCGCTTCCGCCTTTAGTCCGCGGTGTCGCTCGTGCTATGCTGAGCGGATGACCGCCGCAATTTGCCGCCGAATGTTCCCCGACCCGCCCACGCTCGTGCTCTATCATGCCGAATGCGCGGACGGGTTCGGAGCGGCCTGGGCCATTTGGAAACGGTATCCGGCTTCTCGATTCGCCGCGGTCAAGCACGGCGAACCACCGCCTGGGGACATAGCCGGAGAGCGAATCGTCATCGTTGACTTCAGCTATCCGCGCTCGACGCTCGAACGTCTTGCCAAGGAAGCGACGAGCCTGCTGGTGCTCGATCATCACATTACCGCCGAGCAAGCGCTGGCCGATCTACCCTACGCCTACTTCGACCAGACGCGATCCGGAGCGGTTTTGGCCTGGCAATGGGCGCACGACGAACCGGTCCCTTGGTTGCTGCGCTATATTGAGGACAAGGATCTCTGGCAATGGAAGCTGCCCGGCAGCCGGGAAATCAGCGCGGCGCTCGCCTCCTATCCGTTTGATTTTGACCTGTGGAACTCGTTCAGCGAGCGCGAGTTGGAGCGGGAAGGCCGCGCAATCCTCCGCTACGAAAACGAGTTGGTCACCAAACTCGCCGCCCAGTCGCGCCTCGTCAACTTCGAGGGCGCCGTCGTGCCTGCCGTGCAAAGTGCGATTCTGACGAGCCAGATCGGCGAACGCCTGTCCGCCGCCCATCCGTTCTGCATCATCTGGCACGATCGCAACGGCCGGCGCTATTACAGCATGCGATCCCGGGAAGACGGCACGGACGTGGGAGCGATCGCCGCCTCGTTCGGCGGAGGCGGGCACACGCACGCAGCCGGGTTTTCCATTCCGTTGCAGGCCGATGGATCTCTGCCGGACAATCCCGGGCTTCCGCGTCTCGTCACCTAACTCACCGTCATCTTGGACGCGGTGTTCCGATGTTGCCGCTGAACGACGACAATCCCACGGAAATCACGCCGGTCGTCACGATCACCTTCATCGTGGCCTGCGTGGTGGTCTTTTTTTATCAGAGCTCGCTTCCGCCCCGCTTTGGGGAACTATTCGTCTTCCAATACGGCGCGATCCCGGCCTTGCTGTTCGGCCATGCGGTTCCGCCGAGCGAATGGGGTCCGACGCCTCCCGCCGTGACGTTGCTGACGAGCATGTTTTTGCACGGCAGTTGGATGCATTTGTTCGGCAATATGCTGTATCTGTGGATATTCGGCAATAATATCGAAGACGTCATGGGGCACGGCAAGTTCATTCTCTTCTACATTGCGTGCGGGATTCTTGCGGCGCTGACTCACGCGGTGACGGATCCCGCTTCCGCCATGCCGATGGTGGGAGCAAGCGGCGCCATCTCGGGGATTTTAGGCGCCTACCTCCTCCTGTTTCCCCGAGCGAGGGTGCTCCTGCTGGCGCCGCTGATCGGGACGGCTTATGTGCCGGCCGGTTTCGTGCTGGGATTCTGGTTTGTCATGCAGGTGTTAAGCGGAGGCGCGAGCCTCGGATCGCAAGGAGGCGGGGTGGCATTCTTCGCCCACGTAGGAGGATTCATCGCCGGGATGGCGTTGATCGGATTCTTCAAACGTCCGGACGTCCGCTATTTTGCCCCGGCCCGCCATACTCATTGGCGCTGAATGTCCCAGGATATGCTACGCCTGTTTCAAGGAAACAGCCGCGGCGCGAGCCAGTCGCGCACGAACCGTCTCGGCATAGGCGACAGCCGTTTCACGCGACGGAGCGACGAAAGTGAGATGGCCCATTTTCCGTCTCGCGCGAACCGTCCGCTTTCCATAGAGGTGCATCACCGCGCCGGGCACGGCGAGAAGCCGGCTGAACTCCGGCTCCGCGCGCACTGTCTCCACCTCATCGCCGATAAGGTTGATCATCGCGGCGGAACTCAACAGGCGGACCTCCCCCAGCGGCAATCCGCACACGGCTCGAACCTGCTGTTCGAATTGAGACACCGTGCAGGCATCGAGCGTGTAATGGCCGGAGTTATGAGGTCGAGGCGCCACTTCATTGATGAAGAGCGCGCCGTCCTTCATCAAGAACAACTCCAGGCAAAACAGTCCGAGCCCGTCCAGGGCCGAAATGAGCCGCTCCGCCAAGGCCGTCGCCTCCGCCGCCACGCCGGGGGACACGCCGGCGGGAACGATTGTTTGCCGCAGAATCCCGTGCTCGTGGCGATTCTCCACCGGCGGATACACGCGTAGGTCTCCGCCGGCGCCCCGAACCGCCAGCAGCGACAGTTCTCGTTCGAAATCGAGAAACTGTTCGACGATCCATCGCGAGCCCGGACGCGCGGTCGCGCGCAGTTCGGCTTGAGCCGAACCGAGGTCTTCCTCGGCCGCAATCTTCCATTGTCCTTTGCCGTCATACCCGGACGTAGCGGTTTTGCAGATGCAGGGATAATGAAGATCATCGACGGCTTGGGCCAATTGTTCCGGCGAGGTCATCACTCTGAAGGCCGGGACGGGAAATCCATGAGCCTGGAGGAAACTCTTCTGTTCAACGCGGTCCTGGATCACCCGCAGAATCCGGGCCGCCGGCCGGACGACCGTCCGCTCCTCTAACCGCTCGCAGAGCCGGATCGGAATATTTTCCCATTCGTACGTCACAACGCTCACGAGATCCGTGAACCGCTCGTACGTTGCCTCCTCATCGAATGCGGCGGGAAAAGAATGGTCGGTCCATCGATGGGCCGGTGCATCGCGATCCGGATCCCAGACCGCCACCCGGTAGCCCATCCTTCGAGCGGCCACAGCGAACATGGCCCCCAGTTGCCCGCCGCCGAGCATCCCCACGACCTGTCCAGGAGCAACGATCACAACTTGTGACTCTTCCGCACTGATCCGGCGGAGAGGAACGGGGGAGACAGACGGGCATCATCCTGCTGCTCGAGCACCGTCCGGGTTTGTGTTTCGCGGTACCCGACAAGGCTGGCGCGAATGTCTTCATGGTTCAACGCCAGAATCTGGGCGGCCAGGAGCGCGGCGTTCTCGGCTCCGCCGATCGCCACCGTAGCGACAGGGATGCCGCGCGGCATCTGGACGATCGAGAGCAAGGAGTCGAGTCCGCGCAGTTGCTCGGTCGGAATGGGCACGCCGATGATCGGCACATGCGTCTTCGCCGCCAGCATGCCGGGGAGATGGGCGGCGCCTCCGGCTCCCGCGATGATAACCTGCACGCCGCGGCCGGGAGCCTGTTCGGCATAGGCGAACAAACGGTCGGGCGTGCGATGGGCCGACACCACGAGCAATTCATTGGCGATCCCGAGCTCATCCAGTAGCGCGACGGCCTTTTCCAGGACCGGGAAATCGGATTTGCTGCCCCCTACCACACCGACCAAAGGCCGGCCCGCTCGGCTCGTCTGTGTCATAGTTTTTCCACCGTCGGTATTGCGTGGCGGTGAACTTAGCCCTTCTCCGCCCATGGGTCAAGCGGGATGACGCAAGCGGACATTCAATTGACCACTCTAACGGAAATTGACTATGATGGAATCGCTTCCTTCGCCGGGACGCTTTGCTGGAGGGGCGCGTGCAACGGTTTGGCGACGGTTTGAGGACGAAAGTGAAATCCCTCGTCAGCCAGCCGTCGGGGCTGGATGAGATCGGGGTGGACGATCTCGCCACATCGAGCAAGCTCCGATCGTGGGAAGCGGTTCAAATTCCCGAGCGCCTGCGGTTTTCGTCTCGTCTCGCCATTAAGCTCGTTCTGCTCTTCGCCTTGATCATCGCCTTTGTGCCTTGGACGCAGACCATCACGGTTACGGGCCAGCTGTCCGCCTACACACCCTATGAACGCCCGCAGGACGTGGAAGCGCAGATCACCGGCCGGATCAAGAAGTGGCACATCCTGGAAGGCGTGCGCGTCAAGCAGGGAGACATCATCCTCGAACTGGATGACTACGACCCGAATTACATGGCGCCCGATTTGCTGGCATTTCTGGAGCAGCGGAAAAAGGCCCTGGAAGACAATCGAAAGGCCGCCCTCGCGCGCGCCGATCAATTGGATAAACGTATCAAGGAGATGCAAAACCTCGTCAAGGCGGCCGTTCCATCGGCAGGCGCCAGGGTGCAGGAAGCAGACAACAAGATCCGGGAAGCCCGCCAGAAGGTGGAAGCGGCGCAAATCGCAGTGACCACCGCCGAACTCAACGTGGACCGCCACCGCCAGCTCGCCGAACAGGGCCTGGTTTCACAACGGGAACTGGAGGTCAGCATTCAGGGCGCGATCGCGACCAAAGCGGATCTCAGCGCGGCCCAGGCCAATTTGAAGGCGGCCGAGCAGTCGATGAAGTCCATGAGCTTCGGACGCGAGCAGATCAGCGCGGAGGTGCTCCAGCGGCTGCTTGACGCGGAGGCCGCCCGCGAGGGCGCGTTCGCCGAGGCCGCGCGCGCAGCGGATCAACTCGCGGAGGTCTCGCTTCGCCAGTCCAATGCGACTCAGCGACGGATGGCCGCCCGAGTCCTGGCCCCAACCGACGGCACAGTCGTGCGCATGTCTCAAGCCGGCGTCGGGGAAACGGTGCGCCCCGGAGAAAAGCTCGTCCGGATTTCGCCGATCAGCGGGGATAAAGCGATTGAAATGGTTGCGGACGGCTTGGATGCTCCATTGCTGAACGTGGGTCGGAAAGTACGCATTCTCTTTTATGGCATTCCGGCCATTCCCCTGCCGGCTTGGCCGGAACTCATGGCGGGAACCTATGGCGGCGTCATTAAAGTCATTGATCAAGTCGATGACGGGAAGGGGAACTTCCGCTTCTGGGTCGTGCCGGATCCTGAGGAGCGCCCTTGGCCGCCGCAAGAGCATGTTCGCCAGGGGACCAAGGCCATGGGATGGGTCATCCTCAACCGTGTGCCGCTCTGGTACGAACTCTGGCGACGGTTCAACCTATTCCCCCCCGATTACCAGGAACGGCCGCCGAGCTTGATCGACACGATCCTGCCCAAAGCAGGACGGGGGGCCAAGTAATCGTCGGCGGTCGGCAACGCGTATCCCGCTGTTTCAAGATATTTCAGCACTCAGAAAGGATGGTGTCTATGAGGAGAATGGTGTGTCTCGCGCTGTGCGTGAGCGTCACATTCATGTTGTGGCAAGGAGAGCCGGCTCATGCCGCCGCGGCAGACGAGTCGAAAACCAGAACGCTTCCCCCGATTCCGCTCTCAGTCAATGAAGTCCTGGCTTGGATCGACCGCTCGCATCCGTTGCTGAAGGGAGCAGGAACGGAGAAAGTCGCGGCTCGCGGCAAAATGTTGAAAGCGCTGGGCGCTTTTGAGCCCGTCTTGATCAACGACACGGAGATCGAGCGATTTATTCCCAGCAGCGGCCCGCAGGAGACCAGATCGGTCGGCTTCAACGATACATTGCTTGAGGCCAGGCATCCTTGGGGGTTCCGGGGCAGCGCGGGAATTCGCGAGGTCATCAACGGCCCGGCCAAGATCCCGGACCTGAGTTTCAACAATGGAAATAATCAGGTGCTGCTGGGAGGATTTTTCCCGTTGCTCCGGGGTCTGATGGTCAATCCGGAAAATGCCGAGCTCCAACGATCCGAATTGGCGGATCCTCGCGCGGAAGTCAAAATCTCGCAGACCCGGCAGGATCTGTTTCTGGCAGCGGCCACGCAGTTCTGGGATTGGGTTGCCGCGGCGAAGTATGTCGATATCCAACGGCGCGCAATGACCGTAGCCGACGACCGGTATAAGCAAGTCGAAGGCCGCGCCAAGGCCGGCGCCGTGGCGCCCTTGGACGTCGTGGAGGCGGGACAGGAAGTCCAGCGGCGCCGCGAGGTCTACATCGCCGCCCAGCGGGCCGTCGAGCAGGAGCAATACAAGCTCTCGATGTTTTTATGGGAAAACCATGCGCCCACCATGCCTCAAATGGAACGCGCGCCGGACTTTCCTCCGCAGTCGCCCAGTCTCAATCAGGAGATGGTGTCGGCCGACAAGCGCCAGGCGAAAATGGACCGGCCGGAAATCCGCGAACTCGATATTGAAGCCAAGATCAACAATATCGATATGGAACTCGCCAAGAATAATCTGTTGCCGAGCTTGGATGCGGAAGCCGCCCCGGCCCGCAATCCCGAAAAATTCGTCCTCGGCCTCGGCTATCGGTTTGGCCTGGAGCTGAAGATCCCGATCCTCCAACGCCGCAGCCGGGGCGAAGTCTTGGAAGCCCAAGCTCAAGCCGATCGGCTGGTCTTGGTGCAGAGATTCCGGGAGCAGCAGGTCGTGGTGGATGTCGATAACGCCTTTTCCGCCATCGAACGGGCCAAAGAACGAGTCGCCGTCGCCACGGAATCACTGAAACTGGCCAAGACCCTGGAGGAGGGCGAACGATTCCGATTTTCCCTCGGCGCGACCAGCGTGTTATTCGTGAATCTTCGCGAGCGAAACTCAGTCGATTCGGAGATCCATTTGGTGCGGGCGAAGGCGGACTATCACAAAGCCCTGGCCTTCTACCAATGGGCCAAAGGAACATGGGCCAAAGCCATGCCCACTGCGGTTCCGGTGAACTATCGCATCGGGACCTACGTCTCGAAATAGTGGTATTTTCTATGTCGCTCTGATAGGGTTTATTAGTCGGGTCGGACTGCTCGTTTTGCCTGTTTCCCGCGCTTTCCATAGAGCGCGACGGGAACAGGCGCGCGCGTCGCTTGGCATGAGACATGGGACAGACGGCACCCGATAATCCTCCTTCAAATCTATTTCAAGCAGGCCTGGGTTTTGTCGGGCTTCTTTTCCGGCTGGAACGGCACGTCCTGGGGCTGATCTTTTCCTACTCGATTGCCATCGGGTTATTTTCGCTCATCGTGCCCTTGACGGTACAAGAGCTGGTCAACACGTTCGCCTTCGCGATCCAGCCCGTGACGATCGTCACGCTCGCCGTGATCATGGTCCTGGCCTTGTTGCTCGTCGGCGCGTTCCGAGCGCTGCAATACTATGCCGTTGAAGTCCTCGAACGCCGGCTGTTCGCCCGTGTCGCCATCGCGATGACCCAGCAATTACCCCGCCTGCGCTTTCATGGCTTCAAACCTCGCTACGCCAATTTGTTCGCCGAAACCATCTTTATGCAGCGGGCCGTCTCCGTCCTCCTGGTCGATTTCATCAACGTCGTCGTCGGCGGATCAGTGGGCATGACGATCCTCGTGTTCTACCATCCGTATTTCCTGCTCTATAACGCAGTGCTGCTGGCCGGCTTCAATATCGTGTTCTTTCTCTTGAATCAGGGAGGGTTGAGAGCGGATTTGAACATGTCCCACGCCAAGTACGACACACTCCATTGGCTGCAGGAAATTTCCTACAACCTGCTGCACTTCAAATCGACGGACAGCCAATCGCTGTTGATCAATAAAACCGATCAGCTGCTCGACACCTATATGGAGACACGGCGATCGAGATTTGCGGTGCTGATCCGGCAATACATCGGATCGCTTGGATGGCAGGCGCTTGCGCACGGCGGGCTGATTGCGACGGCCGGCTGGCTGCTCAGCGTCGGCCAACTGACGCTCGGTCAATTCGTCGCGGCGGAGGTCCTGGTCAGCGGCATCCTGATCAACTTCGACGGGGTCGTCAAACGGATGGGACACATCTATTACTTCATGACGGCCTTGAACGAGCTGAACCTCTTTTTCTCGCTGCCGAAGGATCAGGGCGCAGCGACCCTATCCCTGCCTCTTCCGGACCCGACCGTCCATGGGATCAGAGTGACGTGCAAGGATCTCACGTTTGCTCCTGCCGGGATCTCCCCGATTTTTGAGAACTTCAACCTGGAAGTCATGCCGGGAGAGAAAATCGCCATCTATGCAGGCTCTGCGATGGCGAAGAGTACTCTGGCTCGCATGCTCGGCGGGCTTGAGTCGCCGACGTCCGGCGTCATTCGTTATAACGGCGTCGATCTGCGGCACCTCAACCTGGATGCCTTGAACCGATACCGGGGATACATTCTCGACACCCAGTTGTCATTGTTCGAAGGTACGCTGGAGGAAAATATCGTCCTCGGCCGGTCCTATGTCCCCTACAGCGACGTTCAATGGGCGCTGCGGTTTGCCGAGTTGGAAGAAGATGTAGACTCCCTTCCTCAAGGTCTCAAGACCGACATAGGGTCATCGACAAAGGTGTTTGCCCCGCCCCATATTCTCCGCATTCTCATAGCCCGCGCGATACTTGGGCGGCCTCAACTGCTCGTTTTTGACGGTTTGCTCCATAACATGCCGCCCGCCATGCGCGAAACGATCCTCAGGCGGCTCTGCAGCAAGGAAGAGCCCTGGTCGGTGATTTTCGTCTCCAATGATCCGAATCTCTCCCCCCATGTGGACCGACGCATCATTCTGGATTGAGGCCGATTTCTTTCCCGAGTACCATTCTGATACACTAACCGGACCGTCTGAATCCGCTCGGTTCAGGCGGCATTGAGGGAACCTTCCGTGGAACTCGCGTCGCGATTTCGGTTTACCTGGCCGCGCACTCATCAACTGATTATCAGCCTGTTGATTGCGGGGCTCGGCTGGATCAGCGGCCAAGCCCTGAGCCAGATCGATCAGGATCTCCGAATCATTCACACGGAATATACGCTCGGCGCCGCCGACATCGCCCATATCTCGGCCGACGCCATGCGCTATCGCAATATCATCATTCGGTCGCTGGAAGCCGAAAGCAAGAAGGAGTTCGAGCGGATCACCGAGGCGCTGCCCGCGCAGCGGGCCAGAATTCAACATGCCGTCGATCGCTATGCCGCCGCCAGCCTGCGCGTATCCCGAAGCGGCCGCAGCGAGGAAAAAGATATCCAAGCCGTTCGCGAGAGCCTCGATCAATACTTCCACGCCGCCAGCAAAACAATCCAGCTGCTCAACCAGGAGTGGAACGCGACGTCCCCGTCGGAACGAGCCGAGCTGCGGCGCAAAGCCGAGATCCACGCAGCCGACAACGCGGGCCCGAAGATCATTCAGGTCAGTCTCGCGTTGGACCGTTTATTGGAGACGGTGGCCGAAGTCGCCAAGGACATGCGGGATGAAGGGACAAAAACGATTCGAATGACCAGCGCGATCCTAGTCGGAGGGAGTTTCTTCATCGCCCTGCTGAACGTGTTCTTATCACGGCAACCTTCGCAACCGGGTTCGGAACCGCGCATGAGCCGTTCGGAGCCTGTTCGTCCCGAACCCGCTCCGCGTTCGGCGGGCGCAGGCGCGGGCCCATCCCCCGCCCTTCGGCTGACAAACGAATAAATCCTGAGTACGATTCGGTGATTTACAGTTCACCAGATCACCACATCAGACTTTATCGTCCCTTCGTCCCAGCGCAGTGAACAGTCGCTCGCGCTCATCCTCACCTAGATCTTTCCAATCTCCCGGCGCAAGGCCCTGTAAGGTCACATGCATGATCCGGACGCGATGGAGAGCCGTCACCCTATAGCCGAGACTCCGGCACATACGTCTGATCTGCCGGTTTCGTCCTTCCATCAGCACGATGCTGAACCGCTTGGGACCGAGCCGGTGCAACCGACAGGGCTGTGTCTTCTTCCCGAGGATCACTACTCCGGCCGCCATCCTGGCCAAAAAATCCCGGTCAAAATCCCGATCGGTCTCAACATGGTATTCCCGCTCGTGGCCGTGCTCCACACGGAGGATGGCGTTGACGATATCGCCGTCGTTCGTCAGCAGAATCAGGCCCGATGAATCCTTGTCCAACCGCCCGATCGGGAAGATGCGGGCCGGATGCGCAATCTCGTCGATGATGTTGCGGCGGACGTGAGACTCGCTGGTCGTCGTCACGCCCACGGGCTTGTGATACTTAATATAAACCGGCGTATTCCCCCATTCGATAATCTGCCCGTCGCGAGCGACGACATCATGGCGGCCTACCTGATCACCCAGCTGCGCCGGTCGTCCGTTGATCGTGACCCGGCCGTCCTCGATCAGGCGGTCCGCTTCCCGCCGGGAACAGATGCCTTGCTGAGTGAAAAATTTATTGATCCGCATGGCTGTTGTGCATCGAATAGAACAGCACAACGTTCCTACTGGGGTAGTGGGTCAGTTTGCCATCAGACGCACTGAAGTCCGTCATTTGGCCTTGATCAAGGAGTGGATGTCCGCTTTCCGCTTCCGCGAGGACAAGCTCGCGGGCATGGCGCAAAAGGAAACTGACTCACTTTCTCCTACTGAGGCAGGCAAAGAAAGTCGGATTCTAGGATGTCGGGATCTCGCGAGGTAACCACTTCACCAAATCACGAGATCGCCAACTCGTACGTTGGCGCGACACATCACGAGCGAGCAATCAGTCGGCTGCCCTTCAAGTCGCCGTCAGTGGACCCGGCGGCCCATGCGAATCCGGCCCAACATCCGATAGATCAATCGCGCGATGCTGAATTGCGGAGCCACGAACCCTTCGATGGGGGCGATCTCGCTGATATCCATGCCGACGATGCCGGGTCCCTGCGCCAGCGCGGTCACCAACGCCAAGGTATCGTACCATCCCAATCCGCCGGGCTCGGGCGTGCCGAGCGCCGGAACCAGCGACGCATCGAGGCCGTCGCAATCGAACGTGAGATAGACGGGCCCGGTGCAGGCTGCGACAATCTCCGGCACCCATCGAGAGGCTTTGCCTTCATAGGGTCCGGACGGATCCAGAATCCGCGCGGCGAAAAAAGTCGCGATCCTGTCGTCGCGTTGAATTCGTTCCACCTCTTCCGAGCTGATCGATCGTATGCCGACTTGCACGAGCCGAAGTCCGTCGTCCACGACCCGGGCCATGACGCTGGCATGACTATAGGGATTGCCTTGGTAGGCGTGGCGGAGATCCCCGTGCGCGTCGATCTGTACGACACACATCCCGGGATAGCGGGCGGCGTGAGCCCGGATCGCTCCCAAGGCGCCGGTATGTTCGCCGGTCAACGTGACGATGAATCGATCGTTGCCGACATGCGGGTGGACGAACTCATGAATCGCTTCGACCGCGGCCGCATCGACGCGTCCCTGCAAATCGAGCGAGTCCGCCGTCGCCACCCCGCCCCATTCGCGATAGGGCTCCGTGCCCAGCGTTTCATCGAAAAGTTCGACCTGGCGGGAAGCTTCAAGGATGGCGGACGGCCCGTGATCCGACCCCAGCACATAGCTTGATGTGTGTTCATAGGGAGCCGGCAGCACATACACGCCCGCCTGTTGCGGGTCGCACCATGGCTCATCGATGCCGAGAAAATTGTCGTCCTGGCCGAGCCAGCCGGCGGGAAGAGACATGGGCGTGCAACTGTTAAACGCGGCGGCGCGCGCTTTTAGGAAGGTTTTCTGACGGGATGAAGACAGCCAGCGCCACCACCGTCGTCCACCGATTGGGCCGGCCGATCGCGGATTGCGTAATGTTCAATGTGCGCACGATTTTGCCGCCCATCTTGAACACTTGCTCGCGCTCTTTCCACGCCTGATTGGGATCGAATTCGACACCCAACGTCGTGGCCAGCATCTGCGCCGCCAGATCCTCGGTATATTCTCCCGATTCTTCGTCGGTCTCTCCGTAGGCATGATGTTCGGAAAGATACCCGTATGTGTGGCGGTCGGTGGGGATCGCCAGGCCGATCGAAGCGGAAACGAGCCGGTTGCGCTCATTGGTATCGGAACGCGCCATCACGCAAAAGGTGATTTCTCCCGGATGAAGCAACCCCTCCCCGCGCTTGCGAGGAATGATCTTGCAATTCGGCGGCAGGATGGACGACACGCTGACAAGATTACAATACGCAACCCCGGCGCCCCGTAGGGCCTGTTCGAAAGACGCCAACTTCTCCTTGTGCACACCGACGCCTCTCGTGAGAAACATATGTGTTGGCACCATCGTTCCATTCTCCCTTCAACACCACAATCCAACGCCACATGCGTCGCTTTCGCCCGATACACAAGCGCGCGCGCCGGCACACATTAAATTGACACGGGCCGCAGTTGTATCAAGTTTACGGCGCATCCGCAATATGCCCGCAGGTTTTTTTTGGCCGGCGCTTGCGTACGGAGGACTCGACTGTTTCTCAGCACGCCGCTATGAAGACGGCCGTTTGAGGTTGAGCACCAACAGGCGGGGTTCGGTCATTTCCTCGATGGCATATTTGACGCCTTCGCGGCCCATGCCGGAATCTTTCACACCGCCATAGGGCATATGGTCGGCGCGAAACGTGGGAATGTCGTTCGCCAGCACGGCTCCGACTTCCAGATCGCGGAAGGCTGAAAAAATTCGATTGATGTCCTGCGTAAACACACCCGCCTGCAAGCCGTAGGGCGAATTATTGAGCAAAGCCAGCGCCTGCTCGAACTTGGCGTAGGGCGTAATGGTGACGAGCGGGCCGAAGATTTCCTCGCAGGATACTTTCATCGTCGCATTCACTTTAGTCAAAACGGTCGCGTCCAACACGGACCCGGTCCGGGTCGCCCCCGCTAGAATCGTGGCTCCGTGCGCCACCGCATCCTTGATCCAGCTTTCCACCCGCTCCGTCGCCGCGGGGTTGATCAGCGGGCCGACGACGGTCGCTTCATCGAACGGATCCCCCGACTTCAGTTGAGACACCAGCGCCAGCAGCTTGGCGGTGAAGGCCTCGACAATCGATTCATGCACGAGGATGCGCTGCACCGAAATACAGGTTTGCCCCGCATAGGCGAAGCCGCCGGTGGCGCAGCGTTGCGCAGCCACGTCCAGATCTGCATCCGGTTCGATGATGACGCCGGCATTGCCGCCGAGTTCGAGCACGACTTTTTTCTTCCCGGATTTGGCTTTCAGCATCCACCCGACTTGTGCGCTGCCGGTGAAACTCAACAGCTTGAAGCGGGTGTCGGCGACCAGCCGCCCCGCCATGTCGTTCCCGCAGGGGACGACATTCAGGGCGCCGGGCGGAAGACCGGCTTCCAATGCCAGTTCGCCCAGAAGGAGCGCCGTCAACGGCGTCTGGGGCGCCGGTTTAATCAGGATGGCGTTCCCGGCCGCAAGGGCCGGCGCCACCTTGTGCGCCACGAGATTGATCGGAAAATTAAACGGCGTAATGCCGAGGATAGCTCCCAGCGGAAACCGGCGCGTGACGCCCCAGTACGCCTCTGTTCCCGGCGTCCAATCGAGCGGCACCACTTCTCCGCCGATTCGCTTGGCTTCTTCCGCCGCAACGGTAAACGTCTGGACCGCGCGCCCCACCTCCCGGCGGGCATCGGTGATCGGCTTTCCCGCTTCCTCCGCCATGATTCGAGCGCAATCGTCCCGACGCGCGTGCAGCAGATCGGCAATTTTATGCAGCAGCGCGGAACGGGCGTGGCTCGGCTGGTTTCGCATCAGCCGGGCGCCTTCGATGGTCGATTGAACGGCGGCTTCTATCTCGCCGGACCCTGCCTGGCAAACCTCGGCCAGGAGGCGGCCGTCAAACGGATTGAAGATCTTCGCTGTGGTTGCGGTGTGCTGCCATCGGCCGGCGCTCAGAAATGGTCGGGCCGTTGTCACGGACGGGTCTCCAGTCGGAACTAGGTGGCGCTTTCGATGGGCGCCTCGACAACCGCCGCCGGCTGCGAGGATTCGGAAGATTGCTGAGCGGATTGCGCTTTGGCGATCAACTCGTCCGTTCCCCAATCGCGCACCGCGTCCAAGCTGAAGGCTTCGTAGGTGGACACGCCATGGCACGTGGGGCAGTCAGGCATGGGGACCTTGCGAAAGAACACCTCACTGAGACAGGACATGCATACCCACAGGTCCGGCTCTCCTTGTTTCGTCGAAACATCCCAGAAAGCCTGTTTAGCGCTCATCGGTAGCACCTCTTGCTTGGAGTTGGACTCGTGTATGGGCCCCTATCATTTCCGTTTCGTGGCGCCTGTTCCCGAGCCTTCCAGCAGGCGATCAATTTCTTCGGCGAAAGACTCGAAGGGAAATGCGCCGGGAATCGCGATGGCCGGATCTTTGGTCGTGGGCTGCTGCGTGGATCGCATGATGACGAATCCCGGGGTGCCTCGAAACCCCCATGAGTTCGCCTCCTGGCGATCTTGGAAAATCGCCCGGACATGGCGGCCGTCGCGAAGACATTGGGAAAATCCCGTCTGATCAAGGCCGATGGCCTTCGCGTGCTGAAGAAACAAGTCCTGATCCAGCTGCGCGCGCTCCGCAAAGAGCCGGTCATGCATCGGCCAATAGGCCCCTTGATCGCCCGCGCATCGGGCGGCCACCGCCGCGTCCACCCCTGGTCCCTGATCGGCGCGCGGATAATCCTTGTAGAGAAACCGCACCTTGCCGGTTTCGACGTAGCGGGATTGAATCCGAGGCCACGTCTCCTTGAAGAACTTCAAGCAGTAGCCACAGGTGAAATCCGAGTACTCGATCATCGTGACCGGAGCATCAAGATGGCCCCGCACGCGTTGATCGACCGTGACGGAGGTATTCGCGGCGATGACGTGTCCTGCAAAGACGAGCAGGAAGCCGCAAGATAGGAGCGCACGGAAGTAGCCGGCAAGCAGCATCGTCATGTAGCGGTATGTTTCGCCTTGGCCCGTTCAAGCAAACCCATGAGCAGCAACGGCCACACCACCGTGGCGTCGCTCAGCACTTCCGAGAATCTTCCGCCTTCCGCGGGCGCAACAAATTTCCCCCACGAGATGCCTTCTTGATAGGTACAGCCGCTCAGGCCTCCCCAATAATCCGGCTCCGGGCAGATGCGCACGCCGTAGTGGAATCGGGGCGGTTTGACGTTTAAACCCAACCGGCTGTTGCCGATCTCGATGTACGGAGCGACTTGCTGCGCCCAGTTGCGAGGAACCCCGCCGCCGATCGTGAAGATCCCCAGGCGCTTCGCCGGCAAAATATCCTCGGTATAAGCATGGAGGTCGAGATAGGGATTAAAGGTGGGGCAGGTCCGGTGGAGCGCTTTCAAAACGCCCAGATCGCCTTCCCCTTTGGCCTGGGTTCTGGCCGCGTCGATGTTGCGGCCCATGGCCCAGGTCCCGACATCCAAGCCCACTTCGGAATCGGTGAACGCCGGAATATAGACCGGAACATTCTTCAGGTACGCGCTTTTCAGGATACCGGTCCCGTCATATTCTTCCGCGAGCGTTTTGCCGAGTTCGCGCGTCATTCGGGAGGAGGACAGCGGTTGATCGGTATCGACCCGCTTGAGGGTCTGGGACACGACATGCTCGACATAATTCAGGTTGGCTTCCATCTCAAGCGTGTCATACACGCGGTTATAGCCTTTTCGGAACAAGTCTTCGTCCGGCGTTCCATGCGGATGCCGGTAATGGACTTTCCCGACGGATTCGGTGAGGCCGTGGGCGATCAGCGCTCCCGTGGACACGATGACATGCACCATGCCGCGGTCGATCATCGTGCTGATGATCTTGCCCATCTTGGCAATCGTCATCGCGCCTGACAGCGTGAGGACCACTTTGCAGTCGGGGTCTTCGATCATGGCCGACAGCGTTTCGAAGGCTTCGCCGACGCGACGCCCCCCAAAGGCCGTCTTCCGCATCGCGATCAGCAGCTCCGCGAAGCTATGGATATTCTCCGGATCGAGCGGCTCCAGCGCTTCCAGCCCGTCCTTGGCTCCGTCATGAAATTCTCGTGCCGCCATAATCATCATCTCTCATTCCGAACCGACCCGAACAATTCTTTATACACAACGGATGGGACAGGGGTCAATTAACATCCGCACAATGAACAGGCGTTCAACGATCGTTCACGCCGCCGCTTCCGTATCCTCCAACATATAGCCCGCCCCCCGCACCGTCGTGATCAGCGCTTGAGAAAAATCCCGATCGACTTTCGCCCGCAAGGCGCGGATATGCGCATCCACGATATTCGTCATCGGATCGTAACTGATGTCCCAGACATGTTCGATGATGGCGGTCCTGGTCAGGACGCGATTCTTGTTGCGAAGGAGAAAATCCAGGAGAGCATATTCCTTATTGGTCAACACGATCTCTTTCGCGGCCCTCCACACCCGATGGGTCGCCGGGTCCAGTTCGAGATCACCCGCCTTGAGCCGCGTCTGTTGCTGCGGGCCGCCGCGGCGCAGCAACGCCCGCACGCGCGCCAGCAGTTCGGCGAAGGCGAACGGTTTCGTCAGGTAATCGTCGGCTCCGCTGTCCAACCCTGCGACCTTGTCTTCCACCGTATCGCGGGCGGTGAGTAACAGCACCGGGGCCGTAATACCCTCGGCACGCACGCGGCGGCACAACGTCAGTCCGTCGAGCAGGGGCAACATGATATCGAGAATGAGCAGGCCGTAGGGATGTTCCGTGGCAAGCTGAAGCCCTTGTTCTCCGTCGGCGGCGACATCCACCGCATACCGTTCTTCTTTGAGTCCCTTGCCCACAAACTGAGCAAGGTGTGCATCATCTTCGACTAAGAGAATTCGCATGGAAGTCCGTCGCTCCGAAAGAACCCGGGCGCATCATCATGGATGCGCCCGGGAGGACAGGCCGCCGCTAGGTATCAATCATAGTACATCGCGCGGCGGCGAGCTATGGTGGATGCACGCGAGGAGAGGTCGGCTGCCGACAACCCGGGCGTTACAACACAGTGTGCTCGGGGCTGACCATGCCGGATCGTGAGTGCGCCAGCCATGACGATCGCCGGCGGGGAGTTTCTGCCGGCATCATCTGTTCATACACCGCGCCGTACGAGCCTGCGAGTTGTTCAAACGCTCCGATTCGGGCGGCAAATCTGGTCTGTTGGTGAGACGACACATGCCACGGTATGATCGCCTGCCAATTCAAATCCGGACATTGTTGAATTTGCTCGATCGCCGTCGCCACCAGCCGGAGTTCTTTGAATTCGCGATACACCTGCGCCACCTCGGGCATATCCAATAAGCCATAGACCGTCGCCAAAACGGGAACGGGACTGCGGCGCATCAACGGAAAGGCCGCAAAACCGGCATGCACATGGATGATATCGAACGCCGGGGACGCAGCAAAGGCTTTCTCCAACGCGAGGTACATGAGGCCTTCGGACAAATTGCGCTTGGGGGCCGGATGGTGCCGGAGCGCCCGCTGGGACATCGGAACCAGAGCGGCCACGGTCTTGCTGTCCCCGCTTGCGAACACGGTCACGTCATGGCCGGCGCGAACCAACCCCGCCGACAGAACGGCGATTTCCCGCCCCTCTTGGCTCTCGCTGTCGAATGAGACTTCATGAAACACCGAACCGATGTGGGCAATCCGCATAAGTGTCCTTCCTATCTGGCGTCGAGCAAGCAGGCCCCTCACTGAAAACACCGAACGTGCTCCTTACGATGTCCTGAGCGGATGCCGTGGCCGATATACCTGAGCTGACTTTGGGATTCGCCGGTCAGGCCATCATCGACGCAATGAAAGATGGTTACGACGCGAACCTGAATTCAGGCCCCTGTAGATGTATGCTCGAAGGGTACGGCGAAAAGATGAAAATCTGTCGAAGAACGGATGAAAGTACAATGATGCGGGGCACTTATAATTCTATACGGCCCCCTAGGTAGGCCCCAGTGACGATCGATGCACGGCTTGCCCGAGGAGAGAGGATTCCTCCACCGATGGCGACGCGACGGTCGGGTAGGCCGGCTTTTATTTCAAACGCTTGGCGGCGGCATAGTGGCGCAGCGCGTCTCGCTGTTTCCCTAATTTTTCATAGAGCTCGGCCAGATGGCAATGAGCCTCCTTGAACCGGGGATCTTGCGCGATCGCCTCCTTATACGCCGTTACTGCTCCGGCGTCATCCTGCCGGTCTTCCAGGATGACGGCCAAATTGAAATGCGCCAAAGCCAGGTCGGGCCGATACTCCAGCGCCCGGCGATAACAGGCCTCGGCCCGGTCCAAGTCTCCCGCGTGATGGTACAGCAGGCCGAGATTGATATGCGCCTCGAAAAACGACGGCCGCAATCGGATCGCCTGTAGATAAGCTCGTTCCGCTTCTTCGCGCGAGTCATATTGCAGTTCGACGGCGCGCGCGAACCACGAGTCGGCATGTTCCTCCTTAGCGGGTCGGGAGCGGGAACGTGACGCAAGTCGCTTGGTCGGCAGAATCTCGGTCGTGTCAAAGTTGAGCAAGAACTGCCCGGAGTCCGGTTGCCAACGCAGCGCCCCATCCCAGACCACCACCCGCTGCCCCGACGCGTAGACTTTGATACTGGAGATCGCCCGACCTTCCCCAAGCTGGCGCTTGAGCGATTCCAGCACTTTGCGGATGCGATTCGTGGAGATGCCCGCCTCGCGCAACCCCTTGGCCGTGCGCAGGGCGACCAGATTCTGGAAGGAATATACCCGAGGGCGGGTCCGGGTGGATGCCGGCAGCAGGGCCGCCCGTAAGCAGGACCGCAATTCCTTATCGTCGACGCGAAGAATCCGGCACAACTCAGCCGCCGAATAATCGCCGATCATCGTCTCCCGGCATTTGCCTTCTTGGCTGCCTCGCGGGTTCCCTGCGCCGGGAGCGCCCTCGGTTTCCCGGCTTTTCTTTGGACGGACTGCGCGACGCTTTCCTTGAGTCGCTGCATGAGATCCACCACGTCGGTCGCGGCGGGGGCGGCTTTCGGTTGCAGCTTGATCGTCTTCCCTTTGGACTTTTCTTCGATCAACTCCATCACCCGCTCACGATATTCGTCCCGATAGCCTTGCGGCTCGAACGTGCTGTTCGAGATGGATTCGATCAGCTGTGTGGCCAATTTCAACTCCGCGGCGCCCGCCTTCTGGCCGTCTTTGGGCAGGACATCAAACTCCCGGATTTCGTCGTGATAGTGCATGCGGTGCAGCAAGAGCCGGCCTTGAGACGAGCGAATCAAACACAGGCTGTCTTTGCCTCGCCACACATACTTGGCGAGCGCGACACGCTGCATCTCCTCCATCGCCTGAGCCAAGAGTTGATAGGCTTTTTCTCCCTGCCGTTCCGACCCCAAATAGTACGTGCTTTCAAAATAGATCGGATCTACCGCGCTGAGAGGCACAAACTCAAGGATTTCCATCGCCTCCGACTCGGCCGCCTGCAACTCATCCAGCTCCTCTTGCGAGATGCGGACATATTGGTCTTTGGCGATTTCGTATCCCTTCACCAATTCGTCGTAGCTCACGTCTCGTTTGCAGACCGGACAGAACCGCTGCTGCTTGATGCGGCTGCCGCAGGGACCGTGCAACTGGTTGAAGTGGATATCCTGCTCGTCGATGGCGGAATAGATCCCGACCGGAATGGTGACCAGACCGAAGGAAATGTGAGCGGTCTCAAGCTTGCGTGCCATAGACCCTCCGAAAGGCAAGAAGGCATTATTCTAGGGAAAAGACCTTGAGCAGGCAATGGGAAAAATCACCCTTTTGAACTTGCCCCCGCTGAGGTCGACGCCCTACCCATTCGGCGATGACGTTTCACGTTGCGGTCCATAGCTAGGCAGTTTTTCACACGATGGTTCTTACTACATTCACTTCTTGGTCGTATTTTATTCTCATGGACTCTCAGTCGACCCGGGCATTGCCGTCCTTCGGATTATCGTGCGGATTATCGTGCCACCTGATAAATGATCGGTCGGTAACGCGGCACAGGGATCGGCTTGCTCTCCCGCCTAGCGGCCTCGAGCCAGACGGCTTTCGCGCGCTCTACCTCGCCGAGTGCTGCTTCCGGAGTCTGTCCGAAGGCCGAGCACGACTCTAGATCCGGGATATCTGCAATGTAGCCTCCGTCTTCTTCGCTGCAAAAAATATTAATGTGGTAGTCGCTCATGGCGTTTTCTCCAGCGTGATGTTGTACCGCTCGATCAGTCGCATGAACTGGCGCGAATTTGATAAGGTTTAGCCTCACCGCCAACTTCTTGAAGATTGACCAACTCCGCCACCATCGGATGCGAGAAGATATGATGGCTTCCGCTGACACGGACTTGGTGAAAGCCAAATCCCTCAATGAGATGCACCATATCGCGAAACGAAACATCGCGCAGCGCGCCTTCTGCCAGCCTCTTAAGGAGTTTTTTTCGGTTCATCCTAGCATCTCGTTGCTCGCATAGGGGACTGCTGTATGGCGCCTATGCCGCAATCTCCCCGCACAGCACTTCCGCCTGCTGCAACACGCTCAAAGTCGCCTTCTCCTGGTTGTCCGGCGGATAGCCGTGCTTACGGAGAATCCGCTTCACGATGACTCTCAATTGCGCGCGCACGTTTTCCCGGACAGTCCAATCAATGGTCACGTTCCGGCGTACTGCGTCGGCGACTTCCCGCGCAATCGTGCGCAAGGTCTCATCGCCTAAGACCTTCACCGCGCTGTCGTTCGTTTCCAGCGCGTCATAAAAGGCCAGTTCCTCTTCAGTGAGCTTGAGCGCTTCGCCACGCTCATGCGCGCGCCGCATGTCCTTCGCAAGCTGGATCATCTCCTCAATGACCTGTGCCGCCTCGATCGCCCGGTTTTGATACTTCCGCACCGCCTGTTCCAACATGTCGGCAAACGATTTCCCTTGGATGACGTTCTTTCGCGACCGCGTCTTGATTTCACCGCTGAGCAACTTCCGTAGCAGTTCGACGGCTAGGTTCTTCTGCGGCAGGTCGCGAACTTCAGCCAAAAACTCATCCGACAAGATCGATAGATCCGGCTTCTTAATCCCCGCCGCCGCGAAAATATCGACGACTTCATCTGAGACGACGGCCTTCGAGATGATCTGCCTGATGGCCTGATCCAATTCCTCATCGGTCTTACGCTCGCCCGGCGCACTCTTCACCAGCACCGCGCGCACGGCTTGAAAAAATGCCACGTCATCGCGGATGCGCAAGGCCTCGTCGTGCGGAACCGCCAGGGCGAACGCCTTCGACAGGTCGCTTACCACTCGCAGAAAGCGGGGCTTCCCATCTTTCTGCCCCAGGATATGTTCCTGCGCCGCAGGTAAGAGCGACAGCCGCTCCTGCGGTGTACCGGTCGTCCATCGCGACCAGTCGAACTCCCGGACCACGCCCGTTCCACTGCGGTACGAGCCGAACAGACCACGGCAGATCTCATAATGCTTCAGCAATGCGGCCACCGCCTCTGCCTGATCGATGGCCGTTTTTCCTGTTCCTCCGCTCTCGGTATAGGTCGCCAAGGCCTGCTTCAGTTCATCAGCCAATCCCAGATAGTCCACGACCAGCCCGCCGGGCTTATCCTTGAAGACCCGATTCACCCGAGCGATGGCCTGCATCAGCCCATGCCCGCGCATCGGCTTGTCCACATACATGGTATGGAGGCTCGGCGCATCGAAGCCGGTCAGCCACATGTCGCGGACGATGACGATCCGGAAGGGGTCCTTCGGGTTGCGAAACCGCTGGGCCATCGCCTCACGGCGCGGCTTGTTCCTGATGTGCGGCTGCCATTCCATCGAATCGGACGCAGAGCCGGTCATGATGACTTTCATCGAACCCGTATCATCCGCCTCGCCGTGCCAGGCGGGCCGCAACAAGGCGATCTCGCGGTAGAGCTCCACGCAGATACGCCGGCTCATGCAGACGATCATTGCCTTGCCGTCCATCGCGGCCAGCCGATCCTCAAAGTGGTTCACCAGGTCTCGGGCGATCAGCTTGATCCGGTTTTCTGCTCCGACCACCGCTTCGAGCTGCGCCCATTTGCTCTTGAGCTTCTCCTTCCGTTCGACCTCCTCCCCTTCGGTCGCTTCCTCAAATTCGGGATCGATCTTCGGGCGCTCGGAGGCCTTGAGTTCCAACTTCGCCAAGCGGCTTTCATAATAAATGGGTACCGTGGCCTTATCGGTCACCGCCCGCTGGATATCATAGACGCTGATATAGTCGCCGAAGACCGCGCGCGTATTCTTGTCCGTTACCTCGATCGGCGTCCCGGTAAACCCAATGAACGAGGCACTGGGCAGCGCGTCCCGCATGTGGCGGGCAAAGCCGTCGATGAAGTCGTACTGGCTCCGATGCGCCTCATCGGCGATGACGACGATGTTCCGGCGCTCTGACAGCACCGGATGCCGGTCGCCCTTCTCTTCGGGGAAAAACTTTTGGATCGTCGTAAACACCACCCCGCCCGATGCGACACTCAACTTCGCCCGCAGATCAGCCCGGTCTTGCGCCTGCACCGGCTCTTGCCGCAGTAGCCCACGACAGCGGGCAAACGTGCTGAGCAGCTGATCGTCGAGATCGTTCCGATCGGTCAGCACCACAACGGTCGGATTCGCCATCTCCGGATGGAGGATGATGCGGCCCGCATAGAACGCCATCGTGAGGCTCTTGCCGGACCCCTGCGTATGCCACACGACACCGACGCGGCGATCGCCGGGATCGCCGCCGGGACGCCGGCCTGATTGGTACGTCCCTAAGAGATCGGCGGCTTGGTGCACCGGAATCGAGCGGGTAGCGCGCAACGTCTCCTCGACCGCCACGTTGACCGCATGGAACTGGTGATAGCCGGCCACCTTCTTGATGAGCTTGCCACCACCCAAATCCTCGAACACAATGAAGTGCCGCACCAGATCGAGGAAGCGACGCTTCTCAAACACCCCTTCGATGAGTACTTGTAACTCTGTTAACGTTGCTGACGCATCGTCGCGACCGCTAATCGTTCGCCAGGGCTTGAACCATTCCCGTCCCGCGCCGACGGCGCCGATCCGCGTGTGCATGCCATCGGAGATCACCAGCGCGGCGTTCGTTGCAAAGAGCGACGGGATCTGCGCCTGATAGGTCTGCAGTTGGTGAAAGGCCGTCCAAACCGTCGCATCCTCATCGGCGGCGTTCTTGAGCTCAATCACCGCCAGCGGGAGTCCGTTCACGAACAGCACGACATCGGGCCGGCGGGTATGCTGTCCTTCGGCCACAGTAAACTGGTTTACGGCCAACCAATCGTTATTGTCCGGCCGATCGGAATCAAGGACACGGGCTTGACCGCCCGCGATCGAGCCGCCTGCCTGCCGCGCCAGCCCCGCAGCAATCTCTCTCTTCAGCCATGTACGACCGTAACCCGTCTTGAGCCACTTCTCACGCTCCACCGCGGCCGCGCGCGAAGCGTGTTCTTCATAGTGCTCCAGATGGACAGGTCTGTGCTTGCGTGTGTGATCTGCAGCAGTGCCGGAAAGATGCTGATGCCAACGTTGCTCAAGATTTTCCGTCTGGCCGATATAGATACTGTCATCGTGACACCGGATCGCGTAGACGAAGAAGCGGCCGGGGCGCGGCGCAGGCAGGTCCTTCCGGCGATATTCAACCGTCACGCCGTCTACGAGCATCCGGTGCAGCGCGCAATTTCGCTCCATCAGTGAAGGAGCATCCGTTCGCGCGAGCTTGCGGTAGGCGTCTTCGAGTGCTTCGACAGGCAGGTCTCGATTCAAGCGGGCAAGCGCGTGACGGAGGCGCCGCTCGAGAATGACGTCGCGATAATTCGGGTCACTGCGCTCAGCAGCCGGTTCACCTGCGACAATGGCCGGCCCATGAAGAACGGAATAGCCGAGAGCCTTCAGCCAGGCAAGCGCAGCGTCCTCGACGACGGATTCGGTGAAGTTCATGCCATATTCACGACAGACGGCATGTCTTCGTAAGCGTCTGCCATCATCATTTTGTAGTGGGCATGATGCCCCGTTTTTTCAAAAATTTTCCTAAAGACTCCGAGATAGATAGTGACCTGTGATTCATCAACTGAAACGTACAAATCGTCATGAGCATAATGCGACCCATCATTGACCCAAGAGAACAACGTCTTACAAATAAACTTTTCCTTTCCCTCAAACATCGCACAAATCTCATCGCGATCAACGCGACCTAAAACCGTGAAATAGTGCTCAAGAATCCGTCTCAGCGTGTTCTGAGTCGTTAGATTTGATGGATCTGGCTTCCTGATTTCAGCCCAAAGTAACTCGTAGGAGGTCTTTATTGGATTTGAATCATGCTTCTTTACCTTCGATCCGAAACCCGCCTTCCGAACGATCCAGAACGTTTCCTCACTCATGGCGCTATTGCAGCGGTTCGGGTTGAAGGTAACTTCTTTGTGGAAATACACATTGTGAGTAAGGACAAACACCTGCTTGATGTGTCCAGAGTCGCTGCGAATCTCATCAAACAACCCTTTGATGAGACTGCTCACAATGAACAAAATATCACTGTCAAGGCTCGATACGGGATCATCGAAGACCGCTATACGATCTGCCGTTATTCCGCTTTCCTCGTTACTCCCTTTCAATAGGTGATAGAAATAAAGAAATGTAACGAACGTCCTTTCCCCCTCGCTCAAAGTCGCCTTTGCATCGCTTCCATCTGGCCGAACAAGCTTGTAACACGTGCCGTTTTCCGCCTTTGCAAGGGAAAAGCCTTGGAAACCAAACGACGATAAGATGTCATTGATTCCGTCGATCGTTGGCTGGATGCTGGCGATCTGTTTCTCAAGGTCCCGGATTTCGGCAGCTTTCGTCGCCTTGTCCGCCGTCGCCAACTCAATCTTCCCTGTCAGCGCCGTTATGGCTTTGTTCAAATCGTCTCGTTTAGATTTGTAGGTAGCGAGGTCCGCTTTGAGTTCCACTTCTAGCAAATACTTCCAAACTTGGGCTGTAAGTTTACTGCGCTCTTGTGCAAGGTTCGTTACTGTCTTATTGTGCTGCGCAATGAGATCGTTCGCGGCATTAATCAGTCCTTTTATCTTGGCGACCGTATCACCGATGGGTTCCAACTGAAGGATCCGACTCGGCTCTTTCTTTTTCAGGGCGAGACGCTGAATGTTGAGACTTATTCTGGAATCCAGCAGTTCCTTTTCAGACTTAAGTTTTTCAACATCAAAGAACTGGGAGGGTTTAGCAGTAATCGCGGCAATTTGTTGCTGGAGCCGTCCAGAATCCGTGCTGTAGTTGCTAAGGAGTTCCTCAATAGCCTTGGTGTCATTCACGAACGTCTCATCGAAATAGTCGTTCAAGCTTTTCGCCAAGGAGTCTATCGTGCTTTGCTGACAAAATGGACACACCATCCCGTTCATCTCGTAAAACACAAGTCCTTCTCTGACCCAATCGCTATTGCCAAGTTTCTTAATCATTGCCGCAATATCAACCTCATCCTTCCCAATCACGCACTTCTTGAGAATTGGGTTCGTCTCGTAGGCAATAACGTCATCCGCTTCAATGCTAAGGATAGCCATCTCAGCCGTTGGAGCCGGGCCGAACACGGTTGCCGCCTGCTTTTCGAGGACAACTAGGGTTTCTTCCGTTGCAGAGTTGGAATTCCACTCTTGGAGTACCTTGTCCCTAAATTTCTCCGCGCTGTTTCGGAATCCCTCGAACGCTCCTTTTAGCTTTGCGTCGTGCTTCTGCTTTTGCGCCCAGCACTTCTCTTTCAAATCAGATTCCAACACGGTTAACTCATCCTTTTTCCCTACCACACCATCGCCACCGTGTAAGACTTTACTTAGGTCTTCGATGTTCTTTGTAAGCTTCTCGAGTTCATCTTTTGCTGTGACAATCTTCTTGAGCGTATCAATATTCTTCTCTCCGAGTGTGAATACTCCTTTTAGTTCTGAAGATTGATTGAAGTTCTTCTCAATGAAGTCACGGTTATAAACCAGCGTCTCTAACTTCGTTCCGCCCTTCCAGCGAACCTTACAGGTTGGAAAAGTCGACTCGCCTGCAATGATCCTAGTAACCGTTGTCTTGCCAGTACCATTGGCACCAAAAATGAAATTGAACGTGGAGAGGCCATTAAGAACTTCAGGAGTGGAGCCAAAACTTGCCACGTTTGCGATTTCAATGGATTCAATCACGCTATGTCTCCATAAGATATGTACCCGAGGACCTCACCCGCAATTCACCGGAAATGAGCTTGGGCAACAGTGAGTCGCGCATAGCAGCAAGAGTGTGTGACTCTTCTAGATTTTCGAGCATTCGCTGAAATATGGGCGATGCCGTAGCTTCAAATGTTTTGAGGAGTCTCAGACATGGTAATAGGATTTTAGTGTTGGCAAAGGTGTTCGTTGTAATAGTGTCGAAAACAGAGCCGTGCGCCGCACGCACCAGGCCGTCCATTTCCTGGCGAAGCTGGCAATACAAAGCGAAGGGGGTCTTAGTCTTGCTGACTAAGGCATAGCACGTTTGATTCATCGCCATTTCACGCCCAAACAGCACCATCCGTCCCGTTGTTGCGCCACGAGCAACCACCACAGTCGAAAATTCAGGTATAAGCTTCGTCGCGCTTTCGGCAAGGCCTTTGTCAGTGATAGTTCGTTCGGTTGTGATTAGGAAGGCTTGACTGCATTGTGAAACATCCTTTGCGCTGGCCCACCGAACGTCTCCGTCCCAATAATCCGCGCGGGCTAGTCTTCGGTGTCCCGCCACTCAAAATATCCGCTTGTGAGAGTATCGGAACTACCTTCCACCCCTTCGGAATCTCTCCCGGTTCCGAGTCCTCGAAGGAATCCGGGAAAAGATCGGCGATGTGCTTCGGGAGGCCGTGGTCCCGCCCTTCGGCCCTGGCACGAACGGGGTCAAAGTCCACGAACCATGACTTGAAGAGCGCCCGGGCCATGGCCTCCAGTGTTTCGTTTATCCGTCGGTTCAGTTCGATCTTATCGTCCAACGTACCAAGTATATGAGCGATGGTGCATTGCTCACCCAAGCTCTTTGGGCGCGGGATGGCAACATCACTAAGGAGTGTTGTGTTCAGTGATGGCATCGTGGCACCGACCGCAATAGCGCGAATATGCTCCTTAAAGGCAGGTAATCCGAAGAGGTAGGAGAGATATCCTGAATCAATCTTGGACTTGTTGGGTCTTACTCGAAGGCATCGACCGGAGAAGAGCCATCCTTCCTCAGCTTCACGGACGAGCGCTCTCCGGTCTACAGATCCAACTCGACTAAAAACGATGTCTCCTTTTCGCAGCTGGTATCTCGATAACCGTTTGAAGTCTTCATCAGAGACGCATGGAACATCCTCATGTTTAATTCGATTCTCTCCGAGGTGTTCGACGGTGATAATTGGCGTCCCAACACGAACATAGTCTTCTTGATGCAGTCGGCTGCCGAAGGGACCTGTCTGGACGCCGCCCTCTGGCTCACACAGGCTCGAAAGGCGATCAATCGTGTAGTCAGCCGGAAAGTCACCATACACGGTCGCCTGCCGATCACACCTCATAACCAAGCTCCTTGGGGTTGGCGGCGATAGCCGCATCAAGCTTCGCGGCTTCGGCCTGCTGCTCATGCATGCTGGCCCCGTTTCAACATCACAGATTGTGATCTTGAACCCGACAGAGGTTCGGCTTCGTTGCGCGTAAGACGGAACAAAAAGTCCTGGGATATTTACCGCACGCATGCCGCATAGCGAAGAATTTCCACTTCCGCTCGACGTTGGACTGCCTCGTCGGCCTGCTTGTAGACCTTCCGAGCAACGACTTCATCCAAATAGTACTCGCCGCAATCCTCGCACACCTCCGCCGGCGTACCTTTGATCAGCACGGTCGTTTCTCCCCGAAGAAGAGTGACGGTGACTGTGCCCGGCTTCGCCTCTCCTGTCTTGCAGATCACGCCACTTCATGGCCCTCTCCTTGTCTTGAAATCATCGCTCCAAACATTGGGCAGCTTGGCTCGTGCTTTCATCATGGCTCCGTGCCTTCGTTGAGGATCGCAAGATACCGGTCGTAGGCAAAGAGACGATTGCGCCGGCCGCCGGTCAGTTCTTTGACAATCCCCAGGTTCATCAGCTTCTCGGTGCCTTTCGTCGCAGTTGGAAACGAAAGCCCCGTCCGCTTGCACACATCGTTGAGTGTGGTGATCGGTCGCTCGCACAGAGCATTGAACACACGGAGTGCGCTCGACGCCACCCGTCCCCCCGCTTGCACTCGAGCCGTATCCTGCTTGAACAATTCGACCAGGGCCTGGGCTACGCCCACAGCATTGGTTGCGGTGTCTTCCACGCCTTCCAAGAAGAAGTCCAACCACGCTTCCCAATCGCCCTCTGCCCGCACGACATCGAGCAAGCGGTAATATTCGGGCCGGTGTTGCTTGAAGTAGAGACTCAGGTACAGCAGGGGCTTGGAGAGGACTCCTCCATCGTGGAGGATGAAGGCGATCAAAAGCCGGCCGATGCGTCCGTTTCCATCAAGAAATGGGTGGATCGTCTCGAACTGAACGTGCGCCAGCGCGGCCTTGACCAACGTCGGATAGGAGGAATGTTCCTCGTGGATGAACTGTTCCAATGCACCCATGGAATCTTCAATCCGGGATGGCGGTGGCGGAACAAAATGTGCATTGCCTGGACGCGTCCCGCCGATCCAATTCTGCGTACGGCGGAACTCACCGGGGGATTTATCGCTGCCTCGACCGCGTGACAGTAGCACGGCATGCATTTCCCGAATGAGCCTGTTGGAAAGGGGAAACCGCTCGCGGAGCCGCGCCATGCCATGTTCCAGCGCCGCGACATAGCCCGAAACTTCCACGACATCATCAAAGGGCACGCCGGGCGCCTCTTCCAACTCAAACAGGAGCAGGTCGGCAAGCGAAGATTGCGTGCCTTCAATTTGCGAAGACAGCACCGCCTCACGGCGGACATAGGCATACAGAAAGATGTTTGGTTCCGGCAGCAGCAGTGTGATGCTGTCCAGCCGCCCGACGGCGAGCGTGGCCCGCTCCAACAGGCGTTGGCGGGCATTTGAAAGATCCAGAGGAGGATCCGGCGGCAATGGATGAGGAATGAAGGCGCGCACTTGTTCCTCGCCGGCAGTCGTGACCTCATATTCGCCTGTGACGCCTCGTTGCATTGATCCCGTGCCTTATTCAACGATCCTTAAATAAGAAGATGGCTTATTAAAGGAAACGCCTAAATCATTTAATAGAGGCCTATCCGCCATACCCCAGTTCCTTCAAGTTGGCGGCGATGGCGGCGTCCAGCTTGGCCGCTTCGGCCTGCTGCTGCCGCAGCATCGCGGTGAGCCGCTTCATCTTCTCATCGAACGGTTCGCTGTCTGCCTCCGCCGCCTCCGCTCCGACGTAACGCCCCGGCGTGAGGACATGGCCGTGCTTGCGAATGTCTTCGAGGGTGGCCGATTTGCAAAAGCCGGCGATGTCCGCGTACGTGCCGGTCCCCTTGTCGCCGCGCCACGAATGGTAGGTGCCGGCGATTTTCGCCACGTCTTGATCCGTCAGCTCACGATGCACGCGGTCCACCATGGTTCCCAACTTGCGGGCATCGATGAAGAGTGTCTCCCCGCGCCGGTCGCGAAAGCGGCCGTTCTTCTTGCTGCGTACGAGAAACCAGAGACAGACCGGAATTTGGGTCGAATAAAACAGTTGCCCCGGCAGCGCCACCATGCAGTCTACGAGATCCGCTTCGATAATCGCCTTCCGGATTTCCCCCTCACCCGACTGGTTCGACGACATGGACCCATTGGCCAGCACGAACCCCGCGATGCCGCTGGGCGCGAGGTGATGGACGAAGTGCTGTACCCAGGCGAAGTTGGCATTGCCGGCCGGCGGCGTGCCATAGACCCAGCGTTTATCGTCCTTCAGCAACTCGCCGCGCCAGTCGCTGTCATTGAACGGCGGATTCGCCAGGACATAGTCGGCTTTGAGATCCGGGTGCTTATCGTTGTGGAAGGTGTCACCATGCGCAATCTGCGCATCGATGCCCCTGATGGCGAGATTCATCTTGGCCAGGCGCCAAGTCGTATAGTTCGACTCCTGGCCATAGATCGAGATATCGCCGAGCTTTCCGCTATGGGCTTCGATGAACTTCTCGCTGGACACGAACATGCCGCCCGAGCCGCAACAGGGATCGTACACGCGGCCTTTGTAAGGCGCGAGCATCTCGACCAGGACCCGCACCACCCGTGACGGGGTGTAGAACTGTCCGCCCTTCTTGCCCTCCGCGGTGGCAAACTGCGCGAGAAAGTATTCGTAAACGCGGCCAAGGATGTCCTTGGCTCGGTCGGCCGGGCTGCCGAGGCCGATGTCGGAGACAAGATTGATGAGCTGGCCGAGACGCTGCTTGTCGAGGCCGGGGCGGGCGTAATCTTTGGGCAGCACGCCTTTGAGCGAAGGATTGTCCCGCTCGATGGCGCTCATGGCATCGTCCACCAGCGTACCGATTGTCGGCTGCGGGGCGCTCGCTTTCAGATGGGCCCATCGCGCCTCCTTCGGAACCCAGAAGATGCTCGCGGCTTTGTATTCGTCGGGATCTTCGGGATCGGCGCCTTGCTTGCGTTGTGAGTCGAGTTCGGCATGCTTGGCCTCGAACGCATCCGAGATGTATTTGAGGAAAATGAGGCCAAGGACGACATGCTTGTACTCCGCCGCATCCATGTTGTTTCGCAAAGCATCCGCCGCCTGCCAGAGCTTCTGTTCAAACCCAAGGGTCGCTCCATTGGATTCTTTCGCGTTCGATTTGCGTTTTCCCGCCATTCGCCGTGGCGCTCCTTCGTTTCGTTTGTCTTACCCGATGAGTTTTTATGTGGCTCGCCACACAAGCCGTGTCCCAATACCAGAGCTGCGCAAGGATACCCAGTTTCACGTACGAGAACAATAGCGGGAGGAGTTCCAAGTTATGAGCTTTGAGTTACGAGTTATAAGCTAGGACTTCCGATGTGCGGAAGCCTCGTAATAAACAGGAGGGTCGACTCGTAACGTTACGAGCAATGCGTTAGTCCTGGCTCCGAGTCCCATAATGCTTCGCTTCTCATTCTCTTCCTTCTCCCGAAAGCCGATGCGACGGCTGGACGAAGCGGGCGGTTCCATGAGTTGCCGGATCGCTTCAAACAGTTCGTTGATATGCTCGTCGTGGCTTGCCACCGTCCGCTCAAGCTCAGCCAATTTGGCGCCCAGTCGTTTATGAGTGACTGCCAATTGCCGCAACTGGACGAACGCCCGCATGATGACAATATTGGTCTGTATGGCACGCTTACTATTCAAAACACTCGAGAGCATGGCGACCCCCTGCTCCGTAAAGACATATGGCAGGTAACGGCGGCCGCCCCTCGCTTTTGAGGTCACATTTTGTGACCTCAAACCGGCATTGCCGGCATGCTCTTTCAGCTGATCAAACTCCTGGATGGTAAGCCGAAACAGGAGTGGATGCCCGCCTTCGCGGGCATGACTGAAAAGGAGGCACGCCGGGGCTTGATTCGCGATGATCGCCGCTGAAAACACCGTCTCTTTCTGGTACAGTTACTCACCGGCCGCAACATTGTGATGGCATATTCTGACGCTCGGCCCAACCGAAGGGAGGACCTCGCATCATGAAGCTCTTGTTGATTGTCACCGTCCAGGCTCTGTTGATCGTGGGAATGGCGGGGGTAGGGATGACACAAAATGCTCCTCAAGAAGCAGCCGAGCAGGTAGTCAAGGGTGACGTGCTTCTGAAGGAGGGCGACGAATATATCATCAAGGAGATCTCCGGCCATGAGGTACGAATACACGTGAGTCCCGAGACGAAAAAGGACGGGGTGATCAAAATCGGCGATAAGATCGAGGCGACGGTGACGCGCGAGGGACACGCCATTTCGATCAAGCAGCAGATTCCTCAGTAGCAAAGTAGTTCGCAAACCGCAATATCTGCACGTCCCTTCCACCCTATGAACCGGTGTCCTCCGCTATCATTGAGCACGAGCCGGTCCATGGCCTGCCTGCCTTCCGGGTTCAAGCCGCCGGTTCGTGTCTGTCCGCCCATCCTGTAGTGGGTCGGTTTCCTTTGGCGTCATGCCCGCGAGCTTGTCCTCGCGGAAACGGGGAGCAGGCATCCACAGGCCCTTCGACTGGCTTCCCGCCTCGGCTGGAATGACATGACTTCAGTGTTTCTGATGGCAAACTGATCCACGACCCGCCCGTCCCTGCCCTGTTGTTTAAACCCGGTTCGTTTACTATTATTTATTGCTACGTAACTCCCTGCCTCGACAATCTATTGGGGCTGGCCGAGATGTTCTCAGCCGACGCCGAGCAACGCCCGCCGCTCTCTATAGGCTACCGCCTCGCCGTGCTGTGCGGCCTCGCCGCCTGGTATGTCCTTGCCGGCAAATTCGGTCTCACGATGGCCGCGTTTCATCCCAGTGCCACGCCGGTCTGGCCTCCAACCGGCATCAGCCTGGCGGCCGTTCTCCTCTTAGGCTATTGGGTTTGGCCGGCGGTGTTTGTGGGGGCGCTGGCCGTCAATCTCACCACGGCCGGTTCATTAGTCTCTTCGATCGGTATCGCCACGGGCAATACATTGGAAAGTCTCTTGGCCGGCTTTCTGGTCAACCGGTTTGCCGGCGGCCGGGAAGTCTTCACCCGGCAACGGGACACATTGAAGTTTGTCGTCTTGGCGGGAGTCCTCAGTACGGCGGTGAGCGCCACATTGGGCGTGACCACCCTAGCCTTCACCGAGTATCTCGATTGGAAGGCGTACGGAGTCACTTGGATGACCTGGTGGCTGGGCGATGCCGTCGGTGCGCTCATCATCACGCCGGTCATCGTGCTGTGGGTCTCGCACCCGACCGTCGCATGGACTCGGGAGCGGCTCGTCGAAGTCGGCGCTCTGCTGACGTTGCTCTGCCTGGTGGCCTTGGTCGTCTTTCAGAGCGGCCAGGCGATGACCGCACCGAATTATCCGTTGGCCTTTCTCACGTTCTCGATTCTGATCTGGGTCGCCGTCCGCCTTGGCCCTCGTGAAACGGCGACCGCCATCCTGCTGTGTGTCGCCATCGCCATCTGGAGCACCTTGCAAGGAACCGGTCCTTTTGTCCGCGGCAGTCTTAATGAAACCCTGCTCCTGTTGCAGGCCTTCACGGCGGTGGTCGCAGTCACCGCGTTGGCCTTGTCGGTCGGAGTCGCTGAACGACGGCGTGCGGAAGAGGAGCTCGATCAACTCAATCACACGTTGGAGCGACGGATTCTGGAACGGACGAGCGCGCTGCAAGGGGCCGTCGAGCAGCTCCAGGAATTGGACCGGCTGAAAAGCGCCTTCGTCACGATCGTGTCGCATGAGCTACGGACGCCGCTCGCATCGATGAAGGGCTTGGTCGAAAATCTGCTGGATGAACTGGCCGGGCCGTTGACCGACAAGCAGCAACATTATCTCTCTCGCGTCAAATTCAATGCGGACCGGCTGGCCCGCATGTTGAATGAGTTGCTGAACTTGTCCCGGATCGAAGCGGGAAAGATGGAGCTGGCCCCGACGATTCTGTCGCTCCAGGATCTGTTCGTTCAACTCATCGAGGAGTTTCAGCCTCTTGCCCAACAGAAGTCGATTGCCATGGACATGACCTGCATGGACTCCATCCCGAGCATTCATGCGGACCGGGATAAATTATATGAAGTGGCCGCCAACCTTCTCGAGAACGCCATCAAATATACTCCGTCCGGCGGGCGGGTCCATATCGAGGCGCAGGTCCTCGATCATCACTACATCACCGTCGGCGTGTCCGATACCGGCTGCGGCATTCCGGAAGAACATGTCTCGAAAATCTTCGACAAATTCTATCGCGTACAGGCCCGTCCAACCGGGACCGGCGGCGCCGGGTTGGGCCTGGCCATTGCAAAAGGCCTCATCGAACTGCACGGAGGCACCATCGCGGTGGAAAGCGCGCCGGGAAAAGGAAGCCGGTTCTATTTCACGTTGCCGTACAATCATGCGACGGACCGGCCCTCATTCGGCTCGCGAACTGACTCGGAGCAGCCCACCATTGCTTAACGTTCTTTCATGTGGCCTGATGAAGAGTAAACCCAATGAGGGTCTTTACCACAAGGAGGGATGCTATGAATTTTCAGCGACGCTCCGGATTGATCGTGTCGGGATGGGTCAGCCTGGTACTCGTGGCCGGGACAGCGGGAGCACAGATGGGCGCGGGAGGCGGAGAGAGGAATTATGGGGGGTCGTCGGGATCGCAGATCTTGCAGGAGCAGATGTATGCGGATCGCATGAAGGAGATCCTCGGCGAGCAATCTCAAGGGCAAGGGCAAGGGATGGGAGGCCAACAAGGCATGAAAGGCTCGCAGGAAAGCAGCCAGAAGATGCAGCGAGAAGAGGGAGCCGGCTCTTCGATGGAACGTAGCAAGGGCGGCGGCGAGAAATCGAAAGGGAATCAGTAGGATATTTATCCCGTGGGGCAAGGAGGGCGGCCTCCTTGCCCCACGGCTTGACGATCTCTCTTAGCACCGCCCGATCTTCTACCATCCTCTGACTCATTGTATGTTTTCCGATCGAGTAAGGCCGGGCAGGCAAGGAAGCTGAGACGCCGACTTCACTGAAGGAGCGGGGCGCCCACCGAGGATTTGTCATGGAGGAAAGCCGGAACTGACCACGGCACTGTGGTCGTCGCCGACCACAGCCACGGGAATTCCGGAAGGTTCCGCACGACAAGTCCCGGAGGGGCCGCTCCGAGAAGTGCGGAGGCGACCGGCTTCCTTGCCAAATTTTTAAATGCCCGCGTACCATTCGTATCCCTGATCCTCCCAATATCCTCCCCGCCCCTGCCCGAACCCGGCAAGCGACTCCACCAACTCGATCTTCATGACATATTTGGCGTGCTTGTAGCCGAGCTGGCGTTCGAAGCGCAGCCGAAGCGGCGCCCCATGCGGAATATCCAACGGCCGATCGTTGAGCTCGTAGGCCAGGATCGTCTGCGGATGATAGAGATCCGCGACGGCCATGCTCTCATAGTAATACACGCCCTCATTATCCAAATCCGCGCAGTGAAAGACGGCATATTTCGCGGCAGGCAGCGGATCCACCTTCCGCATCAGGTCGCCGAGCGGCACGCCGGTCCACTTGCCGATGGCGCTCCAACCTTCGACACAATCGTGCCTGGTAATCTGTGTCCGGGCGGGCATGTCTTGAATCGCACCCAGAGACCATTCGGCCGGCGTCCGGACCAGTCCGAGGATCGCGAGCGTCCAATCGGTAAACCCTGCGGCCGCCGTCGCGGCGTAGGCCTCCGTGCCCGGATCCGTATTGCCGTTGGCCGGAAACTGCGCCGATATATCCGCTTCGCGATATTCCTTGGCCAATGCCGTCGCCGGCGTCACGGCCCGCTGAACCAGGTCGGTGAGCTTTTCCGCCTGACTCAACAGGCCGGGAAACCATCGACTCTGCGTCAGGTTGTCGCAGCCGGCTGCGGCCATCAACCCCGCGCCGCCCATTGCGCCTTTCAAGAATTGGCGGCGGAGCATCGTTCGCTTAGTTTTGTTCATGACTGCCTCCGCTTTGCCGATGGGGCAATATCCGGCTATGCTCGACGGCCCGCTTCGTCCGGCTTGATCACAAACCACCCGGTAATCATGGAGCGGGTGTTGTTGACGAATCCTGTGAGCATGACCTGCCCCACGTGAATGACGATGAAGGCGACGAACGAAACACATACGATGAAGTGAATCGTCCGCGCCGATTGGCGGCCGCCGAAGATCGTCAACAACCAGGGAAAGGCCGTATCGAGTGTCGGCGACATCGCGAGTCCCGTCAACACGATCAGCGGCCCCAGCCCGAAGAGCACTCCGAGGTACGCCAGTTTCTGAAGCACATTGTACCGCATGACTTCATTACCGGACCGGGGCCGGAGCAGGACATGATTCTTGATCGCGCTGCCGATGCCGCGCAGCTCCCGCGCAGTCGGCATGAGATCACGAGTGACATGGCGGCTGATGAACGCGTAGGCGGCAAAGAGCAGCCCATTGATGACAAACAGCCAGGCGAAGAAGAGATGCCATTGCCGGCCCATCGCCAACCATCTGCCGCTCGGAATCGTGGCCCATGCCGGAAAGGCCCGCACGGAATGCCCCGAGTATCCCAGCACACCGGTGGTATCAAATTGATGTCCCAGGATCATCGTGACGCCCTTGATCCCTTCATCGGTCTTGACGGCCCGGATGGAAAGAAGCGGGCGGTCGCGATCAGACCGGTCTCCCCAATAGAGCGCCGGATGGGCATTGAAGATCTGCAAGCCGCTCATGATGAGGATGACCAAGCAGATGACATTGAGCCAGTGTCCCAGCCGCACCGGCAAGGCATGACGGTAGACTTTCTCCGCCTGTCCTTCTGCCGGCGAGGTCATTATCGTCGTTGCCTCCTGCGAGAGTCGTCTGCGGGAACGGTGCAAACGGGACCCTCGTGTTTACGAAGAGATACGAGTCTGGACATGGCAAAGGCAACAGAGCGGCAGCGGGCTCAGCGAGAAACGGCCGGTACAGATGAGCGCGGCCGCAGTTCCTCCAGGTCCTTGTCGAACTCGATCAGCACAAGACGCAGGGCTTGGGTGAGGCCTGCCGCCAGCGCCTCGGGAGAGCGATCGGCGAGCGGCACTTCCTTGCGGTACACCTGCCGGAACAGCACCTCACTTTCATGGAGCTCGTCCAGCAGATGCAGCTCGATTCCCAGCACGGCCTTCGGGGGAACAGTGCGCCGGAAGTCTCCATACAATTCCGTCACGGTGCCTTCCAACAGATGGGTCGGCTCGATATGGTCGGTTCCCACCAGCACAAATCGGAACCGGCCGGATTTGGAGAGCCAATTCTGAAGCTGTTGCGTGACGAGCGCGCCGGGAGCGATGAACCATTCGTCATAAAAATCGCTCTCGTACTGCAAGTCCGCAGTCCGATACACCATCGCCCTCCCGGCGAACAAAGGGGACACGTGCAGCCTGTTGATTCTCAGCACCATGGCGGCTGTCGGAGCAGGCTCCCGCACCTCGGGCGCGACATCCAGCACGAACGACCGCTTCTCAGGGTAACTCTTGTCGAGACTCAGGCAACCGGCGAGCAGGAACGTAAGGGGAGCCAGACCCACCCATGCTACCAGCGTCAGCCTCATCGCGTCACCGTGCTCGTCCGTGGCGGCGGCTTGCCGAAGAGGACTTGCGAGGGATACTGCTCGACGGTTTTCGTCAGATACCGGAGTTCCTCGGAGACGGCTTGCAGGTTCTCCAACACTTCATCGATCGTTTCGCTCTTCGATGCCAGCAGGTTATCAACCCGGCGCAAACTCCTATTCAGACGAACCATGACTTCAGGCAACTGGGCCATGGCTTCGCGCACATCCTTCCCCGCATGATTCAGATCGGCCACCGTCCGACGGATATCTTGCATAGCCGCGGCTGAGTCCTTCAGCGCCATGCCGAGCTGCGGGTTATCCAGCATCCGGCGCGCTTCCAGAACCGTTCCGCGCATGTCCGCGACCAATTGTTTCGCCTCGAGGCCCAGATGCTGCCCCTGGATCTCCTGAGCCACCAGCGTAACCGAGGCCAGCATGGTATCGAGACCTTGGACAATCTTGCCGATATCCACATGATCGAGTTTCCTGACAATGGACCGCAGATCGGCCCCGAGTTCTGAAATGGCGCTCGGCGCAGAGGGAATGTAGGGGGTCTTCGGCGTCCAGGCAATGCTCATCGGAGGATAGCTCTCAGGCTCTACAAACTCCGACTCAATGTAGAGGACCCCTGTGATGCCTTGTGACGCCAAACGCACCCGAAGGCCGGCGTCGGCGGCCATCTTCATGCGCGTGTTTGCATCCTCTTCCGGAACATGGATCGCAATGCTGGGGCGAAGCGACATCCGCACGACCACAACTCCCTTGTACGGGAAAAAGCCCGCTTCAGGCTTGGCGGCGATGCCATACTCTTCCCTGGCCAGCCCGACCGACTCCACCCGTCCGACCGAAACGCCTCGCAACCGCACCGGCGCGCCGACCTCCAGTCCCTGGACCGATTCGTTGAAATAGGTCTCCACCATCGTCACCTTTTCGAACCACTCGCCGGCTCCCAGGACGATGATGCCGGTGACGACTAAACTCACCGCTCCGATCACGAAGAGCCCGATCTTATAGTAGTGCGCTTTCTGGCTCATGGATTCATCATTGTCCGTCTTTTGTCCTGCACCGCGCCGCCGGCGCGCGAGGACCAATACTCCGGACCTCTACGGCGCCGCCGGGCTCGCCTCCCGATTGAAGAATCGCCGCACCCATGGGTTCTCGGAACAGTCCCGCAACTCCTGCGGCTTCCCTTCCGCGATGATCCGTTTCGCGCGCTTGTCCAACATGATGACCCGGTCGGCGATCGTATCGATGCTGGGAAGCTCATGCGTCACCACGACGAACGTGATCTTGAGATTCCTGGCGAGGCTCAAGATGAGTTGGTCCAGCTCGGCCGATGTGATGGGATCGAGTCCCGCCGACGGCTCGTCCAGAAATACGATCTGGGGATCCAGCGCCATCGCCCGCGCGATCGCCGCCCGCTTTCTCATGCCGCCGCTGATCTCATCAGGCAGTTTGTACGCCGCCGCCCCCAACCCGACCAGCTGCAGCTTCATGAGCGCGACCCTGATAAGGGCGTCATCCGGCAAGTCGGTGTACTCCTCCAGCGGCAGCCGGACATTTTCCAGCAACGTCATGGACCCGAACAGAGCTCCTTGCTGATACATCACCCCGATCTTGGTCAGGATCATCAGCCGCTCCGCGCCTTGCGCCGTCACGATGTCGTGACCTTCGATCAGAATTGATCCATGCGCCGGCCGATACAACCCGATCATGTGTTTCAAGAGCGTGCTCTTACCGGAGCCCGACCCGCCGAGGATCGCGAAGACTTCGCCCCGATAGACTTCGAACGAGAGATCGTCCAGCAGGACCGTGCCGTCGTACGCGGCCGTGACGTGGTTGACCTGGATGATCGGTGTCCGTCCGCCGATCGACATAGCGCCGCCCTCAAATGCCGAGCATGTAAAACACGACGGCGAACAGGCCGTCCACCACCGTGATCAACACGAGGCCGCTCACCACCGCCCTGGTCGTGGATTCTCCCACCGCGCTCGCCCCGCTTCTCGTCTGCAGGCCGCGCAAGCAGCCGATCGCCGCCACGACGATCCCGAACACGAAAGATTTCCCGAGGCCGCCGACCAGATCGCCGGCGGTGACGGCGGACTTCACCTGAATCACGTACGTCACCAGCGGGAACCCCAACGAAAGCATGACCACCGCGCCGCCGACCAGGCCGAGGAACCCGGCAAAGACGGCAAGCAGCGGCGTCATCGCCACAGCGGCGATCACCCGAGGCACCACCAAAAATCGGATCGGCTCCAATCCCATCGTCGTGAGGGCATCGAGCTCTTCACTCACTTTCATCGTCCCCAGCTCGGCGGCAAAGGCGGAACTGGATCGTCCGGCCAGGATGATCGCGGTCAACAGCGGGCCCAATTCACGCAGCATCGAGAGGCCGATCAGATTGGCGACGTAAATGTCCGCCCCGAATTGCCGCATGGGTATCGCGGATTGAAACGCCATGATGAGCCCCAGAAGAAACCCCAGCAGGGAGATGATCGGTAGGGCGTTGACCCCCGCCCGTTCGGCCGTCACGAGCGCATCCTGCCAGCGAACGAGGCGCGGGCGCCGAGCGGCTCGCCCCAACGCCACGGAGAGTTCCCCCACGAACGCGATCAAGACCACCATGTCCGTCCATAACAGGGCGGCCGCGCGGCCGATCTGCTCCACCGGCGAGACGGCCGGCGCCGCCGGTTCCGGAGTCCGGCCGTCCGACCGTCCATAGAGGTCGAGCAGCGCCTGATATGCCGGCGCGAGCGATCGGATTTCATAGCTGCTCTGGCGGTCCTCCTGCAGGCGACGAAGCTCCAAGAGCAAGGCCGCGCCGGTCCCGTCGCAGTACGTTAAACGAGACGCATCGACAATCAGCCGCCGGGGCTTCGCCTGGTGCAGGATGCGGATCGCATCGCGCCAGGCTTTGCCGGTGGTGCGGGAATCCAGCGCGCCGGTGATGAAAAAAATAAGATCTTCTTCGGGAGAGGGATGCGCGTGAAGAACGCCCTGTGCCGTCTCGGCAGATCTGTTCCCAAGTTTCTTCATGCGCGCTTCAAGGGTGGTGGGATTCACGGCAACAATCTCTGGAGGTGGCGGCCTTCACCGTCGATCACCTTCTGCAAGGCATGTCGTCCAGGTTGTACTCGGTCCAGGCCGGCACCTGTTCTGCCATCCCGACCTATCCGTCAATACCGGCTTCCCGCCGGTGTGCGTATCAACTCGGAATGGGGAGGAATCGAGGCGGCCAGTCTAGCACCGTCCGCAGCGGCCTTCAATTGCGGACACAACGAGAAGGCGTATAATACACGCGAACTCTGACTGAAGAGCGTGGCTTGCGGCGGTTCTCGCTACGTTGATAGGATCGTGTCGATGAGTTTCCCGGCAGATCTCCCATGAGCAAGATCTCCGCATTGTTTCTTGCTTCGTTCCTGTTTACCGGCAACCCGGCCTATGCGCAAACACCTTGTTCGGAATGTCTGAAGGCGGCTGACGAGGAGTTGAAACGATGCCTGGAGAACGCGATCAGCGTCGAGGACAAGAATTCGTGCGAGGACAAGCAGGAAGAGCAAGTGAAGACGTGCGAGAAGAGCGAGTGCCCAGTTGAACGAGAGACTCGCGAGACCGGCGCTGACGCCCCGTCACCCGGCCGATAAAGGCCGCCCTGTTTCAAAGCGCGAGGTGGAGTCGGAGAAACCCTCGCTATCCCCTCACGCATTGGGGTAGCATACCTCATGATTCTCACGGTGGCGATCCATTCGGAAGGACCGACCAAGCCCCCGACAGGAAGTCCCGTTCGTGTCCAGGTACGGGACACAGGGCTCGCTGATGCGCCCGCCGTTATCGTGGCGGAAGCGAACGGGGTGGTCCGAACGGGCCAAGGAGATTCTTTGGACACCGTGGATCTGACCCTCGGCGACGTTCCCCGTCATGCGACCGTCTGGGCTCACGTGGACGTGGACCGAGACGGTCGCGTGAGCAAGGGAGACTATATCAGCACCATGTCTTACCCCGTACCATCCGGCCTCGAGGTCCGGATGCGCGTCGCCGTCAGGCCGGTATAGCCAACCACCGAGCCAAGGCATCGGAAATCGGCTGGCCCGTCCGCTCCTCGACGAACAAAAATTCCCCCGCGGTATTCACCTCCAGAAAGACATAGTCCCCGTCCGGCGTCCGCCGCATATCACAGGCTCCATAGACCAGTCCCAGCCGCTGCATGAACCGGCGCAGGTTGGACGCAACCTTCTCCGGCAGTTCAACCGCTTGCGTCTTCGCTTGCCCGAGACTCATGCGAAAATCTATCGGGTAATCGGTCTCCTTTGAAAAAATCGCCGCAGGAAACAGCTGGTCGCCGATGACCGTGATGCGGAGATCGGCGTCCGCCGGAATAAATTCCTGGAAGATCACCGGCGCAAGCCGTACCGTGTCCAGCAGCGCCAGATCTTCTTCCCGCACCAAGCGGGTCTCTCTCCAGATGGCATGGGTGCAGGAAAATGTCTTGTAGATCGTGCGGCCCAGTCCCTGTGACGTGATGAACGCACGGGCTTTGTCGGGAGCCGAGGTGATTAACGTGCGGGGCACCCTGAGACCGGATTCGGCGGCCACTCGAAGTTGCAATGCCTTCCGGCCGGCCACCTCATCGCGAATCGGATCATTCATCCAGCGGGCTCCAAGTAGCTGCCAGAGTCCGTTGACGGCTTCGTTCCACTCATTGGCGGTAAACAAACGAACATCGGGATCCGTCACCGCGGCGATGTTGGCCGCTTGCGGGCGCCGCCACCACACGGTATGCACCTGCATCAGATCAATCGGCGCCTGTCCCGTGCGCCGGTATTCCAGTTGCGGTTGGCCGTTGGAAAGGTATTCGATGGTGAGCGTGGCTGCATGCGGCAAGTCGGCCAGGTTCAGCAAGAACACTTCCTGCCCCGCCGCTTCGAGATGCTGGATCACGCGCCGCGCGTGAGGGTCTTCGGGATGTGAAATGACCGCGATCATGGCTGCTGCCCCCCGGCCGTTCCCGATGCCTGCTCATGCGCCTGAACTGCCTGACGCAGGAGGGCCGCCGTCTCATTGTATTGCGCCTGCAGCGCCTGTCGTTGCGCATCCATCTGGGCCAGTTGCTCGGCCAGCATCTGGAGTTGCCCGTCGAGCTCGGTCAAGGTGGATTCCATCCCGGTTTCGTTCGCTCCCGCCGCCGGCGCCTGGTGCGGAGTGACGACGGCGAACGGCTGTGTCATGCCCGGCTGCAACACAGGCGAAACCGGGTTCACGACCAATTGGCCGGGCGTGATAACTTGCTCGGCCCACGTGCCGGGGCCAGGATCCAACGGCGCTTCCTTCCGCGTATCAATCACGATCTCTTTGCGTGTATCAAGGATTACGTCCTTGATGCGTTCTTTAATGGTGTCCTGAATCACATCCTTCGCGACATCCTTGCGGATGTCCTTCACCACTTCCTTGATCGGTTTCGGGCAGAAGGAATTGGCTGTGGCGACATCCCCGGGGCTTAGGGCGGTTCGCTGGCCGATCACAGCGCCCGGCGTGGTCGGCGTGATGGTGTCGCTGCCGTCCACCGAAAATGCGTTTCTGGGATAGTGCATGATGGATCCATAATCGTAGGCGCCGACATCATCGCCGTCCGTGATGTGTTGATTGAAGTTATGCTCCATCCCGGCTTGAATCTTCGCCCACTGGATCGTGACGAATGAGTCGCGGTCTTCGCGACTCTGCTCGTGCCAGAGTCCCACGACATGTCCGATCTCATGGATGCAGTTCCCCGTCGTGCAACCGGGACCAAGGTTGACAAACTGCTGGCCGCCTTGGCGCCCCACACTCGAGGAGCAACCCCCCGATGGGCGGAACGTGACATAATCGGCTTCCGTGGTTCGAACAACAAAACGAAAACGCGTGCGATCCTGCCAGTGCGCGATGGCGTCCGTCACCCGGGCTTGGTTCGGCAGCGCCGCGTCGATCGTGTACGGGATTCTGCAATTCGGCCATCGGAACTGGCTGCCCGTAATCACGACACCCCGCGCCAGCTGCCCCGACATTTCGGCCTGCAATTGCCTCGTGCGTTCCTCCACTTGCTCCTCGGTTCCCAGCACGATGTCGCCTTCGAACATCGCCATTCCGTCGATGACGGAGTACTGAACCGCCTTGGCCGCAAAGGTGTTGCCCGAAATGAGCGCGGTGCGTACTCGACCTCCCGAGCGGAATTCTCCGCCTTCTTGCGCTCCGCTTGGTCTGCGTGCTGAGGAGCCTGTTACGTCCGATCCGGATTGCTTCCGTTTTTCCGCCATGTCTGCATCCTCCTTCCGTCATGAGGTAAAGACCGATTGTGATAATGGCGGCCATCGGCAACATAGAGCCGGGCGTCCGCTCTCGCGCCAAGCCGACATGCCGCTAGTGTGTTCCTGGGCGTGTCGCTGTACTCAGCAACATTCAGGCCATTTGTTCGACGAGGTCTACGAAGTCTCCGAAGTGCTTGCCAGGCGGGAGATATCAGCCAGTACCACGCATCACAAACCGGCGAAAGGATCGCCCTAACAGTATCTCAAGAGATACACATCTCTTCCTGAATAGATACACCAGGCCGGCAACGCTCGTCGGGTATCGCGACAATTCGCATGGAGAAGAACGTAAGGAGACGCTACGAAGCGATGCGCCGCTTCATTCGTGCTTCGTCCAGCACGGTGGAGACAAACTGTTCAATACCAGGGGCGGAGGAACTCCGCGGCCCCGCCACATTCAGTATCTGAACGGCGTGGGCTTCAAGAAATGTCTTCAGGCCCTCAGGCCATTCTTCGCCGGGGAACACATGCAGGCAGGGCTTGCCGAGGATCTTAGCGTATTCATACGTAACCAGCGATCCACCGGTCAGATCGTTCGCGAGGGTGACAAGTAAGGTGGCGTCGGCGTCACGGACATTCCATCTGGTGCGCTGTTGATACCTGCGCTGTGGGGTTTCTTGCAGCACGTACCGTTCAGGAATGGCGCCGTCTTCCGCCCGCCTCCCTTTGGGACACCAGCCGCCGTGGGGCACCCCATGTTTAATCGCCCAATCGAGCGCCGCACGATCAGCCCCTGTCTGCCCGCCTGAAATAATTTTGGCGATCATCGGCCGGAGATCTTTCTGGAAGACTGTGACAAGCATACAATAATGGGAGTCAGCCGTGCCTTCATTGTCTTATGGGAGTACTCATGGCCGAACACACCCTTCAATCCATCGCTTTTCCGACGCTGAGCGAGGCACAGATCGCCGAGCTGTCCCTATGCACCACCGCGAGCTCCAAACTGTATCGGGACGGAGAGGTCCTCTTTGCGGTAGGCGACCGTGATCTCAAATTCTTCATCATCCAATCAGGCGAAGTCGAAATCGTCGATTATTCCGGCGACCAGCCCAAGACGGTCACGATCCATGGAAAGGGCGGGTTCACGGGCGACGTCTCCCATTTGACCGGCAATCCGGCGGTCGTCAGTGCCGTCGCGCGGGGCGATTGCATGGTCTATGAAATCCCGGGAACCGCCCTTCGAGGGATTCTCGATCAATGCCCCAACCTCAGTGACATCATCCTCCAGGCGTTTATTGCGCGCCGGCAGCTCTTGCGCGAATCAGCCGAGTTCATTGGTCTGCGGGTAATCGGCTCCCGCTACTCCGTCGACACATTCCGTATCCGTGATTTTCTAGCCAAGAACCACGTGCTGTTCACATGGGTCGATGTCGAAACCGACCCGCAGGTGGATCGGCTGCTCAAAGAGTTTGGCGTCACGGAATCCGACACGCCCGTGGTCGCGTGCGCCCATCTGCTGCTGTTGCGCAACCCTTCGAACCCCGAACTGGCCGAGGCGATCGGTATCAGCCGGCCGCTGGACCAGACGGTCTACGACCTGGTGGTGGTGGGAGCCGGCCCGGCGGGCCTGGCGGCGGCGGTCTATGGGGCGTCGGAAGGTCTCCGGACCGTGGTGCTTGAGCGCACGGCGCCGGGAGGACAGGCGGGCAGCAGCATGCGGATCGAGAACTACCTGGGCTTTCCGACCGGCGTGACCGGCAGCGAGCTGGCGGACCGCGCCATCCTTCAGGCCAATAAATTCGGTGCTCGCCTGTCGATCCCCACCTCGGTGACCCGTCTGGATTGGGACAAGACCTACTCAATGCTCCATCTCGACAACGGCGACGTCGTCACGGCGAAGTGTGTCCTTATCGCGACCGGAGCAGAATACCGGCGGTTGGGCATTGCAGGGTGCGACGCGTTCGAAGGAAAGGGCGTCTACTATGCGGCGACGCCCGCTGAGGCCAAGATGTGCCAGGGAGCCGAAGTCGTGGTGGTGGGCGGCGGCAATTCCGCCGGCCAAGCCGCCGTCTTTCTGGCTCAGCACACCCGCCACGTATTGCTCTCGATCCGTGGCGACGATCTGTACAAAAACATGTCCAGTTATCTGGTCCGGCGAATTCAACAGACGAGGAACATCGAGCTGCTGTCCAATACGACAATCCGACGGATGAGCGGGAACGGTCATCTCGACTCAGTCGACATCATGAACCACAAGAATGGTCAAGAGCGGAGAGTGGCGACACCGGCGGTGTTCAGCTTCATCGGGGCAGTGCCGCGGACCGACTGGCTTCCTCCGCAGATCGAGAGGGATGCTGAGGGGTTCATTGTCACCGGCGCAACTCTGGCCCGTTCCTCCCATTGGACGGCAGCGCGGCAGCCGTTTCTATTGGAGACCAGCCGTCAGGGAGTGTTTGCTGCAGGCGACGTGCGATCCGGATCAAGCAAGCGGGTAGCCTCAGCGGTTGGAGAGGGAGCGATGGCCGTTCAGTTCGTGCATGAGTACCTGAAAGGGATGTAACCGACAAGAAACCCGGATCGCCGTGATGGCGTTTGGAAGAAATGAACGGGCGCTGCGGGCGCCGTTCTCCGTCCGAGGTGGAAAGGCTTATCCCTGACGATGCAGTGTGAGTTGCAGGCGGCTTTGGAGTTCGGCCAGCCGTGAACGAGCTTGGAGGACGTAAAAGGGATACGCCACCTCGGCATAATCCGCCAACACCTCAGAGTAGAGTTGTTTCGCGATATGGTCTTTGCCGTCTTCAGACGCAACGTCTCCCGCATGAATTGCGCACGAGGCGGCCATAGCGTGCACATCAACCGCGAGCCGGGACGGCGCCTGGAGGGAAAAGGGACCGGCGTGTTCGTCGGCCGAGAGATGCGTGCCCGCGTACCATTCTGATTGCTTGCGAACAATTCGAAGCTGGTCGGAAGTCCGTTGAACCACCTCAAAATCCGATGACGCCATGCAAAGCGTATAAGTAGACCACAGATTCATAAACCGATCATTGTCGGTTCGGGGAGAGGAGCTGTTCCAAGCGCCCTGACATGCGGTGAGCATGGAAACAACGAACAACAGAAGAACGGCGGTGCTTATATGGCGTAAAGACATTCGATCCAGCATGGGGCCCTACATAAGCAATCTTTGGACCGCAAAGATTTTGATGGGTAACTCATTGAAAACACTGCCCAGTCAGTTCTATTCGAACGTTTTTTTGGCCAAAAATGTTGTGTATTTAATATTGCACTGTGGAGTAATTGCTACAGAGTTCTGCCTTCGGAAAAGAGTGGCGCGAAACCCGCCTCCGCTCGATCAAATTCCTTCGAATGATGGCTGGCTTTACCCAGATGCTTATACCGACGCTTGATTAGCCCGCATTATCGCGAGAGTAAATGCGGGTTAGGGCACCACTTCTGAAGACCGCTTCTGTCGTCCGGCATATTCGCGGTGAGAGGATGACGGAGGGTCAAATCCATGTTTCACCAATAGACCCTGAATACGAGGCGTCATCAGAAAATCAGAAAATTGTTCGGCAATAACGCGTACCGCCGTCCGACAGTTCGATACGACAGCTTGCCCGAACTGAATCGACACGTCAGGTCCGACGGGAGCTTCATCGCTGATGCGCACATACCCCGTATTGATGAGGTTGGCACGGTAAACCACCCCCACATCGGCCTTCCCTGTGCGAATCAGCGTGAGGATTTCCTCGCTATGCGACGCATAGATCAGATGCGAATGCCTTTTGTACGTTGGATAGCGCTTAATCATCTCCCGGGCAGTGACCTCTCCCAAGTAGGAGGTTTCGGGATCCCCAAGAGCAATGCGTGTGGTGTGATTGGACAGGGCTTGGGTCAAAGACAGCAACATGGCCGGAGAGTCCGCCGGCAGCACGAGGACAAGCGATGTTTGTGCGAAGAGCCTGGGATAACCGTTGAGCGTCAGTCTCTTTTTGGAAAGATGCTCGACCTTTTCGATCCCCGCGAACAGGAACACATCGATCGGCGCTCCCGTTTCGATTTGATGAAGCAACGTCTTCGATGGCCGGTACAGGATATTGACCGCTGCGCCATATTCTCGCTCGAATATCGGGACAATTTCCTCGAACGCCGCTCGTACCGTGTGCGGAGCTCCTACCGTCAGGGACTCGGCATATACGGGCTTTCCAATCCCGGCAGCTGCCAGACCGGCAAAAGCAGTGATCATCACACGCATCTTCAGTGAATCACCCAGCTGAATGAAGGAAAGTTTTCTCATACGTCACCTCACGACGGACACAAACAATCGCTTGGACTTCGTTGCGCGACGCCGTGCATGCAGCACCCGGTCTGTCACAACACCGCTGCATGCAAAACACTGTCTGGTGGAAGCAAGAAAGCTTATCTTGTGGCTGGCGGAGCGCGTGAAGCCGAAATCGGAAGGCTCAGGTAGCCGACACGGCAGAGTTCGAAAGAGAGGCGTCCGGAGAATCCTTGAGAGATCGACGGGAGACGGAGATGGCTTGCACTCACGCAATCCTGGGACGACGAAAGCGTGTCTCCCTCCGCCGCATCAACCGTTTCACCGTCGGTCAGGGTGGCCTGCAACGGCGGGGCACCATACAACTCCTCACAAACCGCCACGTCGAAGAGGTAGGGAAGCGCAACCCAGGCGAGCAGGAAAGACAGGACAAGGAAGGGTCGTCTCATCCGCATATTCACACGTCTATTCTTAATATCTTCAAGTATAGAAAGGAGCGTATCGAAAGGACGCTCGCGTGTCAATAATAGGCGCACATCTTCGAGAGTTCAAAATCCCTCCTAGACCATTGTGTGGAGGACCTCTCCTCTTAGGAGAATTGACCGCCGCCCGCGCGTCTCATCATTGAGCCAGGTTAATTTTGCTCGAAAAAGTATTTGAAGCTGATGTTCGGATAAATGGCTTGGATGTCGTCTTGTCCCGCGACGGTGAACATGACACCGATGGCACCGACCAGCTTCGCGCCTGACTCATAACGTGAAAAGGTGTATTCGAGGCCCGGCTGAATACCGACGAGCCAGAAGCTGGCCGGAGTAGTGTTGACCGGGTGACCGTCTAATCGCCTGGCGAATTGTTGCAAGGTCGTCATCTCGACGAGATAGCCGAATCCGGTCCGCTCGTTGACGACATGCTCGAACGCCAGATGCGTGCTGAGCAAATCTCCTCCATATACGGTGACCCCCGGTTCGGATCCCGATCCCGGGAAATTGTACGAATAAAACACATTCCCGGTGATCCGGAACGGTTTCAGGTTTTTCCGAAAGAGGAGGCCTTCCGTCAAAGCCACGGCGCCGAAGCGGCTCGAGGGCACGCGCGACAGAGGAGTAAATCCACCGGGAATTTCTGGCGTGCCGAACCAGTGGTTGGTCGGGAGCGAGAGCTTGCTATAAAAGGCGACGGACGGTTTCCATGAATCCGGATCTTGCACAATGGGACGGTATTTGAGAACCAAACTGGTCGTGCCGATGCCGGCCCCCGACGTTCGCCCATCCACCTCCGGAGTATTGGAATGCCAGTACACGCCAGAAATACCGACCCCTGCCAGCACATGGCGGGTGAGTCCGTAGTACAAAATGGCGGCCGGCATGACTGCATCCGGGCTGAATGGAGAGGCAACGCTCCTGGAGGCGGCGGTGGTGTGCGATTCGCCGGACCCAATCATGCCTTGAACATATCCCCGGACGTACCACTGCCCTTGGCGAGAAACATCTGCACTGGAGGTAAGGCTCGTGCCGTGAGTCGGCGGGTTCCAGCTTTGGCGGTACTTGGCCATTTCCTGATCGGTCGGCACCCAGTCGAGCGCAAACACCCGCGTCCAATGGGTAAGAATGAACAGAGCCGCCAATATTGACCGTCGGACCATCGGAGAATCAGGGACATCGTCTCCCCGGACACGTATAGATTAAGACCTGACTCCGACGCAACGGTTTTGCGCGCCGCATCAACGGGAAGATTCGTGGTGATGACTCAATTCATCATGCATCATGGCGTGTTGGCGCCAGCGTTGTGGCTCAAGCCATGACGGTCAGCCCGTTTTGCTTGAGCACCTCCAGCACCTTGGGAATGTCGGGAGGACCCGGCGGAATCTCCTTGTCGATGGCGGTGAACATCCGTGTAGCAGAGCCGCCCTCGCCGGTGAGTTCGAGCATCTCGCCGCCGCCGGCGCCGTAGCGAAACCCGTGCACCGTGCCGGCCGGCACGTGCACGAGCGTGCCGGGCGTGCATATCACGGTCTTGCCTGCGCAGTTGAACTCGACCATGCCCTTGAGGATATAGAACGATTCGTCCCAGTTGTGACTGTGCAGGGGCGGCCCCATTCCTTCATCGCCCTGCTGCCGGGTGATTTCATAGGAGTGAGTCGCCGCATTCGACGCGAGCACCGTCACCTTGGTGCCGAGCACATTCAAGGCGGGATCATAGTCTGCGGGTGTCACGACAAACCATTGGGCCTTTATGGTGGAATTCAAGCTCATGGCTGAACTCTCCTTTCGCAAGTGGGGGGGCGATTGTCGCGGTTCGTTGATTGCTTGTCAACGGCAACCCGGAAGTTCAAAGCAGCGAGGGGTCTGGTCATATCCGGCTGGTGTTCCGGGCAGCCGTAAGGTGAGATGCTCAACCCGTCACCTGGTCAGCGAGAGGGCTTTCGTGACCATGGCAGGTAGAGCCGGGGGCGCGGCGACGAAGTCGGCGCGCGCCTATTCACTGAAAAGTGTCCTGTACGGGAATGACGTCAGGAACCGGGAGGCAATCGTGACAAAACCACCCTGCACCTGACCGAGAGCGGATGATTTATAACGTGAATGAGCGGACCTGCAGCTCATAGCCGGCCTCGAGCCGTTTAAGCGGACCGGTCAGCGTTACATCCCGCTCCGGCGCCAAAGCCGCAACCGCCGCCACGAGCGTGGCGTACGCACCCGCTTCACTGGGCTCCAGGGGTTTCCGTTCACGCTCTCGGTGATTCCATTGAACCTTCTCGTAAGCTTGGATCGGCGTGAGGAACAGCGTCGGTCGGTCTCCGCGCCTTTCGAGAATGAGGCGGTCACCTTCCATTGTTATCGAACCTTTCAGTGTCACCTCCACCCCTCGCATCTCATATGTCCCGTTGACGATTTTCTGAAACTGTTCTTGCCAGTGATTCAACGGGGGCAACCGATCGTCTTCCAGGTACACCTCGGCTGTCGAATCGTCCGTATTCGGAACGGGGCTGACAAACGCAACACTTTCCAGCCGGCCCAGCGCTTCGTATGCTCCACCCCAGCATGCGCCGATGCCATACGGGCATGTGCCCGTTATACCAACCTTCACCGGTGTTCCTTTCGGGGCTTGCGAAATCTCGGCCTCACGCGCATAGATCGAATTATATGCTCCAGGGCTGACTGGAGACCGTTCCGTTAGCGCGGCGGACGCCGGTTCTCTGACCAAACCCCGCGCTGCAATCTCGTCTTCCGTTTCAACCGACCGTGAGCGCTGGGACACCCCCTTGATCTGTATGATGTGGGCCACCGAGGGCACGCCCGTCGAGCTCACGAGGAACAGCATGTAATGTCCGGGGAGACACTCGTTTGATGAGGCAGGAGCGGTGATGGTGAGCTTCCCGACTTTCGCCTGAAACGGCAAGAAATTGATACGCAGGTTTTCATCGAAAGCATGCGTTACCGAAGGCAAGCGGATCCAGCTCACTTTGACGATGGCACTCGGTTGAGCCGTCCCGACATCAAAACTCGCCCCATAGTTGACGGAATCGGGAGCCGAAGTGATATTCGGGCGAGGTCCGTTGAACAAGTACGGGGGAGAAAATATTTGCGCATCCGGATGACTATCCTCCGGGAGATTCGGGTTTTTATCGTCTGGCCGATACTCTCCCCCACCGGCGCTCAAAACCCTGGCATCCGGCAGCAATACCGCCGTGGAATGGTAGCAACGGTCAACAGATTCCGCACTTAGTTCCCTCCAATTTCCTGTCGCCGGATCCCAAAGTTCGGCCACGTGAACCGGCTTGCCGGCATCGAGATCATTGAAACCTCTCAGACCTCCGCCTCCACTTGTCCCTCCTACTACCAGCACAGTGCCATCCGGTAACACCGTGGCATTATGTTGGCGGCGCGCAAATTTCATGGGCTGGGTTTTTTCCCATTTTACGGGAGTCGCCTGGAGATCAATGACTTCGACCTCAGCAGTCGGAGCGTGATCGCCTCCATTGTTACCGCCGCCGATATATATGACTGTATCAGTGTCATACATGATGGATGGGCAGTAATCGCGAACACCTAATGAGCGAAAACCAACCTCAGTCCAGTCCCCTGGCGTAGTTGTCTTCAGCAGTAATGTTCGACCATTCGTACCTGACATGAAGACACGACCGTCCGAAGCCACATGCATACGAGGATACAATGGCAAACCCTTGAAATCCAAAGGCGTGCCGTCCGCCTTATTGATCGTCTTCCACGTTCCCTTCGACCAGACTTGCAGCAGGGGTTCCACAATCGTCTGTTCGCCCGGCTTTCGTGTGGGATCAATGTAACTACCGGACAGCACCAGGACGTCTCCATCAGGAAGAGTGGTCGCCGTCGGATACCATCGCCGGACCGGCTCTCCATTGGGTCTCGTCATGGGCGCCGTCGCCGTCCATGCGTTCGTCCGCCAGTCATACAGCGCCGCCTGGCTGATGCCGTCACTATCTGCGTTATGCCCACCCATTACCAGCAACCGGCCATCTTCTAAGAACGCGTGGCCGGAACAAAATAAGTTCACCTTCGTTCCGTCCGCGAGGGAAGGCTGAGGCGTATCTGTGATGGTCCCATCTTCCGGATTCCAAACGAACGGCGTACACTCGTGGATATCAAGAGAATCTACAAGTGGGTCGCTGCCCAGATGACCGTTCCGGCGCCTGCCCCACATCAGGACGTGACCGTTCGGTAAGACGTGGGCATGCGCAGCAACATTCGGAAGCGTGAAAAGCGGTCCCCACTGACCCTTGGTGGCTGGGTCTTCCATGGTGAAATGGAATGGGGAAGCTTGGGCGAGGTTTTCGACCCCGGTCGTTGTGGACGTGACTGATGCGGGCTCGCCTGCATGCACAAATGTTGTGTCGTGGTCCTCGTATGGAATACGGAGGTAATACTGCACCACGTCACCTGTGTTGAACATCTCTTTGGGGATGTCTCCCTTATAATACTTGTTGTTCCCGATCTCTTTGAGAAAGGTCAACGAGGCCAAGGTCCAATCCGTACCGGTCGCCTTCCTAAAGAAAATCGCGCTTCCTGTCTGTAACTGGTTCCCTGGGTTCCCCCCGGCGCCCTGAAACTGATTGCCGCTCACGATCGTAACCGCCGTGCCGGGGACAATTGCGCCCATTGGATCGCGCATGCCGCCTCGCCCACGGGGCTCTGGATTGGCCGGGATGTGCCATACGTTACCGAGATTTGCCATTTTCTCCCCTTACATAGCTTAATGTGTCTGTCGATTCATCCGTGGCATCAACATCATAGCGTGATCACGACAGTCCCACCCGGGTGTGCAAATTTAACTAATACGAAGCCGGCGGCAGAATCGAAGCGCCAGCCCTCTAAATTGCCCTCGAACGCTGGAGCCGACACAATCTCGGAAAGAGCAGTTCCGTCTTTTCGCACATGCGTAGGCCGTGGCGCCAGAAGGCGCAGCAGAAGCTGCCGGGACGAGGGCGAATTCACCCGGACCGAAATAGACGACGAAGAAGCCGTGCACTCGATTCGGGTGCCGTCAAAGACTTCAAAGTGCGAGTTCCCGTCCGGATAGATATGAATATCGAGTCCGCCATCCCAGGTCTTGACCTCCGGACTGTTGATGTAGTTCGCGTCGCAGAGGCTTTGCACATCGTTGCCGAGCAGGAACGGGACGATTCCTCCGCTTCGCACATACAGGGGAATCTTGGAACGTGGTTCTTCAGGTTCAGCAGGCTGTTTCCAAACCACATCTTGCTTGCCCGCATGCCGCTGGTGAGTCCAAAAATCAATCCATTCTCCGTCAGGCAGGTAAAGCTTTCGGGTATTCGCGTGAGGTTGAATAATAGGCGCAACCAAGAGCTCACTTCCAAAATAGTAAGTATGCTGAATGGTAAATGTTCGCGCATCGTCCTGATGGAGCAATACCAACGGTCTCATGATCGGGATGCCGGTATCCTGCGAAATCCGCGCATACGTGTAGAGGTAAGGAAACAGACGGGTATGGAGCCGCGCATAAAACCGGTAGTTGGCCAATGCGCGATTCTCAGCGAGACTCTCATTCACCTCTCCATAGCCCCAGGGATACTGCTGTAGATTAGCTGCATTGACCTGCCGGTGTATTTGCATGATGGGTGAAAAGCAGCCAAACTGAGTCCACCGCATGAACAGATCTGCCTTAGAAACCGGGGAAAAATTCGCGTTCTGATAGCCGCCTATATCATGAGACCAAATCGAAAATCCGCTCATCGCCGCCGACAGTCCGGCGACAATGACGCTCCGCAAGCCATTCTCACTTCCAAAGTTCGGCTCATTGTCGCCGGCCCAACAAGCCGGAAACGCATGGGTGCCGGTAAACCCGCTGCGGGCAAACAGAAATCCTGTAGCGCCGAGCACCTCATACACGGTCCGGTGATATTCGACACAATAACCATTGACGAATTGGCGGCCGGTCATACCGTTGGCATAGACGGCGGTGGGCGGAATATATACGTCCTGCCCATTGCCGAATTCGCCATCATCCGTCTTGAAGCCGCCGATTGCGGATTCCCGACCTGCAGCGGTATTCACCTGAGTATCCTCAAGAAGCCTCCGCAGCTGGTCTTGGAACCAGGTTCGTGCTTCCGCTTTCGTGAAGTCGATCGGACTACCATGGCCCTTCCACCAATCGATCTCCAGCGGTGGACCGCCGGCCGACGCGCGGACAAAGAGATGGCGATTGGCAGCCTCCCGGTAATTCCCGGCTTCGCCTAGATTTTGACCCGGTATCTTCTCATCGACGGATCGAGTATTGATAAACGGTGTCATCCAACACACCACCTTGAATCCGTTCTGCTGAAGAAAGCGCATCATCTCGGACGGACTGGCAAACCCGGGAAAATCTTCTCCTTCAAATTGACCACCGGCGGCGAATTGCGCCCGGTTATACTGGAAGTCGTTGTAGGCCGTCTCCCAGGGCGAATCAAACACGAAGATAGAGCCCGCAATGCCTCGTTCTCGAAACCGGGACACCGCATAGCGGACTTCGCCTCCATTCCGCCATTCGTCGGAAGAAAGCCAAGGCCCGAAAACCCACGGAGGCGGCAACGGCGGCCGACCGGTCATCTCCGTGTAGCGAGCAAGCACATCCGGCAATTTGGGCCCATAGACTATATGAAGCTTCACATTCGCCGCGTCCGCCGAGACTTGGTAACGGCCGTTCACCGCCGAACGCATATCGAATGTGCTTCTCCCCGTCGTGTCGAGTTGAAATCCATAACCGCGCGTACTCATGAACCAAGGAGCGACCTTGTATGAACGGTCGCCTTTATTACCGGGGGCATCGAACACCCGAATGTCGACCACTTGGCTGGTTTGATCCAGTTGGTTGAACTTCTCGCCGAATCCGTAAAAGTGTTCCTCTTCATCGGACGCCGACGACACGACCAGACGGCTGGGAGGTTCGCCGCCCCAATTCAGCACCTCATATCTCATGACGCCCGTGAAGGGAAAACTCAGACGCGCTCGAACCTGCGTCATGCCGAGTTCTTGAGTGACTTCGACCCCATTTGGCAACAGGCTGGACGCGAGGACACGACCAATATTGAACAGGCGGTTTCCGATCTCTACGGCCGGAGGACTTAGTGTCACGACGTTGGCCAGCGCAACGCCGGCAAGATCCGGTCCAACAAGTTCGATATGCCCTGAATTGCGATACAACCGGCCCTGGAAGGGACCGGCGTTGAATGAGATGGTCGGTCCCTCACTCGCCGTGCGGAATCGGACCGAATAGGTGAACGGGCCTGCCTGAGCTACAGACTCATCAGCCGCCGTAAACGACCGCAAATCGTCGCCATGGACGAATGTGATCTGCCGATCGGTGTACGCTATCTTGAAGTAATACTGAACAAGCGTTCCCGGAAGAAAATGATCGCCGGGAACTCTGGCAAAGAAGAACTTGTCATTTCCGGCTTCCGCTTGAAACTTCATCGGCAGCGGCGTCCACGCCTCATCACCCGCTTTTCGAATCATCACTGCACTGCCCGATTGGGTCTGATTCCCGGCGCGCACGTCACCACGATATTGGTTGCCGTTGGATAAAATTACATCGCCGCTTGCATCGATATCCTCAAGGGGCAACCGCATACTGACCTGCCCGCGCGGTTGGCCGTTACGGGCAAAGTGCCACGCATTCCCGAGGTTCAAAGATTCTCCTTCACGTAGAGGATTCCGATTCTCCATCGACCAACATGTCTATCTCGGCTTCGACGGAGAACCAATGAATCCTCATGTCTTATCGCCTTATCACATAGCTCTCGCCTTACCGTGCGCACAGCACAGACCAGCTGCTGATACCGGACAGCAACTAAGAGAAGCGGCACCCCTGCAGCTGTTGCCGGCCAACCGGCGCTCAGAAACTTGAGTCAACCATTTCTGTCCGGCGAAGAGCGGCTACACCGTAGTGATGTTGTCTATAGGGCTGATATCTCCGACGAATTGCAACAAATCGGTCATCGTAAAGGTCCCCGGCACTTTAGACGGCAAATCAGGTTTCCAGTTGTTGCCGGCACGCTGGAGATATGATTCATGGTCTCCGGCGACCAGCCCCACAAACACTTCCGCAACGATACGAGAGCCCACCGGCCCCAATCGGAGTCCCTTTTCTCGGACGGCCGCCTCCTTCAAAATGTAATACCAAAGCGGTGTGTTCTGATGTAGGCCGCGGGATTTCGCCACTGCGCCATCCGGACCAGTCGCGATCTCATCGGCGGACAGCGGCTCCTTAATTTCCATCGCTGATGCAACCGCTTGTCCCGACGGCAAACCGAACATGACACCGCGCTTAAGATTCCGGAACGCCAGATTCCCGCCGCCGCCCGGCAAATCATGCAACTGCGGCACGATGAACTGATCGATTTTTCGCGACAAATTGAGCGAAACACCTGAGGGTAACGGCTTTTGAAAATCATAGAAGCGGCGCCAGTCGATGATCCAGTTGCTGGGGAGCAATCGAATCGGTACGGGGCCGGTGAGCGGGTCTGGAGCCAGGTCTCCGACGATTCCGCCTGAAAGGCCGGAGAAAGTAAACAGCAATCCCAGCGTAGCCGGGATGGCGGGTGGGGCGCCAAAAGTAAATATACGGTTGTGACTATAGGCTTCCCGGACCATGCTGTGGCCTAACCGATAGGCGGCACCCGAAAATTCGACCGGCATGTACGGGACTTTCTTAAACCGATAAAATTTGCGTCCGTCATGGAGAATCTTCGCAACGATGCCGTTTTCCGTAATACGCTCAACGAAGTCATGCAGGACGAGCCATTGGTAATGCCAGGTCACAATTTTGCGCGCTTCAAAGAACACATCGGAAGGCGGATTGGGGCCGGCTGCCAGACGATCCACTACTTTGTTGTGGAACTTTAAGAATGCGAGGTGTGTTTGCGCGACAATCAAATTTTCGTCGTTACGGTGGTCGCCGATGAGAGCAAAGCCCTCGGGACTGCGAGGTAAGTCATTTGGCAAGCCGGCGGGCACATTCCCAAGATTTTGAAAAGCTTGAACCGTTTTTCCTATGAGGAATTTGGGCCCCGGCTGCCGATTCGCATTGCGAGCATATAGATGCGGGCTCCCATCGGGACCTCGCCCATATAAGGAATCCAAGTCCAGGCTCGGCGTGCGGAAGTTTTCTGTTGCAAGCGGATCCTTCTCCTTCTCACCAATGGACGTGAGATCCAGCGTTATATCGTGATCGACGAACTGGCCTAGGTAAGTAAAGCCTGCCGGGATATTGCCGTTATTTCCAGCGGGATCACCAGGGTTGGCATCTTTCATCGCATTGGCTAACTCTTGTAGCGCAGCATCCTCTGCCTCAAGCCCCTTCAATCCAGGGAACATTCTTCCAAACATTCCTGGATCATCGTGTCCCGATAACTGATCCAAAAATTCCTTGGTCGGTTTGCGTCCCGCCTTGCCATGGCCGGGATTGATAGGAAGTTGGTGGCTCATTGGCTCACTCCTTTCATATGTGAAAGATTCGAAAGCGTATCGAAATGCGACAACTAGAATTGGTAGCCCGATAGAAAGAGTTTCACTGATGGCGGCGAACATGGCGCAGCATCTTTGTTACGTCCTGCAATGATAATGCCTTCATGACATCTCCTTAATGCTTTAACGGGAAGGCCCAGTTCTCGCGGTCGTGAGCAAATCGCCGCGGAGTTTCTTTTACTCGATGTTATCGAAATGGATACTGGGGTGAATACAATCGGATACATGCAGGCATGACCAGACGTTGAGCGATCTTTTCATGAGTCGTCAATCCACGCTTGTTCCGTTTCGATACACTCCGTTCATGTCATGACAATACCGCTCATTTGAACCATAGATAAGGCATCATACGTATTCCGCACAACTCTCGATAATTGCCGTTACGCGCGCACAATGTAGGGAATTGAGGGGGCTTATATGTATCGGATCAGATAATGTTCTGTACCAAAACGGATACACCACTCGGAATGTTCGATCGCTGATTCACTGTGTTATCAAATATTTTTGCGCTTCGTGTCGTGGTATGTGCCTTGCCTTGCCTTTCCTCTCCTGTCACGTCCTCCGCGGGAAAAACCGTCCTCCATACCGTGAAGGATCGTAAAACAGCGTTCTAAACGTTTCACCGAGCGACATCTCAACCCATAACCTTTAGGAGCCCTTATGAAAACCATGAAAACCGAAATGACCAGGACCGGTGAACGAGAATCAGCGGTCGAAGAAAGAAGGCCTGCCACACGGCTCGTTGTCGCAAACTTGTACGAACTCAGTGGAGGACAATTCGACATCACCTATTCAACCACTTCCATTACGGGAAAGCCGCTTCTGAACTATCAGGATGCCACGCAGACGCGGAACTTCAGCGGAGACGAGATTCACACCGTACAAACCGATTTCGGAGATGTCGTGAGTGTCTTTCTGGAGCGAGGACGCGAAGGGGGCAGCACGATTTTCAGCTTAATCGTCCCACGGGTCAATGTGGCGCAAGGCGGATCAGCCCATGTACGGACCCATGGGATTATGACTCGCCAGAAAATTCTGGTCCCTACTCCCAGAGGCCAAGAAACGGTCAATACGATTACTGCCTTGAATGGGATGGCATCGGAAGTACAGTTCTGAAGCAATCGGAATGAGACAAACACTTTCTCTGATCGCTACAGAGTTTGCACTGTACGCGTCCCATCCCGGCAGCCGGGGCCAGATTACACATGGAGCAGAAGATATCCAAACCAGGAGGTCGTTATGGCAGCTGAAGACAGCATAAAACGGCTTGAGGAGCGATTAACGAGATTAGAGGCCACCCTGGCGCAGCAGCCGGCGGCCGGCGCGGGAGGCTTCCCGCCTCCCGGTGGAGTTATAGTGGATCCGGCTCCGTGGGGCGGAGGAGGCTGGACATTCCATCCCCGTCCATTCCCTACCCCGGTCGTCGATCCCGCCCCATGGTGGCAAGGCCGGTGGGGACATCCCAGATGGCCGACGCCGGTGGTCGATCCCGCCCCATGGCCGACACCCGTAGTCGATCCCGCCCCATGGCCGACGCCGGTGGTCGATCCTGCCCCGATGGGAGGCTTCGCACAATTCCGGCCGACCGCAGCAAGTACCTTTGGAAGGATCGGGCAAATAGGTGATCCGCCGCCGATCGACATTAGTCGCTTGACGGTCTCGCAACTGGAATCATCGCTCCATACCATCAATGCCGAAAAAGCGCGTCTCAATTCAATGGAAGCCATGCTGAAGCAGCAACTCGAAAGAGTGAAGCAACAACCGGGTTAAGTACGGCGCCTCAGCTCTGGTTCTTGCTCGCGGGCATTCTCCAAGACGGACGAGGAGGTGTTGTGTGCGAATATTGCCATCCGATCCAGTTCAAATCCCGACACTCGAACCGGGAGGCCGGCGGCAGAGAGTACTCCTCATCGGTTTCCAGGATCAGGACAATCTCGGGTTGCGCTATCTCATGTCAAGCGTGAACGCCTCGGGCCATGAGGCATGCATCATGACCTATGGTTCCGATCCTCAGCCCATTCTCAGGCGCATACAGCGAGACGAACCGGATGTCGTCGGCTTCTCGCTGATCTTTCAGTATATGGCCCCCGATTTCGCCCGAGTCATTGAGTCGGTACGAGATGCCGGAGTGACGGCGCACTTCACGATGGGCGGTCACTACGCGAGTTTCGAACCGGCGGAGATCCTCACGCGGATCCCGGGGCTGGATTCGGTAGTGCGGTTCGACGGTGAAATGACATTGGTGAAGCTGCTCCATTGCCTCGGCACCGGAGGAGATTGGCGTAGTTTACCTGGAATCGCGTTCCGTATGGGCCATGAAATCCTTGTCGCACCGCTCGCTCGCGTCGTCGAGGATCTCGACATGTTGCCGCTCCCCGATCGGAGGTCGATTGATTACGAGGGGCATCCGATGGCGACGGCTTCCATTTTAGGTAGCCGCGGATGTCCCTGGGATTGCTCCTTCTGCAGCATTCGACCCTTTTATGAAGAACAGGGCGGCCCCCTGCGTCGCTTACGCGCACCGCGAGCGATCGTTGATGAAATGATTGCCCTCCACCGCGACCGCAGAGTTCCGATATTTTTGTTTCAGGACGACGATTTTCTGGCCGGAGGCAAACAGGCAAAACACTGGGCGATGGAGATCGCCGATCTCATCGTACAATCAGGTTTCGCCGACGACATGGCATTCAAGATCAGTTGCCGTTCGGATGAGATCCAGAAAGATATTCTCGAGCGACTGATGGCCGGAGGGTTGACGCACGTCTACATGGGTGTCGAGTCGGGCGACGAAGAAGGGCTTCTGAACATGAGCAAACGGCTGAAACCTGAAGCTCATTTGCGCGCCGGACGGATCCTGAAAGACTTGGGACTCTCGTTCGACTTCGGCTTCATGCTGCTGGATCCCTACTCCACGATCCGCAGTATCCGGGAGAACGTGGCTTTTCTCGAAACGTTCATCGGAGACGGGTGGACGGTCGCGCCCTTCTGCCGAATGCTGCCTTACGCCGGCACACCGATCAAACATCGACTCGAAGCCGAAGGGCGGCTGTTGGGGACTCCGTTTGAGCCGGATTATAAATTTCTGGATCCTAAACTGGACGTTTTTTACGACTGGATGATCAAGACGTTCTATGAGCGGAACTTCACGAATCAGGGACTATGCCATATATTGCGGGGATTGCTTTTCGAAGCTCACCTGAGATTGCCCTCCAAGAATCGAGTTTCGGATCCCCAGAGAGCGTACCTTCATTACTTGACGGAGATCTGCAACCGTGTGGCGTGCTACACGTTGCGTTGCGCCGCCGATCATATCGAGGCAACGCCGCTGGCGCAGTTGGAGCAGGAAGGAGGGTATCTGGAGCGCCTGACAGCGCATGAGAAGCAAGAAGAGGCGCGCCTCCTGGGCGAAGTAGGACAGTATTACGACTGGGTCCATCGAGATCACAGCCCAATACCAGGCCCTGTGGGTGGGTTTGAGAAGTCTTGGACCTTCTACGATGGTGATCGGGAGGCGGCAGGCGTCGGCGCAGCCTGACACGCAGGAAAGTCCTCAGTATTCGCTCGCTGTCCAAGGACGTGATCGCCGTGGACATTATTCTTGTTTCCATGCCTTTTGCGGATGTGGAGCGGCCTTCTATAGCCCTTGGCCTACTGCAGGCATCGCTTGAGACTACCGGCATTCAAAGCGAAGTCGTCTACGCGAATTTCGGTTTCGCCGAGACCATAGGATTGGTGGCTTACCAAGCGGTGCAATCGACACCCGCTGACCACTTACTCGGTGAATGGTGTTTCGCCGGCCATCTCTTCTCCCAGACATCATCGAAAGACGAAGAGTACCTGAACTTGATGCTGGACGTCCGATGTCAGGGATTTCCGGCGGATCTGGGCCGGCGAAAAGACTTGATGCGCTGGATCCGTGCACAGAGCGGAGCTTATGTCGATCGACTCGCGCAAGAGATCGTCGCGCGCGCACCGCGCATCGTTGGATGCAGCAGTGTGTTTCAACAGCATTGCGCTTCCGTAGCGCTTTTCAAGAGAATCCGAGAGTTGGACCCACGGATCGTGCTGGTGATGGGCGGTGCGAACTGTGAAGCTGAAATGGGAAGGGAAACGCTGCGGGTTTTTCCATGGGTGGATTGTGTGGTCTCGGGGGAAGCGGACGCCATCTTCCCCGAACTTTGCCGTTCCCTCCTCAGATACGGGCGAGCAGTCAAGGCGACGACACTTCCTCACGGCGTGACCTCGCAAGCCGACTTGCGCAACGTCTTACAGATCGTGTCGGCGGGGGGCAGCCCGCTATCGCGACCAGTTCCCGCCGATATGGATGCGATTCCTGCTCCAAATTACGATCATTACTTTCAGACATTGGAAGCGTCGACACTGTCGAACCTCCTCCGGCCATGGTTGTTGGCGGAAAGCTCCCGGGGCTGCTGGTGGGGCGAACGCTCTCACTGCACGTTTTGTGGCTTAAATGGTACCGGAATGGCTTATCGCTCGAAATCTGCAGAGCGGGTCTTGGCCGAGATAGCTGAGTTGTCCGAGCGCTATGGTGTGAACAGTATTCAATTCGTCGACAATATCCTCGACATGTCATATTTCAAAACGGTTCTGGCGAAGCTCGCGGCCGGCGGAGAGAAGTATTCATTGTTCTATGAGACGAAGGCGAACTTGAAGCGCGAACACGTCAGGCTTCTGGCGGACGCAGGTGTGCGTTGGATTCAGCCGGGAATTGAAAGTCTCGACGACAACGTACTGCGTCTTATAGGCAAGGGAACCTCGGCGCTGATGAACATACAGGTACTGAAATGGTTGAGAGAGTTCGACGTTGACGCCGCATGGAACATGCTCAGTGGAGTGCCCGGTGAGTCAGATCAATGGTACGCTGAAATGGCACAATGGCTGCCGATGGTCTTCCATTTACAGCCGCCAAGCGGGGTGAATCGACTTCGCTACGACCGGTTCAGTCCATATCAAACCCGCCCGCGGGATTTCGGCCTGGAGATTGAACCTAGCCGGGCGTATGGGTATGTCTACGATTTACCGAGAGAATCCCTGGCGAGGCTTGCGTACTACTTTGAGGATAGCGGCCAGGCAGCGCATATCCATCGAGGGTTGCAACAACAGCCCGGCCAGAAGAAACTGCAAGAGGTCGTGCAGCAATGGAACGATATGTGGCGCATCTCACGCCCGGTTCTCCAGGTTTTCGATGACGGCCGGCGTTTGCACATGATTGACACACGCCCCTGCGCCTACCAGACCCGCTGGACTACGGAAGGACTAGAGGCGGAGATTTATCGCTTGTGCGACTGCGCCCAAACGCCCGCATCGCTCGCTAAGGAGATATCAACGCGACGTGGAACAACAGTACGTCTGCAGGAAATAGAAGCCGGCATCGACAAGTTGTGCCGCTCCCGAATTGTTCTGCGGCTGAATAACAAGGTGCTGGGCATCGCAGCCGGCACAAAGGATCTCTCATCTCTTCCGGCGTACTCCTCTAGACCGGAGAACGTGCAGGAAACCATTCGGTTTACATCTGCTACGATGTAGGCCTGAGGGAGGGCCCCACCACATGCTCCGCTATGCCGGGGTTAACTTCTTGGATACCTGCTCATAGACCGCCCATCCGAGCGATTCCAATTCCTGCCTGGCACGAGGGGACACCGTTCCGGCAATCCAAAACTCGCGCCGGGCGATACGAGGCCGAGTGGGAACATGGGCTGTGAGGCCCTGCGCGACCATTGCGACGCGCGAGGTCCAAAACAGATGATCGACGGGTAGCATCACGACCAACGCGTGATCCTTGGTATAAAGAGCCGGGAGACGCGGGAGAGCGAGCAGCCGGTCGACTGAGCCGACGTGCAGATGATAGCCGCGCATCATCTCCGCCACCTGTTGGAAAAACAGGGCCAGTTCCTCGGAATTCGCCTCCTTCGCTACGGCGAGGAAGGCCCCGCGATCGTCGACATCGGCTAATTCTTCGAGCGCGGCGGTAATGATGGTCCAGTGTCGCGGTGAATACTGCGGATTGAGGAAGAATCGGTTGACGTCCTCCTCGCCCACGCCCATCGTCAGCAATTTGCTTCGATCGAGAGCACGCAGATCGCCTGGTGAATAGTCGCGGACCTGCTCATCGAGATAAGAGGTCCAGCGAGTCGCGCTAAAGGTCATCCACAGGATAGCGCCGCCCGGCATGAAGAAATATCCAACCTGAGGTGCCAAATCGGCGGCAAAGGCAATCCACGCCAGTTCATTGAGTTCACCTTGCAGCACGGGATTGGATGAATAGGGATCTACCCCGAACTGAAACGCGAGGTTTCGCTTCATATACGAGAACCCAATCGTCGACTTCGTCACCGAATCTTCCGAATCGCTGAATTCAAAGTTGAGAACGCGTCCTGGCATCTGGAGAAACTCCAACAGGCCCCCACCGACGCTACGGCCGACGCGTCCCGGCTCCGTGATGAGCATCTTCGCGCCGCGGAACGGGTGAAGGATTTGGAACTTGAGGGCATTGGCGAATACATCCGATCCGCGCACGTCCTTCAACGCCGCGATGGCCTCGCTTTCTACGATCCGGCTTCGGAGCATGGAGGTCCCGGCAGCGGAAAACGGCCCGAAGTCCGAGAGCACGACAAAGTGGTGTTGGGCGCCATCGTTCACCACTTCATCTTGGACCAGATAGTGCGGCCCCTTGAGCCAATCCGGCGGCAGCAGCGCCTGGGCGGACATCGGTGGAGGAACTTCCCACCCGAGCGGTCCCGGCTGCGGGGGGGCGAGCGGCGCCGGCTCCGGCTCTTTGGCCATCGAACAGGCAGCCAGGAGCGCACACACAAGCGTCCAGCCGAGGCGGCCTGACATGCCCGGCCTTGTGCCGCACGGTAATTCTCTCACCTCAGACGCACCCCTATCAGTTAAAAGAGCCAGGAAGCTCACCGCGAGCGAGAGGGTGGTTAGAGTTGATCACCATATTGGTGGCCTAATTGTGCTCGTCTTGGCAGGCCTGACATGTCTGGAGGTTTTGAGGAATGGCTCCCAGAATCGGCAGATCGAGGAACATGTGAACGGTAGGAGGCGTTTGCATCACGCTCGTTCTCGTTCAGGAGTGGGAATACACCCGACCGTCAGCTGCCCCTGACCCCGGTGCCTGGCCCGCTCGCGAGCCAGGATATGTCGCCCCGAAAGTATCGCCGGGAATCACACGCCCATGATTTACGATTGAGCCGGCGCTAATAGCGCCACGAGTTCCTCTGGACCGCCACGGGTGTCCTTTGTGAGGTGATACCGGGACTGGGCGTATGCGAAAAAGGCTTCACGGCGCTCTTCTCGGATGCCAAACAACTCGCTGAGCGAATTCAGGTATTCACCGCGGCCCTGGGCCATATCCTGCTTCAAATTATCGAAATTGATCGCCACGAAGGCAATTATCTTGTGATCGGCTTTCAACGCGCCATCACCGGTAAACCAGTCGCCCGGCGTGGTGGAAGAAAGGAAATCTTTCGTAGAGCCCAGGATATTCCCGATCGTCTCAGTGACGGTACAGCCGGATAGGGCTAAGCACAGCACCGCGGCGGACATACTGTATCTCACGACGGATGTTCCACCCATGACGCCCTCCTATTCTGAGGCATGGAGCTTACGCCTCTGCTCAAATTCATCCTCTGTCCGGCAAAGCATACGTCCAAGCAAATATAAGAACCACTGTCAGATTTAACAGGTGACGGTTTTTGTCGAGCCACCGGCGTGCCCAGCTTTCTCCACGACGTCCCGGCAATCCGGGGCATTTCCAGATCATCGCCTTGGCGTCCTCCACGCGTGTGTAGCGCGGAAAGAGACGTAAGAGCGTCACTGGAGGCGTTTATCCGGCGCGACAATGAAGAGGGCTGACGCGTCGCTCGGCTGCTCAAAGGGGTAAAACTTCTTGGGCGCAAAACGGTTCAGTCAGAAATTCTTCCGACCCGTTCCAGGTTTTCATTTTCGGTGGACCCCCACCGGCACTGACGGCACATATTGAGGATCGATATTCTCCCAAACGCTGTGCTTCCCGCTCGTATCCCAGCCTCGCATGTACAGCAGCAATAGTACCGGCTCGGTCTTGAACCGCTGTTCGCCCGTCACTCGTCCGACCACTGTCACGCGTCCCCAGTCGCGGAAATTCGGGTGAAGTTGCTGCTTCTCCACCATCACCCAATAGGAACCGGCTTCAGGACCATAGGGGTCGACGGGGCGGTGGGGTTTATAGTCCTGGTCCACCGGGCGGTTCTTGAGACGCAAAAAAAGGTGCTGGTCATTTTCTTCCACTTCTGTGATCGTTCCTCCCCAAATCAGCACCTTCCCGACATAGGAGTCCGGATGGGTGTTTAGCATCGTCAGCGTGACGCCGGGCTGTGCGATCCACGTATATCGCCGTGGCACGGCGGAACATCCGCTTAGTGCGACTGACAGGACGACAGCCAAGACACAACAGGCAGTCCAGCGTTGTAGGCGGTTGCAGCAAGTCATAGGAAGATGCCCTCGGTTGTGGGGTCGAAAAGCAAAGCGGCCCATTCTACGTGGTTGGAGTGGGATGGTCCATGCCCTGCAGGCGCAGGGTAGTGGGCTATTTTGCTTGTTGGGGTTTCCTGAAATTCCGAGAGGCGGTTACGTTGGTTGAAACTACGTATACGTTGTCCTATAACGTGTCCTATGACACCCTCCCCGAGAAACAGCCAGCCGAGAAGAACGTCGCTAACCTATTATCACATCAGGGGAAAGATTGGTGGTCCCAACGGGATTTGAACCCGTGTCTGAGCCTTGAGAGTGGATTCAGAGTGGAATTACAAGCGGCTTGATTTTGCGATGGTTTTCCCGTTTTATCTTACAGATTGGGCAGTTAAATGCTTTCTATTCGCTCTAATACTTTGAATGAGACGGATAATGTTGGAAGGCCTTTAGCACAAATTTAGCACATCTATGGATTGAGGAATTTCCCTTGTCTCATGCCGTGCAGAGAACCATGTCCGGAAATGCACACTCCAGCGACCGAAACATCCCCGACCAGTCTACATATCTCGATGCAAGAATTGTTTGGTACACTATGGGTCTTGCTTAACCCGTCGCCAGCCCTTCTGTGCTAGACACTTATCAAGGTCGTTTGGTCCTGGGATGGGACGGTCCATCCTCGATCCGCGTGGAGCAATGCATTCATAGCGATCCCAATGGAGATCGTCGCGCGTTGCGCCATCTTTCGAATACTCAATGTCTCGAGTGCAACTGAATACAGTGAGTACTACGAAGCCAGTCAGAAGCCGTTTCCACGGTGGGGTCCACCCCCTAGCCAGATATGGCTGTATTGATCGAGATGCCAAATGCCGGACCTATATTCTTGAGGATGGTCTGTTGCATAGTGAAATGTACGCGAGCCGCGTTATACGCGACAACCATCCCGACTTACTTCCGCCACAGCGACCGGACCGCCCCCGCCACCGAGGAGAAACGCTATGAATAACGTGAGATCCATCCGATGTTTACACGTCACCGGGTGTTCTAAGGCGCTACCCTTCTTCGTTAAGGCCGAGCGTCTGGCCTGTGGCATTGCGGCCTCTTTCGTCTGCCTGAAGAAGATGGCGAGGTACAAAAGCCACCTCCGCGACAACAGTGGGAACAACCGCGCTGGCAATAACCGCCGCCACCAAGAAGGAATACTGTTCTTGTGTGACAATGCCATGTGAGAGCCCGTAGAGCGATGAGATGGTCCCAAAGGTTAACCCCGTCGACATCATCAATGTGTAATACCACCGCTCATTCCGGTCTTGCCGAAATAAGCCAATCACCGGATACAGGCCAAAGATTTTGGATACTATCTTACCTGCCAGCAAGGTGAGAAACACCAAAGGGGCCGCAACGAGCGCTGGAAGAGACACGAGTGTGCCGGCCCGAATAAAATAGAACGGTGTCAGAAATCCTACCGTCAGTGTTCGCAACCGCCTGATCCAATGCGCATCTCTCGCTGCACTGCCGGCTAACACCATTCCAGCAATATAAGCGGGAAGAACAGCTTCGCTTCCCGACCATAAGGCCAGGGCTCCTAACCCAAAAAGGACCAACATAATCCATTTGGTTCGAATGGCGGCGGTTCGAAACGCAAACCGACGGGTCATCCATCCCGTCAGTGCAGGAAGCGACATCAGCACTATGGTCGTTCCGACAAGAAATACAACGGTCTTATACGTGAACGGCGCAAACAGTATTCCGAGAACGATGACGGTCCCGAGATCGTTGATGAAGCAGGCTCCCAAAATGCCTTTACCGAACGCTGTCTTATTGAAGCCCGTATCCAACATCACAGCATAAACCACCGCCATTGAGGTGGTCGATAAGGCGACTCCACAGAGCCAACTCGCTTGCGGATCCCATTTGAGAATATAGAAGGCCACGGCCGCGCATCCGAAAAATGGCGCGACAAATCCCACCAGGCCGACCACACTGACTTCGGTCAATTTGGCTCGTAGAACTTGTGGGTCTAATTCAGCCCCTGCAAGGAATGTGAGGAGAACGGCCCCAATGGAAGCCAGGAACCGAACCCACTCCGCATCCGCCATCAGGACGGCATTACTGAAACCAGATGCATGTAATAGAGCTCCGACACCTACGCCAACGCAAATTTCGACGAGCGCGATAGATAGCCGAAGGCAGGCTGCAAGTAACGCAGCAGCAACTGCTACGGCGAGCCAAAGGAATGCTGTTGTAAAAAACTGATCCATGTGGAGTCCTCCACTCAACTGTGACCGCATAGCAGAAACCGCAGAATAGCGGTCCCGATACGGTGACATGATGCCCCAACGGCTACGAAGATGTAGCGTAGGAGTCATCAGCCTTCAGAGCGAAGGCGGTTGTACGGGGGACTCCATCCCCTGGGAGTATAAAGCGAACTCGGATCGAGACACGCCAGAATGCTAGGGATCTATACGCGTCCTCTACTGCCTGATTCTCCTTAGAAGGACCCAGCCAATTGCGCCGGCCACGACAGAACCTAATAGTATCCCGACCTTCGCAGATCTCATTGCATCTGTACCATGTGGAAATGCCAATCCTGTAATAAACAGCGACATCGTAAATCCAATGCCCGCAACAAATCCCACTCCGACAAGGTGGGACCAGCTTACACCATCCGGCAGCTTCGCTAACCCGGTTCGAACAGAGAGCCACGACGCCCCGACAACGCCTATCGGTTTACCGGCCAGGAGGCCCACCGTAACGCCGACAGCTACAGGGCTCATGAGCGTCGCCATGATGTCGGATCCCAGCGTAACTCCTGCATTCGCGAGCGCGAAAACGGGCATGACAAAGGCTGTTACCCACGGATGTAACGCATGCTCAAGTCGCTGGAGCGGTGTATCAATGTTCTTCACATCAGCCTCTAAACGGCGTGCGACCTCATGTCTTGTTTCATCGGCTAGCGGCGGCTTATCCGGGGAGATCACCTCTTCGAAATGCCGGAGTAGCGCACGTCCTCGTACGATGAACTCCTGGCGACCGAGCCGGGTACGCGCCGGGATAGTCATGGCGGCCAACACACCAGCGATTGTGGCATGCACTCCTGATAAGAGAAAGGCCAACCACAGACCACCGATCCCTAACACCGAATAGACGAGCGGATGCCGCACGCCGATCACATTGGCCACAACAAGAAGTATAAGGAAGACTGCACCGACACTGAGACTTACCCACGAAAGCGTGGAGGTGTAGAACAAAGCAATGACGACCACGGCCATGAGGTCGTCTGCTATCGCCAGTGCGGCAAGGAAGACCTTCAGGCCCAAAGGGACTCTCTTGCCAAGCAAAGACAAGACACCCAAGGCAAACGCGATATCGGTGGCCATAGGGATGCCCCAACCCGGCATCCCTAGACTTCCCCAGTTAATCGCCGCGTACAGCGTCGCTGGGACGATAGTCCCCCCGAGGGCAGCGGCCAACGGCAAAAACGCTTGCCGAAATGAAGCAAGTTCACCTACGAGCATCTCACGCTTGATCTCCAAACCAATGACAAAGAAGAACATCGCCATAAGACCATCGTTGATCCATTCCAGGAGTGTTTCTGTCACGGCATAAGGTCCTACAGTGAAACCAACTGGCACATTCCAAAGAGCGATGTACCATTCGGCCCAAGGAGAATTGGCCCACAGCAGCGCGAGCACTGTAGCACTAAGGAGCAGCACACCACCGGAAGACTCGGCATGAATAAATTCCTGCAAAGGTTCCACAACCGTCTGAATGAGTGAGTGTTCGTCCAGTTTTTTCGCTCGCCTCATGTTGTACCAGCCTGTCAAAGAATCGTATTGTCCAGCTTCGTAACGACCTTGGTGTGGAGGGAAAGCCGATTCACGCACCCAGTGTTTTGCAACTTGCCATTCAGCGACCAGCCTGTTTCTGTCCCGTTCCAAAATAGGCAAGTGTTTCTTTAGCGGATCGCAATGGTTAACGGGGGAGGTGTTTCACGAAGGGCTGTACACAGCCTATCTCATTTAAGGACAGCGGAAATATACAGATATCTAGTCGATAATTCGAGATTTTTCGGTCGAGGCCTTTTGGGGGCCTTATGGAGTGAGTCGTTGCGACAGTAACCGCGCTTCACAAGCGCTGTAATCAAATTTTCCTCAACCCTCTCCCGGACCGAACCATCTGGGTCCCAATTATCCCGGTGCTAACCGACTTCTATACGTAACGCCATCGCGCCTTCATTTAAATACTGGCGCCCTACGTAAGAGGCTAAAACTTGCTGTTGACATCCAGTTAACGTCTATATAAAGTCTATGTAAAGTCTATGCAACATCTAACAAGACCATTTCATTAAATACACATCAGATTGAGCATGGAGAACACATGAATACCAAAGACCTACACGCTATTTGGAACGCACCAGACAATTCCCGGCTGACAGCAAAACAGTATACGGTCAGGCTACCCATCCGCGTGGCCGCCCAGCTCGCTGCACTAAGCGAAATGTATCCCAGAAAAACTAAAACAGAACTGATTGGTGATCTCCTCGCTGCCGCGTTGGATCAACTGGCCGAGGACCTTCCAACAACGAACATCGAAGACCGACCACTTGGTTGGGATGACAACGGCGAACCGGGGTGGGAACAGAAAGGCCCGGGCGTGACATTCGCGAGGCTCGTGAAAAAGTACCTAAAGGAATTTGAAACTGAGGGCCCGGCTGGTGACGATGCCGGATTGCCTATGGAACAAAAGAACAGCCAGGTGAGAAGAAGAGAAAATCGAAGGACTAAGAAGTAACCATCTCAGAGCAGATTGATATGAGTCAGTCAGGACCTACGAGTCAAAGAGCCGTCCGGCGCCGCATGCCGCAAGGCGGCGGCGCGGGGCCGGAATCGCCCCCGTCTGGTAACACGGGGGCGCTAACCACATGGATCGTTCTAAGGAGTCTATAAGGTCTATGGAGTGGCCCTTCACACTGTCCATTGATTGGTTAGCTTTTACCGTACGGGTGGTCACTCCGCGTGAAGTGATGGAAGCCGTCGGTGGACAATGGAGTCGGGCCAAAGGCGGATTTCGCGGCTATCCCGTGTCATGGATCAGGCAAGACGGCGTGCGAGGCGTCGGCAAGCTGGGTTCGGGGGCGCGTGGCCGTCCAGGGGAGACCCATGTAGATCTCTCTGGGGGCATCGTCGGTGCCCAGGCGCTCGATCAAGTTCAGTCACCCTTGAAATGGATTCAAGAGAAGCAAGGACACGTCACACGGATTGATTGCGCGCTTGATGACCGGCAAGGAAAGGTATCCGTTGCGATGGTTCGCAAAGCCATCGACGCCGGCCAATGTGTGACGCGTGCGGGACAGGTTCGGGATATGGGTTCTCGGCTCATACATGGCACGCGAGCGGTAACCGGTGAGACCCTCTATGTAGGAAGTCCCCGAAGCCAAACCCTCCTTCGGATTTATGACAAACGGTTAGAGCTCCAATCTGCCGAACGTGAGGATGCTGAGGAATACGGAGTTCGGTGGGAACTTCAACTCAAAAAAGATCGGGCGCAGGTGTGTGCGCAGGTTCTGACCCATCTGGAGCAAGCGGACTGGCGAGAATTTCTCATCGGCGTGCTTCGGTCCTATGTCGATTTTCGAGATGTGACCCTTGACGCCTGTGATGAGGAACGATACCGGGCTCCGCTGCTGCCCTGGTGGTCTGAGCTGACTGAAGGCTTCCAAAAAGGCCGGCTCGTCATTCAGAAGAAAGAACAGACCCTTCGAGGCGTCAAACAATGGGTCAGTGACTCACTGACTCCCATGCTGGCGGTCATCTGTGCCACCGAAGGCGGGGAAAGTTGGCTCATGAATGAGATTGTAGCGGGCGTGTCTCGGTGGAAAGACCGACACCGAAACCTGCTGAAGAAACGACACAAGCGGTCCTCATCGAATGCCGCCGGCGGACACGCGGGCGCACCATTGTAAGGGGGTCCGGGGGTGTCGCGAGACTCCCCCGGTTGGTGGTCACGATGCTGTTAACGGTCAAAGAGGTCTCAGAATGGCTCAACATCAAGCCCCAGACACTCTATTCCTGGGCGGCGCAAGGCAAAATCCCCTGTCGCCGTATTCACGGGCTAGTCCGCTTTGAGCGTGAAGCTGTTGACGAATGGTTGAAGGGATTTGCTCCGGCACGCAAAGGTATTCTTCCAGAGCTGGCCCGACATGATCCCCGCGAGGTCGATGAAGTCATTGCAGCCGCCAAACGTGCCGTCTATACTCCCCCGCACGGGGAAACCAGACCGAAATCAGGCCTCATCAGGAAGGAGGATGTCGATGGGGCTGTTTAAGCGTCACCATGTGTGGTGGATGAGTTTTAGTTACCAGGGGCGGCAAATTCGCCGAAGCACCGGCAGCACGGATCGACGGTTGGCAGAAGCCGTCCTAGCGAAAGTGAAGGTCAAGCTGATCGAGGGCCAGTACTTCGACCGGCTGGAAGAACAGGAGCGAACGGTTAGCGACATGATGGAGCGGTATTTGCGTGAGCGGGTCATTGGCCTGAGTCGCCACGGTGAACGGCGGGCACGGGCCATGCTCAAACATCTGGTGCCTGTCTTTGGCGCAACCATGTTAGCGCGGGTCACGCCGAAAGACCTGGCGTCCTATAAGTGGCGGCGGCAACAAGAGGGCGCGGCACCGGCCACCATCGTGAAAGAACTCGCGTTCATGAAAGCCGCTTTCAATGTGGCTATCCGAGAGTGGGAATGGTGCCGGGATAATCCGGTGCGGCGGGTCTCGATGGGCAAGGTCAATAATGCGCGGGTCCGGTACTGTGATGATGAGACCTTAGCGCGGATTTATCAAGCCTGTCCGGCATGGCTGCAACCGATTGTGATGGTGGCTCGCTATACCGGCCTACGCCGGGATAATGTGGTGTCCTTGCACTGGGGCCAAGTCGATTTAGCACGGGGTTTCATCGTGCTCGATCACACCAAAAACGGCGACCGGTTAGGAGTCCCATTGTGTGACCCAGTCATCAAGACATTGGAGGACATCAAGCCGACTCGGCCTTACGCGAGCGGTCCGGTATTCCTCCAACGCAACGGAGACCCGGTTACCGGCGATATGGTCACGATTGCGTTTCGTCGGGCCTGTCACGCCGTCGGGGTGGCGGATTTCCGCTTTCACGACTTGCGGCATACGTTCGCGTCGGCACTCGTGCAGCGTGGTGTGGATCTCTACCGCGTCCAGCGACTGTTAGGCCATCGCGACGGACGCATGACGCAACGCTACGCGCACTTGTCACCAGAGAATTTGCGCGAGGCCGTGCAGGTGTTCAAAGACGATTATCACAAAATTAGCACAGGCGCTGTGCTGGAATCCCACCTAGTACAACTAACTGCTTGAAAATAGGTGGTGGTCCCAACGGGATTTGAACCCGTGTCTGAGCCTTGAGAGGGCTCCGTCCTAGGCCAAGCTAGACGATGGGACCGACAGATCGTTGTTCAAACAGCGGCGAGCGCACGCAGCAGAGGGGCGACTCTATCACAGGAGGTTTTTGGTTTTCAAACCTCGGGACCTGCCCCGGCGGACGCCCATGCATGTGTATGTCGCGACGCCGATCCCTTGTCAGGCCGCCTTGTTTCAAACTCCACCGGATGAAGACTTCGCCGGCCGCTTGACGGAATCGTGTCGGCTCGACAACTCCACGATCTTGCTTGCTCTCGTTACGATTTTGACCTAAAGTGCCGTATACTATGCAAAAACCGCCTTACCTGCAGCAAACCAGAGTGCGCCTCGCCGCTTTCTCCCTATGCGGCGCAGTGATCAGCGCCTGTAGTAGCCCCTCCCCTATCGGCATGCTGGCCCCGTCGGATTCCAGCGCGTGGAATCAATGCGGACAGGCGACCAAGGTCAAAATAAAAGCGCCGGAATCGACGATCACTGTGTCCTATAGCGAACCGACGGTGGGCACCGACGGCAAGCCGCTTGAAAAGCTGGCGCGGACCACGATTTATGTCGATGGCGGCGGAGGGCCGATGATCGCGAAGATCGTGCCGGCGACCAAACCGAGCGGCGGTGGAAAAATTTCGGAGCAGGTTACGCTGTCCGTTAAGGATGCGGAAAAGGAGGTGGCCATTTGCATAACCGCGACCGACTCGGAAAATCGTGAGGGTCCGGCGACTCCATAGCGTAATGCCGGTCTATGGGTCACCCGTTTGAAGATCGAAGTTCTCGGCCAGTGAGCGTACCGGTGGATAACACACGGCCAGATCCATTGAACCCTTCTCCTTCACCCGACTCGGATCGAACCGGACGCGGCCTGGAACTCAGGCTGGGATCGAATATCTTCCGCAACACCAACGGAGTCGTGAAGATCCAGGGTAAAGAGCAGCTCGTGCTCGAGACGGGTGTCGGGCCGGATCGTGTCTTGTTGACCATGGATTTTTACGACGGCAGCGGCAACCACATTGCGCATCTGCGCCGAAACCGCTGGGCCTTCAACGAGGGCAATCGTTTCAGCATTCACACCAGCGATTCGCCACCGTCACTGTTCCCTCACCTGCCTTGGCTCAAGATTACCGACGACGAGACCAATGAAACCTTAATGGAAGCCGCCATCGCCCCCGGCGGAAAAATTCATGTCGCGACCGGCAAATTCTATTCGCACCGCGGCCAATTGATCGAGATCACGTCGCACTATTGCCGGGTGGGATCGAGCCAGACGTTATTCGGGGATGTGTTCGAAGCGCGAGGCGGAACAGCCGTCCTGGGATAGAACTAGCCGGCGGTGAGGTGAACCAGCCGATCACACCCGGCCGATCGTAATCGCACCCGATCGCGGCGGCCGATATCCGAGCCCCGCATGTGTTCATTTTGATCGCTGCGCTGGTGTTCTCAGCACGACCACAATCATGGAGACGATGTCCGGCATTCATCGACCCAGCGTCCAGGCTTTCCTGGTCTGCGATAGCGTCATTGAAGACAGCGCCACGCGAAAGAAAAGCCTGATCGGAATCTTCACCCACCTGCGATCCGCCTCATTTCCCTTCCAGCATCAACAGTTGGGCGTCTACTTTTGTCTGACGGACGCCGAAGGGACTTATCAGTTCGAAATCGATCTGTTCTTCCTCAATACCAACCAACTGGTTTGCCGGGCTACGCTCCCTCATATCGACATTGGAGACCGGTTACAGATCTCCGATTTCGGCATCAATCTCCCCATTATCGTCTTTCCGGCGCCCGGGCGCTATGAATTCCGGCTCAGGATCGGCCACACGATCATCGCGCAGAAGGACTTCAATGTGATCAGTTTGCCGGCGCAACCGGCGCCGGACGGAGAGTCCTGAATTATGAGGCGGGCGGCGCGAAGAATAACGAGGCGCGAGCATCACTTCTTTTAGTACGCGCCGACCAATGCCAGGCAGGTATCGACGTATTCAGCTTCACCTTTGCGGCAGGCTTGATCCCGCTGGCCTCGATCGCTGTAGAGCGTCACGACCATTTCACCCACCGTGCCGTAGCAGTCCGATTTAAACCGGCCGTCGAGCTTCCGGCATAGCGCGAGCCCCGGATCCGGGCTCGCATCGGTCAAAATGAAATCCTTGACTGCGCCGATAAAGCACTGGCGCACCTGATCGCCTTTCCCCAGCTCGCACAATTGAGTGACGCGCTCCGAATCCCGCAGGGTATAGCCGCTGATATCGCGCCCGAGGCTCCGATAGCAGGTCGCCTGGTGCTCCGCAACCACCCGTTCACACTGCGTGAAGGCCTGAGCAAAATCATAATTCAGAAACGTAAGAATGGCGGAAGTCTGCATGAGATAGCAGGACCGCAGATATTTCCCGTCCAGCGCTGAACAGGGATACAACAAATCCTGCCCATTCATGAAGCTGGTCGCCTGATGTTGCCCATGGTGGGCATGAGTGGCCTGCGCCTGCCTGGCGGTCTGGAACGTGACGATATTTTCCATGAAGACGCCGCCGTAGCAGGATTCTCGATCCCATTCGCTCGTCAAATAATCACAATAGGCCAGGCTCTTCAGGACATCGTAGTGGAACTGCAGGGTGACGCCATGCCCCAAACCATGCAGGCAGTTGTAGCGCTTGAATGAAAAATCGATCACGCCCACGACCGGAGGACAGAGTGACACGATGTGATGCGATTCAACGACCGCCAAGCTGCCGAGGTAGGCCTGCAACACCCCATGATAACAGCCGGACCAAAAGACATCGCGGCAATGGGACATGGCCTTGGCCGGCTCTCCATAATGGGCAAAGGACCGCTGGCCGATATGATGCACGAGCGGATGCGCTTCACGCTCGGCGTCGGGATCCTGTTTCGTCCATAGTTCTAGAAGCGAGAGCGCGTGCTCCGTGCCTTCACTCTTGATCGCGGCCTCCAAGCGCTCTTGGAAGCACTGCATCTTTTCTTCCACTAAAGATTGACTACAGAGATCAGGACTCTCGCCGGCCGCAACAGGCGAGCCAACCATCCACCAGCACATGCTCATCATCACTGCCGCTATGATCCATCGCATACGCACTCCTCCGCCTCCCTCGCGCCGATACCCACGCGGGACGTTCATCGGATCTACCGTCTTTTATGGAGCAGATCCCATTTTAAGATACCGAGCTCTACCTGACCAGCAAAATCCCGTTCACATTCCGATTCGTCGCGTTGGGAGCGCCCACTTCTCCCGCCGCATTCTTGTATGATAAAAGACAGTGCGCAGTTACGAGAGGAGTGGATAGAGTGAATACGGCTAATTCCGCCCCGGCGTCAGATTTCATTCGCGATATCATCGCGGCCGACCGTGCCGGGGGCAAGCATGGGGGACGGATCGTCACCCGATTCCCGCCGGAGCCGAACGGCTACTTGCACATCGGGCATGCCAAATCGATCTGCCTGAATTTCGGCATTGCCAATGAAAACCCCGGCGGCGCCTGCCACCTCCGGATGGATGACACCAACCCCACGACGGAAGATCCCGAGTATGTTCGGGCCATTCGTGACGATGTTCATTGGCTCGGATTTGATTGGCAGGACAACTTGTTTTATGCCTCGGACTATTTCGAGCAGCTCTACGGGTATGCCGTGACGCTGATCCGCAAGGGCCTGGCCTACGTCGATAGCCTGAACGCCGATGAAATGCGGCAGTTTCGCGGCACGCTGACCGAACCGGGACGAAACAGTCCCTATCGAGAACGGCCGATCAACGAGAATCTTGATCTGTTTCAACGGATGCGGGCCGGGGAGTTTCCGGACGGCGCCCACGTGCTGCGCGCCAAAATCGACATGGCCTCGCCCAACATCAATCTGCGCGACCCCGTTCTCTATCGCATCAGGCATACCGCTCATTACCGCAGCGGCACGGCATGGTGCATGTACCCCGCGTATGATTTCGCCCATCCGTTATCGGATGCCATTGAAGGCATTACCCATTCGATCTGCACGCTGGAATTTGAAGACCATCGGCCGCTGTATGACTGGGTCGTGGAACATTGCGAGCCGCCCCATCGCCCTCAGCAGATCGAATTCGCGCGGCTGAATATGAGCAATACGGTCATGAGCAAACGAAAGCTCTTGGACCTTGTCGAGCGGAAGCTGGTGCAGGGGTGGGACGATCCGCGTCTCTCCACTCTTAAGGGGCTCAGACGGCGGGGCTATACCCCGGAAGCAATCCGAGCTTTTTGCGATGCGATCGGCGTCGCCAAGCGGGACGCCGTCGTCGACGTGCAATTGTTGGAACATTTCGTGCGCGAGGATCTGAACAAACGGGCTCCCCGGGTCATGGGGGTGCTCCGTCCTTTGCGCATCACCATCGAGAATTATCCCGAAGACCAGGTGGAAGAACTCGACGCCGTGAATAATCCGGAAGATCCGGCCGCCGGGAGCCGAAAGGTCCCGTTCTCCCGCGTCCTCTATATCGACCGGGATGATTTTCGCGAAGATCCTCCGAAGCAGTTCTTCCGTCTGGCGCCGGGGCGGGAAGTGCGGCTCCGCTACGCCTACATCATAAAATGCACCGGCGTGGTGACGGATCCTGGTACCGGCGACGTGATCGAGCTACGGTGCACTTATGATCCGGAAACAAAAAGCGGCGGGTCGCAAGCGCAACGAAAGGTGAAGGCCACCATTCATTGGGTCTCCGCGCCCCATGCGGTCGATGCCGACGTCCGGCTGTACGATCATCTATTGATCACGGATCCTTCCAAAATCCCGCCGGATCAGGATTGGACCTCTTACCTCAATCCGTCTTCACTGGAACAGCTGTCTGGCTGCAAAGTGGAACCAAGCTTGCACGATGCCCAACCGGGACAGCGCTATCAGTTCGAGCGGCTGGGATACTTTTGCGTCGATCCCGATTCAATCCCCGGCCGGCCGGTCTTTAATCGCACCGTGTCGTTGCGCGACAGCTGGGCGAAAATCGAGAAGGCTCAGCAGAGCCGATAACTCAGCGTCCCGGCAAAAGTGGAAGCCATCCTGCCTTCCGCGCAATTGCTTCATCATCGTATGGCCCCGGATAATCAGCCCTCATGCGAGGCCACCCCATCATGAAGCAGGAGGAAACAATGAGCCTTTTCCCTTATCACGAGCAATTCGACGGCACACGGCATGTTGTTCAAGAACGGTTGATTGCCCTTGAGCAGGCCATCCCCACGTCGTCCGAAGCGATTCGACCAACTCTGTTGAAGATCCATCGTTCCGCGGTCCGTCTGCATGGCATATTGGAGGCGATCGATGTTTCGCTTCCCCTACCCTCCACACCATTCGGCCGCATCTCATGCTTCGATTGCGGCACGCGGGCCATGGAGAGTTTCCACACATCCAAACAGGGCGGCTATCACCTCTGCCCAAGCTGCTACGAGCACCGTGCCCGCACCGGGCGAGCGCGATCGGCACATTGAACAGCGCGATCGCGGAAATTTTGACCCTATCGGACTTTGGAATGAGGGCGGCAGGGAATCGGCAAACGGCCTAAAACCATTGAATGCAAGGCAGGACAAAGATATGAAACGGAAGCCCGCCGTTTACGGGACGGGACTTCAATTCGTCTTGAAATTGGTGCACCCGATCGCGAAACTTGCTCAGCCGGTCATCCGGCACGGCCAAGAGAAGAACGGTATTCGATCCACCCCAGGTTACAGACCCAGGTACACTGCCGGTCGCTCCTTTGCCTTGCAGACCATCAAGCCGCGTAAACGGCAGTTGTTCCTCCTCCACTAAGGGCAGCACATCGCTCTCGAGTGATGTCCGGAACACCATCATCACCATTTGCATAGCTCTTCCTCTGAGGATTGGAGGTCATGGCAAGGTCAGGAATTCGACATGGGCGCACGGGAAGGGACCATTAACAACGGATTGGCTGGGGGACCAGGATTCGAACCTGGGTAGCCGGCTCCAAAGGCCGGCGTCCTACCGCTAGACGATCCCCCAGCAGCGGTGATGCCTCATCGAGGCGGCTGTATCTTGACCATGTGTGATGCTGATCTGTCAAGCAATTACCATGCGGATTGAGCCGCACCATTCCGGACATCATTGTTTCCTGTGTCGGAAGCCTGTGCCGGACGCCCATTCGTCATAAACAACCGGCGTGATCAACGCCTCTGAAGAAATGGAACCCATCGATAGGAGAAGCAGCGGTGGATAGCGTGGAGCAAACAGAACGCGGAGTTTGGCTGGGGGACAAGGATTCGAACCTTGATAGCCAACTCCAGAGGCTGGCGTCCTGCCATTAGACGATCCCCCAACCGACGGTCAACCTATAATAAGGTCCTCAAATCAGTCAAGCCTACGCGGATTTTGCCCGCTCAAGTCCCTGGCGGAGGCGATGAAGCGTCCGATCTCGCCCCAATACTTCCATGACCTCGAAGAGACCGGGGCTCGCGGTCCGTCCGGTCAAGGCGACACGAACCGGTTGCGCAAGCTGCCCCATCTTGATGCCGTGCTGCTCAATGAGTTGCTTGAAGACTTCCTCCCATGATTCTTTGGAGAATGCGGGCAGGGTCTCGTAGCGCTCTATAAGTTCAGCAAGCACAGGAACAATGGACGCAGTCAAAAACTTCTTGGCCGCCGCCTCTTCCATGACCGGGTCCCGACCGAAATAGGGTCTGACCCAATGGACCATTTCAACCAACGTTTTGGTTCGCTCCCTGACCAATACCACGAGTTGTCGAAGCCATTCTAAATCCGCCTGCCTTGCCTCCTCACCCAGTCCGGCCTCTTCAAGAAAAGGGCGCAATTGCTCCGCGACCTTCACCGAATCCCCGTACTGAATATACTGCGCATTGATCCAGAGGAGCTTTTCGGGATTGAACACCGCTGCCGACGTTTGCACCCGATCGAAGGAAAACTTCTCGATCAGTTCATCGCGCGTAAAAATCTCTTGATCTCCGTGCGACCACCCGAGGCGAACCAAGTAATTGACCAATGCATCCGGCAGATACCCCATCTCCTTGTAGGCCATGACGGATGTCGCGCCGTGCCGCTTGGACAGGCGAGCCTTATCCGATCCGAGAATCATCGGCAAATGGCCGAAGCGCGGAAGCGGATAGCCCAGCGCCTGGAAGATCGGGATTTGCCGGGGCGTATTCGTGAGATGATCATCGCCGCGCACAACATGGCTGATTTTCATGAGAGCGTCATCGACGACGACTGAAAAATTATAGGTCGGGTAGCCATTCGAACGGAGAATGATCAGGTCATCAAGGATACTATTATCGAAAACGACTTGCCCTTTGATCAGATCATCAATGACGATCTGGCCCTCTTGAGGCGCCATGAAACGAAGCGCGGCTTCTTCGGTCGGGTCGGTAATCCCGAGATTGCGACAACGGCCGTCGTACCTGGGCGACAGGCCTTTGGCCTCGGCCTCTTTCCGCCGAGCCTCCAGCTCGTCCGGCTTGCAGACGCACCAGTAGGCTTTTTTGTTTTCCAGCAAACTCATGGCATGCTGCCGGTACAACTCCATCCGGTCGGTCTGCCTGAACGGCCCCTCATCCCAATCCAGCTTGACCCAACGCATTCCGTCCAGGATGGCTTGGATCGACGCATCCGTTGAACGGTCTTGATCGGTATCCTCGATGCGCAGGACGAAAACACCTCCCTGTTGGCGGGCGAACAGCCAATTGAATAGAGCCGTCCTGACTCCACCGATATGGAGAAAGCCTGTTGGGCTGGGCGCAAAACGAACCCGGACCTGAGTCATAGTGATGATCTTCCATATGCGATAACGGAGCTAGCTTTCTGAAAAGCGGGGCGCTATCTATAACATGGCGCCCGCCGGTTGTACAGAATCACTCGGAAGGCCGAGGAGCCCGGGAATAAACGAGAACAAATGGCTGAAACAATTCAACAAGCGGATGTCGTTCGCGTCACCGATCTCACGCCGCATGTCAGGGAGATTGTACTGCTGCCTGTCGGCAAGAACATCGGCTATCAGCCCGGGCAGTGGCTGTCTATCAAAGTCCCGGTCAATCAGAAACCTCCGCTCAATCGTGCCTATTCCATGGCGGCCCCGCAACAGGTTTCGGGTCACCTGTCCCTCGTGTTCGACCGCGTGCCGGGTGGGATCGGTTCCGAGTATCTTTATTCACTCCAGGCCGGTGATCGGCTCTCACTATCCGGCCCCCATGGGAAATTCTTGCTGCCGGCACACAACCAGAAAGAGCTTCTCTTGATCGGCCGCTACACCGGGATCGTGCCGATACGATGCATGGTTCAAGCGCTGGTTTCCATACAAGATACCTGTTCGCTGACCGTCATTCAGGCAGCCCCGGCAGAGGATGAACTGCTGTACCAAAGTGAATTCACCGAGTTGGCGGCTTCCCGCAGGAATTTCCACTATATCCCAGTCGTGGCCGACGCGTCGGCTGAGACCGAGCGGGTCATCGAAGTACTCTCCCGGCTGATGAAGGATCGCCGTGACATCGTGCCGATGATTTGCGGCATCAAACAATTCGCACGGTCCCTGCGAGGATGGCTGATTGAGCTGGGATTTGACCGGCGCGATGTGAAGATCGAGACCTACGACTGATCGTTGTTCGAAGGCCCCGGCCGACTGCGACCTTAATCTTCAGTGTCCTTCCTTCGTCAGGTTCTTATTGACGGCGGGGATCTCAATCACAATATCGGCCGTCCCGTTGGGAACGCACTGGCATCCCAATCGGGATTGGAGCGTCGTGACCGGCGCTTCTTCCAGTTGATCAAATTCATCGTCGGTCCCTTCGTTACAGGTATCAAGTCCTTTTTTTACAATCACATGGCAAGTAGAGCACGCGCAGACACCGCCGCAAACATGCTCCAAATCAATGCCATGGCCCATCGCAACATCCAGAATGCTGCCGGGTAGCCCCGTCGGCCCGTACGGAATCTTGTCCGGCTGGACGGTGATCTTGGTTTCTGTCTTGTCGGGACCAATGAACGTGATCTCATAAGGCTTTGTCGGCAGTTCTACTTCAGCTTTGTCGATATAAGGATTCGTCCCTCCCATTGGTCCTCCAAAACTCGTTATCGATGAAAAAAGACCGGCCGCGGCCGCTTGACAGTCCAAAGAAACCTATGATAGTTTTTCACTATCCGACTTAATTGGTCGGAGATCATTATAGTCCCCGACTGGATGAATCGGCAATAGCCTTATGTTGAAACTATCGAAAAAAGCTGACTACGGACTCATGGCATTGCAACACATCGCCTCCGTTCAGTTCGGCGATGTGACGCGCGCCCGCATGGTCAACACAAAGGAGATCGCCGAGGAGTACAACATCCCGGTCGAGCTGCTCGCCAAGGTGCTTCAAGCTCTTTCTAAGAATGGATTGATTGAAAGTCACAACGGCCCCAAGGGAGGCTATCTACTTGCGAAAAGCCCGCAGGAGGTCACCATCGCGCAGGTATTGGAAAGTCTGGAGGGGCCGCTGGGTATCGTAGATTGCTCGCACGAAAAGGAAGGCGACCTCTGCATGCAGCGTGAACACTGCACCATCCGCACTCCGTTGCTCAAGGTGCAGAACAGCATCTATCAATTACTCAACAACATGACCTTGCAAGACATGATGGGGGGCACTCCGCTGATTACCATTCAGTCCGTGTCGCCAGAACAACAAGGAGTCGAGCGATGAAGTTTCCGATCTATCTAGACTACCATGCCACCAGCCCGGTCGATCCCCGTGTCTTGGAAGTCATGCTGCCGTATTTCACCGAAAAGTTCGGCAATGCGGCCAGCCGCAACCACGCCTTCGGCTGGGAAGCGGAAGAAGCGGTGGAGAACGCCCGTAAACAGATTGCCCGGCTGATTCATGCCGACTCCAAAGAGATCGTCTTTACCAGCGGCGCGACCGAATCCAACAACTTGGCCCTCAAGGGCGTCACCGAGATGTATCACGAGAAGGGCGATCACATTATCACGTCGGCCACCGAACATCGGGCGATCCTGGATACGGCGAAGACCCTGGAGGCCAAACGCGGCTTAAAAGTAACTTATTTGCCGGTCGATAAATTCGGCATGGTCAATCCTGAAGACGTACGCAACGCCATTACCGACAAGACGGTGCTGATCTCCATCATGTTCGCGAACAATGAGATCGGAACAATCAATCCGATCAAAGAAATCGGCAAAATTGCCAAGGAGAAAGGCGTCTTGTTCCATTGCGATGCCACGCAGGGCGTCGGTAAAGTCCCGGTGAATGTGCAGGAAATGGGCATCGACCTCATGTCGTTCAGCGCCCACAAGATCTATGGGCCGAAGGGAATCGGAGCCCTGTATGTGCGCAAGAAGAATCCCCGCGTCCGCATCGCCGCTCAAATGGACGGCGGAGGACATGAGCGCGGGATGCGATCCGGTACGCTGGCCGTCCCGTTGATCGTGGGATTCGGGAAAGCTTGCGAATTATGCGAACAGGAAATGGTAGCGGAAGGAACCCGCCTGGCAGCCATGCGCGATCACCTCTATGCGACGATTACGAAAGCGATGGAGGACGTCTATCTCAATGGACACCCGACCCAGCGATTGCCGAATAATTTGAACCTGTCTTTCGCCTATGTGGAAGGCGAATCGCTGCTCATGGGAGTGAAGGAGATCGCGTTGTCGTCGGGGTCGGCCTGCACATCCGCGACGCTGGAACCTTCTTATGTCTTGCGCGCGCTCGGCATCGGATCGGAGTTGGCCCATTCATCGATCAGGTTCGGATTGGGCCGCTTTACGAAGAACGAAGAGGTTGATTATGCGGCAAAAAGGATTATTGAGACTGTAAACAAGCTGCGCGAAATGTCGCCCTTGTACGAAATGGCCAAAGAAGGGGTCGACCTGAAGAGTGTTCAATGGGCGGCTCATTGAAAAGGATCCGGAAGTTAACGAGGAGGACGTACCATGGCCTACAGTGAGAAAGTGGTCGATCATTTCAACAATCCCCGGAATATGGGCAGCTTCAAGAAAGAGGAAGAGGATGTCGGCACAGGCATCGTGGGCGCGCCGGAGTGCGGCGACGTGATGAAGCTGCAGATCAAAGTTCAAGACGATACGATCGTCGATGCCAGGTTCAAGACATTCGGGTGCGGGTCGGCGATCGCCAGCTCCAGCCTCGCGACCGAATGGCTCAAAGGCAAGACGGTGGAAGAAGCGGGAAAGATCAAGAATACCGATATTGTTCACGAGTTGAACCTTCCGCCGGTCAAAATCCATTGCTCCGTGCTGGCCGAGGATGCGATCAAGGCCGCATTAGCGGATTACAAGAAAAAAGCCGACGATAAGGTCACCGAAACCAAGTAATGGATCACGCGCTTCAGCGGAAGGAGTCATGACCATGGATGCAGCACCTGAAACAACCTCCAGTCCCGCCGTCACGCTCAGTGACGCCGCGTTGAAGGAGGTCAAACGGCTCATCAACGTGCAGGGGCTCACCGAGGGTGGTTTGCGGCTTGGCGTTAAGGGCGGCGGCTGTTCGGGGTTGAGCTACACGATCAATTTCGACGATAAAATCGGGCAATACGACACCATCTACGACTTTGACGGCGTCAAGGTCATCGTGGACGCCAAGAGCGCGATCTATTTGCAGGGCACCCAGCTGGATTTTCAAAAGGATCTCATGGGAGGCCAGTTCAAGTTCGTTAATCCGAACGCCTCCAAGACCTGCGGGTGCGGCGAGTCCTTCTCGGCGTAACCCGCCTTTCATCTCGCTTCAATCGCTCCATTTACCGCAGCAAGGCATGGCGCCCCTCGCCATGCCGCCTTGAAGGACTCTATGGACCAAGTACAGAAAGCACCCGGTTCCCGCACGGAATTGCAGATGGCCAGAAGCATGTGCTGGCACTGCCAATCGGAGGTCACCGGCGAGTATTTCTGTGACCGCTGCATCAAGGTCCAGCCGCTGTCCAAGGAACTGGATTACTTTACCTGTCTCGGATTGCCGCGAAAGCTCAACGTTGAACCGGCCGATCTTGAAAATAAGTTCTATGAGCTCAGCCGGTCCTTTCATCCAGACTTCTTCCAAACCAAGACGGATACGGAACGCACGATCAGTCTAGGCAATTCCGCGTTGCTGAATACGGCCTATCGCACGCTGAAAGATCCTTTTCAGCGGGCTGAATACCTGCTCCGTTTGGAAGCCGGTTCTGCGAAGGACATCCGCAATTCTCCCCCCGCGGATTTGTTCGAAGAAATTCTTGCTCTGCAGGAAGATCTCGAAGCCTTTCGCTCGGCCGCCGACGCGAAAGAATCGCCGCAGGCTTTGCAGCCATTGCGGCAAAAATTACAAGCAGACCGTGAGTTGCTCGAACAGCGCCGGCAAGGCATGGAACAGCGCCTGTTTGATCTCTTCGATCGCTGGGATCAATTGCAGACCGGAAAAGCCGAGACCGGCAGCCTGAAGGACGCATTACTCAAGGAAATGCGGGAAATTCTGTCCAACCGGACGTACGTCCGCAATATCGTTGAGGACCTGAGCTCAACGCTCGATTGACATCTCGATCGGATACCACCATGGCACGCATCGTCGGCATTGATCTCGGCACAACGAACTCGCTGGTCGCCTATATGGACGGGCAGAAGCCCAAGGTCATTCCCGGCCGGACCGGTCGCGCCATGGTCCCCTCGGTCGTGGCCATGACGGACAACGGCCTCATCGTCGGCGACGCGGCCAAGGAGCATCTCGTCCGCAATCCCGCCCGCACGATTTATTCCGTTAAACGGTTCATGGGCAAGGGCCTCGCGGATGTCCAGCAAGAACTGCCGTATTTCCCTTACAAGCTCCATGAACAGGGCGGAGTCATTCGGATCCAAGTCGGCGACAAGACCTATTCGCCGCCGCAGATTTCCGCCATGATTCTCAAGGAACTGAAACAACGCGCGGAAGCTTCCCTCGGCGAGAGCATCACCAAAGCGGTCATCACCGTCCCGGCCTACTTCAACGACAGCCAGCGGCAGGCGACCAAAGATGCCGGCATGATCGCCGGGCTCGAAGTCTTGCGGATTATCAATGAACCGACCGCCGCCTCGCTCGCCTATGGACTCCAGCAACGAACACAAGGACTCATCGCCGTCTACGACCTGGGAGGCGGGACCTTCGATATTTCGATTTTGAAGTTGAAGGACGGCATCTTCGAGGTCATGTCCACGACCGGCGACACGCATCTGGGAGGCGACGACATCGACCGCGTCGTTGCCGACTCGCTCTTGAACGATGTCCGGGCCCGGTATGGAATGGATCTGACCGCCTATCCTGACGCCATGCAGACCGTTCGCCTGGAGGCGGAACGGGCGAAAGTTCGGCTCACCGATGAATTCAAAACGACTGTCTCTTTTGAGCTTCCGGAAGGGAAAGGTCTCTTCCGCACGGAACTGACAAGGGATCAGCTGGACTCCCTGGCCATCCCTCTGATCGAACGGACATTGGCTCCCTGCCGTCTGGCTCTGAAAGATGCCGGGCTAAAACCGGCCGACATCGACGAGGTCGTGTTGGTCGGCGGGGCGACAAGAATGCCGCTGGTGCGTCAACGAGTGCAGGAGCTGTTCGGCAAACGCCCCCATTGCGACTTGGACCCGGACGAGGTCGTGGCGCTGGGAGCGGCTGTGCAAGCGGACATCCTTGCCGGCGGCACCACCGACATGCTGCTTTTGGATGTCACACCGTTGTCGCTGGGCATCGAAACGATGGGCGGCGTCATGAGCACGCTCATCCGCCGCAACACGACGATCCCGACGAGTTCGAAGGAGATGTTCACGACCTACGTCGATGGGCAGACTTCCGTGGACATTCATATACTCCAGGGAGAACGCGAACTGGTCAAGGACAACCGAAGCCTAGCCCGATTTCAACTGAAGGTGCCGCCGCTGCCGGCGGGAGTTCCTCGGATCGAGGTGAATTTTTTGATCGACGCCAACGGCATTCTGAACGTCTCGGCGAAAGACGTGCGGACCGGCGACACGCAGTCGATTGCGGTGAAACCCTCCTATGGGCTCACCGATGACGAAGTCGAACGAATGATCGGCGACTCTTTCAAGTTTGCCGCCGAAGATCTTAAGTCACGCCAGCTGATCGAAGCACGGACGGAGGCGGATGCGATTCTGAAAGCCACTGAAAAAGCCTTGACCCAGGGGGACCGGTTGCTCGAAGCCAACGAACTCGCCGCGATCCGAGCATCTCTGGCGGCGCTCGAATCAGCCAAGGCAACCGAAGACCACAAGGTCATCCGCGCCCGGATTCAAGAAGTCGAAAAATCCACTCATCATTTCGCCGAAATGCTCATGGACAGTTCGCTGAAACAGGCGTTGGAGAATAAGAAATTATCCGAACTGGCGTGAGCCATGTATGGTGAAGCTTGAGATAAAGCACGATTGGGTGATCGAGTGATTTCGTGACGTGAGGACTTCGGCGGATCGCCGCGTACACAGGACAAGAGACTCGGAACATCGGGCTACTACGAGGAAAAGATGGACTTAAAGTGGAACGAGACAGAGGAGATTGCGCTGCAATTGGCAGAAACCCATCCGGACACGGACCCGTTGACCGTCCGTTTTACGGACCTGCATGCCTGGATTGTCGCGCTGCCTGATTTCAAGGACGACCCCAAGAAATCGAACGAGAAACTTCTCGAATCGATCCAAATGGCCTGGCACGAGGAATACCAAGACAGCCACTCCTAGGCCGGGCGCCATCCGAATCACCAGCCGCGGGCATTAGTATCCCGGCTCGACATACGGTTGTAACACGGGAGGAGCGGGAGCGGGCGGAGGCGGGTTTTCCGGAAGCTGGTCTAATTTGTAAAACTCCACCGGATCAATGTTGGGACCGGCCGCGCGGGTCGGTTCCGTCCCCTTGGTAAACAGTTCCACCGTCCCTTGCGGTCCGTCGGAATCGCTCAAGAGCGCGGTCGTTGGATCCACCTTGACGAACAGGACGCCATCGGGAATCTCGAAGGGCATGACCGGGAGCTGCTTCAGAGCTTCTTTCATAAATGAGGTCCAAATCGGCAGCGCGGCATGCGCGCCGGATCCCGTCTCGCCCAAGGGCCGGCGGTCGTCAAATCCCGTCCACGTTCCAGCCACCAGATTCGGCGTCGCGCCGATGAACCAGGCATCCGTGAAATCATTCGTCGTCCCCGTCTTCCCTGCGACGGGCCGGTCGATGAAGTTCTTTGCGGCGACGCCGGTTCCCCGCTGGATGACATCTTCCATCATATTCGTGATCAGGTAGGCCGTTTCACGTGAAATAACCTGTCGCGGCTGAATAGAGGCTTGATCCAATGTGCGGCCGGAGCTGTCCTGCACGCTCGCCAACACATAGGGATCGACCCGCATGCCTTGATTGACGAACACTCCGTAGACCGAAACCAGCTCCAGCATCCCCATGCTGGAGGATCCGAGAGCGAGCGAAAGATCGGGCGCGAGCGGGCTTGAAATCCCGAGGTTCCGCGAGAAATCAACCACGTTTCTGATCCCAATTTTGTCCAACAACCGGACGGTGGCGAGATTATGGGAATGGATCAAGGCTTCCCGCAGACTCACGATGCCGTGAAACCGCCGTCCATAATTTTCCGGTTTCCAAACCTTGTCTTCCTCTTCCTCCTCGTACACGACGGGCGAATCCAGGACGACGGTCGCCGGACTCATGCCTTGATTGATCGCCGTCGCATAAATAATCGGTTTGAATGCCGAGCCGGGCTGCCGGTGAGCCAAGACAGCGCGATTGTATTCGCTCCGTGCAAAATCATACCCGCCGACCATGGCGCGGATCGCCCCCGTCTTCGGATCGAGCGCGATCAGCGAGCCTTCGACGACGGGGGTTTGCTCCAAGCCGAGGTGAACCGCCTCCTTGTCGATCTTTTTCACGATGACCTCGATGACATCACCGGGCGACAGGAGTTGTTTCACATTCTTGACCAGCGTGACGTCCTTGATCGGATCTTTGCCGTTCAAGCGCTTCATCGCCCAGGTCATGTCGGTGAATGACAGCCGGCCGATCGTCTCGCCTGCCTGGACGAGGGCATGGTCCTTGGCGATTTTGGTGACCACGCCTTCCACCATATCCCCTTCTTTGAGTTTGACGGAGGGATCGGAAGCGGGGGCCACCAGCGTCGCCAGGTCCACCGTGCGGACCGGTCCCCGCCACCCTTGGCGTTTATCCAATTCCCGCAACCCGTTTGAAACGGCGGCCTCGGCCGCCTTCTGCATATCGATATTGAGCGTGGTGAAGACCTCGAGTCCGCCTTTATAGACCATCGACTCGCCGAACTTCGCCACCAACAATTGCCGCACGTACTCCACGAAATACGGCCCCACATGCTCGCTGCCGGGACGGCGGAAGTTGAGTTTCTCCGCCGCGGCTTGCTGGCGGTCCGCCGGACCGATGAATCCGGCCTCCGACATCCGGAACAAGACGTGTTCCTGTCGCTTCTTCGCCCGGTCATAGGCCTTAAACGGAGAATAATGATTCGGTGACTTCGGAAGGCCGGCCAAAAAGGCCGCTTCGGCCAATGTGAGCTGCGGCAATTCTTTTCCAAAGTAGGTCTGCGCCGCCGCCGCCACCCCATAGGCTCCCTGGCCGAAATAGATCTGGTTCAAATACATTTCGAGAATCTGTTCCTTGGTCAGCACCAGCTCCATCTTATAGGCCAGGATCAACTCGCGCAGCTTGCGATCAAAAGTCCGTTCGGAAGACAGGAACAGCGAGCGGGCCAATTGCTGAGTAATCGTGCTCGCCCCCTGCACCTTCCGTCCGCCGTGGCGGAGGTTGGTCCAGGCAGCCCGGAGAATGCCGACGATGTCGAGGCCGGGATGTTCAAAGAACCGCGCGTCTTCGGTCGCAATCACCGCCTGGGTCAGATTTTTGGGAATCTCCGGCAACGGCTTGAGAAAGCGCCGCTCGATAAAGAACTGCCCGATGATCTGCCGGTCATCCGAATAAACGCGCGTCACCAGACTCGGCTGGTAATTCTGCAACGGCTCGAGTGACGGCAGATCCTGTGAAAAATACCAGAGCGTCGCCGCGGCGCCGCCTCCGGCCAGCATCAAAGAGAGCACGAAGACGATCAGGGCTATGTGCCACCATCGCCATGGACGCCTTGGTTTATCGGGAATTTCGAACGGGTGACTGCTGTCAGACATGCGAGTATCGGATGTGCCGATGTGCTCTCACCATACAATGCAAGGGCCGCAAACTCAAGCAACGTCGCACTCGAAACAGGACGCCCGCAGAGAAGAATACGCTCTCCGCTTGTGGCCGGTGCAGTGCATCGAGTATACTCCCACTGGCGCCTTTTGCATTGTGCGGGGGCGCCTTTTTTGTGCAACCTTTGCATCAGGATATTCTTATGGAACAGCATACCGCCGCGCCGTCCGCCGTTTCCGGGCTCCGGGCCCCGCATGAACGCCGAGAGGACATCCGGAACATCGCCATCATCGCCCACGTCGATCATGGGAAAACGACGTTGGTCGACGCTCTCCTCCGCCAAACGCGGGTGCATCGAAAAATTCAAGATATGGGCGAACGCATCATGGATTCGATGGATCAGGAGCGCGAGCGCGGCATCACGATCAGAGCGAAGAACGCCAGCGTCGTCTACAACGGCGTCAAGATCAATATCGTGGACACGCCGGGCCACGCGGATTTCGGAGGCGAAGTCGAACGGACCCTCCGCATGGTGGATGGAGTCTTGCTGCTCGTAGACGCCAAAGAAGGACCGATGCCGCAGACGACCTTTGTCCTGCGCAAGGCGTTGGCCTTGGGCCATAAAGCCATCGTCGTGATCAACAAGATCGACCGGCCTGACGCCGTGGTCGATGACGTGGTCAATCGCACCTTTGATTTATTCGTCCATCTGGGCGCCACGGACGAACAATTGGATTTCCCTATCGTCTATGCGTCCGCCATCAACGGGACCGCCACGCTCGATATCAACAAGCCGGGGACGGAAATCGCGCCGTTGCTCAATACCATCCTCGACAAGATTTCGGCGCCGGCGATCAATCGCGAGGCGCCGCTTCAGATCCTCGTCCTGGCGCTGGCCTACGATTCCTATAAAGGGAAGATGGGAATCGGCAAGATTCAGTCCGGCTCGATCGCGCGCCGGCAGAATGTCGTGACCCTGACGAAAGACGGCGGCCAAGTCGCCTCGAAGGTGGCGGATCTCGCGGTGTTCTCGGGACTTGAGCGGACGGATGTGGAACAGGCGGATGCGGGAGAGATCGTCGCGGTCGCCGGCTTGGAAGAAGTCCATATCGGGGATACGATCGCCGATGCCGGGAGTCCCCTTGCGCTCCCCCGCGTCACCATCGATGAGCCGACGGTTCAGATGACGTTTTCCGTGAACAACAGCCCGTTTGCCGGCCGAGAGGGGAAGTTTCTCACGTCCCGTCACCTGCGCGAACGGTTGTTCAAGGAACTGGAGACCAACGTGTCGTTGCGCGTGCAGGAGACGGACAGCGCCGATCGCTTCCTGGTCGCGGGCCGCGGCGAGCTGCACCTGGGCGTGCTGATCGAACAGATGCGCCGGGAAGGCTATGAACTTCAAGTCTCCCAACCGGAGGTGATTCTCCATCGCGACGGAGAAACCGTGACGGAGCCGTTCGAGGAGTTAACCATTCAGGTACCGTCCGAATACCAAGGGCCGGTCATCGAAGAAATCGGCCGACGGCGCGGTGAGCTGCGTCACATGAAATTGATCCACGGCGACGGAGCTTCGAGCGAGATGCATCTCGAATACCGCATCCCGACGCGCGGAATCATGGGACTCAAGAATGTGCTCATGGCCAAGACACGGGGGACCGCCATCTTGCATCACGTATTTGCGGGCTACGAGACGGCCGACGAAAAGGCGCTCGTGGTGGCGCCGCATGGATCGCTGGTGGCATTCGAGCAGGGAACAAGCACCGCCTATGCGCTGTTCATGACCCAGGAGCGGGGCGAACTCTTCATCGGGCCATCGGTCGATGTCTATCAAGGGATGATCGTCGGAGAGAACAACCGCGAGGAAGATCTGGACGTCAACGTGTGCAAGCAAAAGCACCTCACGAACATGCGCGCCGCGGGCTCCGACGAAGCGCTGGTGTTGACGCCGCCGCGCGAAATGACCTTGGAATTTGCAATGGAATACATCGGACAAGACGAACTCGTGGAAGTGACGCCGAAAAGCCTCCGCCTGCGCAAACGGCTGTTGAATCCCGAAGACCGCCGCAAAGCGCGCAAAAACAGCAAGTGAGAATCCGCAAGAAAGCCCCGAAGCCGGCCGCCGCCAAGCCGCCGCTCTATATGATCGGCTATCGATTCTCCGCCCCGTCGCCCGATGAACTCACAATCTGGTACGACCTGGAATACGGAGGACCGCTGGCGCTTCGGACAAGCGCCCATGCACACGCCCTTTCCGCCGGACATGGTCCCTGGCACGCGTGGCTGACGATCGCGCTGCCGGAAGACGAAGCTCAGTCCCTGTCGCTACAAGCCGCCTGGGATCATCGAAACGTCGGCATCGTCAGCCCGGCAGTCGCCGCTCCCAATATGGTTGCCGACACGGTTCTGTTCGCCGCCCGGTTGGCCCGCGGACTGACGCTACTCACGCAGGGAACCGCGCTCGATCCGGTCACGCAGCGGTACAGCAATCCGTCGGATTGGAGCGATCGGCCGCTTGCATTGTTTCAACTGCGGGACCATGTCGAGGTGACGCAGGGCGAGGTCGAAGACCCGGGCCGGGATTGGTTCCATACAGCGGGCATGAGCAAATTCGGCTTGGACGAATTGGAACTTTGGCAGCCGAAAGGCTTGCCTGCCGATTCACCGATGCAGGTATTGAACGGAGCGGCGGATCAGATCTTCAGACAAGGACACAACCCCAAAGTCGGTTCATCCCTCACGATTCCCTCCCTGGGACGCACGATCTCCATCGACAACCACCGCACAGTCGCCATGCAACAGACCCAATGGACTTTCAGGCGGGTGGCCGCCGAGTAAGCGACCGTCCGTCGCGGCAACGCGGCAAATCCATAATGGCAGCAGAAGCGTTCATGAATAATGTGGGCTAGGCCTTCTGCCCCGTTGACAAGCTTTTTCGCTGCGTGTTACCAATTTTGATTGCTACGGTTCTTAACCTAGAAGGAGGACGCAATGGCGGATGTAGCTCCGGAAATTAAAGTCGGCGATACCGCGCCGGATTTTACCTTAAAGGACCAGGATCAAAAGGATGTGAAACTCAGCGACTACAAGGGCAAGAAAAATGTGGTCCTGGCATTCTATCCGTTGGATTGGAGTCCGGTCTGCACCGGCGAAAACAAGTGTTTGACCGACGACTTCCCGAAGTTCGGCTCGGCGAATGCCGAACTGTTCGGCATCAGCACCGACAGCTTTTTCTCGCACAAGGCCTGGGCGGATTCGCTCGAACTGAAACACCGGCTGTTGTCGGATTTCAATCGCGAAGTGGTCAAGAAGTACGGCCTCTATTTCGAGCCCTTGAATTGCGGCAAGCGCGCGACGGTCATCGTCGATAAGAACGGCAAGGTCGCGTACGTCAAGGTGCAGGAAATCAAGACGGCGCGTGACGACAAGGAGATCCTGACCGCTCTGGAAAAATTGCAGTAATCGCCACACTTGAGGACTGAGGACCGGGGCGACCCGGTCCTCAGCTTTTGATAATGTCCGGCACAGTCGAAGACGTCAGCGACGCCAACTATAAGACCTTCACCGACGCACCGGCGGCGCTGGTGTCCTACGGGCTTGCCACGTGCGAACCCTGCAAGGCCTATGATCCCATCTTGGAAAAAATCGCGGCGGACTTTCCACAGATCAAAGTCGGCAAGGCCAAAATGCATGTGCCCGGCCGCTGCCGCGAGATCAAGAAGCAGCATGCGTTCGAAACCTATCCCACCACCCATTTTTTCTCCAACGGGAAGTTGCTCTTGACCCGCGAGGGCAAAATCGAAGCCGACGAGTTGACCGCTCTTATTTCCGACTATCTCATCAAGTAATTCTCACAAACGGCCGCGTTCTCCAATAAGAGCAATTGTCTCCACCGGCGCTCCGGCAGATAATGGACGCCGATGGTCTTCTTCCGATTTCGGTGCGCCGCGCTCCGGCGAGTCACGATGATCGTCCCTGTCCTACTGTGGCTCGTATCCTCGGGGCCTTGCCCAGCCGAATCGGATCAGGCCGTTGCCGATGCCGCCCCGCTCCAAGAACAATTGACCGGCCGCGACGGCGCGCCTTTGATCTTGATACCAGCGGGACGCTTTCTCATGGGAAGCGAGACCGGCGAAGCAGACGAGCAGCCGATCCATCCGATTGAGTTGGATGCCTTTTACATCGACAAATATGAAATCACCGTCTCGCGCTACGCGCGCTTTCTTCACGCGCGAAGGCCTGAGCAGCCGTTTCTCTGGGCGCAGGCGGCACGGCGTGGCCAAGGTCGGAAACCGGTGATCGGGGTGGATTGGTTTGATGCCAAGGAATATTGCGAATGGATAGGACGGCGTCTTCCGACCGAAGCCGAATGGGAAAGGGCCGCGCGCGGCGATGATCAGCGGATCTATCCCTGGGGCAATGAGCCGCCGACCGGCCTCCACGTCGTAGCGGGACTGAAGAAATGGACCGGCTACGATACCCTCGGCGTAGTCGGATCCCATCCGCAGGGCGGCAGCTCCTACGGAGTCGAGGATCTGGCGGGCAACGTGTGGGAATGGATTGCGGACCGGTATGATGGACAGTACTACACGGAAAGCCCCCCGCACAATCCGCAGGGACCGACCCGCGGCCCGCTGCGCGTCCTTCGCGGAGGCGCCTGGAACAATAATGCGGCCACTATCCGCTCCGCCAACCGCGCCGCCTACGCTCCATCGGCCCGGCGCAACGACGCCGGCTTTCGATGCGCCATGAATGCCGATCGAACGCCATAAGATGACAAGGCCTGCACAGCCGAGTCACGAGTTCGTCCAGATCACGACATTGCAGTCGGAACTGGTTCAGTAGTCTGATGCGGACTGGCTTCAGATTTGCGTGATAGAACCCTGCTTGGACCGAGCCAGAGAGAACGGACTCGAACCGAATTGAACTGAATCAACGCAGCCGCGGAGCGGGTTGTACAGGAGTCAGGGTCGAGGCCAGCGCGATCTGTTCAGTCGAGCGGAGGCGAATTTTGAAGATGACCCGCCGGCTCTTGTCGCGGTTCGGATACCCGATGTCTTCATAGATCAAATCCTGCCGGCCTCTGCCGCTCGCCGAGGTCTTCTCATGAAAACAGCCATAAATCCATGGGGCGGACGCTTCAATGACCTCAAGACCCTTGACCATGACGTTGAACGACCGCTCCTGGCTCAACTTTAGATTGTGAATGTCCGATCCCCGGTCATCCGTGTGGCCTTCAATGACCAGCGAATCGATCTTTTCACGCAATGGACCACAAAGAAGCGACGCATAGGCCGGCATGGATTCCGTGAGAAACTGACTGGCCGCCGTGGAGAGGGTGCCTTTCCCAAACTCGAAATTCAACAGCTCCTCCGGCACCACAATCCGCAACACGAACGGATCGCCCGGGTCCTGGTCGAGCGAGAGACGGTACCGCTGAAAATGATCGCGCAGGCTGGCGCGGATATCGTCCGTGGTTTCCTGGATCGGCGAAGCGGCCGCAGGCGTGTGCGATTTTGTTTCCTGCGCGTGAGACTCTGTTCCGGACGTCTTGGTCACGTACGCGGTAAACAATAGAATGAAGATCACCGCCAGTGACGTCATCAAGTCCGTCACGCCGACCGTGAGGAGAGACGGGGTATCGGTTACATCCTGTAGCAGCGCTCGTCGCATCGATTCATTCCTCTCCTCATGTCAGAGTTGCTTCGTTTCCCTTGGTGTCATGCCCGCGAAGCTTGTCCTCGCGGAAGCGGGAGCGGGCTCCACAGGCCCTTTGACCGGATTCCCGCTTCCGCGGGAATGACAGACTTCAGTGCTTCCGATGCAAACCGGCCCACCACCCACATTGCTCACTGCCTCAACTACGCCGGCGACCGTTCATGCCAATTGGCGAACCACCGCAATCCGGACATCGCGGGTTCGCAAGGCTCCGCTTCCTCGCCGGACGCGGGCTCCGTCACGTCGAGCCGCCGTTCTACCGTAGCGACGACTCCCCGCTCGTTCCGCAATCCCGCGACGGACCGCGCCAACTCCTGAATGGCCTGGTTCAGTTCATGGATGGGCGCCGCCATTTCCCGTTTCATCGCGCGAGCCATGTCCTCGGCCAGATGCTCGTAGGCCGACGGGCTCTCGCCATTGCCACGCACCGTCAAGCCCTGCACCGTCGTGGTCAAGGCTGAAATGGCGCCCGTCAAGCGATCTCCGACCGCCGCCGCCAACCGCTCGGGCAAATCGGCGGGCACCGCCGGCTGCGGTGAAGCGACAGCCGTGACCGAGGATTGACCCGCCGGATTGAAATTCTCCAGCATTTGTTCCATGGTTTTGCGGGGAAACAATTCATCGAGCAGGGTCAGGAATCGCTGCTGCGTGAGCGTGAACCGGTGAAAGAGCGATTTCTCGATCAACACAAACAGATTCGCGCAGATCAAACCGATGATCGACGTGAGAAATTTTCCGGCCAATCCGTTGATCAGCCCCTGGATACCGACAATCTGAGAGCCGTCCGCGTGCAGTTTGCTCAGCCCGATCAAGATGGCCAGAAAAGTAAACAGGAGTCCCAGGCCGGTGATCAGCGAGGGCAGCTGATGGTAGAAAGGCACATTCAACCTGGCGGCTAAGACATCCTGAGTGAAAAATTCCGAGGCCGCGCGGGTGCTGAACACCCGGGGCTCAATGAACCAGGCGGTACGTTCGATGACGAAGGTCTTCCGGTAATGAAACCAGGCCTGCTCGAGCAATGGCTCGCGCCGCATGGCAGCATCCAAAGTCTGGACATCATCCAGATCGATGCGCGACGGCCGCGGCAACGGGCGGCCCAATTGCCTGTCGGATTCGGCCATCGCCTGAATCGACTGCCATTCCTGACCGACTGTCTTGCGTCCCACCGCGAGTTTCTTCAGCGTCGGCCATACACGGCCGTAGCAGCGCTGGACGACCGAGACATTGATCACCAGACTCACGGCATGCCACAGAAAGAAGGCCAGGATCCCGAGCGAGCCGAGCCAGCTCAACATGGGGCTGTGCAGGCCATCCCACAGGGCAACGTCTTCGCTTAACAGCTCCCAGATAAATGCAATCGTCGATGAGGCTTCCATAGATGAGGTCTCCGGTTGATCGGACGCAAGAGGCCGATGACCGGCAGGAAGTCAACTTCCATGCCACAGCGAAGACTCGGCGATTGGCCGGAGGATCAGCGGATCGGGAAGAGAATCGGGAAGAATGCGGGACGAGGTTGCAGCCGGAAGCGGCAAAAGATGCCGGCAAATGCGGCAAATTCTGCTGGGCACGGATCAGTCGGCCTGTCCAAAATCTTTCCGTAGCGCATGAGCCATAGCGCAATCCGCCTCGCTTTTGTGAATATGGGAGAACGGCTTGGGGCGCGGCAGAAGCACATGGAGGCGTTGATTCGACGAATACGCGCATCACTTGTCGTCAATCGGGTGCTTTGTTAGACTGCCCACATATCGAAGGAGTGCACCAATGTCCGCACCCGCCATCCAAACCAAGCGCTGGACCCGCAAAGAATATGAGCGCATGGCCGCCTTAGGCCTGTTCAGTCCGGACGAGCGTGTTCAACTGATTGAGGGAGAGATCGTCACGATGACCCCACAAAATAGTCCTCATGCTGCGACCATCGGGAAAACGCAGCGTGCCCTCGATCGCACCTTTGGAGTGAATATTTGGGTCCGTGTCCAAATGCCATTGATCATCGATCCCGACTCAGAACCTGAACCGGACCTGGCCGTGGTGCAGGGGACACCGGATGACTACAGCGATCATCACCCTACGTCGGCGCTCTTGGTTGTGGAGGTCTCTGACACAACACTGTCGCTGGATCGAGATCGAAAGCGCAGCCTTTATGCGCGGGCCGGTATCCAGGAATACTGGATCGTCAACCTAACGGAGCGTTGTTTGGAGGTGTACCGCGACCCCCTAAGCCAACGGGGCCATCCTGCCTCGTACCGATCATTTCGAAAGTTGAATTTATCGGATTCCGTCTCCCCGCTCGCTGCCGCGTCCGCCTCGATTGCCGTCGCCAACCTGTTGTCGTAATCAACGCCGAACTGTCCCCTGGTACTCGTCTCCCCACGTCACATCATACATTCCAAGGATGCCAGAGGCTTAGCATTGCCGGGCTTCAATGGGGTGAAGCCGTGGGATTTGAGTCACATCGGAACGCCGCTCAGGAGGAATCCGAGCTTCAATGGGGCCACGGCGGTGAAGCCGTAATCACTGGGTGCTCTTGCTCGTTTCATTTTGTGAGGGTTTCTTCGAACAACAGTCAACGGCTCAATCGTTCAGACGTTTTCTATAATGAACCCGTTCGGGTGCCTGGGAGGCATACATGGAATACCCAATCGTCATTGAAGAGGATCCGAAAGCCGGCGGATACGTAATTTTTGCCCCACCTTGAAAGGATGCGTCTCACAGGGCGGAACCGAAGAAGAAACCTTGGAAAATATCAAGGACGCGATCAGGACCTATCTCCAAAGCATCGACGATCTCAAACGTTTGAACAAGCTAAGAACCGTCGAAGTCAGTGTATGACCACCCTCTCGCGATTCCCGTTTCAATCCTTGTTTTGATGGAACTCCCTTTCAGACTGGACCGAGCGGACGTGGTGGTGCACTACAACGGCAGTTTCAATCCTTGTTTTGATGGAACTCCCTTTCAGACAATCGATGACGCTATGCCTGGTAGCAGGATCATGGGTTTCAATCCTTGTTTTGATGGAACTCCCTTTCAGACTGGACCGAGCGGACGTGGTGGTGCACTACAACGGCAGTTTCAATCCTTGTTTTGATGGAACTCCCTTTCAGACTGGACCGAGCGGACGTGGTGGTGCACTACAACGGCAGTTTCAATCCTTGTTTTGATGGAACTCCCTTTCAGACAATCGATGAC
>JANRMQ010000003.1:0-397752 GCA_040981125.1 Nitrospira sp.
GGTCTTCTTTGGAGAGGAGGTCTGAAGCGCCAGCGGCCCGAGGCTCCGCAACTGATGCGCATTCCCGAGGCTAGAGGAACTTGAGTTGTATGGTTATGAAATTGGACAAGGTCGTTCCATTCGGACGCTCATTGGATGAATACAAGTGCATGTTTGCTCTCTCGGACGATGATCTTCAAAAAAACATCGCTGGCATCGGTGACGGTCCGGCAAGTTTTAACGCCGAGATGGCTTTGCTTGGCAAGACTGTTGTTTCCATTGACCCATTGTATCTTTTCAAGGCTAAAGACATTCAAGAACGTTTCTATTCTGTAGTTGACGATATCATTACCCAGGTTAAGGCGACTCCGGATGACTGGGTATGGTCCTATCACAAATCACCCGACCATTTGAAAGAAAACAGGGTGATGGTGCTGCGCCGCTTTGTTGCCGACTACGAAAGAGGAAAAGCCGAAGGGCGCTATGTAGCAGGAGAACTGCCAACCCTGGGCTTTGCAGACGGTCAATTCCAGCTCGCCGTTTGCTCCCATTTTTTGTTTCTATACTCGGACCATTTGACCTATGAATTCCACCGCGCATCCATTCTCGAAATGCTCCGTGTGGCGCACGAAATTCGTGTTTTCCCGCTACTGACGCTTATGCTGGAAATGTCACCACACGTTTGGCCTCTCGTCTTGGATCTTAAGTCCGAGGGGTTTGTTGTAAGCGTGGAGAAGGTCGGCTATGAATTGCAGCGAGGCGGCAATGAAATGCTGCGAATTCAACGATCAGCCTAACACGGCACTCCGGCCGGGCCAGAAAATGGTGACAGGAATTTTTGTGATACGCCGGCAGCGTTGGCCACACTTGTGGGAGATCGAACCGCTCCTAGAAAGGCAGTGCCGTGGATGAATGAATGGTGTCAAAGAGTAAGATGAGCTCTCGCGCCTATACGCACTCCAGGAAGCATCGGCTTCGCCGGACACGCGCGCCGATGCAGCTTCTCTTACGGGTCACGATGCGGGAAATCACGCCGCCGATATGGCGCCTCCTCCGTGTCCCGGATAGCTTTACACTGCATCAATTGCATCGCGTACCGCAGATTGCCTTCAGCCGTCTCGACTACCATCTCTATGCGTTCGAACTTGCATCACGACGGTTTGAAGCGCCCGACTCAGAATCTGACGCCGAGGACGCGACGAGAATGAGCCTAAGTGAACTCGACTTTACGCCTGGGGCGCAGTTTGCCTATCTGTATGACTTCGGGGACGGATGGGAACACGATATTGCTGTGGAGGCTGTGCTGCCCATGCCGTCCGAGAATGGTCCAGATTGGTCGCCTCGGCTCATTGATGGTCGGCGGGCGTCACCACCGGAAGATGCCGGCGGATCGCCAGGGTATCTACGAATAGTTGCTGCGCTCAGTGATCCAGATCATCCGGAGCATCAGGACATCAAAAGCTGGGCCGGTGCCACGTATGATCCAGAAAAGTTTGATGCGTGGGCGATCGATCACGCGCTTGCATTGGCGGTGGCATGGGGCGCGGTGTAACAACTTAGTGCGGCGGACGGACCGCGAGTGCAGCGCGGCATTCAACACATTCGCTGGCCGTTCACCACAACGTTAGGCCAATGACACACGCTCGTCCCTAATGCGTATTGCGATTTCCGGCAGCCATCTCGTCGGCAAGACAACGTTGGCTGAGGCGCTGGCTGACGCGCTTCCGCGGTATGAGTTCTTTGCCGAGCCGTACCACCTCTTGGAAGAAGAGGGCTATGAATTTGCCGAGCCGCCGTCTATCGAGGATTTCGAGCTACAGCTGTCGCGTTCGTTCCAGTGCGTGCAGGAGAGCGGAACCAACGCGATCTTTGATCGATGTTCGCTCGATATTCTTGGCTATCTTCTCACGCATCGTGAGGCGGATGCATTTCAGCTGGCGAGCTGGATGCCGCGCATTCAGGACTGCACGGCGAAGCTTGACCTGATCGTCTTCGTGCCGATTGAAGAGCCGGACCGTGTCGGCGTGCCACGATCACAGGCGACTCTCCGCGCCGACGTCGATACAGCCTTGAGAGAGATCATTGTTGATAACGCGTATGGGTTCGACGTCGACGTGATCTCGGCCACGGGCACACTAAGAAATCGCCTGCAACAGGTGGTGGACCACCTTCGCAAAACGAGCAGGTGAGCTGAACCAAGCGTTGAACTCCAGGCTTTGAGTTAACAAAGTTTTTCCTTTTCCGTAGCGGCCCTTCCATCCGAAACAATCGAGTGATTGTTTCAGAATCCTCTGAAATAGTTTTTCAACGCCGAAGCCATTCTCAAAGTACTGCCGCCTACCGGCCAGCATGGCAAGGAAGCCAAACCTCATCTTCAGGCGGCCATCCACCATTGCAAGCGGGTGGCCGATATGGGTGATAAAGTAGATCCGGGCGCGAGCTTGAACCCGGCCACGAAGGCCCGCGCGGCGGCGCGGGAGGCGATGAAGCATTTGTGGGCGATGAAAGACGGCGCGTAGCAGGCGTTGAAGGACGTACCTTCCCACTACCCACCTCCGCACGGAAGACGCGCATCCTCACGTGCTCACACTCACCGCCGGCCTATCAGAATGCCAGTCTCAAGCTTCGTTCTCTCCCTCGAAGTCTCCTCAGCGTAGCGCAGGAACTAGGCTCCGGTGCTTTCTTCAGCTGCGGGCGTTGCTCGACCTTTTTCAATGCCTGCATCAGTGCCCTTAAGTCCTCCGTCTCCAACTGCAGAATCCGAGATTAGTTGTGGCATCGCGACGCCTGATAGGACCATTTGGGCGCATTGTAATTGCGTACTTGTCGGTACTACAACATACCTCTTCATGAAGACACTCGAAGCAGCTGTGGATGAAGGGGGATTCTTAATGGTATGAGGCGGCCGAATGATTGCCCCGCATCGTTATTCGATGCGAATTGTGGAGGCGCGACATAAGACGGCGCGTGGAGCCGTGAGGAAGGAAGGCGGTCTTTTTTGTCGCGCGGATTATGCGACAGTGCGACGAGCCGGAACCGTTGAAGCCTGCGTTGGTGGGCGAAATTAACCAATTTAAAGAGATTTGGAGTAAGAGCTACGTGAAACAGTTGATGAGGAGAGGCGAACAGCCTGAAAAGAGATATGAGTGAATTTACTTTTACTCCAGAGTATTTGGGCACGGCGGCTCTTGCCATCGGCGCGCTCGGTACGGCTTCGTATGGCATTGTTGACGGCCTCAAGCTTGTTCCGTGGCTTGATTTGGCCGGGTTTGAACGAATCTTTGCGGTAGGTGGAAAGGAGGGAGGGCGGAGATGGCCTACGAAACGGAAGGCGGCCCTTGATCCACTGCTGCCTGCATTGAGAATCGCCTATGGAAAGGACGTGATGGAATTACTCCGTGCTCAGTATCGAGGAGGTCGTGTGACTGGCGATCTACCTCGAACGCTGAGGCAAGGGGTGCGAATCGGGTTTGGGATGATGGAGATTGCGGCGATCACGTCGGTGGCGGTTGATCTGGGGATTAAGGAGGACATTGCAGTTCTCGCGGCACAGGCGATTGACGATGCGCGTCGGCAGCGGGCGGCCGCTCTTCAAGTGGAAGAGAGTATGCCTCCTCAGCAACCGGCCATGACGGAAGAACAACGGTCCGCAATGGCCCGTCTTGAGACCACAATCGACGCCCGCATTGACGCCGCCCTGGCCTTGGCTGACACACAATATGTGACCCAGACAAAGTTACTGGCAATGGCAGTCTCGTTGGCAATTTCATTTCTGGTTGGCTGGGGTATTGGAATGCTTACGGCAAGCACTTGGGCGTGGTGTCTCATCGTCGGCCTTGCCGCCGTTCCCCTGTCGCCGGTCGCCAAAGATCTGTCCACGGCGCTTCAAGAAGCCGTCAAGGCATTGAAGGTACGATGAATCCCTTCGTCCTCCACCTGCGCGACCAAAACACCGGTGGGCCTGTCACCGCGGGCGTGCTCTACCGTGTTCTTCCGAATTGGGATGATGATGTGTGGTGGAATGATCGCTTGCCCGACTTTACCCTGTTGACCCGCGGACAGCGCCTCACGGTGCTTCTGCACGGCTTTAACAACGACCGCGAGGAAGGGCGTGGGAAACTGGTGCGATTCATCGAATATTTGGAGCGGAAGGGCTCGACGGATCTGATGCTCGCGGTCCTCTGGCCGGGCGACGGCTGGGCAGGTTTTCTGACGTATCCCTTCGAAGGGCGCGATGCCGACAACACCGCCGATGCCCTGCTCACTTGGCTCCTTTCGAATGTTCATGAGAGTGCCCGATTGGCATTCGTCGGCCACAGCCTTGGCTGTCGTGTCGTCATGCGCGCTGCGCAAAGAATGGTCCACAACATCAAGGGAAAGAAGCCGATCTTGGATCGCATCTGCTTGATGGCGGCAGCGATCGATAGCGATTCGTTGGCCAAAGAGGGGCCCACCTGTTATCGCGCCGCTACGGTCAAGGCCGACCGGATTGCGGTCCTAGCGTCGGAACAGGACTCGGTCCTGCGGTGGGCCTACCCGATGGGCGACTTTATCCAAACCTTCCTGTTCCAAGGAGAGCGTTCAGGGTGGGCGCTGGGCCGAGGTGGTCCCGAGGGGTGTCCTCACGAGCTGCTAGCCAAGATCGACTCACGGATGTCGAATCCGGATCGGGATATTGGCCACAGTGACTATCTGCCAGATCCCGATAAAGCACGGCCGGATCGTACCGAGGCCGAGAGCGAGCAGTTCGTGTTCGAGTTTCTGAACCGCCTGGCGAAACCCACATGGCCGGCAGAAGGACCGTGACAATGAGGATAGCGAGCATGTGTCAGATGCGCCGTTTCACGAAGAAAGTGCTCACGCTTGGTCTGGCGTGCTCTCTATCGGCTTGTGGCGCGTATGAGATGTGGCGTTGTGCGCCGGACGGCGAGGATAAGCCGTTCGTCGGAATATTGGAAACATGCCTGAATAACGATGACGATGGATTCAAATCTAATTCGGTCGGGCATCCTGTCTACTGCCTTCCCGGCGATCGAACGAAGCCGCCCGTTCTGTTGCTCCATGAATTGCCTGGTTTGTCAGGAAAGACGTTGGCCTATGCCAAAGACTTGTCTCAAGATTTTACGGTCTATGTGCCGCTGTTGTTTGGTGCACTGAATAGTCACTCGACTTTACGTGGCTCAGCTGCATTTTGGCTCAACGGGGAGTGGTGGGGGCTAGAAAGCGGGGAGAGCGACATTGTGAAGTGGCTGCGAACGGTGGTGGGTGAAGTTGAACGGCAGCATCCGGGACAGTCCATCGGCGTGATCGGCAACTGCTTGACAGGATCACTTCCATTGGCATTGCTCGACAATCAGCAAATCAATGCTGTCGTCCTCGCCCAGCCCACGCTGCCGCTGACGATTTTTCGCAACGACAAAGAGGCCAGAGAATCGCTGGGCATTTCTAAAGACGAGATCGACCAGGCACGAAAAAGCTCAGCAAAGATCTACTACCTGAGGTTTTTCAAAGATTGTGTCTCTAAATGTGAAAAGCTGAAGAAATTGCGGGACGATCATCACTTTGATGGTCGCTTTATCCACCATGTGATCCCGTACAGTAGGGACCTGGTCGAGAATGCCCATAGCACATTGATCGGAGAATGGAGTGATGCCGAGTCGGGCAAACCCTCCAAGGATGCGCGGGAGGAGGTCAAACGGTTTCTCCGAGACCCAGAGAAATTCGTGCAAAAGAACGAACGATCGCCAGTACTGTGTGAAACTCTATGAATGACAGTTCGACGCCGGATTCGCTCGCAGAGCCAACTCCGGAGTGGTACAGCCGAACCGGCTGGCGTTTTGGAAGCATGTATCTCCATGTGGCTGCTTCGATTGTTCATGTGGCGATCTGTTTGGCCCCCTTAGTGGCTACTCTAGTCTGGAAGGGGCAACTATTGGCATGGGTGCAAGGTCATCCCTGGTTTAGCCTCCTGTGGGCCTCGGTTGTCGCGCTCGGATATCCCACGTGGGCATGGATCGAAACCATGGTGTTTGAGAGATGGGTTCGGAAATTGCCTGAGGTCAAACGGAAAGTGGAGCGGGCCCATTATCAACTCCACGTTGCGATGGCCAAAAATTTCTGGCAGGCGATAATGCAAATGTATACCGTCGCGGGCCTCATCGGTATTGCACTGAAGCCTTGAGCTCCAGATCCGGGGTATCCTAAAGATTGTGAAGGATGGCTTGATTCTATGCTTGGGACGGTGAAGCTCATTGCTCAGGGAGAAACTCTCGAAGCGATCCTCACGGACTGTCCGAGATTCAGCCGGAAGATATTCGGGCCTGCTTGGCCTATGCCCATGCCGTCATTGCCCATGACTCACTTGGCGCTGTCGAAGTCGCGGAAAAGTGAAGTTTCTAATTGATCGCGGTGCCGGACATCGCCTGGCGGAATGGTTGCGGCGGCAAGGAAACGATGTCGTCGAGGATCGTATTGGAGTCATCGAGAGGATCCTCGATCATTACGATCAGAGGTGGACGGATTCGAGTCTCCCGATCCCCGTCGTGGGTGGGAGGATTTCGTTCCTTGTCAGCCTGAATTCTAATTCTGCCCTTTCGGCCCGATTGGGCTGACGGCGTTCTGATCTCTCCCCGGCCGATAGGTCTCCAGCATCCGCGTGATCGTCGGCATCAAGTCGCGTGAGCGGGCGGCCGGCAGTTTGATCCGCACGCCGCGGCCTTCGTTCCGACCCAAGGAAAAGATGTGGAGCTCCTGCATCGCGTTGCGCCGATCGTCCTGATAAGTGAAGGACAGGCGCTTCGCAGGCAAACCGGCCAACGTCGTCTCTTGATCGTTCTCCCAGATGATCTCGATCTTTCTCTTGCCGTAGAGTTGCGTGATGATGCGCCGGTGTGCGGCAGCGAATTCGTCCAGCGTCTGGCGGCCGTCCTGACTTTTCCCTTCCATAAGATTCATGAACCCCGACAGCGCGATTTGGTTGTCCTTCGCCGGCGGATAGAGCGTGACCCCAATGCCGTCCGGCATGGAATCGCCCAGCCGCCAGTCCTTCGGGTATTGAACGGAAAAGCCGAAGCGTTCATTTGTATGGAGCCGCCAACCCTGTAATCCTGCGTCAGTGGCCGCTGGAAGGGAAACCGGGCCCGCAAGTTGGAGAGTGATCCACAGCGCCGCCGGCATCCAGGTCTGTCTCATTCCATTCCTCATCAGTTAGCTCTTGCATCGCCCTATAAGGGCCATGGAGCCTCTAGAAGCCGCTTTGCGTCAAAGTAGGAGTTGTGATGTCGCGAATCGCAACGTCATTGCACCGACCTGGCGCAACGGAAGCCGATGGTAACGGTCCGGTGCTCGGGTTGCGCCCCGCTCCTCGTCGCGCTCCGCAGTAAGACCGGCGCGCTCTTCCATGAACCGCCGCGCACGACCTTGTACCGACCTTGAGCCGGTCCGCGCGGATTGCGGTCGGGCATGGTCGCATAGTAATCGATCCCGAACCAATCTTCGACCCATTCGGCCGCGTTCCCCGCCATATGATGCAAGCCATAGGGACTCCGGCCTTCTTCCCCGGTATCCACCGGAGCCACGATGGGAATCTCACCGGCCTGTTGCTGCCCGTATATCGCGAGTTGCGGGGTTGGAGGACTCTGTCCCCAGGGAAACAGATCGCCGCTGTTCCCCCGAGCGGCCTTTTCCCACTCGGCTTCGCTCGGAAGGCGTGTGCCTCGGGCGCGGCAAAAGTCCGAGGCTTCAGGCCAGGTGACATAGAGCGCCGGCCAACGAGCCAGGATGTCAGGCGACAGTCCAGGAACGGCGACGGCCTGCTGGATGAGGTTCCGTAATACTTCCGCCGGGACATGGTCCTGGTTCCTCAGCCATAAGACATATGAAGGCATATGCCGCCAGACTGACCTCGTCGCGATCGATCTCATACGCATCGAGCCAGACCCGCCGCTGCGGCCGCTCCGTGTTGTCGTATTGAAGCTCCAGACTAAACGGTGCCTCAATGGTGCCGCTCGTACCCATGAGAAACGCTCCCTCCCGGACATGCTTCATCACCGGCTCCTCCGCACGTGCAGCAATCGCCTCGAGTGAACGTGCAACGTCGATCGAAGGCTCGGCAAAAGTCTAAGGCGGGGTCAAGCCGGCCAGCACGACGATGAGAAGAAAAGCCCGCATGAAAATCCGATGCAAAAAAGCCGACCAACTATCATGCGGACGCGATCCATGGAACAAGGTTCGATTACGCCTGACTGGACTCTAGCGACGGGGCGTATTCGCCCCATGTCGGGGCGCTAGCGTCCCATGGCCTCATGGCCTCCCTTGCCCGAGTATTCTAGGGGTAACCATGGGTCTCCAGTCTTGATATGGGGCGGCAGGCTCCCTTTCTCGATATTGCGGAGAGACCAGATTTGATTTATCGGCTGAATTTCAAGGCTTTTTACATTGAATTGTTATTACTGATGAAGGAATGGAATTTGCGAGTGTCCTGTAGCCTCTCATTCTATTTGATGAGCCAATGTCATTTCTGGAATACGACTGTCCGGTGGGGAGCTAGGGAAAAAGAAGGATCGGCCTCCTGACGGTTCCCGTCCCGCTCACGCGGCCCCATCGGACTCCATTCCATACATCAGCGACCAAGAACGACATCATTTTCTATCATGTCTCACGAGGAGGTCTGCGTAATGCAATCAGTCAAAGGCCGGGCTAAGCCGAAAGTAAGCAGACAGTGTACGAAGAGATGGCGGAATGCTTTGAGCATGGCGGCAGTCGTCGCGCTGGTCCTGGGAGTGGGTCAGTCGGGATGGGGCGCGCCGGCCGGCAATCAAGCGCATCAGCATGAGCTACCGGGCTGGGCCGAACAGCTCAAGGGGCAAACCATCATCGAGGACGTTCAAGAAGGCCACGTCGAGCGAACGGCCATGATGGAGCACCAGCATCAACGCGTGATGGACAAGATCAATGAGCAGATGGCGCGTGATGCCGACGTGCAGCGAGGCGAGGGGTACTTCAACAACATCAATATGATGCACCAATACGGCGCCGGCAATCAGGACATCCTGTTGATGTCCAATTCCGGGGTGGAGCCGGTGTCGACTTCGGGTGGACGCTGTCCTGCCTCCGCGCCGGTGAGACAATACGATATCTCTGCAATCGACGTCGAAATCTCGCTGAATATGTGGCTCGATTTTTATCCCGGCTACATGTATGTGCTCACCGAGAATATCGACAAGGTTCGGGAAGAAGAAACGAAGAACAAAGAGGCTCGTGAAAAGGAAGGGTATGACCCAGGCGGGGTCAAGAATGGTATCCAGGATCAGTGGATTCAACCCCTGGTGATCCGGGGAAACCAGGGTGATTGCGTCAAGATCACGCTTCGCAATCAACTGGAGGGCGGGGAAGAAGTCAGTCTCAATGTCCACGGCTCCAGCATGATCGTGGCCGGTACGGGCCAACCCGCGACGACGACCAATCCGGACAGCATCGCGCCCCAAGGCAAGGCGGTGGATCTTGAATGGTACATTCCGCCGACCCAACAAGAAGGCGGCCGGCAGTTCCATTCCTACAGCAACGATCGCGAGTTGACCGTCATGGGCTTGTTCGGCACTTTTGTGATCGAACCCAAAGGCTCCGAGTATCTCGACCCGCTGGGAACCGGCGAGCCGACCCCGATGAAGAGCGGATGGCAGGCGATCATCAAGAACGGAACAGGGCCGGATTTCCGCGAGTTCGTGCTGATCTATCACGAAGTCGGCGACGAAGCGTTTCGGCCGTTGAATAAGAAGGGCGATTTCATCCCGCAGCGGGATCCGTTGACGGACGTCTATCGGCCGGTGGCTCGTGCCTTGAACTATCGCAGCGAGCCGTTCGGCGTCGATAACATGCAGACGCAGCATGAATACTTCGGCTTTGAAGATGAGTCGATGGCCTACAGCGCCTACACGTTCGGCGACCCGGCCACGACCATTCCGCGCAGCTATCTGGGCGATCCGGCCAAGTTCCGGCTGGTGCACGGCGGCTCCGAAGTGTTCCATTCCCACCATCCGCACGGCGGATCGATCCGGTGGCCGCGCAGCCCGCGGGCCATCGATGAAATGCCGCTCTGGCATGCCGCAAAGAACGGGCCGGTGAAGTATCCCGTGATCCGAACCAAGTCCGATCGGGTGGACGTCGAGGTCATCGGTCCGTCCGAGACGATGGATCTGGAGACCGAGTGTGGATCCGGACTGTGCCAGCAATTGGCGGGTGATTTCTTGTTCCACTGCCATGTCGCGCACCATTACATTGCCGGCATGTGGGGCTACTGGCGCGTGTACAACACCTTGCAGCAGGGCGAGCATCACAATGACGTCATGCCGGATCTCCGTGAATTGCCCGATCGGCAGGGCCGCATCAAGACGGGCATCACGTCCGACGAGTTGATCGGCAAGACGGTGGATTGGTTCGGCAAGCAATTCAAGATCATCGAAAAGGGCAAGACCGATTGGAAGGCCGACCCGGCCGTGGTGAACGTGAAGGACTGGGTCGAAATGCAGTTGCCCCCGCAGGGGAGACCGGGTCAGAAAGACGATGAGAAGGAGCAAACCCTTGCTTACGACGCCAGCGTCTTGGATTGGACCTGGCAGGGCAATCGCGCCATGACCGAACGGGAGAACACCGTGCCGAATCCGCGGTATCACTCCCCTCAGCCTGGGAAGCGGCTCCCGATTGTTTTCGAGGTAGCCACCGGCAAGATCGCGTGGCCTCATTTGAAACCGCACTTCGGGCGGCGCGTGGCGTTCTCGCAAAACCATAATCCATCGCCGTGGCTTGACATGATCCATCTCGATGATGATGGATTGCCGAGCTCCTATCCGGCAAAGCCGGGTGAAAACGGCCGTTGGAGCATGTGTCCGGAGAACGCAGGGTCCAAGAAGTACAACGTGCATTTCATTCAGACCCCGATCACCTTGGCCGACAAGCAGGGCGATACGCCGGCCGTTGTAGATAAGGGCGGAACGATCTACGTGTTGCACGAGGAAGAAGCTCAAGTCCGCAAAGCCGACATCAAGTATCCCTTGGTGGTGCGGGCGAATATTTATGATTGCATCGATTGGATGTTGACCAGCGAATGGGAAGACGACGATCACGTCAACTTCCATGCTTCCAAAATCAACACCCATTGGCATTTCCTGCAGTTCGACAATCAGTCGTCGGACGGCGTGATCACCGGCTTCTCGTATGAACAGTCGGTGCGCCCGTTCACGATGCTCGAGAAGAAGATCAACAAGGGTCTGCCCCTGCCGATGAACACCGTGTTCACGAAGGCGGCAAAGAAGGGCGAGCGCGTCATCACCGTGAAAAATGCCGCGCAATACCAGCCCAACGTGGAGCTTCTGATCGGCGCGGATAACGTCGGAGGGAACGAAATCGGGCGGGTCAAGTCCGTCAAGGGCAATCAGATCACGCTCTATCGGCCGTTGAAGAACGATCATCCGGTGAAGGATATCGTGACGGTCGAGTTCGTCCGCCAGCGGTTCTGGGTGGATTCCGATGTCGGGACGGTGTTCTGGCATGACCATGCCTTGGGCCGGGTGACCTGGCCGCATGGAGGTTTCGGGACTATCATCATCGAGCCGGTAGGATCGACCTATCATGATCCGAAAACCGGAAAGCAGATCCGGAGCGGACCCATCGCGGACATCCGGACTGCGGAACCGGTCGGCTACGGTGTGAACGGCAGCTTCCGGGAACTCATGGTGCAGCTGAACGACAGCGTGCCCCATACCGTGAACATCGTGACGGAAGGCAATCCTCCGGGCCAGCCCATTGAAGTGGCGCTTGAGGCGGGGAAGACGGTCTCATTCCCCATGCCGGAAAACATCCCGATGACACCGATGGCTTTCCTCAACGGAGGAACGCACACGACCGGCGGCGGTTTGAATTTCAAGGCGGAGCCGATCTCCGGCCGCTTGAAAGCCAATCCGGATACCTCGAAGCTCTTCAGCAGCGCCGTCCACGGCGATCCTTATACGCCGATGGTGCGCGCTTACCTGGGTGATACGGTGGTGTTCCGGTTGCTCCAAACCATGGCCAATGAGACGATGGTCTGGACCCTGTCCGGCCATACGTATCTGACGGAACGGTATGCGGGAGACGCAAACCGGAAGAACTCGATCCACATCGGCATCGCGGAGCGCTACGACCTCGTGGTGCCGCAAGCGGGTGGACCGAGACTCCAGCCGGGTGACTACATTCACTTCAACGGACGCGGGTCGAAGTTCTCCGAAGGCGCCTGGGGTATTATGCGGGTGTTGGACAAGGAAGTCCCGGACCTGCAGAAGCTTCCGGCCGGCTATAGCCGTCGGAACGAAATTCCGAAACCGCTCTCGGTCTGTCCGGCGGAGGCGCCGGTGAAGAGCTTCAACGTCGTGGCGCTGGATTATCCATCCATGAAGTTGAACCCGAAAGCGCCGGATTCCATCGAAGTGGATTTCGAGCGGACGATTAAAATGGTGAATCCCGACGCCAAGATCTATGCGTTGGAAGAAGAAGCCTCAACTGTGGCATCGGGCGCTCAGCCCATGCCGTTGACCTTGCGGGCGAATGTGGGTGACTGCCTCAAGGTCAAGCTCACCAACAAGATGAAAGAGGGCCGGGCGTCGTTTTCGGCTCTGGGGTTGGCCTTCGATCCCAAGGATTCATTGGGCGCCAATGTCGGGAACAACCCCGGCGAACAGACGGTGGCGCCGGGAGAGAACCGGACGTACACCTATTACGCCGATCCCTTCCTCGGCGAGACCGCATCGCTGGTCTGGGATTGGGGCAACGTGATGGTGAACCCGCGCAGCGGGCTCTACGGAGCGCTGGTGATCGGTCCGAAGGGAGCCAAGTATCGGGATCCCAAGACGGGCGCGGACATTTCCACCAAGAACAGCTGGGTGGCGGATGTCATCGTCGATCGTACGATTCCGGGATATGAGAATCGGACGAACTATCGCGATGTCGCGTTGTTCTTCCAGGATGAAGACAACATCATCGGGACCAGCTTCATGCCGTATGTGCAGAACACGGCCGGGCTGACGTCGGTCAATTATCGGGCCGAGCCGTACAAGTTCCGCGAGGAGACCGGCTGCTCGCTGGGCAAGGTGTTCCAGCCTTGCGTCGTCGATAAGCCCGAGGACCCGTACACGCCGATTATCGAAGCGCATGCGGGCGATCCTGTGCGGATTCACGTGTTCGGTGCGAGCAACGAACAGAACGGCATGTTCGGCGTGGAGAAGCATGAATGGCCGATCGAACCGTTTATGCGCGGCGCCGATGACATCAGCGTCGTGGAATTCAGCGGCTCGGAGTACTTGGATGCCTTCATTCCGGCGGCCGGCGGCCACTTCCGGATGCCGGGTGACTATGTCTGGAGCAACCAACGGTTGCCGTACTCGCAGTCAGGCCAGTGGGGGTACCTCCGGGTCCTCCCGGCCAATGACGGCCGGATCAAGCCGCTGAAGGGCGCGCAAGCGGGATCTCAGCAGGCTGCAGAACCGGCCGAACAGGGAGGCCAAGCGATCTCTGTTTCGGCTCGGTAGAGTCGATCGAGTCAGTAGCTGCATGAAACAGACGGGGGAAGTCTCGACGAGAGGCTTCCCCCGTTTCGTGTCCGGATATCTCGCATAACGTTCACAACAAAGATCACGATCCCGGCTCGGATCTGTGCGAAAGCGTATCGTCGGTACTGAGCGTTTCCGCTCATGTCGGCGGTGGATTCCGTTCGTGACGGGCCGAACCGGAGCGCGTATGGATACGTAACAGCGCGGGTTTTCGCAGCAAGCGGACCGATTGGTCATCAGTCGCTGGGCACCATTCGTGGTGGTCTTAGTATTGCTCATGAGGAAACAATAGCGGGGTCTGTTGGCGAAGAGACATCAACCGACGTTCGGCATGATCCCGGCTCTCCGAATCGATTGAGCAGCGCGGTGAAGCTTCACTCCAAGCGCCGTTACGCTGCCGCGACCAGCCTGCAAGCAGACCTGCAACGTGCAGGCAGACGCGTGCGCCGCATGAGTCTCTGCGGTTCCGCTACGATCCTCTCATGAACGATGCGGGCTATGCCGAGCATGCCTGACGAAAGCGGTAGCCTCCCGCAGATTCCGACTGCAGCGCCGGCGCCTCTGCTGCATCAGAGACGGTTCACCGTCTATGCCGCCGTCGCGGGAATCGTGCTGATCGGCCTCATAGCCGTCTGCTTCTTGTTCCTGTGTGCATGGGAACTAAAATTGGAAGCTGACCATGCTCGTGAATGGGAGATCCAAGCCAAGCAAATTAGGCCGTACTATCCCTGGCAGTTCGTGACTCACGACGGCTTTCGAGTCAGTCTTGAACATAGAGGACCGTTGAAGCTGGCATTACATCCCTTTGCCGTCTATTCCAATCTCCCCGATCACCACACGCCGCATTTCAGGATTAATCGAATGGGGTTTCGCGGCCAAGAGACTGAACTCGTGCATGGTCCGAAGAAACGAATCGTCCTCGTCGGCGGATCGACCGCGTTTGGGACCGGCCTGGATCAGGACAGTGAGACATTTGCCGACCAACTCGGAGGCCTGTTAAACGCCGAGGTCATCAACGGCGCCGTCATCGGGCACGGTTCCGGGCAGGAATTGGCCTATCTCTTAATGAATCTGGTCGATCTGCAGCCGGATCTGGTGCTGACGTTGGACGGATGGAATGATTATTCGAGACGAAAAGAACTGAAAGACAGGATGCTCTTGGGAACGAATGGATTCGAACAAATCGAGGATCGACTCCGGAGGCTGGCGGAACAGAGGGACCGGTCTTTGCTAAAACGGGCCGGGTATTTGCCACGGCTGCTCTTTCCTAGTGTTACCGATCGATTGATCGAGTCCAGACTGGGACTTTGGACAGGCATGAGAGAGCCGGTGAAAAAGCAATGGCTCCCTGTGGAAGCGGCGGCCGACACATATGTAACCAACATCGTCAAAATGAACAGGTTGTCCGCTGCGTTCAACTATCGATTTCTGTGCTTGATTCAACCGGAGGTCGGAAATCGCGCGGACTACCAGCTATTCAGGGATACAGTGAAAGCCGGGCTCACGCGCAAGCAGGTCCCTTTCCTCGACCTCGATGAAAGGGGCACCATTACAGACGACATGTTTCTGGACTTGGTGCACGTGAATGCCGCCGGCAATAGGGTCATGGCCGAGGTCGCAGCCGAAAAGATTACTCAAGATTGCATGTTGTCCCCTGAAGCGGGCAAGAAGTGCGCCCTCACAAAGATGTGACCGCTGTCTCTCCTCATGCCTCCCAGGCCGCATCTCGTATTCGTCCGTAATTTCCGGCGCCGATCAAGGGTAAGATTGTAGGATTTCTCGGCGGATGCGCGAGACGGTACCCTTACGGATACAAGTGTATCGATATGGATAACGGGCCGGCGATCTGAGCGTCCTATTCCACAATGAACGTGCCGGTCATGCCGGAATGCCCCTTCACTTTGCAATAGAACAGGTAGGTGCCCGGCGAAAGCCGGAGGACGAGTTCCATGCGCCGGCCTGGAGCAATACGGAGAGGGCCCGGCTCCGCCGGTTGGCCCCCCACCGTGAGAGACTCGATCACGGTCGATTGGTCTGCGAGGAGAGGGCTTCCGAATTCATGCGATTCCCGTCCTGCATTGTAGAGCGTCAGATGAACCGGTCGGGAACTCGACAGATGAATCGTCTCAGGGTCGAATCGAAAATCCTGAGCCGTTATGTGCACCGACTGCACATTTCCGTCGCAGCCGAACGAACAGGCGACCACCAAGATCAGCATGGCCCATTGCAGACCCCATCCGCCGGAGGGATGCCGCATCCTCATGGGCGGCATTCTTATCGGCTTCCCTCGACCGGCGCAAGTCTGACCGATAGTCCGCGCCCCGCCGCGGCTGCTGCAGGATCTGCATGCCATGCCCTGCCTCCGGTCCGGTAATCCTGGTATTGATCTCAGGAAACGACTATTATGGGATGTTTCGTGGCGGCGACCGCTGCATGATTCATCGTCAATCGGCCATGACTAGGGCGGCATGATTCGGTCGTCCCACAGTGGGGAATCCGTATATGATTGTGCCGGGAGAGAGTCGCGGATGAACCATGATGCACGAGGATCATGGCCAGACCGCTGACCTGCCCGCATTGCGGAAAAGACCGCCTATTCCGCGCTCGATGTCAGACCATCGCCGAGCGCTTGGCACATCTGGCCTTCTACTCGCCGTTCCATTGCCAGTCCTGCAGCCATCGTTTCATGGCGTCCCGGATCGGGCGGTCCCCATCGGTGCAGTTTGTCGATCGGAGACAACATCTCCGTATTCCGGTACGTCTGTTTCTTTCCTTCTCGGGTGGGCGAATCAAAGGAGAAGGCACCGTACTCGATATCTCCATGGGCGGCTGTATGATCCAGAGCGATGCTCCGGTCCATGTCGATGATATCTTTTACCTGCAAATCGCATTGGGAGAGCAGGAGCCCGCGCTGGAAGTGGCGGCCATGGTGCGATCGGTCGGTTCTCGAGGGATCGCATTCAAGTTTCTCCGAGCGGCCCAGGAGAATAAGCGACTCATGGCCTTCGTACAGGCTAGAAGCAGCGGCCATGAGGAAAAGGTGTGACTGTCCGCATCGCCGTGCCAAGACTGTCATAATGGAACCGCCAAGGAGGAAATCACGATGAAGCCGATTCGATCCGTTGCACGCGCTCTCATGGTCGTGGTCTTCGTATCGGCGCTGTTCGGCTGCGGCTATAACGATTTGCAGGGGCTCGATGAGGATACGAAAGCCGCGTGGAGCGAGGTCGTAAACCAGTATCAGCGGCGGGCCGATCTCATCCCGAACTTGGTCAATACCGTCAAGGGGTATGCCGCCCACGAACGTGAGACATTAGAGAGCGTGATCAAGGCCAGGGCTCAGGCGACCAGCGTGCAAGTGACCCCGGAAACCTTGCGTGATCCGGCCGCGTTCGAGCAATTTCAACAATCGCAGCAATCGCTCTCTTCCGCGCTCGGGCGGCTCATTGCGGTGGCGGAAAACTATCCTAATTTGAAGGCGGATCAAAATTTCCGTGATCTGCAGAGTCAGTTGGAAGGCACCGAAAACCGGATTGCCGTGGCCCGCAAGCGCTACATCGACAGGGTGGCGGAATTCAATAAGATGGTCCGGTTCTTTCCCACCAACCTGACCGCCAAGTTTATTCTGCACATGGAGGAAAAGCCTAACTTCACCGTGGCGGATGAAAAGGCGGTGGCCAAGCCGCCGGAAGTTAAATTCTGACACGCCGCCGATTTTGGGGATTGGCGATGCGGCCTGGAAGCCGACCAGCGTCTACGGTACTCGTCGGGTGGGCGTTGTACGCGGTGCTGGCCCTATCGGTTCCGGCGCATGCGCTGGAGATCCCGCCGCTCACCGGCCGTGTCGTCGATCTGGCCCGGATCCTATCTCCACCAACCACCGCCGAATTATCCGAGCGTCTTCAAGCGCATGAAGCCACGACGACGAACCAAGTCGCCGTGCTGATCGTGCCGTCATTGGAAGGCGAGCCCCTGTTTGATTTCTCGCATCAAGTCGCCACAGCGTGGAAATTGGGACAGAAAGGGACCGACAACGGCGTGTTGCTCTTGGTCGCGATCAAAGACCGTAAAGTCCGCATTGAGGTCGGCTACGGACTCGAAGGGACTCTCACCGACGCGCGCTCGGCTCAAATCGTCCGCAACGAGATCGTGCCGCGGTTCAGGGCCGGCGATTATGCCGGAGGCGTCACTGCCGCCATCGATGCGATCCTGAAGACCATCGAAGGGACCTACCAGGCGCCCGACCATCCGGCCGGCCCGGCTCAGCTCGATGATCGAATCGGCGGCGTGCTGTTCGCGGTGATCATTGGGGTGATCATCGGCCTGACCCTGTCCCGGGTGAATCGCGTCGTGGGTGCGGCGGCGGGCGGCGGCATTTCGTTTCTTGCGGCGCCCTGGCTGGGGCCGGCTCTCGTGGCTGGATTGGCCAGTCTCGCTCTCGTCACTCTGTTCGGTGCGCTGTCGCAGAGCGCAGGCCGAGGACGGCGTGGCGGGTTTCCAGCAGACGACTGGATTTCATACAGCAGTCGAGGCGGCGGGTGGGGACAGGGCGGGTTCGGAGGCTCGTTCGGCGGATCGGGTGGATTCTCCGGTGGTGGCGGCAGCTTCGGTGGAGGAGGCGCGAGTGGAGACTGGTGACCGGATGAATTTGACTCAGGAGGAACGGACCCGCGTGCAACAGGCGGTCGCAGCAGCCGAGCGTCTGACCAGTGCGGAGGTTGTCCCGATGATTGTCATGCGGTCCGGCCTCTATCGAGATGCCCGGTACCGCGCCGGCTTGACTGCGGCAGCCGCCGTGTTGGCCACGTTGCTCACAGTGGAGGCAGCTTGGCTCCCGTGGGGCTGGCATGCGGCCAATGCGGCCTGGCTCATGCTTGCGACTCTGATTGCGTATGGGATTGGTTACCGGCTCGGGGGGCTTGATCCGATCATTCGATTGTTCACCTCGGCCGATCGGATGCGCCATAAAGTCAAGTTGCGCGCGGAACGCGCCTTCGCGCAACATGACCTGTCGCGGACGCGCGACCGCAACGGTCTGTTGATCATGATTTCCCTGTTGGAGCATCAGGTTTATGTGCTGGCCGACCAGCCGTTGTTCGAGCAGGCGCCGGCCGGCTTGTGGGATCAGATCGTGGCGGAGGTCGTGAAGCCGGTGAAAAGCGGTGATGTCATCGGCGGGCTTTGCCGGGGCATTGAACGGGCTGGGATCGTCATGGCGCAATATTGCCCGCCGCGTCCCGGTGATAATCCCAACGAACTGCCGGATGAATTGATCTAGGGACTGTAAATGGCTGCTACAGGAGTTTGGACCCTCTGAGATTGGGCTAGAGAATCCATCCTCACGGACATCTTTCCAAAATGCCCCGGTGGTTCCCGAAAGGGCGTCATTACTCGCGTGATCATCAAAGAGAGTAGAGGTCCAGCCTGACGGTAGAAAGGGCTTAAGAAGCGGCGTTCTCCCTGTCCCTTCGCCATCTCCTGTCCCAGGCTCTCGAATGAGGCGGCAGCCAGGCTGACGTGCTTGTTTTTCATGACGACACCGTCGTTCGTGCAGCCTGATGTTCCCGACGAAATGCCGAAGGTCTGGCTGCCGAATGTCCCGTTTGTCGTCGCCATCATGACCTGTGGTGCGATTTGCTTTGGACCTCCATAATCCATCCATGCGAGCTTCCCCACACCGCAGCCCGAACCATTGTCCGGATTACCGGCTGCTTGCGCGACCGTCACAGAGAACATGCCAGTGAAGTCCAGACGGTCGATCGAAACATAACGTGTCCTCCTAAAATGATGGGGATGTTACTAAGAAGGCCCCGAACCGTTTCCCGCATCGAGCAAGCAGAGTCGGCGATTGCCGAGCAGAGAAACTTTTTAGACCACTCCCAAGGGTAGCGCAGGCTCATATAGCGTCAAGGAAAGGAGAGAAATGGACTGCCGATAACCATTCCGCTACAATCCGCTTCGATGACTGACCCTGCCGCCGCGCCGTCTGTCCCAACCAAAACTCAAGAAGAAAACCATTCGGTCGTCAGGGCTGCGGGCCTGATCGGCGTGGCGACGTTTTCCAGCCGCATACTGGGTTTCATCCGCGACATGGTGCTGGCCCGGCTGTTCGGGGCGACACCCGCCGCCGATGCGTTCTTCGTCGCCTATCGCATTCCGAATCTCCTCCGTGAATTGTTCGCCGAAGGGTCGATGTCCTCGGCCTTCATCCCGGTTTTCACCGAATATCAAACCCTGAAAACCAAACGCGACGCTTGGGAGCTGGCGAGCGCCACCTTCACGACGTTGCTGACGATCGTCACGGCCATTACGTTGTTGGGCATCGCCGCCTCGCCGGGAATCGTCTGGCTGATGGCGCCGGGTTTTCATGATGAATCCCAGAAGCTCGCGCTGACCACCGTCCTCACGCGGGTCATGTTTCCCTATCTCTTGTTCATCAGCCTGGCTGCTTTGGCCATGGGCATTCTGAACTCGATGCGGGCGTTCGCCGCGCCGGCCTTCTCGCCGGTTTTTTTCAACATCTTCATCATCGGTTGCGCCCTATTTCTTTCGCCGCAATTACCCGACCCGATCATCGGCGTGGCGATCGGAGTCGTGGCGGGGGGCGCCGCGCAGTTTGCGATGCAGCTTCCCGGATTGAACCGGCGGGGGATGCTCTTCGGCTGGCGTTTTCAGCCGACTCATCCCGGTGTGAAGCGAATCGGCCTGCTGATGGTGCCGTCGTTGCTCGGATTGTCCGTGACGCAGATCAACATCACCGTAAGCACGATTCTGGCTTCATTTTTTGCCGGAGGTCCGACCTATCTCTTTTACGGCATGCGGCTCATCCAGTTTCCGCTGGGCATTTTCGGCGTGGCGTTGGCCACCGCAATCTTGCCGACCCTCTCCGCCCAGGCCGCCCGCGGCGCGCTTGATGAGTTGCGAACGACCTTGGGATTTGGGATCCGGATGATCCTGTTCATCATTCTGCCGGCCATGCTGGGATTGATCTTGCTGCGGCAGCCGATCGTGCACTTGTTTTTTGAGCACGGATCGTTTACGAGGACCGATACGATCGAAACGGCCACCGCCGTCCTCTGCTATGCCGTCGGCCTGTGGGCCTTTGCCGGGGTGCGAATCATCGTCGCCGCCTTCTATTCGCTCCAAGATACGAAGACGCCGGCCTTTACCGCGGCGGCGGCCGTTGTCGCCAATATCCTATTCTCCTTGTTGCTGATGGGGCCGTTAGGAGCGCCGGGACTGGCCCTGGCCACGGCGCTGGCCTCGATGCTGAACGGGACGATTCTCGTCGCCGCACTGAACCGCCGGTTGGGAAGTGTGGATTGGTTTGCGGTCGGGCGATCGGCCGGGCGGGTCCTGCTGGCCTGTACGCCGGTTGCCGCGGCTTGTTGGTGGGTGGCGGGCGTTCAGATATGGGCGCAGGAAGGGCAATGGCTATTGAAGTCCATGCTGCTTGGGGCGGGGATCGGTGTGAGCGCGGCGGGATACGTGGGCGTGCACATCCTGTTGAAATCCGACGAGCTTGATGTCTTCTTAGGGATGGTGAAGCGGAAGCTCGGGCGAGTGGCGAACCGGTTCGGCGGCCGATGATATGCAGGAAGAGACCACCGTTTTTCAGACGCAGTGGGGATGGGTCGAGTTGACCGCATCCGAGAACGGTATCACGTCGATTGTGCTGCCGCGCTCGCCCCGGTCGGGAGGAAAGAACGGACGAGCGACGAGCGCACGCGAACCGAACAGGGCCGCGAAGTCGGTGCTGAATGAAGCCAAGGAGCAATTGACGGAGTATTTGGCGGGTGGACGGCGTGACTTCACCATGCCGGTGGATCTGTCGGTCGGCACCTCGTTTCAACGGCGAGTGTGGCGGGCGATTCTTCGTATTCCCTATGGCCGGGTGCGATCCTATCAATGGGTCGCGATGCGGGTCGGAGGCAGGCAGTATGCGCGGGCGGTCGGCATGGCCTTGGGGGCGAATCCGGTTCCGATCGTCGTTCCGTGCCATCGAATCATCTCGCATGACGGATCGCTCGGCGGATTCGGCTGTGGTCTGCCCATGAAACGCCGGCTCTTGAAATTGGAGGGAACGCTCTGAGAGTACGATTCGGCCATTTGTGATTGGTGAAGTGATGAGCGGAGATGAAAGTACGATTTGGCGATGAAAGCCGTCCTTCAACGGGTGACTCGAGCGTCGGTCGAAGTGGATGGAACGATTGTCGGTCGAATCGGAAGCGGCCTGGTGGTTTTGCTCGGCGTGGCAAGAGGAGACGGCGAGCAGGATGCCCAATATATCGCCGACAAGGTCCATTCGCTGCGGATCTTCAGCGACGAGGCCGGGAAAATGAATCGGTCGGTCGCTGACAACCTGGGAGCGGTGTTGCTCATTTCCCAGTTTACGCTGGTCGGGGAGACGGCCAAGGGACGCCGGCCTGATTTCGGCTCTGCTGCGCCGCCGGCAGAAGCGAAGGTTCTGTACGAACGGGTCGAAGCAGTCCTCCGGAGCAAGGGGCTGCCGGTTGAAACAGGCCGATTCGGCGCAGACATGAAGGTCGATCTGGTAAATGACGGACCGGTCACCTTTCTGCTCGAAAGCCGTCGCACCAATCATCTCGCGCCGAACTCTCAAGTCTGATGGAATCCGGACCGAGAACGCTACTGGAATTAAACATGGGGTTCAGGCAATGTGCCAGTGTCTGATATACTGAAGCTAGCTATATAGGTACCACCTCGGAGGAGTTGGACATGGGAAACGCGATCCCCCCGAACCATCCACTTCGCCAGCTTTTCGGGACCTTGACCGAGAAGAGTTTTTCGGAACATCTGGGATGGCCGGATCTCAAGGTCAGCGATTATGTCTCCAACTTGCTCGTGGAGTTCACCAACACCGACCAGCTCTACAAAATACAGGACAAGGACGGGAACACCGTCGATACCGTGGTCGGCCTGCTGTTTGAATCTGAAATCCTCCTCGATGCGCATTCGCTGGGCCGGGAGCAGGAGGTTCACCGGCACATCGGCGACTTTACCCTCTTCATGGCCGGGCTGTTCCCGGAGTACCTGCGCCGTTTGAAAAGCGCGAGCATGATCTATCATAAGGATTTTCTAGTGGATTACGTGAAGACCGGGAAACGGTCCTATGGCATTGTCGCGACCTGCCGCGCATCGGATGCCGATCTGGAGTCACCGCTGTTCCGCAAATTGTCGGAGAACTTCGAGTTGTGCGTGACGGCTTTGGGCTTTGTCCGAAACGATCTGGATCGGATGCAGGATCCCTCCTACCGCAAGGTAAAGAAGCTTCTCTTGAATTGACTCATACGACTCATGCATATCCACTCCGATGTCCGATACTCTCTCTCGGCCACGACCGTTCTCACTCGGTCATCTTGACGTAGTCCGGACTACGCCTGCGGCGCGCTCATTTGCGAGCGGTCAGGGCGAGATTCGGTGGTGTGAGTCACCTTGAAATCGCCTCGCCCCATTCTTCTCGTGCATGGCGGCGCGGGACGGCGCCCGATGTTGGCCGGACAGGCCCGCTGTCTTGAGCAGACACTCATTGATGGCCATCGGCTGCTCGATGGGGGAATGCCGGCTGTTCACGTAGTCGAGGCGGCCATTCGGATCTTGGAAGCCTCGGGGCTGTTCAATGCGGGACTCGGCTCAAACCGGCAATTGGATCAGGCGCAACGGATGGATGCGTCGATTATGGACGGCCGAACATTGAAGGGCGGAGGCGTTGCTTCTATTGAGCGGGTGCTGCATCCCATCACGGCGGCGCGGCTCGTCATGGAACGGACGCCGCACGTGCTCCTGGTCGGCGCACCGGCCACGAGATTTGCGCGCTACTTTCGTGTTGAGCGGTTGCCTCGGGAGGAGACCAGGCGCCGCCGGCCGCTGGGCCGGCGGCGCGCGGATTCCGCGGCGGCTGTCGTGAAATTGTACCGAAACATGGCCCGTTCGTCGGCCATGCGGAAGGCAAGCGGGAAAGAAACCGTGGGAGCGGTGGCGCTGGACGTGAACGGGTCTGTGGCGGCCGGCGCCTCGACCGGCGGGATTGATATCATGCTGCCGGGCCGAGTGGGCGACACACCGCTCCTCGGCTGCGGCGTCTATGCGGACAATGAATCGGGCGCGGTCTCGATGACCGGATTGGGAGAGAGCATCATCCGCGTCAGCGCTGCAAAGGATATCGCCTGCCTGCTCGAACAGGGACGGACGCCCCGCCGCGCGGCTGATGCCTTGCTGAATCGACTGGTTCGACGGACCGGCGGATCGGCGGGAACGCTGGTCCTCTCGCCATCCGGTTCGTTCGCCATTCGACATGTCACCCCGCGGATGTCCGCCGGCTATTGGAACGGCCTCGGCTCACCAACCGTCCGCGATCGCTTCAGCTGACCGAGGATTCGGCCCCGCCAAAGAAGATGCCTCGGCCTATTCGCAGCCATTGTTCAGCGAACGATGGTATGGTATCCCAAATAGAACCGGACCGAGCGACACGCTCTGGACCGATATCGAGCATGGCATGATCATTTTTCACCTGGCCTTTCCCGTCACGAACTTGGAAGAAGCCAAACGCTTTTACGTCGAGGGGCTCGGCTGTGTCTTAGGGCGTGAATCCGGCACAGCGGTGACGTTGGGATTGGCGGGCCATCAACTGGTGGCGCATCTCATCAAAGGTTCGGCCATGCCACAAAAAGGCGTGTATCCACGCCACTTCGGCCTGATCTTTACCCGGGAGGCGGATTGGCAAGCGATGGCCGACCGCGCCAAAGCCAATGAACTGACGTTCTATCAGCAGCCCCGCCGCCGGTTCGCCGGAACCAGGATCGAACACCTGACGTTTTTTCTGGAAGATCCCTCTCAAAACCTGCTTGAGTTCAAATACTACGTGCATGAAACGGCTATCTTAGGCGAACGGGACTTCCTCGAAGTCGGGGATACGGAGACTCAATAGCCGTTGTTCGTCGCTCGTATCTCGTGAAGGCGAAGTAGGACTTGATAATCTGGTGATGTGGAACTGCCGCCTCACGTCCTCACGTCTCGGCGGCGTCCACAAGATTCCAAGACACTGGGCGCTCACAAGACACGGCCGGCTCACCGCCTCGCCGGCGTTCACAACCGTGACGCGCTTTATTCAGCGCGTCGTGAACCTCGCGCCCGTGCGCAGACATGAGACGACTTAATCGTCGTCTCGCGCACCTCATTATTCTTCGCGTCGTGGACCTTCACGACATGACCAAATCACGAAATCGTACGTCAGCGGCTAATGCCGGCTTCGCATTGAGACCGGCCGACGGCCGTCGCCCCGCTCGATACGATGGAGGATATGCTGCTGGCGGTTGCGGAGGTATTTCGTCATGCGCATCGGGTCATAACGCCGGGGAGCAGGAAGGATCGCAGCCAATAGAGCCGCCTCGTCCATGTTCAGCTCGGAGGCCGATTTCCCGAAGTGATGTCGAGAGGCCGCCTCGGCTCCGAAAATGCCGTGTCCCCATTCCGCGACGTTCAGGTACAATTCCAGAATACGGCGCTTGGTCAACTCATGTTCCAATGAACGAGTGATGAGCGCCTCTCTGGCCTTCCGGAGCAGCGAGCGTTCGGATGACAAGTAGAGGTTCTTGGCCAGCTGCTGCGTGATGGTACTGCCGCCGCGCTTGAACTCTCCCGCCTCGAGGTTATGGACCGCGGCGTCCTTGATTCCCTCCCAATCAAAACCCTCGTGTTGGAAGAACGACGCATCCTCCGTCGCCACCACGGCCCGCTGCAAATAAGGCGAAATGCGGGACATGGGAACCCAGACCCATTGGGATTTCAAATTCTTCCCCTGTTCACGTGCCTGGGCGCGGCGCTCTTCGATCAAGGCGGTCTCCGTGGGATTGTGTTTGGCGAGCCACGACACGTCGGGCAGGGTGGCCAACCAATACAGACCGAGCAGCGCGGACGGAAGGAGGAGCAGGATCGTCATCCAGAACAAGGCCCGGGCGAACGGACTGCCGGTTGACTTCCTCATCGCTCCCCTCTATCAAGGAGCAAGTCAAGCCGGCGCATTCCATTATCCATTGATCGTCACCGAGCCGCCCAAGTTGACCATATGAAAATCCTGACTGCGGAGTTTATCAAAAGTTGCCGGGCACCAGAACAGTTTCCCGCCGATCGGCTCTTGGAAGTCGCGTTTGTCGGCCGCTCGAACGTGGGCAAATCTTCGCTCATCAACTCGCTGCTGCACCGCAGAAGCCTGGCCAAGGTCAGTAAGACGCCGGGAAAGACCCAGGCGGTGAACTTTTTTCTCATCACCACCTCGGACCCGTCGGCGCCGCGGTTTTACCTGGTCGATCTGCCGGGGTATGGATATGCCAAGGTCGCCAAGTCGGTTCGGGCGGCATGGGCCCCATTGCTGGAAAAGTATGTGACGAAAAGCGCGAGGCTCCAAACCGTCGTGTTGCTGGTGGAGTCGAGGGTCATCGCGCCGCACGACATCATGACGGTTGAGTGGCTCCAAGCCATCGGGCGGCCGGTCATCCTGGCGGTCACGAAGGTGGATAAGTTGCGCGGGAACGAACGGCGAGGCGTCTTGGAGCGAGCGCGGTCGGCATTGGGCTTGGGGGTGGACATTCCAATCGTGCCCTATTCCGCCGAAACCCATGAGGGACGAGACGCATTATGGGGGGCGATCCGCGCTCGGCTCAAAACTTGATATCGATAAAGGCTTTATTCTTGAGATCGGCCATCCACGTTTGGTACTGATCTTCGCTTTTCTGCTGAAACACCAGCGATCTGATCTCCGCTTGAACTTCTTCATAGGGGCGGAACTGGCGGGGCTTCTTGTCATCCACGCGAATGATATGGAGGCCGTCCGGACCCTCGATAACATCGGTGATGCCGCCGATCGGTAAAGCAGTCAAGGCCTGTTCGATGGCCGGCAAGAGTTCTCCCTGTCGGACCAACCCCAAACGTCCTCCCCGGGCCGCGTTCGGCCCTTCGGAGAAGCGAAGGGCCAAGTCTTCGAAATTATCGCCCTGTTTGAGGGCCGCGACGATGGCTTCGGCTCTCCCTCGGGCCGTGCCGATCTCGTCGGGATTTGCCGGCCGGACAAGGATTTGGCTCAATTGATATTCTTCCGGATAGGCGAACCGTTCTTGATGTTCCTGATAATAGCGTCTCATATCGGAATCCGCGACCATGACGACGCTCCGCACCTCACGATCGACCACGCGGAGCAACAATAATTCTTCCCTGATCGTCGTGTGCGAGCCGGATCCCAGTCTCTTGTCCCCCTGCTTCTTGAGTTCTTCCACAGCTTGCGAGACTTCCTGATCGGTCACCTCGATGCCTTTGGTTTTCGCGGCTTGCAGTTGCAGCCGGCGTTCGATCATTTTGGTCAAGGCCACATATTCCGCGGCTTTGATCCGGCGTTCGAGATCGTTGCCTCGGTAGTGTTGTCGGATTCGCTCCTGCTCCGAAATGAGTTCGCGTTTGATCTCGGATAGCATGATCAGGTCGGAGTTTACGATCGCCACGATCCGGTCTTCGAGCTTGGCGTGAACCGCGGGGGGAGCCGGTAGAGCCGCCATGAGCCATAACAGCAACCCGGCGACGGCCCCATAGCGGGCGATGCCGGGCGAGGCGTCGGCTGAAGTGAATGGAGGACTCATGGGACCAGCACGTGAAATCATGAAACCACGTCAAAACATCACGGCACGAATCGGAAGGAATTGTACACCAATCGGCCGGCTTCGTGCGGAAGTGATCTGCGGTGCGTAGAGCGGGGCGGCTCGAAAGAGACCACAGGGTGATGCGAGGAGGAACGGAGGCTCACGGGGTTGAATGAGTTTGGACCGTCTCTTCGGCGACATAACGTGATGCGTCGGCGAGCCGGATTGTCGCTCCGGCTTTCAAATCGGAAAACATATCATCGAGCCGCCTGCGGCGCTTCTCGGCCAGAAGCTCCTGTCGCAGCCGTTCCCTGGTGGCCTGATCGGCTTGGAGGATTTCAGGCTCCAGCGGGCTCACTTTGATCAAATAATAGCCCCGGTCGGTCTTCATCGGCTCGCTGACGGCTCCCGGCCTCAGCGTCTGCACGACTTCATCCAGATCCGGTTCGACCACCCCTTTCCGGTAGGGACCGAGATCCCCTCCCTTGGCCCGGCTCTTCTCATCCACCGAATAGCGCATCGCGAACTTGGCGAAGTTGCCTCCCGCCTCGATCTGCCGCTTCAAGTCTTTCGCCGCATAGATGTTCGGCAGCACCATGACCGAGACCTGCACTTTGGGATTGGCCAGCAGTTGATCGGCATGCTTTAAAAAATAGGCGTCCACTTCGTCCTTTGACACTTCGACTTTGGTCTTGATGCGGTCCTTCAGCACTTCATCCAGAATGAGTTGTTCCTTATAGCGCTGCGTCTTCTCCCGGATCTCGTCGGACTGATCGAGACCTTGCCTGCGGGCTTCCTGCATCAGCAATTCGCGCATGATCAGTTCATCCAGAAACCGCCGCTTGCCGCCCTCTTTGTCGTAGCGGGCGCGAGTCGCCTGTGAGAGTTCGTTCCAGCGCACGTCGAATTCCGGTTGGGTGATCGCGCGGCCGTTGATCATCGCCACAACCGGCTCTTCTTGCAGGGGTTCGGTGCAGCCGGCCGACAGCGCGGTGGAGGTGCATAACAAGGCGAGGATCAGCGAGAAGCCCGGACGGGGCGAACGACGGTCATTGTGGGTTTTCCTAAGTAGGCCGCTCATATTGAATTGGGTCTCGGAATTGATTCAGGAGGCCGTTTATTTGGACTTTCTTTTGGACTTTCTTTGGTGGTACCACAGACTTGGAGGGTTTGCAAGATTGCGTTGAGTTCCGGAAAGAGCAATCCCCAGTCTTCATGCGGTATCTGCACTTGGAATGAAAGCGGGGACAGAAACCGCAATCGTTTCTTGTATTGGTCCATGAGGTGGTGGACGGCCGCCTCGGGAATCTTCGCTTTAGGATCGAACGTAATCATGACGGCGTCCGGCTGCACGACGACGGAATGCAGCCGGAGTTGCTTGGCCAACAGACGGATCTGCATGACTTCGAACAGCCGCTCGACCGGTTCCGGCGGCTCGCCGTAACGGTCCTGCGCTTCGCCGTGCAGCAAGGCCAAATCGCCTAACTGCGTGCAGGAGGACAACCGCTTGTAGAGAGAGAGGCGTTGGTGGCTGTCGGCCACGTAGGTTTCCGGAATGAAGGCGGACACATTGAGCTGCAGCGTCGGGTCCGGCTCTTCTTCGACCAATTGTCCCTTCAACCTCTGCACCGCCTGCTCGACCATTTGCAGATAGAGGTCGAGGCCGATCGCGGCGATGTGTCCGGATTGCTGTCTCCCGAGCAGATTCCCCGCGCCGCGAATCTCCAGATCTGCGGCGGCGATGCGAAAGCCGGACCCCAGCTCGGTGAATTGTTGGATCGCGGTCAGCCGCTTCTGCGCATCCTCGGTGAGCTGCCCTTCATCGGGAATCAAAAAATAGGCGAAGGCCTGGTCGCCGCCCCGGCCGACACGGCCCCGTAGTTGATAGAGCTGCGCCAGTCCGAACATGTCGGCGCGATTGACGATAATGGTATTGGCGCTGGGCACATCGAGGCCGGATTGGATGATGGCGGAGGCGATGAGCACGTCGGCCTCGCGATGAAAGAATTTGAGCATCACCGATTCCAGCAGCTTGGCGTCCATTTGGCCGTGGGCCATGACCATGCGCGCTTCCGGTACCAGTTCGTGCAGCCAGGCGCCGATGCGTTCCATGGTTTCGACGCGGTTGTGGACGAAATAGGTTTGGCCGCCCCGGCCGAGTTCGCGCAAGATCGCTTCCCGGATCACTTTGTCGTTGGATCGGATGACCTGCGTGCGGATCGCGAGGCGCCCCGGCGGCGGCGTGTCGATGATAGAAAGGTCCCGGACGTTGGCCATCGCCATTTGGAGGGTCCGGGGAATGGGCGTCGCGGTCAACGTCAGCACGTCGACCTGCGTGCGCAGTTGTTTCAACCGTTCCTTATGCCGGACCCCGAACCATTGCTCCTCGTCGATGATTACCAGGCCCAAATTGCGAAAGACCACATCCTTCTGCAGCAGGCGGTGGGTGCCGATCACGACATCGACCGCTCCGGACGCGGCGTCCTTCAGAATCGCCTTGGATTCCTTGGGAGACTGAAAGCGGGAGAGCAGCGCGACCTTGGTCGGAAAGGGCGCGAAGCGCTCGGCGAAGTTGTCGTAATGTTGGTGGGCGAGAAGGGTCGTGGGGACCAACACCGCGACCTGGCGATTCTCCTCGATCGCCTTAAACGCCGCGCGCATGGCGACTTCGGTTTTCCCGTAGCCGACATCCCCGCAGACCAGCCGGTCCATCGGCCTGGTGGATTCCATGTCCCGCTTGATCTCCTCGATTGCCTTGCTTTGATCCGGCGTTTCCTCATACTCGAAGGCCGCTTCGAACTCGTGGAGCATCGTACTGTCTTTGCCGTAGGACGATCGGTGGGCGAGTTCCCGATTCGCATACAAATCGACCAGCTCGTGCGCCATCTCCTCGATGTCTTTTTTGACGCGGGCCGTCGTCTTGGCCCAGCTCGTTCCGCCCAGCCGGTCCAAGCGCGGCACATGCGATTCCGCTCCGGTATAGCGCTGCACCTGGTTGAGACGGTCCAACGGCACGTACAGCTTATCGGTGCCGGCGAATTCCAGAATCAGAAAGTCGCTGTCGAAACCTTGAACCGACAGGCGCTGAAGTCCGCGATACTTGGCGATGCCGTGTTGAATATGGACGACGTAGTCGCCCAGGTTGAGATCTTCCAGCGAGGACAGAAACGTGGCGGTTTTGGATTTGGCCGGCGGCTTATGGCGGGTGCCCTTGGCAAAGAGTTCCTCTTCGGTCAGGACGACCATGCGGAGATCCTGCGAGACAAACCCCGCCGAAAGATCTCCGCACAGAATAGAGTAGGGCGCCCGTTGCGACCCCGATTCGGTCCACGTCCCCGCTTGCCACCGCACGGCCGGCAAATCATGTTCCGAAAAGAGAGCGAGCAGCCGTCCGACCTGTCCTTGGCTGCGGGCGACAATGAAAACCGGGCCGTTGCCACGAAGTCGTTCCAGGATCTCCACGGTCTGAGTAAAGGTAATGCCCCGCAGACCCAGCCCGATCCCGGCCGGCGTCTGCGTTGGAACCGTCAGAATCGGTTGCCACGAATCATCCGGCGCAGTTACCGGTTCCAGCGCCACGGCGGGATTGTCCACGGTCTGCTCCAGGATCGTGTCCCAGGACACATACAGCTGATCGGGGGTCGGATAGGGATCGGACGCCGTGCGATCTTCGTGTCGCAGGTATCCCTCATTGATGCCGGCCCAACATTCCGCCGCCTCGTCCTTGAGCGCCGACGGCTGGTCCAGCGCCAGAACCGGTTGGTCCCTAAAATAATCGAGCAATGTATCCATATGGTGGTAGACCGACGGCGCGCGCCACTCGGCATCGGGAGCCAAGGGCTGAAGCGCATCAGAACTGCCTTCCGGCCGAATCAGCTCCCGGGCCGGGAGAAAGAACGCTTCGCGGATGCGGTCCGTGGATTTCTGTGTCGCCGGGTCGAAAAATCGAAGGGATTCGACCGTGTCGCCCAAAAACTCGACGCGAAGAGGTTCCGAATAGGCGGTCGAGAAAATATCGACAATGCCGCCTCTGATGCTGAATTGCCCGGGGATTTCGACGACGGTGCTGCGTTGATAGCCCAGCCGCAGCAGTCCCGACACGAGTGCCTCCCGTTCAATAGAGGCAGCCGATCTCAGTTGGAATGTGGCGGAGCTGAACATATCGACCGGAATCATGCGTTGGATCACGGCCGGCACGGAGGTCACGAGCAGGGTGCGTTTCCCGTGACACAGCTGATGTAAAGTTCTCATGCGCCGGGCGATGAGTTCCACGTTCGGCGCGGTCGATTCGTAGGGCAAGGTTTCCCACTTGGGAAAAAAGACCAGCTGATGGGCGGGGATCCCGAACAGTTGATGGAAGAAGCGGAGATCGTCGTATAGCCGCTCGGCGGACTCATTCGTTCCGGTCAGGATCAGCCAGGACCGGCTTTCCAGCTCGCCTGCCCGTCGCGAGTGGGCCAGCAACGTGAGGGCCAATGAACCGGTCGATCCATGGATGCCGACAAGACAGGGTTTCTCGCCGCCTCGTTGGAGAGACTCCGATACAGGAGTCAACCATGTGGTCAAATATGAAGGGACAGCAGGCACGGGATTACGATTTGGCGGTTCGTATCTTCTGAATGAGTGTTGTGGTCGAGATGCCCGGCACCAGAGGGATCGTGCGGACCGTCCCGCCCCTGGCCTCCACCGTGGCCCGGCCGATAATGCGATCCAACGGCCAATCGCCTCCTTTGACCAGCACGTCCGGTTGTAATTGGGTGATCAGGCCGGCGGGATCCGATTCCTCGAAGATGACCACATAATCAACGCAAGCCAGCGCGGCCACGACTTCAGCCCGTTGATGATCGGGGACGATCGGCCGATCGCCGCCTTTGTCGAGTGTCTTGACCGAGCCGTCGCTGTTCACGCCGACCACCAGGAGATTGCCCAACGCACGTGCGGCTTGCAAATAGCGAGTATGGCCGACATGCATGAGATCAAAACACCCGTTGGTGAAGACGATTTTCTGTCCCCGTTGCCGGTGGTCTGCCAGCAACGATGCCAACACCTCTCTGGTTTTGATTTTATCCGCTGCGCCGGTCGAAATGTTCATAGCTGCATCTTATGAGGACGAGTCGTTCCGAATCAATGACCGCATAGGGCACTCCCTTCCCTTGCCTGACGCACGTAACGCGGCTACACTTTACCGGTATCGGGAAAATGGGAGGCCGATGTCCAGCGCAACCGTCTTGATCGTCGACGATGATGCACATGTTCGGCAGAGCGTCAGGCTGATCCTCACCAAGGCCGGATACAGCGTCATTGAGGCCTGCGACGGGCAGGAGGCGATCGCCATGTTCGACAGTGGAGTCGAGTCGGTGCTCTCGGCCATCCTCGTGGACCTCCAGATGCCCTATGTCAACGGAGCGGAGGTGATTCAGTATCTTCAATCCCATTGCCCCACGGTGCCCTTCATCATCCTCACGGCCGACCGCGATTTTCTGCTGACCGAAATCCTGGCCAAGCAGGGCGTCTGCGACTATCTCATCAAACCGGTGGCTCGAGACAAACTGCTGGAGTCGGTCCGGGTGGCGGTGCGTCTGCATCAACTGCGGAAGCATCAGCAACCGAGGTAAGAGAGATTCAGGAATCGTCCGACTTGTCGGGTAAGGCTCCCAGGCGGACCACGTTCATGCCGTGCTTGGCAATGAGGCGGTCCAGTGTCGCGATCGCTTTCTCTCGCTGCTGATCGAACAGGCTTTCCATAGCGGGGACCAGGTTAGTGAGGCCCAGTCCAACCAAGCGATACTGAAGCGGCGGAGCGAGCAACGAGCCTAAGGCCGCGCTGATGTGCGGCCACATGGCGGGATCATAATTCAACGGCGCGGGAAACTGCCGCTGCCTGGTGTGAATTTTGAACCGGCTGTCCTTGAGCTTGATGGTAAAAGCGGCGCTGGCCAGACCCTGCACCCGCAGGTCGTGCGCCAATGACCCGAGAAAGCCCCGCAACACCTCCTCTAAAAATGTCCGGTCGGCGGTGTCGTGATCGAACGTCGTTTCGTGACTCATGCTCTTTGCCTCTCTGTCCGCCACCACCGGATCATGATCGATGCCGCGAGCGAGCTCTTGAAGCGCTGAAAGTCTGCCGCCGAAGAGATGTCGCAGGGGCGCGTCCAAGCGGGGGTCCAGCAGGTCCGCGATCAACTTGGCACCGATTCGATCGAGCGCCTCCACGGATTTGGGGCCGATGCGGGGCATGGAGCGGACGGGAAACGGCCCCAGAAAAACGGCTTCTTGTCCGGGTGGAATGATCGCCAGTCCATCCGGCTTGTGTGCATCGGCGGCGATCTTGGCCACTGTCTTTCCCGTCGCGACGGCCGCCGTGCAAGTCAATCCCGTTGCTTGCCGGATCGCCTCTTTTAAGCTGCGGGCCAGTTGTTCCGGATCGGGCTGGTGTACCTGGAGATCGGTCGTATCCGCGTAGAATTCGTCGATGCTCGTCCATTCGGTAATTGGAAAGAGGCGAGCGGTTACCGCCTGCATCTGATGATGCAGCTTCGAATAAAGGGGCCGATCGGGTAGGACGAGCACGAGATCGGGACAGAGCCGCCGAGCCTCAATGGTCGGCATGGCGGACCGGACGCCGAAACGGCGAGCGGCGTAACTGGCGGCCATGACGATGCCTCGTGGGGCCTGACCACCGACCGCCACGGGCTTTCCACCGAGTGAGGGATCGGCGACGATAGCGGCCGACGCGTACATGGCGTCGATATCGCCGAAGAGAATCTGTCGCGGCCAGCGAGGCATGGAAACAGGTCCAAGAGACCGAGCAACGTCAGAGTGGAAAATCCAAAGTCAATTGATGGAACGGCCTTGTCCGGCCTCGCTCCGGCTGCCGCTGCTGCGGCTTCGAAAGGAAACGCTCCGCCTCCGGTTGTCTCACTTCCTTCAACGGGCCTCGGCAGGCGCCGCATTGGTGCCGGCGAGGTTGTATCGTCCGGCGTTGGCGCCGGTACAGATAGCCGCATTGCTGGCAGCGCCAGACATAGCGGGTGAACGAGTCGACTTCCTTGTTCAGTGAATGGTACACGGTGATTCCCAGCCCGTCTTGATTCATGCGGCGCATCATCCGCCGGAACTCGGCGCCGTGATTCGGCCGCCGTTTGAGGATATCGTACTGCCATTGGTGGATCATTTCATGCGCGAGCGTGCTGATCACTTCTCTATCCCCGGTCGGGCGGCTCTCGTATAGCTTTCTGAACAGCGGCAGGGAGAGGCGAATGACGCGGCGAATCTGATGATTCGGCTCTTCGCCGGGCACGCGCGCGCGTGGACCGGTGCGGCTGAAAAAGACTCCCATCGAAGCGGTCAGCCGGGGACTCCAGAGAATCGGGATGGAAGGAAGCGCATGGTGAAAGTACCGCCCGTTAAGGTCCGTCCATGTGGTCTGGAGGTATTCGGGTGTGAGATGTGCAGTCGGCTTGTTCATGATGAGAACATGCTTTCTGAGCTTACCGGAACGATTGAGCAGACTGAAGGCGGCGGCTCCAGCATCTACGACCGAGGCAAGGCTTCCAAGACGGCGGCGACGAGAAGCGGCACCATAATCTCGTGGTGGCCTGTCAGCGCATAGCCTTTGCCGCCTTTCTGCGTGGGCCGGCGCACGACGTTCGTCAGGGGACGATAATGCGAGAGAAAATCCATGTTGACGGTCGTGATGTCGCGCAGTTCGTGGCCCAAGTTCCGTCCCAATGAGACGGTCTTCAAGAAAACTTCGGGCAAGATGACCGCCGAGCCGACATTCACATAGACGCCGCCTTCCATTTCGGCGACCACGGCCGCCAAGCGACGAAAATCCAGTAACGAACAGGCGCCGATCGCCGCGCCGTCGGCCGAAGGATGCATGTGGATGATATCCGTGCCGAGCGCCACATGGACGGTGACGGGAATCCCCAGGCGCGCGCCGGTCGCCAACAGGCTCGTGGCCCGATAAGGGAATTGCGCCTTGTGTCCCAGGATGTAGTGGCCCAATGATTCTCCCAACCCTTGGCCCGCCTTCATGCCCTGGACGATGGCCTCGTTGATCATCCGTCCGGTCTCTTCGGCCATGCCGAACCGGCCTGAATCGATTTCGGCATCCACTTCCTCGGACGTATGGCCCATCAATGCCAGTTCGAAGTCGTGAATGATGACCGCGCCGTTCATCGCAATGGCCGATACGATGCCTCGCTCCATGAGATCGACGATGACGGGACCGAGTCCGACCTTGACGACATGCGCACCCATGCCAAAGATAACCGGCCGCCGCCGCCGGTGCGCGCGAACAATCGACTGCGCCACGGCTCTGAGCGATTTGACGGCCAGGATATCCGGAAGGGAGTCCAGAAAGGCTTTAAAGGAGCCACCGCGCTTCCAGACTTTCGCGAGATCGCCGAGCTGGACTTTGCTGTGGCGGCGCTGGAGCGGGTAGGTTTTGAGACGAGACACGTCGATGGGCTTGGGAAGGCTGGGACTGATAGGGGATCGACTGGGTCGGGTAGGTCTACTTCGCAAAGACGTGGTCCTCGATCAGCTCGCAGAGCACATGGCCCAATGTTGCGTGACATTCTTGAATGCGCGCCGTCACGGTGGAGGGCACGATGAAGGCATAATCGACAGATGAAGCGAGCTTGCCGCCTGTGCCGCCGGTCCAGGCGATCGTGATCAGCCCTGCGTCACGTGCCGCCGCCACGCCCTTGAGCACATTGGGCGAATTGCCGCTTGTGCTGATGCCGATGGCGATGTCGCCCTTCCGCCCATGGGCCAGGACCTGGCGGGCAAAAGTTTCCTCAAATCCATAATCGTTGGCGATGCAGGTAATAGCCGCCATATCCGTGGCGAGCGCAAGCGCCGGCAGCGGCGCACGGTCCCGGTGGTACCGGCCGACGAACTCCGCGGCGATGTGCGAGGCGTCGGTGGAACTGCCGCCATTGCCGAACAAGAGCACTTTGTATCCGTCGCGGACGGCGCGGCCGATCACCTGAGCGACTTGGGCGATTTGGGCGGCATGGGTGCGGGCGAATTGCCGTTTGATCTCCGCGCTGTCGTCGAAAACTTGGATGATACGGTCGGACATGGAGCGGATTGTAGGGAAGCAAGAAAGGGGTGTCAAACGGCGCGCGTCCGGAAGCTTGAGGCCGGACGGGACGCTTTGCCGCGGAAGACACCTTCGGGGTTACCCGACTACGCCTTGCTCGCTCGCATCCTGTAAACTCGACCGCGGCGGTCTCACACAGTACAGGATTCGCCGTTGCCACAGCAGAGCAACGGCCGCAGGCTGCGGCAAGTCGGGTCCCACCCCCGCCGGCGATCAGCGGCAAAACCTCCCGTCCGACCTTCGCACCCTTTTCATAGCGCCACTTGATTTGGGGGCGGGCAGGCCGCGCCAATTCGGCAACGCCGGAGCACAAACCGGCTCTGATGCCCGCTTCAGCGATCTGGCGTTTCCGCCCAGGTCGGCGCTGAAGTCTCCTGCCGCCTGCTGCCGCTTAGACAAGAGGGAGAGCGAAGGGGCCGGCGATGTGCGGCAAAGGCTTTCCCGTCCGGCCATTGAAAATCAACATTGAGCCGAATAAGCGTCCTATTCGGCTCATGTTTTGCTCCTAACTGAGCCGAATATATCTTATAATCGGCTCATGACATACAACTGGCAGCAGAATGACTGGCCTGAATTCCGGTACAACTTGTCCGGTATCAATGATGTCTTGCTCGCTTTTGCTGAGAAAACCGGACGCGTAGATGGTCTGCTCAAGGGGTTGCCGGCGGACACCCAGGCGGAAGCAGCGATCGATATGATGGTTGCGGAAGCCGTAAAAACATCGGCCATCGAAGGTGAATATCTCAGCCGGGAGGACGTCATGTCCTCGATACGCAGGAATCTCGGTCTCGGTGGTCACACGAAGAGAAGTGGCGACAGGAGGGTTGAAGGAGCCGCCGCGTTAATGGTCGATGTACGCAATAGCTTAGCCGTTCCGCTTTCGCATGAAAAACTGTTCGAATGGCATCGCATGATCATGTCCGGTAGCAAGGGCATCCGAAGCGGGCGATGGCGGACTCATGCCGAACCGATGCAAGTGGTGTCCGGCCCGGTAGGCAAGGACAGGGTGCATTTCGAAGCGCCTCCTTCATCAAGGGTTCCGGCAGAGATGAAGCAGTTTATTGCATGGTTCAATGAAACCGGACCGGGCGGCAAGCGGGAATTGAAGCAACCGGTCGTGCGTTCGGCTATCGCCCATGTTTATTTCGAATCCATTCACCCCTTCGAAGACGGGAACGGCAGGATCGGCAGAGCGATCTCCGAGAAGGCGCTTTCGCAAGGACTCGGGCGGCCTGTAGTAATGAGCCTTTCGCAAGTCATCGAAGCGAAGAGAAGGCAATACTACGCGGCGTTAAAGACGGCTCAACAATCGAACGAGATCACGCCCTGGATAGGCTGGTTTGTGACTACGGCGCTCGAGGCGCAAATGCTGGCTGAAGAACAGATTGATTTCACGCTAAAAAAGACGAGGATGTTTGATCGCTTCGGCGATCAACTGAATGAACGCCAGTTGCGAATGCTGCGGCGAATGCTTGAGGAAGGCCCGAAGGGCTTTGAAGGCGGGATGAGCGCCCAAAAATATATGTCCATCACGGGCGCATCCAAGGCCACGGCGACGCGGGATCTCCAAGATCTGGCAACGCAGGGACTGTTGGCTCCTTTCGGCGGCGGGCGCAGCCGGCGCTACAATCTGAATTTGTGATTGCGCCTATGGCAGGTCTGAACACTTCTTTCATTGCTCTCTCTTTGATGGGATAGGAAAAAAGGATCATTTCCCCGGTGGCTGCGGCGGGCGTTTGGCGATCATGTTCATCGCTAAAGCCAGCATGGATCCGACGTCCGCGACGTTGGCCGGCAAGACCAGCGTATTGCTGGTTTTGGCGAGTTCGCCGAATTTGCCGATGTATTGTTCCGCGACGCGCAATTGAACCGCTTCATAGCCGCCCGGGATCTGCGTAGACTCGGCGACCTTGCGAAGTCCTTCCGCCGTCGCCGTCGCGATGGCCGTGATGGCCGCGGCCGCTCCTTCCGCCTCGTTGATCTGTTGCTGCTTCTTGGCTTCCGAGGCTTTAATCACCTGCTGCTTCTCGCCTTCGGCCTGATTGATCGCTGCGTCCCGTTCGCCTTCCGAGGTCAGGATCACGGCCCGCTTCTCGCGCTCCGCGCGCATCTGCTTTTCCATGGCGTTGAGAACATCTTTCGGCGGCGTGATGTTCTTGATCTCATACCGCAAGACCTTGATGCCCCAGGGTTCCGAGGCCTTGTCCAATTCGTTGACAACCTGCGTGTTGATATTGGTCCGTTCTTCGAACGTGCGATCCAATTCGATTTTACCGACCTCGCTGCGAAGGGCCGTCTGAGCCAGTTGCGTGATCGCGAACCGATGGTCGTTGATCCCATAAGACGCGCGTTGCGGGTCGAGGATCTTGAGATAGATGATGCCGTCTATTGAGACCTGAACATTGTCGCGGGTGATGCAGATTTGTTCGGGGATATCGATCGCCGTTTCCTTGAGCGAGTGTTTGTATTGGACCGAATCGATAAAGGGCACGAGAATGTGGAAGCCGGCGCCCAGCGTCCGTGAATAGCGCCCCAATCGTTCCACGACGTAGGCGCTCTGCTGGGGCACGATGCGCGCGGTCTTGGCGATGACGAGCAGCACGAGAAACGACAGAATGATGACGACCAATAATCCACCGGACATAGCGCTGTCCTCCATTATTCTCCTTCGATCCACAGGGTGAGGCCTTCAACCTGTATGACGCGACCCCGTTGTCCTTTCGTCAACGAGACTGCACCGGTATTCTTGGCGTTCCACACCGTGCCCCGCAATTCCGCCTTGCCGTACGCGCCCGGCGCGAGATCTTCCTGCATCGAAGCCATCTCTCCAATTACCCCGTCCTCCACGTGTTCGTCCGGCGGCCGTGCTTCGGTGAGGCGGCGGAGGGGATTGCGGAAAAGCAGCAGAGAAGTGATTGAGAAAACGGAAAACAGAAGCCATTGCGCCCACTCGTTGGCCACGATGTGAAAGCCGGCCGCCGCACCGACGACGAGCGCGGCCAGGCCGAAAAAAAAGATATAGAATCCGCCCGGCGTCATAATTTCGATGCCGAACAAAATGAGTCCCAAGAAAAGCCACAGCCACCAGATCATTGCGTCTGCTCCACGGTATGCCGGTGCGGCCAAGTTACCTGCAAAAGTCTAGGCGTCTTTGCGTAGAGCGTCAAGGACGGACCGCCGACCCGCATTGAAGTGCCGCGGAACGGATGCTATAGTCGGTCGATATGCCCGCCGATATGACCGTGAAAGCTTTGCTGCTCGCCTTGACCGATGCGCCGGATCTGGCCGTGTATGTGATCAACCGGCTGAACCCCGAATTGCTGTGCTTCTTCGCGCCGGAGACTATGAAATACCATATCGAGCAATCGGTGCAACCTAAGATCCAACAGATGCCCAAGCGTTGGGACTGCATTGTGACGCCCAATGCCGGCGATGTCATCGTCTGTCATCAAACGCTTTCCCGCACGATTCATGATCTGTTCCGGGCGTGGGAGGTGCAGGCGGGTGAGGTCGTGGTCGATTTGACCGGCGCGACGCCGGCGATGGCGGCTGCGTTGGCTTCCACGACCCTGCCATGGACTTCGCGCCTGGTCATGCTCACCGATGTTCAAGGGGACCGCCAGGCGGACGACAGCGCCATCATCATCGAAGGCCGGCAGAAGACCTGGCTCCAGGGCAATCCATGGGACGAAGCGGCTCAATTTGCCAGACGCGAGGCGTGCGACTCCTTCAATCGCGGAGCGTTCCGCCCGGCGCGCCTCCTGTTCCACAACTTAGAAATGCGGGTCAGCGGCGGACAGAAACCCCTGTATCGCGCCCTCGCCGATTTATCCGACGGCTATGGATTATGGGACCAACTGCAGTATCGCCTGGCCTGGGAGAAGATCAAAGTGGCGCTGAAGGCCCTCGACATGGCGTCGTTGTGGGGCGGGCCTCCGGGACTCAAGGCGCTGCTGCCGGCGATCAAGGCGAACAGCGCATTTCTGGAAAAGCTCGTACTGGATCCGTCCGAAGTCAAAGACCTGGTCGGGCCGGATTTGTTGGCCCATGCCCATCGACGTGCGCAAGCGCATCATGACAGCGAAGGGGCGATGGTGGTGTTGGTGCGGGCCTTGGAAGCGCTGGCGCAACGGCAACTGTTCAAGCAATATGGCGTCAAGACCTGGGATGTGCGGCCTGAGCAATTGCCGCAAGCCTTACAGGAAACTTGCCGGACCTGTTACCTGGACGATGTGGACGGCAAGTACAAGCTGCCGCTGCAGAGCCAATTCCGCGCGCTCGCCGGTTTAGGCGACCAGATGGGGCAGGTCTTCTTGCGGGAGTGGCCGAAAATGAAGCCGTTGTTGGATGCAGCGAATCATGCCGTTCTTGGCCACGGATTTGAACCGATCAAAATGGAGCGATTCCACCAACTCTACGAGATTGTCCTGAAACTGACCGGCGTGGCCGAATCGTCGCTCCCGAAGTTTCCGAGCTTGAACCTCTAGTGAAGCGGCTATCGAAATGGATATCCGCATCTACTACGAAGACACCGACTGCGGCGGAGTCGTCTACTACGCCAATTATTTGAAATATTTTGAACGGGCGCGGACCCATTTTCTGGAGGAGCGCGGGTTGTCGGTCGCCGGCCTTATCGAACAGGGGACGCAGTTTTTGGTCGTCCACGCGGAGATCGATTATCGATCACCGGGCCGGTATGGCGAGACCCTGGAGATCGAGACCAAGTTGTCGGAGATCGGACAAGCTTCGCTTACGTTCGCACATGTAATGCGCGAACGTACCAGTCAACGGATCATCGTCGAGGGCTCGGCCAAGCTGGTTACAGTAGACAATCAACTGAAAGTGAAGCGGCTCGACCAGCCTTTGGTGGCGGCGCTGCAAGCGCCGCCGACGAGGAGTTAATGGATAAATTAGGAACATGGCTGGCCGTGGCCGGCGTCGTAATCGGATTCATCGTGCTCGCATGGCTGTTGTTTTCGGACAACCCCGCCGATAAGAAAAAGAAGAAGTCCTAAGCTCTCGAATCTCGACGAGTAACTTCTGGGTGATGTTCCGCTGGGATCGAATTTCGTGCGTAGTGCCCAACGCCGTGGACGACATAAGACGTCCACGAGACCGGAACTGCCAGATTCGCGCACCGGCGAGAGCGGTTGTCTACTTTCTGCCTATCAACTCAGGTAGCCGCCGCGATGGCCGAAGCCACGGCGTAGACGACCTGCGCGTTATGGATGTCCCCGTGGTCCCTGATGAAGTGAGTCGTGTTGAGGTTGTGCATTCGTCCGTTCGTCAGGCTATAAGGTTTGTTCACGTCAAGCAGCGACTCATCCACGGCTTCGGGGGTTTTTTGAGCTCCGTTCCGGCCGATGCCGCCGTACTTATCGTTCTTGTCTCCGATGCCGGCCGCAACCTGCCCAGCGAGCAGTGAGGCGATGGGATAGGCCAAGCCGACGGCCTTGTCGTTGTCCGTGCAGGTGATGATTGTCGGCCCCGCGACCGCCTGCCCCGTGAGAATCCGCCGGAATGTGCCGTCGCTTGCCCCGTCCCATTTTTGGGAAAATCCATAGTGGGAGAAAGCCGCTTGGAGCAGCGACAAAGAACTGATCTTCAACGTTGATGTGCCGTCGGTCCCCGCGACCGCGGCGGTAACCAGCCGTCCGCCGAAGCTGTGGCCGACGAGGTGCAATTTGATTCCCGGCTGCTGAGAGGCGATCTCTCGGAGTAAGGGGTTCAGCCCGTTGGCTCCAACCGTTCCCGCCCGTTCTTTCATTTGATAGTAGGTGGTGTAGTTCAGCACATTGCGGACACCAGACCAAATCCCGCTGAAAAATTCCCCCAGCCCCGCGGCTCCGCCGGCCCCGATATTTGCCGCGCCGCCCGTTCCGATAGCCGCAGCGCCTCCGGCTTGTGCCGGCGCATGGGCGACCGTGAATGAGACGGGCTTGCTGAGCTTCTCCAACACCTCTCCGGGAGGAGTTGCGAAAAAGCTCTTGGACCCGTCCTCTTCTTCCGCTGTTCCCTTGCGAATCAACGAACGGACCTTTTCGATGAATTCCTTCCGGGTGGCCGAGCTATCTTCAAGCTTAGGCAAGAGTTGCTGCAGCTCGTCCAGCGTGCGGTCCGCATGAGGCGAATCGAACGTGCCCTTGAGGTCGGCCAACTTGGCCTTCATCGCTACCATACCGGTCAGGGAGCTCACCCCTGCGGCGCCGCTCGGGATGAGCTCCTTTTCTTCGAATCTTTTCGACGGCCAGAGGACACCCAGAACGGCGAGCTTCCGCTGAGCAAGGCCGGGGGTTGCGCCCGAATCGATCAGCGCGCGCAGGTTCGCGAAGAACAACCGATACAGCTCATTCGCTTCCGCCATGTTATTGTTCCATCCATGGGAAATGATGATCAGATCGGTCGCTCCGCCCTGCGTCAGGAATTCTTTCAAGGCCGTGATTTGGGCGGGGTCGTGGACCGAAGCCTCTTTCGTGAACTCCAAGGGAAAGTAAGGAAAGTCGGACAGTCGTTCCATGGCAACCTCCTCTGCATCTACATCTCTCAGTGCCTTAGACAGATTGAATGGCTCGCATGATGTCGACGAGACCAGCGCCCTGAAAAAAACGTTCCCGGCGAAGATCCGTCGCGGTGGACATGAAGATCTGTTTGACTCGTTCAGGCTGACCGATGAATTCCCGCCGGACGGAGAGAAAGGCGGCGATGACTCCTGAGACATGGGGAGCAGCCATGCTCGTCCCCGAGTCCTCGACGTAGGTGACGTCTTTTTCGAGCTTCATCTTCACCTTCTCTCTCATCTCACCGGCCGCGCAGGAGAGAATCTTTTCTCCCGGCGCGACCAGATCCGGCTTCGGGCGTCCGTCGCCGGTGGGGCCTTTCGAGGAAAAATACGACACGCCGTAAATGTGCGGCATGTTGCGATGCGTCGAGCCGACGGTGATGGCTAAGTCGGCGTTGCCGGGATCATTAATGGTGAGGCTCATGCCGGCTGAACGCGCTCCCGTAAACGCGGTTGCGAGCACGCCATACCCGGAATTTCCCGCTGCCACGACCGCGACGACGCCGGACCGGACCAGCCGATCGACTTCTACGCACAACTGGCTTTGGCCGCAGGCGAACCATTCGGGGTCGAAGGGATACCCGACGCTCAAGTTCACTCCATGGATGCGGATGCGTCGTCCGTAGCTGTTGATCTGTTGGATGTGCCCCAAGGCGGCGATGATATTGCTGGCGCCTCCTTGTCCCGATGCGTCCAAGACCTTCAGGCTCACCAATTTACAGTGAGGCGCCATGCCGCAAATAGAAGGGAGCTCGATTGGCTCGTACGTGACGTCCCGATCGGTCTGGCCTTCATCCGGCTTGAGCATCCGCGAGTAGGCCAGAATATCGGGATGCGGATCAACTGCTCGCGCGTTGGGTTTGGGCGGGATCCCGCCGGCCAAGATGCCGGCGACGTGCGTGCCGTGGCCGAACCCATCGACGAGCGCAGTCTTCGCGGGGTTGTCGCCGCCCGTGAAGTCGTAGTGCCATTCTTCGACTTGACCCGTAAGGTTTTTGTTGGCTTGGAAGTGCGGATGATCACCTTGGATGCCTGAATCGATCACGGCCCAGACAATGTCCTTGCCCAATGCAGAGAATGAGATCTGAGCGGCGTCGGCTTTGACCGTGCAGATGGTACTCGAGATCAGCGGATTGAGCGGAAAATCTTCCCAGATTTGATACACGGCTCGAGCGAGCTGCGGTTTTCCCTGTTCACCACGAACCTCTTCTTTTTCCTTTCCGTCCTGCTGAACCAGCTCGCGAATGACGTTGCCTTCGAGACGGGCGAAGACGTACTGTTCATTGAAGCCGCTCTTCTTCCGATCAACCGCTTGCGCCCTGCGATTTTCGCCCCTGCTCGAAATCAAACGCTCGATTTCCGCGAACACCCAGTCGCGCGCTTTGTCCCTGCCTTTCGGATAATCGAGATTGAGGTCGATGATGACGGGATATGTGGCAGCGGGCCGGGACGGATCGGCGGCCCGGTCCAGGGATTCCTTGTTCAGCTTGTCGAGCAGCGGAAGCGCGATGATCGTTTTGATGAGATTCTTGGCTATTCTCTCCTCTTGAGTGGGGTTCTTGGGGCCTCGCTCACTGCCGATCGGCGGATTGGTATCAACGGCAGGCGTGGATGTTTCGCCGGCTGGAGAGGCGGACGGTTGATCTGGTGAAGGACCCGGCTGACTACTTCCGTTGTCAGATTTGGGTGACGCCATGCGCTTTTTCCCTCGTGGCGTGGGTTTCTTTGATTTCCGTTCGGGCATACGACTCCTCCGCGAATGGCAAGCGCGTGACTATGCCGAGGCGCATACTGCAAGATCGGAACCCTGAACCGGGGCGGTATGATACTCGGGTCAGATGGCCTAAGCAAATCAACGGAGCAACCGCATCATCGGATCGTTCAGATAATGCGTGCATTCTTCGTGTGTCTTCAGTCTATGCGAAATCGTGAGCTTAACGCATTGGAATGATCGAGCCATGGTTGATCCGGATAAGCGCTCATGGGGAATCCTCGGTTGAATCAGCCGGTTGTTCGCATGAGGTAATTAAGCAAATCATTCATCAACGAGTTGACTGCCGCATAAGTGTCGGCGGGGACCGCGCGAATCCGGGCTTCTGTCTGCACATACGGACCCGGGACTATCTCGTGCCGGGAATGTTCGATCAGCTTAGCTGCGGCCTCCGGCGCTGTTTCGAGATGAAACTGAAGCCCGATGACGTTGCGGCCGAGCTGAAATCCTTGGTTGTCGCAGGCGGGACTGCGAACGAGCCGGATTGCGTCTTGAGGCAAGTCGAACGTTTCGCCGTGCCAGTGGAATACGGTGCATTCGGCCGGGAATTGAAAGCAGTGATCGGGCGCCTTCTCGCCTTGGATCGGAAACCAACCGATCTCTTTCAATCGGTTGGGATAGACACGGGCGCCAAGGCTGTTCGCGATCAATTGAGCACCAAGACAAATACCCAGCAGCGGAATGCCGTGGGTGATCGCATCACGGAGAAATTGTTTTTCCGCCTTGAGCCAAGGCAATCGATCTTCGTCATTCACACTCATCGGACCGGGCCCGGCGATAATGAAATCGAGGCCCCGGATGCTCGGCATCGGCTCGTTCAAAAACAATTTGGTGGAAGTCAGCACGGCGCTCTGGCTCTGTAGCCAGCCGTCGATGCTTCCGAGGCCCTCAAAGGGGACGTGTTGAAAAAATGGGCGTTCATGGAATCAAGAATGACGACCAGGGGTTCTAACCCGCCTTATTCTTTTGAGCCCTTCTTTTCCTCGCTGAGCCATTCTTCTTTCGCGAAGCAAGGATTGCACATACTGTTTGGTTGTACGAAGATACAGATCAAAAATGGGTCCCTCTTCTAACAGGATGCCGCAATCTCCAACTCCTTTGGATTTCTCCGCAATCTTCCATTTGTACGGGATGTATGGCGCCACAATGCCCCATGACTGCGTCAGCGGATTGTCGTTTTCAATGATGGCCACAATGCCGAAATGGACATACGGTGACTTGATAAGCGAAAGCTTGCCTTTGCCACCAAGCGTTCGGGACTTGGATAAATAGCCATAGAATAAGGGGTCAAAATGTTTCTGGCTTCCTATCACGCCATTAACTCCGTTAGGATTGAGAAGAGTAAAATATCGTTCCAATGCTCGATTCTCAGTGTCGCTGGCGATGATTGTGATGTTGACACCACGCCGGAGAGCATCCTCTATTTCCTGTCCCCAGTTAGTAAATGCTTCTGGACTGATGCAGATAAAGGTCCAATTATCCCCTTCGGCTGAATCATCAAGTCTGCTGCTGAGTAGAGTACGTATTTTTCGCCAGTCTCGAGTGTAGCGCAGCAATCCATCAACAGCTTCGTTTAATGCTTTTGGATCTTTGAACGCTCGGGGCATTCCCGCCGTCCACGCTGCAAACTCATCAATCGCCTTGTCTCTCTGTTTTTGCGAATGCTTGTCCCAGGATAGCCTGTTTGACAGTGCAATAAGTAGACGATCGATGTCATCTATCTTATGAGCTTGCAAGACGATTCTGTCCCTGGCACTGAACTGCTCAGGAATCTCATCGGGATGGACCTCTGGAGATGTCAAAATAAAAGTATCCGAACCGATACCCCAAGCCGCTCCCAATTCAGCCTGACACCATGGCGATTGGAGGCTCTGCCGTGAAATAAGCGCCAATATTGTTGCTTCGCGCAATTCTCTTCGAAGCCAATCTCGGATAGATGATGCTTCCGGCGGCAGCGCGTAGGACTGATGTGAGGTACATCTGAGCGAAGATGGCTGGAACTTAAAATACCGTTCTAAGCATTGAACCAACTTACGGACAAGGGGATCGTTATGGGCATGACTCACAAATAGTTCTACAATTTCTTTCATGATCCGATCGATCTGGGGTCAATGGCGGACACTAACTAGCACATTCCAATACTAAGTCAAGATATTTACTACATGGTTCTTGGCTAGACCGGTGTGCGCATTCGCTGTGGGCGTCACTGCCCTCGTGATCCAGCCCATTGTCGCTTGCAGCGATGTATGGTGCTAGATGTCTAAATGAAACGTGTTGTAGAAAGTATGCCTTCATTTCCCATAGGGTGAAAGGTGACATTGACAGTACATCGCACCGGAATTTCGAGGACGTACGTCAGTTCACGCCGGTACGCTCGCCTCCGACCGCATGGCCGCACCAGGGCGAGCCGATACCTCGCGGTACCGGTTGTGCGAGGACATGCCAGGGATGCGCGTGACGGCATGATCCCTTAAGAGGTCCAGATCCTCTTTATACTGCTCAACACGATAAAGGCGTCAATACTCGGAGAACAGTGGGACGTCATTCAAATTGCTGATTTCAGCGCCCGGATGCGAATGCTGAAAGAGATTTCACTAATTCCATCACCGTCGAAAGAGGCGAGCTAGGAATCCATTCTTTTTGATCGAGGAGGTCACCTCTTTCTTGTATTGAGTTGGTATACTGTGCCACCAGGATTCTGCCAATTTCCGAATGTGGCAACCAATCTGTGTGAGGTTCCTAGGATTTGAGAAGACTAGTTTCGCTAAATGCAATCGAAAGACCGCGACCGCATTCAGTGGTTGGTTTGCTTCGACAAAGTCCTGGGTTAGGTCCCAAGCCGCAGTGATGGTCGCGTCATGAATTTTCCCCAACCTTTCTCCGGATGCGTTTAGAATAGATCGATGTATGGCAATGGCCTCGTCGATCCTTCCGCATTCCCTCAGAAGACATCCGAGATTATTCCGAACGCCTAGAGCCTGTTCGCTCGCCATACCATATAAAGTGCCGCATTCCGAAAGACATGTCCGTAGTAATTCTTCAGCAGTCCCATATTCTTTCAGCTGTAGGTTTTTCAGGGCGGAGGAATTCAAGCCGACTAATTCGGCCTCGCTTAAAGATGTTGGAAATAATTCCTTTAAACCAGCCTCCAGGCATATTGTCTGTAGAGCCTGAACGAGACTCTGCTTCAGGTGCTTGACTGGCTCAGTTTCACTTCCATCATTGATGCTGTTAAATGGGGCATTCTCAAGTGCTCGCCTTATCTCATCTTCCTTCCCTTCCATGAGCAACGCAGTCACGTATGCTGTAAGGCTTGCTGAATAATGAGGGTGCGTTTCAAGCCAGCCCATTTCCCTACAGTCGGCTAAAGCTTGCTGCGCATACGCCGTTGCCTTTGCAGGAGTCATTAGTTCAAGCCAGGTGTTTGCCAATTCAACGAGCAAACCGACACGTATCGGATTGCCTGCTGGGAATTGGATAACATGGCTGTTCCATACGTCCTCTAGTATTTTGACACAGCGGGATGCATATCCGAAGTGCCGTTGGATATGCTCTAGATCTATTAGCACAGTAATGGACATTTGTAGGAGATTCGCTTCATCTTTCCCTCTTCTTAGATTACGGTCAATAAGTGAACCAACTTGCTGAAATTCGACCTGAGCCTGAGCGAGATTTCCCTGTTGCTTCAGTGCCTTTCCATAGGCATGTAAAGCCCCTATCGTCCTGAAATCGTCTTCTCCGTAAACGGCCATGCAGCCTTCAGCGACTTCTCGCAGGAGACCAGTAGCCTCCGCAGTATCCCCAATTGCTCGGAGCACGATGCCGAGCTTGTTCTTGATATTCATTTTCGTATCGCGTCCTTTTGAGCCCAGTATTGTTTCAGCTACCCTGAGCAATTCGCGATAGTTTGCAATCGCCAACGTCATTGCACCACGTACCATCTCGTACTCGGCCAGCCAGATGAGCAGCTGAAATTCGGCTGGGGTTGTGATTCTTGCCGTGAGGTGATAGGCGTGAACAATGTGTGGCTTTAGCACCGGATGGACGAGAGGGTCTAAAACGCTTGGTGCGTCTGCATAAGGAGATTTGTCGCTCATGAGTTGATTAAAAGCCGCAATTGCACCTCGCCGAAGACTTTCAGCACGACCTTGTGACGGGTGGCCGTACTGGATAGCGCGTCGAACCAGTGGATGTACCATCGCGCTGCTGTCTGACTCGCCCATAGATGTAAGCAGAGAATGCATCTCTGCTTGCCGATAGCCAAGGACGGCGTTCCGATCTGCCGATGTCCCAGCAATCGAGTCAGCGGTTGCCAATACCTTAGAGACGAGACTGTTCTGCAACGGAGCGTTTCCGAGTTGCGATGCAATCAAGAGATAATCGTATCCTTTCTCGCCTAGCATCTTTATACTGCGGCGGAGGGTGACCGCAATGTTTACCTCCTCTCGTCGTCCATGTGTGCCCATTAGCTCACTGGCAAAGGCTAGCTCATCCTGCGACGGATTGGTGAGGGCTTTCAAAAAGGAGGAAAACGAATGAAGGTCCCCGCCCGTCGTCAGGGCTGTTGCTGAAAGTGTCAGCGCCAAGGGATGAAAACCGATCTCAGAAAGAATCGCCCGGGCGCTTGCCTCTTCGATACCAGACATAGGCGTTCGCTTGCTAGTGAGCAGTGCGTATGCTTCATCCTCAGATAGTCCCTCAACAACTATCCGCGAACCGACGTCCTCGTAATGAGACGCTCTGGTGGTAATTATGGTTCTCCCAAGGTGGCCCTCTGGCGCCAACCACTGCAAAAGTCTGCCGGCTGGTAGATTGCTCGGCAGGTCGTCGACGATCCAGAGGTATGGCTTTTGTCGGGTGGCGAAGTAAGCTCGCAAATCGTCCTTCACAGATCGGGTTCCGATATCCAGATCGAGAGCCTTGACAATTTCAAGCAACTCAGAATTCAGATGACGTTCATCTTGATCGACCCGCTCTCCTGATTCGAATGAACTCGAAGAACCACGCAGCCAAAAGATCCCTCCCGGATAAGCTGCCTCGAACAGCAAAGCGTATTGCCGTGCGAGGACCGACTTGCCGACTCCGCCGATTCCGGTGAGTTGAACGATCGGAGCACCGGGCATGGTACCCGTCATTGGAAAGGCTTCCTTATGTAAAGCGGAGTGAATATCCCAAAGTTCCTTAGAACGACCAACGAATCCTTCATGCCCATCACGCGGGCTACCGCTCCAGGGAATATTCCCCAGCGCCGACGACCCCAGCGAGCCCTCAATGGCAGAGACCTTTCGTTCAATAGCGGCAGCCATTACGACATATTCACTATCGCGGTTGATTCGTGGCACGAGGAATAACTGGTCGCGAAGATTGATCGGCTGAATATGTAACTCTGTCGCCTCTGGATTCACCACGTAGAGGCGATCAATAACAGGTCCTTGGCGTTGTGCCGCGATGTACGCATGTCTCAGTTCCCACTGGCAAGCCCGGGACTTGGAGTACGCGGCTGAGTACCACGCAGCGACAGCTTTCGATTGGGCCAATCCTTGATCGATCGAATACTGAATGCTCTCAAGTTTCTCAATTTCGCGTGAGTCTCTAAAGACCCGGAGCTTAAGGTGTTCACAGGCATGTACAAGCCGGTCGACTTGCTCCGTATCCGTATGGCGGTAACTGATGAACAGGTCATATGCGGGTCTTGGGGTCATCCTACACTCCTTGGGCGGCTGTCTGATCTACAAAAGTCTGCGCTATGCAAGGATCAGGTTCGGGCTTGCATCCGTCGGACAGTCTTTCTCAAATTCAGTTGGTATTCCGCCTCCTCGCAGCCGAACACCAACGCTTACTACATTTTTCGATCACAGGCTAGGCAGCCAGGTCTTTCGCATGTGTAGGGCTTTCCACTCCGAACTGTGCGCATCTACTCGATAGTTTTCATTTCTACAGCACGAATAACGTTTGAAACAGCACAAGCCTTACTATCTTGAGACCGATCCGAGCAGGACGGAATTGTACTCACTTGCCGCATGAATGCAAGGCGCTTTCAACGATGAATACCACTAATGCGTGTCTACGCTCGCGTGGAATGGATGCACGGCGAGGTTGGCGCTATCGGGTCGGATGCCGCTTCATGAATGCAGATCAGGCAGAGGTGCGACGGCATCGCGCCGCCTCGTGCGGCCTTAGAGGAGCACCGACCAAACGATACGATTAGGAATCAGGTCTCGGCTCAACGCATGATGGCGCTACCGAGGCCGTGCACCGTTTGTCAATCGAGCTGCTTAGCCTTTTCTTTGCGAACCCTTCCTTCCTTCATGACGCCGGCGTGTCACAATTCATGCCGGTACGCTCGCCTCCGACCGCATGGCGCACCAGGGCGAGCCTGTGCCTTGCGGGGCCGGTCGCGCGAGCACGCGCCAGAGCATGTGCGGAGACAGAAGCGAAACAGGCGGCGCAAACAGGTTCAGAACATCGAAAAACTTTCGGCAGACCACCGGATCTTCCGAAGCCACCGCGTGGACACGCTCCAGATACCGGTTCATCATGCAGAAGCCGGGCGGTCGCTTTCCTTCAACTTGTGGAAAACGAAGGTCCTCGGCTGTAGCGATGAGCCATGGGATATCGATAATCTTTCTGGCGCTGCGATAGAAGCGCGATGCCGGATCGTCCAGGCTCCCTTGCAGGCTCTCCTCGAGTGCTACGGCTTCAAGCGCCGCCACCGACATGCCCTGTCCATAGATCGGGTTAAAATGGCATAGGGCGTCGCCCACGACGAGAAAGCCCTTCGGAAAAGTCCGCATGTTCTCATACAGCCTCCGTTGATAGGCGGGAAATCGATAGCTTGCGATCCGGCTCAGCGGTCGTGCCGTGCGTATGAGATCATGCACCGCTGAAATCGGCAGGCTCTCGGCGAACTTCAGCCATCCCCGCTCATCTGCCGGCGGGTAGTCTCCCATCGTCCCGACCAATGTGACGATCCACCGGTCGCCTTCAGCGGCGAGGACCGCGGCATACCTGGTATCTTGAGGCGGCGTACCCGATACGACTCCTCCTGATGAGCCGAAGAACTCGCCCGTTCGGCGTTCGAAGATGCGGGTCGCGTAACCTACATTGACCTTCAGGACCACCGTCTCGGGTTGTCTGAATCCCCATTGTTCAAGCCATTGTGATGATCGTGATCTTTTGCCGGTGGCATCGACGATCAGATCTCCGGCGAGTTGCTCCTCGACATTGCGATCCCGGCGTCGCACGATGAGTCCGGTTACTCGTCCGGCCTGTCCATCGAAGATCGGCGTTGCCCCTTCGGTCCCATCGAGAAAGACTATGTTTGGAAGTTCCTTCACCCGTCGGCGAATGGCGGACTCCAGAGAGGGCCGGCTTACCGTAAGGCCACGGAGGCCCGAATCAAAGCGCAATTTCCAATGACCATACTGAAACCAGAGAAAATCTCCCGTGACATCGCTGAAGGGAGCGCCGAGCTTGTTCAACTCCTCCATCATGCCCGGAAAATATCGATCCATCACTCGGTAGCCGCTGGCCAATAGCCCATGGGCGTGCGCAGACTGCGGGACACCGGAGCGCGTCTCCGGTCCGTTCGGCAACCGATCGCGATCCACAACGATCACGCGGGTAAAATGGCCGCTCAGCGCGCGTGCCGCAAGTAAGCCGCTGATGCTGGCCCCGAGCACGATGGCTGTTGAATGGCGGTTATTCACTGCGCGTTCCCGGTTTGCCAGGGTTAATGACGGAGTGCCTTGTGATACGCGGCCTCGTCACCCCCGTTTTGCGAATCCCTCCGCCGTCATGATGTGGGCGGCGTTCCGATCACCGATAAAGACATCGGCCAGCATGCGGCCATAGATGTCCTGTCCGTGCGGGATAATATTGATATTGCCCTGACGCAGCAGTTCGGCGAGCCGCTGTTGCGCCTCCAACCCACCCGGCTCGGACAACTCAGGAGCGTTCATGCCGCGCAGTCGAATCCGCTCGGTGCCGTATCGAATGGTGTCGCCGTCCACTGCCTGGACCTGCCAACTTTCAAAGTGCCGTGCCATGAGGCCAAGGCGGCTCAGCGCTCGACGAGGCAATTGCACCGATTGCCTGGCTCGAGAACCTGCCGGCTTGGACCTTAGATGTTGACCGTTCTTGATCCTGGTGCGCCGGGAACCCTGCTGGCGAGGAGGACGATGAAACCCCCTGCCGCCAGGCTTTATTCTTGTCTTGTCGGGGATCAGTACGCGACAGCCTTCGCAATGAGGGATAAGGGAGGAGGACCTGGATCCGGGTGGGGCTGATGGAACATACGTGGGAAGGGATGAGATCGGCTCCGTGGGCTGCAGAGCTTCTGCCTGTGAGAAAAATGTCGGAACAATAAAACCAATCGCAATCAGGCGCAGTATTCGATCCTTCATGCTCGTGTCCCCCGCACCATCCGGAAAGCAGCACCATGGTGTTGAGCAGGTTGCATGCCATCGCATATCGGATAGGTGTCTTTCGGCTGCTATTCCTCCCTTCTCTAGGGGATTATCACTTCTATTGCCTGTAGTTTTCGCGGGATGAGCGCGATCTCTGTGAAATCGACAAAAACCGTCATCATTGCGATGTTGTATCTATCCGGATACGCTTCGGTTCAAATTGGATACAAGAGATAGCTGGAAGCATCTTATGTCCAGCTCCCGTTCCTGCCTTGACTTCCCGGAAACCTGCATGCTGAAATCGGACGCAGTACTGCAACGCACAGAGCTTATCGCCTCTCGCTGAGACACAGACCTCGGCGCCGAGGCATCTCGCATAGATGAACCGGCGATAGAATAACCTATAGTGACAGGAATAACCTTTCCGGAATACGGAGGATGACGCCATGGACATGTTTGGAAAGGTCGGATTGGTCGAGGTGCCGATTTTAATCGCGCCCGATCAAAAGGCCTGGATGGATAAAATGATCAAAGAAGGCCGGATTGCCGTCCCCCCGGGTGGAACGTTGGAAAAGGGCTCGCTCTATTCCATGTTCATTCGCATGCTGCTGCACAATGCGATGGAAGAACAGAAGCGGCAGGAAGCGTTGGAAATGGATGACGAGGACGATGAATAGCCGATGAAGTACGATGTCGTGAAAGTCACGGATCCTACTTCGGTGCAAAGCGCTTCACGAGCGGCGGGCACCGCCGGAAGTGTTACACATTTTTGAAGGCCGCATGGGCGGCTTCGATGGTGCGGTCGATATCCTCCGCGGTATGGGCGGTGGAAAGAAAGGCGGCTTCAAATTGTGAAGGGGCTAAGTAGACGCCGCCTTCGAGCATGGCATGAAAGAATTTGGCGTAGGTCTGCGTGTCAGCCTGTTTTGCGGTTCGCCAATCCGTGACCGGTCCCTTGTGAAAGAACGAACACATCATTGAACCGACGCGTGTCTGCGTGAGGGGCAACCCGGCCTTGCGGGCGGCCTTGCCGATGCCGTCGCTCAGCGCGGCCGAACCTTCCTCCAACTTCCGGTACACTCCCGCGGCCTTCAGCCGTTTCAAGGTTTCAATGCCGGCCGTCACGGCCAGCGGGTTGCCGGACAATGTGCCCGCTTGGTAGACGGAGCCCGACGGCGACACCATCCGCATGATTTCCTTGTAGCCGCCATAGGCGCCGACCGGTAATCCGCCGCCGATGATTTTGCCAAGGACCGTCAGGTCCGGCGTGATGCCGTAGAGCGTCTGAGCTCCGCCGTATTGCACGCGGAATCCCGAAATCACCTCATCGAAAATTAATACCATGCCGCTCTCCTCCGTCAGTTTGCGGAGTTTCAGGAGGAACTCGGGTTCGGGCGGGATCACCCCCATGTTGCCGGCGATGGGTTCCACGATCAGGCAGGCGAGGCGCTTGTAATGGGTGCGGATGAGCGCCTCCGCGGCACGATAGTCATTATAGGGAGCGGTGATCGTATGGCGCGTGAAATCTTCCGGCACGCCGGGTGAATCGGGAATGCCCAATGTGGCGAGTCCCGATCCCGCCTTCGCGAGAAGGTAGTCGCTGTGGCCGTGATAACAGCCTTCAAACTTCAGGACGCCATCGCGCTTGGTGAAGGCTCGCGCCACTCGAATGGCGCTCATGACGGCTTCTGTGCCGGAGCTGACGAGCCGGACCATCTCCATCGACGGCAGAGCGTCGCGGATCATCAGCGCCAATTCCACTTCCAATTCCGTCGGCGCGCCGTAACTTGTGCCTTGCGTGGCGGCCTGTTGAATGGCCTTGACGATCGGCGTGGCGGCGTGGCCGAGGATCATGGGCCCCCAAGACAGCACATAATCGATGTATCGATTGCCGTCCACATCGTAAAGGTGCGAGCCCTTGGCTCGTTTGATGAATCGGGGATGGCCGCCGACCGAGCGAAAAGCCCGGACGGGACTGTTCACTCCGCCGGGAATGACTTGCCGGGCCGTCTCAAAGAGTTGTTGGGATCGTTCGAGTTTCATTGGAGCGCGGCAACCTAGCATGCACCTTGTGTAGCGTCAAGACCGGAAAGAGCAGTCTTCCGCCGCATCGCATGTCCGCATTTTGTCGTGAGAGGCCGGTGAATTGCCGGTTTTCCTGAATGGAGGCCCTTGATTTGATTCACTGGAACCCGGACTTGTTCATGGCGCAAGTTTTGCTGGAACAATCACCATTGTCCTCGAAAAGCAAGTGAGGGAGCCGTGAAAGTTATGTGCGCATGGTGTATCAGGGAGGGGGTGCGGGGCTTTCTGCGCGAGAAGGCCCCGCTCGATGATCCAAGTGAAACGCACGGCCTATGCGAGGCGCATTACCACCGACTTCGGTCGGCGACGGCGCCGGCGGATGTTCTGAAACGCGGTTCCTTTCGCACACTGACCCGGTGGATGTCGGCTCTGTTTATCCGACAGCCGAAGACCGTCAGGCGGGAACGGCGCCGTAGATAGAAATAGAACCGTTCACCCCAGCTTGCCCTTCAAGAGATTCAATCCCTGTTCCAGAAGCCCGCCTGCAGGAACGTTTCCATCAGGCGTCAATTTGTCGATGAGGCCGGGAAGCAGGTTCGCCAGTTGGCTGCTGGCGGCATCCGCGCTCAGCCCGGTCTTGGAAGCCAGTTGGCCGACGAGATCGGAGCCCAGCCCCTGCTTGATCTGATCGGAAGAAATGGGAAGGTTCTGTCCGGTGCCGACCCAGGAGTTGACGATGTCGGTGAGCCCGTTGCGTTGAAAGGATTGGATCAGACCCTCCAGTCCGCCGATCGAGCTGTTCTTATCGAGCAAACTCACAATCGCCTTCACTAAGGGATTGGCATTTCCGCCGCCCAACATCCCGCCGGCCGCTTGTCCCAATTGGTCAAGTAAACCCATCATCGCCTCCCTGATATTCAGCGGGTCTTCAGTCCGGAAGGCCCGCTTCGTTTTGAAGCACCGGCTGGGTGGTCGGTCACAAGCGCCGGAACCAGCCAGTTCTTTCGTTTGTGTTTGTGCTTGTCTGAAACTGCCAACACCGTATGAAACGGGATGCCTTCGCCGGCCACCGTGCCGGACTCCTTGCCGCTCCAGGCTTCGCCGGCCTCCGCAAGGATCTCGATGAACGTCTCGTAATCGTCCTCGTCGTCCAGTTTCGTGAGGAGCTGGTCTGCTTCGGTAACCAGAATGACGTAGCCGCGAGCGGGCAACCACTCGAGGTCGGCCAGACACTCCTCCAGCGCGTCCCAGTTATGACCGAAGTAATCGGGAAATGAAAGGGCGCGCGCGAATTCCCCGAGCAGTCCCGATTTCGTTTTGCATTTGGCGCCCGAGACGGTCTTCACCGCAAAATTCGCCGGCATATGTTGGACGAGATCGAGTGCCCGGCCGTCCTGCACGATCAGGAGATGGGCCCAGGGCTTCTTGGTCGATTGCAATGCGGCTAAGCTCATATCTCCGCCTCAGTTCATCGGTATGAATGTCCGGTAATGATCATCCGTGTAATAGGCTTTCCCCGTATGCCGCTCGATGACGATGCGTTCCGCGCCGCGATTCCGCCCGGCCCGCTTCGGATTGACGTCATACTCCCGATAGTCTCCGCGCGGAAGCCTCCGTTCTCGGTTCTGAAAAGTCCGGCCACCCACGTAGCCGGGAGGGGGCTCGCCGTGTCGATCCTGGATCGCCTTCAGTACGTCATGGGCCTTCGCCGGCGCCTGCGGCAATGCGGAAGGAATATGGGCCTGTGGCGGGCCGGTAATGCGGTCCGGCGCAATGACCGGCGGAGCATCAGCCGGCTGTTCCCCGTTGATCGTTTGCATTGAAAGAACGCGTTCGGTGGCGATCGCCGAGCCGACATCTAGGCTCACCACAAGTGAGACGAGGAAGAAGAGAACGATGAGGATGGACGCTCGCGATGTCATCGTAGCGGGATGAATTAACCGTCCGCGCGCGAAAACGTAGCATGGGTCTCCGCTAAGGTCAAACGAGTAATGGTCGTGATTTTCCGGCCTTGTGCACGGCTCGTCAATGTGTAGCCGCAGTGTTTCGCTTTCGTACAAACAAACCTTTTGATTCCATTAATCTTCGGCATCACGCTGGTAATCGGTCCCCGCTGTTATCCGTTTCGATACACGAAGTCTCTATTACGATACAGACGATCTCGCGGCGGCGCCTGATGGGTGGACAAGAGAAAACTGCCGGTCCGGCTCGTAATTCCAGTGCGGATCAGGAGAAAGAATGCTGGTGTAGCGGTACGCTTGCCGAGTTCTCGCGATGGCACCGGCGTTGCACCGTGTCGGAGGCGGGAGTGAGAAAAACAAATCGGCATGGAAGAAAGGAGAGCGGCCATGAAGACTCTGAGTGTCATCGCAATCGGGGTGTCCTTAATATTGATGGTGTTAACCAGCGCGCCGTACTCCCGATCCGACACGGCGGGTCCTGAGAAGCATGATGGTCTCTTTTGGGCAAATCCAGATGGATCCCACGGCCTTATCGCCGGCCCACGTGATCAATCTTCATTTGAGAGGAGCGGGCATGTATGGGTGAATCCCGACGGGGTCAGCGGGACCGATGACAGCCTTGTCGGACCATCATCGGCAAGAGACTATTCCTGGGTGAATCCGGATGGTTCAACCGGGCATCCGAGTCCGGCCCATGCAAATGCAAGCCGGTCGGACGTTGCCTTTTGAAGACCCTCGCGCCGCCTTGCAAGGAGAGTTCGTTCTTCTCAACCTTCTTTTCGCTAGGATCGGCCTTGCGTCAGCTCCAATCCATGCATACGGGTGAACAAGCCCCAATCGAATTGCTTGGGAGCCACGGCATGAAGGGGGATCATTTCTATGTTGTCTTGATCGCGGTAGGCGACCATGCAACCGACGATCGTCTCCGGCTGTTCCACGAGCCGGCGCACCGTTTCATAGGCCAGGTGCTGGGCGATGGCTTTGTCTTCAGGAGTAGGCGGGGCGCCGCGCAGCGTATGGCCAAGGATCGTCGCCTTCGTCGCCTGCGTCAGCGGGTAATGGTCCGGTTGTCCGCGCCGCTGCGGCCAGCGCGCGATGGTGTTCGCCACAAAATCCACCAATCCGTGGACTCCTCCCTCGCGATGATGCCGGTGAGGCGTCCGCTCCGCTACCACGAATAAGTGGCTCTTGTTCGGCACTCCCAGCGTCCGTTTCAACGTTCCCAGAATGATATCGTCGATATAGGCGTTCGGATCGGGGTGCTCGTTCACGAGAATGCCCTCGGCTCGGGCTTGATAGGCGCATGCGAGCGCGAGGTGGCCCGATCCGGCGCCCATGACTTCCACAAAAAAGACGCTGCCCATCGCGGCACTTGTGGCCTTGAGCGATTCGATGGATTGATTCGCCAGCGCGACGGCCGAATGGAAGCCGAGTGATGTTGTCCCGGCGATATTATTGTCGATGGTGCCGGGCAGGCCGACCACCTGCATGCCGAACGTTTCATACATGGCCCGCGCGCCGCGCAGGCTGCCGTCCCCGCCCAGCACGATCACGGCGCCGTTCTCCGCATAGCGCTCCAGATTCCGCATGGCGGCCTGTTGAACATGCTCCTCTTTGAAATCTTCGAAGCGGCTGCTGCCGATGGGACTGCTGGCATGGCTGCTCATGCCGCGGGTGTCTTGTTCGGTGACGGAATCAATCCAATTATTGGCAAGGCCGAGAAAGCCATGGCGGACAAACAGCACGTCGAGCCCGAAGCGATTGCCGGTCACGCGCAGTTCCTTCAAGGCCGCGCCGGCGCCGGCGAAGTCCCCGCCGGACACCAACGCGATCAGGCGCTTGATACGATGCGGCTTGAGCGCCACTCGATCTTTTCGTGTACGCTCCACGGTGATCCAGGCCTCTCGCGCGATCCGCTCGCTCTCCAGAAGTCCGACCGCGGTGGAATAGCCCGAAAGCTGCCCGTTCTCAAACACCAAGAGCACGACATTGTCCTGCCCTTCCTTATACTCCCCGAATTCGGTAAAGGCTTCCCGGAACGGTCGTGGGTCGAGATAGATCCGGAGCGCGCGGAGTGTGGAGCTATGGGTGTACAGGCACAGCACCTTGCCGGGATGAGATCGGCCGAGCCCGTGAATACCGTCGATCACGTCGATGTACAGATCGAAAAAGGAATGGCCGCCGGGATAACTATAGAAGGGATGTTTAATGAGCCGCTTGGCCGTTTTCGCGTCCACGCCGAAAGCCTGCGCCGCCGCGTCGACTTCCGCCTGTTTCTCCAAGCCGGTGACCCATCCGAAGTCCTGTGACTCCAGCGCGATTTCGACGCCGGGACGCAGGCAGGCGGTATCGGCCTTCTCCGGCAACAAGGCCTGAGTGATCCGGCGGCAGAGCTGTTCGGTATTGGGACTGCGGCTGATCAGATGGGTGAACGAGCCAGGGTCCAGATAGTTATGCAGATGGAGGTAGCCCAGCTGTTGGCCTACGACCCCGACCATCTGCGCCAGCGCACGGCCGACCGCGTCCGCGCGGGGAATACCGCGTTCCTCGTCCAGGACATTGGGCAGACGACGTCCGACGCGATGGGTCTTGCTTTCAACTTGTGAGACACCATGGCGCATCGTGAAGAATAAGGTCCGGTCCGCGAGGTCACGCGGCAGCAGCCAGAAGCGATCGTCGCCGAGATCCAGCACGATGCGGCCGTCGGCTAACTGCGGGGTCAGCTGGGCGCGAGGCACGATCGCGACAGGACGGCGATGCATCGGCTTCTGTACGGCGCCGATCGGCGCGCGATACAGCGGCGCCAGTTCTCCGCGGGCGAGCAGCATATTCCACGCGGCATAAAAGACCAATTCATCGCCGCCACAGCTGTCCGCGATCACGGTCGCGCGCGCGGAGCGATAGGCGTCGGCGCGGGGAAGGCCGGCGTGCGCCAGTTGCACGAACGCGCGGATTGCATCCATGGCTTCCTCGGCTCGCCGAGGACGATCCGGTGAAGCCGCCGGAGCAGCCGGGAGCACAATGCCTCCGGTCGAGGCCCGCTGGGCGAGTTGCGCTCCGTAGGCCACGAGCCCTTCGATGGTGACAAAGTCCAATTTATCGGTCGATGTCTCTCCCACGCTCTCCATGATCACCTCGTTGCTTGATGGTCAGTTGCCGCCCGGCCGGTTTCCCGGAGCGACGGTTGCGTCGATCGATTTCTGATCACGCTTCGAAGGAATTTGCTCTTTTGCGACCTGGATGGACGTTTGTTAGAATGGCCTACCGGCCCGAGTCGCGATGCAGTCATAAAACCTCCGCCGGCTGTTCGCACATGGCCTACAAGATGGTGTGCGGAACGAATCTTGTCAAGAGAGACATTTGGCATGCGGAAGGCGAAAATCGTCTGCACGATCGGACCGGCCAGCGATCAACCGGCCGTGCTGGACCAACTGATTCAAAGCGGGATGGATGCTGCTCGGTTAAACTTCTCCCATGGCGATCATGAATCCCACGCCCACGCCATTCAGGCGATTCGCGAAGCGGCCGAACGGCGGCGGACCGCTGTCGCCGTCATCCAGGACCTCCAAGGCCCGCGGATTCGTATCGGCGAGATTTCGGGCGACGGCATCGATGTGACCGCCGGGCAATCCGTGCGGTTGCAGACCGTCCTTCTGCGATCCGGCGGCCAGATCGGCATGCAGGCCGCGACGCCCCCCGGCGTCATGGTGGACATCCCTGTCACCTACCAGCATCTGACCACAGATGTGCAGCCCGGCGCCCGAATTCTGATTGATGACGGATTGGTGGAGTTGCGGGCCACTCGCATCACCGGCGGCGCGGTCGAGTGTACGGTGCTAACGGGGGGACGGATCCGCTCTCAGAAAGGAATCAATTTACCCGGCACTCGTGTCAGCGCTCCGACGCTTACGGAGAAGGACCGGGAGGATCTCCGTTTCGGACTGGCGCAAGGGGTCGATTATATTGCGCTCTCGTTTGTTCGAGACGCCGGCGACATCGCGGCGGCGAAGCAATTGATTGTCGAGTATGGAGGACCTACGGTGCCGGTCATTGCCAAGATCGAGCGGCCGGAAGCGGTCACGAATTTGGAGGCCATCCTCGATGAGGCGGATGGGCTGATGATCGCCCGAGGGGATCTCGGCGTGGAAATGGGGCCGGAAGCGGTGCCGGTCCTGCAGAAGCGTATCATCGCCCGCGCGAATCGCCGACGCCGGCTTGTCATCACGGCAACGCAGATGTTGGAATCGATGACCCACAATAAGCGTCCGACCAGGGCCGAAGCCTCGGATGTGGCGAATGCCGTCTTCGATGGGACGGATGCCGTCATGCTGTCGGCGGAAACCGCCATCGGGCGCCATCCGGTCGAAGTCGTCCGCATCATGGATCGCATCGTCCGAGCTGCCGAGGACGGAACTGAGCCGGAATTTGTGCGTCGCTCCAATATCGAAAAAGGAATGGTCTCGTTTCCGGAGGCGATTTCGACTTCCGCTGCATCGGCCGCGGCGGCGATCGGAGCGAACGCCATCGTTGCCTTCAGTGAAACGGGATTGACTGCGCGACTGGTTTCGAAGCAGCGGCCGATCGCGCCGATCATCGCGTTTAGTCCCTTTGAACGGACGCGCCGGCTGATGGCCCTCTACTGGGGCGTGATGCCTCATACGATGCGCCGGATTGAACAGACGGACGCAAGGGTGGACGAGGCGGAACGGCGCTTGAAGGAGGAAGGATTGGTCAAGCTCGGTGAACGGATCGTCATCCTCTCCGGCACGAGAGTCAGCGAGCCGGGCGGCACGAACTTGATGAAACTGCATGCAGTCAAGTAGCGCGAGACGGAAGGGGAGCCTCCACGCCCTGCAGGCAGGCCGATGGCGGAGCCGGAAGATTTCCTGGATGGCATGGGCCGTCGTGGCGGCGGTGGTATGGTGGTCGGCTTTCGCGGGGCACGCAGCCGCCCAGACGAACGCAATTACCCGCTCGCCGGCCGAGGTCGTTCAAAAATACCTCATGCTCGACAACAAGGGGGCGCGGCTTGATGCGGGATCGTTCTCCACGTTGGCCGCCTATGTCGGATGGAAGGAAGAGCCCTCCTGGGGCAAGATCGTCGTCATCAATGGATTTTCGGTTCCGGCTGATTACCGCAAATGGGACATCATCAATTCGCTGGAGGTCGTCATCCCGGTCGAATTCAAGGTGCTTGGAGTGGTCTATCTCGACACGGCCGGATTCATCGCCGAGCCCGCCGTGGAGCAGGTTCGGGTCCGCGTCAAGGTATTGAACAGCCGGTGGAGGATCGTGGAGCCGATGTTCCCGCCCCATGTGGGGCAGCGCCGCATGGTGAACTTCGTGCGCCAGTCCATGCAGGAAGAGACGGAAGAGACCCGGCGTGCGACTCTGGCCGCATTGCAGAACGAGTTACGAAAGGCAAAATGATGAGAAAGAAAGCAGCCGTGGATCTGCTGATTTTTGATCTGGACGGGACGCTGATCGAATCGAAATGGGATATTGCGGACTCGGTCAACCTGACCCTGCGCGATCTTGAATTGCCCGAGCGTTCGCAGGAAGAGATTTTTGGATTCGTGGGTGACGGCGTAAAGCGGTTGCTGCGTCTGGCGGTGGGCGAAGAGAATCCGGAGAAATATGAGCAGGCGTTGCAGGTGTTTCGCCGGCACTATTTGCAGCATTGCCTGGACCGCACGCAATTCTATCCGGGCATTGAAGACATGCTGACGCATTTCGGACATAAGCAGAAGGCGGTGGCGACCAATAAGTCGATCGAGTACACCAACGTCATTCTGAACGGCTTGGGGCCCCAACATTTCGCATTCGTCGTGGGAGGGGATAACGGTTTCGGTCTCAAACCCGAGCCGGGCATGTTGCTTCATATCATGGAGAAGCTGGGCGCCTCCACGGAACGGACTGTGCTGATCGGCGACAGCACGAACGACATCAACGGCGGCCACAATGCGGGGATCCGAGTCTGCGCGGTCGGATACGGCATGGGGAACAGGGAAAAGATGGCGGCCTGCCGGCCTGATTGGTTTATTGAACGACCGGAAGAGTTGATGGAGTTATTCACATGAAGTATTTGCGACGCAGTCAGCGGTTTGCATGGATCGTGATTCTGCCGTTTATCTTGTCGTGGTCGGACGGATGGGCCAATGCGCCAAGCCTGGCCGACCGGGTGATTGAACATCGGCTCGCCAACGGCATGACGGTGTTGATGGTGGAGCGGCATCAAACGCCCGTCGTGTCGATCAATTTGACGTTCGGGGTCGGTGGGATGAACGAGCAAGTCGGGCAGACCGGCCTCGCCCATCTGTATGAACATATGGCGTTTAAGGGAACGAGAACGGTCGGCACGAAGGATTATGAACAGGAGCAGGCGGTGCTCGAAGAACTGCATCGCGTCGGCGCGGAATTGGAACGGTATGAAGGAGAAGCCGTTTCAGGGAGATCCGACACGGATGCCTCCGGCGCACAGTTGAAGAGCGAACGCGAGGCGCTGCAGCAGCGGTTCAAGGAACTTCAAGACAAGGCCGCCGAGTATGTGGTGGGTAATGAGATGGCGTTGCTCTATCAACGTCATGGCGCGGTGGGCTTGAATGCTTCGACCGGCAAAGACATCACCCGCTACATTATCAACCTGCCGGCGAATCGGCTGCCGCTGTGGGCGGCCTTGGAGGCGGATCGGATGGCCCATCCGGTGCTGCGTGAATTCTACAAGGAGCGCGGCGTCGTCATGGAAGAGCGCCGGCTACGAACCGACGACAGTCCGACCGGTCTCTTGTATGAGACGTTTACCTCCACGGCATTTCAGGCCCATCCCTACGGCGTCCCGACGATCGGCTGGGCGTCGGATATCCAATCGTTGACGCCGGAGGCGGCGCAGGAATTTTTCAAGACCTATTACGGACCCAACAACGCGACCGTGGCGATTGTGGGAGATATCAATCCAAAGGAAGTCATCACCTTGATCGAGCAAACGTTCGGAAAGATCCCCGCGGCTCCCGCGCCGCCGCCGATCGTGACGCGAGAGCCGACTCAACGTGGAGAGCGCCGGGTAGAGATTGAATTCGAAGCGGAGCCGTCGCTGGCCATCGGCTATCACAAGCCGGGTCTGGGCCATCCGGATGATTTCGTCTTCGATGTCATCGATTCGGTTCTCACGGAAGGCACGACGTCGCGGCTCTACAGCGAGCTGGTCAAGGAGAAGCGGCTGGCCGTGTCGGTCATGTCGGATACGAATTTCCCCGGCGTGCGCGCTCCCAATCTGTTCGTGATTGCCGCGACTCCGCGCGCTCCTCATACCACGGCGGAAGTCGAGGCGGCGATTTTGGAAGAAGTGGAACGGCTGAAGACCGAGCCGGTCTCGGCAAAGGAGTTGGAAAAAGTGCTTCATAATCTCGATGCAGACCTGGTGCGGTCGCTCCGTTCCAACAGCGGCCTCGCGTCACAATTGTCGTTTTATCAGACCGTGGCGGGAAACTGGCGCTACATCGTCCAGGCGCGTGACCGTATTGCGGCGGTCACGGCCGATGATGTGCAACGGGTGGCGAAACAGTATCTCACCCGCGCGAATCGGACGGTCGGGGTGCTGGTTAAGAAGCCGGCCGAGCGGAAGTTGGCGGCCGGCCGCATCGGCGAGGTGCGGCCATGAACCAGGCGGAACGTCAGATGGTAAGCGTGAAACATGAGGTGTGTAGGCGAGCGACGGTACGTTTCACGCGCCGAGCGAAGGGGGCGGAACGTGTGATCGCCGGCCTCTTGACGGCATTGTTGCTGATGTTGTCGGCCATGCAGGCGCCGATGGTCCTGGCCGGAGAGGTGGCGCCGGGTGACCCAAGGCAAATGCGGTTCCCCACGGTGGAATTCAATCCGCCTGAGCCGGAGCGTGTGGTGCTCGAGAACGGGATGGTGGTGTATCTGCTGGAGGATCACGAACTGCCGCTGATTACGCTGAATGCAATGATCCGGACGGGGACGTGGCTTGATCCCGCCGACAAGGTGGGACTCGCGGCTTTGACAGGCGCGCTCATGCGAACAGGCGGGTCGGTGCGCATGTCCGCCGACGAGGTGGATGACGAGCTCGAACGGATGGCCGCCACCATTTCAATTTCGTTCGGGAAGGAATCGGGATCTGCTTCCCTTGATGTCTTGAAAAAAGACTTCCCGCGCGGGCTACAGATCTTTGCCGATCTCTTGCGGACTCCGGCCTTTGAAGCGAGCCGGGTGGAGTTGGCCCGATTGCAGGCGATCGAAGGCATTCGCCGGCGTCAGGACAATCCGGGGTCGGTGGCCGCGAGGGAATTTGCGAAGTTGCTGTATGGCCCGACTCATCCCAGCGCGCGCGAAGGAACCGTGGAATCCGTCAAAGCCGTCACGCGCGATGATCTCATGGCGTTTCACCGGACGACGGTGCAGCCGAACGGCATTATCCTCGGGGTGACCGGAGATTTTGATAAGACCACCGTGCTGGCGCTGCTGCGCGAGGTATTCGGCGATTGGCCGAAGGGCGACGTGCCGATTCTCAGCATTCCGGATGTGCCTCCCGGCGAAGCTTCGGCGGCGGCCGTCCGGTTTATCAGCAAAGACACATCGCAAACGCATGTGCGCATGGGCCATCTGTCGATCAAAGAGACCGATCCCGATTATGTGGCGCTCGCAATCGTGAACGATATTCTGGGAGGCGGCTCCTTTCGAAGCCGGCTGTTTAACGATGTCAGAACGAAACGGGGCTTGGCCTACTCGGTGGGCAGCGCGTTCCGCGCCGGCTCGCACAATCAAGGGGTCTGGTATATGCGGGCCGAGACCAAGCTGCCTTCGACACAGGAGGTGGTGAATCGATTCGTCGCGAACATTGAGCGGCTGCGCCAGGAGCCGGTCGCCGATGCGGAACTGGAAGAGGCGAAAGAGGCGTATGTGAACTCCTTCGTGTTCTCGTTCACGAGCGCGGCGAGCATTGTCAGCCGCTTCATGGACCTGGAATACGACGGGTTGCCGAAAGATTGGTTGCAGCAGATCCGCGACAAAGTGGTGAAGCTGACGAAGGATGATATTTTGCACGCGGCTCAGAAACATTTGCATCCCGACCGCCTGCGCCTGTTGGCCGTCGGGTCCGGTGAGACGCTGCAGAAGGTGCTGGCGAGTTTCGGGGAGGTGAAAGAGATCAAGTTGGCGCCGGAAGGATGAAGAAAGAGGTGTCGCAGGGTGCTTAGCTCCCGCACTTCTCGCGGCACCCATCCACGGCGCTCCAGAGTGGAAGCCTTCTGGTATTCCCGTCGCCGTGGTCGAACGACCACGGTGCGGTGGTCAGTACCAGCTTTCCTTCTCTGGACGCCGGGCGGGAGCCCGCCGCTTCAGTGCGAGGTCGCTCGCACCCTGCGACACCTCTCACACAGGTGCTGAAAGAAAGAGTTGCGGCTGGCGCCGGGCAAGACGCGCCTGGCGCGCGGGGGCGGGCGGGTGAGATAGCGGGCAGCTTCGCCGTCGCCATGATGCGATGAAGCGCGGTGGCCATTCGGATCGGTGAATGGTTTGAACGCGGGCTCCTATAAGGCTGCGACCAGGTCGCAATGCCGTCGCCCGCTTTCGCATTCTTCCACTAGACTGTGAGTCCCGCCATGGCGAGCGGCTCCATGCCCATCCGTTCCAGCCGCCGGGGAGGAAGGATAGACGCCGGGCGGGAGCTCGCCGCTTCAGTGCGAGGTCATTCGTACCCTGCGACGCCGCTCACCTGATTTGAAAAGACAAGCGGATGACGCACGGCGCGGCCGCAATGGCGCTCAGACACCGCCACCGCCATCTTACTAATGGCAAGGCGGATAGATAAAAAAGACCAGCGGTTCCGTGACCATCCGTTCCAGACGCCATCCTCGCATTCTGCACTTGATATCCGTATATGATAGGATTGGCTTCCGTTGTAGCGAGATGTGGAGGCAAGATGAAGGCTAAACGAAAGAGTCCTGAAGTTATTGTGCAGGATGGCAAGCCAACAGCAGTGATTATTCCAATCGATGAGTACCGCGCCATGCTTGAGCGGTTGGAAGATGCAAGTGACCTCAAAGCACTTGCCACGATGAGAAAGAGATCGCTGAAGTTCACGCGTCTGGAAGATTTTTTGCGGGAGCATGCGCAGAGCGTATGAGGTTCTTCTTGAATGAACCGCCGAACGAGATCTGAAGCAGCTTACTTCTTCCCAATTTCTCCGAATCAGTCCACAACTCAAAATGCTGGCCCATAACGCCAGGCCTCCTGGCAGCCGTAAACTCACTGGAGCGGGTCGAGATTGGCGTGTTCGCGTGGGAGATTACCGAATTCTATATGAAATCGACGACAAAGCGAAAATTATACGAGTGATGCGGGTAAGGCATCGAAGAGAAGCGTATCGCTAATGTACGAGTTCCGCGTATGAACAGACGGTCCATCTCTATTCATATTGCACACGGCAGCATTCTCGACGTCGAGGCCGATGCCATCGTCAATGCGGCGAATAGTTCCGGCGTGATGGGCGACGGGGTAGCAGGGGCGATCAAGCGAGCGGCCGGTCAAGTGGTGGAGGATGAAGCCCGGCGGCGAGCGCCGATCGTGGTGGGAAAGGCGGTCCTCACATCAGGCGGCGCGACGAAGTTCAGAGGCATTATCCATGCGCCGACGATGCCGCAGCCGGGGATACAGATTCCCGCTGCAAACGTGGGCTCGGCGACGAAAGGGGCGTTGATTGAAGCCGACGCACATGGCTTGGAGTCGATCGCAGTGCCCGGCATGGGCACAGGCGTCGGAGGCGTCTCCCATCGCGATGCCGCGGCGATGATGATCGGGGAGATCAAATCTTATTCGCCTCGCTCGCTCAAATCGGTTATTCTGGTGGATGTCGACGAGGCAATGGTGGCGGCATGGAAATCGGAATTGATGGCACGTGGTCCTTTCTAATATGGCGTTAGAAGACGACTTCAGCGATATCATCAAGAAATCCCGGAACGGGCAGCAGCGGTCGGTGTCCGATCTGTCCCGACTGACCGGGCTGTCTGAACCCGAGATCATGAATCTGGAACGCGGTCACGCGCCTCAGCATCGGGACCAAGTCATCGCCTTGGCGAAGGGCCTCGGGCTCCGGCCTGGTCCTCTGGAGCAGATTGCGTCCGGCTCATGGAGACCCCGCGCTGTGCCGGTTGTGCCGGGCCTGGACATCATCATTGGATCGATCGGCGGCTATGAGGTCAAGGGGTATGTGCTGCATAATGGTGGCGACGCCGTCATCATTGATACCGGGTACGATCCGAAGGCAATGCTCGAATTACTCGCTCGCCGCGGCCTGCGGTTGCGAGCCATCTGTTTGACACATGGCCATGCGGATCATGCCGAAGGGATCAAGGAGATCCTGGCGGCCTGGCCTGTTCCTGTGTACTTGGGTCCCGCCGATCTTGATCTGCTTGATTGGACGCCCCACAGCGACCTGTTGAGCGTTCCGAAGGATGGACAAGAGATCCAAGTCGGCGACTTCACGGTTTCCTTCATGACCACACCGGGCCACACGCCCGGCGGTATCTGTTATCGTGTCGATCAATCCGAACACCCGCTCTGTTTTGTGGGCGATACGCTTTTTGCCGGATCGATCGGCCGTTCAAATCCGGCGACCCTCTACGAGACCCATCTGGAATCCGTCCGTGAGCGTGTGTTGAAATTACCGGATGAGATGTTGCTCTTTCCGGGACACGGGCCGGCTACCACAGTTCGTGAAGAATCAGCGCACAATCCCTTCGGCAAGCAGACGTAAGGCTGGTGGCGTATGAGCAGGGTCGAGCCAGACGAGCAACAGACCCGCTCGGCGGCCGGTGGAGCCTATCCGTCTTTGTCCACCGGCGAACCGGTCCACCCGCTTCTCGATCCCGCTCAAGCCCAGCCGGCCGACGAGACTGAAGCGGACGACGACGAACCTGTTCGTTCGTGGTTTTCCGAGTTCGGCCTGCCGATCGGCCTCTTCGTCTTGACCGTCTTCACCACGCTTTGGGCGGGCGCGTACCAGACCAAGACCACGCTGTTTCAGAGCCCGTGGAAATTTTTGACCGATGATCCGTCCGTGCTATGGAAGGGCATTCCTTTTTCGGCCACGCTGCTGGCCATTTTAGTGACCCACGAATTCGGGCACTATCTGCTGTCCCGCATTCATCGAGCACCGGCCTCGCTCCCGTTGTTTATCCCGGGTTTTCCGCAATTGGTCGGGACATTCGGCGCGATCATCCGCATGCGAGGGCCGATCAGCAATCGGAAGGCGCTGTTCGACATCGGGGTCGCCGGGCCGTTGGCCGGTTTTATCGTGGCGGTGATCGCTCTGGCCGTGGGATTGCAATGGTCGGAAGTGGTGCTCGATTCCGGTATCACCGATACGTTTCGCCTGGGACCGTCATTGCTGTTGGACGGATTCATTTGGCTCTTTGTCGGCTCGGTGCCGTACGGCCATGTCATCGATCTGCATCCGATTGCCGCCGCCGCCTGGTTCGGGCTCTTCATCACCTCGCTCAATCTCATTCCGATCGGTCAACTCGACGGAGGCCATGTCGCCTATGCGCTCTGGGGGGAACGGCAGAAGACCGTGGCCTTCGCGCTTCTTCCGCTTCTCATCTTTCTCGGTTTCACCGGCTGGCCGGGATGGTTCGTGTGGATTGCGATGGCAGGATTGTTCGGGTTCGGCCATCCTCCAACTATGGATCCTGAGGCGATGCTGGGCCGCCGGCGAATCTGGCTCGGCCGCTTCACCGTCGTGATCTTCGTTTTAACTTTCTCGCCGATACCCATCACGGTACGCTAGCTTTCGGATATTCCGATCGGCGCCCGCGTAGAACACCGGGCCGGACTGAGCGTATCGTCTATGGACCGACCGTCATCTACACGAGCCCGCAGCCTGTCTACAAAACCGGGAAACCGTCCGACATCGCTCATATCCCGACCTCAGCGGGAAGACGATGCGGTCAACCCGTTTTCTTTCGCGGGCCGCTGCCTGCTGTTCATCCTGCTCGCTGCGTGGGGATGGACATTTATGGTCACCCCCCTCGAATTGAATTATGCCGGGGAGTCCGCGCTTCACCTGGTGAGCCTGCCGTTCCACGAAGCCGGCCATGTGATCTTTATGCCCTTTGGGCGGTTCATGATGGTGCTCGGCGGGACGCTGGGGCAGATTGTCATGCCGCTTATCTGCGCAGGAACTCTCTTGCTGAAGACCCGTGACGCCTTCGGCGCATCGGTTGCGTTCTGGTGGACCGCGGAGAATTTCATGGATATCGCCCCCTACATCAATGATGCGCGGGCGTTGGAACTGATACTCCTGGGCGGCGTGACGGGCCAAGAGGTTGAGGGCCATGATTGGGAATACCTGCTTGGAACGCTCGGGTGGTTGCAGTACGATCACCGGCTCGCCCAGCTGGCGCAATGGATTGGGATCATGATCATGGCGGCGTCCCTCTTGTGGGCCGGGTGGTTATTGCGCAGACAGTATCAAAGTCTCCGCCGATAGCCTCTATGGAACCGTCGCCGAAGGCGGGCTATGACTGTGCGGATCAGCCGCCGCAAGAGATCTGCCCGAAGGGATAGCTCGCCTGCTTCTCGATGCGGCCGCCTGGTTCAACCCCACTCACATCGATGCAGTTTTTATAGTGTTTTAATGCATTTCGAGCGCGGTTTAATACGGTCCTGATTTTCTGCTTGGTACTCTGCCCGTCGTGAAGACAGAACGACGCCGAAAGGTCGCCGGTCTTGACTGAAAGGATCGCATGGTGATGAGACGGCTGGTGTGGATCGCCATATTGGCGGCGGCCGACGCGATAGGCATTCAGCCGGCTGCCTCGGCGCAAGAGATCCCCGGACCCAAGCCGCAGCCGCAGCCTCGTGGAATGGAGCAAGAGGCGGGACATGCGCCGTTAACCGGGCAGCCGGCAGGCACATCATCCGATTGGCATTACGGCGGATTCGTGGATACGGCGTACGCGCTGGATTTTAATTTTCCCGCCAATCATCTGTTCCGGAATCGGAGCACGACCCCGCGGGTCAATGAACTCGATCTCAACATGGCCGCCGCCTACATCAGGAAGGACGCGTTGCCGCAGTCGCGCTGGGGCGCCGAACTCACCGTCCATGGCGGGCAGGATGCGAAGGATTTCGGATTTGACGTGAACAAGCCTAAGGTCGAAGGCTCCGACGCCTTGCGGCACTTCGGGCGGGCCAACGTGTCATATCTGGCGCCGGTCGGGAACGGCTTGATGCTGCAAGCCGGCCTGTTCAACAGTTTCATCGGCTATGATTCTCTCTATGCCAAGGATAATTTTACCTATACCAGGCCATGGGGCGGTGACTATACGCCTTATCTGATGTTCGGGGCGAACGCGAGCTATGCGTTCAATGAGCGATGGACGGGGGCATTCTTCGTCATCAATGAATACAATCATCTTCAGAATACCAACAGCCTGCCCAGTTATGGGGGGCAGGTGCTGTATAGGCCGACGTCTGCATGGTCCTTCAAAGAGACCCTCTACTACGGTCCCGATCAATCCAACACATCGATGGAATTCTGGCGCCTGTTTTCCGACAGCATTGCCGAATGGAAAGGGGACGTGCTGACACTTGCGGTAGAATACCAGGTGGGAACCGAAGTGCTGGCAGTGCCCGGATCGCCACGCGTGTTCTGGATGGCAGCGCAATTGCCGATGCACTGGCAGATAGGATTGTGGGGATTCACCGTGCGGCCTGAAGTCTATTGGGATCGCAATGGGAATATGACCGGCTCGGAGCAATTGATCCGGGCGGTCACGACAACGCTTGAATATCGGCTGCCTTATCGCTGGACCAATACGATCATGGAGCTGGAGTATCGGTATGACGAGTCCACCGGCCCAGGTGGAGGCTTTTTCAAAGGCAATGAGATCAGGCCCGGTGTCATCGGCCTGACTCCCGCGCAACATATGGTGATCGCCGCGGTCATCGTGACGTTCGATTCGCCCTGACTTTAGATCCCACATGATTCATGAACGCTTCTCCTATGTGACCTCGGCATACTGATTGAGGTATGCCGAGGGCTCCCCGGCGCGTTCTCCGCGTAAAGACACGCCCGCCTCTTCGACTCGGCGGCGTCCGCAAGCGTGGCGCTCCCTCTTCGTCGCGCCGCGGACCTTGCCTGGCGTCTGACGTTTATACCCGCCCTCCCAGGTGCGCCGGGACGCACCTTTCCCAAGTTCGCCACGAACCCTCATGAATAATGTGGGCTAGAATTTATACCGTCTTTATGCGGCGGAGAGTAAATAGGGGGTAGGACCTGCGAAGAGGGACGACATGGATCTGCTGTTTGCCGCACTCATCATCCTGTTCTTCACCATCTCGGGATGGCTGATTTCGTCGATGGAGAAGCTTTGATCAATCGGTGAAGGCATTGTCATGGTCATGTTGGGCGCGCTCATTTCGATCGGGCTGCTGGTGTATCTTTTGGCGGCACTGTTGAAGCCGGAGTGGTTTTAGCCGATGACGGCCGACGGCTGGTTGCAAATCGGTATGTTTTTCGCGGTGCTGGCGGCGCTCGTCAAGCCGCTCGGTTGGTATATGGCGCGCGTGTATGAAGGACAGCCGTGCGGATTGGATCGGGTGCTCGGTCCGTTCGAGCGATCCCTCTATCGCTTCTCCGGCATTCGCCCGCAAGACGAAATGGATTGGAAGACCTATGGGATTGCGATGTTGCTGTTCAATGGACTCGGCATGGCGGCGCTCTACGCGCTGCAACGGGTGCAATCAACCTTGCCGCTGAATCCAGCCGGATTCAGCGCCGTCGGACCGGACCTCGCCTTCAATACCGCGGTGAGCTTTGCCACCAACACCAACTGGCAGGCCTACGGAGGCGAGACGACGTTGAGTTATCTCACGCAGATGGCCGGGCTCACCGTGCAGAACTTTCTCTCCGCCGCGACCGGGATGGCGATTCTGATCGCTCTCATTCGAGGGTTGGCGCGCAGGAATGCCGGCACGATCGGGAATTTCTGGGTCGATCTGACGCGCAGCGTTCTCTATATTTTGCTTCCGCTCTCGCTTGTGCTGGCGCCGGTTCTCGTCTCGCAGGGAACGATTCAGACCTTCGGACGCTATCACTCGGTTTCGCTGGTTCAGCCGTTTGATTACGACAAGCCGGTAACCGGCGCCGACGGACGGCCTGTTCTTGATGGCCAGGGCCGGCCGCAGGCAGAACCGGTTCGGCTTTCCGAACAAGTACTCGCAGTCGGCCCTGCCGCCTCTCAGGTGGCGATCAAACATCTCGGCACGAACGGAGGAGGCTTCTTCAATGCGAATGCCGCGCATCCGTTTGAGAGTCCGACGCCCTTGACCGATTTTCTTCTTATTCTAGCCGAAGCCGCCATTGCCGCATCTCTGACTCATACATTCGGCATCATGGTCGGAGACCGGCGGCAAGGCTGGACAATCCTCTCCGCGATGCTGATCGTATTGGCGGTCTGCGTGGTCGGCGCCTATTGGGCTGAATCCGGCGGGACTCCGATCGCTGCGGCACGGGGCGTGGACGAAGGAGCCGATTCTACGCAGCCGGGCGGCAATATGGAGGGGAAGGAAACGCGGTTCGGCATTGCACGGTCTGCGCTTTTTGCCGCCGTTACGACCGCCACATCGACCGGCGCGATTGATGCCATGCATGACTCGTTTACGCCGCTCGGCGGGTTGGTCCCGTTGATTCTCATGCAATTCGGCGAGGTCATTCTGGGCGGTGTCGGGTCCGGGCTTTACGGGATGATTGTGTTCGCAATCATTGCGGTGTTCATCGCCGGGTTGATGGTGGGGCGCACGCCCGAATATCTGGGCAAGAAGATTGAGCCGTATGAAATGAAGATGGCTTCGCTGGTGATTCTCATCATGCCGATTCTGGTGTTGGGACTGACCGCCTTGGCCATATTGCTTGATGCCGGTACATCGTCGATTCTCAATCCGGGACCGCATGGCCTGAGCGAGGTGCTCTATGCCTATACCTCGCAGGGCAACAACAACGGCAGCGCCTTCGGCGGGCTGAATGCCGACACTCTTTTCTACAACCTCACCGGTGGATTGGCCATGTTGATTTCCCGGTTCTGGACGGCGGTGCCGATTCTCGCGCTGGCCGGTTCAATGGCTCGAAAGAAATCCGTGCCGCCCGGGCCTGGCACCTTGCCGACTCACACCGCGCTGTTCGTCGTCTTGCTGATCAGCGTGGTCATTATGGTGGGCGCGCTGACGTTTGTGCCGGTGTTGGCGCTCGGACCGGTCGTCGAGCATTTACAATTGATGAATCAGTAACCAAAGCGGTCAAAGCGCCATGGGCACCACCATGCAGACCACAGAGAAAGCCCACTCACTGTTCGAGCCCTCGTTGATCCGTCAGGCAGTCAAGGACTCCTTCTCGAAACTCGACCTCCGGCATCAGTTCAAGAACCCGGTCATGTTTGTCGTCTTCGTGGGCAGCGTCCTGACCACGCTGCTGTTCATTCAATCGTTGATTGGCCGCGGTGAAGCGAGTCCGGGCTTTATCCTCGGTATTTCGCTCTGGCTTTGGTTCACCGTGCTCTTTGCAAACTTTGCCGAAGCGATGGCCGAAGGCCGCGGGAAAGCCCAGGCGCAATCGTTGCGGGATGCCCGCCGCGTTCTGACGGCGAAAAAAGTTGGAACGGTCAAGCCGGGACCCGACTCGCGCACCGCATCAGAGCCTGCATTTCAGCGATGCGGGGTGTTCGCGACTGTCTCTGCCGGCACCTTGAGGAAAAATGATGTCGTGTTGGTCGAAGCCGGTGATTTCATCCCGGCGGATGGAGAGGTGCTTGACGGGATCGCCGCGGTCGATGAAAGCGCAATCACCGGCGAAAGCGCCCCGGTCATTCGCGAGACGGGGGACCGCAGCGCGGTCACCGGAGGGACCAGAGTGCTCTCCGATTGGCTCATCATGCGCGTCACCGCGAGTCACGGTGAAAGTTTCCTCGACCGCATGATCGCGCTCGTGGAAGGAGCGGCGCGCCGGAAGACGCCGAATGAGATTGCCCTCACCATTCTGCTCGCCGCGATGACGATCATTTTTCTCCTTGCCACCGTTACGTTGCTGCCGTTCTCGCTCTATAGCGTGCAGGCGGCGGGACAGGGTTCGCCGGTGACGATGACCGTGTTGGTTGCATTGCTGGTTTGTCTCATTCCGACCACGATCGGCGCGTTGCTCTCCGCCATTGGGATCGCCGGCATGGATCGCATGGTGCAGGCCAATGTGATCGCCATGTCCGGGAAAGCGGTGGAGGCAGCCGGCGATGTCGATGTCCTGCTGCTTGATAAGACCGGCACCATTACGCTCGGGAACCGCCAGGCGACGGCGTTCATCCCCGCGGACGGAATCCAAGAGACCACATTGGCCGATGCTGCGCAGTTGGCCTCGCTCGCCGATGAGACGCCGGAGGGACGGAGCATCGTCATTCTAGCCAAGGAGCGGTATGGGTTGCGGGGGCGCGACATTCAGGCGATGGGCGCGGTCTTCATCCCGTTCACTGCGCAAACGCGAATGAGCGGCGTCGATTTCAACGGGCGGCACATCCGCAAAGGCGCAGGCGAAGCGATCGAGCGCTATATCACGGACTTGGGCGGCGCGTTTCCGTCGAGGGTGCGACATGCCGTCGAGTCGATCGCGACACAAGGCGGCACCCCTCTGGTCGTCGCGGAAGGCAAAGAGGTGCTGGGCGTCATCCATCTCAAAGATATTGTGAAAGGGGGAATCAAAGAACGGTTTGCGGAGCTGAGGCGCATGGGCATCAAGACGATGATGATCACGGGCGACAATCAGCAAACGGCCGCAGCGATTGCGGCGGAAGCGGGCGTGGATGATTTCCTCGCGCAGGCCACGCCGGAAGCGAAACTGAAATTGATTCGAGACCTTCAAGCAGGCGGCCGCCTGGTCGCCATGACGGGCGACGGCACGAACGATGCGCCGGCTCTGGCTCAGGCCGATGTCGCAGTGGCGATGAACAGCGGCACTCAGGCGGCGAAGGAAGCCGGCAATCTGGTGGATCTCGATTCAAATCCCACGAAGTTGATTGAGATCGTAGAAATCGGCAAGCAACTCTTGATGACCCGCGGCGCATTGACGACGTTCAGTATCGCCAACGACGTGGCGAAATACTTTGCGATCATCCCCGCCGCGTTCGCGACTACGTATCCCGTGCTCGGCCCATTAAATGTCATGCATCTGGCGACGCCGCAGAGCGCGGTGCTGTCGGCCGTCATCTTCAATGCATTGATCATTGTGGCGCTCATTCCATTGGCGTTGAGGGGCATCCAATATCGGGCCGTCGGGGCTGAGCTCTTGTTGCGACGGCATGTGCTGATCTATGGACTGGGCGGGCTCGCCGTGCCGTTCATCGGCATCAAAGTGATCGATTTGATTTTGGTCGTCTTGCATTTGGTGTGAGAAAGGATGTTGAAACAGGCCGCCAGCGTCGTTCTCACATCGCTCAATGCCTGCGACGTAGCACAAGACTACGCCTCGGCATCTCGCTCGCCGCGGCCGCACTCGCGGAAAGGCGCGTCTCGACGCGCCGGGGCCGGGTGGGTGAAAACGGACGACCTGTTTGAACATCCTGCATAGTTTTAAGATCCGATGCAGATGAGGAAATCATGAAAGAACAACTCAAACCCGCGTTGACGATCTTCTTCGTTCTTACGATCCTGACCGGTCTTGTCTATCCGCTGATCGTGACCGGCTTCGCCCAACTTCTGTTTCCCTATCAGGCCAGCGGGAGCTTGATCCTGCATGGCGGCAAGATCGTCGGGTCCGAACTGATCGGGCAATACTTCGATGAGCCCCAATACTTTTGGGGACGGCCGTCCGCCACCTCCCCGTTCCCGTACAACGCCTCCGCTTCTTCCGGCTCGAACCTGGGCCCGACCAATCCGGCGTTGGCTGAGGCGATCCGGACCCGTATCGCCGCGCTGAAAGCGGCGGATCCGGGAAACGAGGCTCCGATTCCCGTCGATCTCGTCACGGCCTCGGCAAGCGGGCTGGATCCCCACATCAGCCCCGCGTCCGCGGCTTATCAGGCAGACCGTGTCGCCCGCGCCCGCAGGCTGGAACAGCATGTCGTGCGAGAGCTTATCATGCAACATACCGAAGGCCGCCAAATGGGATTTCTTGGCGAAGAGCGGATCAATGTGCTGCGCTTGAATCTCGCGCTTGATAAGATAAGCTGAAAGCGGTTTGATAGGGCGACGGGGGGCTTGGTTGTGTCGAGGATCTGCGGAATGAGGTGGCTCACGCAAGGAGTCCACGATGGAGACCGTGGTGCCGGATTCTTCTCATGATGTAGACGACGCCGGCTTCAGCCGCCGGCTGCACCGGCGACAAATCGTGCTGGAAGTGATGGGCATCGGATTAGTCGTGGCCGGCGTGATGGTGAGTTGGCCGCCTCCCGACGATCCCGCTCTGCCTGCCACCAGACCGTTTTTTGTTCTCGTCGGACTGCTTCTATTCTCCGCCGGGGTGGCATTGGGATTTCGCCCTGTCCGCCACGAACATGTACACACCGATCGTGGCAAGTAATCCCTCGCAGTGGGCTTTGGCGGTACAACGTGATGGCCTGCCGGTGACGGATCCGCTCAACCGTCCGATTGACCCTGTACCCTCGCTTGCCTAGAATCGAAATCATCTGATACGAATAATTGATCAACTTCTGGAAAACCGATGGATTCCGCACGGCCCGATCCCGACACACTCCTGAAACGCATCAAAGACGAAGAAACCAGGCAAGCCCGCGGCAAGCTGAAGGTTTTCTTCGGCGCCACGGCCGGCGTGGGGAAAACCTACGCCATGCTCGAAGCGGCCCATGAACAGCGGCGCGACGGGATCGATGTGGTGATCGGCTGGGTGGAAACCCATGGCAGGGCGGAAACGGAAGCGCTGGTGGATGGATTGCCGAGGCTGTCCCCCCGCGAAGTCGCCTACGGAGGCGGCACGCTCAAGGATTTCGATTTGGATGCGGCGCTGACTCGTCATCCGCAGCTGATCTTGATGGATGAATTGGCCCATACGAACGCGCCGGGGTCCCGGCATCCCAAGCGCTGGCAGGATGTGTTGGAACTGCTGCAGGTGGGGATCAACGTCTATACCACGGTCAATGTTCAGCATATTGAAGGACTCAACGATACGGTCGCGCAGATCACCGGCGTGAGGGTCGGCGAGACCGTGCCGGATTCCGTCCTGGAACAGGCGGATGATGTCGAACTGATCGATCTCCCGCCCGATGATCTGCTCCAGCGGCTCAAAGACGGCAAAGTCTATATGCCCGAACAGGCGCGGCATGCGGTCAAACATTTCTTTCGCAAGGGCAACCTCATCGCGTTGCGCGAAATGGCTCTCCGCAGGACCGCCGAGCGGGTCGATCAGCAGATGGAGGTGTACCGGAGAGACCATGCCGTGACCGCGGCCTGGCCGGCCGCCGAAACCATCATGGTCTGCGTCAATCTCAAGTCCCGCGGCCCGATGCTCGTGCGGGCGGCAAAGAGAATGGCGACCGGACTCCACGCCAAATGGATTGCCGTCTATGTCCAGACCTCGAAACATCTTCGCCTGCCCGACGCGGAACGGACCGCCGGGATCGAGACGCTTCGTGTGGCGGAACGCATGGGGGCGGAGACGGTCACGCTGACGGGAGACGATGTGAGCCGGCAACTCCTGGTCTATGCGCGGAGCCGGAACGTCACGAAGATTATTGTCGGGAAGCCGCTCCGGTCGCGGTGGAAGGAGTGGATCTTCGGCTCCGTGGTGGATGATTTGGTCCGAGGCAGCGGGGATATGGATATTTATGTCATCACCGGCGAAGGGGGCCCCGGCCGGCCGATGATCAGACCGCTTTTTCAGCGGACCAGCGCCCGCCGTTATTACGGCTATGCGTCGGCGGTGGTCTTGGCCTGTAGCGCGCTCAGTTGGTTGATGGCGCCCTACTTCGGTCAGGCGAATCTCATCATGGTCTATTTATTCGGGGTGGCTCTGGTCGCGACCAGGTGGGGGCGCGGCCCGTCCGCGTTGGCTTCGTTGCTCAGCGTGGCGGCGTTCGACTTCTTCTTCATTCCGCCGCGGTTTTCCTTCGCGGTGACCGATATTCAGTACCTGCTGACGTTTGCGGTGATGCTGGTGGTCGCGTTGCTGATCAGCCGGTTGGCGACCCATAAAAGCCGGCAGGCCGAGGCGGCCAGAGATCGAGAACAAAGAACCGCGGCGCTGTATGCAATGAGTCGGGATCTGGCCACTCAGCGGGGGATGGATAAACTGGCCTCCGTCGCGTCCCGGCACATCCACGACGTGTTTGATTGCCAAGTGGCGGTCTTTCTGCCCGACGGAAACGGCCGGGTGCATGTGCATCGGTGCGACGCCTTGCATTTTGATCTGGACCCCAAAGAAGCAGGCATCTCCCAATGGGTCTTTGATCATAGAGAACCGGCCGGGCATGGGACGAATACTTTGCCCGGTTCGAATTCTTTGTATTTGCCCTTGATCGGGTCACAGGGTCCGGTGGGAGTGCTGGGAGTGCAGTCATCGAAACCGGATGTCTTGGTCGGCCCCGAACAGCTCCATTTGCTGGAAACATTCGCGAACCAGATGGCCTTGGCTCTGGAGCGGGCAAAATTGGCGCAAGAAACACAGGAGGCGCACTTCCAAACCGAAACCGAGCGCATGCGAAATGCCGTCCTGAGTTCGATCTCCCATGATTTGCGGACGCCGCTCGCGACCATCATCGGAGCAACCAGCGGCTTGCTGAAAGAGACCGGGAGCTCCGATCCGGCCGGACAGCGGGAATTGATTCGGTCCGTGCGGGATGAAGCGGGACGTTTGGATCGGCTTTTGAGGAACTTGCTCGATATAACGAGACTCGAGGCGGGGGCCATGCAGCTTCACAAGGATTGGCACGCGTTGGACGAGGTGGTGGGATCTGCGTTGGCGCGCATCGAGCTCAGGCTTGGGTCTCACCGGGTGACGGCATCTCTGCCTCCGTCTCTTCCGCTGGTGCGGGTTGACGGCGTGCTGATCGAACAGGTCTTGATCAATCTGCTGGAGAACGCCGCCAAATATGCTCCGGCGCAGACGCCCATCGAGGTGAGCGCGAACGTGAAGGACGGCGCCATCGTGGTCGAGGTGGCCGATCGAGGTCCGGGCATACCCGCCGGTGAAGAAGGCAAGATCTTCGATAAATTTTATCGTCTCCATCCTCAGCGTGAAGGCGGGGTGGGATTGGGATTGACGATCTGCCGGGGCATCGTGGAAGCCCACGGTGGGCGTATCTGGGCGGACGTTCGTCCAGGCGGCGGCTCAATTTTTCGATTCACCCTTGTCTTGGAGAAAGAGCAGCCGGCGATATTACCTGAACGAGCCGAAGCCACTCCGGTAGTGTAGCCGTGTTCGGCCTTGGCCGATCCCTATGAGCCACGAAAGCTCCGTCCTGTTGATCGAAGACGAACCGGAAATCCGCCGGTTTCTGCGCAATACGCTTCCACATCAGGGGTATCGCTTCTATGAGGCCGTCTCGGGCGGGGAAGGGCTTGCCCAAGCTCAGGCGAGAAACCCCGATGTGGTTCTCGTGGATCTGGGACTGCCGGACATGGACGGGCTCGAGGTGATCAGGAAACTCCGCGAATGGACGCAGATGCCGATTATCGTGCTGTCGGCGCGCGGGCAGGAGCAGGTCAAGGTCGCGGCATTGGACGGCGGCGCCGACGACTACATGACGAAACCGTTCGGAGTGGAGGAGCTCTTGGCTCGGCTCCGAACCGCGCTGCGCCATGCTGCGAAATCACAGGTCGAATCCGGCGACGGCGACGGTTTTGCCAGCGGAGATTTGAAAATCGATCTGCTCCGCCGCCATGTCTTCGTCGGGGAGAAGGAAGTCCATCTGACGCCGATTGAGTATAAATTGCTCACGACGTTGGTGAAACATGCGGGCCTCGTCATGACGCACCGCCAACTCTTAAAAGAAGTCTGGGGCCCGTTGCATGTGGAGGAGTCGCAATACCTGCGGGTCTACATGCGGCAACTCCGGCATAAGCTGGAACGAGACCCTGCACGCCCGAAGTATCTACTGACGGAGTTGGGAGTGGGCTATCGATTGAGTGTCTAATGAACCGGACTCTTATGTCTGAGATCGGGTGAGCTAACCAAGAGGACGCTCTTATGAATGAAATTAGAGCGATGGCAACTTTTAGCATGGACTCCATTTAGAAGCCTGTACTACGAGGGTCGCCGGCAGAATCAATCCCGACTATTTATAAATACCCGAATGGTTAATGGAGCTGCTCATCTCATCACGAACATACACAATAATAATACTTCTTCCGAGGATTGTACTTGAGAGTGCAGAATCCTCGGCAAGGATACTCGCAACCGCCTATGGTGCACGCCTGTGGCCCTGTATTGGCACAACCGCCGCAAAGTGGAACTCGATTTTTTGCTATTCCTAGCCTTTTCGACTCAGATGCACGGAAGTCTTCTTCCGTAGCTGCCTTCCAATAATATTTGGCCTTCAACCTTACAACCTTAAATCCGAACTGGGAAATCACTGGGATCTTGCCGGCTAAACTAGCAGGGAGTTTTGGCATGCGGTCATTTTTCTCGAACACAACAATCCCGTTCTGCTTCTTCATCTCTGCACTCCTTTCATCTTATGGCGTAGTGCGCCTCTGATTGGATCTCCACTGAAACTTTGGAACACGGTTAATACTGCACAGAGTTCGAAGTGAGGCAGCTAATCTAGTGATGCGTAAAGGACGTCTGTTCCTAGCCTCGATCCGGTAATCCGCTGCGCGCGCTGGGGCGCCCGATCGCCGCGCCACTCGCTGCGGGGCACATCCAAATTGATGGAACTATCTTCGGATGGGGGCTAGATCAAAACATTCATCTTCTCCTTATAATTGCATTATGCTTCGCATCTAAAAAGACTCCGGTTCACCTCAGATAGCCCGCAGAAACTTCGCGGCTCCAACCGCGTTGTGATGAAGCGATGATCGAATGTCAAACTGATCATGCCAATCCTTATGGATTCGCCACATTCCATCCTAGTTAGGGGATCAAACGTCGACTTGGGGGCTGTGTGGGGTCCGCCGATCACGAAGTACATGATGACTCTTAGAGGTCACAAGAACCCCAAACCGCTCTGAAGGGATCTAAAGCGGGCTTGCAGAGCTGAGGGACGCTCTTCTTTTGACGGACGTCTTTTCCCGGACATTGTCAAAGCACGTGGCAATCTATGCCAATGTACTTCTAATCATGGTTCTTCGACATAGGAAAGTCTTGTATCGCTATATTGCTGCTGCGAGAGTTAAGCCCCCCTCCTAAGAATCTCCAATCACGCTTGCTACCATCATTATATTTCGAGAATAAGTATGCCTCGAAGTGCCACTCATCATTCCCGCGTGCACGTGCAGTCACGCGAAATGTACATGCATCTAGTACATTCTTGGTTGGCATTTCTGTGAGTGGAAGATCGAGTATCTGACTGTGACTATCATTATCCCAATGATCGGCTCTCCTATCTGCGCCACAACATTCTCTGTATGCCACATCGTGATTGTTACATATAACATGCACGGCAACAGCAGTGTCCCAATCTTTGTCATTTGTTGTAGTCTTAAATTGGTACGTCATTGAAGCCAAAGTAGGATCGGCCGTATTTTCTGCGCCGGAAGCAGCCGACTGACTGATGCTCAGCACGGCCAACATGGCGAACAAATATGCGGAGCCTGGGACAGTCATTATATTCTCCTCTCTGTGAATATTGCGGACTAGAATCTGTCAGGCGCAAAGGAGACCCCCTTACTTCTGTGCTCGGGCGCATATATGGAGGTCGTTGTGAAGTCCCCATCCATCTTGTTGCTTATAACAACCCTCTATTGTCCTACTGTAAGGTTGGCTGCTGCTGTCTTGCAGCTGCTTTTGTCTCGTCATCGACCATCACATCCACAATCCTTGCCCAACTTAGACGAGAAGGCCGAATGCTAGCGCCGTGCCGCCGAGTCACTGGTGTAAGCCTCATCAGCGTACAGAAAGACCGGTGAACAGAGGACATTCTACGTCGGTGATCTGGAGACAAAGCCTACGTCATCTTTCTGAGTGGCCATGCGATCGCTCTCCCTTATCATCGGGTTGCGCGCAACCTTATCCACCACAAGCCATCAATATCTGTGATGACGCCGAGGTGGCATGCTTGCCGCCCTTGTCTTCTTCATGGCCAAGCGAACGCAACCGACGCCCCCACACGCAAGCATCTGATTTGCGACGTGGGCTTGAGTAGTACTGTGATCGCTATCCTACGTCACCGGGCCGAGCACATCCGACACTGCCACAGTCAACTCTCTGACCCTCGGCACTTTGCTGTGTAGTTCCTCTATCGTTTCCATCCTCATCAGGCCGAGCACATCCCAGGCTCCCGCAAGCGATATGCATTGCCTTTGCTTCTTCATCAATTGGTCGGGTGCAATTCATACTCCCACAAGCCATCAATGCTTCATGGATGTCCCGATCTATCGCCTCATTGCATGCTGCCGGAGCACACGAGATCAGTTCGGGATGCGATGCTGCCACTGTCCCGCAAGGCCCATCTAGTGGGAAATTAGCCACAAGAGCAAGACAATCACTGTCGGCCGCTTTAAGGGGCGCGGGAGCGAGTATCCCTAACAAAACAATCAGTATCAGCACTGAGTGAAGTAAAAAGAACCCTCTGTTGTAATGTTGCTGCATCCCGGGCCTGCTTTGGAATGACCGATCTTCAGGTTGATGTTGGCGATCGTTGATCGCTATCTCGACTTACTCTTCTGACTACTCATAGATCGTCGTCCGGCCAGTCCATGCTCGTGCAGCAAGACTCCGGCTTGGGTTCTTGACTCAACGCCGAGCTTCTCATAGATACGTTTGAGATGCGTTTGCACTGTGCGGTGACTAATTCCTAGGATGGCCCCCATATTAGGTGCGATATCCTTTCGCGAGCCAGTGAGGTATCTCTTCCTCCCGCGGTGTAAGCCTCCATGCATCCAAGCTACGTGTCTGTCTTGTCTGGCCGCGAGAACTGGACAACCTTCTCTGAAGGGGACGTGGGAGCATAGAAATAACCTGAAGGGTTTCAGGTGGCAATCCGCCAACCGGCGTACGTAGTCTCATAATGCTGGTATTCTCCACATGTTGTGGCGTGTCGGCTAAAGTCACCCTCTCATTACCTTTCTTCAGAGAAAGCGACAATCCGCCGATTGGCTTACGTAGCACCCCTGCCTGCTCCAACTGGCGGGACGTGCGAACACCATGTTATAGGCTAGGGACAGCTGCTTGCGCCGCTGTGGACAATATGGCACCATGTGCTCGCTTGTAGGCTGACTGCTTTTGCGATGGGGCAGGGAAGGGCTCCAGCGATGGCGCGACTCAGTCATGTGGATCTGAAGCGGCTCTTCGATTCACTTGTAGATCTCTATGGGGCTTCGGATCACGACACATATCCCAACCGCGTCTTCTCTTTAATATCCAATTTAGTTCCGAATGAGGGCGTCAGCTACAAGGGGATCGATCTGAAGCGGCGCCGTACCAGTGCGTTTTGGACTCGTGGTTCCACTCCAATAAATGCGCTCCCTGCCCTCAATCGTTTTTTTCATCAGCACCGTGTTTATGGCTATATCAAAGGCACGGAGGATGGTCAGGCTCGAACGATCTCCGAGTCATGTCCACGCCCTGGGTTCCAGCGTTCTGACTTCTTCAAAGACTACTATCGAAAGGTGCATTCTGCCCGGCGGCAAAGCCAGCTGAATCTGTTTCCTAACGTCGCGGCCTCTTCGCTCTCGACCATCGCGGTGAACAGGTATGGTAAAGGGTTTTCGGAGCGAGATCGGTATGTGATGAATTTGCTGAATCCTCATATAAGGCGGGCATTACACAATGCCGAGGAACTGAAGCAATGGAAGGAACAGGTAGCGTTGCTGGAAGGTGCGCTCACTAGATCAGGACAGGCGGTGGTGGCGATTTCGGAGGGAAGAACAATTCAATGGGCAACCTCACGGGCGGAGAAGCTGATGAAGATCTATTGGCCGGAAGAGCGTAGAGGCCCTGGCCGGTTACCTCAAATCCTTCATGATTGGACCCGCCAACAATTGGCGGCACTCTCCTGCCCGGGCCACATACCTCAACCGTTGTCACCACTCCTCATATGCGGGCCGCGGAGAGAATTAAAGATCATGCTCGTACGTGACACAAGAAACACTTTTCTGTTCTTTCAAGAAAAGATCACATCGCCGCAACCCGATGTGCTGAAACGGCATGGGCTGACTAACCGTGAAGCAGAAGTGCTCCATCTAGTGACACTCGGCCGTACGAACCCAGATATCGCAGAACTTCTAGGGATTAGTCCGCGGACGGTACAGTCCCTTATCCAGCGTATCTTTGACAAGCTTGGCGTGTGCACTCGTACCGCGGCCGCCACGCGCGCGATGGAGCTGGGACGGCATTAGCCCCGGCAGCGTGCCGCCTTCTAAGAAGAGGTGTGTGTTTGGTGCGCCTCACAGAAAGAGACTCAAGGCGGATCTTTCAGTGGTTACTCGAGCTCTACGCTCTACGAAATCGAATGGCCTTTGCCAAGCATGTGGTCTCAAGCTTTCCTGCTCTGATCTCTTCTGATCGGACCACTTTTGATGAGATGGATCTCGCAAATAAGCATACCGTCGCCGTGTGGCATCCTGCGGACAATGCTTTGCGTGAAACATTGGTGCCGGTGTTCAGTCGGTATATGAATCAGAATCCGTCTGTTGCCTATTTATCCGACACGAGATTTGATGGTGCCGTAAAGTGGTCGGACTTCATGACTGGCCGGCAATTTAAGCGACAGGCACTGTACCAGGAATGTTATCGCCGACTGGGCGTGAAACACCAGATTGGTCTTGCGCTCTCAGTCACTCCTTCAGCGCTGATCCCGATTTCACTGAACCGTGGGCTAAAAGACTTCACGGAGCAGGATCGACTGATATTGAATCTGATACGACCTCATCTGATCCAAGCATTACTAAATGCACAGATCGTAACGCAGTACCAAGAAGAATGTCAGAGGCTTGATTCGGTTATGCAGAGGGTACGAATGGGCGTGATCGAGTTGACCGGGCAGGGCGGCATAGAACGGACAAGCCATGCTGCCTCGTTATGGCTTGAGAGTTATTTTAACGCGCCGAGATCGAGCGACATGCTGCCTGAAAAGCTTCGTCGTTGGGTATGTCAGCAGGACAAGCGCTGGACCGATATGAGTCAGTTGCCTGCGCCCGATCGCGCACTGGTCGTGGACCGTGGGTACCGAAAAATGGTTATCCGATTCATTCGTGAAGAGGAAAGGCGGACTCTCTTTATGGAGGAGAGAGTCAAAGGCATGGAAGTGGATGCCTTGGTACAATTCGGACTGACACGGCGTGAAGCAGAGATTCTTCAATTCTTAACCCTTAGTCGCACCAATGCGGAAATCGCAGGTGCTCTCCAAATCAGTCCACGCACTGTGCAATCAGTGGTCGAACGGATTTTTGACAAGCTAGGCGTAGACACTCGAACAGCAGCCGCCACTTGCGCTATGCAACTGAGCAGTGACTTCGTAAGCCAGTTCCAACACTAATTCTATTGTCATGCCTGCGTTTTATCGATCGCCGGGAGATCCGCTGCTGCCTGACGGCGCTGGACGGCGGTGGAATTTTTCCTTCATCAGCCGTAACAGATTGGCGGTATGTTTCCCGAACGATTCGACGGCCGCCTCTTTCGCGCGCGCCACCACCTCCCGATCCTCCAATGAAGCCGCCGGACCGACGGATTGCGCCATGCCTTCAGCGGTTTGGGTGCCGTAGAGATAGCCGGTTCGCACGTCCCACACCGTGCCTTCGACCAGGAACAGCGCGTCGCTATGGGTGCCCGGCGCCAGATAGGCGCCGAGAATCGTCGCGTACCAGCCGGCATATCTATTGTTGTACCGATCGACGGAGGCCACGCCGTTCACGATCAACAGGACGTCGGCATTGTATCGCGCGGCCGCCAGCCTGATGTCCCGGTTCAACGTGCCGTGGACCGTGGAATCGGCAAGTACAAACGCCGCCTTCATGATGCCTTCCTCCGTGAGGGGCCGAAGACTGCTCAGAAGGCTTTCCTTGTCCGAGCCCAACCAGTTGGCTTTTTGGGCGGACGACTGGAAAGGCACTTGATCCGTGGTGAAGTAGAGAGCCAGCCGGAACGGCGACGCCAATTCCGGCTGCAGGTCCAGCACCGCCGCAATGTCGCGTTCCGTCACGACGTCGGGATCTGCATGCAAAAGGTTTGTCAGAGCCTGCCGGTCAAAGCCTCGACTGGCGGTACAACTCGACACCGTGAAGAGCATCAGAACAAGAAACAGAGGAATCATCGCATCCTCGACAATCGAATAGTTATATGGACGGTCATGAAGGCGGCTGCTTGTCCTTCAAGTGCTCTCGCGAAAGAGATTCGAGCGCGAGCATCAAGGCTTGTGTGCCCGACCGGCCATGGCCCAGTTCCCGCGCCCTTTGATATAGGCGATGGGCCAGTTCAAGGCCGGGCAGGGAAAGGCCCATGCGGCGGGATTCCTCCAATGCAATCCCCATATCCTTCAGGAAATGATCCACGAAGAAACCCGGCGCAAAATCCCGCTGCAGGATTCTCGGCGCGAGGTGGTCCAAGGTCCAGCAGCCCGCGGCCCCACCGCGGATCGATTGAAGCAGCCGATCCGGTTCGAGGCCGGCTTTCGAGCTGTAGAGCAACGCTTCACAAACTCCGATCATGGTTCCGGCAATCGTGATCTGATTGCAAAGTTTCGTTTGCTGGCCCATCCCCGGCCCGCCTTGGTGGACGATCTTGTTGCCGAGCAATTCCAAGATCGGCATGACGGCTTGCACGGCCGCTTCATGTCCCCCAATCATAATCGACAATAACGCATTCCGCGCCCCGACATCGCCTCCCGATACCGGCGCATCGATGGCCCAGGCCTCCCGTGTATCGGCCGCCGTCGCAATCTCTCGCGAGAGCGACGGTTCCGTCGTCGTCAGGTCCACGAGAATCATGCCAGCGCGAGTCCCGGCTAGAAGACCCTGCTCCCCAAAATAGACGGCACGAACCTCCTGGGGAAATCCCACCATGGTGAAGACCACATCGGTCTGCTGGGCGACCGCTCGCGGTGAGTCCGCCCATGTCGCGCCTTGCGCCAGAATGGACGCGGCTTTGGCGCGGGTGCGTGTATGAACTGTCGTGCGATATCGAGCCTGCTGCAGGTGATGGCACAACGGCGCCCCCATGACGCCCGTGCCGATCCAGCCGACGCGGGTTTGGGATGACAGAGCAATTTGAGGACTGGGCGGTGACTGTTGTGCCATCGCGGGCGATGTCTCATTCGGCAAGCGGGGTGATTCGTGTCGCGACCGCTTGGACCGTTCCTTCTTGTTCGGTGGTGATTTTCAATCCTTTCAAACTCAAGGAATAGCCGCCATGGCTGGGCGTCTGAATAGTGGCCTCGACGAAGACCCGATCGCCGTCCTGCACGTCGGGGTCTTTCACGAGCGGCACGCCGCAGAGGCCGGGCACCGCGACGGCGATGACGCCGGTATCATCCTCAAGCTGGAACAGATAAGCCCCATAGCAAACCGTGCCGGCCGGTGTTTCATAAGGGTCGAGCGCTTGGACATTGCGAACCGTTCCCTGTAGGGCGGCTTGGCGCAGATGATAAGCCGATGGAGTTCCCAGAATATCCTGCACCTGTGTCGGTTCGATTGCCTGGACCTGAAAGGGGAGCCACAGCAGAGCGACCAGGGCCGATAGAGAAGCGGCGGATATGTGAGGACTGACCATCACGCGCGCATTGTAGCATTGTTAGTGGCGATCCTTGCATCCGTTCCATGCTTCCTCTGTCATATGTCAGTCGGTATAAGTCGCGCGGAGCGACGGCGCGGCAGCTGTTGGGCCACAGCGATGTGCGAACGACCATGATCTATACACACGTCCTGAACCGGGGCGGCAAAGATGTCCGGAGCCCAGCCGATGCGCTGATCCAAGGGTTGAGCCCTTTGCAGCTAGAACGGTATTATGCCGGTCCGTATAGCACGCTCTGCATGGTAGATAGAACTGACAAGTCTACGAACCGACGCAAGAATTGTGCGGGAGTGGCACACAGGATCTGCGTACTATACTGGTCAGTCTACTCAACCGTTAGCCATGCATGGCCAGCTTTATGTATACTTTCAGAGGGAGGGAGAAACGATGATCCGAACGGTCGAAGCGGTGATCGATGAACAGGGTAATGTGCGCCTGCTCGAGCCCGTCCATCTTCCTGCAGCCCGGCGAGCACTGGTCATGATCTTGGAGGAGCATCCGGTAGCCGGGGTGCCCGAAAGTGCGCTGCTCAGTGAAGCGGCGCTGGCCGAGGATTGGAATCGGCCGGAAGAGGACGAGGCATGGTCACACTTACAGCAGGTGCGGTAGTCCTCGTTCGCTTTCCATTTTCTGACTTGTCACAGACCAAACTCCGTCCGGCTGTGGTGCTTGCTGACGCCCGTCGGGGCGACTGGATTCTCTGCCAGGTGACAAGCAAGCCTTACGGCGACACCCAGGCGATCAAGCTGGAAGATACGGACTTCTCCACTGGGTCGCTGCGAGTTCTGAGCTATGCCCGTCCCGGCAAACTCTTCACTGCCAATCGGGATCTCATCATTTCGGAAGTCGCGACACTGAAATCGCAATCGTTGAAGCAGGTCGTCGATGCAGTGGTGAACCTCCTCCGTGCGGGCAACGCGTCATGATGAGTGCGAGTCTGAGAAACCATGCCTAACAAGGCGATGGAGGCCGACGCTATAAAACAGCGCGGTTCATCGCTCCGTTAGACGGCTTAGCATATGCAACCTCCGAAGAGCGAGACCTGCGTCACCTGCGGATTGAGGCTTGCTGAAACAGTGGACCACGTCCCGCCTAAGGGATTCTTCAGGGGCGTCGTGAACGCGCAACTTCGTACGGTCCCGGCTTGTCACACGTGCAATAACGGCGCCTCGTCAGACGACGAAGACGTACGCTTCTTCATAAGCGCCCAGATTGGGAAGCAGAACCCGGCTTCGAAGAAACTCTGGGAGAACGGAGCACACAAGACAATCTTGCGAAAGACCAAGCTCCGTGAGGCGTTTGTTGCAACAGCAGGAGAGGTGGTCGTAGTGGATAAGGATGGCGCACACACTACAAAAATTGCGTTTCGTGTTCCTGTCAACACCTACCAACGTGTCTTCGAGCGCACAACACGCGGCCTGTACTTCTTCCACATGGGCCGCATTCTCCGGCGAGCGTACCTGTATCGGTCACCATGCTGGCTGGAGCTCCGAATATGGAGACGGAAGAGATTCGAATACTTAACATGGAGACTATCGGAGACGGCGCATTTGTATATCGCTATGGAGCAGCGCCTGAGGACGTCGACTGTAGTCTCTGGATCTATGAATTTCACCACGCGCATTGGGCAATGGTTACGACAGGTTCTTTAGAATGAGAGCGCCTTCTAACCCGTCAGTCAACCGGACCTGCCCGAAAAGCGGCGCAGTCCGGTTATCTCTACGTTAGGGCTCATCGTGGCGCCCGAGAACGTAGATCAGGACAAAACGGATCTTGATTCAATCGCCAGGGCATTTGGGCTCGTCGTAATTAACTGGGGTAACGCGGAGCAATCGTTGGATATGCTGATCGCGCTACTGTGGCAGTCGTTTCCGACGAGGACGTACTCTCGGAAGATTCCTATGATGCTCGCGCCGAAACTGGTGTTCGCGCGCAGGTCATTTGCCGAAGTTGAGGCTCTAAAGCCATTCCAACAACAAGCCGAGTCATTGTTCGCCGAATTCGACCGTCTGAGTAGCCTTAGACACGATCTCATTCACGGTGCCGTAGCCAGCCTAGCACCTATCGAAGGGCGTTTCGTTCTAATGAAATTCGATATTCACGACGGCTTCCATCATGTCAGAGAGGTTCGAATTCCAATGGCGGCCTACCCTCAGCTAACCCGCGACCTCGTGAATCTAGCACACAACGCTCACCGCATGGCGGACACCGTCTTCGCGCTCGTCAAGAAGATCGACACGAGGAGCGAGAATGAGCCCTAACTCTATGTGGAACCGACGCGCCGGAGCCGCCATGCCACTAGGCTTCCAATCTGCCGCGGCGCGCAGTTCCCAACGACGTTGGCCCTCACAAACAGCACCGACCTCAACCGAAGGACCGAACGATGACGAAATACCTTATCTCCTTTCCTGCAAGAGCGATGGAAGTCCCCGCCGAGGACTTTGCCGCTGTGGGCGAGACATCGCACGCGGTTATACGCGAGGCGAAGGATGCCGGCGTCTACGTGTTCGGTGGCGGGATCAACGAGGACGTTGTGCCGCTGATGGTCGCCGCCGACGGAACAGTCACGAACGAGACCTACCCGCAAACCAAGGAGTTCAACGGTGGGTTCTGCGTCTTGGAACTGCCGTCGCGGGAAGCCGCCATCCAGTGGGCTGCAAAGATCGCCAAAGCTTGCCGCTGCTCGCAGGAACTCCGTGAGTTTGGGTATGACCCCGAGAGTTGACGGGCAGGGCCCGTACCCTCTGCAATCGATGACACTCTCCCGCATCTACTTTCTTCATCGCCATGAACTTCAGTCAGGAAACAGTCATCTCCGGCCTCCTAACCGGTGGCTTACTTGCTAAAATGCTGCCCCCTCCTTAGGGCGTCGTGAGGCCTAACAAACCGCTGCGGCCGACGGTTCCGCCGTCGGCACGGTCTTCCCCAACCCGCGGAATAGCCCTGGTCATGGCTAGTATGCCATCGGCATAGGCATCCACTTGCGGAGCGTCGGGATGCGAAGCGGTACTTGGTTTGATATGTGAGGCGATGGCTTTGATCCTGTCTCGTCTTATGTTTTGCTCATATGCGGTGGGGGTAATACAGCAGTAGTGATTCATCGATCAAGAATGGAATCCCGCCATCAGCCGTCCCCCGCTTCCTCTCCTCAAAGTGAGTGGCTATAATCGGCGACGGCATGGGCTATGGACGCTCCGAGTGCGTGGTGCAAGTTGAGTTGGGCGCCTCCGCACCTCTCGGAGCGGCCCTTGTCCCAACTCCCTTGCCCCGGTCTGACATGAGAGATCTGTTCAATAATTGTCTGGGACAGACGGGCGTTGCCACGAGGGAGTAGAAATGAGAGTTTTAAGGAAAGAGGATCACGGATGAATGACAACAAGCTATTGGATTCATACATTAAGAACGTTCGCCCGCGTTTCGAAGACATGTTGGGACAGGCGGTGGAGGTTCCGTCGATCAGCATGGATCCGGCCTATGCGAAGGACATCAGGCGGATGGCCGACTTGGCGGCCCAATATCTTCGAGATCTTGGCGCGGAGGCGTCGGTAATTGAAACCTCCGGTTATCCGGTCATCTCCGGGGGATGGACGACCGGACGTGATCATCCCACGGTGACGGTCTACAACCACATGGACGTCCAGCCCGCTCAGGAACCGGAATGGCGCCAACCGCCGTTTGCCTTCCGCAAGGAGAACGGGCTCTATCATGGACGGGGCGCGACCGATGATAAAGGTCCGGCTCTGACCGCGTTGTTCGGATCTAAGTACGCCGTTGAGCAAGGTGTTCCGCTCAATATTCGGTTCCTGTGGGAGCTGGAAGAAGAAAACGGTAGCCCGAGCTTTGCCGCGGCTCTCCGGGATCGCAGTAACATCCCGCGTCCTGACTCCGTGGTGGTGTCAGACACGATTTGGATTTCCAAAGATCGGCCGGCGGTGGCTTGTGGGTTGCGAGGTTTGGTGGGAGCGAGACTGACCTTACGGACCGGAGAAAAAGACGCTCACTCGGGATTGACGGGCGGCGCGGCGCGCAATCCTTTGGCCGAACTGGCGGAAATCGTGCATCGATGCGTCGATGCCGAAACCGGCCGAATCAAGATTCCCGGCTTCTATGATGATGTGGTGAAGCCGACGAAGGCGCAGGTGAAGAGCTTTCTCGCGTCAGGGTTCAAGGTCGATCGCTTCATGAAGGCCTACGGGTTTCAGTCGTTGAGAACCAAGGATCCGGCGGAGGTGTTGCAGCGGATCTGGGCTATGCCGACCTTTGAGGTCCATGGATTGGTCGGCGGCTATCACGGTCCCGGCGTGAAAACGATTGTGCCGGCTCACGGAGAATTGAAAGTCAGCATGCGGCTGGTGCCGAATCAAACGCCGGATAAGGCGTTTCGTTTGCTGGAGCGGTTCGTAAGGAAATGTAATCCGCGGGTGAAAGTGGAGCGGGAAGGTCGATTGGAGGCGTTCCAAGGGACCATCGACGGCCCGTATGTCGAAGCGGTCAAGAATGCGGTGCGGGCGGGATTTGGAAAGGACCCTGCGTTCATTCGTGAAGGCGGATCGATCGGCGCCGTGGTCAGCATGCAGCGGGCGTGGAAAACGCCGATTCTCTTTCTGGGTCTCAGTCTCCCTGAGCACGGCTATCATGCGCCGAATGAATATTACGATTGGGGACAGGCCTCCGGCGGCATGAGAGCCTTCGTCCATTATTTTAAGGAGGTGGCAAAAATAAGACGTCTCGGCTGACGAACGGCGGCGGGTTCGATTCGCCGCCTGAACGGTGGCTCCTGCTCCTGCGTGAGCTCGCTGTGCTGCTGTAGCTCGAAGGAGAACCGCTGCGGCGCCGCCCATCCCCCACATCGGAATGTGGAGGTTTCCGATCCGACCATGCCTGATTCGGCAGGCTTGGTCGGTCGGGCCTCGTTGGTTCTCCTTCCTCGCACACCAGCATCACCTCGCTCACAAGGTCGTCGGCACCACCGCCCAGGCAGATGAGAGACCACAAAACTTGGCGTTATGTTCGACTTGGGGTCCCTGATCCAGGACATGAGTGAGGAACTGCAACCGTTTGGACATCCGATTATGGTTATCTCGCGCCGACGAACGGCACGCGGGTTCGGTTGCGCCATGATGCATTGTGCAGCGGATGACTACTGTGCTCGTAGGGGAAGCTCGCCTGCTCCTATGAAACCGCGCCGAAGCGTCGCAATGCCGGTGCATACGACAGGGTGTTTGTCCACGAATGACCGGGAGCTATGTCGTGAGCCTTGCAGTGCATCCACTACATCCGGACGCGGGAATGCGATCGCCACTGATTCGACCTGCGTGCAATTCGCAGCGCAGGCGGACTGGCCCGGTGATACAAGCTACAGTAGGCCTATATAAGACGCCTGTCTGAATATGAAATACGGCAGATCACGGCGAGTAGTTCAGTTTCCAAATGGAGAGTAGACTGCGGCAGCCTTCATGGAAATCTTTCCTGAAGTCGATCCGTTGAAATTGTGAAAGGGTCCAGGAAAGTCTGTCGGCGTCGCAGGTCTTGTATAAAACGGGCACGATCCGTCCCTTATAACGATTGGCTTGTAGGGCATAGATTAATTCATGTTTGACCCACTTCGAAGCGACTGATTGAGGTGATAGCACGACTAGAAACCAATCACATCGTTTCAATGCAGCTCCGATTTCATCGTGCCACTCTTGAGCACCTTGAATACTCCTCTTGCTGAAGAATGTTGAAACACCGTTAGTACCTAGGACCTTTGAAAGACGACTCGCGAATGCGAGGTGAGATAGGAACGCTTCAGTTGGCTTGACGGATTTTCGCTTGGAGGTCATCTTGAGAATGAGTCAGCAGCTCGGCGATATGCTGGCTCGTCTTGCCGGGACGGTCATAGCGGATCATATGCAGTGTGTTCAAAATCCACGGTATTTCTTTCGTCGGACGAATGACAACTGGAATTAATCTACCACGAAGATGTCGTGCTCCTAGGGCATACTCAATCTCAAGTGAAACGGAACGTGACTCCATCGCTTCTGGTGATATTAAAACGACAACCGCCTCAGCCTTCTCGAGCGCTTCTTTCAGAGCCGAGGTGAAATCTGAGCCTGGAAGTATTTCTCGTTCAGGATCCCATACATCTAGACCGGCCTCTCGCAAGTGATGAGCAAGCTTACGAGCCTGATCTCGATCAGCCCTGGCATAACTTAAGAAAACTCTCTTTGGCGTCCTCATACGCTCAGTCTAATAGAATGAGCGAAAGAAAGACAACCGACGGCGCAACAATCAAAAGATACGTTTGATGAGCTTGCCCTTCTCGCGCTTTCGGTCTTTCTTCCGCTCTTCCAGCAAGTCTTCGGTCACGGAGATGGCACTCTTGAGCATGCCGGCTAGACTGCGGATATATTTTTTGGTGATCGGCCGAAACAGGACGCTATTCCCACGGTCGATGAAGCAGACCTTCGTGCCAGGCTTGATTCCCAGCTTGCGGCGAAGGCGTGCCGGGATGACGAGCTGTCCTTTGGTCGAGACGTATGCGATGTCCATGGCTCCTCCGTTGAAGCCCCCGTAGCGTACCTTGTTGGCTAAAGAAAATAAATGTGCGGTCGGCCGGCTAACCATGGCCCGAGCCGCTTTCCCGCATTGACACAACGGGTGCGCCTCAGTAGCCTGTGCTTATCAGGCCGCAGCGGCCGGCGCGGCGAAATCCCACCGGTTTACGCAGCCACCCGTCTGAACAGCCGGCACAAGAAAGATGAAGGAATGATGGATACGATGCGCAATCAGTCCGTAGAGCCGCATGTCTTCGTGATTCTGGGCGCCACCGGCGATTTGACCCGGCGCAAATTGCTGCCGGCGCTCTATCATCTGCGGGATCACGGGGTGCTGGAAAAGAACAACACCTTGATCATCGGTGCGGCCCTGCCGGAGATGGGAGAAGACGGCTTTCGCCTATGGGCTTATGAAGGGTTGCAGAAGGCCGGGTGGCGGAACGAAAGAGACTTGCACGCCTGGTGCGACTCCTCGCTCTTTTATCAGTCCTTGCGCAAAGGCGCTCCCGAAGACTATGCGGCCCTGGCGGCCTATATCCGGCACGTCGAGAAAACACATGGCATGCCGGAGAATCGGGCCTTTTACCTGGCGTTGCCGCCTCAGACCGTGCCCGGTACGATCGAGTCATTGGATGCGGCGGGTCTGTTGAAGGGACATGGGTGGGTGCGCGTCGTGGTGGAAAAGCCGTTCGGGCACGATTTCCTCTCGTCGCGGAGGCTCAATACATTGTTGCACCGGTACCTGGACGAGACCCAAATCTATCGCATCGACCATTATCTCGGCAAAGAGACCGTTCAGAACTTGCTCGCCTTCCGCTTCGCCAATCCGATCTTTGAATCGCTGTGGAATCGCAACAATATTGAGAACGTGCAAATCACGGTGGCGGAAGATCTGGGCGTCGAGCACCGAGGGTCGTATTATCAAGAGGCGGGGGCGTTGCGTGATATGGTGCAGAATCATTTGACGCAACTCATGACGGTCGTCGCCATGGAGGTGCCTTCTTCCTTCGACTCCGACGCGATCCGAGCCGAAAAGCTGAAAGTTTTGCATTCCGTGGCGCCGGTCAGCCCGGCAGACTTGGTCTACGGACAATATACTGCCTGGCAAATTGCCGGTCACTGCATCAAGGGATATCGAGAGGAGCCGGGAGTTCCCGCCGATTCCCTGACCGATACATATGCGGCCTTGAAAGTCGATATCAACAATTGGCGCTGGAAAGGAGTTCCGTTCTATCTGAGGACGGGGAAGCGCTTGCCGCGAAAACTCACGCAGATTGCCGTCATGTTTCGGGAAGCTCCGACTCAGGTGTTTTCTTCCTTGGAGCCGGGGAGTCTTGGACAAAATAAACTATTGATCACCCTGCAGCCCAGCGAGGGTTTCTCCCTGTGCTTTTCGGTGAAATCCCCCGGCCGGCCCTTTCGTCTGACGGATCACGCCTTGCAATTCGACTATGAGACGGCGTTCGGGCAGCTCCCGGAGGCGTATGAGACGCTGTTGCGGGATGTCATGATCGGAGACCAAACCCTATTCGTCAGTGCGGAATTTACGGAATCGGCCTGGCGGTTATACGATCCGCTGTTGAAGTGCGACAAGTCCGTGAATTTCTATACGGCCGCCACGTGGGGGCCTCGCGAAGCCGACACGTTGGTGGAACGCCATGGCCACCACTGGCAGCTGGGCTGGTGAGTTTGCCGGTCGCAAGCCGGCAAGGCGGCTCTGGTTCGCCGGTCAGCGGGAAGGCTGGGAAGCCGGAGCGGTATCCATCGAGTGCGTGGAATCGGCTGTTTCAACCGATGCCCGAAGCTGCGAGGCGCGCTGGCGTATCTTCGTCAGGATGGGCAACTCATTCGAGGGTACTCGCTCGGCGCGCCGTAAATAATTATTCCACACATGCAACGCCGTCGAATGCTGGCCTTGTTGTTCCAATTCCAGTCCCAGCCGGTAGGTGACAAAGGTTGACGATGGCGGACATTGCGCGAGCTGCTTGAACGATTCCGCCGCCTCCTCTGTCCTGCCTTGTCCCTTCAGGACTACGCCTAATCCGAGAGACGCCCGGACGAAACAGGCATCCTGTCGGATCGCCGCTTGATAGAGGCTCACGGCGGCATCCGCCATTTGCAGCCGGCGGCGGAGGTCGGCCGCATCGGTCAACAGCGCCGGATCGTGCGGAGTAAGGGCCAGGGCTCGATCAAAAAATATTCTGGCCCGCTCCAAGTCATTCTTGCCGACAAAGGCAAGCGCAAGATCGCGTAGGATGTCCGGGCGTTCTGCATCGAGACGGAGCGCCGCCTCATAGTGGTGGATCGAAAGGTCAAGCAGTTCCGAATCGCTATGCAGCACGGAAGCCATGGCGTGCAGAAGATGGGCGGTCGCGGCGAAGGAGGCGGCCTGGCGGGCCGGCGTTCCACGCATCGGACTACTCGGAGGGGGCGGCGGTATGGCGCCTTCGGCAAAGGTGAGATGCGACTTCTCAAGCCAGGTCCGCAGCAGGCTTGCCGGGATGCAATAGCTCAGACCGGCCCGAAGCATGACGGTGCCGATCACTTCCCCCTGGGGATTCTTGCTTCGTTCGAGATACGGGACGCTGTGCACCACGAGGCCGGCGATCTCCCCCGTCTCCGATAGGACCAACGGGCCTCCGCTGCTTCCGGCATTCATGAACCCCGTGATCTGGGAAAATGGAATAGGTTGTCCGGTCGTGCGTGATCGCCCCATTGCCTCGCCCGTGATCGTGACGGGAAAGACCGTCGGATGAATCGTCAATCCCATCCGCAACACATCAGGAAGGCGGGGATAGCCGATTGCGATGGCGGTGTCTCCTTCTTCCGCCGGCTCTTTCACAATCGGGAGGAAGACGGTAGGGCGCGGAGTGGCGATCCTCAAGGCTGCGAGATCCCAATCAGGTTCGACGGCTACAATTTCCGGCTGCGTATCGACGTCCTGATTTTGGCTATAAACGAAGAGCCTGGTCGCATCCTTGATCACGTGGGCATTGGTGAGAAGCACTCCATCCGCCGACACGAAGACGCCGCTGCCGAAAGACAGCGACTGCGTGTCGTCGTCGATCCCGACAATCAGCGCAGTAGCGGCCTTGGCTTGGCGGTACAGTTCACCCGACGTGTGGGCAAACCCCCTTGTCGGTGCGCAGAGGCACACCAAGCAGCACAAGATTACGCCAACCTTGAGATGCAATCCTTTCAGGATCGATCCCAGGTGGGGGGGAAGAAAAAACCTAGCAGCTTCCATTGGGGCTTACACCATATCAAAATGGACTTATGAAGTCTATCCACAGCGCGGAGAACCGGCGGCGTGATTCGGCTTCCACTGAGGCGTTGTCGGACGACCGGGTCCAGTTCATGAACTCTCTATCGGCATTCATCGTGGAAAGTTTATCCGGTAGCTCACCCGGCCAGGGTGTCACAAAAGCGTGACAATTTATTGAGCGAGTTTGCCTTGCGACTGCCGTCTTGTCCAGCGCTTCTGCAAGTTCCGCGGGCGCGTAATGTGCACCGGTCCGCCTCCCTTTTCGGCGTCTCATCAGCCGAATGCAGCCGGCGTAATCCTTATCCGAGCGGCCGGAAATGCGCCGCCGGAAAGGGTGGCCGAATAGGGAAAACCATGTTTGAGAAGGCGGATTGTGGGGAGTAGCGAGGGTATACGGCTTGAATTACATCGGATGACTCGCGAACCTCGTTGTTCTCTCGTTATGGCCGGGAAGCGGCCGGAATCCTACGGCAAGCTGCTCATATCAATGACAAAACGATACCGGACATCTCCGCGCAGCATCCGCTCATAGGCCTCGTTCACCTGTTGAATGGCGATGACTTCGACGTCGGCAGGGCAGTTCTGTTCCGCGCAGAAGTCGAGCATATCTTGGGTTTCCCGTATGCCGCCGATCATGGAGCCGACCAGTCGCCGGCGCTTGAGTAAAAGAGGAAAGGCCCCGACGGACAGAGGCTGTTCCGGAGCGCCGACCAGGATCAGCGTTCCATCCGTCTTCAAGAGGTCCAGATACACGTTATAATCGTGCGCAGCCGACACGGTATCAATGATGGCATCAAAGCGGCCCTTGAGGCGCGCCATCGCCGCCTTGTCCGACGCGACCTGAAATCGCTCCGCTCCCAACCGCTTGGCATCCTGTTCTTTACCTGTCGATCGGCTGAAAATCGTGACCTCGGCGCCCAAGGCCGCCCCGATCTTGACGGCCATGTGGCCGAGGCCCCCGAGACCTACGACGCCGAGCCGGTCGCCTTTTCCGACCTCCCAATGGCGGAGCGGAGAGTAGGTCGTGATGCCGGCGCACAGTAACGGCGCAGCGCGCTCCGGCGCCAACGCCTGCGGGATCCGCACGACGTAATGTTGGTCCACCACCAACTGGTTTGAATAGCCGCCGTAAGTCGGCGTCGCGCCGTCTTTCTCCACGCTGTTGTAGGTAAATACAATGGGACCGTCGCAGTATTGTTCCAAGCCCTTCCGGCACTGGCTGCAAGTCCGGCAAGAATCGACGAAACAACCGACTCCCACGCGGTCTCCCTTCCGTACCAGTGTCACGTCCGGTCCGACTTGCACGGCGGTTCCGACGATCTCGTGGCCGGGAACCATCGGGAAAATCGCGCCGCCCCACTCGTCTCGCGCCTGATGCAGGTCCGAGTGACAAATACCGCAGTACTCGATCCGAATCAGGACATCCTGCGCGCCGACGTCCCGGCGTGAAAATGTAAAAGGCTCAAGCGGGGACCGCGCCGTCTGCGCCGCATAGCCACGGGTCGTCAGCATACGTGCCTCCAATAAATTGACTTCGGCCTTCCGGGCCTATTGTGGGAAAGCAACGCGGTCATGCAAGAGGAGATTGAAAAGGAATCGGCCGCGCCGAAGCCCTGAGCTACGAGCTTTTCTCGACAAGCTCCTGATACAGCTCGTGATACCGGATGGCCTGTCGCGCCAGAGAGTACCGATGAACCGCCACCCGGCGGCAATTCGCGCTGAACGTCAAGCGTCGCTCCGTATTTTTCAACAACTCCGTGATGGCGGCGCCCAAGGACACGGCATCGGAGGGCGGAGCCAGCAACCCTGTCTTCCCATGTTGGATCATGTCGGGAATGCCCCCGACCGCGAAGCCGACGACCGGAGTTCCGCAGGCCATCGATTCCAGGACGGTGTTCGGCAAATTGTCCTGGACCGACGGAATTACGAACACGTCGGCCGCGCTGTAGATATTTGAGAGGAGGCGGTCATTGCTGACGTAGCCCAGATGAATCCACGGCACCCGGAGGCCGGGCGGAGGATCGTTATGTCCAACGCAGACGACACAGACGTTGGGGACTCGTTGCGAGACGCGCTCCAGTGCTTCGGCGAGCGTTCTAAACCCTTTCCGGTGAAGAGGCAGTCCGTCTGCGACAAAAAGGACCACCTTGGCTGTTTGGGGAATCCCGAACACATCCCGAGCGCTCTGTTTGTTGCGCGGAGCGAAGCTTTCGAGATCAACACCGTTGGGAATCACGGACACGTCGAAATGGCTGAACAATGGGCTGCGCTTCACTTCTTCAGCCAGCCAGGAACTAGGGGTTGCTATGTGCAAGCGGTCGGACCCGATCCGCTCAAACAGCGCTTTCTTCCGATCCCAGATTTGAGCCGCCAAATCATTATCATGGTGCGATTCAAGCTGCGGGCACTGATGGCATCGAGTCAGATATCGACCGCAGCCCAGGTCGTAATGACAGCCTCCCGTGAAGGGATTCATGTCATGGAGCGTCCACACCATCCGCATGCCTTCCGGCATCGACTCGAAGAAGGATGGATAGTCGAGGAAATCGATGACCCAATGCAGGTTCAGAATGTCGCAGGGGGGGAGTTGTGACACGACATCCATACCGTATTCGGACCGATCCACCCGAAACGGTTCGAATTCCTTCCCTTTTACGCGGATGGAATCCCGCATCCGCCGTTCTATGTGTATACGCCGGATCCGGCGCTCCACGCGGCCGAGAACGCTGCGGGTGGGTTGGAATGCAACGACGACGGAGTCATCTTTCGTTCGCGCTTCTCGAACGAACATGGAGGACCGAACACCTGCCTCGCGCAGGCCGGCGTTCAAGCGATAAGCGGCGCGCGCCGCTCCGCCCATCACATCGAACGTGCTGAGATGAACCACCCTCAGCGAATGGTCACCATGGAGCGGAGAGACCGTGGTCTGCTTGGGCGTCTTATAAAACGTCGGCAATGTTTCTGCGTAGGGCATGTGGAGCCCATGTTCCTTGAACTGATTAATAGCTTGGGGGAATGGGCCATCATAACGTGCAATGCGTGTATTGGTACTAGGTCAAACCCTTGCTGCAACGCCGGTGTATGCGTCAAAATGCGACACGATGAGGGGATGTATTCACGACATGGATGCGAAAACAAAAAAATGCGGGAGGTTTTACTGTGAAAAGGGCGCCAGCTTATCGCGCAACCGCCGCGAGAATGTTTTCCAGCTCTTGAGCGAAGGATAGGTTCCCTTCAACATCCACCACTTTTTGTGCAGTTGAGTGAGCAGTCCTTGGTCGGATGTGGACGGCAGAATGACCTGCCGCTTGTAAATCCGGTCGGCCTTCGAACTTTCGGCGAACATCGCCGGATGCTGCAGCGGGAACTGCATGGGCACCGCTCTGACATCCGCGCGGGGATCATGGCAGGTGTAGAAGGTGTGAGTCGCATCTTCGCCGAAGCCGATGTTGGTAATCATTGAGGCGGTCGGCTGTATGGAGAATCCACGCTGCCGCCAGCAGGCAAATACCCATTGATGGTCCCACGTGCCGAGTTCATGCCGATGAGCCAGGTCCAACATTCGGCCCCACGAATCGGCGATGCTCGGATGCTTGACGATATCCAGCAACCAGGTTGTTTCTCGTAACGCCGGCCATTCTTTGACTTCCACGTCATAGTGTTGCCAGGCTCTTCTCCATGTCGCCCATCCCCAGTTCGTTGCAAACCGCGAAAAATAATAACTGGAGGCCTTTGTGCGCCGATCAACCGGAATGTTGAACCCGGCGATCTGCATCACTTGCGGATGGCGGCGGTATCGCTCGAGCAACTCTTCGCAGAAGCGGAAAAAGGTCGGATCGGGTAGACAGTCGTCTTCCAAAAGAATCGCTTCCTCCACCTGGTCGAAGACCCAGGTGATCCCGGTGGCCATCCGCTGAGTACAGCCCATATTATGGGGCGCCAAGTTCGTGTGGACCTTGCATGGCCAATCGACCTGCTCCACCACCCGTCTCGTCTGGGCGCATTGTTCCGCTTCTTGCGCACGGCCTTCGCGAGGGCCGTCGGCCACAATAAACAATTCCCGCGGCCGCGCCTCGGCGATGCGCGCGAACACGCTGGCCGTGGAATCGGGCCGATTGAAAATAAATAGTGCGACCGGGGTCTGCATGGGAGTCGGATAAAGCCCGACAGGAAGTGTCCGGGCTAAGGTTTAATCGTGGCGCGCTCTTGGCGCGGAAGGGACCGTTTCCGTGACCTTCCAGTTGTATTTGACGAGGACACATTTCCCCTGCCAGCCGGGAGGATAGGTCTTGCCCGTGCCGTAAAAATCGCCGTCTACGACGGATAACAGCGCGGCGTTGTGCACCCAATCCTGTATATCTCTATCGCTCTCGACAAAGGACACAAGATGATAGAGCCCGCCGGAGAGCGGCAACTCCGGCAGCGTGAAATCGATGAATCCTTCTCCCCGCAATTCCAGGGGCATGGAATCCACCAACTCGGTGGACATCAGAAAGAACGGCTCGCCGGTCTTATCATGCACCGACAGCCCCACCCGACATTTCCGAAACACCCTTCCGTCCGAACACCGGTAATGCCATCTGAAAATCGTATCGCGGCCGCAGATGGCGGACGCCAGCGGCTTCCCGGTTGTGTCGAGCAATTCAAGGCCGGTGGCGAGGATCTCACCCTTTCCCTGGCGGTCGGTCCGTTCGCTGATCGGGATTGTCAACATGTCCGAGTTCATGCCGGCGTAGGTTTCGACGACGCGCTTCGCCTCGCCGAGTTGCGCCATCCGGCCTTTTGACAGAAGGAGCGCCCGCTGGCAGAAATTTTCGATGATCGGCAGGTTATGGCTGACGATGAGGACGGTGCGTCCTCCTCGACTCACTTGTTCCATTTTGCCCAGACACTTTTGCTGAAAACTTGAGTCGCCCACGGCCAACACTTCATCGACGATGAGAATTTCCGGCTCCAGATGGGCGGCTACGGAAAACGCCAGCCGCACATACATGCCGCTGGAGTATCGCTTGACGGGCGTATCAAGAAACTCTCCTATTCCGGAGAACTCGATGATGTCGTCGAGCCGGCGCCGAATGTCAGTCCGCCGCATGCCCAGCATGGCGGCGTTCAAATAGATGTTCTCGCGGCCGGTCAACTCCGGGTGAAAGCCGGTTCCGACCTCGAGCAGCGATCCGACGCGTCCATAAATGTCAGCTCCCCCCTGGGTGGGCTCGGTGATCCGCGACAGGATCTTCAGCAGCGTGCTTTTCCCCGCTCCGTTATGACCGATGATTCCGAAGACTTCTCCTTGCTTGACCTCGAAAGAGACATCCTCCAGCGCCCAAAATGTCCGGGCGGCGGAGGCGGATCGAGTCCCGCGCTTGAACAGGCTGCGCATGCCGGAGGCGAGTTGATCCCGGAGCGTGTCATGGCGGGCCGCCGCGCCGATTCGATATTGCTTGGAGAGATGATCGACGCGTATGGCCGTATTATTCATTGGTGTATGAAAGATGGATGCTAGGCCGAGGGGTTTTCTGTAGGCTGGTTCAAGCCATACCACGTCTCGGCAGTGTGATCAATCGCATGTTTACGCCGGCGATTGTATCGCACCGCATGCGCGGTGTCCCAGGGTCTGACGGAAGGCAAAATTCAGGTGGCGGAGCCATCAGCGGGACAGCCGATCGCGCCCGTGCGGAGCCCGCAAATCCTGGTCCGGTCCCAACGGGACAATGCGCGTCGGATTGATGTCGCCATGCGTCATATAATAGTGGCGCTTGATATGGTCGAAATTGACGGTCTCCGCGATCCCGTCATATTGGTAGAGATCCCTCAGATAGCCCAAAAGATGGGGGTAGTCCGCGATTCGCCGCACATTGCATTTGAAATGCACATAATAGACGGCATCGAAGCGGACCAGCGTCACAAACAGGCGCCAGTCGGTTTCCACGATCCGCTCTCCGAAGAGATACCGCCGGTTGGAAAGCTGATCGTCGAGAAAATCGAGCGTGTCGAAGAGGCGGCGGACGGCCCGTTCATAGGCCCGCTGGGACGTGGCAAATCCGGCTCGATACACGCCGTTATTGACATCATTGTAAATCCGGTCGTTCAATCGGTCGATGTCGTCCCGGAGATCGGCGGGATAGAGATCCGTGCGCGCGCGTGCGAACTGATCGAACTCGCTATTGAGCATCCGCATGAGATCGTCGTCGGAATTGCTGACGATCCGGCGGTTCATCCGGTCCCACAGGACCGGCACCGTCACCCGCGCGTGGTAGGACGGATCCGTTGCGCGATAGGCGTCGGCCAGGTACTGAAATCCATTGACGGGATCAGTGGAATGGCCGGGTCCGTCGCGGAACGCCCAGCCCCGCTCGTCCCGAATGGGATCGACGGCGGTCAAGCCGATGCTGTCCTCCAGCCCTTTCAGTTTCCGCACGATGATCGTGCGATGGGCCCAGGGACAAGCCCACGAGACATACAAATGATACCGATTTTTCGCCGCCGGATATCCCGATGATCCGTCGGCCGTGACCCATTGACGAAACCGGTCGTCCTGCCGCTGAAACTCTCCGTCCGCTGTTTGTTCCAAGGGAAACTGCGGGTTGCCGCTCATGTCGCGCCGTGATGCCGCCGTGGCGCCGGTTAGGATGAGGACGCGGCCAGCAGTGGCTTGAACGCCGGGTCCGCGTCGAGGACGGCTTTCAGTTGTTCGCTTCCCAGCACATATTGCCAAGCGGCAGGAGTGGAATTCGGAATCTGGTCATACCATTGTTTCGCGTCGGTCAAATGCTCCAACATGCCTTTATTATCCCGGTTCGGCATATACAGCATGCTGTAGGCCATGGTGTAGGCCGCCATGAATTTATCAACCGGAAGCTCCGCGGTCTTATAGGCCTCGGCGGCGTCTTCAAACCCCTTTTGAATTTCAGGATCATCCAATCGCCGATTCCATGCCACCTGATTGATGCGCGACCAGGCCAGCTCAATCAGCGCTTGCGCGCGAGCGGCAACCCGTTCGCGCGGGACATCGTTCACCAGGGCTTCATGCGTCGCGATGGCGGCTCGTTGATCATTGTTCCAGCGGTAGGCCGTCCCGAGATGCGTCCGGTTGTCAAGTTGCTCCGGTCGCGCTTTGGCCAGCCGTTCCATTGCCGGGATCATGCGGTACAGCAAATCGGCCGTGGTGGGCTGTGAAAATCCTCCCATGACCATGCCGAGCGACAAGTCCATTCTCGTGGTTTGAGCATAGGTATTCCAGTAAAACTCGTTCATCACGGCGGCCAACGCGGGATCCTTGATGTGCAAATCCTGCGCCGTTTCGGCCTGCTTCAAGATCGCTTCGTACAGATGCCGGGACAGCACCATGAGGGCTTCCGGTTGGTTGGGATCAATCAGCAGGACCCGGTTGAGGAGCGCGACGCGATCCCGAAGTTCCGGAAATGTCGCCGCTCGAGCGGCGGTCGCTACGAGGAGGCCAGGCCCATCGGCCGGCGTCCACCAGACCGGTGAATCGGGGACGATCTGGCTCCGTTCGGTGGCGAACGGAATCGCCTCTCGGAAGTCCTCGCCTTCCCGCAATGTCGTGACGGGAAGATTGACCACCGCCTGGTCCGAAGCAAACCCATGCCGCTTCAATCCCGATACGACGACCCACTGCAACGTCACGGCTTTTAGGGCCAGTTGGGGACGCCTGGTGGTGCTCGTAAATTGATACGACCCGGGGGCGTAGGCGATGGGCGATGTCAATGGATCCTGATACGTGACCGTCATCTTGACCAACGTGGCGGGGACCGCAATCACGCGCCCGTCAGGGCGAAGCCGAAAAGAAACAGGCGGCAACGTCGCTGTTCCGGCCGGATCGAGATGTAACCCGGTTCCGGGAGGACTCAAGCCGAGCGAGTCCATGACGAACGCTGAAGCAGGGTAGTGCTCAAGTCCTTCGCGGTAAAAGGCTAACTGACCGTTGCTCGGCCACAGGATATCCATACCGACATCTTCCCGCTTGAGGATTGGCGCGTGGGCCGCCGAAAGATGCTGCCAGCAGGACTCATACGAGGCGGTCGCTTTGGAAGCATCCGTTGATTTCGAGGACCCGGTGGACGCCAGACGGTACTGACACGCGAAGTCCATTCTTCCGAACGTCGCACGATCTCCTTTGGCGACGGCCTCCGCGTACTGAACGGCCGTGGCGACGGCCGGCGCAACCTTGGCCGGTTTGCTCGGTTTGTGAGATTTTCCCGTGGGAGCAGCGGAGAGATGAGTGGCGGACAAAACAACACACAGCACGAGCATCAATGCCGAGCCGAAAGCCGGCAGCCGATAGGCATGGGATTGAGCGGATTCCATAGCGTGAAAGCCTCCTGCGTAAGGCGAAAGTTGGTACTCTAACACGGCGTTCGCGCGAGGTGAAAGGGGCCGGTCCAGAACCCGGCGGTGTTTACTGCGCGGCGGGCGACGGGGTCAGCGGCCGGCTGAAGTGGACCAGGGAGCGCACATAGAGGAGCACTTCTTCAATCTCCGCTTCCGTCAAGATGTCCTTCCATGCCGGCATCGCTGTACGCGGTTTGCCGTTTTGAATGATTCGCAATAGATCCCGGTCCGATTTGGCCGACGTCGCCGCCGACACCAAGCTTCCCGGACGCGGCGAAAGGGATGGAGCCTTGGCTCCATCCCCGCGTCCCTCGATCCCGTGACAGTCGAGGCAACGGCTCTGGTAAATGGCCTTTCCCCGTTCCGTCGCGACCGGCATCGCCGTCACGGCAAGGGCGACGACACAGAGCGTGATGGCTTGAACGGCATATCGGCTGAGATGACGATGCATCATCCGGCTCATCGTACGTGAATCACACCCTTCATATCATGGCCGGGCATATCACAGGAAAACGCATAGTCGCCGACAGGGACAGGCACGAATCCAATCTCGGCGTGGCCGTCGGGCGGGACAATGAGCCGGCGAAATCCTGTTTCATTGAATTCCGGAAACCCATTGCCGGTCACATTCAAACCGACTCCTGCGAAAAGCGATGTCGGCACGAACGCATGAAGTTCCGAATCATGATTGCGCAGCACCAGCCGCACGGTCCGGCCGGCCGGCAACAGAACATCGGACGGATGAAATCGGCGGCCTTCCATATCGATTGTAATCACTTCTTGGGGGCGATCTTCGGTCCACGCGGCGCCGGGGACAACCGTCGCGCCGGCGAGTATGAGTCCCAAAGCCGGGAGTACGCTCCACATGTCTCGCATGCCTTACTATACTGCATGGATCAGTCGGCGGACTACCGGGGAGACAGGGGAGGAAGATCGAAAAGCGAAAGGTTATGCCGGAGGGACCGATTTGAGGATGTGCCTTCTAATGGTTGCGCGGTCGGCGGCGGACAGCAGGTGGGGTTGATGGTGCCGGCACAGCGCGATGGTTTGCCGTAAAGAATCGAGGAACACCTCGCAGTTGGGACAGGCCCCGAGATGGGATCGAATCTCGGCGCAAATATCGCCGGTTAATTCCTCGTCCAGATAGGCGGACAGTTTTTGAAGCACCTTGAGGCAGTGTTGCTTGCCGTGGTCGTGATGGATCGGATCATGGGTGCCCGGCTGCGCGGAGATTCTCGAAGACATGGTTCGACCTTTCGAGAGACTATATCAAATAAATTTCAATCCGTGTGAGTTTTTCCCGTGGACTGTTGGGTCAGTCCTTTGGCGCTCAGCTCCTTCCGGACGAAGAGTCTGGCGCGATGGAGGCGGGATTTCACCGCGCGTTCATTCAGCCGCATAATGCTTCCGACTTCTTTGGCGCTCAATCCTTCCATGTCCCGCAGCACGAGCACCATTCGATACTTGGGAGGCAGTCTCCCGATCGCATGATCGAGCATGCGGCGCAATTCCTTATTTTGGAGCGCTTGTTCGGGACTGAGACCCTCGACCGGAACTTGGAGCTGAAACTCGCCGTCGGAGGTGGGAATAAATTCTTCCAGCGAAAGCTCCCGCTCAGGCTGCCCCTTTCGTTTACGGCGCATCCGCATACAGGCGTGCGAGGCGATCGTGTATAACCAGGTTGATAATTGAGCGTCGCCGCGAAAATCCTTGAATCCGCGATATGCATTGAGGAAGGTCTCCTGCACGATATCCCGCGCGGCCTCGCTTTCCCCGCAGAGGCGGTGGGCAAAGCGATAAATGAGATCGACGTAGTCGCGGTAAATCCGATCGAAATCCGGTTCGGTTGCCGAGGAAGAAGAGGGCGACTGTGGCGAAGACACTCCATCTTGGTGTCCCGATCGGCGGCTAGTCATGCGAGTGAGCGGAGTCTACGAGGGTCCTGAGAAGCTGTCAAGCAACGAGGTCCAGCATCCGGCAGATCGAGGATTCAGTTGAGACGCCGGATCTCCACGATTTCGCCTTGCTGGTCCAGTTCGACGGTAATCGGGGTGCCTTCTTTGACTGAAGCGAGAGAACTTTTCCCGCGATGATCGGCTTGAAACGTCTTGTCGCCTTCCGGGGTCCACAGCATGACGGAATTCTTGTCCGAGGCGGCATAGACCAGCCGCCCGCTTAGAAAGCGCCGGACCGGGGCCGCGGAGTCGCCTTGATACAGATCAATCGCGACATGATCCCCGTGTATCCAGACCGTCATGTCCTGTCCCACCTTGGCGTTCCGGACTCCGGTTTTTGCGCTGACCGTGACGACTCCCAGGGGAGTGTCGAGGAAGACAAAGGACGATTTCAGCTTGGATATGGTCCCGTGGAGCCGCATGCGCGTCTGTGAGTCGGCCTTGGGAGCCTGGCTGATTTGAAGGTCAAATTGCAGATCGTGCACGCCTTTGACTGTGCCGGTTTCGCTGACCTCCAGGGCGATCGGACTCTCGGCATCATCCGGAATCTTGGCGGCGTAGGCGCCGGGAGCAAAGGTTTGATCGCCTTCAGGCGTCCATAGAAGCAAATCCTGCTTTTCACCGGACGTGTAGCGCGGAATCCCCGAAAGATATCGGTGCACCAGCGAGCCCGTCCTGCGATCTCGAACGTCCACCGCGGTGTTGGAACCGTTCACGGACAGGGTGATCTTGTGCGAGGTCTTCACATCACGGAGGGCCGTTTTCGAGCTCAGTGACAGCACACCGATCGGGGTTTGGAGAAACACAATCCCAGGATTGGAGCGCCAGACCGAACCGGTAACGCGCAGGGACGGCGCAAGAGGATCCTCCGCCGGCTGTTCTTCTGTCGCGGGCGCCGCGGAAGCGGAAGACGTCGGGCCCTCGGCAGGGATAGGTGCGGGGTCGGCCGGGGCGGTCATATTTTCCTCGGCGGGAATCGGCTCAGCATATGCGGCGGGACAATAGGCCAAGGCGGCGACCAGCAACAGGGCCGCGAGGCCTGCCGGCTCAGACGAGATGAAACCTATTCGGCGACGAAGTTGTCCACTCATGAGCAGCGCAGATTATCGATGACGGTGTGCGATGGAACAACGACTCGGTTATGGGAAGCGGATGCCGCGGCAGGACTCCACGCACTCTCTTGCGAATAACATGATCAAATCGGTGAGTCAAGCGAAACGCCAAGAGAAGACCCGCCCGGCGCCGATCGCTACAGCAGGCGTGCAAGGTCAAGGCGGGCGGAATTATTTGCGCCGGGCAAAGAGGCGGATCGGCGTGCCGGAGAATCGATACTCTTCCCGGAGCCGATTCTCCAAATATCGGAGGTAGGCAGCGGTCATATCCTCCGGATGGCCCACGAAGAGAACAAAGACCGGCGGTCTCGTGGCGACTTGGGTGATGAAAGCGGATTTCGCAGACTTGCCCGGTTTGCCCTTTCGGGCCGGAAGCGGATGGTCGGTGATCACGGATTGAAAGAGATTGTTCAATGTGCCGGTTGGAATACGTTTATTGAATGAGGCGACCACCTGATCGATCAATGTGTAAAGCCCCCGCAAACAGTCCGGCTTGAGCGCGGACGTAAATAGAACGGGAGCCCAGGTGAGAAACGGGAATTTCCGGCGCAGCGTCCGCTTGTAGGCTTCCCTGGCGTCGATATCGCCTTCTTTGAGATCCCACTTGTTGACGATCAGGATACAGGCGCGGCCTTGTCGCAGAATCAGCCCGGCGATTTTGGTGTCCTGTTCGGTCACCCCTTCCTCGGCGTCCAGCAGGAGCACGCCGACATCGGAACGTCCAATCGCCCGCAAGGCGCGCGCGACGCTATGGCCCTCAATGCCCCGTTCGACGCGGCCGCGCCGGCGGATGCCGGCCGTGTCGGTAAAGAGATAACGCCGTCCCTGATAGGTCGCGATTGAATCCACGCTGTCCCGCGTGGTTCCCGGCACGTTGCTCACCACGACTCGCTCTTGTCCCAGCACCGTGTTGGTCAGGGTCGATTTGCCGACATTCGGCCGTCCGACAATGGCGATCCGGGGGATGGTAACGGGACTCTCCTCGTCCGGCATGTCGGGCAGGTACGCGAACAGGGCGTCCAGCAATTCCGCCACGCCCAAGCCATGTTCCGCTGAAATGGGATACAACTCGTCGTGCCCGAGCCGATAAAAATCCGCGACCAAGGATTCGACCTTCGGCGTATCGATTTTGTTGATGGCGTACAGCACCGGTTTGGCCGTGCCGCGCAGCGTCCGGACCACTTCTTCGTCCGCCGGAGTCAACCCGGTGCGGCCATCCAGGACCAGGATGAGCAGATCGGCTTCTGCAATGGCGATCTCCGATTGACGGCGGATGAGAGCCAGCATGCCCTCGGTCGCCGTCGGGTCGAGCCCTCCGGTATCGACCAAGCGGAATCGCCGGTTCCGGTAAGCCGTGTCTGCGTAGTTCCGGTCGCGCGTCACGCCGGGCACGTCATCGACGATCGCCGTGCGGGCGCCGAGAATGCGGTTGAACAGCGTGGACTTTCCGACATTGGGCCGTCCGATGATGGCGACCGTCCGCAGTTCCGGGGTGTCGGGCGAAAGCGTCGCCGCCTGTATGGATGGTCTTGCGCGTGGCATGTGAAGAAAATGTAGTGGACCGTATCACAGGATTTTCGGCAAAGACAACCGCTCGTCTTCGCGGAGAATCTTCGGTATACTTCGTATCCATGTCGCTTCACGCCTCACGCCGTACCGCTCACGTCTTCGACTGGGACCACGTCGACGATGTGCTCTTGGATATGGACGGGACCTTGCTCGATCGGAATTTCGACAATGTGCTGTTTGAGGAGGCGTTGCCGAGGCGGTATGCCGAGCGGGAATCCCTGCCGTTTGAAGAGGCCCGCGACTCGTTGATGGCCATGTATCGTTCGGTGGAAGGACAATTGGCATGGACGGATCTGAATTATTGGAGCGAGCGCGTCGGCATCGACGTAGTGGCCCTGCACAAGGAGCTGGACTACTTGATTGATTTCCTTCCGGACGCACGGGAATTTCTGGGACGGCTTCGTCAATCCGGCAAGCGGGTGACTATCCTGACCAATGCGCACCGGGCCGGGGTGGAAATTAAAGCCGCAAAGACCGGGCTGGATCGGTATGTCGATCGCATTGTCGATGCGTTCGAGGTCGGTTATCTCAAAATGCACGACAACTACTGGCCGACGTGCCAACGCCTGGTCGGATTCGATCCGCTGCGGTCTCTCTATATAGATGATGATGAGCAATGTCTGGCCGCCGCCGAACAGTTTGGAGTCGGTCGAATTTTTCACCGCTCCAAATCCAGCTCTCAACTCCCGGCCGAACCGTCCGCAAGGTTTCCGTCTTTGGATGATTTCGGAAGCTTAATGAATCGACTGTAAGGCAAGAATTCGCGCAGGCATCCACCTCTTCTCCCTACCCTGATTCCTCTTGTCTATGCTAGAGTCCTTGCTCTTTGACACCATATCACGCGGCTCCGACATGGAACGAAAGCGATGAGCAAGACGTACGACCATCACGCCATTGAAGCGAAATGGCAAGCCTATTGGGATGAAGCCCGCACGTTTCGCGCGAGCGACGATCCGAATCGCCCCAAATACTATTGTTTGGACATGTTTCCCTATCCGTCCGGATCAGGCCTGCATGTCGGTCATCTCGAAGGTTATACGGCGACCGACATCGTGTCCCGCTACAAACGGATGCGGGGGTACAACGTGCTGCACCCCATGGGATGGGATGCGTTCGGCTTGCCGGCGGAACAGTACGCGGTCAAAACGGGGATCCATCCGGCGATCACAACCGCGCAGAACATCGCCACCTTCAAGCGCCAGATGAAGCGCGCCGGTCTTTCCTATGATTGGGAGCGGGAACTCAGCACGACCGATCCGGATTATTACCGGTGGACCCAGTGGATTTTTCTCAAGCTGTTCGAGCGGGGACTCGCATATGTCGCGGAAGTGCCCGTCAATTGGTGCCCGGCGCTGGGCACCGTTCTGGCCAACGAAGAAATCGTCGATGGGCGCAGTGAGGTCGGCGGTTTCGAGGTCGTTCGAAAACCCATGCGCCAGTGGGTGTTGAAGATCACCGCCTACGCCGACCGCCTGTTGGAAGATCTCGCCTTAGTCGAGTGGCCGACCAGTACGCTGGAGATGCAAAAGAATTGGATCGGCCGGTCGATCGGCGCCGAAGTGGAATTTCGGCTCGCCGGTGTGAACGGCAGCCTCCGGATTTTTACGACCAGGCCCGATACGCTTTTTGGCGCGACCTATATGGTGCTGGCGCCCGAGCATCCGTTGGTCGAGGTCCTGACCGCGCCGGAACAACGAGAGGCCGTGCGGGCGTACCGAGAGGCTGCGGCGCGAAAGAGCGATCTCCAGCGACAGGAATTGGACAAAGAAAAGACGGGCGTGTTTACCGGCGGCTATGCCGTCAACCCCGTGAACGGTGAACCGTTGCCGGTCTGGATCGCCGACTATGTGCTGATGACCTACGGCACGGGCGCCATCATGGCGGTGCCCGGACATGACGAACGGGATTGGGAATTTGCCCGCCGGTATGACTTGCCGATCCGCGAAGTGATCTCCGGCGGTGATGTCGGCAGGCAGGCCTTCACGGAGACCGAGCAGGGCACGGTCGTGCATTCGACGACTCCGGACGGGTCGTTCTCTATCGACGGCTTGAGTCCGTCGGATGCCATTCCAAAGATCACGGCCTGGCTGGAGTCCCGCGGCCAGGGTGCGAAGGCCGTCAACTACAAGCTGCGGGACTGGCTCTTCGCGCGCCAACGTTATTGGGGAGAGCCGTTTCCCATCGTCTGGGTCGATGGCGAGCCGCGTCCTCTTCCGGAGGAGCAGCTTCCTTTGCGGCTTCCCGAAACCAGCCACTTCAAGCCGTCGGGGACCGGCGAGAGCCCGCTCGCGAATTTGGAAGAGTGGGTCCGGACGACGGATCCCGCGACCGGCAAGCCCGCCCGCCGGGAAACCAATACGATGCCGCAGTGGGCCGGGTCCTGCTGGTATTACCTGCGGTTCATCGACCCGGCGAACAAGCAGGAACTCGTGGATCCCGCGAAGGAACGCTATTGGATGCCGGTCGATCTCTATGTCGGGGGCAGCGAACACGCGGTGTTGCACCTTCTCTACAGCCGCTTTTGGCATAAAGTCTTGTATGACGCAGGCGTCGCCAGCACGCCCGAGCCGTTCAAAAAGTTGGTGCACCAGGGCATCGTCCTTGGCGAGGACAATCAAAAGATGTCCAAGTCCCGCGGCAATGTCGTGAATCCCGATGACATGATGGATCAGTTCGGGGCCGATGCCGTGCGATTGTACGAGATGTTTATGGGGCCGCTTGAAGCCATGAAGCCTTGGAGCACGAGGGGCGTGGAGGGCATCACGCGGTTTCTGGATCGGGTCTGGCGGTTGATCGTGCATGAGGACGGCGCTCTGAATCCGGCGGTGACCGACGACCTGCCGCAGACAGAGCAGCTGCGGCTGCTTCACCGGACGATCAAGAAGATTACGGACGATGTGGACGAACTGCGCTTCAATACCGCGATCGCGCAAATGATGGTGTTTACCAACGAGATGACGAAATTGGATCGGCGCCCGAAGGCGCTGCTCGAATCGTTCGTGCTGTTGCTGGCTCCCTTTGCGCCGCATATCGGCGAGGAGCTCTGGGAACGGCTGGGCCATGTCCCCAGTGTCGCCCATCAGCCGTGGCCTTCATATGACCCGGCCCTTATCGCCAGTGATCGACTGATCATTCCGATCCAGGTGAACGGAAAACTTCGGGGAAAAATCGAGGTCGATGCGACGGCTTCCCGGGAGCAGATCGAAGGGGAGGCGCGCGAACAGGTTCAGGAATGGGTTCTCGGCAAGCAGCTCAGGAAAGTCATCTACGTCGAGAACAAATTGATCAATTTCGTGGTGTGAGGCCATGCGGCAAGGAATCTACGTTTTCCTTCTCCCGGTTGCCTTTAGCCTTATGGCGATGAACATTGTCGGGTGCGGCTATCAGTTTCGGGTGCAGGGCGCCGGCCCGACCGTGGGAGGCGCCGATCCGGCGGCGGCGGCTGCCGGGCCTCCGCCTCGCATGGCCATTCGGACGTTCGACAACCGAACATTCGAAGCGAACCTGGAGATCAAACTCACGAATTATATCCGCCGGGAATTTTCCGGCGGCACCGGCACTCAAGTTGTCGGAGAATCCGAACCGGCCGATCTGCTCATGACCGGACAGGTGCTCGGTATTCTGCTGCCGACTTTGAGTTTTGACCAAACGACGACGTTCGAAAGCCGGGTTGAGCTGCTGATCGCCGTCAAGATCCACGAGATGCGCACGAAAAACGTCGTGTGGACTCAAATCGTCAAGGGACAATCGGAATTTTTTATCACCCAGGACCTTCAGTTCAATCGCGTTCTGCAGAATCGCGCCTTGGAGCAAGCCAGCCGCTTTGTCGCGGAGGATGTCGCCTCTCGATATCTGGTGTTTCTTGAAAGCGGACAGTTGGAGGCGGCGATGCGGCGGGCTCCACAAGAGCCGCCTCGCGATCAGCCGGGCAATCTCTCATCAGACCGCGATCGGACGGCCAATTGAACGTGAAAGAGGCGGCGCATGGGGCTCCTTGTCAAAAGCCTTGAGCTGGAATCCAAGACACAGATTCACTCTCCCGCGCCCGTTTACGCGGTGATCGGGGAAGAAGATTATCTGCGGGACCACGCGGTCGCCGCTCTGAAGCGGGCCGTTCTCGGTGAAGGGCAGGACGACGGTTTTAATTGCGATGTCTTTCATGGCGATGAAGACGCCGCGGACGAAGTCTTGAGTTGCGCGATGGAGATCCCGGTCTTCGCGTCCCGCCGTTTCGTGGTGTTGAAACAGGCGGACAAATGGCCGGCCCGAGAGACAGAGAAGTGCCTGCCGTACCTGAATGCGCCGCACGAGTCTACGACGTTGATATTTGCGGCGGCGAAGCTGGACCGGCGTCTGAAGTGGACGCAGACGCTGATGCAGAAAGCCGTCGTGGTCGATTGCGATCCGTTGCAGGATCGCCAGATTCCGGCGTGGATCGGCCAGGAAGCGGCGTCGCTCGGGATCACCGTACGAGAGGACGCCGTCCAGGCTTTGAAGGAGTCGGCCGGATCACTGTACGCGCTGCGCCGGGAGCTTGAAAAGCTGGCGGCGTATGTGCCGGCCGGCCGTGCGGTCACGGTTGAAGACGTGCAGGCTCTGAGGGGGACCGAGCCGGGCGCATCCGTTTTCGATCTCACCATGGCGATCGGGGCCGGGGCTCGAGGGCGCGCCCTGACGATTTTAGCCAGAAACCTGGAAGCGGGTGAAGCACCTTTGCGCATCCTCGGGGCGTTGGTGTGGCAATACCGTCGCTTATGGAAGGTCAAGGATTCGGTGCAGCGGGGAGGGCGGACGGCCGAAGCGGGGCGTGCGCTGCGAATGGATCCGGCCAAGGCCGCGACGTTGCTGTCGCAATTTCCGGACGGGCATATGAATCAGGCATTCCGGCTGTTCATGGAAGTCGATTCGAAGTTGAAAGGAGGAAGCAGCGGCGCCGCAAAACGAGTATTGGAAGACCTGCTGCTTCAGTTATGTCGCAAACCGAAAGCGCCGGACAAGCCGCAGCCCGGCTCAACCGGAGGGGCGCCGAGGAAACCGAGCGGAGAGAGAACTGTATCGAATGTCCGGACGATCAGGAGTGTGAAGCGGTGATTGCGTTGACTCGCCGGGTCAGGCGGGAGATCCGTCTGGATGCGGTGTTCGGCTTCAAGACACCCTTCGTCACCGCTTTTGCCAGCGCGGCGGTTGCTTCCCGAAGCGAGGTCTTTGCGTCCTCCGCCTTTTTGGCGCCGAGTGCCTCATGGACCTTCTTCACCACGCTCTTGACCGCGCTCAACGTCGCTCGGTTTCGCTGCCGGCGCCGTTCCGACTGGCGCGCTCGCCTGATTGTCGATTTGTGAATCACGGGCATAGGACACTCCTCTGTTTAAAGAGCGAACTTGTATCATGGGGAATGAGAATTGGTCAAGTAGGCCTCTGTGCCGGTAGCGGGTCGGTTTCCTTTTCAGTCATGCCCGCGAAGCTTGTCCTCGCGGAAGCGGGGAGCGGGCATCCACTGCTTGATCAAGGGCAAATGCTGAGGAGAAGGCCTTGACTGGGTTCCCGCTTCCGCGGGAATGACAGACTTCGGTGCTGCTGGTGGCAAACTGGCCCACTGTTTCTGTGCCGCGCCGATTTTCGCGGCGAGGACTGTATGTTGCTTGTGGGATGGATAGGAGTATTGGATCGAAATGTCGCTGATTGATGCCAAGGATCGCCTCATTTTTGCCCTCGATGTTCCGTCGGTGGCCGAGGCCGACCGATTGCTCGAACGGCTGGGCGGACAGATTCGATTCGTGAAGGTCGGCCTTGAGCTGTTTACAGTCGCCGGCCCGGACATGGTGAACCGGCTCGTCGCGCGCGGCCATCGCGTCTTCTTGGATCTGAAGTTTTTGGATATCGAGGAGACGGTCCGGCGCGCGACCGCTCGCGTGGCCGATATGGGAGTGGCATTTCTGACCGTGCACGCCAACCGCAAAGCGCTGATTGCGGCGGTGCAGGGCAGAGGAGATTCTCAACTGCGATTGCTCGCCGTCACGGTGTTGACGAATTTCGATAGTCAGGACCTGCGGGACATGGGCATACAACGCAGCGTGGAAGATCTGGTCACGGCCCGCGCCGCTCTGGCGGCCGAGGTCGGGTGCGACGGCGTCGTGGCGTCGGGGGAAGAGCCGGAAGCGATCCGCGCCAAGGTCGGACCGGAGTTGCTTATTGTGACGCCCGGTGTGCGTCCACTTGGAAAAGGCACTGATGATCACGCCCGCGTCACGACTCCTTCTCAAACCATTGCTGCGGGGGCCGATTTCCTGGTGGTGGGCCGGCCGATTCGTGATGCCGCCGACCCGGCCGCCGCCGCTTCCGCGATCCTTGCCGAGATGCAGGCCGCGTTCGATCATCGCACGACCGGGCATTGAACCGTCTTCAAGAAAGACGATCCATCTGACATTCGACGCCGGGTCCACCGACGACCGATGTCGCGGAACTGGTTGCTGCATTGATCGGTACTTTGCTAAGATCCGTTTTCCTTCATTGCTGTAGCAAGCCGAGTGGTGAGTGTAGCTCAGGTGGTTAGAGCGCCGGATTGTGGATCCGGAGGTCGCGGGTTCGAGACCCGTCACTCACCCCAGTTCCCTTCTCCTCATCGTCACTGGAATCAAGAGGTGCGAGCTCCTACAAATCGTCCTGTTCGATGCGAGGGTCAGCCTGGGGTCCGTCGCTGGAGCTAATAGCGTGGCGATGACATGCTAAACGTTGTCCGAACTGTCTTGGTGGGTGTAATTGCTGTGCTGTCTTCTGGCACGACAAAGAATGATGTCATTTACCAAAGCAAAGGGATAAAGCCGGGCAGGGATGGCAATTGTCCAGCAGATTATCCGATCAAAGGGAATTTCACGACACATAGCGGTGAGCGCTGTATTTATCATCTCCCTGGACAACGCTTTTATCATAAGACAAAAGCCGAACGGTGCTATGCCAACGAGGCTGATGCGGTTCAGGACGGCTGCCGCCAATCCAAGGTTTGATACCTATTTGCTCGCCTGCTGAGTGAATCAATTAGGCTGATCGGCCTTGAAAGAATGGTCACTCCTGCGACAAACTCATCTCGCTTCATGCCTGAGACGAAACAACTCACAACCATTTCGTATGAGTCTTGATCGCGGTTTGTAATCCTGAAGGCGGAGAACTCATCAATTCCGCCTGATGTAATTTTCGGATGTAGAAGTCGACATGACGCCAATCCCCTCCCAGCGTCTTTATTCCTCCATCTTGATTAAGCCTTGAGTTGGCCGCTAAATACTCGGAGCACATCCATACACCTTTTGCTGTCCCAAATGATGCGGACCTGGTTGCACGACTCTTCCGACGCATATTCCGAGCGGGAAATTCCTATTCTTTCCGCCGCGACCGTGGTGGTTTCTTCAGAGGCCCATGGCCATGCTATTGCTCACATCTTCGATGACGACCGAGGTCCTGGAGCCAGGCAATGGGTAGCGGCATTGCCCGGAGACCAAACACTCATCATCGCCTTTCACGACCCTCAGACAATTCGGCGGGTCACCCTTGAAGTCGAGGAGCGTGAGGCCGCCCGTACGCAAGAGGTACAATTATGCGTGTCGAGCGATGGTGGAACGACCTATCGTGAACTGCGCCGACAAGAATTCACGTTTAGTCCGGAGGGCGCCACTTGGGAGTGTGAGGACTGGATTGTGGAGGAGTTCAAAGTGACACACGTGAAGCTGGTCATTAAACCGGACAAAGGGCGGATGGATTTCATTGCCAAGCTGACCTCACTGGTGCTGGCAAATTAATGTCGTGCCAGACCGCGGGGTTCGCCCAATTTGCCATCAGAAAGCACTGAAAAGCACTGAAGTCTGTCGTTTGGCCTCGATCAGCAGTGGATGTCCGCCTTCGCGGGCATGGCGCAAAAAGAAGCTGACCCACCAGGGACCGCGGCAGTGAATTGACACGTCGCACGCTTCTGTCTATCATTCCCTTCTCTCTATCATTCGCGATGTTGCACCGTGGGTTCTTTGCCATGAATCGCTCCACCTCATCTCCGTGCTTTGTTGTCATCGGCTGGCTTGCCCTTATGCTTGTGGGGGTGATCGCCGGCGATTTCGTGGAGGATCTGGCATTTGAGTCTCCGGAAGCCGCTGACCTGTCCGGGACTGGTTCTTTCTCTGAGGATCCCGACGAGCATCTCCTCATGCCTTCTCCGAGGGTGGCCTCGCCTGGAGATGTCAAAGGACTCCAGCTTGCCGCGCATGCCGAACCACATATATGCAGTCTTGAACCTTTCGCTCTTCACGTGGGGCAATCCGCCCCTCAGTATCTGAAAGATTCGTGTAAACCACGTCCACCGTCTTCCATTCAAGTCCTCCGCATCTGATCCGCATCGAACGTCTCTCCATCGGTCTTGCTCGCGGTCACGCGAGCCGGTGCATCATTTTGTCTTCATGGAGGACTTCATGCGGTCATATTCTTATGCGCGAGCAGCGTGCTGCTGTCTGCCGTTGGTGCTTCGATATGGGCTTATCCTGTTCGTCTTGGCGATCATATCAGGGCCTACCGTGGCAACGGGACAAGGAACTCTTGATCCCGGACCGGTGCTGATCGACCAGGCTCAGGTCACGGGTCTGATTCATACGAAAGAAACCACCATCTGGAATCTCCTTCCGCATCCAGTCCCCGGGCGGTTTACGCGCGGGGAACTCGCGGAATTCGAACGACGCATCCGCAATTTGAGCCTCTTCGACCATGTGGAGGCGGCCGTACGGGGCCGTGTCCTCGTCGTGAATGTCAAAGAGAAATTCACGCTGTCTCCTATTGTGAGCTTCACCAGCGGGACCAGCGTCAAAGACCTGAACGCTACGGCCGGGTTGGTGGAATACAATCTGGGCGGCATGGGCACCCACCTGGGAGGGCAATTCAACTACAGCCAGCGCGGCCCGAATGCGGAGGTCTGGCTCTCCCAGCACGCCTTCCAACCGGATCGTTATGCAAAAGAACTCAAAGCGTTCTATCACTCGAACGGCATTCGTTTTCCTGATGCGGCGACGAGTTGGACAAGAAATCGACTGGGAGCAGAGTTCGAAATCAAAGCGCCCTACACCTATTGGTCGCCGTTACGGTATGAGGTGGTGCTGGAAGTCTACCGTGAACTCATTGACGATCAGAGTCCGGCACGATCTCCCAACGGATATTTCGTCGGCCTTGCGCCGGAATTGGCGTGGGACGAGTACCATTGGCACGATTTAGTCCCCAAGGGGTATCGGGTGACGCTGGAGTTACGTCCGGGGTACTTTTTCGGTCCCAATCAACAGCGCCATGAGGCGCGCCTCCGCTATCTTCACGGCATTCCGCTGGGGCCAACGACCGTCGCAATGATCAACGGCGTCGCAGAGGCAGTCAATAACTCCGGAAACCCGAATCACAGTCTATTGATCGGCAGCATCGCGGGCATCAGAGGCTTATCAGACAATCTCTACCGGAACAGAGCGCAGGTCTATACGAATCTTGAGTTCCGGCACGCCGTTCAATTCGCCCCACGCTGGGCGCTTCAGGGCGTGGCATTCTCCGATTTCGGAGCCTTTGAAACGTTTCGAGACGATGGCCGGACGCGGAGTTGGGTCGGCGCCGTAAATGTCGGAGCGGGACTGAGACTGATTCCGACCTTTTTGGCGAACACGCTATTACGTGTCGACTTTGCGCAGCTATTGGCGCCGAGTCCCAACTCGTATGTTCAAGTGGGCATCACGCAGTATTTTTGACATCGCAGAATCGGCCTTGCGCTCCAGCAGTAGCTGACGTGAAGCCCGCTTCCGGGGAAAGCGCGGCGAAATACACGTATTTAATGAGGCCCGTCTTGACATAATCTATCGAAAGTCCTTAGATACAGATCCGTAGGCCATCTCGGCGGGGACACCATGCTGAGCGAACCGGCCATCCGTCCCTCCTGTGCCGGATGTTTCTCATTCCGAAGCGAAGGATCTGCCTCTGAAGACAGTCGAGCCCGAGCGAGCAGTCTTCTCGGCCACATTCTGGCTCCGCTGGGCCAAGCAGTCCTCCTCTGTCTAGTTGTGTCTTCGTTCTCTCTCTTGTGGGAAGGAAGAGGGATCGGCCAAATCGTCCGTGACGGCAGCCTAGGGCAGACGCAAGGGGCGTTGTCCGGGCCGCAATACACGATCGATGTGCAAAACGCCGCCCAGCAGATTCGCGGGGCCAATCTCTTTCACAGCTTCAGCGATTTTAATGTCCATACCGGCCAAACGGCGACCTTTACCGGCCCGAGCAGCATTGCGAACATCATCAACCGGGTGACGGGGTCCAACCTCTCCACGATCGACGGCGCGGTCAATGCCCGCGTCGCGATGCCCAATGCCAATCTGTTCTTGATGAACCCGAACGGCATCATGCTCGGGCCGAACGCGAGCTTTAACATCGGCGGTTCGATTCATCTCACGACGGCGGATGTAGTGCGAATGGGAGACGGGGCACAGTTCTTTGCCAACTTGGCGAAGCAGAGCACATTGTCCAGCGCGCCGGTGGTGGCGTTTGGCTTTCTGGGGGACCGACCGCCGGGCCCCATCACGGTGCAGGCGGGGCCGTCCCTTACGGTCAACGAGGGACACGCCGTCTCGCTCGTCGGCGGCGATGTCTCTGTCAGCGGTCGGACGATTGCGGCGCCCGGCGGACAGATCACCGTGGCCGCCGTGAAAGGCGCCGGGGAACAACCCCTTGCCGGTGTGCCACCCACCATCCCAGGGGCGTCTTCCGGCCTCGGTCCGGCTGCCGGGCAGGGCACGATTCATCTGGCCGCTGGGACCCTGTTACAGACGAGTTCAAGCACGGGCCATGCCGGTCCGATTTTCATCAGGGGCGGGAAGCTGATCATGGAGCAGGCCTCGCTTGAAGCGACGACGGCGGGCAGTGGGCCGAATGCGGCGCGCTCCGCCTCACCGGGCAATGTCTCGATTCAAGCCGAGATGGTGAGCCTGAGCAACGGAACCACAATCAGCACGGCCACGGCGGGCACAGATAAGGCCGGGGATATCACCTTTGAGGTGGCGGCTTTGCGCAGTAACGTCGGGTCCGACGGGATGCCCGTCAGTGGAGCGGCACCGGTGCAGATCACCAGCAGTAGTACCGGCCCGGGCGGGGCGGGAACCATCACCATCGCGGGACCGGCAGGCCGGGCCGCGGAGGTTGTTTCATTGAGCAATACGGAGATCGTGGCCAGCGTAACCGATGCCACCATTCCGACAATCGCGCCCGCGCTTATTGGAGAACAGGTGGAAACGGCCCTCCCTAAGTATGCCCGCCCCGTACCTCCTCCTACGATCGACATTACAGCAAAGCAGGTCATCCTCACCAATGGAACCACTATCAAGGCGGATACGACTGGAGGGGCGGACGCAGGAGCGATCACGTTGAGCGTCGATACATTGAAAACGCAGGCAGGCCCCGATGGCCGGGTTCTTATTTCAAGTACCAGCAACTGTGGCGAAGGATGCCTCGGTGGACAGGCCGGGGACATTACCGTTCAAGGTCTCAAGGATGCCGATCATGCCGTCACGCGAAAATACGCTTTTTCCATTACTCCAGATGTGAAAGGCACGGAGATCTATGTCTATCGTCTTGCACGAAACATGGACATTCAAGGGACGGATATCTATTCGAAGGCCTTAGGAAACGCCCCCGGCGGAAAGGTGCTCCTACGCGCCCAGGGAATGGTCTTGCTCACGGATTCAAATCTTTCCGTGGAGACGCAAGATTTTAATCTTGATGGCCTTAAACCCAACGGCGAACCTGCCCGGTATCAAGGCTTGAGCCAGATCGACATCATTGCCTCGGATATCGTGATGAAAGACAGTTCGATAAAGGCCGATGCCCTCGTTTCGGACATTGGCTCATGTCCGTTATGCCAAGGCAACGGACCAACTGCTGGAGAGATTTGGCTACGGGTGGGGAATTCACTTACAGCCGAGAATACGTCCATTACCAATACCAGCCGCGGCCGAGCCCAGGCCGGCATTACCAAGATTATTAAGGACAATTATTATTCTGAAGGCGCCATTTGGGACAGTCTGTATCCCGATACACCCACCCAAATGGTAAAGCTCGCGAACTCCGAGGTGACTGTCGAGGCCAAACACGAAGGCTTACCGGGCTACCTTAGAATCAGAGCCGATCACATCATCCTTGACCATTCAATCGTGAATTCCCAAGTCAACAATGTGACGAACGTTCGGAATAAGCAAGGACAATTACTGGATGTCGAAGGAGCAGGCCAGGACGGGCTTGTTATTAACGATGGTAGAACCGTTCAGGGAATTCTCCTCTTGTCCGCCGAGAAATTGGATATCACCGGTGGTGGGATTATTGCCCCCACGCAAGGCAATCGCATTGGAAATCGAATTGAATTGTACGTTGATGAATTGACTGCTCGGCCGGGGACGAGACCGGGAGGGACATTTGCCGAGCCACGCATACTAAACCCGGCAGATCCTACTCGAGTCGTCATCTCCAGCAGCAGTACCGGAAGAGGAGGGGCCGGTCTCATCAGTATTGCGGGACAAAGACCTCCAGGGCAGATAATCGGTCCGCCATCGACCTCGATCAGCCTGACGAGAACGGATGTATTGACCGACACCAGAGCTGTCGGCCGGAGCGGCAAGATTGCAATACGCGCAAGCGGCCCGATTGAGCTGACGGACGCTTCCGTCTTTGCCAGATCCGGGACGAGTGACGGAGGAACCGTCGAAGTCGTATCATCCGGACCAATCAATATGGATGCCAGTCATTTGGGCACTTCCTCAACCGGTGGACTGGGGGGCTCCATCACGGTCAGCGGATCCAACATTAACCTCTCGAATGGGTCGCATATCACTGCCGAAACGCACGGAGCGAAAAACGCGGGCAAGATCGCCCTTATTTCAGGTAATAATATTTCTTTGACGGACTCCACAATCTCCACCGAAGCCCTGAAGGCATCCGGCGGCGATATCAAATTGACGGCTCCCAATTCTGTGATGCTGCGGGACAGCACGCTGACCGCTTCTGTGGCGGGCGGCAACGAGACCACGGGAGGCAAGGTCGATATCGATCCGCAGTATGTCGTGATTCAGAATAGTCAGGTGTTGGCCAAAGCGGCGGATGGAAGCGGAGGCCGAATCGCGATTGAGGCGTCCCAGGCGGTGCTGGTCGATCCGAACAGCCGGCTGGATGCCACGAGCTCCCGCGGGATAAGCGGCCAAATACGTATCCAATCTCCCATTCAACAACTGGCCGGTGCCATCGCCCCGTTGCCGCAGGCCTTTGTGGTGGCGGCGAACCTGTACGGCCAACGCTGCGCCGCGCAAAAGGGCGGCCACTTTAGTAGTTTTGTGCAAAGTGCGCGGGACGGCCTTCCGCCACAGCCCGGGGATTTTCTTGCAAGCCCCTTGATCTTCGCGTCCGAAACGGCTCATTCAGAGATGGGCGTTCACGCCTCTTCGAGTGTCGCGGCCGCCCGACTCGGCCTCCCCGAGTTCGAGCCGATGTCCCGGAACATATTTACCGCCGTGGCCGGGTGCCGATCCTAACGCAATCGGATCGAATGACCCTGCCTTATGACCGACAACTGGAGTGGTGCGTGTTTTCCGTATAAACAACATGATCGCGATCTTCTTGCTGACGGTCATCGTCCTTAGCGGCGTAAGCACGGGACAAGGGCTTGCGCAAATCGGCCTGCCTCCCGCGATCGACCCCTCGGGCCGATCCGGCTTGCCCCCGCCGGTGCAACGACAGACGCCATTGAAGCCCGAACCCCCGCCGACCGAGATTCTTCCTCCGGTGCAGCCGGCTCCAGAGCAGGAAGGAGAGAAGGGGCCTATATTGCGGGTGTTTGTGAAGCGCGTCCACGTCATCGGAAGCACTGTGCTCCCTCAAGCGGAATTGAATGAATTGACCGCGCCGTATGAAAACCGGGAAGTGACGACGGAAGATTTGGAGGAATTACGCAGAGCCCTCACGCTGGCATATGTCGATCGCGGGTATCCGAATTCAGGGGCCGTACTACCTGATCAAGAGGTGGTTGACGGGCGGATAACAATGCAGGTGATTGAAGGGCGGCTGAGTGAGATCAAGGTTCATGGAGCCAAACATTTTCGCCCTTCCTACCTTAGCGACCGTATTGCACTGAGCGCGGGTCCGCCTTTCAACATGAATCCGCTTCGCGATCGACTTCAGATCCTCCTGCAGGACGACCGGCTGGAACGATTAAACGCGGAACTGAAGCCGGGAGCGGCTCTTGGCGAGGCCATTTTGGACGTGGCCGTGCAAGAGACGAATCCCTTGAGGGCATTGGTCGAATATAATAATTTCGTCAATCCCACCGTCGGCGAAAATCAATTGAAAGGCACGGTCGCGCACTACAATCTCAGCGGGCGAGGGGATGTATTAAGATTTACCTTCGGCGCTTCGGCGCAGGCCACTCCCTTTCACGTCGGCGTATTCCCGAGCGTCGATGCGACCTATGCCGTCCCGCTCACAAGATACGATACGGTATTTCTCGCGGGCTATCGGTTTTATAAGTTCAAAGTGGTGGAAGATCCGTTTCGCCCGCTGGATATCGAAAGCGAGACACAAATTTTCACCTTGTCGCTCCGCCAGCCGGTCTATCGCACGCTGAATGATGAAGTGGCGCTCGCGATCGTCGGCGAATATGAACAGAATGCCAACGTGCTCGGCAAAATCCCATTTGATTTTGTCAACGGCATGAAAAACGGATTCGGCAACGTGGCCGCCTTGCGCTTCATACAGGAATGGACGCATCGAACGACTCAATCGGTGTTTGCCGTGCGGTCTCGGTTCACCACCGGGCTGAATGTGCTCGGCGCAACGGTGAATGGAACACCCGGAGCTGCGGACGGGCAGTTTGTGTCGTGGCTCGGCCAAGCGGAATGGCTGAAGCGATTTGAATCGACCCGCATTGAGCTGGTGAACTTTCTCAATATCCAATGGGCCAGCGACCATGTATTTCCTCTTGAACAAATAGCAGTGGGCGGCCGGTACAGCGTCAGGGGCTATCGAGAGAATACACTGCTGCGTGATAACGGCTTCATCTACCAGTTTGAGACCCGTTTCCCTATCTGGAGCTCGGCCGAGGGGTTTCCGTATGTGCAGTTCTGTCCTTTCGCTGACGTCGGGCACTCCTGGTTCGCCAAAGGCATCAACCCCTCTCCGGAAACACTGGCCAGTGTCGGGGCCGGCCTGCGGTTCAACGTCGGCACAATTGCCAATCTTAATGTCTACTGGGGGCGGCGCCTCGTGACCAACAACATCCCCAACCCGCATAACAGCATGCAAGATGAAGGGGTCCAACTGCAATTTGTACTGAATCTTATGTAGGCGGGCTCCTCTTCAGGTCTGGACCGATCCTGAACGCCGCGGTTATCGACTCACGATCACAACCAATTATTAATGAGAAGGTACGGAGCCCATAGGCTCGGATGGGCATGGGCCGGATTCTTCAGCAGCGAGATCTGGGCTTGTTGTAACGCGATCGCTTTGGAAACGGCAGGGTCTTGCAGGTTTTTGTAGAATTCCGATATGAGCGCGGCGGTTGCTTCGTCCTCGATAAACCACAGAGTGGCCAGGGCGCTTTTAGCGCCGGCTTTAACGGCCATCCCGGCCAGTCCCAATGCCGCTCGGTCGTCCCCCGCCGCGGTTTCACAGGCGCTGAGCGTGAGCAATTCGAGAGGGGCCGATCTGAACTCAAACAGGCCCACGAGCGCGCTGAGCCGATCCATCGTGATGCGGTCGTCAAACGTCAGAATGAAGCTCTTCGTTCCATCACTTTCCACCCTTCCGTGCGACGCGATGTGGACAATGTTGTAGGGCTGCTCTTTCAGGCCTCTTTCGACTTGGATCGTGCGGAATTCATCGTTCACCAACTGGGTCCCGCCATAGATCTCCTGCACCGCACTGAGTTCTTGAGCGACGTAGGGCAATGGAGGAAAGCCCTGCACGCCCTCGGTCAGACCGACGGAAAACATGTGAATCTGATTGCGGTCGAGCGGTCTGGAATCGGTCAAGGTCAAGCCCGGCGTCGTCGCAATGGCGTACCGCTCAATCAGGAATTGCGCGCCGTCGTGTAATGGCGCCATAGGGATCGTGCGGAACGGGCCGTCCGGCACGAAGACGAGGGTGGTAATGCCCCCGGCGGCGAGGTCGGCTTCCATAGGTCTGATCAGCCGGTCATAGAACTTTTGGGCGTGCGGCAAGTAGGCATGGCTGGTGCGTTTCTCGAGCGCGAGCCTGAACGCGCGAATTTCCTGAGTCAGCCGCGTGTCGGGAATCGGCACGATGAATTGCTTCATCCCGCCGGGCAGACTCACGAGCAATTCGAGTCGATCCGGTAGAACAATGGGATAAATGATCGCGGTGGTTTTGGATTCTTGCGCCACGTCCGTGCTGCGTGAGCGGGCGGTGGCGACGCATTCGTCTCGAAAATAATCCTGAAGTTCGGCCGCCTTGTACAGTTCCACCGTGTCCTGCGCCTGTTTAAGCAGCCGCTGGCGCACCGCCTCCTCGGGCGTCGAGGACGCGCGTCGCAGCAACACATCCGACAGCTCGAAAAACAAATTTCCAGTCGTTTCGCGAAACGAGAACCGGCGGTTCCGGCTGCCTATGAGGAATTCGGATCGAATCGGCTGGAGATGATCGATGGCTCGTTGATAAGCAAGGATCGCCTCGTCGGTCCGCCCTTTCGCGCGCAGCAGACGGGCGATTTGCCAGTCCCATCGGTAGAGCGATTCAGGAGACCGGACCTTCTGAGCCGCAAGCACCGCCCGTCTGGTCAAGTCGAGCGCTTCATCGGTCCGGCCGGACGTCTCGTACACATGCCCGAGGTGGCCCCAGCCATACGATTCACTTCGCGAATCCCCAATTCTCACGGCGACCTGAATCGCGTTCCAATAGGCGCCGGCCGCCTGTCTCAACGTGCCGGCGTCGAGGCCGGCTTTCTGCTCAGCTGGAGATAGTGAGACCGGCGGAGGGCGCAACAGGTCTTCGTAGGCCTCGCCGAGTGTGAGCCAAGCGTTGGCCGTATCGTATGAATCCGGCGCCGAGGCAATCTCCTGTGCGGCGAGCTGGAGATTGACCTTCGCGGACGGAAGCGAACCTTCCTGAATGCCGACTCGTGCGGAATTGATAAGGGCGATGATCATCAACGCCTGTTGGTCGGACGCTTTCGCCAGCCTCGACGATTCTGTATAGGCGCCGATGGCGGCGGAGAACTGCTTCTCCGCCGTAAGGATGTTCCCTTGATTATTGAGAAGAGTGGCGGTGAGGGCAGGACGGTTGAGTTCTTCGGCTAGGGCGAGCGCTTCGTCGGTCACCCGCAAGGCTTGTTCGTTGTCGCCGAGCGCAAACAGAACAGTCCCAAGTAATCCTTTGATTGTCGCGGTGAGCATGCCGTCACCGCTTTGCGCGGCCAGCTTGCCGGTCTGCGTCAACATTGCCCCCGCTTCCTTATAATGTCCGGTTTGCTGAAGGGCTTGCGCTACACTGACTTGCGCCTTGATCTGCTCGGAAATGGAGCCCTGTTCTTCGTACAACCGGGCCGCTTCGATCCAGTATTGCAACGCATGCGTGAAACCTCCCTGCCGGTAGGAGGATTGACCCAGTTCCATGAGCCGATCGGCCGGCAGAGTGTCTTCGGCAAGACCGTTCGACAGAATACACAGGCTCAAGCAGACGGCCGTGATCGCAGCGGCGCGAGTCCCATACCGCCTGCCGACCATCGGTTGCAACGGATGCTCACTCGGGAAGATGGGCCGCATTACGGATGTCATGGCGACACCTCGTTCGGGTCATGCAAGGAAGGAATAGAATCAGCGGGATTATTGTAGAGAGTTGCTGCGACAGCTGCAACGGCATCCACGACGGGGTCCACGCATCGAGACGGCCGCGACAAATGAAAATCTTTCTTGCCATCAAGACGGAGTTCGATAGACTGCTGTGAAAGCTTGGCTGATCGTCCATTGTGACGAGGTTCGGATGTCATGACCAAACAATTCAGACCCCGCGCTCATTCACGAATTCCGGTCAGTTGCTTCTTGTATTATCTCGGCGAGGGCATAGTTGGAACGGGAAAAGTGTGTGACCTGTCGGTAAAAGGCTGGCGCATCGAAGGAGATAAACCGGTCACGGTTGGTATGAAGCTGACTCTCCGAGTCTTCCTTCCCGACGAACCTAAGGCCATCGATGTAGACGGAGCCACGGTTCAATGGGTTCAAGGCAGCAGCTTCGGCCTCGAAAATCTGAAAATAGCAGCGCCCGCGCTGATCCGTATCACAAAGTTTGTCGAATCCATGACCGATCTGCCCGGCTCGGCCCACGTCGCATAACCGGAAAGCTCAAAGACCTTTCTCACCCTCCCGCCCCGCGCACGTCGAACGTGCGCTTTCCCGATCTCGCCCGCCCTGCCCGCGCACGTCGAAACGTGCGCTTTCCCGATCTCCCCCGTCGGCCCGAAGGGCCTTTTATCACGACCCGAGCCGCCTTTCTTCCGTCACCCCACTTTCGGGTACTACCGGTCAAAGTCCCCGTTACATATTCTGCCCGGCGCCGTTCCCAGGAGATTTCACCCATGGATCAGACTGTTCGGCCCCGGTTTATCGTCGAGTGCACCAGTTCCCGTGTCGAGGAAGGAGCGATTATTTGGAGTGGACGAGTCCTTGATCTTTCGATTCCGGGTTGGTCGCGCTTAGGGCTGAAAGGAATTATGACCGGCGATTATCTCCAGCTCCATCTCCATCTTCCCGGTCAGCGAGACCCTCTTTCTGTGCCGCTCGCGACGGTGCGGTGGATTCACCAATCCCGCTTCGCGGTGGCCCCGATTCTCATGGACGCGGATGACCAACTGCGGTTGAGCCGGTTCGTCACCGAGCAATCCGACGGCGGCTCGCTTTTCCACGCCGGCCACGATCATATCGTCATTGCGGAGTGTTCGTAAGACATCCAACACTTCACAGGCGGTAGCTTCTCATCCCGCTCAGACATCCTCGCTTCCAGGCTAGATCCTATCGTCCCTGGCCGGTAGTCAGCGTATTCATTCCCTTGACATCGCTACGGCGGATAGTGTCTCTTGCAAGTGTTGAATCCGCGCCCAACCGAATTGGTCCTGCCGGTCAAGATAGGACATGCCGAAAGACGGGAATAGCAAAAGGTCACAGTCGTGACGGTCGATTCCAATTCCACAGCCGCGACTCCACTGACAGCCGAGACTGAAGCCCAAGTGGTGCAGTTGGCGGAAACGGATATTCTCGTCGGGATCCCGAGCTTCAATAACGTGGAGACGATCGGGCATGTGGTCCGGGCCGTGAGCGCCGGACTGGCCAAATATTTCCCCGAGGCGCGGTCGGTGCTCGTCAATTCCGACGGGGGCTCGACGGACGGTACCCAGCAAGTGGTGGCCCAGGCGGTAGTCGATCTGAAGACGATGTTCGTCGGGGATCAACAGAGTCCCCTGCACAAGATCATCACTCCCTATCACGGAATTCCCGGGAAGGGCAGCGCTTTTCGAACGATCTTCGAAATCGCGCGGCGCCTGAAGGCCAAGGCCTGTGCCGTGGTGGATTCCGATTTGCGCAGCATCACCCCGGAGTGGCTGGAGCTGCTGATCAGCCCCGTGCTGGAACAGGGCTATGATTATGTGGCGCCGTACTACCTGCGCCATAAATACGACGGGACCATTACGAACAGTATTGTGTATCCCCTGACGAGAGCGCTCTACGGCCATCGCATCCGGCAACCGATCGGCGGCGACTTCGGCTTTTCCGGCCCCCTTGCCCGGCATTATCTCGACAAACATGTGTGGGAGTCGGAAGTGGCCCGGTTTGGAATCGATATCTGGATGACGACGGAAGCCATTGCCAGCGGTGGGAGGGTCTGTCAAAGCTTTCTCGGCGCCAAGATCCATAATCCCAAGGATCCGGCCGCGGACCTGTCCGCGATGCTCGTGCAAGTGCTCGGAGCCGTGTTCGCGCTCATGGAAGAGCATCATTCGGTCTGGTCGAAGCTCGAAGGCTCCAATCCGGTGAGCCTGTTCGGGTTTCAGTATGAGGTCGGGGTGGAGCCGGTCAATGTCAACGTGGATCGGATGATCAGCAGCTTTCGCCAGGGGTTGACCGATCTCACCCCGATTTGGGAGCAGATTCTCGCGCCGGAGACGCTCGGGAGTCTGCAACCGCTGGGCGTGTGCGCCCTTCAAGAGTTTCGGATCGCGGACTCGCTCTGGGCGAGGATCGTCTATGATGCGGCTGTCGCTTACCATAACGGCGTGATGCCCCGGGAACACCTGCTGAAGGCGTTCACCCCGCTGTACCTGGGACGAACTGCGTCGTTTGTACTGGATACACAGGGATTGACGTCGGCCGAGGCCGAAGGACGAATCGAAATGTTGTGCCACGCGTTCGAGAAGGATAAGCCTTATCTCTTGGCGCGGTGGCCTCCACACACGGCGGTGTCCAAATAGGTCGCGCCGGCGCGCAACCGGACATGTCGAGCCGGGGAGGGAACGATGCAAGAATTCTGGGAAAAGGGACTGTTGGATCCGCTGGCGGTGTTGGCGCGGCAAGTGTTGGCCGTCCTACCCAATGTGCTGGCGATGTCGATTATCTTTGTGGCCGGATTGATCGTGGCGTGGACCGCCAGCCAGACGTTGGAACGGCTGTTGAGAGTTGTCGGGCTGGACCGCCTGTCCGATCGCCTGGGAGTTACCAGCGCTCTCCTGCGCGGCGGCGTCAAGACCGATCCGTCCCGGTTGGTCGGACAAGCCGCGTACTGGATCGTGATGATTTTCGCCACGGTGGGAGCAATGGGGGCGCTCAACCTTCAACCGATCAACGATGTGGCTAAGTCTTTCCTCGCCTATGTTCCTCATCTGGTCACGGCGGCGCTGATTCTCGTCGCAGGTTGGCTGTTATCCAATTTTGTTTCGCAGGCGGTCTTGATTGCCGCGGTCAATGCGGGGCTCCCGCCGGCTCGCCTTGTGGCGGCCTGCTCGCGATGGGGGATTCAGTTGTTGGCGGTGGCGATGGCGCTCGAGCAACTGGGAATCGCGCAAAACATCGTGGTCGTCGGGTTCGGCATCACCTTGGGAGGCATCGTCCTGGCCGGCGCGATCGCGTTCGGGCTCGGCGCGAAAGATTTGGCCAAGGATTATATTGAACGGGGTTTGTCGATCCGATCCAGGGATCGCGCTCCTGATGACCTGCGGCATTTGTAGGGGACACCGCGTATGGACGCAGGAAAGGGGGACGGCTTCATGGAAAATTCGATCGAGGAGGCGGACAGCGAGGCGGGTCGCGGCCTCTGGTTAGGAGGAGAAGCCGTCGTCCGGCGCTACCCGCGCAGGCGGGACATGGAGTTTAGTCTGACGCACAGTATCACGGGCCTTCTGGCGTTGGCTCTCGGCCTCGGCTGCGCCGGGGGGATATGGCTCGGCTATCAGTTATGCGCCAGAAAGAACCGGAACGCACGAGACTGAATCGCCTCAGCTCGCGCGTCCACGGTCAAGCTCCTTTCTTGGATTCTTCACGTCCGAGCCGATTACGCGTATGGCCGTTTCCCTCGACGAGACAACCCTCCGGATATTCCTGCCGATCTTTTCCCCGGCATGATACGGCGCCGGCTTGCGGGTGACGATCCCTCATGAGCCACACGGCCCTCGCGCTCATCATCTTCTGCGCCTCTTATCTCGCGATCATCACGGAGCGGATTCATAAAACCATTGTCGCCCTGTGCGGCGGCGCCCTGATGATCAGCGTAGGCGTCCTGACTCAGGAGGAGGCCTTCCACTCCCATGAGTTCGGCATCGACTACAACGTCATTTTTCTCCTGATCGGCATGATGGTCATCGTCAACATCACCGGAAGGACCGGACTATTTGAATGGCTGGCGATCTGGGCCGCCAAACGCGCCAAGGCCCGGCCGTTCCGCATGCTGGCCTTTCTCTGCGTCATTACTGCGGTATTGTCCGCCTTTTTGGATAACGTCACGACCGTATTGTTGATGGCGCCGGTTACGCTGGAAGTCACGAAACGGCTGGAACTCAATCCGGTGACTTATTTGGTGGGCGAGGCGCTGTCTTCAAACATCGGGGGAACCGCTACACTCATCGGCGATCCGCCGAATATCATGATCGGCAGCAAGGCGGAGTTGAGCTATATGGATTTTGTCCTCATGCTGGGTCCCCCGGTCGTTGTCATCATGCTCGTTTTCTTGGGGGCGCTCTGGTTGATCGGCGGTCGATCGATGCGGGTCTCACCGCGTTTGGGGGCTATGCTGCTGAGCATGAATGAGGATGAGGCGATCAAGGATCGAGGGCTTTTGATGAAGTGCCTGTGGCTCTTAGGGGCGACCACGGTCGCGTTCGTCTTTCATCAATTCATCCATCTTGAACCTGCCACGATCGCCTTACTTGCGGCAAGTCTGTTCATGTTGGTCGGGGAAGGACATCGTCCGGCGGACGATGAGCGGGATTTAGCTTATCTCGCCGAAGTGGAATGGAAGACGATCTTCTTCTTTATCGGGCTCTTCATCCTCGTGGGCGGGTTGGTGAAGGTGGGGGCCATTCGGTTCTTGGCTCAACAGTTGGTCGCTGTCACGCAGGGCAACGCAGCCGCCACGACGCTGGCGGTTCTTTGGGGGTCGGGGTTTCTGTCGGCGATCGTGGATAATATTCCGTATGTGGCCGCGATGAATCCGCTGATCGTGGATTTGGCGAGGACGCTCCATCCGGACATCACGGATTACAGCGAATTGGTCCATCAAGCGGACATCTTGCCTCTTTGGTGGGCGTTGGCGCTGGGCGCGTGCCTCGGGGGAAATGGAACCATGATCGGAGCGTCGGCCAACGTCGTCGTCATCGACTTGGCGCGGCGTGCCGGATATCACATTACATTTTGGCGGTTCTTCGCCTTGGGCTTTCCTGTGATGATCGGATCACTGCTGCTCTCCTCCGCTTACCTCTGGCTGCGGTTTTTCCTATAACGTCTTTACACTGCGCAAGGAAGCGCTGACGTGGCGCGAAATGGCCGGTGGAATGGCTCAAGCGAGGAGCCGGCATTCTGCAAAGATGCGCTCAGCCGGATGAAAGCAGGTCGAGAACGGCCGCATTCCAGCCGGCCGGTCCAATGCCGGGTGCACGGAGCAAGTCCGGAAGAACAATGTCCGCATCATACGAGCCGTCCGGTTTTTGGACGAGGACCGGCCGATCCACGACTTGCAGCATCGGCAGATCATTCAGACTATCGCCGATGCCGATTGTCAGCATCTCATGGCCTCGACTTTGCGCCAAGCGGCGATAGAGCTCGATGAGGCGGACTGTCGCCTGTCCCTTATCATTGGATCCCATGAGGTGAAAAAACCGCCCGCCTTTGGTGCATGTGAGCCCCTTGGATACCGCCTTGGCTTGAAGTTGCTGCAAAGTGATGTCTTTTCCGGTCACGAGAAACGGCTCGTCGAACTCCCGCCGTTTCGCCCGTGCGGCATCATCCGGCGAAAGGCCTGTATATCTTGCGATCTCGTCCAGCGTCATATCGCCGAATCCTTGCAGCCGGCAGGATAGATCCACGTCGATTTCCTTCAACGCCGCCCGCAAGCCGGCATACGGCGTTCCGATTTCGATGACGCGATAGGGGCCGCATGAAACGGAGCCTTCGAGGGGAAAGGGAAAATAGGCGTCAGGAATGAAGACGGCTCCCCCGTTTTCAACAATGAAAGGGGTTGGGAGTCGCAGCTTGATCCTGAGAGGCTCCATTTCCGCCCGCGTTTTGCTTGAGACGAGCACGAGTTGGGCTGAGGACTCGAAGACCTTGCGGAGGGCTGCATCAGCCCGTCCATAGGAATAGGTCTCCGCGTCAAGCAGGCTGCCGTCGAGATCTGAAAAGATGACGTAATCCGTCTTCAACCGCATAGGGATCGGTCAGTATACGAAATCGGGCTTATTCGGGGGAAGACGAGCTGGAGAGCCGACCGTGCGAGACTGGCCCGGATTGAGCCAATGAGCTGGCACACAGGAAGAGCCCCTGCGTTTTTTGCGCGGACGTGTTCAAAATTGGATGAAGGGCCTTCCGTAGGATTTGCGAGAAGTCGACAGTATGGCTTGTTTTCTAAGCAGCGGCTAATGTTGCTTCCCTACAGGGGAGGGAGGCATCTGACTTGCAATGGGACCATGGGTTTTTCGCTTTCCGCGTGGTTTGAAGACCCTCGGCCTCGTTGTCCTTGGACTCGGACAGTCGGCCTGCGGAACCTTCTCAATCTGCTAAGGTTACATTGTGCGATTTGATAAGAAGTCCCCCCCAAAAACCGATAAGAAAACCCCTCCCAAAGCTCATAAGAAAGGGATCGTCGGGTATAACAAAAAAACGGCGTTGCTCGAAGAAGCCATCACCCATATGAATGCCGGGAAGTATGGCCGTTCGTCCGCCGTGTTGAAGGAACTGCTTGCTCTCGATCCTCTGAATACCGAAGCCCGCCGTCTTTTCGCCACCCTGCATCTGCGCCTCGGTAGTTTGATCAGCGCGAGGACCGCGTTCGAATCGCTGGCCCGTGAAGCGCTTGAACGACAGGATTATTGGCTGGCTGAATCTTTGTTGCGGGAGTATCTGGGTGCGGGGCCCCGTTGCGTCCCCTTCCTCGATATGTTGGGGCAACTGTATGAGGCCAAAGGCGACTCGATGGCCGCGGTCGCCGAATATGGAAAGGCCGTTGATGTTTTGATTGAAGACCCGGATACGGAGAACCCGGCGCGCGCTGCGGAGTTGTTCCAGAAAATCCAATCCCTTGCGCCGGGAAGTCCGACCGCCTTCCGGCTCGCACCATTGTTCGATTCCGGTACGGGGCAATTACTCGCTCCTCCGCTTCCATCGAATCACAACGCCACAGCCGACACCGGCCGGCCGGTAACGGATCCCTTGCCGGAATCAAACGATGACCCCGGCGCTTCATTCTTGCTCCCATCGGATCCCCCGGAGGCGGCCGGTTCACGGATCGACGAGGCGGAGCCACCTGTTGTTTTGCCGGAGGCCGCCGCGCGGGAACAATTATCAGCAGACATAGCTGGTGAGTCGCCGCTTGAACCGATCGCGAGGCAACGGGAAAATGCGGCGGAGGGGTATGCCGAGAACGAGCATCCGGCTTCGGCAGGACCACAAGCAGCCGAATCATCCCTTACGAGCCCGGTGACAGAATCCTCCACTGTTGATGGAGAGACGCCTTTCAAGCTGGCTGATGAGACATCCGGGTCCACTTCCAAGCAGATGGAGAGTGAATCAGTCCGCGATCCAGAAATCGCTGTCGATGCGACCGGCTTCTCGCTCAAACCGGACATTGCGTTGCCCGATTCGGCTCAGGCGCTGACGGCGGCGGACCTCTCCTTGCGCGCAGTGACGAATCCCATTGCCGAAGCACCGCCGGCTCCGCGACCCATGCCATGGGATCAAATTCAGGACACGACCCTTTCGATTCCCCGGCCGGCCGAAGATGAGACGCAGGTCTGTACGGCGCAAGACATCGGGGCCATCCCGGTTCTCGATCCGCCAAACCCGGCGGACGATCAGCCTGCGCTTCCGGTGTCCGCAGAGAGTTTCCTCTCTTCAATGTCGTGGGAAGAAATACTCGCGGCCGTCGGCGGTGGCTCTTCGTCTGTTCCCGTCGACCCGCCGACTAAGCCGGCGCCGGAGGATGCATCCGTTTCCGGTGAACAGCTCAATCCTTTCGAGATCGGTCTCGAACAGGGGCCCGCCGCCGTCGGCGAGCCGTCTTCGAATGCGCCGGATGTCGTTCCTTTGACGGCCGACGAACCGGTTGCGGAATCGCAGAATCTTCCGGCCCCGATGCCGTGGGAACAGGTGGAAGAGGAGGCGGTTCCAATTCTGCAGCATGAGCCCGAGCCTGAATATGGCGTCGTGCCGGAAACCACGCTGACGCCGTTCGTCGATGACACATGGTCCGCGCCACCGTCGGATACCGGCCTGTCCCAGGATCTCGTCCCGGATCCGATGCCGGAGGCCACGGAGGCTCTCTTACCGGAGCCTTATTTGGTTGCGACGCCCGGGGAGGCATCCGATCCGTTGCCTGCCGTTGAAGAACTTTCTTGTTCCGAGCTCGCCGCGCCCGAGCCTCTCCCTATCGAACAACATTCGGTAGGATGCGGCGAGAGCCGACCGCTTGAACTCCCTCAGGAGGAGAAGTCGGCTCCAACGATCGATGATTCCATGGCAACGGCCGGTGAGCAGCCCCCGATCTTCGATGCGTTCGAAAAAGCAGTCGCCGAGGCCGTTGTTCCGGACACGACTTCGGTGCTTCCGGAAGGCGCGCTGTTCGAGTCGTCCGAAGACCGAGCTCAGGATCAAGAAGAGCCTGCACCGCTTCCGGTCGAATCGATTCGGATCGAATCAGAACACGAAGAACTTCCGGCTCAGGATGCTGTCGTCGAAAGCGAGGTCGAAACTCCCGTCCGGGAGAATTCGGCATCGCCTGTGGATCTACAGCCACTTGCCGAAGCGACCATTTCTTTGGAGTCGTCATCCATCCACGTCGAAGAAACGGCTCCCGCGCCGGATCAATCTCTCCTGGTGGAGACGCCCCAGGTCGCCGCCGAATCAGCCGTCGCCACCGAGCCTGCAATACCCGGCGACATTAAGATCCTCTGGGAGAATCACACTCTGCAACCAACGCCCGGACGGGCCGGATCGAATCTGTTCACCCGTTGGCTGCGGAGATCCAAGGGGACGGAGGAGTCCGACAATCAGGCATTGAACGAGAATCAGCCGTCCGGCGACAGGCAGGTATCGAATGAGACGGCGCCTTTTGTTGCATCAGACGCCTCGGCTGTTTCTTCCGAATCTTCACTGTCCGGCGCAGAAATCTCGACTACGGCCGCCATCGACGTGCTGTCTGATCAATCCGATCCATCGATTCCTGCGTGGAGAGAGACGCCCGCTCAGAAACACAAAGAGCGAAAGCTTCTTCCCGGCCGTGTTTGCGATAGCCTTCGATCACGGGCGGTCGGGTTGATCGGAACCTGTTTCTCGACGACTCGGTCTATGACGGTTACGCTCTTTTCTCTTGCTGTGGCGATCTTCGCGATCGGAATCGCCGGTATTGGAGCGGCCGGACTCGCTTGGATCTTGATGGAGCAACGGCCGAATGCCGCGTTCTATAACCTCAGTGCGAAACCTCAGCGGGCGTTGCAGGAAACCAGTACGAATGGATACTTGGCGCTGCTGGGATTTGAGCGGGGAGGCGGCCGGGATCCGGTCCAGATCGGTTTCGAACGGAAATTCGAACCGGCCGATCTCGCGATGGCAGGCGCCTGTCTCACGGGTCGTGGTGAACCGATCGGAAACGCCCGTTCGTCCGGCGAAAAGGAATTGGCTGCCTGGCAAAAGGAGACGGACCCGGCGGCGCGATTCAGCGCGCAGGCGGCAAGCGTACGGGCCTTGGTGAGTCGATCCGGCCGATCAATGACGCGGTATCAGCAATGGCTGAAGATGCCGTTTGAAGATTGGGGGTATGGGGAACCGATCAGTCCGAATTGTCCGTTCCTGCTTCACGTGCATCGCCTGTATGTGGCGGATGGATTCGCCCAGGACGTGGAACCGGGAATCGAACGGTTGGAAGCGGATCTCGCCATGTGGCGAACCGTTCTGGCCCAAGCAAGGACGCTGCCCGTCAAAATGCTGGCCGCCGATGCCATAGCCGATGACGCGGCGATTGTGAGCGGGTTGCTGGCGCGGCCGGATCTTGACGAGAAGGTTCTCGGCCGCCTGGGCAAATTGGTTCGGCCGTTGGATCAGGTGGAGCAATCCCTCCGCTGGCCGATGCAAAGCGAACTCGCCGTCGCCGCAAACCATCATGATCTGATGTCCGTGCAGGATTCGCCTGACAGCCGGCCGGCGTATGTCTCGCTGGCAGCCATGATGCCGCTGCCGAAACAACGACGGTTGAATCTGTACGCGGACTACTACGAGGCATCCGGCAAGGCGGCCCTGGAGGGACGCTTCGGAAGCTTCCCGAAACGGGAAAGCTTCATCCGTTCTCCCGCAGAGAGTTGGCTCGACTACGCAGCGAATCCCATCGAGAACATCGCGCGCATGCCGCCGCTTCCGGACTGGGAGACCTATGGAAGCCGGATCTTTGAAGTGGAAACGCGCCTGCGCCTGGCGGCTCTTCAGGTCTGGATCCGGCGGAGCCCGACTGAACAGGATGTCCCCACGCGAATGGCTAAGGCGGGGCAATCGCTCTACGATCCGTTTACCGGATTTCCCATGTTGGTCAACCGCAAGAAAGGGTTGCTCTACAGCGTGGGACAAGACGGCAAGGATCATGATGGACAACCCGGCCTGGATATCGCCGTCCAGCTTCCCTCCACGCCGGGCGGCTCGTCGCAGGAAGGGGGGAAGCGCGGGGCCTCCACTCTTAAATCTCGTTCCTGATACGCTTGAACATCCGTTTTTCTTCCTCTCCTCACTCTGCTTTGACTGATTGAATGGAACCATTGCCGAATCAGCCGGTCAACCGGGCCGCCCTTCACACGTTGTTCGCATTAGGACGCCGAATACCGGTATCCGGGCGGATGTGTGCTCATATCGCGTGTTCAATTCAAAGGCGCAATCGATTACCGTTCGACCCGACAGGGCCTGCCTGGACGGGAGGGTGACCATCCTGAATCAGGCTCAGGCGCTCGATCGATTTCTGGCGACGGTTGAACGCCGAGCCTTGCGTATGGCACAAATCGCGACGGGGAACAATGACGAGGCATTGGACCTTGTCCAAGATGCGATGTTCAAGTTGGTTCAACGCTATGCGGATCGCGATGGATCCGAATGGGGACCGCTGTTTCATTGCATTTTGCAGAGCCGAATTCGCGATTGGTATCGGCGTACAAGAGTTCGCAATCGCTGGAGAGAATGGTTCGGCAAACCGCGCGACGATGACAGTGATGCCGAAGATCCGCTGGAAACCGTGGCCGATCCGCTGGCGGGCCCGGACGAGGAACTGAAGAGGAAGCGGGCTTGCGCGGCGCTGGATGCGGCGCTTCGCACATTGCCGTTGCGACAGCAACAGGCCTTTCTCCTGCGCGCGTGGGAAGAGATGGATGTCGCTCAAACGGCCGCGGCCATGAAATGCTCCGAGGGCAGCGTCAAGACTCATTTTTTTCGCGCCGTGCGAGCCCTTCGAAAACAGCTGGGAGAGCATTGGCCATGAGCGACATGCGATCCCCGGAAGATGACCTGTTTCTGGCTCAGGCTAAACAGGCGTTGGAGCAGAGCCTCGATCAGTGCGACGCGCGGCTGGCCGGTCGCCTTCAGCGTGCCAGGCGGGAGGTATTGGAAAGCTCGATGAACCGCCGGCCCTGGGGAAGATGGGCCGGGGTTGCTATCGCATCAATCGGCCTGTTGACCGTCGTGTTCCTCGCGAACCAGCGGGATATCGAGAACCATGGCCAACCGATGCTGGAAGACATCGAGTTGATGACTTCACCGGAGAATGTCGAGCTGTCTGATGACTTGGAATTCTACGACTGGTTGGCCGAGTCACCCACCAACGGATGATCATCAATGAGCCTGCCCTGGATTTTTCTTGGCCTGCTATTGTGCGCCGATCCGCTCTGGGCTCAGCCGGAGTCCCCCGGGTTGTCATGGAGCCAACTCAGTCCGGCCGATCAGCAGCTCCTCGAGCGATTCCGGGACACATGGGATCGGATGCCCGCTCAGAAACAGAAACGCCTGCTCAATGGGGTCAAGCGATGGGAGACGATGACGCAGGAGGAACGGCAGGAGGCCACTAGACGGTTTCAGCAATGGAGCCGATTGCCGCCTGAAGAGCGGCAGACCCGCCGGGAGCGGTTTCAACAGTTTCGCGAACTTCCCTCCGAGCAACAGGAGTCGATCCGGCGCGCGCGGCGCTGGTTCAAGTCACTGCCTCCGGAAGAGCGGCGCGAACTCAAGGAGAAGTGGAAAAGCATGACTCAGGAGGAACGGACGGCTTTGCGCAAAGAATTGCAGAGCCGGAGGGAAGAACAACGCTCCGGGTCATCGACTGATCATTGAAGGTCCAGGTCGGCTGTTAGCGGGATATACCGGTATCTCGATCGGCTCGGAGGGTCGGTCTCGACAATCCGGCTCGCAGCAGATACACGTTCTTGCTCCTCACCGTGGAAATTCCTGCAAGAGGGATACGGTTACATCCTTCCCCTGGCTGAGCTCTCTATAGCCGGTCTTGTCTGCCACAACCAACACCGGTGCCTATTTGAGGGCTTCGGCGCCGCCCACGATGTCCATGAGCTCTTTGGTGATCGCTGCTTGTCTGGTCTTATTGTAGTAGATCGTCAATTTCTTGATGAGTTCGCCGGCGTTTCGTGTCGCGCCGTCCATGGCCGCCATGCGGGCCCCCTGTTCGGCGGCCGATGACTCCAGCAGAACGCGGTACGCTTGGACGTGGAAATTGCGGTGCAGGAGGTCCGCAAGCAGTTCGTCCTCGTTCGGCTCATAGAGGTAAGCCCCGGGAGTGGCATCGGTGGGTTGATCCACCTCATTGAGGTCGGAGATCTCGACGACCCAGTCGATCGGAAGAAGCCGTTCCACGACGACCCGTTGCTGAATGACGGATTTGAACTCGTTGTAGATGACATAGACCGCATCGATTTGGCCCGCGACATAATCGTCGATGGCTCGAATTTCCGAGCCCAACAGCATTCCGTGCTCGAAAGTTAATTTCTCAAAAATATCCACGACCTCCCGGCGCACCTTCCAGGCGCGTCTCCGAAAAAAGTCGCGACCTTTCCTCCCGATCACCGCCACCTCGACCTGCTTGCCATGGGCTTGGAATTCTTTCAGTGCCGCCGCTGCCGTGCGGAGGATGTTCGCATTGAAAGCCCCGCATAACCCTCGATCGCTCGTCACAACGGCGACGACGATGCGGTTGCCCTCCCGCTTCCGGAGCAAGGGGTGTGCGTCTCGGTTGACACGCCGGCTGAGGTTGCGAATCGCATCCCGCATTTTGTGGGCGTAGGGCCGTGCCGCAAGGATGCGGTCCTGCATGCGCCGCAACTTCGAGGCGGCTACCATCTTCATGGCCTTCGTGATCTTCTGGGTTTTCTTGACGGAATCGATTTTCCGTTTGACGGATTGAAGACTTGGCATATGCGTGATCCCGATGAATACATGGGCCCGGAGACCATCATTGGACGTCTCCGCGCCAGCGAAGCCGAAAGCTTAGCACATCATGGATGATCTGCGTCAAGCGAACCGACCGATCCACATCGCGCTCCGCGCGCCGAAAGGCGCCTCGATCCTGATCGGCGGTGAGAATGTGGTGCCGAAGGGCACGCCGTGCTCGAAAAATGACCGACTTTGCCCATTGTGTCCGAAGCGGGACGTGGAAAGGCCATACGGGGGACGCGCATCCGGAACGTCATCAATATGCCATTGGCCCTACTTCACTTTTGACAGTTTATAATTCTACGATTCCCTGCTACAACCTTACCGGGCGCGGGATGTCGATGCGGCATTGACCGCTTCGTCTACTCTTCATCTTTTAAAAAGGAGTCCTCGAATGAAGGCGTTTCCCATTTGGCTATGCATCGGCATTCTTCTCGTCGGCATCAGCGGCGTTGCGCAGAGTGCCGAAAACACCAATGCCGAGATCTTGCTTCAGAAGATCAAGGCAGACAAAAAGCTCTTAGTGGCGAGTAACATGGACCTCACGGACGAGGAAGGCAAGAAATTCTGGCCTCTCTATAGCGAGTATCAGAAGGAGTTGGAGCACATCAACCATAGCCTGGGCAAGGCGATTCAAGAATACGCCGAAGCATATAATAAGGGCCCTCTTTCAAACGACGAGGCGACCAAGCTCATGGATCAGGCGCTTGCGGTGGAGGAAGCCGAAGTTAAGATGAAGCGCACGTATGCCGACAAGATCGGAAAGGTGCTTCCGGCGGCCAAGACCGCCCGTTATATCCAAATCGAGAACAAGATTCGGGCAATGTTAAAAGCGGAGCTTGCGCAGGATATTCCTCTCGTGCACTGAAGGAAGAGCGCCCGTCGCTTGCCGGTACCTGTCAGTTCTAACAGTATTGCTCCGTTTGAACCCGCTGGTACGATGCCGGCAGGTGATATGGACGACGGAGGAGGATGCCGCTGATGCTGCACCACGCGTATGCCGGCCTTGCCGCGCTGCTATTCGTCTGTGCCATGGGTTGCACCAGCATCGATGTCAAGACCGACTTTGATCGGACGGCAGACTTCAATAAGTTCCAGACCTTCGCCTTTGCAGGCATGACCGATCTGAATCAGACCGGTGTCTTGAGTAATAGCCTCATGCGCAAACGGATTGAAGGCGCTGTCGCGCGAGAGCTCGCCAAGAAAGGACTGAGAGAAGTCGAGGTGGCCCAGAATCCGGATCTCTTGGTTCACTATTGGATGGGGGTGAAAGATAAGCAAAGAATCGACACGACGGGTCCTGCGATGGGAGCCTATGGCTGGCATGGTCGGTACGGTTACGGAGCGGGCTACAGCGGCGTCTCCACCTATGAATACCGGCAGGGCACGTTGATCATGGATCTGATTGAGGGCATGAAGAAGGAATTGGTCTGGCGTGCAACCATCGTGGCGAATCTGGAAGACAATCCGGCAGAAAACATTGAACTGGGCAATGAGGCCATCGCCAGGGCCTTCGAAAAGTATCCACCGGCAACGTCCAAGCGCTGACGATTCGTGTTTCGTCCGGAACGCGACGCCGCTTCCTTTCACTGCAGTTACGCGATGCGGCGGCGTAGCCGGGCGGCAGGTAGAATATCAAGGCGCTCCTGCCGATTCTGTGATGAGGCGCTCAGGCCAACGGAGGAGAGTCAGGATGGGATATTTGGCTCGCGTAATCCAAGGCGCGGTTTTGCTGGCCGCGATGGGGAGTAGCGTTGTTGCTTGCAGTACGGTTGAACGTTCCGGAACCGCACACTTTGAACCGATACCGGTCACCGAGGTCGGCAGTGTCGCTGGAATGTGGGAGGGATTATTGGAGCAGTCTGCAGCCAGACGTGACGATTGGGTACGCCTCAGGATTCACCGGGATGGAAAATATCATTTCGAAGCAGCACGGACGATCGGCATGTTCAGCGGCGACGGACAACTTGAAGTGGAAAATGGGAAGCTTATCGCGAAAGGCGAAAGAGGCGCCGTGACCTTCCAGCTTTATCGCAATCCCGATGACGACGCCCGCGTTCTCAAGGGCGAAGGAAAAGGCCGCGACGGGCTGACGTACCGTACAGAATTGACGCCCGTCCATGGTCATCGTTAGGTCGATGGAGGATCGATGGAGGACCGAGGGGACTCACGCTCGGCCGCCATCGTCGTCGGGCCACGGCCGGCCTGATATCTCGATCACGGGACGCAAGATCTAGGCTGACATTCTCCTGCGTAAAGTCTGGCAGTACCCGGACGAATCAGCTCGCAGCGCGCTGTTCGCCCTGGCGATCGCAATACCGGCCGGACTCCGTTCCGATACGCCCATGAGCCAGACGGCATCGATGTAAGCTCGGCAATCGCATCCCTTTCTGCTTGGAGACTTGCCCCAGCTTGCGCATGCTTCCGGCTCAGCTTCCCAAGCCAGACCCACGTGTTGATCAGCGCTTCCCGTCGTCCTTCAGGAATGCCGCGCCTTTTCCACCCTCAAGAATGGACTTGGCATCGAGCAACCCAAAGAGCTCGATTAGCTTCGCGACACAACCGGTCCATCCCGTCTGATGGCTCGCGCCGAGGCCCGCTCCGTTGTCGCCGTGGAAGTACTCGTAGAAGAAGATGTTGTCCCGCCAGTGAGGATCATTTTGAAATTTGTCCGCCCCGCCGAACACGGGCCGGCGGCCTTGGCTGTCCCGCAGGAAAGTTTTGGTCAGCCGTTCAGTGATCTCCTTGGCAACGTCAAACAGATTCATCAGACGCCCGGACCCGGTCGGACATTCGATCTTAAAATTGTCCCCGTAATAGAGATAGAACTGCAGCAGGGCCCGGATGATCAGCACGTTGACCGGTACCCACACAGGTCCTCGCCAATTGGAATTGCCCCCGAACATCCCGGTGTCCGATTCGGCCGGGAGATATCCCACGCTATATCCCGACCCGTTCACATAGAATGTATAGGGGTTACGCTCGTGAAACTTTGAGACGGATCGAAGCCCGTACGGTCCGAGAAATTCATTCTCGTCCAGCATGATGGTCAGGATGCGCCGAAGGCGGTCGGGATGGAGGAGCGCCATGATGCCCCGGCCACCTACCCCGAGATGCTTTTCTCCGGTGGGATGAATCCACTGGAGGACCTCGGGCATCCGTTGACCTCTCTCTCGGAGATGCTTCATCGCACGCGGCACCCGTTCACGTTGCCACGGTTCAATCACCGTCGTCGCGCAGAGCGGCAACAATCCCACCATCGATCGAACCTTGAGTCGGGTCGAGCCACCATCCGGGAAACGGAGTAAATCGTAATAGAATCCGTCCTTCTCATCCCACATGCCCTCCGAGCCGGTCCCGTTCATGCCGGCAGCAATCCAGAGAAAATGTTCGGCAAATTTGGCGACCATGTCATCGTACATAGAGTCATGAGCCGCCAGTTCGATGGCCAATTCCACCATGTTTTGGCTGAAGAGCGCCATCCAAGCCGTCCCATCGGCCTGCTCAAGGTATCCTCCGGTCGGGAGCGGCGAACTGCGATCGAACACCCCGATGTTGTCCAATCCGAGAAATCCGCCCTCGAACACATTTTTCCCGTTGCGGTCCTTGCGATTGACCCACCAGGTGAAGTTGAGCGTCAGTTTGGCAAATGCCGCCTTGAGAAAGTCGAGGTCCGCCTCGCCCTTGCGTCCGATATCCATCCGATGGAGAAAGAGCGTCGCCCAGGCGTGAACGGGCGGATTGACATCGCTGAAATTCCATTCATACGCGGGCACTTGTCCATTCGGATGCTGGTACTGGCCGGTGAGCATGAGCTTCAACTGATCACGGGCAAAGTCCGGATCGACGACCGACAGAGCGGTCGTATGAAAGGCCAGGTCCCATGCGGCGTACCAAGGATACTCCCATTTGTCCGGCATGGAGATGATGTCGTTGTTCACCATATGAAACCAATCGCGGTTTCGGACCACATTGCGTCCTCTCCGCAACGGATGGGCATGATGTTCCTCCAGCCATCGGTCGGCATCAAAGTAGTAGTACTGTTTGCTCCAGAGCATCCCGGCAAGCCCTTGACGCATGACATTGGCGCGGTCGGCGTCCGCCCGCACAGCCGGGGGAGTCACCGCGTCATAAAATTCATCGGCTTCCTTCTGTCGTTCCTTGAAGCGGGCATCAAAATCTGCAAACGCATCGCGGCCGGCGGCAGGGGCGGCCGTCGATAACCGAAGGCGAATTGTCTGGTGACTGCGCGGATTGACGGTTATTTGCTGATGGACGGAGGCCTTCGTGCCGGTCGCCTCCGGATTCACCGCATCCTTTCGACCATGGACGACATAGTCGTTGATCCCGTCCTTGACATAGGAGCCGGCATTGGAGCCGCCAAAGAGCTTGGCATTGTTCGTTTCGTTGTCCGTGAACAGGAGGGGAACCGTTCCGTCGCAGTATAAATAGTAGTCGGGAAGCGATTCCTGGAAGAGCGGATCCGTATGATGAGCATGGATCGCCGCCCCTTTATTCGTTTTCACCCCCTTGAGGATCGGTTTCGTCCCTCCATACGCCCAGGACCAAGTGTTGCGGAACCAGAGGGTCGGCAATACATGCAGCGTCGCCTTTTCCGGCCCACGATTATGGACCGTAATCCGAATCAATAGATCCTCCGGTTCGGCCTTGGCATACTCCACGAAGACGTCAAAATACCGGTCCTCATTAAAAATGCCGGTATCGAGCAACTCATACTCCATATCCCGGCGCGACCGGCTCCTGTTGGTCGCCACCAGGTCGCCGTAGGGAAAGGCGGCCTGCGGGTACTTATACAGATATTTCATGTACGAATGGGTGGGTGTGCTGTCGAGATAGAAATAATACTCTTTGGCATCCTCCCCATGATTCCCTTCGCTATTGGTCAACCCAAAGATCCGCTCCTTGAGAATGGGATCTTTCCCATTCCATAAGGCGAGGGCAAAACAGAGCACTTGATGATCGTCCGAGATGCCGGCGAGGCCGTCTTCACCCCACCGATAGGCCCGGGAACGGGACTGCTCATGGCTGAAATAGTCCCAGGCGTTGCCCTCGTCGCTGTAGTCTTCGCGAACGGTTCCCCACTGTCGCTCGCTCAGGTACGGCCCCCATTTCTTCCATGACGCCGTATTCAGTTTGCTCTCTTCAAGACGACGATGCTCTGCCGTGCGTGCCATGTGCCACCTCCTCGAATACGCTACGAAGGAACTGTCTTGACCGTAAGATACGCTTGGTCATGTACCATGGGAACAAGCAACCCAGTACTGTCAATTTTGACAGGCGAGGCAATTTCAACGACGGATCGTGTCTTTATCAGCCGGGGGTGAGGTTTCCCTGCCTAAATCGTCGGATTTCTCTTTCGGCATCGCCTCTTGAATCAAGTCGTTAAGAAAAGTATTGAGCGGGGTATATTGGGAAGCGGTTTTGCCATGCAACAGGTCGGATATCATGCTCCCTAACGTCGCGCGGGCGATATCCTCAAGGTAGACGGGGTCCTGGGACACGGCCTCGTTCGCCATGTTTGTTTCGGCGACAGAGGTCCACACGAGTTCTCCGCTGTCCGCGTCCCATAACTGGAGGGAGAGCCGCATGATGCTTGAACGAGTCTGCGACACGCGTACGTCGAAGGCGGGAATTTTCCAACGATCCGTCATGGTCTGGACGAGGAAGGCGAGACGAGGCTGGAATACATATCGAGCGCCGAGCGCGGCGGCAACCGGTCGCAATAGACTTCGGTCAAAAATGTTGCTTTGCTCATGGGCCTGCATCAATGTGATGTACCCTTCGGCCAATCCCTGCTGGTTGATGCGCGTCACGGTATCTTTGGGAGAAACCGTGCGCCATTTCGGGGCAAGTTTCCGAAGAATGTCATCGAGATAGTAGGAAAGGGCCGCCTCGTTCCCGCGAAGACCTGGAGCAGTTACTGCGGGGAACAGGGCCACGGCCCGCTCTTCAAACACGTCATGATCAAAAGAGGCAGGCAGAGGAGTCGAATTGGTTCGGGACTGCCAACCGTAGATTGAACTCGCGCATCCGCTGCAAACCATGAGGATGCCCGCCAAGCCGATCCATCCGGAAAGCCATGCGATTGAAGTGTGATTGGTCTGTTGACCGGCCCGATCACTTGACAAGCGGTACGACATTGGCGAGGTCGGCTTCAATGGCGGCATTCAGTTTCTGTTGGAGCTGAAACAGCCTTACGATCTTTCTGCCCGGCAAAATCTGTCGGAATCGCCCGATGTACTGATAGTGCAGTTGAACAGTCTCTTCCTTCCACTGGAGAAAATCGGTCAGGAGCTGTTCCGCCTGCTGATCAGAGAGGTGGTCTGAGTTTCCGGCATAAGACCGAATCAGCTGAGCGAAGCGATCATTGGTTCGAGCCGAATCGGCGCGATACTCCTCGTACACCGGCCAGAAAGCGGCCTCTTCCCGAGGGTCTAATTGGAGAAATGTCCTGACGGCGTCCGCGTGCTTGGCCTGTATGATGACACGCTTGTCCTCCAATAGGTCTGCCATGGCATGAAATGTGGTCAAAGGCCATTGCGATAAGGACCATATGCCAAGGACGGCGGCGATTGCAATTCTGCACAGTTTTATCGGCATGCCGGCAAGGATCTCCCACTCAATCTACAAGAGGGACCTTCGTCGCCAGTTCATAACGCACGACGGCATCCATCTTGTTCTCAAGTTGGAACAAGCGGGCCACCTGCTTCAACGGCAGGATTTTTCGGAACCGTTTGAGATACTCATACTGGAGCCTGATTCTTTCTTGCTCGAAAGTAAGATAGTCATCCAACATATTGTCGGCTTCGCGATCGCTGATGACGCCATGCTCAGCGATGAGGTGTTCCAAAATCGTCACCATGCGGTCGTCCGCCGCCGCTATGGCGGAGCGGTAGTCCCGGTAGACAGGCCAGAAGGCATGGCTCTGTGACTCATTGAGTTCCATGAATTTGGCCACGATTGCCTGTCTATTTTTTTGAATGGCCGATCGGGTCAGCGCTATTTGTGACCAGTCGGCAGCCATCAGGGTCGTGCCGAACATGAGCATGAGCCCAATCCAGCCGGCCAAACCGGCAAATCTTCCGTTTGTCAGCATCGAGGTCGGTTTCCGAACGTTATTGCTGCTCAGGTTGTTGCGCAAAACCCAGATCGACTTCACCCTTCTCATCGAACGGCAATTTGAACGTGCCGGGCCTTTCTACGAAGGCAGTGCCTTTGATGCGATAGGTCACCTTCCCGCCTGCCCCCGTTTTGTTCAGGTCTTGAACCTGCCGAAGAAAACTGCTGATGCCGGTGATGACTTCGACGTTGACGACCTGTGAGCCAAACCGAGGGATGACGACTGTTTCTCCGGTCATGCCGTTGGCGAACTCTTTCTCGTTCAAGTCGATGTCGAACCGCATTCCGTTCAGGCCCAGTTCCTTCTCATTCGGATTTGCGATTCGAAGCTGGACGTCGAAACGTTGTTCGAACAGGGCGAAATCCTTGGGCGAGATATTCGCAATGGATATCTTCGGCGCCTCGACGCCGGGAGGTGCTGTGGCACAAGCTGCGAAGAGAATCCCGATCATCAGAATGCAGGACGCAAAGCGATTGTATTGTGACGAAGGATGGTTCATCTTGCGGCCTCTCAGGCTCGCGCGAAGCGATTGTGTCGCCGTTGAGCTGGTGCCTTATTTCAATACAGCAGCCAACGCACTCTTGACGGGATCTCCTCCCATCTTTCCGACAAAGTCGGTAAGGACACCGGAAAACTTGTCCACCATGCCGGAGTTCATTCCCAAACGCTGAAAGGCCGACTGGAGGCCCGCCTTATCACCGATTGGGCCCGTGACCGCTCCAAGATCCTTCGCCGCTTTCATGTAACTATCGCTTCCCGGGATAGCCTTGGCCAGCGCGTTGAAATCCCCGCTCGGAAGCTTTTCCTTTGCCAGCGTCAATTCGGAACCGACTCCTCCCTTGGCTTGGTTCTGGGTCACTCCCAATTGGCTGGTCAGCAGTTTCATCAGCGCATCTGACCCGCCCATTGATTGCATTTGCGCACAACCGAAGAAAAAGAACGAGGCGAGGACTATGGCGGCCTTCGTGATCGGTTTGTTCAGCATCGCAGATCCTCCCTGGGTTGCAGCGATGAACTTATGACTTTGAGGTCGAGTTTCTACACGAGTTCCCCCACGGCGCAACTGTCAGAACTGACAGGTGTGAGGCCGGGCCAGATAGGATGATTTGGGTCAGGCCTCCTTTTTTGACAGATACCCCTCGGGCCGTTCTCTCATATACCCTGTTGTGAATCCCGCGGTCACAAGACGCACCATCTGCCGGCTATCGAATCGGTGACCCGTTGGGTAGCACTGGAACAGGTCGTTGCGGTTGTCCACCAGCATCCGAACCGGCGTTCACACCCGGAGCAGGTAAGTCACCATGCTTATTGATGAGTATGAGCGATTCTTTATCCGCATCGCCGTGGGCTTGGGCCTGCTCGGCATGGGCGCGCTCTTGATGACGTGTACTACGTGAAGACGGGAGGCAAGGCGTTAATGGAATTCCTTCCAGACGCGATCGAGCATGCCCTTGGTGAGATAGCATCGCAGGAATTCGGTCGGAAAACTGTGATCTAAACCAAATCCGATGGAGCCCGGGAGGCGCCCCATCCGCAGACCAGGTTACGGTAGGGAAGAAGAGCTTCCAACGACGTGAGAAAGACGTGTGCTCAACATGCCAAAGGAAGACATCCTCTTTTGACAGATGTCATTTGTCGGTCGCTTTCTATACATCCTATCCATGGTCTGACGGGGTTCTCGGAAGACAGACCGTCCAGTTTATGAGTCCATTGTGAAACGGCTCGTTATGCGGCATCTTATCTTAGTGCTCGACAACGAGTTCGAGACCACGGGAATGTTACGCGAGGCACTGAGACCGATAGGATTTGAAGTCGCGTGGATCAACGTTGCGGCGGTTTTAAGCAACGAGTGGCTCAAGCAAAGCCAATTTGAGGGCATCATTCTGAATTACGACATGCGTGGCTATCCGGGAACGCTAGTCCTTAAGAGATTGCGCGAGCAAGGTATCGAGATCCCGGTCATTGTCATGTCCGTTCCCTCAAATCGTGAACAGTTGGAATACGCCGTTCGAAGCGGCGCGCGCGACTATATTGTGAAACCGATCGACCCCGTCGAGTTACAGCAGAAATGCCTTCGATATTTCGCCACGCGCCATACTGAGGCTCCGAATGTACAAGGTTCATGACACCAACGGAATGGTCCGCGCCAGGTCCAGCCGCAGCATGGAACGAATCATCGTTTCGATCTGGAGATAACGCGCCGCCTTTGCCGAGCAGTACCGCCGGCCTGGCTATCCTGCGATCGCGAAGCCCAGCCTATGTCGTATCCTCCTTTGTGGAGGATGGCTTCATAGAGGCGGGTTAAAACTTAAATCCGACATCGAGCTTGACCAACGTAAAGCCCGGCGTCCCGGTATTGGAAATATCTATCCATTGATAGCGTGCGCCGCCGCGTAAGAAGAACCAGCGGTTGACGTCCCACCGCAGACCGCCTCCGAGTCCAAACGTGAAGAACGTGTCGGACTTGGTCGGCTGGGCCACCCCGCAGATTTGTCCATACCAAGGGTCCCAATAGCAGCCGACTTGCGGGGGGCCTGCGGCAATGTCCGTGTTGATATAGGTGCCGGCGAGCATTCCATCAATATAGGGGGTCAACGGACTTTTCAGAATGTTATAGGTCAGTGCCATGCCGAACGTATTCATCTGAATTGAGCCGCTTGTGTTTCTGGCCGGTAGGGGATTGCCGGCAGCCGGCTGGATGAGGGCATGGTAATTGGGCTCGCTCCAGGAAAACAGGCCGGCCAGATTCCAGTGATCATTGAAGTTATAGCCGACTTGAAGGTGAAATCCCCAGGTATCTTCTATTTTTGCAGTAGTTCCTCCGTCGAATCCGAGGTTCTTCGCGAGCATATATTGCGGGGACAATATAATTTCCCACAGGCCTTTCCGGATTGATTCCTCATCCTGCGCGGAAGCAATTACCGGAGCTGTTATCAGTTGAGCCCCTAGCAACAAGGCTCCAACGGTCTTGCTGAACGTATTCATCTACGTTCCCTCCAATGGTATGTGGTTGGTGCATTATTTACGTCGCCACGAACCGCTAGAAGCATAGAGTTGACGACGCGTCTTTTACCGGTGATATCCAAGGCGCCTATGTGATGCAAACCGGTACGACTTGAAGCGAAGCGTATACTGGCTGCAAATTTTGAAAACTGTCAGAATTGACAGGCTGGACCGGGACGGCAGCACGCCGAGGTCGGAAAGCGGCAGACCGTTCGTATTGGGACCGATGCTACATCCAATCAAAAAGCAGGAAGCCGGCGCCGATCGTGGTTTGGTAGTGGTTATAATCGATCAAGCTTTCCCCGTAGCCCGTAAATATCTGCACATAGCCTCTGAGGTGGTGATACAGCGGAAAACTCCAGTCGAATTGAGCGGCTCCGTGGAAATTCCAAAAATTGACGTTGCTCCGCAAGAGCAGTGAAAACATGTGGTGACGCCATTGATACGTAGCAACGAGATCACCGCGTCCAATAAAATCCGTTATGTCCGGGTTATTGTCCGCGGTCCAGTCTTCGCGAATTCGGTACCACGGTCTGATCATGAGTCCAAAATTCTCTCGCTCGAAGCCGAATTGGGCATAGAGCCGGTTCCAACTTCTTGACAGGGGGTCCCTCCGGCCGTTGGACTGATGGACCAGTCCCACGTTAATGAATCGGCCTGTCAGGCCGAACAGCTTGTAATCCGTATGGACGACCGCCATGAGCTCCGGCTCATAGTTCGTCTCACGGAACGGCGCGGAGATGGACTTGCTGTACATCTGGAAAAATGACAATTGCGTATAAGCAATCCACAGGTCGAGCCGGTCCTTGATCTCCAGCGCTTTGACCTTGAGCGAGAATTGGAATTTGACCTCGGTATTGATATAGCCGAGGGATTGAGACAGGGTCCCCTGGGTGGGGCTCGACGGCTGATTATTGACGTCCGTGGTGTAACGGGCCGGCAGAAGATAATTCTGTTTGTGGGGACGAATAGAGAAAAGGCCTTGTTGCGTTCCCTCATCGAGTTCCCAGCGGGTTCCCATGAGCGAGGCTTGAGGCGTCGTCGTTTCAGGAATCGGAATCGGACTGGCTTCTCGCTTCTCGCTGCTCTGCCGGGCAGCCGCCGCATCGTAGCATTTCAATCGTTCAGCATCCGGCTCCACCGAACGACATGACATTTCGTTCGGCAGCGAGCCGGAGGAGGACGCAACCTCAGCCCGTCCGATGTCTTGGCATGAGAAACCGCAGCCGATCGCCGTTGCACAGAACAGTCGCGCCCACCAACGCATCATGGGTCTCAACATGGTTCTGGATCTCAGCGCTCGTCGAACAGAAACACCTGCTTCCAGTCGCGTTTCATGTCTACAACGGTCCAACCGTTCGCATGCGCATCGTCAAGCGCCTTATCCAACTTTCCGATATGCGACGTGCGGTCATAGGCCCATTCACGCTCGGCGTCCGTGTGATGCACGAGCCCCATGAACCGTGGCCCGGAGCCGGCGGCAGTCCACTGTAGCATCTGATGATCTCCGTCGGAATTGCCGAAGGCAAAGACAGGCCGGCGCCCGATGAATTTTTGGATGCCGATCGGCTTGCCTTCCTTGTCGTCTATGAAATCCACGGCGGGCAACTTCACCAACACAGGAGTGCCGTTCCTCAGCTCGAACTTTTCCTTGCCCATGCTGCCCACGACCTGCTCGGGTGGGATGCCGTAGACCCTCTCAGCCCAGGCGCGCATGAATTCCACGCCGCCGCCTGAAACAATGAACGTTTTGAATCCATGGGCGCGAAGATAGGCAAGCAGCTCCATCATGGGCTGATACACGACCTCGGTGTAGGGACGTTGGAACCGCGGGTGCTTCGTCGTCGCAAGCCAGTCTTCGATTGTCGTCTTGAACTCGTCCGTGGTCATGCCCGCGTGAGAGACTGCCATGACTTCGACTAATGCCTTCGCGCCTCCGGCGGTGAATGCCTTCATATCGCCGGCAAGAAGTGCCTTAAACGGTTGTTTGTCGTTCCACTCCGGATGCATCGGCGCCAGCTGCTTTACGCGGTCCAATGCGAATTGAACCTGGAAATAGATCGGCTGTTCCGCCCACAAGGTGCCGTCGTTGTCGAATGTGGCGATGCGTTCGGCGGGCGGGACAAAATCGGCACCGCCATCCTTGGTCACTCTTTCAACGAACCTGACGATACTCGTCTTTACGCTGCCGCCGTTCCAAGACGGAAGCGGATCATCCGCTGCGATGACGGTGCCGTGAATGAAGCCGATCATCAGTGTAGAAAGAGCGAATGCCTTCATTGCGTGCGATGTTCTCATTGGTTCTCCGTCTTCAAGTCACACTGCGATGCATCCGCAATATACGTGTCGAGGACGCCATAGTGGTCAGACCCGGGGCGAGTGGAGACCGTTTCGGGTTTTCCGAACAGTTCCTGTCGCAGGCATCCTTTCAGAGGATCTGAAGGCTTTGTCATGAGAAACAGAAAATCCACCCGTCGCGCCTCGCTGATGCCTTTCTGATAGCCCTCGAGAATCTTCTCCTGCTGGCTTGCCGGAAGTCGCCTCATCGCCTCGCGAAGTGCGGAAGGGACCTCTCGTACTCCTTGGCCTGCGATCATGTTGTGCTCGGGATCAAGACTGTAGACCTCGGTGTCGGGATGCGCGATCGTGTACGTATCCGTGAGGCCCGCCTGTTCGAGTTCCCGGTACTCCGGGTCATCGGGTTCAAAGTTAAAGTCTCCACCGACGACGGCTCCCAGATAGAGCCCTTCATCTTGCAGGTTCTTTATCTCCTTGATGAGCAATCGAATCTCATTGAGCCGTCGTTCCTGGTCTCGTTCGATCGCGGAGACGATGCGTTCGAAGTCCTCCCGCCGCGCTCGTCCCTGTTCGATTGCTTCGTTGATCTTTCGAATAAAAAAGGCATTGCGCTCGATCCCCGAATGCAAATGGAGACTGACCGCGAGTAATTTTCTGCCGGTATCCGGGTTTTCAACTTCGGCGATCAGCGCATATCGAAGCTCGCCTGTCTGGAGCCCTACGTAATCGTCGCAGCCTCCAAAGCCGCCGCTGAGTTTAACTCCCTTCAGCTTTCGTACCCGCAAAGGCGCTTTTGCGAGCACCGCCAGGCCGTTATTGAGACCCGGCACGACCGCCAGGCCGGGGGCAAGGCGAACCCCACAGGCATCCACTTGGTGGACCTCTGTGTAGTGCAACCCGAAGCCCTTCATTGCCGCCACATAGGTTTGGGCCATTTCAGGAAGAGGGTTTACCTCCTGCAGAAGCAGGACCTCCGGCTGGACCACGGACAATTGTTGAAATTGAAGATCGAGCCGTGCTTGGCGTGCGTCTTTCGATTCGCTGGCCTTGACGGTGAGCCCGCTTGGCTCAAGTCCGTGCAAGGTGTTGAACGTCAAGACTTTGAATCGTTGCAGCGGCCGGCCCTTATGCTCCACTACGGAAGTTGGCCCGCTCGGAGAATGTGAGCAGGCGGTCACGGCCCCGCACCACATGACCAGTATGACGGCGGCAATATTGCACATGCCAGGGCGCATGGGGTGGCTCCGTGTGCTCGAAATGTTCTTCGCCCGTCATTCAGACGAATCCGCGACGTATCACATGCCGTAGTGGTTCGACACAGATCAGTGGGAACGGCCGTGAGCCCTTCTCTCAGGATGGCTGTGACTTCCCCGGCTGCGACGGCGTGGCCGTTGCGCCGCGCATCCCAACTAGAAACAACCGGCCTTTAAGATTCATGGCAATGAGCAGAGCAGGCCGCTTCATCAATCAGTGCGGCGATGGTGCAATCGCTTGTACCGGTCATACCGGTCCCAAAACCAGCCGCGCAGCTTGTCAAAAACCATGACGGCGATAAGAACCGACACCGCTGTCCCAAGGAGATATATACTGGATTCATCAATCGTCATGGCTCATCTGCCTTTCTGTTGGCGGGACTCCCTCTCCTCGGAGTGTCTAGCCCATATCACTGATGAACCTTCTGCTGCATTCGCGGATTCACCGCTACGACAAGCCATTCGGCGGCTGTGCTCGCCACTCAGGCCCTCGACGTACTGTTTCCCGGCCCGCCTCGGTTTCTCATGGCTGTGCGTGAAAGACACTGCCGGCTCACGGAACACTGCCCCCTCACATCTGGCGAGGGTGCACATACATGGCGTCGCTTATTCGGGACGCCGTGCACCTCATTATTCTTAGCGCCGTGGATCTCGCGTGGCGACTGGGGCTTACACCCGCCTCCAGGCACGCCGTGACGCACCTTTCGAGTTCGTGGCGAACCGACATGAATAATGCGGGCTAGAATCCCGTTCCGATGCTGATTCCGCCGCGTGTGCCGCCTCCGCCTCCTCCGATCCCGACGCCGACACCAACAGACGGCCGGCCGCGCCGATAAGGGTCGGGCAGTTCTTTCCACACGTGGAGGTGCTTGATTGCCATCGTGGGATAACGGTATTCCGCTTCATCCACCCGGTCCGTCGTTGCGCCCGTGAGTTCAGCGACCATCGTCACCGGTGTACCTTCAGGGAGCGTGGCTGGGTCTATGGACTGTGGGTCCATGGCCAGGAGGCGTCCTTGCGACTCAGATCGGTGGCTCACGGGCCGGTGATCGCGGTCCAGCGGAAGCTGAAGTACCTCTATCTGGGTCCCATCCTTCAGCCGTCTCGCCTTCAGCACTTCACCGCCCACTACGAAGGTGCGCCCGCGATAGGAATCGGGGCTGGCGATGACCTGGTCGAACGTAAGACTCTTGTCGATCTGCGGCTCCAGTGAGTCCGGGACGACATCGGACTGGGCGCAGCCGAACCACAAGAGAATGTACATCCACAGGGAAAGCAGGGATGCAACGCGTCGCATGGAGCCCTGGACTTGTGCCGTCATTGCGTTCTTCTCCTGTTGCCTGGGCTTGTTCACCGGAGCTTCACATCCGCGGATCACGCCGGTGAACAGAAGCTCGAAGGCGACTGCTCATTTCATTTTTAAGCGGACCATTCCCCTGTAGCACTCAAAGCAAAAGCTGCCTACTGTTAGATTTGACAGTGGGATGTGAGTAAAACCATGTGGACATCGGACCATCACAGTCTCTGGAGCTTTGAGAGTCTTTTCTCAAGAGGCCGCGAATCAAGAATTCGCGCGGTACTTCTCCGGGATAAACCCAGGCATTGCAGGAGGCCATAAAAAAGCGTATCGTACGCCGAACAAAAAAAGGACAGCTCTAGATCGTGGGTTCGTTCAACGAATACGGAACCGCATCTAAACCGCTCAAACTCCTCCTGCTACACGAGGACACCAACCTCGTCGTATCGCATACACTACGACCAACCATTCCGTCTCTCGCGATAGAAACAGGCTCATCGCGACGCGATGTACCGGGCCATGTGCGAAATTTCGTCTCAACTTCTCGATACCATGCCATGATCTGCAGCCCCACGCTGAGCCTGGCGGATGGTATCTCTGTTTTGATCTGGAGTCCATTCGATCCAAGCCCGGTCCTGGAATCAGTTCAACAAGCGCTCCTGTTGCCTCACCCGTTAACCAGGGTCTGTGGGCCCATTATGTTCTTCCGCGCGAATGGAAACATAACCAAATACTAACTGTAAGAAGGAGGTAGAGCATGCGAGCAAAGGTGATGCTTCTGGCTGTGTTTCCCCTTTCTCTCCTTACGGCTGTCACGCCGGCCCAATCACAGAGCGTGGACCCTCAGTGTATTGATGAAGTGGAGACGCACTGCGGGCGGATTGTGCCGGGATCCGGGCGGATCCAAAAGTGTTTTGACGATAACATCGACAAGTTCTCACCGATGTGCCGGACGCAGCTTACGGAGGGAAAGGCCGACGCCGCTGCCGGTATCGCGCAGAGCAGACGTCCCAAGGACCCAGCGGAGCTAAGGGCGGATGCGATTACTCTAACGAACGATGCAATCGTGGAATTGAGCGACGCACCCGGACTGGGAAAACGGTCCACCGTTGACATCTACAAGCGCTGGGGTTCGGATGTCGGCGTCATCAAAAGCGCGACGACAAAGCTGGAAGAGGCGCTGAGCAAGGTAGGGGACGGCAACGCCCGCGCGCAGCATTTGCTCGAGTTAGCTGTCGATTATGGCAAGGCGGGAGAACATAAAGAAGCTCGGTTGGCGGCGCAGGGTGCATTATCGCATCTCTGCAAGACTGCCAATAAAACCGATGCGCCGTGCGACACCGCGCCGAAGTACGGGTCCTACGTCGCACCGTAAGGCGCTGTCGGTTGCTCCACCCATCCGATTCCGCCGACGAGCGAGCATCGATGGGAGCTTGTCCTGCTGTCCTCCGGAGAGAACAGTTCGTCACGATCAAGTCAGGCCGCTTGATCTGCGAACGCCGCCGGGGTGAATCTGCAGGCCAGGACCACCGGTGTCACGCCCGTCTCGCGTGGCCTATAATTCGCCTCGATGTTTGGAAAGGAGCGATCTTCGTGTTGATGGGGTTCTTGTATGGCCCCGCTGGGGTCGCCTCCGCAAAGGAAATAGATACGGCATTGACGATGCCATCGGGAAATTCGTAAAGGAAGTGAACGGTGGTCGTGGATCGTCCACACGTCACGTCATGCCTGCCCTCGCTCGCGCCGGGCAAAATATTGAAACGCGCCCACGCTAAAGAAATTCGTGCCCACCGCGATCAGATTCCAAAGCATCACGGGACGTGACCCGATCAATAAGCCATAGTAGATCCACACGATTTGGAACGCGCCCATAATGGCCGCCATCCTCGGGTTCATCCCTTTGCTTGATCGGCGCTTGAGCATCGCGATTAAGTCTGGTAGAGCGGCAAAGGTCGTTCCAAAGCCCGCGACAAACCCCACGACTTCAGAACGCCGAAAACGAGGGAACAGCAGACTGTCCGTATCGTGGATGTCCGCGCAGCCCGCGAGCATCATCACGGTGCAAACCAGAAGCATCAGCGGAAATTTCTTGGGGACAAGCATACGGGCCTCCTCGCTATGCAGCCATGCTCACGTCAAAGACGTGATATCCCCAGGCCGGCATGTCGAGGTAGAGGCCTTGTGACTGGAGACCATCGCCATGATGCTCATAGCAGGCGGCGGACATCAGATCTTGGAATCGGACCGTGCGCCCTTTGAGATTTGAGAACGGAAGAGGCACGTAACACTGACTCCGATTGCTCGCATAGTTGACTGCGACGAGCAGTCGCTCGCGATTTTGACCTTGCCAGGCAAAGACCAGGAAGCACTCCGAGGTCCAGTTGCCTTCCCACGCCGATCTACAATCGAGTAGTTGCCACTGGCCGTCTCGAACGATCTGTCGCCGGAGCACCCCCAGGAGGTCATCATAAAAAAGACGCAGGGCATTGTCGGGCGCTTCTAGAGGCCCTCTGACCAGATGCGGCGAGATGCGCTTGTGTCTGCCTTCAAACTGTCCTTGATGGAAAAACCGCAGCCCTTGAGATAAGAATGTGATCACCGCCGCCGCCTCGTGCATGCCATGCGCAAACGTCGCGGCGGCTCGCGGTTCATCGTGGTTCTCCAAGAAGCGGGCCATCCTGCGTTGATACTCAGGATCGGCGCGCAAATGGTCGCGGACCGGCGTCGCATGGCCTTCCCGCAGCCGGTCATACAAGCGTTTGTCATAGGTGTAATCGAATCCCTGTTGCTGTAAGGTCCATTCGAGATCCCAATAGACCTCAGCCATGAACAGGAAGTTCGGAGATTGCTTGCGAACTCGTTCGGTAGCCTTCGGCCAGAACAACTCCGCTTTCACGCCCCAGGTTCGTTCGAAGACATCGGGTAAGACGAGCATGGCCATGTCGCATCGGACGCCGTCACATTGTCCGGCGATCTTCAGCAATTCTCCGATCATTGCCTCTTGTAGGGAGGCGGTACTGTAATTCAACTGGAGAGTATCGGGCCAGCCGGCGAAATACGGATCACGCCCATAGGCGAAGATGGAGTCGCCGGCTTGCCGCCTGACCCGCGTATAGTTGTGTGGGGCATTCTGCAGATCCTGTTCGGTGCCACTAACATAATATTCCGGATGGTTTTCCACCCATGGATGATCGACCCCTGTATGGTTGGGAACGAAATCGAGTAAGAGCTTGAGATCGCGTTTGCGGAGACGTTGGCGCAGCCGTGCCAGTGCCGGATCGCCTCCCAGCGCGGAATGCACGGTGTAGTCGGTAATTGCAAATCCAGATCCGGCAATATCCTCCTCACGCAAGTCCGGCAGGGTTTCCTGGAACTCTTTTCGCCATTCAGGATTGGCGCGTGAAACCTGCCGACCCACCTCACCCGTCTGCCATACACTCAGGAACCAAATCCACTCAAAGCCCATCTTTGCTAACCGGTCGAGGTCATCATCCGGAATGTCGTCCAGTGTTGCCGGCCGGCCGAGCGACGTGGAGAGTTCGGTGAGCCAGACCCGCGTGTTGATCTGATACATCACAGGATGTGCCGACGAGGTCTTTGACTTCATAATGTCCCTCCCGGATCCTCTAAAATGCGCCCAGCCTTCGCCTTACAGGTACCTGCTTACCACCGGGCAAGCATTACGCCTACTGTCAAATATAACAGGGCAAAGGTGCGATGCATTAAAAGCGCGTGCCTGGAATTGTTCTTCCCTCACATGGCTCGTAACGGCTGCTGTTTACACATCCATCGGCCGCCTGCCGGCAAGCGCCACCCAGCCGCGAACGATTCTATATACGAACCAGAGTCCGACTACGCCGATCGGCAACCACGCGATAAGGATACCGAGTCCAAAGGTTACGATGATGAAGAAAAGGCAGAGGCAAACCCAGAGGAGACCGAACCAAAATGTCCGGATTTGCCATCGGAAGTGCGACTCAAGCCAGGTGCCTCGGGCTTCGCTCCGCTTGACATAGTTCAGGATGACCGCGATGATCGACGGCCAGCCGGTGAGGAACGCCCCGACGATGGTTGCGGTGCCGATGATGCCGGTCAGCAAGCTGAACGCGTGCAACGCGTACACGATCTGTGTCCAGGTGACAAGGGAGTCCGACGTCCGTTCCATCCGTTCTCTACTTTCCTGCATCCTGTTTATCTTTCACCAGACGAAAACCGAGATGGGATGTGCCGGTATCAAGTGCGCCTTTGCCGCGCCCACCCGGCATATACCTGGCGCAATATTGTTCCGTACAGAGATAGGATCCTCCCTTATGGACTTTCTTCTGAACGCCAGGCTCACTGGGATCGAAACTGTCGGCCGGTCCCTGAGGATTCGGAATCGCTCGGGGACTCGCTATTGTCCGATAGTAATCGGAGCGGTACCAATCGGATGTCCATTCCCAAACGTTTCCGGCCATATCGTAGAGTCCGTAGCCGTTGGGAGGAAATGAACTCACCGGAGCCGTGGTTTCATAACCGTCGTGACTCGTATTGTGATCGGGGAAGTGGCCTTGAAATGAATTCACCATCGTCCTGCCGTCCGGCTCGAAATCATCTCCCCATGAGTAAGCCTTCTTCTCCAATCCTCCTCGCGCTGCAAACTCCCACTCGGCTTCGGTCGGGAGACGTTTGCCCGCCCATCCCGCATACGCGAGGACATCCTCATAGGCCACGTGCACAACGGGATGATCCATTTTGTCCAAGATTCCGCTCTCGGGGCCCTGAGGATGGCGCCAGTTTGCTTTCGGAATATAACTCCACCATTGGAAGTGATTATTCAGCGGGACAGGCTGAGACGGCGGCGTGAACACCACCGAGCCGGCAACCAGATTTTCCGGTGGGGCGCCGGGAAACTCTTCAGAGGTCGGGATGCGTTCCGCTACCGTCACATATCCGGTCGCCTTGACGAAGCGTTCAAACTGTTGATTGGTGACTTCCGTCTTGTCCATGTAAAATCCGCTCACATGCACGAGATGGACAGGCCGCGCATCGTGGAACATCTGAAAATCGCTCCCCATCCAAAAATCACCGCCCGCGATCCAGATCATGCCGTCAGGCCCCTGCCCTGAAGAGCTTCCTGGCGTGATATGTCCGACGACCTGAGCATCATTCGAAGCCACGGTGCTTGCCGTCACCGCTGATCGGCTTGCTTTCGCCTCGGAAATGCCCATGTCACAAGTCATACTCGTCGGCCTGCCCGACACATCGGACGAATGCTTTGACCAATACCACCAACCGGCTAGGATGAGTGCCCCAACCAGCCATACCCCTATAACAGAATAATGGAAGGGCCCACCCGGCCGGGTGTGATGGCCCTTCTGGTCTTTGGCCCTCGACATCACGAGTCCTATCGGCCGAACTGGGCTACAGCTACAGACAGCGCACGTTTCCCACGGTTCCGTCACGCCACTCACAGCCCCCGCAGATTCTGAATAAAGAGGGCCGGCGGAGCCAAATAAGGAATCAGCCTCGCGGCCGCAAGCAACCCGTCTCCTGATTTTGGGTCCGGGTTACGGAAGCCGGATCGCTTAGAGTGTCAACCCATGCAGGACGTCAAGAGGCGCCTTTTGCTTGTCTCCGTCTTTCTATTTCTCTCATTGGAAGTTCACCCATTTCGAGCTTGATAGTCTTCTCAATCGCCTCAAGCAACGGTTCACCATAGGCGAACATCCTATAGGCGACGTAGCCCGACAGGCCGGCTGCGACGACTTCGGCAACGCCAAAAACCGTGGCAGCGTAGAGGCCGATCGCTCCACTGGTTATGGCTCCTTGAACTGGAAGCTCGTGAAAGACATTCCATGTGGCGCGGCCGACCGCGCCGATTCCTTCCTCCAAAGTTCCTAAGAGGAACGGAGTCCGATCAGAGAATACCCCGGGGTCCGAGCGCCGCGGTGTGCGCTTGCGCTTAGGCGTGCCCTTCATGCCGTTTCTCATTGATTGTCCTCCACGCTTCAACGATGTATCGACATCGTCTTAGGGACAAGGATGATGTTCGGTTGAACCTGTTTAGGCTTCCTGCGTGAATTGCTAGCATCTCGTCCCACATCTGCCTACTGTTAGAAATGACAGGGAGTTCGTGGGGCGTACAGCCGAGCGCCGTCCTGGTCGGCGAGCAGAGCGCCGTGGTGTGGAAGTGGTTGTAGCGCAATCCGTTGTCTGCAAGCCGGTCGAGGGTCGGCATGTGAATTGGGCCGCCGAACGTGCTGGACATGCCGAAGCCCATGTCGTCGATTAGGATGAGCAGGACGTTTGGAGCGTTCGACGGAGCTTTCACTTCAAACCGAGGCGGTGCTTTCACGTTCCTGGCATCGAACGTGGTGATCACAGGGCGGTCGGGTTCTTGAATGGGCAGGACCGTTCGGTCGACCTTGTCAGCGGACGCTGCGGCTGATCGAGTTTTCGAGGCTGCCCTCAAGCTCGAAGGACTGGCTGCGTGAAGGGCGGACAGAATTCCCAGGGTGAATGTGAAGATTGCCATGACATGAATCATTCTGCTAATCGCGCTTTTCATCATCCTTTTCCTCTCATGCTTCTTGCCGCACACCGATGCGCCGCCTAGCTCGTCACGACGAAGCCGAGGCGAAAGCCATGGTTTGTTTCGATTGCGTCGACCTGAGCCTATCGAGAACCGCCCGTCCGCAACTGCTCCTCGATCTTGCTCAGATTGAAGGACCCTGGGCGCTGACTGGGCGGATACTCCTTCATCGTTTGCAGGAATTTGGCCGCGAGCCCTTGGATCGGGATGATGACGAACGGCCGGTCGAGGAACCAGTCGTTATAGGTGTTCGAATTGTGCTGGGATCTCTCGAAAGGATCCCGCCGCAAGTTGAACAACAGCGGCACACGCAGCTCAACGAACGGCTCACGCCAGACTTCGAACGCCTTGCCGCGGTTTTCTAGGAAGACCACTTTCCAATCTCCCCAGCGCGCAGCGACGACCTGGCCGTCGTCGTTGACATACCAGAACTCCTTGCGAGGCGACTCCTTCACCTTGCCGCTGAGGTAATCGAGTTGATTGTATCCGTCGATGTAGTTCCGATACTTGCCCCCGTTGAGTTCCACTCCGGTGAGCAATTTCTGCTTGATGCCCGGATCACCGCCGACGGCGGCGAACGTCGGCAACCAATCTTCATGCGCGACGATGCCATTGAGAGTGACACCGGCAGGGAAATGGCCCGGCCAGCGGACGAAAGCCGGTACACGATAGGCGCCTTCCCAGTTCGAATTCTTCTCGCTGCGGAACTGGGTCGTGCCGGCATCGGGCCAAGTGTTATAGTGCGGGCCGTTGTCGGTCGAATAAAAAACGATCGTATCGTTCGAAATGCCTAGGTCATCCAGAAGTTTGAGCAACTCGCCGACCATGGTATCGTGTTCGACCATGCCGTCGTGGTACTCATCGCCGGACGGACCGGCGAGTCCGCGATGCTCCGCTTTTACATGAGTGCGGAGGTGCATGCGCGTACTGTTCCACCAGGTAAAAAACGGTTTCCCTGCTTTGTGTTGGCGCTGAATAAAGTCCTTGGCGCCGTTCAGAGTTTCCTCATCCACCGTCTCCATGCGCTTTCTTGTGAGCGCGCCCGTATCCGTGATCTTCTGCGTGCCGTCGGGGTTCGCCCAGGAATGGATGACGCCGCGAGGGCCGAATTGCTGCAGAAACGTCTTGCCGTTCGCTAAGACGAGATCCTTGGGATAATCGCGATTCTCAGGCTCTTCCTCGGCATTGAGGTGGTAAAGGTTCCCGTAGAACTCATCGAATCCGTTATTCGTAGGCAGGTGTTCATCGCGGTCACCCTGATGGTTCTTGCCGAAATGACCTGTGGCATAACCGAGGCTTTTCATGACCGTGGCTATTGTGACGTCAGTCGCTTGCCACCCTTCCTTAGCCCCTGGAAGACCCACCTTCGTCATACCGGTCCGCACCGGGACATTCCCTCCAATGAACGCGGCACGCCCAGCCGTGCAGGATTGCTGACCGTAATAGTCCGTAAAAGACACCCCTTCGCGGGCGATGCGGTCAATGTTGGGAGTCATGTACCCCATCATGCCGCGGCTGTTGTGACTGATGTTCCAGGTCCCGATATCGTCGCCCCAGATAACCAGGATGTTCGGTTTCTTGTCGGCCGCGTCTGCGGGCACAGCTTCCAACGTGGCCGCCACCAGGACCGCGGCAGCCAAGATCCGACCGGCGATCCCACCTGTCCCTCCCATAGGTCACCTCCCATCATGTTTGGGTCACTAATCGATAAGTTGCACCGCAGTCAGCGATCGACTTTTCTCTATCACTCTGTGGAGTCCACTTATATATGTAGTTCCCTAGCATCTCGCCCCACATCCGCCTACTGTTAGAAATAACAGGGAGTTCGCGGGGGGCAGGCCTGTATTCACGTTCAGAAGGTATACAAGGCACCGACGGACACGTTGATATTGTGCACAGTCTCGTGCTCGAAACTTTGCCGTCGCTGTGACCGCTGGAATCCTGCCACCAGAGCGACCCGCTCGGCAATGTCATAGCGAACAGTAACCTCGCCCTGCCAAACGGTTTCATGTCCACCCTTTCGCTCATCGTCCTCTATCCCGCTGGTCCAATTGTTCCGCTCGAAATGAATTCCGGCTTCCGCCACCAGCCGCTCGCTCAGTTCCGCCTCCAGTCCAACCGCCGCGTAATGGTTGATATAGGAGGTGTCATCTCTGAGTTCGGGTTGATTTCGTCCATCAGCCAGACCGCGCTCATAATGATATCCAAGGACCAGCGCGACACGTTCCAAGAAATGCCAGACAAGATGCGGACCGATTGTCCAGAAGGTAGTGTCTCGTTGAGAAAACGCGTCGTTGTAGAGCCTGGCGCCGTAGCGTGTGAGCAATCGGACTTCCCACTCCTTTGACAGGTTGCGCTCGAATCGGAGTGATCCGATGTGGCTCGTTACCCGTTCTTCTTGAATCGAATCCGTTTGCCGGCTCTCATTGTCTCCTACCAAGAGATTCGGCCCGCCATAGTAGCGAAGACGCACTCTCGTGTCCGGGTTGATGTGGTGAAGGGCCTGAAGGCCGAAGCTTCCATGGGTGAAGCGGGGATTGATGGCATAGACGTAAGCTTGACCGCGGAACGATAATTCTGTACGCCCCAATCGAGAAGCGAAGGATTTTGCGACGTTCAGGGTCGGCTCGAATACCAAATCTGATCCCTTCCCGGTCAGGAGGGTGTCGACGACAGGTTGGGTCGGGTCGCCGTGAAGATTGAGTCTGCGCGTCGCCGAAAAGAGCGCGACGTCGTCAGTGTAGAAAAGGTTGCCTTGCGTATTTACGGTCCACTCCCCCCATGCAGTTGTTGCGACCAGCAGTAGGGCAGCGCCTAACGCCGTAAGCCTCAGCAATAGCGCAGTCCAGTTCACGAGCTCTTGTTGCGCTCTATAAGGTCATTATCTTTACCGCCACTCGACCGCGCCGAATGTCGTTTCTCCAAGGAAAACATACATCAGGCTGACGGTTCCCACCCGTTGATCCTTATACTCGATACCTTCATAGCTGGCGTTCCGTTGCGAGTGGGAATATCGCAGCGCCACACCGTGCCGATCATAGACTCGTACTGTCAGCGAGGAATCGCCGCGCAGAATATTCTCCCATCCGTTCTCCGTAGACAGGGTATTGCTGACATAGTATTCACGTCCCGTGAGATCCAGCATCACTCTGTCGCCGAACATGAGGCGAAGGGATAGCAGGCCATGGGGAGTCATGCCGTAGTGATAATCCCGTTCTCCCGTTTTTTCGATGTTGCCGGCCGCTCCATAGCCCCCGCCGGCTAGGACCGTCCCCTGGAGTGCTATCGCCTGCGACAGCCACGTCTGCCATGTGGTTCCCACAGACAAGGCAGTGTTCGACACACGAAACACTTGGGGCGAGATATAGTCGTAATTTCCGTACAGCCCCCACACTCCACGAGTGGATTCACCGACAGCGTAGTTCGTACCCAATAGAAGCCCGCGGGTGTTGACGCTCTCCAAGAAGTTGGCTGTGACGGCCCGGATATGAAAGTCAAAATAATCAAACGGACGCTTGTAGGTGTAGCCGGGCTTTCCCGGCAAGCCGTAGCTGAACGTAAAATCAGCCACGGCTCCGTTTTCTTCGACTCCGGACGAAACATTGTGGCTGCTCGATGAGATGGTGCCTCCTGCCTGGAAACGCAGAAACGTGGCCGGCTTGTGGCTCGGGAATATCGCGTCGAACTTGTTGCCGAAGACCAGGCGATTGAATCCCAACGGCGGCGCGATGACGGCGGCGCCGAGTTCCCGCCAGAAGCCGGGCTTTCCATCGGTATCCTCCAGCAAGAGGTTTGCCATTCGGAAGAAGGGTTCTCCCAAGAAGGTCCCGCCGACAGGCGTCGCTACCATGTCGTTGATGGAAGGATTGGTCGTCTCGCCTGCGAGTTCCCAGACGTAACTCCCGGCGACGCTATACAGGAATGATTCCCAGAAGTTTAACCCTGACGATCGCGCCAGTCCGTAATAAACGCTGCCGCCGTAAGGGTGTAGAAACTGATTCACCTTGAACTGATCGTTATCGACGACCCAGTGCGGATCTGTAATGTGATCCCAAATCGTGTCCCAACTCGTCTCATAGTCAGATGTCGGCTCGACAAAATTCCGGTCGAATCGATTGAGGAGGAACTCGTACAGCAGGATCTCGCCGGCCGGCAGAAGATAACTGCGGCCGGCTCCCGTCTCCCACGAATGCGTGTCGTTCCACCAGTTGCGAATGGGTGTAAAGACCGGACCGGCTTCATTCGTGGCCGCAGATGATTGATCAGGCGCCAACGGTTCAGAGGGCGAGGGAGGTCCCTGCATCGGCCCCGCTTCACGAAATGGCTCTTCAGCCAGGCCTGTGCCGACTAAGGCAAACAATATTGCGCTGACGATCAGACAAGACAATGGCAGGCGCAAGGGATTGACGACCCGGTATGGCTGTAAAGGCGAAATGGCTCCTTCGAGGTGATGGGTATGGTTCATGTCATCAGGGGACATCCAACCCGGCAGCCGTCGCTTCAGTCGTCAGGCATTGTCTTAATCTATTTGTTTGATCCTCGCAATCTTCCATTCTGTCCAGGATACGGGTCATCGGTAAGCGGATCCTATTGAACGGCGTCGCCGAAAGAAGCGGATGGACGCACGGGATCGAACAGGATACCATGCGTACTTCTGCGAGTCTAAATTGACACATGAATCAATCTCGAAATCACATTGGGCCAATGCATCGGTGATTTCTTGCTTTATCCTCGCTGATAGCTCGCCTGCCGGAAGATCGGCGCATCGGAAGCTGTGCTGCTGTATGTTCATTCTTATGACTTTTATAGCATGGGATGGAGTCCTTGCGGCCGACGATGTGATCTATCTAAGGAGTGGAGATCGAGTCAGCGGTAAGATCTTGCGAATGGAGGACGAGGAAGTCGAAATCGACACTCCTTTCGCCGGCAAGATCAAAGTCGGGTGGAACGACATTCAACGCCTCACGTCAACGCGCCCTCTGTCACTGGTGTTTCATGGAAGCGCTGATATTCCTGAAGGAATCGGAATACGAGAAGGGGATCGGCTCATCGTCAGTGAACTCTCGGCCGACGGACCAATCCCATTTGCCGACGTGAAGGCCATCATTATTTCGGACCTCTACCACCGAGGGAACTTTAATCTCGGCGGCAACAGCACCAGCGGAAACTCCAATACGCAGGCGCTGAACGTTTCCGGGTCGTATACGCTCCGGCGGGACCGCCATCGACTGCAATTCGACGCGAGATTCAATCGAGGCGAGGCCAACGGCGAGTTGGCCGCTCAGAATGCAGCCGGCACGTTGAAGTACGATTATCTCCTGACCCGGCAGGTATATGTATCCGGCCAGCAATTTTGGGAATACGATCGCTTTCAGAACCTCAACGTTCGTAGCACGACGACTTCGGCGCTCGGCTATGATTTCTATGATCAAGCCAACCGGTCGCTCTCTGTGGGGACGGGTCCGAGCCTCGTCTACGAGGACTTTACCACCGAGGCCAGGACCATCACTCCGTCTGCAATGTGGTTTGTGCGCTGGTACCGGGAATTCCGGGGAGGTGATGTCACCCTCTTTCACAACCATCAGGGGTTCCGCGACCTCGGCGCCGGAGAAGCCACGCGACTCAATGCCGAGCAGGGAATCCGCGTCAAGGTCTACGGAGACTTCGCGCTGAATTTCGAGTACGACATTCGGTTCAATACCAAGCCGGCACCCGGCCGGAAGTCCGTCGATTCCACGATCATTTTCGGAGTGAGTTATGAGTTCGAGCGCTAGGGTTCCGTCTCACCGGCATGCTCGGCCGCTCGTCCTTCCGGTGCAATGGTGCCAGAGAGGAGCTGGGTCAGTCTCCTTTTTGCGTCATGTCCGCGAAGCTTGTCCTCGCGGAAGCGGGGAGCGGGCTTCCACTCCTTGATCAAGGTGACGGACTTCAGTGCTTCTGATGGCAAACTGGTCCACTACCAGCCGCCGCATAGGATAGACTCAGGGAGAAATTTGGGCAGGAGGAAGATGACGTGAGGCGTTTCCCGACACTTCAAACTCGTTGAGCCAGAAGAATAGCGTCCATGGTATCCAGTAGGAGCGGTCGCGCGTGCGTAGATCTGTGATCATTGTGCCGCCGAGTCGCCGGCTCTCCTGCGTCACCTTGTCCACGAGCAAGTCCACTCGCACGTTATTGGTGAAGAGCCGGGAGACTTGAGATTGTCCCGCCTTGTCCACATTGCCGGTCACCAGGGGAATGTACTTGAACAGGTAAATGCCCCAGTTGTCCACGTAGATATGGGCGACGGGCGTTGCCGTCTCCACAAAACGCTGCTCATTCAACTGATCGGGAGTGACGACCTTCATCGTTGCGCAACCGGTCGAGAGCAGGCCTGCCGCAACGAAAAAAGCACACCATGCCGCCGCAGCTGTGAGTCGATTAGTCTGTCCCTTCATGGTTGTAGAATTATCTCCGGGCTATTCGGGGTTAAGCGGCGCAAGCCTCGTCAGTACGGTCCTGCTCCTTAAACGCGATTTGCCAATTCTGGACTCGTACGGCGAGTAGATCGCCGTCGTCGCTCCAGTGGAGGAAACTCCTTCCGCGGATTCTTCACTTCGCCCTTCAGCAACGGCATCAGGTTGTGGCCGTCGAGATGAGCTTTAAACGACTTCGTTCCTAACTGGCGGTCCTTCTTGCATCGCTCGACGACGTCCGGGTCTCCGTCTGCCGCGGCGAAGGTCGGGATCAGATCTTCGTGCGCCAGCATCTCATTATGGATCGTATGCGGTTTGATGACACCCGGCCAACGGATTATCATCGGCACACGGAACCCGCCTTCCCAGTTGGCGGCCTTTTCGCCCTTGAACGGCGTACTGCCGCCGTCAGGCCAGGTCATCACTTGGGCTCCATTGTCGGTGGTATAGATGACGATGGTGTTGTCGGCAATTTTCAGGTCGTCGAGCTTCTTCAATGACCGACCCACGTGCCCGTCGTGTTCGACCATGCCGTCCGGATAAAGGCCGTATCCTCGACTTTGCCGTCGGCATGAGAGTGGATCACACCTCCATTTGATTCTGGTTGTTACACCAGACCTCACAGGATTGACCGGTTATTGGGATGAGTCAGAACATGGCGGCCGCGTTCTTCATGTCTCCTTCACTGTGAAACTCACCTGACATGGCGCGGGACGTTCGGAGTCTTTCTCTTATGCGAGGCCATCACGCTTTACACAGGCAAAATAGAAATAGGCCCCGACCATCAAGGAATTGATAACGACCGCGATGAGGTTCCACACGATCACCGGCCTTGATTGAATCAAGAACCCATAATATACCCATACAATTTGAAACGTCCCCATAATCGTTGCCATAGTCGGGTTCATGCCCGCACAGGAGCGTCGCCGGAGCATCGCAATCAGATCCGGCATAGCCGCAAATGTTGTGCCGAAGCCGGCTATGAAACCGATGATTTCATCTAATGCCATGACGCCCTCCCTTGTACGTGAACCATGTGTAGTTGGTTCTATGAGGCAAGATGGCGGCTTAGCCCGCATTATTTATGACGGTTCGTCCCGAACTTGGGAAAGGTGCATCCCGGCGTGCCCGGAAGGATGGGTGTAAGCCTCCGTCGCCACGCAAGGTCCATGGCGCGAAGACTAATGAGTGCGCGACCGACGAAGAAGGAGCGTCACGTTTGCGCACGGGAGCGAGTCGGTGAGCAGGCTGGAGCTGTAGAGCGGCGAGACCGCCTGCCATATCAGGCTTCACTTGGACGCCGCATAGCGGCGTCCAAGCGAGAATCTTGGATGTCTCCGACTACTTTCCTCCGGCGGCGCTCACCACCGCCTCACGCAACGGCTTTGAACGAGGGTTCGCCTCGATCTTTCGGACGACGACGATATCGGTCGGCCTCACCTCGGACCCGTAGTAGGCCTTGTTCAAATCATCTCTGGTCCGTATGGAGGCGCCTTCAAACGATGCGCCGGCGAAGATGCCTTTTGATCGGGAATAGGTTACGAAATCCTTGCCCAGATTGGCGGACGTAGAACCCTCCATTCCGGAACCTTTGCTGCCTACCGCCGCAGAAATATCACCACCCAGCTTGACGGAATTGCTCAGGAGGCTTTCAATGCCTTTGACGGTCTGGACGACAAGGATAGCTTCAGAACTTTCCGCTCCTGCCTGCAGGCCGAAACTCGCTGTAGAGGTCTCATAAAAGGCCGGTTCGCTCCACACTTCGGTGTTGTCATCCCGAACGAACAAGACTCCATTCCCTCCCTCAAGGCCGAACAGGAATGCGCCTTTGACCAAACGCGGCATGATCAGCACTCCCTTTGCCTGTTTCACATGGTCGCGGAACCCGGACATCTCCGGATCCTGCATGAAATTCTGCCATGTGGTGGCGGCTTGGTTCAGGATCTGATCCGTTTCCTTCACATCTTCAGCAAAGGTGGATTGCGGCAGGCCGGTTATCATGATCATCATCGGGACAGCGACAATCCACAGCCACGACATGATTCGGCTTCCATGTAATCTCTTATCCATGAGTCGTCCTCCCATAAATGTCTTTATGCTTCGCCGGGCCGACCAATTTGAGGTGCGGCGTTGTCGTTACTGCAGTTTTGTCGGCGGATACTTTTCGAAGGCCTTGGCGATCGCCTTCTTCCCCACTTCGATATTATCAGCGGTGTTCGCTTCCAAATTTGCCATCATCGTTGCGCGCCAGACGAGTTCTTTCTTGGCTGCATCGACCAAATCCGTTATCAGCGTTCCCTCGCGATATTCATAGGTGGTTACCGGGCCGTAACCCGCACCATAGCCATAACGGCCGTGCCATCCATAAGCGCCGCCCATGGATGCTGCCGTAGTGTCCACCATTTGCTTGTCTTTCATGCCGACCCAATAGTGGACCAACAGATCGGGATTCTCATTCAACCTCACTTGTTGCAAGTTCTTCTTTGTCAGCTCTTCTGTGAGGGCGGTCTCGATTCGTTTGCGTGTCAGGCTGTTGCTGAGGACTCCGGCTTGGTTGAGATCCGTCATGCCGGCGAAAGCGAAGGTGTGATACCTGGCAAAGTCGGCGCTTTGATCATAATCGGTTTTGACTTCAATATTGGAAGCACAGCTTACGGTAAAGAACAAGGCGAGCGTCGCCAAAGCAGTATCCGTACGCGGCCACATGAATGTCTCCTTGCTTCAATCTCACAGCACGGGCGGGTGCCATCTTATCGGCCCGCTTGGATCCGGGATACTGTCAAAACTGACAGGGGGCGGAGAAAAAGAGCTCGCCCATGCTACGAGCCATCGGCTCGAGCGAGGTCGCGTTGTGCGGCGGCTTTCCAGACGTCCGTGGTGTTGACCGTCAGATGGATGATCCACTCCGCTTGTCGAGCGCCAATGGTCTCCAGCGGCTCCACAACACCCCGATCTGATCAAGCCATGAGGTCATGAGAGTCGTCAGAGCGACGACCATGATGCCGTTGGCAAACTGCACGGCCGTCATAACACCGGAGGCAAGCAGCGTGCTTAAGATGACGAAGCAGAACTCCCCGGCTTGTGCGAGAAGAAACGATACACGCGCAGCCGGCGCGTGTTGCATCTTGAATGCTCGAGCAGCGACATAGAGCACTGTGGTTTTGATCGCGACGATTATCAGAACATGCATCAATATTCGGGCCGTGTGTTCGATGAAGACACTGACGTCTATGCTCAGACCGACTGAGACAAAGAAGAGCCCCAATAATAGGTTTTTAAACGGCAGAACTTCTTCCCGAAGCTGATGCCGGTACTCGGTGTTCGACAAAGCCACTCCCATCAGAAAGGCACCCACGGCCATCGAGACGCCGACGCGCCACGCCAGCCATGCGCTGCCCAATACGCTGACAAAGACCAGCGCGGTAAACGATTCCTTCATGCCCTGTGCGATCGTCAAGCGAAAGAGCAGCGGAAACACGCGGCGGCCGATGAAGAATAGAGCAAGCATCAGGCCGATGGGCGGCACCACATTCCACGATACATGCACATCAGCCGTTCCTGTTCCTGCAAAGAAGGGCACCAAAGCAATGATCGGCACAACCGTCAAGTCCTGAAACAAGAGGACGGCGAACGCCGCTTGCCCATGTTGCTGATCCAGTTCCTGCTTTCTCTCCAAGATCTGGAAGACCAGCGCTGTGGAGGAGTTCGCCAACGCCAAGCCAAGAAGGAGCGCCAGCGACCAGGACGGCACGAAGAGGCGCCAGTAGAGCATCAGCGCCAGCCCGGTTACGAGCACTTGCACAGGTCCAAGGCCTAAGGCATACCGCCGGAACGACCATGCCTTCTGAAGATCGAGCTCAAGTCCGATGACGAAGATGAAAAACACCACGCCGAGCTCTGAGATTTCCCGCAACCGCTCCACTTGGGTCGGCCCGAGCAGGTGTGATGATCCAAGGAGGACTCCCGACAGCAACAGGCCCAACTCGGGCCCAATTCCGAGTCGGCGGGCGAGGGGAATGATCACGGCGCTGATTATGAGGAGCAGTGTAATGGCTAAGACAATGTCCGGAAGATGCATATAGGTGGTCATCCGGGGTCCCCCTGCTCGTGCGCCGTGGTTGTCATTGGTGCGCGGATCTATACATTGGCCTAGTCAGGAAATCAATGAGACCATGGGATGATGAGCAGCCGGCACCGGAGGCCGGAAAAGCGCCCGAACCGCAGCGCGCTACCGATGTCGAACAGCAAAGCCAGACGGATCAGGCTCGGCAGCGAGGGGCGGAAGGGGCTGATAGGCACAAATATAGGCCGAGCCCGCACGCTTGGCTGCGGGCACGTGCAGCCGGGTGCGTCGCACCACTAGGTTCTTCCTGACAGACGTTCAAATCCGTGATTGCAGCAGAAACGTTTATGAATAATGCGGGCTGAGAGTTGGAATGTGAGCGTAGCGCTATGTGGAAGAACGACAGATGGTGCGCGATCGGTGAACAGCGACGGCGGGTTAAAGCGATGCGAGTTGAGTATCGGCCTCGATCTTGTCGAAAAGATCGTTGAGCGCGGAATGCAGGGATTGGTTCAGCGTGAATTTATCAGCTTCCATCGATGAGCGGGAGACGGGGCCGAATGCCTTTCCAAAGCCGGAATAATACGTTATGACGCGACCATTTCGAGGGTCGATGAGGTTGGCATCCGTTTTAGTGACATAGGTGTAATTAAAGTCGTCCTCCATGCCGGGATCGACATACACGGACACTCGTAACGCCAGCATGAGATCGGCCTGTTCGGTGGTGCTGATGCGCCGGAAGGTTTGCCTGGCGGCCACGTAGTCCAAAACGGTTGCCGTCCATTCTTCCCGTGATAACGGCGGAATGGTCCCGAATGGGTCGATGAAGTGTTGAGTGCGCGGATCGGTTGTAAGGGTGGCGCCGGGCTGAACGGAATAGGCCGTGATGTGCGAAACCTGTACCTGCGCGCTATAGGGCAAGGGATGTGTTGTCGGTACCACGGGCGCAGGAAGAAACGTCAGCGAGGCACGCGATGACTGGGCCGGAGGAGAGGGCTGTGAATGACAGGCCTGGATCGATAGGCTCAGTATGACCGCAACAAGCGTGAGCGCGCAACGAACACCGGGGCGTCTTTCATTGAAATGCATCCGGGGCGCCTGCCTCAATTGATACCCCTCTGATACCCCCTCGTCGCGAACGTGCACTACTCTACCGCTCGGCGGTGCTTTACTCAAGACCAGCAGTGATACGTATGGTGAAGACTTGTGAATGCCTTGTCCTCGACAAGCCTTCACAGGACACCTCACGGCCGCAGGTCACATATGTGACAAGAGAAATCTTCACGCAAATCCGTTCATACAATTCCCCACCTGTTACTTTTGACAGTACCCCCTTAGGAAATTTGTGTAGAGACTCAGGCGAGAGTTCGCTAGAGCACAACCGAACGGAGTTTACACCCAGAGGCAATAGCCACTAACCCCTTTGTCTCGAGCAAACCAGCATTGGATCACCGATAAGGAGGGCTCACGATGAACGACGGATTGCGATTAGGAAAGAGAGCGGTTTATGGAACAATGCTCATGCTCTTATGGAGCCTCATGTCGATAGGATCGCCGATCGCGCATGGGCAGCCGGTGCCACCTTCGCCGACTCCCATAGAACCGGTCCCTGTACAGCCGGTGCCTCCTTCGCCGGCTCCTATAGAGCCGGTCCCCGAACAGCCGGTCCCCCCACAGCCAGCCACAGGACAGCAGCCGCCGACAGAAGCTGAACGGGCTAAGGAAGCCGATCAATTGCAACAGGCGGAAGCCGCGCGCGCGGCCGAGCAGGAACCGAGAATAGAGAGGAAAATGGTTCGCCCCAGCGAAACGTACCTGGCGGGGTTCGCTGGTTACACATTTGGCGGTAAGCTTAATAGTATGGAAGGCACTGGAGCCCTCTCGGGCCTGAACCTCAATGACCGGGATCTGTCGGATTCGGTCGTGTACGGCGGAAAGCTCGGCCATTTCTTCGGCAATCGAATGGATTGGTTGGGCATTGAGATGGAAGCGTTCAACACCACGCCAAATGTGGAGCAGCAAGGGTCGGTGCCCGGGAGCCATTTTCGGGTCACGACCTTGGCCTTCAATCTCATCGGACGACTGAAGTTTGCTTGTAAGACGAAAACAGAGCGAACGGAGACACGGACGGAGGGCGCCATACGCTATGAAACCCGATATGAGCGGGAATTCTGCCGGCTGCAACCCTATGGTGGGGTTGGCCTTGGCGTGTTCTTTGCCAATCTATCGACCAATGGCAACAGCGTGTCCGATAATGCCGTGCCGGGCCTCAATGTTTTGGGTGGTCTACGCTTTTACTTCAACGAACGGATCGCCATGTTTGGTGAATACAAGTACAACTACGCGGCGTTCGATGCTTCGACGAGTGGTCCGTTCGGAGGAGTAGGCTTCAAAGGCGATTATCAGGCCAATCATATCGTCGGTGGGCTCTCGTTCCACTTCTAGCTCGTGTTGTGGCATCGCAGTCAAGGGATGCCAGCCTATTAGCAGCCGGACGCCGCTGTTCCCGCATTCGGCAGCACGCATGGGCATCGGCTCAAGGAAGAGGTGCGGGAGGTTGTTCACATTCATCGAATCGAGGGGACCTTCTTCAAGCCAGTGGCTTTCCGAAAGGGCGGCACCAGGCATCAGCGAAGGAGATCTCCGCCGACGTAATGGGCCTATGACCATTCTGAAGGCAGCGATTCTCCTCTTTGTATTTGCAGCCATGATTCCCTATTTGGAACGGGGACAGGTTGTTGCAGCCTATCTACAGGCCGAACAAAACCTGCATCCACCTCCCATTGCAGCGTCGGAAGCAATACTGGAGAAACAGTCCGATCTCGCTCTGAGGCCGGCTTTTGAAATGGAGCGTACCCGGGATGCACCGATTACAAGGGCGCAACTAACGGCAGCCGTCGAACAGACTGCTATCTTAACGGCATTTCTCCGGGGCCATACCGCCGAGGTGATCAGCGTGGCCTTCAGTGCCGATGGGGCCATCCTCGCATCTGCAGGCAGGGACCAGAGCGTCCGCCTGTGGGATGTCAAAACCCGCCAATCGTTGGGGCGGCCGCTCACCGGGCATACCGATTGGGTCTTCAGCGTAGCCTTTAGCGCCGATGGGACGACGTTAGCCTCTGCGAGTACAGATACGACCGTCCGTCTCTGGGATGTCAAAACGGGTCAGCCGCTGGGATCGCCACTTACGGGCCATACCGAGGGAGTGGTCAGCGTGGCGTTTAGTCCCGATGGGACCACGCTCGCATCCGCAAGCAGGGACCAGAGCGTCCGCCTGTGGGATGTGAAAGCGCGCCAGTCACTGGGCTCCCCGCTCAGGGGCCATACCGAGGGGGCGGTCAGTGTAGCGTTTAGTCCCGATGGGGCCGCGTTGGCTTCTGCGGGGTGGGATCAGAGCATTCGCCTGTGGGACGTCAAGACTCGCCGGCCGCTCGGCGAGCCGCTTATCGGCCATACAGGTGCGGTGGTCAGCGTGGCATTCAGCCCCGATGGGGTGACGCTCGCATCTGCGAGTTTAGATAAAAGCGTCCGCCTTTGGAATCTTGCAACGCATCAGCCGCTGGGCGAGCCGCTTACCGGCCATACCGCCGAGGTAGCCAGCGTGGCGTTTAGTCCGGATGGAGCGACGTTGGCTTCCGCAAGTTGGGACAATAGCATCCGCCTGTGGGATGTCAAAACGCGCCGGCCGCTCGGCCGGCCCCTAACCGGCCATACCGACTGGGTGTCCTGCGTGACGTTCAGCCCCGATGGAGCAACGTTGGCGTCTGCAAGTTGGGACAAGAGCGTCCGCCTGTGGGACGTCAAAACGCGCCGGCCTATTCAATCTTTCTAAATTCGCCATAGTACCGATCTTGTGTTGAACGTTTGGTCCCGTCGACGACGATGACAGCCTTCCCTTGGTGGTCATATAACGTTAATGTGACCGCGCGACGATCGGTATCCTCGATCAATCGACCATCGACTATTGTCACCATCCCATTGCCGACTGCCATATCGTCAGCGGTTTGAGCCGCGAACAGAAAGGTATGGTTGGCGCGGATCATGAGACGGGCCTGTCCCTCCGCCAAGAGTGCGCCGTTTTTTTTCAGCGTTCCTTCCCAGTCTCCTACCACCATTCGGACATCGGTTATCCTCACTACTTTCCATGTCGCATCGTGTTGAGCCGGGCTTCCCGTACAGGCGGCCAATAGTCCAATGATTAAAGCGCCCGCATACTCTCGCAACGATCTTGCCGCCACATCCTGCCGAGTCATATGTGTCTGTAAAGAAGGCATATTCGCGCCTTTCCTGTGGCTAGGGAGTCGGTCATTCTCCGTTGCCCCAAGGGATGTCAGTAGACCAGCGGTATCTGCCGTGCGATTTCGGTATTCAAGACGGCTCGAATCCTATTTTCCATTTGGATAAAGCGGGCAGTCTTGGCCCCGGGGAGGACCGTGGCGATCTTCGCAGCATACCCGCGTTTCAGTGCGAGCTCGGCTTCTTGGACCGACAGCGCCTCATTCATGAGTTTCATCGCGATGTCGTCCGGAATCGGGCCCTTATCAAGAGCGTCTGCGTACTCTTTGATGGTCGTGGCCAGCTGCTGATTTATCTCTTCCAACTCCTTCTGGTACGCGTCATAGAGCGGCCAAAACTGCTTGGCCTCGGGGTCCGTAAGGTTCATGTTCGCCGCCACCAACAGCTGTTTGTCTGCCTTAATTTTCTGAATCAACATCTCCACATCGGCGTCTGCTGCAGTTGTCGCAGGGTGCTGAGCAAAGGCTGGAACAGCGAAGGCGGCAATGATGGTCAGAAGCAACGGTCTTAGGATCACCATGGAGGTCGCTCTCCTTTCGATATGTGGACAGTCTGAAGACGATGGTCAGATCGCGCCCCGTTGCTTCAGTTCGGTGACGACAGCGCCGAGGTACAGCAATACCGCCAGACCCAATAGCGGAATGCCGACAAAGGTTCCCAAGCCCATCGTCCACGCTCCAAAGCCGTACCAGAGAAAGAGCAGGACGCATACGAGACCTGCAATCGCGGAATACACAGCGAGCGTCAGTTGCCTCTGTACCCATACTGAGGCCGGGTTGGGGACAGGGGTCTTCTCTTCAATCGGCATGCTCGGTCCTGGCGTCGCGCTCTCCGGTTGATCGGTTCGCCATTGTTTGTCGCTCGCTCGGCAGAGGGTGAGGAGGTCCGTGACACGCAATGCATGCGATACGGTCTGCTGCGACCTCGGCCGCGAGCGCCTGGTGGCTCTTCACGCGGTCCCACTTGGCGGTTCCGCGATGGCAGTCCAGGCAATTCGAATTGTCATAACTGCCCGCGTACTGAATGGGATCCGCGTAGGTGCTCGTCACGTAGTACAGCCAGTGGCGGAACCCGTCCCGCTTGCCTTCCACCGTGCCGGTCACTCCGTATGTCACGTGGCAGGAGTAACACTGATCTTTTGCGATCCAGTTGTTCCGGTAATGCCGCGCAGCCAACGTGGGGCTGCTTGGGTTTTCCATGTCATTGACGAAGGGATGCATGACATGGCACGACATGCAGGCCTGCACGGACTTTGTCCCTTCCATGACCGTCTTCGTGGTTGTCCATGTTACGATCATCGGCAGCACAAACAACCCGATGAGCAGAAGGCGGCGATACGTGCCATGCCGAAGTTTCTTTCGGTAGACGTGCTGAACCAAGACCAAAAGAAGGATACCCCCCACGGCTGCCGCGATACCCAGCCAGCGCAGGATATCGAGCTGTGACCATCTCCCGTGTGTCTCGACTGCCCAAGCCGGAGAAGCGGCCAGCCACACTTCCATAAGAATCGCGGCAAGAAGAAGGATGATCGACCGCCTGTGAGGCATGAGTTGTCCGGCGACCCTCAGGGTTCTCATACTGTCTTACGGCGAACCGCGACCGCACACCGCTTGTATGCAGGTTGCTTCGAAAACGGGTCGTAAACATCGTGAGTGGCTTGATTGACCAAATGTCCGGCGGAGTGCATGGTCGCGAACACCATGCCTGGCCGCACAATGTCCGTTAGACGGGCTTTCAGCTCGACTTCCCCGCGGCGACTCCTGACCACAACCGGATCACCTTCCTTGATCTGCAGTTGATGGGCATCGTAGGGGTGTATCTCCAAGTAGTCGGGGTGGATGCCTTGAAGCGAAGGAACGGGACCGGTGATGGTCATGGTATGCCAGTGCTCCAGAATTCGACCGGTGTTGAAAATGAGCGGGAATTCGTCCGTATAGGGGTCGAGCACGTCTTCCTGATGATCCAGCCAGACGGTGGCCCGCCCGTCCGGCTTGCCGTAGAAGTCGAATCGACCCGTGCCGGCAGCCATGGGATCCTCTCCAGGAACATACCTCCGCTTTGTGCCGGGATGCGTTTCAGTCGGACAGGGCCAGAGCAGCCCGCGCTCCTTTTCAAGTCGCTCGTAGGTGATGCCTTCAAAATTGTATTTCGAATGGGCCGATACCTTGCGCCATTCGTCCCAGACGTTCTTCGGGGTTCTGGCGGAGATGAGGTCGCCGTGGCCGAGCCGGTCCGCGAGCTCGACAAGAATAGCCAGATCGCTTCTGGCTTCACCCGGCGGATCGACGAGCTTTGGATAGAGATGATAGCGGCGCTCCGCGTTGCCCGTAACGCCCTCCTTTTCTACCCACAGAGCCGCGGGGAGAACCACATCGGCAAATTTTGTCGTTTCCGTCGGATGAAAGGCGTCCACCACGACGAGAAATGCCTTCTGCATCCCTTCCCGATAGGTCGAGACGCTCGGAAGTGTCTGCCCGGGGTTCGTGCAGGCCACGAAGCAGCATTTCACTGCTCCGCGGTTCATCGCTTCGAACAGGGCGACGGCATGATATCCGGCCTTGGGGCTGATGCGTCCGCGAGGAACCTTCCATAGATCTTCCATCTCTTCCCGATGCTTCGGGTTGGCCACGAGGCGCCCGTTCGGCAGCGCGTGGGCGAGAGAACCGGTATCGCGCACCCCGCCGCAGGCATTCGGCTGGCCGGTCAACGAAAACGGCGTGGCTCCGGGACGGCCGATGTGTCCGGTGAGCAGATGCATGGCGATGACGAGGCGGTTGGACGCCGTTCCTTCCACCTGCTGGTTCAGGCCCATCGTCCATAACGACATCGTGGCTTTCGACGATGCAAAGAGAAATGCCGCCTCACGGATGCTCCGCGGAGTGACGCCGCATGTTTTTGCCGCCGCCTCCGGCGTGTATTTCGCGATGTGCCGCTTAAATGCCTCGAATGTCCGCTTCTGCTCGCCTTCCTGAAACGACAGATAGTGTTCGACCATATCCGAATCGATGAACTGCTGCTCCAGAAATACATGAATCATCGCATTGTAGAGAGAGACATCCGTTCCTGGGTAAATCGGCAGGTACAGGTCGGCATGCCGAGCCGTAAATGTTTTGCGGGGATCGACCAGGACGATCTTGGTATTGGGACGACTGCGCGTGCGGTCCCGCACGCGTTCCCATAGGATGGGATGGCATTCCAGGGTATTCGATCCCGTAATGAAAAAACACTCGGCATGGTCGATGTCTTCGTAGCACCCGGCGGGTTCATCCTTCCCGAAACTCGTGGTGTACCCGGTGACGGCCGACGCCATGCACAATCGCGGGTTCCCGTCTACATTGTTGGTTCCGATGCCGGCCTTGAATAATTTATTCGCGGTGTAGCTTTCCTGAGTGTACAGCTGTCCGCTCCCATAATAAGCGACACTGTCGGGCCCATGGGTCTCGATCGCCTGCTTGAATTGCTGTGCGACGAGCGTCATAGCGTCGTCCCAACTGGCTCGCCGCAGTTCGCCGTCTTTCCGGATCATTGGATAGAGGGCGCGGCCTTCGGAATAGAGAATGTCCCGGGTAGCGAGACCCTTGATACAAAGCCGGCCACGATTGTGAGCTTCGTCGTCTCCCTTGACGTCCACCACTTTATTGTCTTTGAGGCCGATCATGACGCCGCAGCCTGTCCCGCAAAAGCGGCACACACCCTTGTTCCAGCTATCGACCGGGATCACGGGTTGACGCTCCCACAGTTCGCCGCAACCGGTCAGTGGGGTAAGCCATGCCAAGCCGATCGAGGCTCCGACGAACCTTCCCAATTCGCGACGTGTCAGTCCTTCCGGTTGGTCCGGTTTTTTCGGCATGGCGTCAATTCTCCGAGTCGGATCGGAGGCATTCCGGAGTGTATCGACCTGGAGTTGCTATGCGTAGCGGCATTGGGTACCGGGTCAGTTTCCTTTTTCGTCATGCCTGCGAAGGCGGGTATCCATTTCTTGATCAAGACCAAATGCCGTGGAGAGGCCTTTGATTGGCGTCCCGCTTCCGCGGAAATGACAGACTTCAGTGCTTCTGATGGCGACCTGGCCTACTACCCGGCATTCGTGTTGCACATTGATGCGGCGCCGTTTTGAATCATGCGGAGTCTGCCGAGAATCACAACCCTATGCACCTGTCAGTTTTGACAGTTCTTCGAATCCGGGGAATTTGTATAGTTCTCAAGTTACCATCATACGGATTAGTAGGGAATCGGCTGCGCCGCGCAACATCAACCCATGGCTGAAACAGGCGCGCGAGCTGAAAGGTCAGTCGATGAGGTCCGGGCTGCTTTCGCCGAAGAGGTTCGACGCCGTCCTGTTTGATCTTGACGGCGTGCTCACTGCCACGGCCAAGATTCATGCGGAATGCTGGAAGAGAATGTTTGACGAGTATCTCGGGATGCGGGCGAACAAGATGGGAGAAGCGTTCCGTGTATTTGAAATAGAAAGAGACTACCAAGCGTACGTCGATGGGAAGTTGCGATACGACGGGGTGCGAGACTTTCTGAGATCGCGCGCAATCGAGTTGCCGGAAGGGCACCCCGATGACCTCCCTACCGCTGAAACAGTCTGCGGCTTGGGGAACCGGAAAAACGATATGGTCGACGAGGTGCTCGAATCCGAAGGTGTGGAAGCGTATCCGGCGTCCGCCGTGTTGGTCCGCCAACTTCGACGGCAAGGCACGAAAACCGCCGTTGTGTCCTCGAGCCATAACTGCCTGGCCGTTCTACAAGCGGCAAAAATGGCCGATTTGTTTGATGCGAGGGTGGACGGAGACGTGGCGGTCCGACTCCATCTTCGAGGCAAGCCGGCGCCCGACACATTTCTCGTCGCGGCTGCTGAACTTGGTGCATCACCGGGACGCGTCGTGGTCGTAGAGGACGCTATTGCCGGCGTGCAAGCGGGTCGGGCAGGCCGGTTCGGACTCGTCATCGGAGTCGCTCGAAAAGGGGACGGCGATGCGCTCAAGAATAATGGGGCCGACGTGGTGATCGCCGATCTCAGCGAGTTGGTCCAAGATGCCTAACGAGAGACGCTGCGCTATTGAATGTCCTTGCCGGAGGGTTGTCCTCTCATGATCCATCGCGCACGGTATAAGCCCCCTCCGCATATCTACCCGCCTGACGAATGGAATTTCGTTGAAAAGCAGTTCATGGCGGACTTCTTATCCCAGGGCGAAACGATGTTTTCGCTCGGTAACGGATATCTGGGAATGCGCGGCTGTTTTGAGGAGGGCGGCCCAATCGGGCAGAACGGGACGTTCGTTAACGGATTCTATGAATCGTGGCCGATCGTCTATGCGGAGGAAGCCTATGGCTTCGCCACTACAGGGCAGACGATTGTCAATGCGACGGATACCAAGATCATCAAATTGTATGTCGACGATGAGCCGTTTTGGCTTGCTCATGCCAACATTCTGAGGTTTGAGCGCCGATTGAACATGAGAGCAGGGACGCTCGATCGAGATATTCTTTGGGAAACGCCGTCGGGAAAGCAGGTATCGATCTCATCACGGCGGCTGGTGTCCTTCGTGCACCGCCATGTCGCGGCGATACAGTATCAGGTCACGCTGCTCAATGCCGATGCGCCCGTGGTCATTTCGTCGGAAATGATCGCGAATGAGCCGAGCGGTCGAACAACAGAAGGTGATCCGCGGCAGGCCAAAATGTTTGCCGGGAAAGTCCTCCACCACAAGGCCGGTTATGCGAGGGATCGGCGTATTGTGCTTTGTCACGGCACCGAAAAAAGCCGGATGATCCTGGCCTGTGCGATTGATCACACTCTGGAGTCTGATGTCCTCCCTTCCTATGACACTCGCTTTAACGAGGATTCGGGACAAGTCGTGTTCTCCGTCAACGCGCATCCAGGAACGACCATCTCGTTGACAAAATATATGGCGTATCACACGACCGGGACAGCCGGCCCGGAGGAAATGTGCGCTCGGGCGGAACGTACGCTGGATCGCGTCGTTGGAGGGGGATTTGACAAGCTCTTGTCCGAGCAGGAACGGTACATGGACGAATTCTGGCACAAAAGCGACATTCAACTCGTGGCCAACCCTCTCAAAGCACAATACTCCACCGTCGAGATGCAGCAAGGAATTCGCTTCAATCTCTTTCACATCATCCAAGCCGCCGGCCGGGCCGAGAACTGCGGGGTGCCGGCCAAAGGGCTGACCGGCCAGGCCTACGAGGGCCATTACTTCTGGGATACCGAGATCTACGTGCTTCCATTCCTGATGTACACTGCTCCGCGCATCGCAAAAAATCTCCTCCGATTCCGGCATGGCATGCTCGACAAAGCGCGCGCACGCGCGCGTCAATTGAATCAAAAAGGGGCGATGTACCCATGGCGGACGATCAACGGCGACGAGGCGTCCGCCTATTACGCGGCCGGGACAGCGCAATATCACATCAACGCCGACATCATGTACGCGCTAAGAAAGTACGTCAAGGCGACAGGGGACGACGACTTCCTTTTCGACGAAGGGGTCGAGATGTTGGTCGAGACCGCGCGCTTGTGGAACGATCTGGGATTCTATTCGGAGCGCCGGGACGGCAAGTTTTGCATTCACGGTGTGACGGGGCCGGATGAATACAACACCGTCGTCGATAATAATCTGTATACCAACCTCATGGCGCGGGAAAACCTGCGCTATGCCGCCGCGACTGTGGAATCGTTGAGCGCACGGAGGCCGGATCTCTTCACGGCGCTGGTGCACAAGACCGGTTTGGACAAGCAGGAGATAGAAGAGTGGAAGCGCGCAGCCGACAACATGTATATCCCTTACGATGAACGGTTGGGACTGTACGCACAAGACGACTCGTTCCTGGAGCAAAAACGGTGGGATTTCAAGAACACGCCGCCGGATAGATACCCTCTCCTGTTGTTCTACCATCCCTTGACGATCTATCGGCATCAGGTCATCAAGCAGGCAGATCTCGTGCTGGCCATGTTCCTTCTCGGGCACGCGTTCTCGCCGGACGCCAGAAAGCGGAACTTCGACTATTATGACGCCTTGACGACGGGTGATTCCTCTCTTTCCGCATGCATTCAAAGCATCATGGCGGCGGAGGTCGGAGATTTAGACAAGGCGGTCGAATACGCCAGGGCCGCCTCCCTCATGGATCTCGGTGATGTCGCTGGTAATGTGAAAGACGGCTGCCACATCGCGTCCATGGGCGGTGTGTGGATGGTGTTTGTATATGGCTTCGCCGGCCTACGTGATTACGACGATCGATTGAGGTTCCAGCCCCGCATATCGGACCGGATCGAGCGATTGCGGTTCAAGTTGACCGTCCGTGGGCAGCTCTTGGAGGTGGACGCCCGTCCCAATGCCACGACCTACACCCTCCACGAAGGCGCCGGGCTGGTCATCGTCCATGAGGACCGGGATATCGAATTGTCACCCGGCAAACCCGTCTGCCTCGAGTCTCATCACGGCGGCTCTGGTAGTGAAAAGAGATGAGAGGAACCGGACGGCCGGCGGGAATTCGAGCACGAGATCGAGGTCCACAGGCCGGCGGAGGACACCTGTGCCGGTAGACTGTATGAAGTGGCGGCGACTTCTGTGTTGGCTGCTCGTTGCGGCCCCGGTTGCGGGCTGTGCGTCGCCGAAGATCGGCTACGATTTTGATCGCAGCGCAAACTTCAGCGGCTACCATGCCTATGCGTGGACCCCCGGTTCGCAAGCGCCGACGAGCGACCAGCGCCTCGATAATTCCTTGATCGATGCCCGCATTCGAACCGCCATAGATGCGCAACTGCGTTCAAAGGGGTACACTGCCGCTGCTGAGGAGAAGCCTCAGTTCCTTGTGGCCTATCATGTCGGCCTGAAGGATCTAATAACGGGGGCTTCTACGCAGAATTACATCGGCGATCGTGCACACGGCACCTATACGACGCTGAGCGACATCCGTTCGTACAAGGAGGGAACACTCTTGATTGACATTGTCGATGCCGCGTCCAACCGATTGGTCTGGCAAGCCACTGCATTGGCGGAGGTTGAAGAGGGGCTGAGTCCCACGGAACGGGATGACCGCATCAACGGTATCGTCCGCGCCATGCTTTCTCACTTCCCGCCTCGGTAAGTCGCCTCAGCTGGGATGCCGGAGCATGCGATGATCAGGCTCTTCTTACCGATCCTACTGTTCTTACCGGTCGTACTGGTGCTATCCACCGCCTGTGCGCCTTCACCAAAGATCGGATATGACTATGATCGCGGCGTGAATTTTGGCGCGTATCACACCTATGACTGGTTGTCGAGTGAACAGGAAACGACCGGCGACAGGCGTGCCGACAGTTCAGCCGTCGATCTGCGTATGCGGATGGCCATTGGGGCTCAATTACTTTCGAAAGGCTATCGGAGACTCTATGACGAGAAGCCGGATTTCTATGTGGTCTACCATATTGGCCTGAAAGACATCGTGCCGACTGCCTCTACCGAATACTATTCGCACGGGATGGCAGGACGACCCTTCAGCTATTCAGCCGATACTCGTTCGACGGGTGGTGAGAAGCCGGACAGGAACGAGGCTGCCGCTTCCCTCACAGGTTCGTTGTTCATCGACATCGTTGATGCCGTATCCAAGAAACTGGTTTGGCGGGGAACTGCGGCGGGGGAAGTGGACCCCGACCTCTCCTCGACAGAACGGGACGAACGCGTTAGGACAATCGTTCGCCGGATGTTGTTACATTTCCCGCCTCCGTGACTCTCCAACTAGCCAATCCGGATGAGGCTGTTTCCTGTATTCCCCAAAACCTGCCGGTTGAGTGGCTGTTCAGGTCTGTCGGTTCATTCTTTCTTTGGACCGGCTCGCGTCCATAGAGCCGATCAACCCTGAGGCACGGTCAAGTCCAGGATGAATTGGAACTCCGGCCTCCGCAGTTGCTCGGTGCCGACCGGCATTCGACTGAATGAGGATACCTGTCAGATTTGACAGTTCCTGGCTCGCCCGTCATCTGCCTATGATCTACCAAACAGGAGAGTCAAGCATGTCGAAACCAACGAAGCTTAATGCGCCGCTCATCGGAAACGTCGTTCATCCGACGGATTTCAGCCCGGACGGCGAAGCTGCTTTTCTCCATGCCCTCAAGACCGCACTCACTGCGAACGCGAAGTTGACCATCCTTCATGTCGCGCCGAACAAGGAGGAGATGGACTGGGCCAATTTCCCCGGTGTGCGAGCGACACTCGAACGGTGGGGCATGCTTCCGAGGAACAGTTCCAGGGCCGATGTCGCAAAATTGGGTATCGATGTGCAGAAGGTCATCCTGGTGGATAAGGACCCTGTTCGGGCCGTGACGACTTACCTGGAGACTCATCCGGCGGATATTATCGTCCTGGCCAGCAATGCCGTAGACGGGCGGGTTCAGTGGTTCCGTAAGAACGTCGCACAGCCGCTGTCCCGCAAGTCTCATGTGATGACGCTCTTTGTTCCGAAGGACACCGATGGAGTTGTTTCCAGTCAGGATGCGTCCGTTGCGCTCAAGAGCATCTTGATCCCCGTTGCATCGACCCCGGACGCTCAACCTGCGATTCAGGCCGCAGCCAGGCTGGTATATCGATTGAATTGTTCCAACGGCATTTTCACCGCCTTGCACGTCGGCGAATCCGACGGGATGCCGGCCCTCCATTATCCGGACGTACCGGGATGGCGCTGGACCACGACTACGAAAAGCGGTCCTGTCATCGAGGTTATTTTGGAAGAGGCGCGGAACGTCGAGGCGGATCTGATCGTGATGTCGACCGATGGACGTCACGGTTTTCTCGATGTGCTGCGCGGAAGTCACAGCGAACGCGTCCTTCACGGATCACCGTGCCCGTTACTCGCTATTCCGGCCGGCGGGTTCGCGGCCAAAGTACTTCAGGCGGAGGCGACATGATCGTTGGCTTCGGAAGGTTCTGGAGCCCACGTCGAAGGAGGAAGAAGCATGATGCCGACAATCGTGGAGGAGGCCTCCGGCTCGGAGCCTTCAGCGATGGTTTACGGGATCGGATGGTATGACATTGAACATGAGAGGAGAAGTGGCAATGAGCAGTAGGTGGGATATTTTTCGGTTTCAACAGAGTGATCGCCGGCGGCTCCGAGTCATCATAGCTGCCGCCCTGATCCTATTCATGGCCCCCGGCATTTCCCGCGCTGATACAGAACAGGACCAACTTGTTGAAAAGGCGAGGCTGACGGTACAGGCATTCATGACGGATGAAAGCGTGAAAGATGAGCTGCGCAGCTTTTCGAAGGAAGCCAAAGGGCTCTTTATCGTTCCGCAATTGCTGCGAGGAGCCTTCGTGTTCGGCGGCGCCGGCGGCAGCGGTGTGTTAATTGTTCGGAATGAAAAGACAGGGGCCTGGTCACAACCGGCCTTTTACAACATTGGAGCGGTGACGTTCGGCTTACAGGCCGGCGGTGATGCTTCGGAATTGATCTTCGTGGTCAGGACGCAGAAGGGCCTGGAGCAATTTTATCGATCCGATTTCAAGCTCGGCGCCGACACGGGTCTGTCGATCGGGCCGGTAGGAGGGAGCGCATCGGTCGCCGGGATCACGGCGGACCTTGTGTCGTATGGCCGGACAAAGGGAGCTTTTGCCGGGATGTCCGTGGACGGCGTTGTCGTCGCCGTATCGGACGAGTCGAATGAGGGCTATTATGGGAAACCGGTCAGGCCGGTGGACATCCTGGTGAAGAACGCCGTCGGCAACCCGAAATCCGCCGGATTACATGCGGCGGCCGGCGACTTGATGAAATGAGTCGTCATGATGAGAAGACCGGAAGTTCGGTAAACAACCAATGCATGCCGTCCGGCATGATCTGTCACGTTATTGATGAGGAGAATTGCTCATGAAGACATTAATGAGATTTGTCGTCGCGGTTGCGGTCGTGTTCGCCGGGTCTGCTATGGCGCAGAGCGCGAACGATACGAACATGGAGATTTTGAAGCAAAAGATCAAAGCAGACAAGAAGCTTCTGGTCGCGGGCAATATGGACCTCAGTGAGGACGAAGCGAAGCAGTTTTGGCCGTTGTACGATTCCTATCAGAAAGAACTGGAGCAACTCAACCAGAAGCTTGGAAAGACGATCACGGAGTATGCCGAGGCGTTTAACAAAGGCTCGGTCCCCAATGACACGGCCAAGAAGCTCATGGGTGAGGTGCTGAACGTCGAGGAACAGGAGGTAAAGCTGAAGCGCTCCTATGCCGAGAAAGTCGGCAAGGTGTTGCCGGCGATGAAAGCCGCACGGTATATCCAGATCGAGAACAAGATCCGGGCCCTGGTGAAGGTGGAACTCGCTCAAGCGATACCATTGGTTTATTAGTTGCGAAGTGAGTTGCGTCGTACATGGAAGGGGGAACAATGCGAATACTCTCGGTCGGTGCGATTATCGGCAGCCTTTTATATCTCAATGCGTGCGCTTCGTCGGACCAACCCGTCGTTCCGCCGCCGGCCTCGGTGGCGGGAACGAAGCAGTTGTTAGTCGAGCCCAAGAAGGCGAGCGCTTCGGGTTCGGCGGACACCAACATGGCCATCCTGCTGGAAAAGGTCAAAGCGGATAAAAAATTGCTTGTGGCCAGCAATATGAAGCTGACGGACGCAGAAGCGAAGAAGTTCTGGCCCTTGTATGACTCGTATCAGCAGGAACTTCAGCAGATCAATCAGCAGCTGGGACGCACCATTATGGAGTATGCAGACGCTCATAATAAGAGCGCGATTCCCAATGAGACGGCTGAGAAGCTCATGAGTGATGCGTTGGATATCGAGGAGGCTGAGGTAAAGCTGAAACAGTCGTACGTCGCGAAGCTTGAGGAGGTCTTACCTGCGACGAAAGCCGCCCGCTATATCCAAATAGAAAACAAGATCCGCGCGGTGATCAGAAATGAGCTCTCTCAGCGGATCCCGCTGGCTTATTGAATCGGCCGGGGTGGCAGGAGCGATATCATTCCAGGACGGCTGCGACCGGACCACCACACAAGAAGCCTGCCGGTGCCGCCGGCGCCGCAGGGTAGGTCTTGCTTGATACGAGATGCGTGACGGAGTTGCCCATCATGACATGTGGTTGAATCGTTCCCGGGATGCCAGCCGGCCGCCGCATAGGAGAACTGCCGGTGCCGCTTTGGCGCTCCTGCTTGTGAGTTGTTGGCCGGCGGGGTGCGGTGGGTCCCACATTGAGATCCCAAGGCCGGTGGATGCGACCAAGCCGGCTCCATCTCCGCCGCCCGTGGAGCCGTCGGTCGTGCACCTGAATGTCAGCGTTCCTATCGGCGATATTGTGGCCGTCGCGGATCAAGCCATCCCGCATTCGTCCGGAAGAGAGGACGCATGGCAGCAAGGTCAAACACTGACGGGCCAGGCGACGCTTGAATATCAATACTGGATCGTGCGCGGTCCGCTCTACGTTACCGCGATGGAGGATCGTCTGCTCGCAGAGTTGCCTGATGTGCAATATCGTATCGCTCTCCGGATGAGACAAGCCTCGGGCATGGCCCTGGAAGGACGCTGCGGATACGGAAATGATCCACCGAAACGATTACGGCTGATCGCTCGTTCTCGCCTTAGTTGGACGGATCATTGGACGGTTACGTCCGACACGATGTTCGACCCACCCGAGTTTCGGGACGCGTGCAAGCTCGACAATCTGGACACGGATGTCACACCGATAGTTCGATCGGTTGTTGAGACTCGGCTTCCGGCATTGGCTGCGGCCATCGATCGAAAAGTGAAGGAGTCGAGTGAATCGAGGCAACGAGCCCAAAAGGTATGGAGCGCGCTCCAAACGCCTCTTGAACTGGCCCCTGGACGAGAGATTGTCTTGAATCCCCAAGATGTCCAGGTCGGTCCCATTGTGCCGAATGGGCCCTTCATCCAATCATCATTGAATCTCATTCTGAAGCCTGAGATTCGTGCGGCATCAATGCAGCCTGTCGACCACCGACCACTTCCTCCTCTACGGCTGGCCTCCACTTCGCTCGACGGGTTTCATCTGGTCGTCCCGATTTTTGTGGAGTATGCGATGATCAATCGCCGCCTGCAAGAGCGGTTGGTAGGCCGGGAATTTGAATCAGCGCTCGGCGGCCCGATCACCGTCACGTCCGCCAACTTATACGGAAGTGGGGGCCGTTTCATTGTCGAGTTGGGTGTCACCGGAGCAATGAACGGAAAACTCTATGCAACGGGGAGGCCCAGGTACGATAATAAGACGGGGATTCTGAGATTCGACAATTTCGACTACACGACCGATACAAGGAATATGGTTGTTCACGCAGCCGATTCCATGTTTCATCAGACATTTCTTGAACAGATCGAACCGGAAACCCGCATTGCCCTGTCCGATCGGATCGAGAGTTTGCGGGCACGGCTTTCTTCTCTCTTGACGCGGGAACTGGAGCCCGATCTATGGCTCGAGGGGACGGTGACCAAATTGAACGTCCTAGGAATTTATCCGGTGGCCGGTGGAGTGGAGGTGCAGGTCGTGGCGAACGGCAGTTTGCAATTGTCGGCGCAATAACGTGCTGAGCCTTAGCTAAGGGCGGCATTTGTACCAGGCCAAGAGCCGTCATCGCGGGTGTTGAAGAACTCCTGGCCCTCGTCCAATACGAACGGGAACGTTCGCAGTTGAGAATGCCCTCGCGATTCCATAGTTAACAGAGATTCTCTGTATTCCTTGTGAAATCTGCATTGCCAGGATGTGATGCGGTTTGTGGGCGACAGGGTTCTACAGCACGCTTAGGAAAGTTCTCGGCGATCGCGCTGGCGGTGGCCCTGGTTGGAATTCCAGGCATTCATTCCGCATCGGCGCAAGATCCATCGATCGGCAAGGAGGAGGACAGAGCGCCTTCGACGCAGCAAGATCCTGCACAACCGGCGCCCCGCTTTCTTCCTCCACCTCTCAGGCCGAGGCAGCTGACTCCGGAGGAACAGGAAGAGGCCGAACGTCTGAAGAGGTTGGCCGCCAAGTATGGCACCGATCCCACCGCGATTGTCGGGCGGGTGCAAGTGTCATCCCAATACGCCGACCTTCCACGCGGCGCCCGACTGAGCGATACGATCCTCCGCGTCGACCTTCCCTATCGCAAAAATTGGCTGCTTCGCATGGACCTGCCGTTCGTCCGGTGGAGCGACCCGCATCGGGTCGGCACGACCAGCGCAAGGGGCGTGAGTGATCTGAACGTCGCGTTGGGATGGCGTGCGTACAACACGCCCGAGTATGCTCTGTTCGTCGGTGTGCTCTCGACCCTTCCCACGTCGTCTCGCGACGACCTCGGCTTCGAGAAATACAACGTGGGTCCGCTTGTCGCGACGGCACGATTTCTTCCTCGCTGGGAATCCTTCCTGTTCGGCGTGTTTCAGCATTTGACCTCCGTCGGCGGTGATCCGGCTCGGAAGGATGTTTCACTGACTCGCGCCACGATGCAGATTAATACGATTTGGCGCGAGCGCTGGTGGACGACCGTGCAGGGCATCTGGCAGATTGACTGGGAACGAAGCGGAAAGAGCAGCATGACGCTTGAATTTGAGGCCGGCAGAAGTGTGATAGGTCGGTGGGGAATATTTTTACGTCCGGGGATTGGGGTATGGGGGCGGGACGTCATTGGATCTTACGAGTGGAACGTTGAAGCCGGTGTTCGGTACGTGTTTGCCTCGTTCTAAATTCTACCCGGGTATGTTTCGCTTATGGATTATTGCGGGTCCACGGGTCCAAGGCGCGCCCTTGTGCTTCCTGTAGATTTTAGAGTAATCTTCCGTCAACGTTATCCTGCGCGATACCTGCCGGAGGGCGATGAAGACGGTCCTCGATATTGCTATTCCCGTCATCGCCATCCTCGTCATGATCCCGGTCGGCCTCGATTTGACGCCCGAAGACTTCCGGAAGGTTGCACGCTCTCCGAGGTTGGTGGGCGCGGCATTGGCGGGCCAGGTCCTATTGTTGCCGCTCTGCGCAATCGCCTTGGTTCAGATACTGGATCTGAAGCCGCATATCATGAGTGGCCTCCTCCTCATTGCCGCCTGCCCGGCCGGAGGGCTGTCCAATTGCTACACATACCTGGCGCGGGCCAGGACCGCCCTCTCCGTGACCCTGACCGCAGGATCTTGTGTGGCGGCCCTTGGAACCATGCCCGTGGTCATGGTGGCTTACAGCCTCTTGGGACAATCCCTCGGCTTTGAAGTGCCCGCCGTTCGCCTCATCGGCCACGTTTTTCTCATGCTGGTATTACCGGTCCTCGCCGGGATGGCCCTGCGCCGCTATTATCCGGCCTTCGCTGCCCGCCATGACATGACGTTCAGGCGGGTAAGCTTGGCAGGACTCGCACTTCTCATTGGATACATCGTTTCTGAAGAAGGAGGCCGCGTGGCCAAGGACATCGCGGAAACCATGCCGGCAGCCGGAGTGTTCCTCTGTTTCGCGATGGCATGCGGATATGGAGTCGGAGTTCTCTGCGGTGGCGATACCAAGGGGTCATTTACTCTGCTCATCGAATTTGCGGTTCGGAATGTCGCCATTGCAACCGCGATAGCCGTCAGCGTGCTTGGACGGCTTGAATTCGCGGCCTTTGCGACCGCCTATTTCCTGATTGAGACCCCATTCCTCTTCGCCGCCGTTCTCATCTTTAAAATGAGGTCTGGGGCGGCGGCGAGAATGTCCGTTTCATGTGCTCAATGAACAAGCAGGCTTGACGTGCCGACCGGGCACAAACGTATCCGATCCGCCGGACGGAAGAACGAGCCGTCAATGGCGCGGCGAAAGCCGGCGCAACGTCAAGGCTCGTCCAACCAACGCGTTCCGTTTGAGGGAATGCTGGCCACACTCTCGACGTTCTACGCGGGCTTGCCGGCCGGTGACGTGGAGGGGACACTCAAGGAAGGGTTACGGCGCGTCGTTGAATGGTTCGGGGCTGACCGTTCGACGTTCGCGGAGATATCCTTGGACGGAACACATGCGATCTTCATTGATTCCTATGCCGTCTCCGGTATTCCTCCATTCCCTCCGAAAACGGTACTCCGACAGTTTTCTTGGTTGATCGAAACTCTGCGGCGAGGCCAAGACGTGTGTGTGGCCAGGCTTGAAGACCTTCCTCCTGATGCAACGGAGGAGCGTGAATATATGCGCCGCCAGGGGTTCAAGTCCCACCTCTCAGTTCCGATCTTTGTCGGCAAGTCGCTCATTTTTGCCCTTGGTTTCGGTTCCTTCACGCATGAACGGGCATGGTCGTCAAAGGATGTTCGACATGCACGGTTGCTTGGTGAGATGTTTGCGAATGCCGTCGGAAGGCAACGGGCGGATGAAGCGGCACGGGAAGGCGAAAGACGGCGCCGGATTTTCCTGGAGACCACCATCTCGGTGCCGTGGGAAATTGACGTGCAGACAGGGCGATTCACTTATATCGGCCCGCAGGCCGCCGATCTGCTCGGCTACCCGATCGAAATGTGGTTCGAACCGCGGTTTTGGGAGCGGCATCTGCATCCCGAGGATCGAGCCGCCGCCATAGCCCGGCGCCGTGACCTTTCCGAGCAAACCGATCGCTATGAAATGGAATACCGCATGACGGACGCGCATGGCCGGCCCAGATGGCTTCGTGACATGGTAACGGCTGTCCGGCCGCATGGCAGGGTGACCACTTTACGCGGTTTCATGTTGGACATCACCGCAAGCAAGCTTGCGGAAGACAGGCTGCGCGATTTGAGCGGCCGGTTGATTTCCGCGCAGGAAGAGGAAAGGCGCCGCATCGCTCGCGACTTGCACGACGACATTAATCAACGGCTCGCATTGGCGGCCACCGAGCTTGAGCAGTTGTCGTCGGAAATCGGCGCCAGCGAACCGGAATACGCGGCCGGAGCTCAACACGTGATCAAGCAGATCAATGACATTGGATACAGCGTGCATGCGCTGTCGACGAGCTTACATTCGGCAAAGCTTGAGTATCTCGGCCTGAGCGCCGCTCTACGGGCTCTCTGCCGCGATCTTTCGCGACAGATGAAGCTCGAGGTGCAATTCAGCGAGGACGGTCATCCGACGTCCTGCAACTCAGACGTGGCGCTGTGCCTGTACCGGGTGGCTCAGGAGGCGCTCCAGAATGTCTGCAAACATAGCGGTGTGGCGCAAGCTCGCATGAGACTTACGGAGGGATCGAACGGGATCGAGTTGCTGATCGAAGATGAGGGGAAGGGGTTCGATCCCGATTCAATAGCCATGAAAGGCCGTCTCGGCTTGGTGAGCATGCGGGAACGGTTGCGGCTGGTGGGAGGCGAGTTGTCTATTCAGTCCTCGCCATCAGGGACGAGCGTGAAAGCGAGGGTACGCCGGGTCAAGGACTAAGGCGGGGATGAGAGTTGCGAAACTGAGGCATGTCACCTCAATGCGAAAGTTTTACCCGCTCCTCGGCCACCTCGGCCGCCGAAACCGCATCTCCTCCGTTGCCCCATGCCTGGCGCACGTAACTCAGAATATCGGCGATTTCGTCATCCTTCAGATGTCCCATGGGTGGCATCACGCCGTTATACCGCTGCCCATTGACCTCAAGGGGGCCGGTCAGGCCATTCAAGACTGCCGCAATCGCGCGCGATTTATCTGTCATCAAGTAATCTGACTTCGCAAGCGGTGGAAACGTTCCCTGCATTCCTCGTCCTTCCGGTTGATGGCACCCCATGCAGTACGTCGTATACAGTCTTTCTCCGGCAATGATGCGTGCCGATGGGTCGGTTGACGCCGGAACTTTCGCGGCCATAGAAGCCGAGGAGGCGGTGGGGGACCGCTCCATCGCGTGATACTCCGATTCGCCCTGCTTGCCGGAGTAAATTGTCTTGTTCTCCGAACCGTCCACGCGTAATTCTCCGAGCGCGCCTTTGTTGAACGCGCGTAAGATGGAGTGATCGACGAGTTTATAGGAACCGGGGACATCGACCTTGAATTCCACAATCGCCGCGCCGCCGGCCGGAACGAGAGTCGTCTGGACATTCTCCTGGTAACGGGTCCCCCCTTCCGTGTACACGCGGTCGAAGATTTCTCCGATCACATGAAAACTCGATACGAGATTAGGACCTCCGTTCCCCACGAACAGGCGGACGCGGTCCCCCACCTTGGCCTTCAGCGCATGTTCGCCGAGTAACGCCCCCTCGGCGCCGTTAAACACGACATAGGTGGGTCGTTCTTCGACGGCCTTGACCATATCGAAAGGGTGATGTCCCTGTTCCCGGTACTTCCCGACCGTATAGAAATCGCCCTGCATGACATAGTATTCCCGGTCTACCGGAGCGAACCCAACGGCCGGCTCGACAAGAATCAGCCCATACATTCCATTTGCCACATGCTCACCGACGGGGGCCGTCGCGCAATGGTAGACATAGAGGCCGGAACTGAGAGCTTTAAATGTAAACTGCGTCTGATGGCCGGGTGGGGTATTGCTGCCGGTCGCTCCGCCTCCCGGGCCGGTCACGGCGTGGAGATCAATATTATGTGGAAATCTACTGCCGGGATGGTTGAGCAGGTGAAACTCCACCGTGTCGCCCTGGCGCACCCGGATAAACTTTCCCGGCACCTTGCCCCCAAATGTCCAGAAAGTGTACTCGGCTCCGTCGGAGATAGGGAGATTGACCTCTGTGACCTCCAATTCAACGATCACTTTGGCGGGCTGTTTGCGCGTGATGGGAGGAGGGACCAGCGGCGCATCAGTCAGGATCGCCTTCATCGATGACACCGGGACGCCGCCGGATCGGGCCGTCGCGGCGCGGCTCTTTTGACCGTCTTTGGCGGATGCGGCCGCCAGGTCCGCCATGGCGAATACACCGCACAGCGCTGCGGCGCCTGCCATCACGAGCCCTCCGAAGAGGCTTCTCAGGCTATCTCTCCTTGCTGTCCGGCCTGGTAACACCATATTGCCTCCGATCTCGAAAGTGCTTACACCGGGACGGTTGCCTGCGGTGACCCGGTCGGTGGATAGTCCAGCGAGCCTTTGATTGCCGCAATTTGTTCCTTCGGAAAGTTCGGCAGGTACAACGCCTGCCTGGCTTTCCATTCCGTGATCTCCTTCTCCACAGCCTCCGCGCGCTTCTCATCGAAGCGTTTTCCCTCCAACGAATATTGCACCTGCGCAGGCACGGCAAATTCGGTTCCCGCCGCCGACACAATGTCCATGATCCGCAAATTCAAATCCTCCGCGATTTCCAGCGATTCGGTGTAATCGGTCACGCCGATGTATGCAAAGACCTCGAGATCGAGAGAGTATTCTCCGAAGCCGCGGAAGCGTACATGCAGCGGTTCGGAGAGCACCTTCGGATGGGCGTACAACATCTTTCGGATCTCGACCAGAAGGTAGCGAATTTGGTCGGGGGTCGTTTCCTGTCGGAGCGCGAGCTGCGGGTGATACCAGAATCTGTCGCGTTGCGAGAAATTATCGAGGTGCATGTTGGCGAATTCGGCATTGGGCACCGTGATCACGGTTCGATCCAGTGTCCGGATTTTGGTGGCGCGCAGACCGATTTCCTCCACCGTTCCGACTTTCTCTCCGAACCGGCAGAAATCGCCGACTCGAACGGGCTGCGAAGCGAACAGCGTGAGGGCGCCGAAGATGTTTTCCAGACTTTTCTGAGAGGCGAGTGCCACAGCGACTCCGCTGATGCTCAATCCGGCGAGGAGCGTCGTCACTTCATATCCAATATTATCCAGCCACAAGAGTATCGCACCCGCCAACGCGACCAGTTTCACCAGCCTGGCTGCCGGCTTCAGGAGGACTGCTGCGCCCGTGAGCCCTTTTTGGCCAAGATTCGCGGCGGCTCGATGGACGACGAAATCCACCGTCCGCATAAGCAGCCATGCGAGAGCGATGAGTTGTATCGTTCGTGCTTGCCCCACGGCATTGAGGGCAACGGTGGCTCCGACCAATGGGCGGGTACTCCTCACCAGAATGGTCCAAAGGAGAACCGTGAGAGGACCGATGAAGAACCGGGTGAGCGAATCGGCAAGATCGGGACGGAACCGATGGATCACTTGAACTGCCAGCCATACGATCGACATAGCGACCGGGTACATGAGAATGCTGATGCCGATGACTGCGACCCAGAGCCATACGTTAATCCCGAGTATGGAGACATCAAAAAGCCACGCGGGAAAGATTCGCTCCAGATGCCCATACCCAAAGTGTTCGTAGAGCTCGGGGATGTCGGCAACCGTCGGGGCGGCGAATTTCCAAATGAGCGCACCGTCGCCTCGATCAATCCGCTGGAGCAGAATCTCGTATGTCTTCTCGTCAGCGGAGATCCGTCCGACCCTATCGCGGCCTGGAGGAAGGTTATCCTCTTGGTCGCCTTCCGGTTCGCGACTGAGCAGGTCGAGATCGATCATCAGGACGCGATCGAATACGATGTTGAGCCGTCGGGCTAAGTCAGCCGCGCCCCCTTCCGCCGTTGACCCGGCGAGACCGCGCAAGTCAAGGTACTCGGCCGCTTGCGCGTACTGGCGATGTCTCGCCGCTGTGAGGAACCCTTCGACGCTGGATCGTGGAACGCCGCGCCCGAAGGCATCGTCCGGTATGTCCAGTTGCCTGCTTCCTGGTGCGGCTTGTTCGGCTATACGATCCTTCTTTCCTCGCTTCTCAATCAGCTCTCTCAGCGTCGGCTCGGCCTTCTCTGCCAGTGCCGGCCTCCATCCTAGTATCGGGGACGTGACCATAACCCAGGCAATGACAATAGGCACGAGCAAAGGCAAGGGGGCGTGTGTTCTCATGATTTCTCCTCCGCGCATCAAAGACGATGCGACATGCTCCAGTTTTCGCCGTCGGTTCTTCGGTACGTCGCTGCGTCGGTCCATCATCAGCATAACGACCATCGCGAATGAGGACGTGAGAAATACGCCGGGATGTCCTATCCTTCCGAGCGCGCAGCGTGGCGGTTCCGGCTGCGCTATTGCAGATCTCTCATCAATCGCTGAAACTCGGGTGAATCGCGGATGAGCCGCGACGCGGCAATCTGGAGGCGCTCGATCTGCTGATCGGTAAGATACAAGGTGGTGGGGATTCTCATGAGATATTCCTGTTCATTCACATCTTGAATCGCGCCAAGGCTGGCATCGATAAAATAAACGTCCGCGCCTTCCGCAAAGAAGCTGTCCTCCGCCGCGGCTCGGATCCGGACCTCGTTGCGCCACATTTCGACGGCGAAGCGCATAAGCAGGACAGTATCCGTGGAATACCGGTTGATCGGGATGTCCACCAGAGAACTGAAGGCGCGGGAGAAGACAGGAATTTCATCGCTCCTGTACTCCTTGACATCCGGGCTGGTCTCGGCATTGACCGAGAGAAAGACGAGTCGTTTGATGCCTTTTTTGACACCCGCAGTCTTGAATACCGACTCGATGTTGCCTCCGACGGCAACGGTTTCCAAGATGCTTCGCAAGGCCATGTTGTCCGACAGGCCGCCGTCAAGGAGATGGACAGACGGGCGCTTGTCTATGTCGAGGTAGGAGAGCAATTCCTTGGCCCGCTGGCGCTGCATCGGCCGGATCGACTTACTGGCCTCCTGTAACCCCTCGGACACCTGGTATCCACATTGTCCCGCATAGCTCTTGAGGGTAAGCGGACTCAGGACAAGCGGCAGGGCCGCGGAGGCAGCGGACGCGCGGGCGATGGGCAATTGATTGAGATCGGAACAGATGAGATCAAATTGGTTCTGGAGAAATTCAAATCTGGAGAGGGTGGCCATATCCGAGGCATGAATCAGGAGTCCCGGCCGGGTCTTCTGCCTCACCAGATCGCCGAAGGTCTTGCCTTCGAAGATGGCCTCATCCAGAAGCTCGGCCATGATATGAGACCGGCCGAAGTATGGCGACCAGAGCCGAAACCAATTGCTGGGTGACCGAAAGACCCGCTTTCTCAGCTCGCTTTCCCAGTCTTTCCTCAGGAACTTGGCTTCGAAGTCGTGAAAAATCCTGTCCCCAAACAGCGCATAATAGGCGCCGGTAAATGTGCCTCCGGACAAGGCATAAATGACATCAAGCTCGTCGAGTAAACGCTTCTCCTTGCCTTCCCATGTAATAGTCTGACGGGCAAGTTCCCTTAACGCGCCGAAGGCCAGGGTGGAGGCCCTTGTGCCGCCTCCGGAAAAGGAGACCACGAAGAAAAGGCTGTCCGAATTACCTTCCTCGGGAGGCGCCAGATTCCGAAAGCGATAACCATAAGTAGGATCCCACTGTTGCAGCGGCGCGTTTAAGGTCGGACGGACATATTCGCAGCCGGAAAGGAAGACAACCAGGAGAAACACCGCATAGAGGGGGTTAGAGAGCAGCCTCACCATGATTCATCCGGCTCTGCGGACTGCTTCGATTTGCACACCAATTCAATCTCGCCTGTGACGAAAAACAATCTTAAAAATAGAGTGATCCATAGAGAAACACCGTGTTCCAATCGGTCTTGAAGCTGAACCCTGAACCCTTCTTAGGATCGATATCCGCATTGACGTCGAGCCGATCGTATGCGCCGCCGACCGCGAAATGTTTGAACAGGCGATACTCCAATCCGAAATACACTTCGTTCATAGCCCCTTTGAACTGGGCCGTTTCAATGTAGAACCAATCGAAGCGCGCTGTACCCATGAGCCGAGGGGTGAAGTGATAGTTGACCAAGAATCCAATGGAGGGCAACGGGACAGTCAGACTGTTCGATGTTCCTCCCGGGGTAAGCGTCTGTCCCGGTCCGCATGTGAGTCCGCCCTTGCAGGTCAGATTTGCGTTGAGGGATGCGTCAATGTTGGCCAAATACAACCCGAAGGAACCTGCCAGTTCGACTTTTTCATCATGATGGAAGGAATAATTGTAGATGAAGCGATACATCTTGAATCGAAGCTCGCTCGAAACGTCCCCGCCCGCCGAGAAGGTCGTATCCCTGACCGTCAGATCTCGATCCAACGTTCTCTGGCCCTTCCGGGTCACATCGTAATAGCTGAACCCAATGCTGTGCCGGGGATTAAAGCGGTACAGCGAATCGATCCGCCACAGGTTGTCCTCACGCTGGCCGCTCAGGTTCCTGGCAAAGTCGATTGTGGTGCCGATCGTTCCGCCGGGACCGTTGAGAGAAAACGTGGTATCCGCATTGAAGACATAGTTCCAGCCGCCGCGGATCATGAACCGGTCGGGAAACTCCTCTTTCGGGGCGGGCTTTGACTCAGCCTCCGCCTCTTTCGTTTCCGCCGCCTTCGCGTCCGCCTCGGAGGGGGCTGCTGTCGTGCCCGCTTCCGCCGGACCCACTTGCGTCTCCGCGTTCGAGGGAGCCGTTTGCGTGGGCGCTTCTGCGGGGGCCGTTGTCGTCTCCGTCTCCTGCGCGCTTGTGAGCGACGGCATCGTTAGAAGCAGCAGGGCCCCGAGCGCAAGCCACCAAACCGATTGCCCTCGCGGTTCAGAATGATATCGCGCGTCATAGGAAGGTTGCCGGGAACATTGTCTCAACATCTGGCCTCCTCACCTCTGTGAAGAACACAGCAGCAAGCGCCTCGGCTCTCGACGCTTCTGATGGCGCAGGTTCTACACAAACGGATTATGCGTGGCAACCTTTCATATTGGTTCGCAAGACGACGATTCCATGCCGACTGCTCCATCTTCTCACTCGACACGTTACTTTTGAGAGGCAGGCGCCGATGTTCCGGAAGCCGGTGGTGCCTGGCTTGATGACGCGGGCTTGGCCGTCAGGCCGGCTTCATACTCTCCTTCGGAGATTTCCGTGACCTCGGAAGATTGCAGCGTCACGCGGCCGCCGCTTCGCTGGTCTTTGAATTTGATAGCTCCGGCTCCTCCGGTTTGATCAACCTTTTTGGTCAAATAGCTCTTTCCGGACGCAGGATCGGTGACCCGGTAATAATGAGATCCACATCCGACCGTCAGGCAGGCCAACGCAATTATCGAGCAGGCACGGGCCACTTTCATCGCGTTCTCCTTTCACGAGTTGTCGAGACTTCCGAACCGTTCTCGATCCTTCATCGTTTGTCGATTTTGGTAAACTTCGTTCCTTCCAGCGTCAGGTTATACATCAAACCCTTTTGGCCGAAGACGAACCCGACGATCGGGTCCCTCAGCTTGGTCGTATCGATCGTTCCTCCGGCTCCAAGCGTCACGAGGGCGACGGAGCCGTCCACGCCCGCCTTCCATCCGTCGCTGTAGCGAAAGTTCTTGAGCGCTTCTTCGTCCAGGAAGACCAGAATAATCGTCTTCGCTTGCGCGCCGAACTGAAAACCAAAAGAGCCCGCCAGAGTATTGTAGTAATCCACCGTCTTGCCGTCGAGCCGCAACGCCCCTTCTCCGAACTCGCCGCCGAACCCGACGCCTGCCTTGAGCACATGCGGAAAGACAAGCACTCCTTTGGCATTCTGCAGGAAAGTCGTCGAGCCTCCGACTTCTCTTTCAAAACGCTCCAGTGCGACATCGACGCTCACGTCGATCTCCCTGGCCGACGCGGCCAGCGAGTGGGACGGCAGCCATGTGCTCAGGACAAGCCATCCAAGCCCCCACATCACAAGATTGGATACTCGAACTGCCCCCATCCATTTGATTCCACTGGTCACGTCAACTCCATTCTGCCCGGAGGCGCCTTCTGAAGGGTCTGCCAGAAGCATCTTTTTCCGATGGCAGGCGTTCCGGGCGATCCCAAGGGACGTATTGACGGCGGTTCATCGCTGCTTTCAAAGGTTAGCTCACCGTGTAGCCACGCCCGGTCATGCAGGCTGAAAATGCGCGCTTATAGCCGTTGATACTGGCCTGATGCTGCTGGGTGGCCTGCTGTTGAGCCGCTTGTTGTTCCCGTTCCGCATTCCGCCGTCTTGCGACTCCGGCAGCCGCACCCACTCCTGCGCCGATCGCGGCACCCTTCCCGGCGTCGCCTCCGATTGCGCCACCGATCGCGCCGACTGCTGCGCCTCTCGCCGCTCCTCTTCCGACCTCCCGGCCAGGCGGCGGAGGGGCGGCCGCTTGCTGGATCGGCTGGGTCGGATCAAATCCCGTTTGTTCCTTGGCCCATTTGTAACAGGCAAACTCGTCCTGTTCTTGCTGCTCTTTGGTTTGGCCTTTGCCGGGATAGACGAAGATATCCACTCCGGCCGCGGCTTGAGACGCCACGAACGACATGCCGACCGCCACGAGCATGAGGTATTTCAATCGCATAGTGTCCTCCGAGTGTCCGAGGCAGGGGTTGATTTATTTGGATGTTCCTTCTTCCGGAACAGCGCCGGCCGCCACGGGCTGATCATTACGCCGGCCGGCTTCTATGGCCGGCCCACCGATAAGCGGCACATTTCCCAGGATGGCCAACCTGATCGTCATGCCCACGATGTCGTCGAGTTGAGCGAACCGAGCGGCCACCACGGGGCTGATTTTCTTGCTCATAATCTTGAAGTACTTCTGGCGCAGCTCCAGTTCAGCCTGTTGATTCCGGCCCGACTGGTTCATGATCTTGAGCGCATCATCATCGGTCAATGTGGGGAACCTTGCGATGTATGTGCCGAGAAAGCGCAGCCGTTTCGCATCGAGCTGTTCCTTTTCCTTCTCGAATCGGTGATAGATTTTCCAGAACGGCTCCTTCTGCCGCGCATCGAGAATCATCCCCTCCTCGAATACTTGCTTGCGATCATGCGTCAGGACGTATTGAAGACGTGGAATATCCAAAGCGGGAAGGACCCGGACCACATTCACTTGCGGCGTCTGGTCGTCGGCCATGGCGTAGGAAGTGATGGCAAGACTGACGAGAGCCACCATCAGCCAGCGTGTTGATATCATTGGACCTCCTTCGTCATACGTCCGGGACAGAGAACAGACCGGTTACTTACGCCACAACCCGGCTCATCAATCGTTTGATAAGTCGGCGCTAGGCGCGTACCTATCATGCCGGCAGATCAACATGAACTGTCAAAATTGACAGGTGGATGCCGGCCGCTCCGGTGATCCATAAGCACCTTGCCTGCCTATGTGTTTTTTGGTAATCTCGCCGCCCTGCCAACAGCTTGGCGGAAGGAGTGACTTCCATGTTTCACAGACCGTCACAGTGCGTCGCTTGGCCCGCTGCTGTTGTGCTCCTGTGTCTCATCCCTTTCGCCGCAATGGCCGGCGGATCATCAGAACCACAACGATTGGTCGATGAAGCGACCGTCACGTTCGAGCGGTTTCTCGAGACACCGGGCATCGCGTCCTGGTATCGGACCGAGGCCAAGAACGTCAAAGCGGTCTTTATCGTTCCTCAATTTATCCGCGGAGCGTTTCTCGTGGGAGCAGCCGGAGGAAGGGGCGTACTCCTTGCCCGGGACTTCGTCAAAGGTGGGTGGTCGCCCCCGGCCTTTTACCGGATGAGCGCCGGGAGCTTCGGCTTTCAAGCCGGAGCCGACTCTTCCCAAGTCGTGCTGATCGTTCAGACATTCTCGGCGCTGGAGCAGTTCTACGGGTCGGGCACCGCCAAAATCGGTGTGGACGCCGGGCTTACGTTCGGAACCATCGGCGAAGGGGGAACGACGGGTTTCGACATCGTGTCCTTTTCATGGTCCAAGGGCTTGTTCGGAGGAATGTCGGTGGAAGGACTCGCCATCACGACTGCGGCGAGTGAGAATGAAGCGTACTACGGGGCCCCTGTAAAACCGGAAGAAATCCTTTCGAACGGCTCCGTGACAAACCAGGGCGCAGATGAGCTGCGGACTACAGTGGAGCGCCTCTTACTCCGCGTTCCCAAGTAAGGATTCAACACAAACCCTGTCAATTGTGACAGTTCCATTTTCAATGGATTGGGATATGTTCGGCTGCTGAAGCCGGAACATCTATCGGGAGGAGAACATGACCAAGACTTTCTTGAAGGCGATTCTTCTGGGATCAGTGCTCGGTTCATTTTCGAGCCTTGGAACCCTTGTTGCGGGTGATTTCTCACCTGCGGCGGCGGCGGATTTCTCTGAGCAGCAACAGCTTGTCGCCAAGGCGAAGTTATCCATCGAGCGGTTCCGCGCCGATCCGAGCTTGAAGGACGCGATCCGGGCTTGGTCTCCCGAGACCAAGGCGCTCTTCATTGTCCCGCAATTTACCCGGGGGGCCTTTATTTTCGGGGGCGCCGGGGGGAGCGGCGTGCTTCTCGTCCGTGATGAAAAGAAGGGATGGTCGGAACCCGCCTTCTACACGATCGGGTCCGCCAGTTTCGGCTTGCAGATCGGCGCCGATGTTTCGGAGATCATCATGGTTGTCCGAACCAAAAAGGGACTGGAAGAATTCTTTACTACCGATGTGAAACTCGGCGCGGAGGCCTCGATGGCTGTGGGGCCGGTTGGAGAGGGCATATCGGCTCAGGGGATCGCTGCGGATATCATCAGCTATGCGAGCAAGAAAGGCGCATTTGCCGGTCTGGCGCTGGACGGGGCGGCCGTCGCGGTTTCAGACGCTTCAAACGAAGCCTACTATGGGAAGCCGGTCAGGCCCGTGGATATTCTCATGAAGCACAGCGTCTCGAATCCGGCCTCCGCTCCGTTGCAAGAGGCGGCCGGCAAACTCATGAAATAGCCTGGTGAACGACTGCGACCGTGACGCACTGTACCTCTCTCCACCGCGTGAGTAAGACTGAACAGCATGTGCGGAGGCACCGATACGCGATGCGTGGACTATCCGATTGCCATGAAAGCGCCATGAGGGCTGCCATGCAGGTCCTGCCTGTTCGTGCAGCCGTTGGCCTATTGAAATGTTCCCTTCTGCTTCTCTTGAGCCTGGTACTCTGGGTCGGCAGTGGCTGTTCCGTCAATCCGGTCAGCCGCCTTCCGGAAGTGACGTTGATCACCGTCGAACAGGAAAAAAAACTCGGCGCAGACGAGGCGGTGAAGGTCGAACGGCAGATGGGTCTGCTCCAAGATCCTGCCTTGGTTCCCTACGTGGAGAGTGTCGGGCAGCGGCTTGCCGAGCAATCTCCCCGTCGCGATATTCCGTATCGTTTTCATATCGTCGATATGGCCGAGCCGAACGCCTTCGCCCTTCCGGGCGGGTATGTGTATGTCACGCGCGGCTTACTTGCGCTGGTCAACACAGAGGATGAACTGGCCGGCGTCGTTGGTCACGAGATCGGCCATGTCGCCGCACGGCACACCGTCCAGAAGATTTCCAAGCAAGGGCCCTTTGCAATAATCACGGGGCTTGTGGCAGGTGTGACCGGATTGGTGAGCCCGCTTGTCGGCAATATCGTGGGCGGCGTAGGGGAATTTGCCCAGAGCTTAGTGTTCTCCCCATACAGTCGGTCTCAAGAGAATGAGGCGGATGAGGTCGGCCAAGAGATGGCGGCCAAAGCCGGATGGGAGCCGGAAGGCCTGCCGGATTTTCTCAACACCCTTGAGCGGGAAGAGTCCCTCATGCACGACGGACCGCGGCGACCCAGCTTCTTCGATTCGCATCCGGCGACTCCGGATCGGGTCGCCAACACCTCAAAACACGCGAAAGGGCTTCAGAGAACCGTGCGGGAGCCGATCAGCGCATCGCGCGACATCTTTCTCCGACGGTTGGACGGTCTCGTCGTCGGCCAACGGGCGGCAAACGGCGTCATCAAGGAGCAAACCTTCCGGCACCCCGACAGCAATATCTTCATGGAATTTCCGGAAAAATGGCAACTTGAGAATACGCCGGAGCAAGTGGCCGCCGCGGCGCCTGACGGGGAGGCCTTGATCGTATTACGTGCGGTGGCGAAAGGGAACGATCCGATGGACGGCGCGCGGGCCCTTGAGAAGGAAAGCAAATCGCCGGTCGTGGACAAAACCACGATGATCAAAGTGGGCAACTTGCCGGCAGCTCGGACCGAACTGGATGTTGATTCCAAGGTGACGCTGGATCTCACCTGGGTCGCTCATGACGGCATGATCTACCAAATCGCAGGATTGGCCCCGAAAAAGCGATTCGATACGGTTCGTTCTCTGTTCCGTACCACGGCTCAAAGTTTTCGCCCGCTGACTCCTCAAGAGCGCGACGGTATTCTGGAGAAACGTATTCGTCTCGTTAAAGCCCGGGGAGGTGAAACGTTGCGCTCGCTGGTCACCCGCTCAAACTCCCGGTGGAATGTCGAACAGGTTGCGGTGGCAAACGGGATGGCCGCCACTGAAGGATTGAAGGAGGGGCAGCTCATCAAGATCGTCGTGCTGGAACCCTATGCCGCCAAGGGGAGGTGACGGAAAGCGACGTCTGCACCCGCTTCAGTGTCAGGCTCAAGGCTTCGGCGCCTATGTCTGCACATGCAGGTGAGTTTGTTCATGAAAAGGCGATCTCCAGGTCTGCGCCTGACGTTGGACCATCCGGGCCGATCATGTCCCCGCGGTTGATTACCGAGCGCTTTACCATCAGCCGTCTGCGGGCATTAGGGTTGCTGCTCATCCTCACGCTGGAGTCCGGCTGCCCGCATGTGATCTCGCTCGACTACGTGCCGGATAATCCCTACCAGGGACAAGGACAGATCAGCATAGATCGATTTGTGTACCTCTCATCAGACCAGGGCCGGATAGGGCCCCGGTCTCTCGAAACGAATGCGCAGGCCGCCGGACGATTCTATATGTCGCACAAGGTTGAGGAGTTCTTTGCCGATGCCGTTGGACGGGAGCTGACGCATGCCGGGTACCGGTTGAACCCCTCGGCTGATCTGAAGATCTCAGGCGTGATCGAACGATTCTATTACGATCCTGTGGATGTTCGGGAGGCGACTGTCGAACTGATCGTTCGATATAGAGTGCGGCATCAAGAACAAGAGGTCTATACTCAATCGGTGAGAGTGTTGCGGGAAACGTCAAAAAGCCTTCTTGCCGTCAGCCAGTTGATCCACAGCGCCACGAAAGAATCCATCCGCCGGTTTCTTGCCGGCGCCTTCGAAGCGAAGGTGTTGAACTAAGCCGTCCGGCCGGCTTGGCCGGCGAAGCCTCGTCAGTATCTCTCCGGGATAAAGGTCCTTCCCGCCAAGGTCGCCTGGTCGTCGTACTTGTGCTTCTTCGACCGGTTCGGCAGTTTTATCTTCTTACGCGGCACCCTCCTGTAGGGGACGAGCTGCAGTAGGTGGGTCAGGCAGTTGAGACGCGCGCGCCTCTTGTCATCGGAACGCACAATATACCACGGCGCATGCTTTGTATCCGTGGCTTCGAGCATCATGTCCCGTGCGCTCGAGTACTCGTACCACCGTTCGCGCGACGGTAGATCCATCGGGCTCAGCTTCCACTGGCGCAACGGATCGTGGATGCGGGCCTCGAAGCGCCGTTCCTGCTCCTCGTTGCTCACCTCAAGCCAGTACTTGATCAGGATGATTCCGGCGTCCACGATATATTTCTCGAATACCGGGCAGAGCTCGAGGAAGCGTTGGCGCTGTTCCTTGGTGCAGAACCCCATGACATATTCGACGCCGGCCCGGTTGTACCAGCTACGGTCAAAGATGACGATTTCCCCGGCCGCCGGGAAGTGCTGGAGATATCGCTGGACGTACATTTGCGTTTTCTCGCGGTCGGAGGGCGCCGGTAATGCGACGGTGCGGAACACCCGCGGGCTGACGCGTTCACTAATGGCCCGAATCGTACCTCCCTTGCCGGCCCCATCGCGCCCCTCGAATATCATGATGATACGGAGCCCCTTGTGCTTCACCCAGTCCTGCAAGATGCACAGCTCGGCTTGGAGTCGACGCAGTTCCTTCTCGTAGTCCTTGCGTTTCAACTTGGACTCGGGGTCTTTCTTGGACGGATTTTTTGACATGGCTCCCTCGGCGTTGGCTCCAAGACGCAACGATAGTACGGTCGCCAGCTTTATACCGGGTTGTCGAAATCGGGGGTACTGTCAAAAGTAACAGTCGTAAGACGACTATCTCCGGGGATAAGTGGCAAATCCCTGCGGTGGGTGTGTCCATTCAGCGTCGGCTCAAGGTCCTGCAATGGACTGTTCCACCGGCGCCTGTGTCGATGTGGCGGCGACAGGGCGCGCGCCCGCCTCAGAGGGAGCAGCGGGTGACCAGCCGCCCCCCAGGGCCTTGTAGAGCTGCACCACCGAGACCAATCTGGCGCGCTTGGTCTTGGCTAAGGCCAATTCCGCATTAAACAGATTGCGTTGTGCAGTCAGCACATCGAGATAGCTCGCTCTGCCTCCCTGATAGCGCTGCGTGGCAAAGCCCAATGCCGACTGTAACGACTTCACTTGCTGCTCCTGAGCCTCGCCGCGCTCTCGGGTCTTTTGCACGGCGATCAACGAGTCTTCCACTTCCTTGAATGCCGTGAGGACCGCCTTTTGGTACCGGGCGACGGCTTGTTTGGCTTGCGCCTCGACGGCGTGCACCTGATAGCCCAACGAGGTGGCGTTGAGCAAAGGCCCCGACAAGGTGGCGCTTGCTCCCAAGGTCGCAAAAGGGCCTGCCGCCAGCGAGTTGAGTTGGAATCCCGCGCCGCCGGCGCTGCCTGTAAGAGAAAATTGTGGAAAGCGCTGGGCTTGGGCGACCCCGATTTGTGCCGTCGCCGCGGTCAAGTCTTGCTCGGCCTGGATGATATCGGGCCGTCGCTGGAGCAGGGCGGAGGGCAGCCCCGGCGGCACATTCGGCGGCAGCGATTGCTCGGTGAGCGCCAGGCCGCGGGGGATCGCCATCGGCCGCCGACCCAGCAGCAGGCTGATGTGATTCTCTTGTTGGACCATCTGTTCCTCGAGCTCGGTGAGGTGGGCCGCCGTCGCCGCACGTTCCGCCTCGAACTGGTCCAAATCAAGTTTCGGAATATCGCCGTGCTGGAATCGTAGGCGAGAAATGCGAACGCTGTCGTCCCATGCTTTCAGCGTCCGCTTGGTGATCTCTGTCTGGAGGTCAAGCGCGCGGAGGTCGAAATAGGCTTCGGCGACACTGCCGACCAAGCCGAGGACGACCGCGCGCTGATTTTCTTCTTGCGAAAGGAGTTGAGCCTGCGCCGCCTCGATTGATCGGCGGATACGGCCCCAGAGATCGATCTCCCATTTGAGTCCAACCATGCCGGACAGATATGAAAAATCCGTTCCTCCGTTCGACGTGCCGCCTGCGTTTGGGATGGAAATACCTTCCCCAAAGGTCAATGCCTGATTGTTGGTATTGTGAAACGTCAGACCGCCCGCCTGATAGCCCAAGGATGGGGCCAGATCGAATTTGGAAATGAGAAGTTGAGCCCGGAACTGCTCGACGCTCGCGACTGCGACGCGCAAATCTTGATTTTCCACGAGCGAAGTCCGGATCAACTTCTGAAGCTCTTGATCTTGGAGCAGTTCCCACCAAGGAAGATTGGCCAGTGATTCGGCGCTGGCGGGGGCCATCCGCCACGCGTCTTCCGATTGAGTGTCGGGCCTCACGTATTCCGGTCCCATCTTACAGGCACTCAGTAAGATGAAGAACGGGAGCGCCGTTAGCAGCCAGCGAGGCATGTCAATGGGCCTCTTGGGTCCGCGCATGAGCGGGTATGGCTTTGGTTTGCGCGGGTCGGACATGCGCCTCGCCATCATTCGACGGCGTGGGACCGGCCGGCGGTGGTCCTTCGGACTTGGGATGGCCGCCACGATGCGCAAGCTTTTCCACGACGGAGAAGGCGACCGGAATCAAAAATATCGCAATAAAACTCGCGGCCAGCATTCCTCCGATGACTGCAATCCCCAGCAGGATGCGGCCATGCGCTCCCGATCCGCTCGACAAGGCAAGCGGTACGACGCCCAGGATGAACGCGAACGATGTCATCAGAATGGGTCGCAGGCGGAGACGGGCGGCCGTGAGGGCCGCGTCGGTGACCGATTGTCCCTTTTCATATTCGATCTTGGCAAATTCCACGATGAGGATCGCATTCTTGGCGGAGAGGCCGATCAACATGACCAGGCCGATTTGGGTAAAGACGTCGTTCTCCAATCCGAGGGCCCATAACGCGCCGAACGCGCCGAACACGGCGATCGGCGTGCACAGCAACACGCTGAACGGCAAGGCCCAACTCTCGTACTGCGCCGCCAGAATAAGGAACACGAACAGCAGAGAGAATCCGAAGATCACGCTCGCGGGCACCCCCTCGGCTGCAACTTTTTCCTGAAAGGACATCCCGATGTAGTCATAGCCCATCTCGCGCGGCATCGTTTCCGCAAACACCTCTTCCAGCGCCTTCATCGCCTGGCCCGAACTGTAGCCCGGCTTCGCCGAAACAAATAATTGCGCGGACCGATATTCGTTATAGCGCATGGTAAACTCAGGCCCTGATGTTCGTTCCATTGAGACGAGTGTCGAGAGAGGCACCATGGTACCGGATGCATTCTGCACGTAGAATTGTCCGACCTGCTCCGCAGCGGTCCGAAATTCGCCTTCGGCTTGGACGTAGACCTGCCACACCCGTCCGAAACGGTTGAAATAATTCACCATCACGCCCCCCATGAACGCCTGGAGGGTCTGATAGACATCGCCGAGATTGACGCCTTGCTTCAAGACCTTGTCACGGTCCACTCGTGCAAAGACTTGCGGGACGCTGGGAATGAATGTCGTTTGGACCGAGCTGATTTCGGGGCGCTGACGGGCTGCTTCGATGAACTTCTCCGTGTTCTGGGCGAGAAAGGCGACGTCTTTGCCTGAACGGTCTTCAAGGACGAACGACACGCCGCCGGAGGTGCCGACACCCGGGATCGCCGGCGGCGGAAAGAGAAACGCTTGGGCTCCGGGCAACTCCGCCAATTCCTTGTTGACATTCTTGAAGAGCGCCGGAAGCTTTTCCTCCGGTTTGGTTCGCTCCTCCCACGGAGCCAGCGTCACGAAGAAAAACGCGTTATAGGTCGTATTCACTGTGCTGAGGAGGCTGAAGCCGATAATGGCCGAGGAATACTGCACGCCGGGAGTGCGGTTCAGGATCTCCTCTATTTTCTTACAGATCTCATCCGTGCGTTGGAGAGAAGAGGCCACCGGGAGCTGCACGTTCAAATACACATAGCCCTGGTCTTCGAGCGGCAAAAACCCGCTTGGAAGACGCATCCCGAAAAAGCCGGCGGCAATAGCCATGACGGCCAGGAAGACCATCGACCGGCCGGCTTTGCGCATAAGGTGACCGCAGACCGTGATGTACCCGTCGGTTGCGCGACCGAACCATTTATTGAACCAGCCGAAAAACAGACCCAGGGGGCCTCGGCCCGGTCGCTTCGGTCGCAATAACAAACTCGCAAGTGCCGGGCTCAATGTGAGGGCGTTGAATGCTGAAATCACCACGGATAATGCGATCGTGACGGCAAACTGCTGATAGAGCCTTCCCGTTATTCCGGGGATGAAGGCAGTCGGCACGAACACCGCGGCCAAGATCAAGGCAATCGCCACTACCGGACCGGACACCTCCTCCATCGCTTTGAAGGTCGCCTCCTTCGGCGTCATGCCATGCTCGATATGGTGTTCAACCGCTTCGACCACCACGATCGCGTCATCCACGACCAGTCCAATGGCGAGCACCAGGCCCAACAGAGAGAGCGTATTGATCGAGAATCCGAGCATGGGGAAGAGCATGAATGTGCCGATGAGCGAGACCGGCACGGCCAGCAGAGGAATTAACGTGGCGCGCCAGCCCTGCAAGAAGATGAAGACCACGATGATGACAAGGACCAGCGCTTCGCCCAGGGTATGTACGATTTCATTGATCCCTTCCCGGACCGCCAAGGTCGTGTCGAGCGAGACCGCGTACTCCAGGTCCGCCGGGAATCGCTCCTTCATTTCGTCCATCAGCTTCTTCGCCCGGTCCATGGTATCGATCGCGTTCGAGCCGGGAATTTGATAGATGGCCACGATCGCGGCGGGCTTTCCGTTCAGGCGGCTCTTGTTCGTGTACATCTGCGAGCCCAGTTCGATCCGAGCCACGTCCTTGAGCCGCACGATTGAACCGTCGGCATTGGCTCGCACGACGATCTGCTCGAACTCTTCCTTGCTGAGCAGCCGACCTTGCGCCCGAACCGTGTAGGTAAACTCTTGTCCCGCCGGAACCGGCTCGGCGCCGATTTGCCCGGCCGGGTTCACCGTATTTTGCTTCTTAATCGCATCGAGAATCTCGGGCACTGTGACTCCGAGCTTGGCCAGCACATCCGGCCGCACCCAAAACCGCATGGCATACTGCCCGGCTCCGAAGATCGACACTTGGCCGACTCCGGGGACACGCGTCATCGGATCATTGATATTGATGTAGGCGTAGTTGTTCAGCCACAGGTCGTTATAGGTGCCGTTGGGTGAGTAGAGGGAAAAGAGCGCAAGCGGGCTCGTCGTGGATTTCTTCGTCGTGACGCCATAGTTCCTCACTTCCTGCGGCAATTGCGATTCCGCCTGCATGTATCGCATCTGTGTCAGGATCTGATCGTCATTGGCCCTCGTGTTGATATCGAAGTTCACCCGGAGCGTCATCTGCCCGTTGCTGGCGTTCACCGAGTACATGTACAGCATGTTGTCGACACCGCTCACCTGCTGTTCGATCGGGGTGGCGACCGACTGCTCAAGGGTGACGGCGTCTGCGCCGACATAGGTGGCTTGCAGCAATATTTCGGGCGGCGCGATGTTGGGAAATTGCGCAATCGGGAGCTGGACCATGGCGACGATGCCGAGAATCGTCATGATGATCGAGATGACCATCGCAACGATCGGCCGATTGATGAAGAATTTCGCCATGACGCGTTCGAGCTCTCAATGCCGGGTAAGGGAGCGGACGATCACTGGCGGGGCATTATGTTTTCTCAACGGGCGGCTCCGGTATGTCTTTCTTCGGACTCACCGCCATGCCGGCTTTTAATTTTTGCAGGCCTTCCACCACCACCAGATCCCCGGCCTTAAGGCCTTCCTCGATGATCCACAGGCTTCCGACTCGCTCTCCGACTTTGACGGGCTGAATCTCCACTTTATTATCAGCGGTCACGACGGCGACTTGATGCCCGCCTTGTAACTCGCTCACCGCACGCTGAGGAACCAACAGCGCGCCGCGTTTAGTGTGCGTCGAAACCCGGAGCCGGGCAAACTGCCCAGGACGAAGAATGTTGCCCGGATTAGGAAACCGAGCCGCGAGGCGAATCGTGCCGGTCTTCACATCGACCTGCCGGTCCGCTATAAAAAATTCGCCTTTTTCCGGATAGACGGTGCCGTCCGCGAGCAACAACTCCAGATTGGGTTGTTGCTCTTCTCGATTCGTGTACGCTTGTCGGAGCTTCCCGGCATATTTGAGATATTCTTGCTCGCTGATACTGACGTATACACGAATCGGATCGAGCGAGGACATTGAGGCGAGCTCATCTCCGGGTCCGACCAGGTCTCCGATTTGTCCCTTTGCGATCCCGACGACACCGTCGATCGGCGCGACGATCTTAGAGAAGCTCAGGTTGAGTTCCGCTTGTTCGACGGCGGCCTTGGCGGATGCCACTGACGCGGTGGCGGCGATATTAGCCTGAATGGAGTCGTCCAGTTCCTTTTGACTGATCGCGCCTCCCTCGGCGAGCGGCCTATCGCGTTTGACGTCCAGTTCCGTTTTGACGAGCTGCGCCTTTGCCTTCGCCCACTCGCCCTTCGCCTGATCCAAGGCCGCTTGAAACTTCCTCGGGTCTATTTCGAATAAGACGTGACCTTTCTGTACGAATGCGCCTTCGTTATAGTTTTGTTTCATCAAATAGCCGTTGACCTGGGCCTTGATGATCGCATTCACCATGCCGTCAGTCGTTCCGACAGCTTCGGAGTAGATCGGCACATCCTTTTGAATCACGTCTACAACCGCTACCTGGGGGGTAGACTGCACCGCAGTGGAAGAGGCCTCCTGTTTACAGCCGGTTCCGATTGTCGTCAGGAGGCTTGCCACGAGAAGGGCCCAGAACAAGCTCAACATGCTAGATAACTTCCGTACGAGGATTCATACAGTTATACGGCTCTGGCTCGAAGTCAGAGCGGCCGGCAAGACAAACCCATCGAGTAGCTGCCGAGCCGTCGCGACGAGAGGAATTTGCCTGCCGGTTCTTAGCATAGGAACGAGGATACAGGAACTGTCAAAACTGACAGGTCCCGACATGATGGGTGATGCGATGCCGCCGACATATCCTAGCTAAATCCTCTTACGCCTCTTCGAGCACGCCAAGCGCGCCGCTCCTCGCGAGCAGCACAATCAGAAGAGGACGATGGTCTGTCTACCCGGGCGGGTCGGTCCGGGCAGAAGTGACAGTGGAATTGAGGAACGCCGCGGTCAATGAGAAGAGGGAAGCGGGCGAGGATCCAAGCGAGCTTTAGTGAAACTGCGGTGGGGGAAAGATCAGGCCTTGCTTCATGGCAAACTGAAGCAAATCCGCATTGTTCTTGAGCTGGAAGTCCTCCATAAGACGATATTTGTGAAAAGCAATGGTTCTTGGCTTGACGCCGAGCACCGAACCTACTTCCTTCATGGAAAATCCCTCCGCCAGGAGTTGCAGGACTTCTCGCTGCCTTATGGTTAACTTTTCTCCCGTTGATCTTTCGGAGGAGAGCCGGACAAACGACTGCGGCTGTCCTTGCGTGATGAGGGGGGTCACGTAGGAACGCCCGCAGAGAGCCTCGTGGATGGCGTGAAACAGTTCCGAAGCCGCCGAGCTTTTGAGCAGATATCCCGATCCTCCAAGGCGTAGGGCCTGGCGGGCCACGTCAGGATCTTCGTTGACCGTCAAGAAAATCAGTTTCACATAAGGCATCGTTTTCTTCAGCTGCATGGCCGCGTCCAAGCCGTTGAGCAGCGGCATGGCAATATCCATCACGACAACATCGGGCTTGAGCTTTGGACAGATATCGAGCAGGTCACGGCCATTCGAGACGGTACCCACCACCTCGTGTTGCGCGCCAAGTAATCGCTGAAACGCTTCCCGCAATAAACCGTGGTCTTCTGCAATCACCACTCGTGAACGATACCCAGGCATAGGGTCACTCCTTCCGAATTAGCTCAAACCTTGTGAGCAGAATGGCGATTCTTCCGGCAGTTGCTCCAATAAATCCCTGTAGCTCCCTTGGAGGCCCTTAAGTAGGGTCTAAGGGTGCACTAAAATCGGTTCATAAAGCAAGAAAAACTCCCCTCTGCCATCGTTGCATCTTGGATGCCTTCCTTGGTATGCGCCCGTACAGATACTCCAACTTATTGACAAGAAAAGTTTATCCCGCCAGGTGTGTTCCCGGGTGCTGTCACGATGCTGCTATGAAATGGTTTTTCCACCACCGGTGGTGCGCTGAATCCACCACCGGCAAGATCCAGGGACGGCACGATACCCCGCATTATTCATGACGGTTCGCCGCGAACGTGGGAAAGGTGCGTCCCGGCGCGCCTGGGAGGTCGGGACAACGGACTGCCGCCGGTTCTAGGAGCGGCTTGTAATGTTAAATCGGAGACTGGGAGAAATGAACGGTTGACTCTTCAGCACGGCGTGAAGAGATCGAAGCAAATCCGACGCCATGGTCGCTTTGAGGACATATCCCAGCGCACCCACATTCAATGCCTCATGGACAAAATCAGGATCCTCGTGAACGGTCAAGAACACGATCTTGGCTCGGGAGCCGGATGCTTTGAGCCGGCGGGCAACCTCAAAACCATCGACTTCCGGCATCGTGATGTCAAGTGTGATCACATCCGGATCCAGTTCGGCCGCCACCGGCACTATAGCGGCGCCGCTTCGCACGGTTCCGACAACCTCGAACTCGGATGCCAGAATCTGGCACTCCGTGTCGAGGATGATTTGATGATCATCCGCCAAGAGCACGCGCGGGACATTGGGTTTGGTGGTCTCTGTCAGCATGGAGTCGGACGACTCCAATTCACGTTTCATTCGGTGCGTCGGCGCTGAAGCGTTCGGAATTTCCGTCATTCCTAACAGACTTTCAGTTGCCGTGAAGCTGTCAGTTTTGACAGGTCGAGAAAGTTTTTGGATGAGGCCGGTGAAGAGAACCGTTGTGCGAACACAACGTAGAGCAGCGATGCACACACTTCATTTTGCAATCGTGCGTCAGGTTGCCTGGATTGAAGCGGGATCTATGTCTAAGGAATGGGGACCGTCGCCTTGATACGGACGCCGCACGAAGAGGTGTGGAGCGAAAGACTGCCGTGCACGAGGCGGAGACGCTCCCGCATGCTGACGAGCCCCAAGCCGTGATAGCCGGTATGGGTAGTCGGGGCGAATCCGTGGCCGTTATCACAGATCGACAGATTGATCATGTTCTCGTCACAGGTCATCTTCATGCGGATTTTGCTGGCGCTGCTGTGTTTAAGCGCGTTGGTCAGAGATTCTTGCGCGACGCGATACAGGCACAACGAGATGTCCTGTGGGAGGCCGATCGGCGCATCGCACAATGCAACCATAATGTGACACCGCTTCCGCTCGTTTAATTCGCGGCACAGCCGTTTCAAGCATGTGACCAGTCCCAACTGTTCCAGCTTGGTGGGATGGAGCCTATGGCATAACGCATGGATTTCCGAGGAGATGCCTTTCACCTCATCGGAGATCTCGGTGATTTTTGTGAGCCATCTCTCGGATGAAACAGGCAGTATTTGTTGGAGGAATTCAAGGCGGACGGCCATGAGGGCCAGTCGCTGGCTTGTATCGTCGTGCAACTCACGGGCGATTCGACGACGTTCCGCTTCTTGCGTACTGATCAATCGGCCGCTCAATTCACGAAGCTGCCGTTCAATTTCTTTCTGCCCCGTGAGATCCAACATGATTCCATTCAGGACCCGAGCGCCGCTCGGTTTCCTGGCTATGAGAACGGTATCGTGCAACCACACCGGCTGACCGTTCGCCGACACAAGCCGATACTCGAGCTCATACCCCAGCTTTCCGTTCGATTTCTTCTCCGTCTGCTCAAGGACATCCGACCGATCCTCCGAATGTAGGCGCCGTTCCCAAAATCCCCGTTCCGACCATCGACTCAAAGGGAACCCGAACAAGCGTTCCGCTGGGGGGCTGATATAGGTAAAGGCCCGTCGCTCAAGGTCCGCCTGCCACATGATCACGCCGGCTCTGGCCATGAGTTGAGTGGAGGTTCGCGACGCAGGTAGGGATCGAGGACGGTGCAAGGCGGATTCGGGACCGGCCATCTCATCGAGGGTCAACGCCGCGGGTCCGGGAAGTAGTCTTCTATGACGCATGCGGCCCTCGCCAATATACTAGTCTCATATCGAAAATCTACTAGTCTTGACCATAGAAAGTACGGCCTTTATACAGCAACAGCCCAAAGAAGTCCCCCCATTTCGCGACAAACAGAGAAAAAAGTTCCGATGGCTCGCCGGGTAGGCGATGCTCGGTGTTCTTGGACAAGTGAATCATTCATCACTAAAAACGATGGCATCGGGGCTCTCATGATCCTCATCCGGATTCAACCCGATCGCCTCCATGTCTCTATGTATGCGGAAATAAAGGAGTGTGAGGGTTGGATCCCATCATGGACGTCGCTCATGGGCGGCCACGGACGCAAACCGTTCCCGAAACGAGTCGGGTGAGAGACCGACCACGGCGGCACAGCGTCCGAGCTGTTCCCTCTCTTCAAAGTCCACATGGTCCAGGCGGATCATATAGCGCCGCGCGATCCGATACGACTCGGCTGCGATATCGACCATTCGGACTCTGGTTCGCTGGGTGACCGGATCGAGAATGGTATCGAAAGGAATCGGTGCAAAAGTCCCGTTGACGACTGAGACCATGGCGCCTGTGCCGCCCGCCATCAAGAAGTCGGCGGCGCAGTAGCCGAGATCCCGGCAATATTCCATATCGAATGGAATGGGATCCGCGCATCGCAACTCGAACCCGATATCCTTGAGCCGGATCGTCGGGGCCAGTCCATAAGGGGCCAACCGCTTGAGCACTTCTTCTTTCAGGGCCCGGCCAAGGTCAAGATCGGCCAACTCGACATGGCCGTGTTCATCGCGCGAAACTGAGGCCAGGGCTGCGAAATCATCGGGATTCATGATTTCTGCGAGCCCCTCGGCGATAACAGCCACTCCGTCCTCGTGGCCCTCGCTCAGTCGTTTGATAATCGCGCCCGCGAGAATGTCGGCGACATTCGCCAATCGGACGGGGCGTTCCTGAAACTCCTCCGGAATCAGCGTGAGTGTGGCTCCGGCAGCTTTGCCGATTCCTAAGGCGAGATGACCGGCCTTGCGCCCCATGGCGACGACAAAGAACCAATGCGCAGTGGTCCGCGCATCCTCAAGGATGATCTGGACGGCATGCGTCCCCCAGTGCCGGGCTGTCTGAAAGCCGAAGGTCGGCACCCCGGGCGGAAGATCAAGATCGTTATCGATCGTCTTGGGGACATGGACGACGCGCAAGCGCCCTTTCGCCGACCGTTCAAGCGTGAGCGCGGAGAAGCAGGTGTCGTCTCCACCAATCGTGATCAGCCCTGTCACCCCGAGCTGCGCGAGGCTGTTTGACACTTGATCGAGATGCAACGGATTTTTGGTCGGATTGGCACGAGCGGTTTTCAGGAGAGAACCGCCTCGGAAGTGGAGCCGGCTGACTTGTTCAAGGGTCAGCGGCATGACTTTGCTCACATCGCCTTGCATGATCCGCTTGAAGCCTTGCTCGATGCCCAAGACCTTCCTGCCCTCCGCGAGACATCGGATCGTTGCGGCGCTGATCACGCCATTAATACCCGGCGCCGGTCCGCCGCCGACCAAGATTGCCACTGTGTCCGTCATCGAGACTCCTCCTTTTTATGCGGTACCCTCTTCATTACCCCTCGCGCATCATTCCTCAACCTGTAACTTTTGACAGTTGGCAGCCGGCACTGAGAGCTTATAAAAAAGAATGTGCTGCGGCATTGTGGATGTTGTCTTTCAAGAAGGCAACGGAGCAAGGAAAATCTGCGGCTGCGGCTGACTCCGTTCGGAGTGTCGGCACATGCCGGCATGCAGCCGTGAGCACAGAATTTAGACATGAGAGGAGACTCTGCCATGACACGTCAGGAATTGGAACGGACGGCAGCGGCGTTAGTGGCCGAGGGCAAGGGCATTCTCGCTGCAGATGAGACAGTTCCGACGCTCACCAAGCGGTTTGCCGTGCTCAAGATCGAATCGACGGAGGACAGCCGCCGCGCGTACCGTGAAATGTTCTTTACCACGCCGGGTGTCGCCTCCTTCATCAGCGGCGTCATCCTGCAAGACGAGACTATCCGTCAGAAGAACGCCATCGGCATCCCGTTGGCCGAGCTGTTATCCAAGCAAGGGATTATTCCGGGAATCAAAGTCGATACAGGGGCGAAGCCGCTCGCCGGGTCGCCCGATGAAAAGGTAACCGAAGGGCTCGACGGACTTCGAGACCGCCTGAAGGAATATGCGGCGATGGGCGCGAAGTTCGCCAAATGGCGGGCCGTCATCACCATTACCGATACATTGCCCAGCTCGATGTGCGTGAGCGCGAATGCCCACGCGTTGGCGCGGTACGCCGCCCTGTGCCAGGAGCAAGGCATCGTGCCGATTGTGGAGCCTGAGGTCCTCATGGACGGGGCTCACACCATCAACCGTTGCGAGGAGGTGACGAGCGTAGTGCTGCATGCGGTCTTCGCCGCGCTCTTCGAGCAGGGTGTCAGCCTGGAAGGGATGCTTCTCAAGCCCAACATGGTGATCTCCGGGAAAGAAAGCCGCCGGCAAGCGTCCGTCGACGAAGTCGCCGTGGCGACATTGCGTTGCCTGCGCCGCCATGTCCCGGCCGCGGTACCCGGCATCGTCTTTCTGTCGGGCGGCCAAAGCGATGTCCTCGCCACATCCCACCTCAATGCGATCAATAAACTGGCCGGCCCGAGACCATGGACGATCAGTTTTTCGTATGGGCGGGCGCTGCAAGATCCCGCCATCGAAGCCTGGCACGGGAAGCAGGACAACCTGAAAGCCGGTCAGGAAGCGTTTTACAACCGGGCTAAGTGCAACGGCGCAGCCGCCCTCGGCCGGTACACGGGTGCGTTGGAGGACAGGAAGGCCGGCGACGAGACGGCGGCATCGTGAGGGTTGAAGATTGATATGCAAATTTTGGTAGTCAACAGCGGAAGTTCGTCGATCAAGCTCCGGCTCGTGGACGTGGCGGAGAACACCCAGCGGACGCCGGCGAGTCAGGAGCCGTTGGTCAAAGTTTCGATCAACGGCATCGGGGGCATCGCAACCTTCGAGTCTACGGGGCGAATTGCGTCTCCTGCCACGGATCGGCTGGAGATACGGGATCATGCGCATGCGTTCCGCATTTTGTTCAAACGTTTGGCCGGCGCGCTTAACGGAATTGAAGCGGTCGGTCATCGAGTGGTGCACGGAGGTGATCAGTACGTAGAGGCGACGATGATCACCGATCAGGTCGAAGCAGGGATCGACTCGCTCTCGGAATTGGCGCCGCTGCACAATCCCGCCTGTCTCGCAGGGATCCACGGGGTCAGAGAGGTGTTCGGTTCCCGTGTCCCGATGGTGGCCGTATTCGACACGGCTTTTCACCAAACGATGCCGAAGGTCGCGAAACACTATGCGCTTCAGACGGAGATGGCCGATCGCCATCGGATCCGCCGCTACGGCTTCCACGGGATCGCGCATGCGTCTCTTGCGAACGGGTACGCGGCCTGCACCGGTACTGCTCTGGACCGGGTGCGTCTCATTACCCTGCAGTTGGGCAACGGCTGCTCCGCGTGCGCCATTGCGGGAGGTCGTTCGATCGACACATCGATGGGCTTCACACCTCTGGAAGGACTGGTTATGGGAACGCGCTCGGGAGATGTGGATCCCTCCGTTGTCAGCTATCTGTCGGACCGGGAAAAGGTCGAAGCGGTCGAGGTCGAGCGGTGGCTCAACGGGCAGTCGGGTCTTCTCGGACTGTCCGGCCGTTCAAACGACATGCGGGAAGTGCTCCGGGCGGCGGAGCAGCAAGACAACCGGGCGATGTTTGCCATCGATTTGTTCTGCTATCGGGCGCGTAAGTATCTCGGGGCGTACCTCGCCGCATTGAATGGGGCGGATGCCATTATTTTCGGGGGAGGGATCGGCGAAAACGCGCCGGACATCCGAGAACGGATCTGCCGGGACATGGAATGGTGCGGCCTGACGCTCGATCCCGATCGAAATTGCGGGGCGGTGGGGCTTTCGCCGGGGCATGGAGCGCTGATCAGTGCGGATCAGTCACGGCCGGCGGCGTATGTGGTTGCAGCGGATGAGGAAACCTGGATTGCCATGGAAACGGCGCGATGTGTGCGAGGCCTGCCATAAGCCGCTAGCGTTCGACAATCAATTACGCAGTTGGGCACGAGTACCTTTACAGAGAGGGAGAAGAGCATGGAACGTTCAACATTGGAAAAGGAAGTTCATTCGGTATCGGAAAAGGACCTCCAATTGATGGACGCCTATTGGCGCGCGGCGAACTATCTGTCGGTGGGGCAGATTTACCTGTACGGCAATCCTCTGCTGAAGGAGACATTAACAAAAGAGCATGTCAAACCCCGCCTTCTCGGACATTGGGGAACGACCCCCGGCCTGAACTTCATCTATGTCCACTTGAATCGCGCGATCAAGCAACGGGACCTGAACATGATCTATATCATCGGCCCCGGCCACGGCGGTCCCGGCATCGTCGCCAACGCCTACTTGGAAGGGACCTACACCGAGGTCTATCCCAACATTACGCAAGATGAAGGAGGAATGAAACGGTTGTTCACCCAGTTCTCATTCCCCGGCGGCATTCCCAGCCATGTGGCGCCCGAAACGCCGGGCTCGATTCACGAAGGCGGTGAATTGGGCTACGCCGTGTCGCATGCATATGGGGCTGCGTATGACAATCCCGACCTGATCGTCACCTGCGTCGTCGGCGACGGTGAGGCGGAAACAGGGCCGCTCGCCACCTCCTGGCACTCAAACAAGTTCCTCAATCCCGCCTCCGACGGAGCGGTGCTCCCTATCCTGCACTTGAACGGCTACAAAATCGCCAATCCCTGCGTCCTGGCCCGCATCAGTCATGAAGAGTTGGATCAACTGTTTCGAGGCTACGGATACACGCCGCACTTCGTGGAGGGGCATGATCCGGCCAAGATGCATCAGCTCATGGCGTCCACGATCGACACCTGTCTCGACGAGATCTCCCGCATTCAGGTTCAGGCGAGGAAGGGCGGCGTTAAAAGCCGGCCGCGCTGGCCCATGATCATCCTTCGTTCGCCGAAAGGATGGACCTGTCCGAAAGAAATCGACGGCAAACGAACGGAAGATTACTGGCGGAGTCACCAGGTGCCGATGGGTGAAATGCATGAAAAACCCGGGCATGTGAAGATTCTCGAGACATGGATGAAGAGCTATAAGCCTGAGGAGCTGTTCGACAAGAGCGGCCGGCTCAAGTCCGAGCTCGCCGATCTGGCGCCCAAAGGGCAGCGCCGCATGAGCGCCAACCCGCACGCCAACGGCGGGGTTTTGCTCAAGGACCTTCGCCTTCCGGATTACCGCGATTATGCCGTCAAGGTGCCGCAGCCGGGCGCTGTCATGGCTGAATCCACCCGCGTCATGGGGAAGTTTCTGAGCGACACGATGAAACTCAACATGGAGCAGCGCAATTTTCGCCTGTTCAGCCCCGACGAGAATAACTCAAATCGCTGGCAGGACGTGATGGAGGTCACCAACCGCGCGTGGATGGCGGACGCCTACCCCTATGACGACCATTTGGCTCCCGATGGACGAGTCATGGAAATGCTCAGCGAACATACGTGCCAAGGGTGGCTGGAAGGGTATCTGCTGACCGGCCGGCATGGGTTTTTTTCCTGTTACGAGGCGTTCATCCACATTATCGACTCGATGTTCAATCAGCATGCCAAGTGGCTGAAGATTTCCCGCGATATCCGTTGGCGGCGCCCGATCGCTTCGCTCAATTATCTCTTGTCCTCCCATGTGTGGCGGCAAGATCACAATGGATTCAGCCACCAGGACCCGGGCTTCATCGACCACGTCGTGAACAAGAAAGCGGACGTGGTGCGCGTCTACTTGCCGCCGGATGCCAATACGCTGCTGTCGGTGACCGACCACTGCCTGCGCAGCCGCCATTATGTGAACGTCGTGGTGGCCGGCAAGCAGCCGGCTCCCCAATGGTTGACGATGGATGAAGCGATCAAACATTGCACGGCGGGCATTGGAATCTGGGAGTGGGCCAGCAATGACAAGGAGGACGACCCGGACGTCGTGATGGCCTGCTGCGGGGACGTGCCCACACTGGAAACCTTGGCCGCCGTGGACCTGTTTCGGCAATATCTTCCCGCCGTGAAGATTCGCGTAGTCAATGTCATCAACTTGATGAAACTGCAGCCGCCAAGCGAACATCCGCACGGCCTGTCCGATCAGGACTTCGATTTGCTCTTCACCAAGGACAAGCCGATCGTGTTCGCTTTCCACGGCTATCCCTGGCTGATCCATCGTCTCACGTATCGTCGGACGAATCACAAAAATCTGCATGTGCGCGGGTACAAGGAGGAGGGCACCACAACCACTCCGTTCGACATGTGCGTGCTCAACAACTTGGATCGCTTCAGCCTGGCGGCCGATGTGATCGATCGGCTGCCGCAGATTGGATCCCGCGCCGCCTATGCCAAGCAAACCCTTCGCCACAAATTGTTGGAGCATAAGCAATACATCGCCAAGTACGGTGAAGACATGCCCGAAATCACCAATTGGCAATGGGGACAGCGGGAGACAGGCCGGCGGCGGGCGTCGTCCACGGAAGGTGATAACGTTTGAGACGCGATAGGCCGGCCATGCGCGTGAACGCGATCGGTCCCGGAGAAAGCTTTCCTCTTGGAGCGTCGATCTGTCCGGGAGGCGTCAATTTCAGTCTGTACTCGAAGAACAGCACGCTCGTGGAATTGCTGCTGTTCGATCATGCGGATGAAGAAAAGCCGGCGCGGACAATCGCGCTCGATCCATGGAAGAACCGAACGTACCACTATTGGCACGTCTTCGTCCCGGACGTTGAACCGGGTCAGATCTACGCGTACCGAGTACACGGCCCCTTTGATCCCGCCACCGGCATGCGGTTCGACGCCGCCAAGGTGCTGCTCGATCCGTATGGCCGGAGCGTCGTCGTCCCAAAGCGCTATAGCCGCGTCGCGGCGTCTCATCCCGGCGACACCGCGGCGACGTCGATGAAGAACGTCGTTGTGGACATGCGCCGGTACGATTGGGAAGGCGACAAGCCTTTGAAACTCCCCTCCTCCAGAACCATTGTGTACGAGATGCACGTGCGCGGGTTCACGCGCCATCCCAGTTCGGGAGTTGCCAAGAACACACGGGGTACATACGCCGGCCTGGTGAAGAAAATTCCGTATCTCCGGCGACTCGGCATTACCGCGGTTGAGCTGCTGCCGGTATTCCAATTCGACGAGCAGGATTGTCCGCCTGGGCGCGTGAATTATTGGGGCTATGCGCCCATCTCATTTTTCGCCCCCCACCATGCTTACAGCTCGCGTCAGGATCCGCTCGGGCCGATAGACGAATTCCGCGATATGGTCAAAGCGCTGCATCGCGCGGGTATCGAGGTCATTCTGGATGTCGTGTACAACCACACGACCGAGGGCAACCATCAAGGGCCGACGCTGTGCTATCGAGGGCTCGACAACGCCACGTACTACATCCTGGAGCGGGATCGGGAGTTCTACAGCAACTACACGGGGACCGGCAATACCTTGAACGCGAATCATCCCATCGTCCGCCGGTTAATCGTGGACAGTCTCCGGTACTGGGTGGAGGAAATGCACGTGGACGGGTTCCGCTTCGACCTGGCGTCGATCCTTTCTCGCGATGATTCCGGCCGGCCGCTCCAGAATCCTCCCGTCTTATGGGACATTGAATCGGATCCTTACCTCGCTGGAACCAAGCTCATCGCGGAAGCCTGGGACGCCGCGGGCCTGTATCAGGTCGGCTCGTTCGTCGGGGACAGTTGGAAAGAGTGGAACGGCCGCTTCCGGGACGATGCGAGGGCCTTCTTTCGTGCAGAGGAAGGGTCGGCGGCTCGTTTCGCGGATCGTTTGGTCGGCAGCCCCGAGATCTATGGGCATAAGGGGCGAGAGCCCGAGCAGAGCATCAACTTCGTGACCTGTCATGACGGATTCACGCTGAACGACTTGGTCTCGTACGACTGGAAGCATAACGAGAACAACGGGGAAGACAACCGTGACGGAGCCAATGACAACCGCAGTTGGAACTGCGGCGCCGAAGGTCCGACGGATGATCCGGCCGTAGAGAAGCTGCGGAACCGGCAGGTCAAAAATTTCTTGGCCGTCACAATGCTTTCTTTGGGAGTGCCCATGATCACGATGGGCGATGAGGTGCGGCGCACGCAGCGCGGCAACAATAATGCCTACTGCCACGATGACGACACCAACTGGTTCGACTGGACGTTGGTGGCCAAACACAACGATGTGCAACGATTCGTGACCCTGCTCAATGCAAGGCGACTCTTGCGGGATGTCGAGCATGAGCGGGAACGGGTGAGTCTCGTTCAAATGATTCGGCAAGCGAAGAAAGCCTGGCACGGTGTCCGGCTGAACCAGCCGGATTGGAGCCCCCATTCGCACACGGTGGCTTTTACTGTTGAACTCGCAAGGGAAGGACTGCAGACCCATTTTATCCTGAACGCGTACTGGGAGCCGCTCGACTTCCAACTACCCCCGGCAAACAACGCGGGCGAAGACCCATGGCATCGGTGGATCGACACCGCTCTCGATTCTCCACACGACATCGTGCCTTGGCGGGACGCTCCGTCGATTCCAGGCGATACCTATCGGGCGGAGGCGCGTTCCGTCGTCGTCCTCTTTTCGGGCATCGGTCCAGAGTCAAAGGTGCCATTGCCCGCCCGGTGATGCGGCGTGCGAGGATGATCCCCGCACCCAGGCATGGCTCGAACGGCTACGTAGGCGGGACGGTCCGCCGATCTCATGCATGCTTCGTGGAGGAATTATGAACGAGAAATTGAGCAAGCTACTGGAACAGTATGGATGCGGGCCGATTCAGTTCAGCGGCACGCATGATGCGCTGTATGAGCGACATCTGATCTTTGACAATGTCATCGACCCCAAAAAGGCCGACCCGCGCGATCAATTTGAGGCGGCCGCCCGCTCGGTCCGCGACGTGATTTCGCAGCGCTGGCTGCAGACCGAGAGCACGTACGAGCGGCTGAATCCCAAGCGCGTGTACTACCTGTCGATGGAGTTTTTGCTTGGACGATCCCTCGCGAACAATGTCACCAACGGCATGCTGGGGCCGTTGGCATTCGAAGCGATGAAAAAGAAAGGTCTGGACCCGCTGGCGCTGCTGGAACAGGAGCCGGATGCCGGGTTGGGCAACGGCGGGCTCGGGCGGCTGGCTGCGTGTTTCATTGATTCGATGGCGACGCTTCAGATGCCCGGCATGGGCTATGGGCTCCGGTATGAGTACGGCATCTTCAAGCAGACGATCAAAGACGGATGGCAAGCCGAGCAGCCGGACAACTGGCTCCGGCGGTCCGACCCCTGGGAGCTGGCGCGTCTTGGGGAAGCGGTCGAAGTGAAATTGAACTGCTCATTCGAGATGCAAGCCGGCGTCCTCAAGCCGATTCTTGGGCGGCCGTCGAGCCTCATCGGCATTCCGTTTGACCGCCCGGTCGTCGGCTACGGCGGCAAGACCATCAACACACTTCGCCTGTGGGCCGCGGCCGCGCCGGACTATTTTGATTTTCAGCAGTTCGGACGAGGCGATTTCGTGGGGGCCTTGGCTGAAACGCTCGCGGCGGAATCGCTTACGCGCGTCCTCTATCCGGATGACTCGACGTCCATGGGGCAAGGCTTGCGCTTCTTGCAGGAGTATTTCCTGGTGGCATGCTCGGTCGGGGACCTCGTGCGGCGTTTTCGGCGAGGCAACTCCGACTGGAACGCTTTTCCCGGAAAGGTCGCCATTCAATTGAATGACACACATCCGACCATGGCCGTGCCCGAGCTCATGCGGATTCTGCTGGACGACGCGCAGCTGGGCTGGGACCAGGCGTGGGACCTCACCCGGCGGACTCTGGCCTACACAAACCATACTCTGTTGCCGGAAGCTCTGGAGAAATGGCCGCTCGCATGGTTCGAAACCGTTCTGCCGCGTCACCTGGAGATCATTTTCGAGATCAACCGCCGCCTGCTCGATGCGGTCAGAACGCGCTTTCCCGGGGACGAAGAGCGAGTCGCGCGCATGAGCCTGGTCGAGGAGGGAGCGAGACGCAAGGTCCGTATGGCCAATCTGGCCATCGTGGGGTCGCACAGCACCAACGGCGTCGCCGCGATTCACTCCAAATTGCTTCGCACGATGACGGTCAGGGACTTGGCCGAGATGTTCCCGGAACGATTCAACAACAAGACCAACGGCGTCACGCCGCGCCGATGGCTGCTGCTGGCGAATCCTTCTCTCTCCGGGGCGATCACCGCCGCGATCGGCGACGGGTGGATTGCCGATCTGACCGAACTGCGGAAACTCGAGCGGCTGGCCGGCGACAAAGCGTTTCGCGACTCGTTCCGCAAAGCGAAGCGCGACGCGAAATCGGCATTTGCCCATTGGCTCAAAACGACGTCCGGGCAGACCATCAACCCGGACAGCATGTTCGATTGCCAGATCAAGCGCATTCACGAATACAAGCGGCAACTCCTGAACGCGTTACGGATCGTCGTGCTGTACAACCGGTTGCGGGAAAATCCCGGTCTTACGATGGCCCCGCGGACGTTTTTCTTTGCGGGCAAGGCGGCCCCGGCCTATCACTTGGCCAAGGTGATCATCAAGTTTCTGAACAATCTGGCCGGTACCATCGACGGAGATCCGATCGTTCGGGGAAGACTCAAAGTGGTATTCTTGCCCGAATACTGCGTCTCCCTCGCCGAACGCTTGATCCCTGCGACCGATGTCTCCAATCAGATTTCGACGGCCGGCTACGAGGCCAGCGGGACGAGCAACATGAAATTCATGATGAACGGCGCCCTGACGCTGGGCACGCGCGACGGCGCAACCATCGAAATGGCGGAGGAGGCGGGCGAAGAGAATTTCTTCCTCTTCGGCCTCACGGCGGAGCAAGTGGAGGAAAGCCGAGGTTGGTACGATCCGCGCTGGCATTATCAGACCGAGACGGAGACTCGAATGGCGCTGGACATGATCGGCTCCAACTATTTCAGTCTTAATGAGCCGGGGGCGTTCGAGTCGCTGATTCACACTTTGCTCACGGGTGGCGACCACTATATGCACCTGGCGGACCTGGGGGCTTACCTTGATGCCGACCGGCGGGTCTGCGACCTCTACGCCGACGCGGATGGCTGGGCGCGCAAGGCTATCTTGAACGTCGCCGGCTCGGGAAAGTTTTCCAGCGACAGGACGATCGCCGAATATGCAGCCGGCATCTGGGATGTAAAGCCCTGTCCGATTCCATGACGCTGCGGTGATATGGAAGAAAAAGGATCGAGACCCATGCCTATTTCGCCCTACGCAGGAAAGCCGCCGGCCGGAGATATGTTGGTGGATCTGTCCAAGCTGGAGCGGGAGTATTATGAGCGGAAGCCCGATATAGACGAGGCCGAGCAGTTGGTCAGCTTCGGTACCAGCGGGCATCGTGGGTCGTCGCTCCGCGGCTCGTTTACCGAAGCCCACATCTTGGCGATCACGCAAGCTATCTGTGACTACCGGCGCGGTCAGGGCACGAGTGGCCCGCTCTACCTGGGCAAAGACACGCATGCGCTGTCCGGCCCGGCTCAACGGACGGCGATCGAGGTGTTGGCGGCGAACGGGGTCGAGACGATCATCCAGCGTGACGACGGCGTCACACCGACGCCGGTCATTTCTCGCGCCATCCTGGTCCATAATCGCGGCCGCGATCATCATCTCGCCGACGGCATCGTGGTCACGCCGTCGCACAATCCACCGGAGGACGGTGGGTTCAAGTACAACCCTCCCAACGGCGGCCCGGCCGATACCGATGTCACGAAATGGGTTCAGGACCGGGCGAACACGTTGCTGCGCGGCAGGAACGCCGGCGTGAAACGTGTGCCGTTCGAGAAGGCGATCAAGGAATCCACCACGCGCCAGGAGGATTTCATCCTGCCCTATGTGCAGGATCTGCGGAACGTCATCGACATGGAGGCGATCCGCAATGCCGGACTTTCGTTGGCCGTTGATCCGCTCGGCGGCGCCGCAGTCCACTACTGGGAGCCGATCAATGAGGTCTACAAACTGAACATCGCCGTCGTCAATCCGGCGGTCGATCCGACCTTCTCGTTTATGACGGTCGATCACGACGGCAAGATCCGGATGGACTGTTCGAGCCCTTATGCCATGGCCCGCCTTGTGAATCTGAAGGATCGATATCGCGTCGCGTTTGCCAACGACCCGGACTCGGACCGTCATGGAATCGTGACGCCCTCCGCCGGGCTGATGAATCCCAATCACTATCTTGCTGTGGCGATTCAGTATCTGCTCACGCATCGGCCGCACTGGCCGCCGCAGTCGCTGGTCGGTAAGACGTTGGTATCGAGCGGCATGATCGATCGCGTGGTGGCCAAGCTCGGTCGGCGGCTGTGCGAAGTACCGGTCGGCTTCAAGTGGTTTGTGTCGGGGCTCTACGATGGCTCGTTCTGCTTCGGCGGCGAGGAGAGCGCCGGAGCGAGCTTCTTACGCCGGGACGGGACGGTCTGGACGACCGACAAAGACGGTCCGATCATGAATTTGCTGGCGGCCGAAATCACCGCGCAAACCGGGAAGGATCCGGGGGAGCATTACCGCGAATTGACCGCCGCGTTTGGAACCTCCCATTACACGCGCATCGACGCGGCGGCTACGCCCGAGCAAAAGGCGAGGCTCGCAAAGCTCTCGCCGAATGCCGTCACGGCGGTGACGCTCGCCGGCGATCCCATAACGTCCAAGCTCACCACGGCGCCCGGGAACAATGCGTCGATCGGCGGCCTCAAGGTCGTCACTGCGAGCGGGTGGTTTGCGGCCCGGCCTTCCGGAACCGAGAACATCTACAAGGTCTATGCGGAGAGTTTTAAAGACGAGCGGCACCTGCAAGCGATCGTAGCGGAAGCCCAGGAGATCGTGCGCCATTCCCTCGGCGGCTCCGCGGATGCCGATCTGTAGAGCGCCTGCTACGCACACTGTCCATCAGCCGGAGATGATGAAAGCCGTCTCCGGCATCGTAATGAGGTTCTTATGTCGGACACGAAACGCGATCAACTGTGCATCAACACCATTCGTACCTTATCGATGGATGCGATCCAGCAGGCCAATTCCGGTCACCCCGGCACTCCCATGGCTATGGCGCCTGTGGCCTACTGCCTGTGGCAGCGATTTCTCAACTTCGATCCGCAAGATCCGATCTGGCCCAACCGCGACCGCTTCGTGCTTTCAATCGGGCACGCGTCCATGCTGTTGTATTCGCTGCTCCATCTCACCGGTGTCAAGGCAGTGAGCAAGGATTACGAAACGCTCGGTGACCCGTCGGTGCCGTTGGACGCGATCAAACATTTCCGGCAATGGAGCAGCCGTTGTCCCGGTCATCCGGAGTACCGCTGGACCTCCGGCGTCGAAACCACAACCGGTCCTCTCGGACAAGGACTCGCGAACAGCGTGGGCATGGCGCTGGCGGGCCGTTGGATGGCGCACCATTTTAATCGGCCCGGATTCGAGGACCTGATCGGGTTCAATGTCTATGCTCTCTGCGGGGACGGGTGCATGATGGAAGGGATCTCTCATGAGGCCGCTTCACTCGCCGGACACCTGGGGCTTTCCAACCTGTGCTGGATCTACGATAACAATCGGATCACGATCGAGGGGAACACGTCATTGGCCTTTTCGGAAGACGTGGCCACCAGGTTCATCGCCTACGGGTGGAACGTGACGCGCGTCGGCGACGCGAACGACCTGGAGATGCTGGATCGGGCGTTCCAAACCTTCCGGAAGACGACGGATCGTCCGACCCTGATCATCGTGGACAGCCATATCGCCTACGGGGCGCCCCACAAGCAGGACACCTCGGCCGCACATGGCGAACCGCTCGGCGAGGAGGAGGTCCGCCTGACCAAACGCAATTACGGGTGGCCGGAGGATGCTAAGTTCCATATTCCCGACGGGGTCTACGATCATTTTCATGACGGAATCGGCGTTCGCGGGCGGACGCTCCGTGACCGGTGGTTTACGCGCATCAAGGACTACAAAGCGCAGTTCCCGGAATTGGCCGACCAATTGTATCGGATGCAGCACCGGCAGTTGCCCGACGGCTGGGACAAGGATCTGCCTCACTTCCCCGCAGACGCCAAGGGCCGGGCGACGCGGATCTCATCCGGACAGGTGTTGAACGAAGTCGCGAAGCGCGTGCCTTGGCTGCTGGGCGGTTCGGCGGATCTCGCGCCATCAACCAAAACGCGATTGACTTTCGAAGGGGCGGGAGACTTGTCCGCCGACAATCCCGGCGGCCGCAATCTTCACTTCGGGATCCGGGAGCATGCCATGGCTGCGATTCTGAACGGCATGGCGCTGGTCAAGGTCCGGGCGTATGGTTCCGGATTCATGATTTTCAGCGATTATGCCCGAGGCGCGATCCGCCTCAGCGCGATCATGGAGGTGCCGGTCATTCACATTTTTACGCACGATTCGATCGCGGTCGGTGAGGATGGGCCGACCCATCAGCCGATTGAACATCTTGCTTCGCTGCGCGCCATGCCGGGATTGATCGTGCTGCGGCCGGCGGATGCCAACGAAGTGGTCGAGGCCTGGCGTGTGATCATGAATTTTCATCATGAGCCGGTGGCGCTCCTCCTGACCCGCCAGGATGTTCCCACCATAGATCGGAGTAAGTATGCCTCCGCTTCAGGCCTTGCCCAGGGGGCTTACGTTCTGGCCGACAGCCCGGATGGAAAACCGGACGTGATTCTTATTGGAACCGGCAGCGAAGTGACGCTCTGCATTGAAGCGTATGAGCAGTTGAAGGCAGACGGCGTCAAGGCTCGAGTCGTCAGCATGCCCTCATGGGAACTCTTTGAGCATCAAGGTCAAGCCTATCGCGATCGCGTGCTGCCGCCGGCGGTGGTGGCTCGGGTCGCGGTCGAACAGGCGTCGACATTCGGATGGGCGCACTATGTCGGCGCTTCCGGCGCCATTATCGGGATGACGACGTTCGGCGCCTCCGCTCCCTTGAAGGTCTTGCAGAAAGAATTCGGGTTTACGAAGGAACGCGTTGTCGAAGCGGCGATGCAGCAGTTGAAGCGAGCGAAGTGATCCGTCCGGATCGCAATCCGATCCGATCCGATCCGATCATGCCCGCTTTAAATTGAAATACGACGCGGTGACAGAAGCCGCTGAGCAAGTATCGGGAGAAAACATGCCATGAGCGATAATCTTCCCATTGTCTACCTGGCCAGGCACGGTGAGACGGCTTGGACTCTCTCGGGCCAGCATACGGGGCTGACCGATTTGCCGCTGACCGAGCACGGCGAGCTCATTGCTCGGCGGCTTGGAGAACGGCTGAAGGGGTTGAAGTTTGCGGCGGTATTCACCAGTCCGTTGCAGCGCGCAAGCCGAACCTGCGAATTGGCCGGGTTCGGAGGAGTGGCCGAAGTTGATCGAGATCTGGTCGAATGGGATTATGGCCAATATGAGGGGCGGCGCACGGCGGAGATTCGGGCGGAGCGTCCGGACTGGGAACTGTTCCGCGACGGCTGCCCGGGAGGAGAATCGCCGCAACAGGTCAGCGTGCGCGCCGACCGCGTGGTGCGCCGAGCGCGCGCCGTGACGGGCGACGTCCTGCTCTTTACAAGCGGGCACTTCCTTCGGGTCTTCGCCACCCGGTGGCTCGGGCTTGAGCCGACGGTCAATTGTAAATTTTTCATGCTGAGCACGGCGAGCCTGAGCGCGGTGGGCTATGAACATAACGTTTCTAGGCCGGTGATTCGATTGTGGAACGAGACGCGCCATGTAGACATATGACCCGGTGGGATATTGCCCGACCGGTCCGGCTGAAAGAACCTTCGAAAGATTCTCGGAAAGGGAACGTTGGCTTTGGCGAGTGACCGGGGTAGTGATGTTTGGTCATCAGTAAAAGGGCCGGTTATGCCGCCACAACCTGATCCAGCTGTGAGAAGAGATCAAGATGAAAGGACGACACCATGACCGCGCGTCTCGAACCCCTTCCTGCGCGTAACGCCTGGAAGCTCCTCCACGCCCACCAGCAAGCAATCCGCGGCGTCCATCTTCGGCGGCTCTTCGCCGATGATCCCACGCGGGGCGTTCGCATGACCGTCGAGGCCGCAGGGATTCTCTTGGATTACTCGAAAAATCGGATCACGGACGACACCCTCCGCCTTCTCGTTCAATTGGCGGACGAATCCGGCTTGCGAGCGCGGATCGAGGCGATGTTCCGCGGGGACAGGATCAACAGCACGGAGAACCGGGCCGTCCTCCACATCGCGCTCCGCGCGCCGAAAGGCGCCTCGATCCTGGTCGACGGTGAGAATGTGGTGCCGAAGGTGCACGCGGTGCTCGAGAAAATGACCGACTTTGCCCATCGCGTCCGAAGCGGGGCGTGGAAAGGCCACACGGGCAAACGCATCCGGAACGTCATCAATATCGGCATCGGCGGGTCCGATCTCGGGCCGGTCATGGCCTATGAGGCGCTCCGGCACTACAGTAAACGCGAGCTGACATTCCGGTTCGTGTCCAACGTCGATGGGACCGACTTTGCCGAAGCGGTGCACGGTCTCGATCCGGCGGAAACGCTGTTCATCGTGTCATCGAAGACCTTCACCACGCTGGAAACGATGACGAACGCCCAGACCGCGCGCGCCTGGTCGCTGGCAGGACTGGGCGGCGACAGCGCGGCAGTCGCAAAGCATTTTGTCGCCGTGTCCACGAATGCGGCGGAAGTAGCGAGGTTCGGGATCGATCCCGCCAACATGTTCGAATTCTGGGACTGGGTCGGCGGGCGCTATTCCATGTGTTCGGCCATTGGGCTGTCGACGATGGTGGCCGTCGGCCCGGACCACTTCCGCGCCATGTTGAGCGGCTTTTACGAGATGGATGAGCACTTCCGGTCCGCGCCGTTCGAGCGCAATCTGCCGGTCCTCATGGGCTTGCTTGCCCTCTGGTATAACAACTTCTTCGGGGCGCAGACGGTCGCAGTCCTCCCGTATGATCAGTACTTGAAGAGATTTCCGGCGTATTTGCAGCAATTGACGATGGAGAGCAACGGCAAGCACGTGACGCTCGACGGCGCGGCCGTGTCCTACGATACCGGCGTCATTTACTGGGGCGAACCGGGGACGAACGGCCAGCACTCGTTCTATCAGTTGATCCATCAGGGCACCCGGCTCATTCCGTGCGATTTCATTGCCTTTCACCAGTCGCTCAATCCGCTCGGCCGGCACCACGATTTGCTCATGGCTAATGTGTTTGCCCAAACGGAGGCGCTCGCGTTCGGCAAGACGAAGGAAGAGGTCGCCCACGAAGGAACGCCGGAGGGGCTCGTGCCGCACCGGGTGTTTGAGGGCAACCGGCCCTCCAATACGATTCTGGCCGAGCGGCTGACGCCGGATATCCTGGGCAAGCTGGTCGCGCTCTACGAGCACTCGGTGTTCACGCAAGGCGCGATCTGGAACATCGACCCGTTCGACCAATGGGGCGTCGAACTGGGCAAAGTGTTGGCCCAACGGATCGTCCCGGAACTCGACCGTGCGACGGAGCCGTCGCTCACTCATGATAGTTCCACGAACAATTTGATCCGCCGCTATCGCGGGAAGGCCGGTGTCTGATTTGGAGAAACGGCGATGAACTCGCCTGTGCCTGTATCTCAGGGCGATCGTTGTTCATTGGCGATCTGTTCGCGCGCTTTCCGCTGGGCGGCATTCGCCTCATGTGAAAGTTTGTATGCCGCGTAGTACTTGAAGATGTTGCGTACGTAGGTTGTGGTCTCAAGGCCGATCTTCTGGGCCGTCACGATTTCGACGTTGTTGAGCCATTTGTTCGGATCGTATCCACGTTTCTCGGCCAGCTTCCGCATCTTGGCAATCTTGCCGGGTCCGGCGTTGTAACTCGCGAAGGCGAAGAGCGGCCGGTCGAAATCGCTGAAGCGCGAATCCTCGAAGTATGTTTTCATCAAATAGTCCATGTATTTCGCCCCGGCGTGAATATTGGCTTCGGTAATCGTGATGTCGCCCACTTTCATGGCCGCTCCGGTGGCAGGCATGAGCTGCATGATGCCGATCGCACCGACCTCGCTGCGCGCGGTTTGATCGAGGAGTGATTCCTGGTACCCTTGCGCCACCAACATGAGCGGGTCGAATCCATAGCGGTTCCCGTACTGCTTAAACAGCGCAATCGTCTGTTCGAACCGCTTCCATTCGGCGGTGCCGGTGGGATCTTTAATCTGCTTGATGCGCTTCATGTAGCTTGCCAAGCGCGATTCGATGAGGCGCCCTTTCTGGACATAGTCCTTGAAGAAGTCGCGAATCTCGGCATTTAACTTGGGACTGCCCTTGCGGATGGCCCATCCGATCCGTTCATCCGTGTGGATGATGAGATCGGTTCGAACCTTGATCTTGGGAAGGACCGTGGCCCATATCTTCGCCAACCAGCCCTTGACGACGGTCGCCTCGAAGAGCCCGGCATTCAACATCTCCATGATGTCTTCGTCTTCGAGCTCTTCGGGAAGCAACACGAGACCGACCGGTGATTTCCCCTTCGCCCGAAAGCGGTCGTTGAGCGCCAGCAGGCTCTCGTAGTAGCTGGAGGCCTTTCTGACATGGACGATTTTGCCGGAAAGGTCGTCCAATGAGTTGATCCCAGGCGATTTTGGACCGGTCACCAGTAATTCGGAGACCACCGGCGCGCCGGTCGGCACGGCGAAGTCCACGTGCTTGAGCCGTTCCGGCGTCACGGTCAGATTGCCCGCTGCGATATCGGCGAAGCCGCTCGCCACGTCCATGAACATGCGGTCCCGCGTGGCGGGAACCATCACGATCGTGAGCGGACGATTGCCGAGCCGCTTGGCATGTTTCTCGTTGAGATACCGTTCGAAGTCGCGCACGAAGTCCGCCGTGATACCCCGCTGCCGGCCTCTATCGTTGAAGTATAAGGTGCGGCTGTAAGGGAGGACGACTCGGATAGCCCGACGTTCAAGCATCTGATTGAAGTCGCCGGTCCAGTGCCTTCTTGTAATGTCCAGCCCGCGCGCCGGCCCCGGCTCTGTTCCCTCGGGACCGCCGGGATGAACCTGTTCCTTTTCAGACGGCGGAGGCGGGGTGACCTCGCGGGCATGGGCGATCCCCGACAGGCAGGGCATCACGATGGCTAGAAATAAACTGAACGTCTGCACCATGCGGCCATTCAGCCGCCTTGGCTTGCACGGCATGATGTTGCCGGGGTTGTCTGTTGCTCGCGAAACAGTAGGCCGCATCTGTGGCATCGAGGCTTTCGTGTACGCTCCCTCGGCCTCCGTCGCAACTGTCACAAATGACAGGTAATTGAACCGGCTTGTGATGTCGCTGCGCTCAATAAACCATTGCGGAGCCTTGCCGGTGCCGAACGCATCGAGATGAGTGCAGGCTTGTAACCGCTGCGGGTAGGCATTATTCTACTCGGCACAAGGCCTGTCAATGTTGATCGCTCCTCTGCGAGACAACCTCTACGTACCGGTTTGACGCTCTGCCATGGTTTGCCATCGTCCGAAGAATAGTCGGTTTCCCCGGCCGGTTGCTCTGAGTGCTTGCCTCCTTGCAATCCTCGCGCTTTTCTCCGGATGCCAGTATGTACGGCCGACGCTGAATGCTCCCCTGAAACAGTGGGATCCGAACTACGGCTACCAGTTTCGGAACTTGGCGCCACCACAGGAAGGGAACACAGACAGCCTGCTGTTTATCGCCGCCTTTTCAGGCGGCGGCACTCGCGCCTCGGCCTTGGCGTATGGCGCTCTCCGCGAGCTTGCGAGCCAGCGCGTCGTCTGGGAGGGAAAAGACAAGCGCCTGCTGGATGAACTTGATGCAATTTTCGCCTTATCCGGGGGAACCTTCACCGGCGCCTACTATGCCCTGTTCGGCGACCGGATCTTTCAGGACTTCGAATCCCGGTTCCTCCGTAAAAATTGGGACAGCGAGCTCAGGGGTCGGATTCTCAGGTCGCCGAGCAACTGGGTTCGGCTCTGGTCGCCGTACTTCGGGCGCGCGCACATCATGGCGGATTTGCTGAATGAAGCGTTATTCGAAGGCAAGACCTATGGGGATCTCGTACAGCAGAGACACAGGCCCGGCCTCTTGATCCATGCCTCCGATATGGCCACGCTGGGGCGATTTGAATTCCGTCAGCCTCAATTTGATGTCATGTGTTCCGATCTGAACCAGCTTCCCATCGCCTATGCCTCCGCGGCCTCGGCCGCCCTTCCTTTGGTGCTGAGCCCGATCACGCTCAAGAACTATGCCGGTCAATGCGACTATCAACCACCGGCCTCATTACTGGAGGCGACCGAGTCAAAAAATATGTCGCAACGGCAGCGAGCGAAAGAAATACTCTCCTTTCTCGATGCAGAGGCGCGGCCGTACATTCATCTGCTTGACGGAGGGCTCTCGGATAACGTCGCATTGAGAGGCATCTTGGAAGGTGTCAGTGTCGCGGGCGGACTCGAGTCCGCCTTCAAGGGTATGGGCGTGAAGCAGGTCAAGAAGCTCGTCATCCTCGCCGTGAATGCCGAGACCAGTCCCGATGTGAAAGACTATCGGAGCGATGAAGTCCCGGTCTTTTCACGAGCGTTTAGTTCACTGGTCGATATCCCCATTAACCGCTATTCCACGGATAGTCTTCTATTGCTTCGCTTTGCAGTGGAAATGTGGCGCAAAAATCTTCTTGCTTTGCCGGCAGAGATCGAGACGGTCCTGGCCCACGATGCGGAGATCTATTTTATCGAGGCGAGCTTCAGCAAAGTGGATGATGCGGCCGAGCAACAGTATTTGATGAAGATTCCGACGACGCTTTATCTCACCGACGAGCAGCTTGAACATCTCTTTGCCGCCGCGTCGCGATTGATTCGTTCCGATCCGGAGTTCCAACGTCTGATGTCCGATTTACAGCGGCAACCATAGCAAGACGACGTGATGGCCACGGTTGCCTCCAAATTCCACTTGGTTGCCCGCCTATGCCGCGAGTGAACCGGCCCGTTCCTTCACCGATCGGCTTGTATCCGTAAATCTTGTCACGTACAGTGACATTGAGCCGATTCCGGCTTCACAAATCGCTTGGAAGACCCGTCTCCGACGCAGCGCACGATGGACGACCATACCGATCCGAACGCGTCCCGCTTGATGCAAGGCAGGGCGATTGTCGTCCTTATTCCCCTGATCGGACTCGTCCTTGGGATCCTGTTCCTGGTCCCGCTGCTCCTCAACACGCCGACGGTCAGAACCGCCCTGCTTCATGAACTCGAACAGCAGACGGGACATAGGCTGGCTGTCGAGGATCTGCAGCTCAAGCTTCTTCCTCGTCCCCGGTTGGACCTTCGGCAGGTGAAGGTTTTCAACCGGCATTCCGATCTGCCTCTTGTATCAGCGAGCCGCCTGGATGTGGCGCTTCAAATCGTTCCCTTGCTCCAGGGACGAGCGATCGCCGCCCATGTGGTGATCGAAAGTCCGCGCATGACCGTGCGGCATCTTCCATCGGGAGAGTGGACGATCGGAGACGAAGCGCCGGAGACCGAGCCCGAAAAGAAGGGCCGGCTGCTGGGCATCCTGACGGTAGTCCGAAACTTTCTGATTGTGGACGGCACGGTGACGTTCGTGGACCAATCGCGATCAGTTCAGTCTGAGCCGGTACAGCTGGCTTCGGTGCAACTCACTATGGCGGAGGAAATATCGGGACGCACGGCCAAGGTCAAGTTGTCCGCAGAGGCGCCGCAGGGCACCGGCGAGAGCGCCTTGCTGAATATCGAAGGCTCCCTAGTGATGCTGGATGGGGCCGGGGTAGACAGGTCGCCGGACGCGGTTCCGGCCGTGCAGGTCGACGGAACTATTCGCCTACACAAGGTCGATGTGCGGCATGTGGCCGGCTGGTTCGGCCTGCCGTCCGCGCCCGGCTTTATTCCGCCGGCACAGCTGGTCGGACATCTGCGAGTGGTGCCGCGCTCGTCCGGATACAACCTTATTGTGTCGGATTGGCGAGCCGGGCTTTCCGACTTGGCTCTACAAGGCGCCGCGACTTTCATCGGGTTGGGCACGGAGGCGCCCCATGTATCGGTGACCTTGTCGGCGTCCTCGGTGCCGCTCAAGCAAACCCTCCAGCAGCTGCCGCCGGAGTGGCTTCCTGGAGATCTTCGGGACAAGCTCATGGAACATGCCCTCGATGGATTCATCTCGTTGCACGACACACATGTGGAGGGGCCGTTGCATGGCGACGCGCGGTTCACTGTTGCGGGCGTGATCGAAATTAGAGACGGCCGCTATCACCCGGGGGGGAATCATCCCGCTGTCCGGGATGTATCCGCGACGCTGCTCTACGATCTCGAACAAGTTCGCGTCACCGGTTTCCGGGGACATTACGGGCCTGTTCGTCTCTCGGATGGGACCGCCCTCATTACTGAGTGGAGACGAGAGCCGACCGTCGATCTCCGCATTTCAGGGGACGTGCGCGCGGCGGATCTGATCGCGTTGCTGAATGATGAGGGACGGTTACCGCGAATGGCCGCGAGCCTGGCGCAATTGGATCAGGTCACTGGAGAGGTCGGAGTGGTGATGCATATGGCCGGCATGCCGGCCAAGGGCGATCTGGATGTCGAGGACGCATCGGTGTCGATCCGCAATTTGGGATTTCGCCACCGGGCTGTCGCCGTTCCATTCTGGCAGATCCAAGCGAACGTGCAGATCTCACCGACGGAGATCCGTTTGGACAGTGTGGACGGCCACGCAGGCTTCGCACGGGTCGAAGGCGGCGGGAAGATCAGTCTCATTGGAGAGCCATCCTTTCAAGACATGGTGCTCACACTCACGGCTGATGGGAAGGATCTTGCCTCCTGGCTGCACGACGCCGCATCCGAAGAATTCAGGCCAAAGGTAGAAGGGCATATGTTGATGAGCGCCTCCCTGACCGGCGACGTTCGCATGCCCCGCTTCCAGGGTAGATTCACGTTGGATGGGGCTGCCGTGGAGGTTCCACATATATTCGCGAAGTCCAAAGGCGCCCCGGCCGGAATACGGTTCGAAGGGGAAGTCCTCGAGAATCAGGTACTGTCGGTCCGGCGGTGTGAACTCATCATTCCGCCGGTGCGACTCACCGGTGGAGGACGCATCAGGATGGCGGATGATTGGGACTTTCGGGCAAGGATCGTCTCGGACGCTCTCTCGCTGGAAAGCCTCCCGCGGGGCGTGAGCCTGGGGCCCGTGAAAGCGGGAGTTCTCAAAGGTGGATTGAAGATGGAGGGGCGGGCAGCAGACCGTGCTTCATGGGAGACGAGCGGCCGGTTGTCATTCAGCAAGGGCGTTATCGAAGAGCAGTTTCAATCTCCGATCCGAAATCTCACCATCAAGCTGCGTTTTAACGGGAAGAACATCGACATCCGGCGGCTGACGTTCACCGTGGACGATAGCGACATCCGCCTGACCGGATCGATCGACGACTGGCTGGATGCGCCGCGGGCGAAGCTTGTGATGGAGTCATCGCAAATTAATGTCCGGTCGTTCAGGTTGAACGGTCAGAACGGTTCGTCCACATCGTCCTCTACCCGGTCGTTTCCTGTTCTCCGGTCTTGGTGGGCCAACGGTTTTCTCGAAGCCACGCTGTTGATTGATTATGCCTATTATGAGCGATTACTTTTGACCGGGCTGTCGTGCCGGGTGAAGTTCGAACAGGGGCTGCTGACGATTGATCGGATCAGCAGCGATACAGAGGACGGACACCTTGGCGGGCGGTTCGTGTTGAATATGGCGGATCGAGGCACTCGTTCGATGAAGAGCTCATTCCACATGAGCGGTCTGCCGGTCGAACGGCTGCTGTCGTTTATGGAAAACCGTCCGCGAATCACGGGTTGGATGACGACTGCCGGCAGGATCCAGGCACAGCTGGGGAACGACCGTGTTTTTCGTTCGTCCATCAACAGCCGGCGTCCGATCTCGGTCCTCATCGAAGACGGGCGGCTCTTCTATGCGCCGGTGCTCTCCAAAATATTGTCCCTCCTAAATCTGCCCGCGCTGTTGAAGGGCAAGACCGACCTGATAGAAGACGGGATGCCGGTCGATCGACTGAAGCTGGTCTTCGGCGTCGAAGACGGCGTCATCAACGTGAGTGAACTCCTCCTGGATAGCCCGATTCTGAAAATCAGCGCAACCGGCCGGTATGATTTCATCAGCGATGAACACGACCTGGTGGTAGTGACCAGCCCGCTGGGGAAATATTCCGACCTGCTCAAGAGTGTTCCTCTTTTCGGAAAGTTATTTGCCGGCGAACGCCAAGGGTTCGATACCGCGATTTTTGAAGTGAAAGGACCGGGGGGTGACCCCAAGGTCGTCTACTTACCGACCGAATCGCTGATGGCCGGCGCCAAAGGGACTGCGAAGCTTGCCTTTGATCTCCTGGTCAATGCGATCACCCTTCCCAAGGAAGCTTATGCGATGGCGGAGGATCTCTTCGCGGACGATGAAGAAGAAGCGGGGGAGGACCGTAGAAAAGACGAGCAATGAAGAACGAGAACGGCGCTTCATTCAGGGCGGGGCGGACGGATATCGAGATCGTTCTTCACGCGTTTGACTCCTTTGACCTGGCGAGTCAGATCCGCAGCCCTCGCTTTCCGCTCCGCCTGGTCCACCGTTCCCACCAGCGTGACGACTCCCGATTCCGTCGTGACCAGAATGTCGGTGAGTCCTCCCAACTGGTCACCGGCCAGCTTGGTTTCTACTTCCTTGGAGATGGCGCCGTCGCTTCTGGCATTCATCGAGGCTTGGCCGGCGGTGAGCGAACACCCCGCGGGGATCACCCAGAGTACGCAGGCAAGCGCCCATGATCCGGCCAGAATCCGGATGAGGGCGGCAACGTCGGTCATGAGATTGAACGGCGAAGGAATTGAAGACCAGAGAGTACAGGGAACCGCTTCATAGGATATATCCCGGTCGATTCGACGGCCTCCACTGAATCTAGCATTTCACCCAACGTTGTCTCAACGCGGTCATGAGAATGCGCAAGGGGCGCTTGACACCACAGCCTGCATTTCACAGAATCCTGCTCCGATCCTGTCAAGAAGGAGGTCACCATGGCTCGACTGCGAGGACGGTTCACCCCCCGATCTGGTTGGCGGCAGGGATCCCTATCGTCGTCGCCGATTCCGACCCGTGTCGTGTCGAATGAGGAATTTGCACCCTACGAGCAAACCTCGGCGCAAGCACGGGTCGAAGAACTCATCGAGATCCACGGCGTGAATGCGGCCCGGAAGTTGGGCATCGGCCGCCGCGACTTTCTAAGGACGACCGGAGGGATGGCGGCTGCCTGGCTCGCCATGAACAGCGTATTCGGACGATTCTTCGACGTGCTCGACATTGAAATGGCAGAGGCGGCGGCGTTCACGGAACGGCAAGGCGAGCCGTTTTTTATCTTCGACGTGCAAACCCATTACGTCGGATCGCAGTACGACCCACAGGGGGACGAAACCCGCCGCAAGGGAGCCGTGACGAAGGAGGCCTTGATGGCGCTCCGCCGGCGAGTCCGCGAGGCCGGGTGGAATCCGGCGCTTGCCGGGGACCGAGGCACGATCGACGATTTGTCGTGGCGGAACTTTCTGAAAGAAGTATTTCTCGACAGTGAAACCGGCGTGGGGTTGATCAGCACGCCGCCCGGTCCCTATCCGCAGGAAGCGGTAGTGCCTCCGAAAGAGATGGTCCATATCCGCGATGAAATCAACCGGGTCGCCGGCTCGCAACGTATGCTGGCCCATGGATTGGCGACGCCGCAACTCGGGCAGGCGGATTTGGACTTCATGACGATGCAGGCGGAAGCGCTGAAGATCGACGCCTGGAAGTGTTATACGGGTTCCTGCCCCGCCGGTTTCGAGCATGGCTGGTGGATGGATGACGAGAACATCGCCTATCCGATGTTGGAGCGGGCCGGAAAACTGAAGATCCCGCGCGTCTGCGTCCACAAAGGCTTGCCGCTTGGGCCGGTTCCCGAATACAACCATCCGCGCGATCTCATCAAAGCCGCCAGGGATTTCCCGGATATCCAGTTTCTGGTCTATCATTCCGGCCTGCGCAGTTCGGCGGACATCGACACGGAATTCGCCAAGACCGGAGGGATTCCCTGGACCACGGAATTCTGCCGGATGAAACAGGCCGAGCCGTCGATTCGCAACATCTATATGGAATTGGGAGCGACGTTTGGACAGTTGGTTACCACCGCGCCGGCCGTCTGCGCGCATCTGCTGGGGCAGATCATCGAGGCTTTCGGCTCCGACCATGTGTTGTGGGGAACGGATTCCATTTGGTACGGGACGCCGCAATGGCAAATTGATTCGTTTCGCAGGTTCCAGATTCCCGATGCGATGATTGAGCAATATCGTTATCAGGCGCTGTCTCGGCAGATCAAAGAGCAGATTTTCGGGTTGAACGCGGCGAAGTTATTCCAGATTGACCCACAGGCCAAGAGGCAGGCGCTGCCGCAGGATTATCTCGAACGCATCAGAATGACGTATCTGGAGGAAGGGCCGTCGCCCAGCCACCGGCTATATGGATGGGTAGCGGGAAAGGCGCGTCTCGGCGCGCCGGGGTTGGGCGGGTGAGAAGAATACGCCGGGGTTGGGCGGGGTGAAACGGGAAGAAGCGGCGTCTCGGCGCTGCTGGGCGGGCGGGTGAGATAGGCATAGCGGGCGTCCCCGGGAATCGGCTGCGAGCAGCCGGGGGTGAGGTGGGTGAAAAAGCTGCGCCGGGGTCGGGCGGGTGAACATGGGATAGCGCACGTCCCCGGGAATCGGCTGCGAAGCAGCCGGGGGTGAGGCGGGTGAGAAGAATACGCGGGGCAGGGAGGGTGAGATAGGCATAGCGCGCGTCCCCGGGAATCGGCTGCGAAGCAGCCGGGGGTGAGGTGGGTGAAAAAGCTGCGCGGGGCGGCGGGTGAGCTTGGGCAGGAAGGCGTCCCGGTGCCTTCGGGGCGGGGAGGGTGAATTCGGGATAGCGCACGTCTCGACGTGCGCGGGTCGGGAGGGTGAGATAGGCATAGCGCGCGTCCCCGGGAATCGGCTGCGAAGCAGCCGGGGGGTGAGGTGGGTGAAAAAGCTGCGCCGGGGTCGGGTGGGTGAACATGGGAAAGGCGCGTCTCGGCGCGCCGGGGTTGGGCGGGTGAAATGGCATCGTTTAAGACATAACGCCACAGGAGGCAAACTGCATGAAAAGTGAGATTCTGTATCCCGGCGCGTTCCCCATGGTCCGGGTGCATTTGGCGGAAGGGCAGAGCGTGAAAGCCGAGTCGGGCGCCATGGTGGCCGCATCACCGACCATTGATATTGAAAGCAAGATGGAAGGCGGCTTTTTGGGAGCCCTGTCGCGCAAGGTGCTGACCGGCGAGAAATTTTTCTTCCAGACCTTGCGGGCCGGCCGCGGGGCCGGTGAAGTCTTGTTGGCGCCGACCGTGCCGGGCGACATTATCGTCATGGATTTGGACGGCATCAATGAATACATGGTGCAAAAAGACGGATTTTTGGCCGGATCCGAGGGCGTCAAGATCGAAAGTAAGATGCAGAGTTTGACCCGCGGACTCCTGGGCGGCGAAGGGTTCTTTATTCTGAAGATCGGCGGCAGCGGGCAATTGATTCTGAATAGCTTCGGGGCGATCCATAAAGTCGATCTCAAGCCGAACGAAGAATATATCGTCGATAACAGCCATCTCGTGGCCTGGACTGCCACAACCAGCTACAACATTGAAAAGGCCTCGTCGGGATGGATTGCCAGTCTGACATCGGGCGAAGGATTTGTCTGCCGGTTTCGGGGACCCGGGGTTGTGTACATCCAGAGCCGGAACCCTGGGAGCTTTGGGACGTGGATTAGACAGTTCATCCCGGTGTCGGAATGAGTGAGCCATTTGCATCATTGAAACATTGCATTATTGATTCAATGAAGCATTGAGTCATTCTTCAATGGTGCAATCTCAAATGGATCACTGATGCAATAAGGCTGATTCAATGAGCCATTCTCCCAATTCCCTCTGTTTCGGTGACGGTTTGCCCGTGACCGGCGCGCCCTGTTTTGTCGCGGTGATGCGGGAAGGGTTGTCGGTTGCTTCGAACGGGACACCGGCTGCCTCGTTGTCCGGCGTCATTCCCTTTGCCGCCCTGTCCGTTTCGGCCGGAGGCTTTGACCATGATCAATTGGTCGTCACGTGGGGGCCGCGGGAATCTGTCCGAACCCTGTATTTGAAGTCGCCGGATCTTATCATTGCCTTTCGGCGCGCGGCCCCGCCGGAGTTGACCGCACATCTCGATCGCGCGGCCGAACAAGTGCGGCGGGCACGGCAGACGCATCGTGGTCTGTGGACGGCTGCAGTCGTGTCGCTGATCAGTCTGGCGTTGGTCATATGGTTTGGCTCAGACCTCATGGTCGGGTGGGCGGTCAAACGGGTTCCCGTGGAATGGGAGGAACAGGTCGGAGCCGCGGCCTACCGGCAGATGCTCTCGGGGCAGCAGGTCGTGAAAGAAGGGGCCGCCGCCGCGGCGGTTCAAGAGATTACGCGGCGACTCACCGCGCAGGCGCCGGACAACCCCTATCGATTTCAGGTGTCGGTGGTCCGGAACGATGTGGTCAACGCGTTCGCGTTGCCCGGCGGTTATGTGGTCGTCTTTACGGGGCTGATTCAAAAGGCGGAAAGCGGCGAGGAAGTGGCCGGCGTGCTGAGTCACGAAATCAGCCACGTACTGGAACGGCACGGCATGGAACGCATCGTGAAGCAGTTAGGCCTTGCCGCGGTGGTGACGATTGCCCTTGGAGATCAGCAAGGTCTCATCGGTCTCGCGCAGCGAGTGGGAATGGAATTGGTGACGTTGAAGTTCAGCCGGCAGCAGGAAACGGAGGCCGACCTGTCCGGGCTGATCCTGCTGCGGAAGGCCGGTATTGCGCCGGATGGCATGATCAGATTCTTCGACCGGCTCTCCGAACAGGATCAACAGCAAGGTGAGCTGTTTTCGACTCATCCGATGAGCGCGTCTCGGGCAAAGCGGTTACAGGCGGAAACGGCGTCACTGCCCGGCGGCGCGCGCGAGCCGTTTACGTTTGAATGGACCCAGGTTCAGCAATCGTTAGCCCGCGCTGTTCATGGCGGTTCGTGACGAAATCGCGGAGTCGCGCCGCGAGACGGGCGCGTGGAGTCGTGAAGACCTGAAGCATACTTGAAATAGTATGTTGAGGGTCTGAGCGGCGAGCCCGCCCGCCTGATACGCGGAAATCGCGTATAGGCTTGTCGCAGCAGCGAGTCGGCGATTGCAGTAGAAGCGTTCATGAATAGCGCGGGTTTAGCCGTGATAAAGCGGAAGTCGCGAACTAATCCGGAGCTTCTAGCCAGGATCGGCGTCATCTCCGATACCCATGGCCTGTTTGACGACGCCGTCACCAAGCATTTCGCCGGGGTGGATCATATTCTGCACGCCGGTGATATCGGCTGCGCAGCGGTCATCGACCGTTTGAAATCCATCGCGCCCGTGACGGCCGTATCCGGCAACGTGGACGGGTTTGAGGCGAGCGGCTTTCCGCGTGAACAGGTCGTGACCGTCGCGGGGCGCCGCATCGCGTTGTACCACCGGCTGTATGAAAACGGATCGATGACCGGGGAGGGCCGTACCTTTCTGGAACGCACCGATCTGGATGTCTGCGTATTCGGCCATACGCATCGGCCGGCGACGGAACGGCTCGGCCGCATGCTGCTGTTCAATCCTGGGTCCGCGGGGCCCAAGCGGTTCACGCTTCCTCGCGGCATCGGGTTGCTTTTGATCTATTCAGACGCCATCGCGCCCGTGTACATTAGTCTTCCGGATCACGCGCAGTCTTCCCTTGAATAGGATCTCCTGTGCATAGAAAATGGGCTTCTACGTCGCCGGCACATTGGCTATAATCGGTTCCTGTGCGGCGAGTGTTTCGCGGAGTTGCCTTATTCTTCAACAAGAGGAGGACTTATGCTTAGACGCATGATGGTGTTCATGGGCGTGATGGCGATCGCGGCTCCGGCTGGCTTGGCATTTGCGGCAAATCCGGATACCGGTCCCGGATGCGGACTTGGCAAGCTCGCGTGGGCGGACTTCAAGAACCAGAAGAACATCGCGCCTCAGGTCATGATGGCCACGACGAACGGCACGTTCGGCAGCAGCACGTTCGGGATCAGTTCCGGCACGTCGGGCTGCACGAACGACGGACAAGTGTGGGCCGATCAGAAAGTCACGATGTTCGCCTTGTTGAATTTCGAAAACTTGACGCAGGAAATGGCGCAAGGCAAGGGTGAACATCTCGTGTCGCTTGCCACGTTGATGGGTGTGCCGGAAAACCAGCATGGCGAATTTCTCGCCATGGCCCAGGAGCGGTATACGTCGCTGGTTCAGGCCGGAGAAAACTCCTCGGCCGCGCTTGTCAAATCCTTGAATGACGCCATCGCGAAAAATCCTGTCCTCGCTCAAGTTTCTTCCCGCTAAGGAACATCGAGCGGGCCTCGGTCTTCGGACCGAAGCCCGCTCCGTTGTCGTCTTTGTTCTGAGCCTGTTCCTGTTCGGACCGGTGGCGGCCCCGTTTATACCTATTGCCGAGGCCGGCGAGGACGTGGACCAGGGGACTCTTTCCCGCCTCATCGCCCGCGCGCATGAGTTGAAACTCGCGGAGCAACGGGAATGGCATCTGCTGCTGCACTATCGGGAAAATCTGTTCGGCGGGTACACCAGCGAGCAGGATGATCCGGGTTTTTTCATGGCGGCGGACGGCAAAACCAATCCGGTTGCCGAACTCGATGCGACGCTCAATCAGTTCTTGTCGCCCGAACTCGTCGGACGATCGGGGCAGCCGGCGCAATGCGCCTTCATCGCCCGCTACCACTGGTTGAAGGAGCATCTGGCGTTTACCGACGGCGACATCCCTCCCTTCCGGTGCGAGCGGTTCGAACGGTGGTTTGCCGAGTTCGACACCGAGGCCGTTTCGCTCATTTTTCCGTCCGCCTTCATGAATAATCCGGCCTCCATGTTCGGCCATACGTTTCTCCGGCTCGACCAGCGGGGACAAACCGAGCAGACCCGCATTCTGGCGTATACGATCAACTTTGCCGCCGACGTGCCGCAGGGACGCAATCTCGACTATGCCTTCAAAGGAATCTTCGGCGGCTACCGCGGCTACTTCTCCACGACTCCCTATTACATCAAGGTGCTCGAGTATCGGGACATCGAGAATCGGGACATGTGGGAGTACCGGTTGAACTTTACAGAGCAGCAGATCCGGCGCTTGCTGATGCATGCGTGGGAAATGGGGAATGCGTCCTTCGACTATTTTTTCTTCAAAGAGAACTGCTCCTACCATCTTCTGGCGTTGCTGGAATATGCCGACCCCGCGCTCCATTTGACCGATCAGTTCCTCTTCTGGACGGTGCCGGCCGATTCGGTTCGCCTGATCGCGGAGCAACCAGGCTTGGTGCGGGATATCGCATACCGCCCGTCCCGAAGCACCCTGATTCGCCGGAAGCGCGAGCAGCTTTCCACCGGTGAACTCGCGCTGGTCCGCCGCCTGGTGGGCGATGTGTCGCAAGTGAGCACCGCGGCGGACCTCAAGGCCCTTCCGGTGAACCGCCAAGCCTTCGTCCTCGACGTGGTCTCTGATTATCTCCGATACAAGAGCGAATCGGATAAATCGGAGCACTCGCCGTATCGTGACCAGAACAGGACCGTGTTGGCGGCGCGAAGCAGCCTTAGAGTGCCGTCGGAAGATATTCCGATCGCTCCCTTCGCGCAGCGGCCGGAGATCGGCCATCGCACCTCGCGGATCAGCGTCGGCGGAGGCTGGCGCAATGACGATACATTTGAGGAGCTGACCGCGAGAGTCGGCTATCACGATCTGTTGGATCCTGAGCCCGGCTTTACGCCGGGAGCGCAGATCGAAGTGGGATCCGTGACCTTGCGGCACTACAACCGCGCCGACCAGACGAGAGTGGAGCGGGCCACCGTGCTGAATATGGTGTCTCTGGTGCCGGCCGATTCGCTGTTTCTCTCGCCGTCCTGGAAGATGAATCTCGGGATGAATACCATCCGGTACGGCGGCTGCGATCTCTGCAGCAATTGGAATTTCAACGCCGGAGTCGGGGCCTCGACCGTGAGCCACTTTCTCCGGCGCGAATGGTATTTTGCCTTTGCGGAGGTGGATGCCAACTATAGTGACGCATTTCGAGACAAGCACCGAATCGGCGGCGGCGGCACGATCGGCATGCTGGGCGATGTCACTGAACGGTGGCGCATGCTGATCGCGGGAAGCTATTTGCGCTATGCGCTCGGCGAGCAATCCGACGATTTTCGGTGGACGGTGGGCCAACGGTATACGCTGGCTCAGAATTGGGCGCTACGGTTGGAATACAATCATCGATCGCACGACAACGACGTACTGTTCACCGTGCAGGCGTTTTTTTGAGGGCCGGCTCTATGCGAGGAATACAGGATACATTGCCGCGACTCGTGACGGCAGGCTGAATACCGACGCCTGTTCTATCTGCGGCTGCGGATCATCACGGTTTGATCTTTTCAAATGTCGCGAGTTTCCCGTCTTGATTGTACGCCAAATGGTAGATAACGATCCTATCGCGGACGGCGAGTTCGTATGGTGTGCCGACCAATTCCCATAGGAATGCCGTGACTGAATCGGCCCCTAAATGTAGAACGACCGTTCCCACCTTGACCCATGTCCGATGCGCTTCAGGGTCCAATGTATATCGATCATCAAAGCCGCCCGTTTCCGTCCTGCTGAATGAATCCGGCTGACCCAACTCGGAAATCACTTCAGATCGTGAAACGCCCTCCTTGATGACCTCGACATCGCCTCGATAGCTTGAGCGATTCGCAGCCATAAGAACCGAACAGCCGGAAGTCGATGCAAGTACGATCAAGAGGAAGCCGGCAAGCGACCGCAGTCCATTCATAGCGCCTCCGCGTTCGAGAGGTAATTACTTGAGGCGGGCCAGGTTATACGGGGCAACCCGCTGCCAAGCCTTTCGGCGGAAAAGGATTTCCATCCGTCTTTGCCGCACGCATGATGCTCAGCACGAGTTTGTATCTCGAATACGTATTAAATTCCATCTGCCAGGTCCGTCAAGGGGCGACGGCATTATTCAATGCGTAGCAGGTGGATAGTGAGCGTCAAGGCAGGCAGCCGCATCATACAAGCGGATCGTAGTTCAAGCCGGATGTTCCGGCGCGTCTTGTGGGTATACCCTAGGAGTTGATCATTGATAATTGATCATTCAGTATTTAGAACTCGCTCTGACTGGTGTTTATACGTTCCCCATTCGGCTCTGTATGGTTACGGTCCTCTTTCAGATTGACAAGATCCCGGCCCTTACCTATACTCCGCCGACAGTAAGGGATCCAGCGCAGTGGGCCGCGCCGAAGTTGTCATCAACCGTCAACCTCGAAAGGGAGGAATTATGAGGAAGCTGTCCGTGGTTCTATCGTTGAGTTTGATTACGGCGGGATATCTCAGCTTGACCGGTTGTCAGATCGTTCAGTCTCCGATGCTGGGTATCATCTACACCGAAGCCAAGTATGGTAATTTTGCGACGGATCAGCCCAACGCCACGAAGGAAGGCAAAGCTTGCGGCCAGTCAATTCTCGGTTGGATCGCCACGGGCGATGCCAGCATCACGGCGGCCAAAGCCGCCGGAGGAATAACCACCGTGGCCTCGATTGATCACTCGGCGAAAAACATTCTCGGCATTGTCGGCGAGTGGTGCACAATCGTGAAGGGCAGCTGAGTCTCAGCAATTCCTTTCGTCTTGAAGGGTCTTTGGGAGGTCCTCCCAAAGACCCTTTTTTGTGGCTCATGGTGGCAATGGATATGCCTCGCATAGCCGCTCTCTTTTTCTGGGCCGCTGCCGTGTCATGCTTTTGCACCGCCTTCACCGACCGGGTTTTCGCCGCTGAGTTCGGCCACATAGAATTGGGCTTTTACGGTCTGGGCAGCTGGCCTGTCGATAAGCCGATTTTCAATCAAGGCACTGTCACAGAGGCGTCGGTCAAGCACAGTTTCGGTGGCGGCGTGAAGGCGGGTTTGTTTCCGGACCTCACCCGTCGAATAATCGGGGTGGAAATTGACTCGAGCGGCCACGGCGGCGCGCTCTCATTTGCGAACCGTGCAGGCAGCGGTCAGCCCGGCATCTCGCGATCCGATCTGTTGGTGCTCCACACCATGATCAATCTCATCGTGCGATATCCGGACAAGCCGATAACGCCCTACGCCGGCATCGGGGGAGGGTGGAGTCACGGCGTCCTGCTGAATCCCAATATCGCGGGGCGAGCAGATCAGGATTTTGAAACTGCCAGGTCGTTCGGGTATCAGTTTCTAGCAGGGACACAAGTGATGCTGTCCCGCAAGGTGTTTCTTTTTGGAGAATACCGGTACTTCGCCGCCAATTTTCACTGGAATGGCTTGGCGCTGGATTTCCGCTCGCACTATGGGGTGGTCGGGTTTGGCCTCCGGTTCTAGTTTATTGCGACCCGACGGCCGTAATGTTGAAGCAGTCAGCTCAGTACATAAAAAGAACGAGTCATACGAGGTGCAGCGCCGGCTCGTCGGCATGTTATAGTCCGCGAAGCGGCCGCATAGATATGAGCCTCCTGGATCAAATCTTCGTCTATCATCCCCATCCCTGGGAGGATCGCGATTGGGCCCGTGCGGTCGGCCTGCCCCTGCAAGACGTCTGGTTCGAATCGACGGATGGGACCAAGTTGTTCGGATGGTATGTGGAGGCCTCCAGGGCATCGTCCGTGCTCATCTGGTGTCACGGAAACGCCGGAAACATCATCAACAGGCTGGAAAACCTGCGCGAGTTATACCGGATCGGACTCTCGGTATTTTTGTTCGACTATCGGGGATACGGGCGGAGCGAGGGCCGGCCGAATGAAGAGGGTTTGTATGGGGATGCAATGGCGGCCTACGACTATGTCATTCGACAACGGAGGATCACTCCGGACCGTATCGTGATATTCGGGCGGTCATTGGGCGGGGCGGTGGCCGGCGAGTTGGCCGCTCAACGGCCTGCGGCCAGCCTGATCCTGGAGTCGTGCTTTCCCTCCATTGAAGCCGTGGCGAAATACTACTATCACGGCATACCCGTGCATTGGTTGTTGGGCGCCTCCTTCAGGCTTATCGATCGGTTGCCGGCTCTTTCCTTGCCGAAATTGTTCGTTCATGGGGACCGGGACGGCATCATTCCGTTATTCTTGGGCGAGCAGACATTTCAGGCCTCAAAGCCTCCCAAGGAGTTCTATCTCGTCAAAGGGGCCGACCATAACGATGTGCCGTTTGTCGGCGGGCGCGCGTACTATTCCAAACTGCGCGACTTCATTTCTGCGTCGAGAAATTAGTGGGCTGCCGATCGCCTGAGACTTGCCGGCGGGTATCTCCGAGTTGACGTCTTAAGTACCACGCGGGGTAAATGAAAAACCTGAAGTGACGAGACCGGTCTCATTCTGATAAAGTGCCGCAATTCTTTCGCGCGCCGCAGTAAGGATTGGTATTGGCGCATGAAGACCAAACCCGAGTGGGAGGGATTGTGCAGTCAAAGGCGTCGTGGTTTGTCGGACTCTGCTGGTGTGCCGGGGCGTTTACGATTGTCGGTTGCTCAAGCCTGGGGTCCTTCACCACGCCGGCTGAGACGGCGGTCTCCGGTTCCAATTTCACGATCGATGGAACGACCAATGTAGAGCCTCCGCCCTCTTCTCCGCTTCACCTGATTGCCGACGGTCCTCCGTCTGCCGCCAAGCCATCACCAAAGCCGCCGGCTGAATCGGAGCCCTCCCCCGATGCGGATGACTTCTACGATCCATTTTCCAAAGAAGAGGAGTTTGCAGGCGAAGAGGAATACGACCCCTGGGAACCGCTGAATGTGAAGATCTTCGAATTCAACCGGCAAGTGGACAAGTGGGTATTGAAGCCGGTCGCCCAAGGATATGACTTTGTGGTGCCGGACCGGCTGCAAGTCGGAATCCATAACTTCTTTTATAATGCGCGATTCGCGCCCCGATTTCTCAATAACGTGTTTCAGGGAAAACTGAAGGGAGCCGGCATCGAGGTCGGCCGGTTTCTTATCAATACCACCGTCGGACTTGCCGGATTTATCGATGTTGCGGAACGTATCGATCTGACGACCCCGGAGGAGGATACCGGTCAGACCCTGGGCGCGTACGGGGTCGGGCCCGGGCCATATCTCGTCATACCGTTTCTCCCGCCGTTCACGGTCCGCGATTTTATCGGCTACCTCGGAGACATTGCCCTGAACCCGATCAACTGGCTGGTCTTTCCCATTATTGAAGTGGAAGGCATTCCATCGGTTGTTTCCCATCCCAACAGGAATTTCACGACCGTCATGCAGCTCAGCACAAGAGTGGGTGACATTATCAACGAGCGTTCGCTGAACTTGGATAAGTTCCAAGGAATCGAGGAGGCGACGCTGGATATCTACGCGGCGGTGCGGAATGCGTACCTGTCGAGCCGGCGGAGGCAGATACGTGAATAAGGATGAGGAACGAGTTCCTGGTCCTTACTTGATGATGCCCAACTCCCGCCCAATTTTCCCAAAAGCGGAAACGGCTCGTTCGAGTTGCGCGCGGGTATGGGCGGCGGACATCTGAACCCGGATACGGGCCTTCCCCTTCGGCACAACCGGATAGCTGAATCCCACCACATAGATATCTTCTTCCAATAGTCGATCGGCCATGGCCGTCGCCAGAGACGCATCGCCCAACATGACCGGAATGATCGGATGCGTGCCCGGTACAAGGGTAAATCCCAAGGCGCGAAGTCGGTCACGGAAGAAGGCGGTGTTGTCGTGCAGCGCGGCTCGCAACGCATCGCCGTGGGCGACGAGATCAAGCGCCTTCATGGCGGCGGCCGCAATCATGGGAGGCAAGGAATTCGAAAACAAGTAGGGCCGGGATCGCTGCCGCAACAGCTCGATGATCTCATTGTGCCCGGTCGTAAATCCTCCGGTCGCCCCGCCCAACGCCTTTCCCAGCGTGCCGGTGATCAAATCCACCCGGTCCGCCACCCCGAAATGGTCGGGCGTGCCCCGTCCGCGCTTCCCCAGCACCCCCGTGGCATGGCTATCATCCACGACGACGGCCGCGTTGTATCGGTCGGCCAGATCCACGATCCGGTCCAACTGCGCCAGGTCGCCGTCCATTGAAAACACCCCGTCGGTGACGATAAGTCGCAATCGGCTCGACATTCCTTCTTCCAGCCTCGTTTCCAAATCACGCATGTCGGAATGGGCATAGCGCAAACGCTTCGCCTTGCAGAGCCGGATGCCGTCAATCAAACTGGCGTGATTGAGCGCATCGCTGATGACTGTATCGCGCTCGTCGAGCAACGGCTCGAACAGACCCGCGTTGGCGTCGAAGCAGGAACTGTATAGGATCGTATCGCCGGTGCCGAAAAATTCAGAGAGCGATCTCTCCAGGTCCTTATGAAGTTGCTGGGTGCCGCAAATGAAGCGCACCGACGCCATGCCGTACCCGGAGTCTTCCAGCGCGCGGCCGGCCGCCTCCTTGACGTTCGGGTCATTGGCAAGCCCGAGATAGTTATTGGCGCAGAGATTGAGGACGAGGCGGTCGCGTACGCGCACGTCCGAGCCTTGAGGGCCGAGGATGTGCCGCTCGCTCTTGTACAACCCGGCGGCTCGAACGTCCGCCAGCACGTCCTCGACCGCTTTCTTGAACGAGCGATAGGCCATGATACTGCTCAAGCGTGAGGCGTCGAATGATGCATGAGGCGCCGTGCCTGCGATCGATCGGTCCTCACGGCAAGAGCACCACTTTGCCGCATTGACCCGATTGGATCAACTCAAATCCTTGAGCGAAGTCTTTGAGGGGAAATGTGTGGGTAATGACGGGCTTGATGTCGAGACCGGCTTTAAACAGCCCGGCCAACCGATACCATGTGCTGAACAAACGCCTTCCCGTGATGCCGTAGACTCTGATGCCCTTGAAGATAATGTCATTGGCCAGATCACAATGAACCGGTCCGGACGGAATGCCGAACAGGGTCACCCGGCCTCCGTTCTTGACCGATTGAAACGCCTGATGCAGGGCCGTGGGATGGCCGGACATTTCAAGCGAGGCGTCCACCCCTTCTCCCTCCGTAATCTCCCTGATCGCCGCGGCGGTCCGATCGCTCTTGTCCGGCCTGGCGTGCAAAACATGATCGACCCCGAGCTGCGTGGCGATGGCCAGGCGATACTCGCTCGTGTCCGTGGCGATGATCCGCGCTGCTCCGGCGATCCGTGCCACGGCGGCGGCAAAAAGTCCGGTCGGCCCGCATCCCGTAATCAGCACGGTATGGCCGGTGAGATCTTCCACGAGCGCGGCGTCCACCGCGTTACCCAAGGGTTCCTGAACCGAGGCCAGCTCCGGCGGAATTTCCCTTGCCGTTTTCCAGAGCACGCTTTCCGGCAGGACGACATACTCGGCAAAGGACCCATCGCGATCCACGCCGAGGATGCGATAATTTTTGCACACGTGCGCTTGTCCGGTCCGGCATTGAAAGCAGACACCGCATGTGAGATGAGATTCGGCCGCAACATAATCGCCTATTTTGACGAGCGTCACATCGGAGCCGATCTCCACGACTTCTCCGCACATTTCATGGCCGATGATACGCGGCGGCTGAATGCGGCTATGGGCCCAGTCGTCCCAATTATAAATGTGGGCGTCGGTGCCGCATAACGACGTGGCTTTGACCCGGATCACGGCCTCGCATGGCGCCGGCCGCGGATCGGGCCGCTCGGTGAGGGTGAGACCGGGGCCCGAAAATGCTTTCACCAACGCGCGCATGGGCCATTATAGCAAGATCGTTACAATGGCATAGCTATATGGGAAAAAACGAGTTGAACTGCCCGAGGGCACTGGGTAGGATGCCCCCATGTTTCCGGGGTGGATTACGGGCCTGGCAACGCGGGCGATGGTCGGCTGTCTAGCCACGGCTGTTTTCTTTGGGGCGAGCCTTCCCCTCTCCTCCGGCGCCGCCAAGCAGGCGTCCACTCCTGCGCCGAAGCGGTGGATGCAGTTCGAATTGATGGAATCGGAAGCAAGCGGGGTGGTTCGCGCCGATAAAGATCTGGTCCTTTCCATTACCGTAGGCGGCATTGCGACATCGTCCGACTCGATTCTGGCCATTATTGAATCGGCGGCCTTTCAAAGTCAGACCGTATCCCTCAATCAGGATTCGGACTCGACGACATATCAGGGAACGGCGATTCTCGAGCCGAAGTTTTCCAACAAGAGCCTGACCACCGTGCATCCGAAGGCGACCCGCATCCGTGTCACGCTGGCCCGCACGAAATCGGCCGGCGTCGAAGCATTCATGAAGCGCGATGTGTACATCACCTTGGGTGAGCCGGCCCAGGCTGATGGAGACAGCGAGGACGATGGGGCCCTCGCCGTCGTTTCCGAGCCGAATGAGCAGGAGGGCTCGTCCTCGTCCAAACCGCCGGAGACAGCCCCCGTGTTCAACGTCACGATCGCGGAAGAGGATTTATTGCCGCTTCCCGAACCGGCTCAAGCGGAAGCCTATTGGAAGCAGGTGAGCGGGCTCATCAGTCTCAATTGGAGCCGCCAAGTGCGGCAGATCCGCCGGGCTCCCAGCGGAGAGACCGTGCGTGTTCGTTTCAAGCTTTACGGCAGCGGCGTGGCTCAATTGATCCAAGTCGAGAAGGGATCCGGCGCGCGCGACATCAATGAGGCGGGTATTCAAAGTATCATCCATGCCCAGCCGTTTCCGCCTCTGCCGGCCGACATGAGCGGCGAACTCGTGGATGTTCATGTCCGCATGCGTACGGGAGTGCGGGTCTCGCCGGGAGACGTCCAGACAACGGTCGAAAGGAAACCGCCAAAGAAGCCGCCGCCCGCCCCGAAAACTCAGGCGCCGCAATGACCGGACCCGCCCGGTCACGCGCTTTGTCAATTCACCATAGAAGGAGGACGTAATGAAGAAAGCCCTGTCCCTGTTCACGCTATTGTGCGCCTGCGCCTTCGGCTGGGTTGGTCCGACGCAAGCGGAAATGGCCCGGTATGATGTGGATTTGGAGCATTCCACGATTGAATTTCGAGTGGCGCATATGGTCATTTCCAAAACCACCGGCCATTTCAAAGATTACACCGGGTTCATCGAGATGGACCCGGAAGCGCAGACGGTCAAGACAATCGAGGCGACCATCAAGACCGCGTCGGTGAATACCAATCATGAAAAGCGGGACACGCACCTGCGGACGGCGGATTTCTTCGACGTCGAGAAGTATCCGACCATGACGTACAAACTCAAGCAATACAAAAAGAACGGCGATCAGTATACCGCCACCGGTGATCTGACTCTGCGCGGCGTGACCAAAGAGATCAGTTTAACCGGGAACTTCAATGGTGTGACGAAAGATCCATGGGGGAATGTCCGGGCCGGGTTCAATGCCGAGGGAAAACTGAATCGCAAGGATTTCGGCATGGTCTGGAACAAAGCGCTGGACAGCGGAGGATTGGTAGTCGGCGACGAAGTTTTCATCAAATTGGACATTGAGTGCATCAAAGCCAAGCCATGATCGAGAGATGAGGTCTGATGCGGGCAATGGTGCTGGCGCATCCGGCGGCGGTCACGACCAATCCCCTGGCTCTCCGGGAGGTCGCCCGGCCTGAGCCAGGTCCCGGGCAAGTCAGAGTCCGTATCCGTGTGTGCGGCGTATGCCGGACGGATCTTCATGTCGTCGAGGGCGAACTGGCCGAGGTGCCGCCGGACATCATCCCCGGCCATGAGGTAGTCGGTATCGTCGAGAAGTTGGGCCGGGATGTGAATGACCTGAAGGAAGGCGATCGGGTCGGCATTGCCTGGTTGCAGGCGACCTGCGGCCGATGCGAGTTTTGCTTGAGCGGCCGGGAGAATCTGTGCCTGCGCGCGACCTTTACCGGATACCGGGTCAACGGCGGCTATGCGGAGTATGCGGTGGTGGCGGCTCGCTACGCGTATCCTCTTCCACTTCGTTTTACGGACGAAGAGGCGGCGCCGTTGCTGTGCGCCGGCATCATCGGGTATCGTGCCCTCCGGCTCAGCGGAATCAAACCGGGCCAGCGCCTCGGCCTCTATGGGTTCGGTGCGAGCGCGCATATTGCAATCCAGATTGCGCGTGCGTGGGGTTGCTCGGTGTATGTTTGCTCGCTCAAGGAAGAGCATCGAACGCTGGCGGGCGAATTGGGCGCGGTGTGGGTCGGCGGCTCGATGGAGCGGCCGCCGGACAAGTTGCATGGAGCGATCATCTTTGCTCCGGCCGGCGAGATCGTGCCGGCGGCTCTTCGCGCGCTGGACCGAGGCGGAACGCTCGCCCTGGCCGGGATTCATATGAGTCCTATTCCGATCTTGGACTATGACCGGGACTTGTTCGGCGAACGGATCATCCGAAGCGTGACTGCCAACACGAGGCAGGATGGGGTGGACCTTTTGCGCGAAGCCGCGGCCATTCCCATTCACACGCATACCCGGACGTTTGGGCTCGCGGATGCGAATCAGGCCTTACAGGACTTGAAGGCCGGGACCATTCGCGGCGCGGCCGTCTTGACCATGGAGTGAGTCGGCGTTGTCCCTGATTCGCATTCCGTGGCTCAGCTAGAAAGAAACTGACCGCCTCGGCTATGTTAGGATAGCCACCATGCGATGCCCGCTGATCCTCGGGTTGACATTCTGCCTCTGTCTCGCCTATCCCGTTTCCAGCCAAGCGCTCGAATTTACCGCGGATCAAATCACCAAGGCGGATGGTCGAACGCAAAAGGCCCACATCTATTACCGCGACAACATGTGGCGGATCGAGCACCACAGCATGGGGCCGGTCAATGTGACCATCGTCCGGAAGGACAAACACCTGGTGTGGCTGTTGTTGTCCAGGATGAGACACTTTAAAACCGTGCCCTACGGGCCGGATCATGATCTTCAAGTATACGAGCGGCTGGACGGCGAGGTATCGCGCGAAGAAATCGGAAAGGAAATACGGGAGGGCCATCCCACGGTTCTCTATGAGGTCACCGTGAAGCAGGGAGAGCGGACGGATGTGTACTATCAATGGGTGGCCACGGATATTCATTTCCCCATGAAATTGGCGCGCAAAGACGGAAGTTGGATCATCGAGTATCAGCATGTGAAGATGCGACCGCTGTCGGATTATCTCTTTCAGCTGCCGGTCAATTTTCAACCGCTCGAGGAGTTCGACCGGCCTTCCGACACCACGCCATCGCCGGAGCCGTCGTGACGCGGCATCGGCCGGTACGCCACCGTTACAGAGGAGGGCATGAAACCGTGCAAGTGATGAAAAGATTATCGCTTCTTTTGATCTCCGGGCTGGGAATCGTGACATTGTGCGGGGCCGTGTTTGCGTTGGATGTGAGCGATGTGACCAGGGAATGGACTCCGGAAGGAAAAAAAATTGCGGCGGAACGGGTCAAGCATCGGCCCTATGACGAGATGGTCCGGATCCCCGCCGGTGAATTTCTCATGGGCAGCAATAAGAAGGTCGATCGGAACGCCTATCCGGCGGAAATGCCGCAACGGAAGGTTTATCTGGATGCGTATGAGATCGACAAGTACGAAGTCACCACGGTGCAATTTCTCAAATTTGTCCTGGGTACGAATCGGGATCCGCTCATCGACTGGCAGTATGACGGCGGCAATTTTCAGGAGGAGATGGCGAGCCATCCGGTCATGCATGTGTCCTGGTTCGATGCGGATGCCTATTGCAGGTGGGCGGGCAAGCGGCTTCCGACAGAAGCAGAGTGGGAAAAGGCCGCACGGGGAGAGGACGGCCGCATCTATCCCTGGGGTAACCAAATGGCCGGCCTGTCACGGTCAAACTTCGGGCGTACGGGGTTGTCCGGTCCGGTGCGAGATCGCCCGGAGCGCCTCCTGCTGTACCCGCCGATTATTTCTGTAGATAAGTACGACAACGGCGTGAGCCCCTATGGAGTCTTCCAGATGTCGGGCAACGTGTCGGAATGGGTGGCTGATTGGTACGAGCCGAAATACTATGCGACCGCGCCCGACAAGAACCCGAAAGGTCCGGAGACGGGCACACAGCGCGCCTTCCGCGGCGGTGGATGGATCGACAGCACACCGACTGTGCGGGCGGCGCAGCGCAATGGCACCGACCCGGTCACGAAGATGAACTGGATGGGATTTCGGTGCGCCCGGGACGCGAAAGATGGAGAGGGGGAGCCGAAGCCGGACGAGCAAAGCAAGCAGACGAGCTTGCGGTAAAGATCATCCAATGTGCTTCGCACAGCGTGCCGGGTCGCCCGGCGCTACCATTATTTTGTTGACCGCTTGCGTTGAAGAAGCGCCGAAGCCTGCTCGCTCGCTTCTTTGACCAAAATGCCCATTTTAGGATGCGTCGGTTCGAGATCGACCGGAAGATCGTAGTCTCGAAGCCGCTCGCTTGCGGTGGGACCGATTGATGCGACCATCATCCGCCCGCAGGCCTTCTTGAAGTCCTCTGTCGTTCCGTCTTGTTCCACCAACTGCATCACATGATCGATCTGGGCGGCATTCGTCACCAGCATCACATCCACCTGACTTCGAAGAATCGAATCGATGAGCCGTTTGAGCGGAGCCGTGTCTTCCGGAAGCGCCCATTTATAGACAGGTACGGCGAAGACATCCGCACCGCGTACTCTCAGCGCATCGAGCAACTCCTGATTTGACACTCCGTACTCTTGCACCGCCACACGGAGCCCTCTTACCGGTCGATAGGCATCCAACGTCGCGATCAAATCATGCCAGGTATTCGGTTCCGGAACCGTGAGGGTGGGGGAGAGGCCGAAGGCTTTCAGCGCAGCGACCGGCTTCGGCCCGCGCGCGACCAGCGCGGTCTGGCGCAACGCGCCGATAATATCAGGAAGAGCATGGCGCGTCTGAATAATTTCAAACAGGGTTTTGGCGCCGGCCCCGGTGAGAAGGATCAGAATGTCGATCCGGTCGGTGAGCAACCGCGCGCCGAAACGCAGGGCGGCGGAATTATCCTCGAGGGGAATCTCCCGGAGAGCCGGGGCGACGAGCGGATTTCCGCCGTAGCGACGAATCAGGCGCTCCATCTCGTTCGCCATGCGACTCTCAAACGCGGCAACAGCCAATCCGTTGAAACCGATGAGGTGCTTCATGGCCGCGTCCAAGGCAAAAAGGCAAAAGTCTCTGCGTCAAGCAATCGGCATTACCTTACTACTTTGCGCCGTCCGCGGCGCACCGGAATCCCGTCGATTCATTGCGGATAGTGGGATCGCTCTCGACCCGGGTGAAGATGCGCACCAGCGGCGTTTCCACCTGCCATCCCGAGCTTCGCAGCACCCGGCCTTTGCCGGTCTCCGGCCCTTTCGGATTCTTGGCAGGGCTGCTCTCATAATAGCGAGCGTCGTACCAGTCGTTGACCCATTCCCACACATTCCCGGCCATATCATACAGACCATAGGGGCTCTTGCCCGCTTCGTAACTGCCGACCGGCATCAATGTCTTTTCTCCGATCCACCGTTGATTGAAGTTGAGATGCTTCGATGTCGGCTCGACATTTCCCCAGGGAAAGCGCCAATCGTGATTGCCTTTTGCGGCCTTTTCCCATTCGGCTTCGGTCGGAAGCCGGCGGCCGGCCCATTTGCAATAGGCGTCGGCATCTCCCCAATCCACATTGACCACCGGCCGATCGGTCAGCGATTCCGGTATCGCGGTTCCCTCCCACAGATTGCGCGTGGGATTCCTGGGATTCTGGGGCACCCGATGATCGGTCGCCTTCACGAAGGCCAGATACCGGCCGTTCGTCACCTCATATTTATCCATATAAAAGGCATCGACAAATACTTCATGGCGGGGATATTCATCCCGGCCGCCGTCACGGTCTCCCGGCGGCACCCCCATTGGAAAAGAACCGGCCGGAATCAGAACCATCGGCGCGCCGTCCTTGCCGACGATCTCCGCCGGGGCCGCGTTCGATTTGTCTGCAGAGAAACCCGGGCTCGCGATCATAACCAAACCGGTCAGCGCCACGGCGACACCGCTTCGAAACACCATAGAACATGACTCCTTCGTTAAGTAGGCTGAGAAAGACAGATCGTACCACAGGCCCTTGACCAAGTAATATGCCGGGACACCGCGATCCGACTCTGAACGAAGGAAGACCGGCGGCCGAGGAAAATTCCTCTGGCGGCTGGCAGGTGTTTTCAACATCCTGCTACTATACGAAGGCTGCCATGGCGACACCGGCTCATCGTGGGTTACGACATCTGGCTCTTCGTGTGACCGACTTGAATCGGTCTCGTGTGTTCTACGAACGGTTTCTCGGGATGAAAGTGGTCTGGGAACCGGATCCCGAGAATGTATATCTCAGTTCGGGCGCCGACAACTTAGCGCTTCATCAGATTCCGGCTTCCGAGCGCGATCGCTATCAGGCGGGCAGCGGGCAATTTTTGGATCACTTCGGCGTGATCGTGGAGAGCCGGGAAATCGTAGACGAGCTGTTCGCCGATGTTCAGCGCGATGGAACTCGATACGGAGCCGTGATCGCCAAGCCTCCCAAATTGCATCGGGACGGCAGTTATTCATTCTATTTTACAGATCCCGACGGCAATGTGATTCAGGCCTTGTATGAACCGGACATCAGCCGTCTTGAGTGGGTCAAGCACAACAGCTGAGAGGCGCGCGGAAGGCGTGCGTTCCGCCCCTTTCGCCGAACGAGCATGAGTATCTGGAACAGATTGTCTCGCGATCAATATGTGGGCCTCGCGCCATGGGTTTGGGCGCAATTGGAAAGCAATCAGCCGCCGGGGCCGTTTCCGTTCATCGGGGGGGTTGCTCCGGAAGTCGTCGCCGCTCTGCATGAAGCGCACGGTCTTTTGTTGAGCTGCGTGGAGACCGCGATCAGCGACGTGTTCGCGCGGCGGGCGCAACAGGGTGATCCGCAAACCAGCCGGCGCCTGGAAGACGCCTATGCCGAATTGGTCAATTCGCGGCCTCATCTCGCCGCGCACATCAAATGCGGCCGCAAATCCGACGGGGCCTTTCAATGGGAGTTCGCTCACGATCTCACCAAATCGGCCACCCTTGTCAATACCGGCCTGCGTATCTTCCACGCGGTGAAGCGGCAAGCGCTTCCGGTGGCGTTCGACCGTCCAATGGGCCCGATCGTCGGAAAATTTTTAGGGATGCTGACAGGAACGCATCGAACCGATGAGTTGCGCACGGTCGTATCCTCGGCCGGGCGGGAAGGGGAGCGGCTGCTGACCCGCCTCATGGAGCTGTTCGTCCAGTATGAGTGTTTCATGGTGTCGGACCAGGCCGGCATCCGGGACCGATGGCTGGAGCTGACCAAGGATCGGGATACGATCCATCTCGGCCATGCCGCGGTCATGTATCGCCGGCAGGATTCGTTTTTTCTTTTCGACCCTTGGTTGCTGCCCTGGTTCGCGGAGTCGAACGTGCCCTCTCTCTGGGTGTCCCAATTGCCGAAGCCGGCCGGTATTTTCCTGACCCATGATCACGACGACCATGTCGATCCCCGCACGTTGCTTCATATGCCGAAGGATGTGCCGGTGATCATTCCGAGCCGGCGAAACCGCAAGCAGCTCTTCTATGATTATGTGCCGTTGCTGAAAGAGTTGGGATTCTCGCGCATCATCGAATTGGCCCATGGGGAGGCCTGGCCTTTCGAGGGAGGATCGGTCGTTTCCGTTCCGTTTTTTGGAGAGGACCCCTGTGACCTCGAAATGCCGCGCAACTGTTATCTGATCGTCGATCGAGGGCGCAATGTGCTGGTCCATGCCGACAGCGGTCCGACAAACAGCGGGCGCTCGGCTTTGAAGGACGGCGTGATCCAGCAGTTGGTCCAGAAGTTCGGTCCCATTCCCGTGGTCTTGGCTTCGCAGCAGCAGCTCTTGGAGGTCCGTACTTATGCCGCGCATGCCGCTCTGTCCCATCCCGGGCAATGGCTCGATGTCGGTGAGAACGGGTATCTCACCAACGGGTATCTGGCCGACCTGTGCGCGACGGCGCAAGCGCAGCTCTTCGTGTCGTATGCGACGGGCGGCGCCGATTGGTATCCGGATCATCTCTCCTTTATGTTCAGCCGGCGCAATCCGGCCCGAACGGCTCTCCTGACCGCCCATTGGGAGCCGCCCGAAAAATTGAAAGAGCTTCTCGCTCCGCGAGGTTGCGGCTATCATTACACGCATGCTCTGGATCTCTTTCGGTTGTCCGACGGCGGTCAGGCGCAAGTGAGTTCGCTGGCCGACTCTCTCGCGCCGCTTTCTCTCTACCGTCACGACCATGGAGATCCCCCGTTCCTCAAGCAGAGTGGGCGCGCTTAACCGGATGTCGTGAGGTTCTCCGCCTTCGTTCGTGCCTCTCGGCTCGACGCGTGACGCGTCATTCGTGAAATCTCGCTCGCCGCCTCATGCGGAGACAGACGACCTCACCTCATCACGCCAGGAGTCACATGAGCGCATTGAATCGAATTGCTCCCGCTGTGCCCCGTGTCGCCGTCGTCGGCTCCGGCTATTGGGGGAAGAATCTCGTACGGAACTTCCATGACTTGGGATCGTTAGCCGGCATTTGCGACAGTAATGAGGATACGCTGTGCCGGTTTGCCGAGCAGTATCCGGGCTGCCGGATGTATCGATCCTTCGGCGAGGTGCTGTCCGATCCGTCCGTCCCGGCGGTCGCCGTTGCGACTCCGGCCGAAACCCATGCAAATCTGGTGAGGGAGGCGCTGCTCGCGGGGAAGGATGTCTGCGTGGAGAAGCCGCTCTGTCTCTCCGTGGAAACCGGTGAATCCCTGGTGGCATTAGCCAAAGAACTGGGTCGCGTTCTGATGATCGGGCATCTGCTCTGGTATCATCCCGCCGTTCTTCGGCTCAAGGAATTGATCGATAACGGGGAGTTGGGACGGATTCAGTACATCTACTCCAACCGGCTGAATTTGGGAAAGATCCGCCGGGAAGAAAACATCCTCTGGTCGTTTGCGCCCCACGATATTTCCGTGATTCTCGGCTTGCTCGAAGACATGCCGGATGCGGTGCATGCCCAGGGCGGAAATTATCTCCACCAGCGCATCGCCGACGTCACCGTGAGTTTGTTGTCGTTTCCCAGCGGCGTCAAGGCCCATGTCTTTGTGTCCTGGCTCCATCCCTTCAAGGAACAGAAATTGATCGTGGTCGGGGATCGAAAGATGGCGGTGTTCGATGATTTGGACAAGCAGGACAAGTTGGTGTTGTATCCGCACTCGATCGAATGGAAGCATCAGCTGCCCGTGCCGAGCAAGGCGGAAGGACAGTCCATTCTGCTGGACGCGGTTGAACCGTTGCGCGCCGAATGCCGGCATTTTCTCGATTGTGTAACGACCAGGCGCACCCCGCGGACCGACGGAGAGGAAGGGTTGCGCGTGCTCCGCGTCTTGCAGCAATGCCAGGATTCATTGGATGTGCGGCCGTTTCTTTCCTCCACGCCAAAGGAACCCTTGGTGCGACATGCGTCTCAGCCGGCGTACTTTGCGCACGAATCGGCCTTCATCGATGAAGGCGTGGAGATCGGAACGGGGACGAGCATCTGGCATGTCTCCCATATTTTGAAGGGCACAAAGATCGGCAAAGGGTGTAAGATCGGCCAGAACGTCGTGGTCGGTCCGAATGCCGTGATCGGCGACGGTGTGAAGGTTCAGAACAATGTGTCCGTCTATGAAGGGGTGACGCTGGAAGACGGAGTCTTCTGCGGCCCGTCGATGGTATTCACGAACGTCTTGAATCCGCGGAGCGAGATTCCACGAATGAAGGAGCTGCGCCCCACCCTGGTGAAACAGGGAGCCACGTTAGGCGCGAACTGCACGATCGTCTGCGGGCACACCATCGGACGATATGCCTTCGTCGGGGCCGGAACGGTCGTGACGAAAGACGTGCCTGATCATGCGCTCGTCATCGGCACTCCCGGCCGCGTCGCCGGTTGGATGTGTCAGTGCGGCGTCCGATTGAAAGTGAAAGGCGCATCTCTATATTGTGGGGAATGCGGGAAGCGGTACCGCAAGGGCGGTAGCGGCCTGAGCGTGGTGACGGCGGATGCCGTGGCGGTCAAGAAGTCGGTGGCGTAGCAGGCGGGAGCGAATGTGATGCCGGACTCACAGCAACTCATCCTGGTGACGGGAGCGGCGGGGTTCATCGGATTTCATGTGTGCCGGCGCCTCTTGGAGCGAGGAGACGCCGTGCTCGGACTGGACAATGTGAATGCATATTATGATGTCCGGCTCAAAGAGGCCCGTCTCGCGCAGCTCACATCTCATCCGCGGTTCCGGTTCACGAAACTCGATCTCGAGGATCGCGCCGGCCTCGAAGCGCTCTTTGCGGCCCACCGGTTCCCGCGGGTCATTCATTTAGCGGCGCAAGCCGGTGTGCGTTACTCGTTGACGAATCCTCATGCCTACACGGGCAGCAATGTGGAAGGGTTTCTCAATATCCTGGAAGGATGCCGGCATACAAAAGTGGAGCACCTGGTCTATGCCTCCACCAGTTCGGTGTATGGGGGTAATACCCACATGCCGTTCTCCGTCCACGATAATGTCGATCATCCCGTATCGCTCTACGCCGCAACCAAGAAGGCGAATGAGCTGATGGCCCACTGCTACGCCCATCTGTACCGCCTTCCTTGTACGGGCCTGCGATTTTTCACGGTCTACGGACCGTGGGGACGTCCCGATATGGCCTTGTTTCTCTTTACGAAAGCGATCCTGGAAGGGCGGCCGATCGAGGTGTTCAACCATGGCAAGATGCAGCGCGATTTTACCTATATCGATGATATCGTCGAAGGCGTGATTCGGGTGCTGGACCGGCCGGCCGCCCCGGATGCCGCATGGACCGGCGACCGCCCGGATCCGAGCAGCAGCTCGGCGCCCTACCGGCTCTACAATATCGGCAATCATCAACCGGTCGAGCTGTTGCACTTCATCGAGGTCTTGGAGCAGGTGTTGGGGAGAACAGCCGAGAAGAAGCTCCTGCCGCTTCAGGCAGGCGATGTACCGGCCACCTATGCCGACGTCGCCGATTTGACGCGTGATGTGGGATTCAAGCCCGCGACACCGATTGAAGTCGGCATCAAACGGTTCGTCGAATGGTACCGCGGTTACTACAACGTATGAGTGATCGCGATTCGTCCTGACTATCGCGACACGACCTCCGACACCCATCCCGTACGATAGCGTGAAAGAAATCGGCAGAGGTCTTCAAATGCCTGCATTCCATCCGCCACGTCCATGCACAGGGGATGGGCCAGAATGGTTGCGATCCCGCCCAGGTTCTCGATTGTCCGCACATTCTCCTGAACGGTCCCCACCCAGTCATGAATGCTCACGCGTCCAGATAGTCGCTCGGACGTGCTCCGTCCCGGCAGGTACTTTCCGTGCAGCAGATGCTCGTGGTCCGTTGCCGTATTAATGGGCAGTGACAGCAGCATTTCGCTGAAGCGTTCCGGCGCCGTCGCCGTTGCCGACACGTGGTCCGAGACGATATCGATGCCCGCCTTCGTCAACAATGCGTAGGTATGCTGGTCATGCCGGTACGCATGATTTCGCCATACGCGTATGCGTTTTCCGGTCAGGCGCTCGATGGCCCGTACGGTCTTGGCGATATCCCGCGCTTGGAAGAATACCGGCCCCGTGATGCCGAAGCCGATCCGTTTCCACAGCCAATGCAGGGGTGAACGAAACGCGCAATAGGTATGGCCGCCTATCTCGCAATTCGGCATTCGGCTCAGTTCCGCGACGAGGGCCGGCTCTTGGCGGCAGGCCTTGCCGGTAATGAACAGCGTGACTTTCACCCCATGGCGCGCGGCAATCTCGCCGTACCGCAGGGCAAGCCGGGTTTCAGAATAGGGGGAATACCAGGTATCGACCCCTCGATAGGAATGATGATGAACGTCCCCCGTCAGGCAGATCATAGAAGCTCTCGATAGACCGCAACCGTGCGATCAACGGCGCGGTCGAGGGAAAAATTGCGTACCACGTTCTCCCGGCCGCGTTGCGCCATGAGGTGCGCTTCCGGCAGATGATCCAGCAGCCGGTGAATGGCCCGGCCCAAGGCTTCGGCGCTTTGCGGTTCGACGAGGAGGCCGGTCTCGTGGTCGGTGATCAGGTTGGGGATTCCACCCACGCGGGTGGCGATGATCGGTTTCTCCATGGCCAAGGCCTGCAAAAGGACCTGGGGCGTTCCTTCGATTTTGAAGGATGGAAATACGAGACACGTCATGGCGGCCAGCAGCTCCGGAATATCGGTGCGGAAGCCGGTGAGGATGGCGTGGCTCCGCAACCCATGCCTGTCCAGCAGTTCGTCCGCTGTCCGGCGATCCCAGGGAGGTCCGTCGCCGACGAACAGGAACCGGGCGTTCGGCCACCGTTCCAGCACGGAAGGCGCCGCTTCCATGAGATAGCGGAATCCCTTTCCCCTTTCCAGCCGGCTGACATACCCGATGATCGGGGCGGCCCCTTCGAGATTGAACTCTTTGATGATGCGGTTTCCGCCGGCGAGCGGATGAAAGCGCGCGACATCGATGCCTGCCGGAATGTCGACCACTCGCGTGGGATGGAGTCGCGGAATTCGCAGAAGGTCGTCCCTGGTCTCAGCGGAGGACGTGAGCACGCGATCGGCCAAGCCGGTATAGATCAGACTTGAAAGAACGTTGGTCTTGACCGGCGTGCCGATGTGCCGGCTTCGGATGATCGGAATGCCGCGTGCCCTGGCCGCCGGCCCACAGATCCAATGATCTTTCGACGTGTGAGTGTGCAGGAGATCGACGCGATGACGCCCAAGCAGCCGCCAAAACCGAATCGTCGAGGGCAATTCGTACGATTGGCGCATACGAAGCGGGACTGTCGGGATACCCTGTGCCGCCGCACGTTGTCCCAGCGGAGCGCCGGGGTTACAGACAAAGGTCGGTTCATAACCGCGTGCCCTGAAGAAGGACGCCTCTTCCAGCATCCGGATTTCCAGCCCACCGAACCCCATCGACGCGCAGGTATGCCACACGGCTGTCGAGGAAGCGGAATCAGTTTGCATGCAGTGGTCGTGTCGGAAACCGAGCAGCACGTGCCGGCATCATCGCCGAGCCGGCATCGGATTGCCGATCCTATGAATAGCGTACCGATCGCCGTTCTGCAAGTGCGCTGATGGCCCTGCTCGGTGGATGTATCGGCCGACGGCACAAAATCTCCGCGCAGGGGCTTGAATCGAATCATTGGAGATGTTCAAATGTAGCAGAGACACAAGAGAACTGGGATGCCGGTGCATCGACACTGCAGGACAACGCCTAGTGTGCTGATCGGCTGTTTCGCGCTACTGCTGTGCGGCCCTACGATCTCATCGGCGGAAGACACTCCTATGGATTCACCTTCTTGGTCAAGTCTTCGTCAGAACAGCGCCAGTCCGTCCGCCACCGACCCGCTCTCTTTTCCCGACCAGAACCGCAATGTCATCCGACAAGCCCCGGCGCTCACCGGTCGATTCCAACTTAAGGATCAAACGATTATCCCGTTTATCGGCGCCGGGTTCGGGGGCGGATATACCACCGACCGTGACCGGGCCTTGGGATCCAACGGACTCTTTCACAATCCCGCTCAATCCGGGGATCTCGGCAGGAATATGATGCCGAACGAGTTTAACCTCGGCGTGCGAATCCCCTTCTAGCGACTCGTCATTCTTAGCGACCCGTCATTCCCGCCCGCTCCTTTTCAAGACGTCCTTGTCCGGCGATATCGGCTCAGGTATGCTGCGGCACGATCGTTGGAGATGACGGCCTCTACCGAGGGCTCTTAGCGAAAGGAGTGTATGGCCGATTACGAGGTGCTCGGAGATCTGCTGATCATCTTCACTGTTTCCACCGCGGTCGTCTTTGTCTTCCATCAATTTCGCTTTCCTTCCATTGCAGGTTTTCTCGTCGCGGGCGCCTTGATCGGACCGCACGGCCTGAACCTTATCCCTGACACGACGAAAGTGCAGGTGCTGGCGGAGATCGGCATCGTTTTGCTCCTCTTTACCATCGGGATTGAATTCTCTTCCGTGCAGTTCGCCTCGGCCCGCCGGATTCTTGTGATATCGGCGCCGATTCAGGTCGGAGGGACGCTGGTATTGGCCGTTTTCGGGGCGCTGGCCGCCGGGCTCAGTTATCAGCAGGGTATTTTCTGGGGATTCTTGGTCTCGCTGAGCAGTACCGCCATTGTCTTGAAAAGTCTGGCTGAACGAGGCGACAGCGATTCGCTGCATGGGCACGCCACCATCGCAATCTTGATCTTTCAGGATCTGGCCATGGTCCCCATGATGCTGGCTACTCCGATTCTGGTCACGCAGGACAGCAGCGCGGCCGGCGCGGTGGTCTTGACGCTTCTCAAGGCCTTGGCGGTGGTCGCGCTGATCGTCACGGCGGCCTGGCACCTGGTTCCGACGCTCTTGCAGCACATTGTGCGCAGCCGGAGCCGCGAACTCTTTTTGCTGACGATCATTGTGCTCTGCCTGGGGATCGCTTGGCTGACCTCCCTCGGGGGGCTCTCGCTTGCACTGGGCGCCTTTATTGCCGGTCTGGTCATCGCCGAATCGGAATACAGTCACCAGGCCTTGGCAGAAGTGCTGCCGTTCCGAGATAGTTTCAACAGCTTGTTTTTCGTGTCGATCGGCGTCCTCATGGATTGGCACGTCATCTTCGAATACCCGTTCACCGTGCTGGGGTTATTGGCGGCGATCATCGTCGGCAAATTCATCACCGGCACGGGGGCGGTGCTGGCGGCCGGTTCCGCACCGAGAGCCGCGGTCTTGGCCGGCGTCGCCTTGGCTCAAGTAGGTGAGTTCAGCTTCATCCTGGCCAGGGAAGGGCTTGAGGTCGGATTATTGCCGGAGAAACCGTATCAGCTCTTTCTCGCCGTGTCGGTCCTGACAATGACCATCACGCCGTTTCTCATGCAATGGTCGCCGTATTTAGCCAGGCGAGTCGAAGCAATTCAGCGGCTGCGTCACTGGTTTCCCGAGCGGACCGCCGCCCACCAGGCCCAGGTAGAAAGTAAGCAGATTCGGATCAAGGACCATGTCATCATCCTCGGGTACGGGCTCAACGGCAGGAACTTGGCCAGGGTGTTGGGAGAAACGGAGATCCCATACATCGCGCTGGACCTGGATGGAGACACGGTGGGGCGGGAATCCAAGCACGGCGTCCCGATCTATTATGGCGACGGGGCGAACGCGAATGTGCTGCGGCACATGAAAATCGACGACGCCAAGGTCCTGGTGGTGGCAATCTCGGATCCCTTCACGGCCCGCCGTGCGGTACAGGTGGCGAAGGGCCTCAATCCTCATATTCATGTGGTCGTGCGGACCAGGTACTTGCGCGAGCTGGAAGAATTGCACCAGTTGGGCGCCGACGATGTCGTGCCGGAGGAATTCGAAACGTCGATCGAAATTTTTGCGTTGGTTCTGCGGACCTACAACCTGCCGCCTGAATTCGTGACTCGAAAAGCGGAACAAGTGCGCCGGGAGGGGTATGCCCTGCTGCGCCGGAGCGAAATGCCCGAACTCGCCCATCATTTGAGGGGCGGCACGTTGACGGACGTGGAGGTGGAGATGTGTCGCGTGGAAAATGAGTCCCCGGCCATCGGCAGATCCCTCGCGGAGCTGTCGATCAGGCCGCGGTCGGGCGCCTCGATCATAGCCTGGACCAGGAGTCAGGTAACGCAATCCAATCCGTCGGAGAGCGTTCGCTTGCAAGCCGGGGACGTCGTGACATTGCTCGGAAGCCGCGAACAAATCAGGCGGGCCATGGCGCTTTTGAACGAACCAGGCGCTCGAACGAGTGGGCAGGTGGGGTGACGCGCGCCGTCACGCCTCTTGCGGCATTCACGCTTGAACGACGATTTCCCTTGTCTGAACCGTTGACTCAATGACTTTCTGGTGAACTGAGTCAATCCGGTGTCCAGAGCTAACTTCGCCAGTGCAACGTGACGGGCCCCTTCAGCGGATGCTCCAAGGGCCGGCCTGTCTGGACCGATGCGAGGTAAGCAGCCTTTAGTTTGTAATACCATTTGGCCGGGGTATCGGCATCGTCGATCAGCATGAGCGGCGGTTTGTATCGAAGTCCCACCGCTTGGCGTTCCATTGCTGTCTTGTCCTGCTTCAGGAAAATCTTGCCGAAATACCGGAACAGCGCCTCGGAAAAGGGCAGCCAGTACAGCACGTTCCACGCGGCGCAAAAATCCATCCGGCACTGCTGTTCGGTCAAGGGTGTGACGACCACACGCATCGAGACGAACCCCGATCCGCACTGGACGAACTCGAACCGCTGGTTCGGAAGCACGAAGTCGATAGTCGTCGTCAGCGGTCCGCCGTAAAACCGATTGAGCAATTTATAGGGACCGCTGTTCTTTGAAGGGGCATGAGCGATCATGCGAAAACCATTCGGAATCGGCTCGTACGTCTTGGCTTTCTCATGCATGCTCGCCTCTGTCCTCCACCAGGAACTCTGATGCACAAAGGGGCCGTGTGCCGGATCCATTAAACCCACAATCCCGTCATCGATCGTGCAGTCCAACAGGCTGGAGAGTTGGATCATCCGGTACGGTGCCGACGGAAGCGGCAAACGGAGAAGCTCCGGGAGAGGTCGGTCGGACGGTGTTTCGTCGGCCAGAAAGATCCAGATATAGCCGTCCTGCTCCTGACAGGGGTATGTCGCCAGGCCGATCTTCTCCGCCTGGATCGGCGAGCCGTTCACGAGGGAGGGAATGTGGCGGCAGCGGCCGGCCGTATCGAATTGCCAGCCATGATAGGCGCAAGCGACTCGTTCGCCATCGAATCGGCCGAATGAAAGCGGCATGCCTCTATGGGGGCAAATATCACGTACGGCCGACACAGCCCCGTCGCGGCCGCGAAAGACGAGGATTGGCTGGCCAAGGAGTACGAGTCCCTGCATCGCGCCGTGGGCTATCGAAGAGCTGGTGCATGCCGGATACCAGAACCCCAACAGGGGGGCGCTCTTCGAAGGCTTTAGTTCAGTGATCGCGTCCGTACCCATGTCCTGAGAGTGAGATTAGGGGAGAGTCATGTCGGTTAGGCACTTGACTATAACGACAGTCTTCCGCGGCGTCAAGCAACGCACCATCCGGCTGGTGGGCCGGTTGGCCATCAGACGCACTGAAGTCTGTCATTCCCGAGGAGCTTGTCCTCGCGGAAGCGGGGAGCGGGAATCCAGTCAAAGGCCTTCTCCACAACATTTGGCCGTGATCAAGGAATGGATGCCCGCCTCAGCGGCCATGACGCAAAAGGAAACTGACCCGCTTCCAACGTCCGGCTTGGCGGATCGGCAACACATTGCGGGGTACATCAAAGCGCGACTTTGGGCCGCTTCGTTGCCTTGACAAAAAAAAGAATCACATAATATAGTGACTTTCTAAGTATTCTGAGAAGCTTTCTTCGATCGTCGAGCAGCGCCACAAGAGGCAAGGGCATGGCCGTCACCACACAGATCCAACCGGCAGCGGCTCTGGAAGAGTTGCGCGAAGCCAAGCCGGATCGGGTTACGATCGTCCTCCTGAGCGGTGATTTAGATCGGGCCATGGCGGCCTTTATCATCGCAACCGGCGCGGCGGCGATGGGGATGCAGGTGACGATGTTCTTCACGTTTTGGGGGTTGAACACGATTCGAAAAACAGGAGCGTCCAGCTCGGCCGCAGATTGGCTGCGCCGGATGTTCGGCTTCCTCAACAAAGGCGGCGCCGATCAGTTGCCTCTGTCGCGGTTTCACTTCGGCGGCCTCGGCACGAAGATGATGCAGAAGGTTATGAAACAGAACCGGATGCCGGGTGTGCCGGAATTGATGCAGACGGCGCTGGATCTCGGTGTGAGATTTATCGCCTGCACCACCACGATGGGGCTCATGGGAATCGGCAAGGAGACGCTCATTGACGGTATCGACCAATTTGCCGGTGTCACCACCTATCTGGCCGAAGCTAAACAGGGCAGCGTCAACCTCTTTATATAGAGAAAATTGATGATACAAGCCGATGTCAAGCTCGATACCCTTGGCTATTTCTGCCCGATGCCCATTATTATGACCTCGAAGAAAATCAAAGAACTCCACACCGGACAGGTGCTCGAAGTCTGGTCGGATGACGAGGGGATTAAGAAAGACATGCCGGCCTGGTGCGAGACTACCGGGCACGAAATGGTCGGGTTGGAAGAGGAACAGAGCCAGTCGAAGCGGATTTATAAGGCCTTTGTAAAGAAAACGAAGTAGTGAGGCGCTTCCAATGGCGGAGCGGCCCTGAGCGAGAGCCGGAGGTATGGTGATCCTGCCTCCGGCTTTTTTATTGAGGCGTCATGGTATGCAGCCTGGGGATGTCCCTCGACTGATCGGTGAGTCTTCTGTGATGAGAAGTCGATGAATCAAATTGTGGAATGCGTAGCCAATTTCAGCGAGGGCCGAAATCCGGACATCCTCCGGGCGTTGAGCGCGGCCGTGCAATCCGTCCCTGGAGTGGCGCTCTTGGATGAGACGATGGATCCGGACCATCACCGTTCCGTAGTCACCTTTGCGGGACGGCCGTTTTCCGTCGCCGAGGCCGCGTTCCAAGCGGCTCGGGTCGCGACCGACCTGATCGATCTTCGGTCGCATGAAGGCGTACATCCGCGGGTCGGCGCGACGGATGTCGTGCCGTTTGTGCCGATCCAGGGCGTTACCATGGAGGAATGTGTCCAGCTTGCCAGGCTCGTGGGGCAGCGCCTCGGCAATGAGCTGAACATCCCCGTTTTTCTGTATGAGGAGGCAGCCACGAAACAGCACCGCCGGCGGCTCGAAGCGATCAGGCGGGGAGGGGCGGCAGGACTGGCCGCGCGGATGGAATCCGAAGCGGACTGGACGCCCGATTTCGGTCCCAGGCGGCTGCATGAAAGGGCTGGGGCGACGGCCGTCGGCGCTCGACTTCCTCTCATTGCGTTTAATGTCAATCTACAAACAGGCGATCTCACTGTAGCACGGGAAATTGCCCGGGTGGTACGAGAGTCCAGCGGGGGACTGCCCTATGTGAAGGCTATTGGGGTGGAATTGGCCAGTCGAGGCCTGGTTCAGGTCTCCATGAATCTCACCAATTTTGAGAAGACGTCGATTCATGTCGCATTGGACACCGTGCAGCGGGAGGCGCAACGTCACGGGGTCGGCATCGCGGGCACGGAAATTGTGGGGCTGCTGCCCCAGCAAGCGCTGATCCAGGCGGCTCAACAGGCCCTTCAGCTGGAACATCTCGACCGGCAGACCATTATCGAGGCAAGGTTGGATGCGCCCGAATCGCGCGAAGCGGTCAATCAGACAACGTCCGCGCCGCAGAAGTCTTTGGCCGCGTCCTTGGCAGAAGTGTCTGAAGCCGTATCCGCCAAAGCGCCGGCCATCACAGGAGCGGGCGCCGCGGCGCTCGCGGCGGGCCTTGCCGCCACCGTGGGGGTTATGATTGCGCGATTGAGCCGATCGCGAATATCGGAGAAGCGTCTCCGGGAAATCCGCACCAGGCTTCATGAACTGGTGCGGATCGATCGCGAGGCCTATGCGGCGGTCCTACAAGCGCAAAAGAATTCGGATGGAAGTCCGGATGGCGCAGCAGGTGCTGCGGGCTCATTAATCATCGCGACCCAGGTGCCTTTGGAGATCGTGAAGCTCTCCTCTGAAGCGGCAGTATTGTTACGGAGCCTGCTCTCTGAGGCCAGAGCCGACGTGCAGCCGGATCTTCGTCTCGGCATGCAATTGTCACGCGCCATTGTTGACGGCTGCCTCGATATTGTGAAAGAAAACATGAAAAATCAACCGGATCGGGAGATTGTCCGATCGTTACGTGGCCGGATTGGGGCCGCTGAACAAAAACTTGTGGAACTCAAAAGCCTGTGTTACACTCCGCCGTCCAAGCCTTGGTCCCAGAAAATCCTGAACAAACTGAAAATCCGGTAGAGGGGAAGTCGAAGGTCGTCAAGAATGGAAATCAAAGTTTTCAATAATAATGTCGAGAAAGCTCTCAAGGTCGCGAAGAAGAAATTGGCCGGTGAAGGGTTGTTCCGAGAACTGAAGCGCCGGCGCTACTATGAGAAGCCGAGCGTCAGACGGAAAGCGAAGGAACGGGAAGCCCAACGACGCCGGCAGAAGTGGCTTGCAAAACGCCGTCCGGAATAAGCTCCTTCACCGAAGTTGCTCCCTCCAGAGTTTTGATCTATTCTTCTCCATCAGACTGAGAAGCAGTCGCAGGGCGATGCGTTCATCGGATATCCACGCCGTCATCCGCATTCTCAAACGGGAAGTACGGCAGTGGCAGGAGCCGGTGGTCGGGGTAGTCGCCCGCGAATCGGGCCGGGATCCCTTCAAAATCCTGATCTCCTGCCTGCTGAGCCTGCGAACCAAGGATCGTACGACCGGCGAAGCAAGCGCCCGCCTCTTTGCTCTGGCGAACGATCCCCGGTCCATGCTCGAGCTGTCGACCCAGCGCATCGAACGGGCCATCTACCCCGTCGGGTTCTACCGGACCAAGACCCGGCAGATTCACAAGATCTGCCGCCGATTGTTGGACGACTACGGCGGACGGGTCCCTGATTCAATCGACGAATTGATCACCTTGCCGGGAGTCGGACGGAAGACCGCCAATTTGGTCGTCACGGTCGGATACGGCAAACCCGGCATCTGCGTCGATATTCATGTTCACCGTATCAGCAATCGCTGGGGGTACGTCAGAACGAAAAATCCGGAACACACCGAAGAGGCTCTACGCAAGAAATTGCCGCCCAAGTACTGGATAATCTACAATGATCTTCTGGTTCCCTACGGTCAGAATATCTGCCAGCCGGTCTCGCCCTTCTGCAGCCGCTGCAAATTGATTCCCTATTGCGACCGAATCGGCGTGACGACGTCGCGGTAGGAAGCCATCGCATCAGATAAAGAGCTTGGTTTCGGCTTGTGCAGTGAGGGACAGAATAGCGGGGAGGCCGAGCACTTCATCCACATTCTTCTCCACCGCGCCGGCTTCGACTCCCATATATTCCAGGCCGGCGCTGCAGGCAATCAGTCGAAAACTCCCCACCAGTCTGGCTTCCTGGAACATATCCGAAACCTTCGGGACATTCTTGTCGTGAAGAAGGCGAGCCACTTGTTCGGCGGAGGCGGCATACTCAGGCGGGAAATCCATTGCGTCGATCTTGCCTTCGGCTAATTTCTTGATGGTCCAGAAGAGCAGGACCACGATCACATCCTTGCCCATCGCGGCCGCGGTAAGTCCCAAGGTGGCGACTTGGTGGAGTTTGTCGTAGGTGGCGTTATGCGCAAAGATGACGAACTTCGGTCGGTCGGACATGGCTCAGCGTCACTATTTCTGTCGCTTCACTTTGACGTGATTAATGAAGTCGGTAATGGCGCCGTCCACTTCCGCGGCGGTCATTGAGCGGTCGTGGGTTTCACTCTCGTCCACCAGGTATCGTTCGCCCTGTTTCTCCTGCCGCACGACGACGGTGTTTTCCGGCGTCACCTCGATGCGCATGAACCATTCCATCGGACCTTGGGTGATGACCACTTCCTTGCCCAGTCCGATCTTCGTAATCTCGATCTGCATCTCTTCCGTCGCCTGGCCGAATGCCGGCATGGCAGCAAGCGGAAGAAAGGCGCAGCATGTCCAGAGCAGCAGGATCAAAGCGAGCCTGCCATGTGCGGGATCGTGGCGCGAACCAACATTCCCGCCGATTTCTCCGATTCCTCGGGCTCGTGTGACGAATCGGCGCATAGGCGGCATTATATCGCGATGGCTTTCAGCAGGTAAACCCGACTCGGCGACTCTTCCCGCCGCCGCAAGCGCCATGCTAGGATGCAGAGCCGATGACTGATTGGCTTGTGCACATTGCTTCACTGTTTCCGCCGCAGCTCCTGATCTCGCTGGCCGTCTCTTCGATTTTTATGTTCGTGGGTACGCTCATTGCTATCCCGATCATTTTGGTCCGGCTGCCGGCCGACTATTTCGACGTACGGATCCCGCGGCCCTGGATGGAGAATCATCATCCCGTGCTCAGGGTCGTCGGCCATCTCGTGAAAAATCTGGTCGGAATAGTGTTTCTACTGGCCGGGCTGGCGATGTTGGTGTTGCCGGGCCAAGGCATCCTGACCATTCTGATCGGACTGTCGCTGGTTGAATTCCCGGGGAAACGGCGATTGGAGGCGAAGCTGGTCGGACAGGCGACGGTCCTCAGCACGATCAATAAGATGCGCGCCAAGTTCAACAAGCCGCCGTTGATCCTCGCGCCCGATAAAAATCCGAAGTAACAGGTTGAAGGCTCGGCCATGTCGACGCTCTATCTCATAGACGGCAGCGCCTATATCTATCGGGCGTTTTTTGCCCTGCCGCCGTTGTCCAACTCCAAAGGTTTGCAGACGAACGCCGTGTATGGGTTCACGACGATGCTGCTGAAGATCCTGCGTGATCACAAGCCGGATCATGTCGCCGTGGTATTCGACGAGAGAGGCCCTACCGTCCGGCATGAGGAATACAAAGAGTACAAGGCGCAACGGCCGCCGATGCCCCAGGGGATGCAGACGCAGGTCCCCTACATCCATCGAATCGTCGAAGCCATGGCGGTTCCCTGCATCCGTCAAGCAGGACTTGAGGCGGATGACCTGATCGGAACGCTGGCCCGCAAGGCGGAGGCCCAGGGGGTCGAGGTGGTCATCGTCACCAGCGACAAGGATATGTTTCAACTGTTGACTGAGAAGACGCGCATCTATGATCCGGTCAAGGACAAGTGGTTCGGCGAGGCCGATGCGCTGGCCCGCTTCGGCGTGGAACCGGGTCGCGTGGTCGAAGTCATGGGTCTTATGGGTGATGCGACCGACAATATTCCGGGCGTGAAAGGCATCGGCGAAAAAACGGCCGTGAAACTCATCTCGCAGTTCGGGACCATCGAGGAATTGCTCGCCCGTATTGCGGAAGTCGCTCCCGCAAAGACGAAGCAATTGTTGGTGGATCAGGCCGAGAATGCCCGGTTGAGCAAGCGGCTCGCGACCATTCAGATTGATTGTCCGATTGAATTCGACCCCGGGCGGTTCAAGGCGACGTCGCCCCATACGGAAGAACTCAGTTCGCTCATGCGCGAACTGGAATTCATGGCATTGGCCAAAACGTTCCACCCGCTATCGGGGCCGGCGCCCCGGGTCGAACCGGAGAGACTGTACGATGAGGCGGGGGTGAGCCGGTTTCTTCGCTCATTGTCCGACAAAGAGTCCGTCGGCCTCCATTGTCTGTCCGGAAACGGCTCCGGCATTCAGGCGAACATTCCAGGTTTGGCCCTGGGGACGACGAGCGGCCAGGCCGCGTACATCGAGCGGAGCGGATCCGAATGGGCGCCATCGGTGAAGGCATGGTTGTGCAATACAGAAGCGTCCAAAGCGGCGCATGACCTGAAGCCGTTGTTGGTTGCGTTGCATCGGGATGGGTTGACCCTTGACGGGCCCTGTTTTGACACGATGATCGCCGATTACCTGCTCAATCCGAACCGGCGCGGCCATAGCTTGGACACGATTCTCATAGATACGCTTGGATACCAGCTTGACGATGGCGAAGGAACTTCGGCGGAGGAGGGGCCTAAGACGTTGTTCGACGGCGATGAGGCGATTATCCGGCAGGCGGGAGCGGCGGCTGTCGCGGTGGCGAAGGCCGTTCCGATTTTATCGGAGCGCTTGCGGGAGCAGGGAAGTCTCGCCCTGTTTCATGACGTCGAAATGCCGCTCGTGTCGGTGTTGGCGGAGGTGGAGCGAAACGGCTTTCTATTGGATGTGGCGGGCTTGGCGCAACTCAGCAAGGAACTCGATCGTGAATTGGACAACATGGTTCGCGGCATCTCGGCTCTGGCCGGAGGGGAATTCAACATCAATTCACCCAAACAGTTGGCGACCGTGCTCTTCGAAAAGCTCGGCCTCAAGCCGGTCCGTAAGACGAAGACCGGCTACTCGACGGATGAAGAGACGTTGACGCAGCTTGCGGCTCAGCATGAGCTGCCAGCGCAAATTCTCAGTTGCCGGACCCTGACAAAATTAAAATCCACCTATGTCGACGCCTTGCCGCAACTGGTGAATCCCGAGACGGGACGGCTGCACACTTCGCTGAATCAAACCGTGGCTGCGACCGGCCGGCTTTCCTCGACCGATCCGAATCTCCAGAACATTCCGGTCAAGGGCGACTACGGTCTCCGGATTCGTGAAGCGTTCGTGGCTCCGCCGGGCCATACGCTGCTCTGTGCCGACTATAGCCAGATCGAGCCTCGTATCCTGGCGCACCTTTCGCAGGACGAGCGGTTGGTGCGTGTCTTCTCCGAAGGCGAAGACATTCACATGGCGACTGCCGTGGAGATTTTTCGCCTGCCTGCGGACCAGATTTCGAAAGAAATGCGCCGCGCTGCCAAAACCGTCGTATTCGGCATCGTGTACGGCATCAGCCCGTTTGGGCTGGCGGGGAATATCGGCGTCTCGCAGGCCGAGGCGAAGAAATATATCGAAACCTTCTTCGAGCGGTTTGCCGCGGTGAAAGCGCTGATGGATCGAAACATCGCCCAGGCCAAGGAAAAGGGGTATACCACCACGATTCTTGGTCGCCGCCGGCCGATTCCCGAATTGCAGAGTTCCGACCCGACGCAGCGAGGTTTCGGCGAACGGATGGCGGTGAACAGCCCCATTCAGGGTTCCGCGGCGGATTTGATCAAGGTGGCGATGATCAGTGTGAATCGCCGATTGCATCGGGAATTGCCGGCCGCCAAGATGATTCTCCAGGTTCATGATGAATTGATTTTTGAGGTGCCCGATCAGGATCTTGACCGGGCGAAGCAAGTCGTCAAATCAGAAATGGAAGCGACGGGGACGCAGCTGGGCCTGTCGGTGCCGCTGAAGGTCGATTTGGGGACCGGCTCGAATTGGCGGGCGGCGCATCCATAAAGAGGATGATCGTCATGGCAACCCGGTCCTTATGCGTACCGGACGCCGAGTTTGAAGAACTGGTCCGGCAGGCGCTGGACACTCTTCCCGAACCCTATGCCGGGTTGATGGAGAATGTTGCGGTCGTTGTCGAGGAAAAGGCGCCGCGCGAAGTCTTGGAAGATTTGGATATCGATGACGAAGATGAGCTGCTGGGGCTATACCATGGCCTTTCAATGGACAAGGAATCTTTCTTTCAAGCCGGCGGCAATCTGCCGGCCCGGATTTCCATTTATCGTAAACCGATCCTCCGTATCTGCCATACCAAGGAAGAAGTCGTCCAAGAGGTCCGCGACACCGTCGTCCACGAGATCGGCCATCATTTTGGTCTCGACGACGACGAGATGCCGTATTGAGCAGGATGGTGAAAAAGTCTGCCAGCTTCGTTCTCGGTCGCACGCCTCCTTGCGACGTACCCAAAAACGTACGCCTCAGTCGTCGCGCTTCCTGCGGCCTTGCTGAACAGCCTTTTTGACCATCCTGCCGGAGAACCGTGGGTGCCCCGCTCCTCCGGCAAAGTCGCTCTGAGACCTGCCGCATCCGATCAATTGGAGAACCTAGTGTCTGTATGTGATTGATAATGGCCGCACAAAAACCTGAAGCCCCAGAATCCAGCCGCGAACGGGACGTCCTTCGTCGATGGCCCTTTGCACATTCGATTTTTAAGGTGGCCGGGTTGGCTAACTAAAGCAACGACAGCGTCTCTCGAAAGAGAGCTTTATTATCAGGGTAGTGTCGATGGCCATCCCTCCCGGGCTTGGGAGCAGCTTACTAGCCCTAAACCGAAAATATCAGGAGAGGTCCGGCGGACCAAGCGCGATCGTTGCCGAGAGGAGCGGGGCGCCCACCGTGGGTTTAGGGCAGGAAAGCCGGAACTGACCACGCCGCTGTGGTCCATGACCACAGGCACGGAATTCCGGAAGGATTCCGCCCCGGCAAATCCCGGAAGGGCCGCTCCGCAGGCGAGGAAGCGCGGGTCCCGCCGGATCAATAATTTCGGTTTAGGGCTAGTCGTGCACTGTCTTACGCCTGATCAGGTAATACGGCGTCCGATCTGCAAATGCCTCAGGCGGTTTTTCGCCGGTCATGATCCATTCCCATATCGCGCTCGCTTTCCGCGGCTCGTACGCTGCTCCGCATTCTTCGATTGAATAGTCATTCAATCCGGCCATTGCGTCTCTGATCCGTTCCGATCCCAGAATCACCGGAAACCGCTGGAGGGTCTCCGGGTCCGCGCCCTGACGAAACTCTTCCACAATAAGGCGTCCACCTGACAGGAGCCGGATGAGATTGCTCATGGACTGACGGACATCCACGGCGGCGATCCGTGCAGGAAGTGGGTCTAAATGAAGAAGCCGGCCGGTGATTTCTCCGGCAGGCGATGTAATGAACACCGGCTTGATGGCCTGTTCGAGCACGCCGAATGAGGTCATGATGGTGAGGCTCAAGGCGACGAGAGGAGAAATCACACGTCTACGACATGACAGGACATACAGTCCCGCCATGAAGGCTGCGAAGAACAAGCCGCCGGCGAAGAGACTCATATCGACTCGGAGCCCAGCCGCTGCCACGATCAAACCTGCGCCGGCGCCTCCGATGAGGAGCCATCGAATCGGGCGTTCCAGTAAAGAGGCGATCATGCCGGCACGGAAACCATAGGCAAGCAAGTCGGCGAGCAGCACGGCGGTCAACGGGTACGTGGGAAGCAGATAGCGCGAGCGCATCAGATTGCCGAATGAGAAAATCACCACATTGACGAGCAGCCATCCAAGAACAAACCACACCAACGACTTTCGCTTCTCCATGTAACCGGCGAGTAGACGGCGTTGTGCCGACAGCGCGATGACGAGAAGCAGAATCCAGGGCGCGAAGAATCGTAAAGGCGTCACCAGATACAGAGCCACATTGGAGAGCACCAGCGTATGGGCGCCCTCCAGTCGGTCACCGACCTGGTCCTCGAGCAATGTCGAAATCGCCACGCTGCCTTGCAAGAGCGTGGATATCACGAACCAGGACAAGGGAATCAGCAGCCCGGCGGTCAGCCATTGCTTATGCAGGAGCGGGATGCTCGAACGATCGGCCAGAGGGCCGAATCGAACGAATCCCCATATGAACAGCATTAAGACTATCGCCAGCATTCCCTTGGTCGCCATGGCGAGGCCGGCGCCGACATAGAGCAGGGCGTACCAACGAGAATCGCGGCGTTGCCGGAACAGAATCTCGACTGCGCCCCAGAGGCTGAGGGACATAAAGAGGCATTGCAGGATGTCGGGCGTCGCTTTGGTTGACGACTCCATGAATTGAATGTTGGAGGCGAGGATGGCAGTGGCGAGGACGGCGGTTGATCGATCATCCGTCGCGGAGCGGGCCGTGCGATAGGTCACATAAAGCACCGCCGCGCCGGCCAGTAGGAATGGCAGGCGTGATGAGACCAGTCCGATGCCGAAGGCGGCGTAGCTGGTCACAAGCGCCCAATAGGTAATGATCGGTTTGCGAAACCGGACCGAGCCGTCCGGATAGCGGGGAGTCACATAATCGCCGGTCCGGACCATTTCGATCGCGGCATTTGTATACCAGCCCTCATCAAAATGATAACGGGACAGGAGGGACAACGAGCCGAACAAGGAGACGAGAAAGATTGCGATGACGATCCACAGGACCGGAAATCGATCGGCGGGAGCGTTGCCGCCGGCTGTGACAAGGGATGGACGATCGTGTGATGGATTCAGTATCACCGCGAGAAAGTCGCATAGGCGGGGATGAAGTGGCAAGTAGAACGGATCAGGCGTACAGGCTGGTTACGATTTCCGTCGTGTTGAACAGCATCATATCCAGGCGGGTGTAGGCGGCGTGTCCGTAATAGTGGTCGCGGACATTGGTCGAGCCTGTACAATCTTTGTAATCCACCAGCAGGCACTGTCCATCGCCGGGACATCGCACGGCGCGCCGCGCACATTCCACCCACCGCTCGAATCCGTCGTACGGCTCGACCAATTCCCAGACTCCTTTGTTGCATGCCTTGGCCGCTTCCGAGGATGGGGCCGCGTCGGTTCCGGCCACGGCGAGCTGCTGGACATAGTCGCCTCCCCAGGCGATCGGCATTTCTACCGTGATCTGCGGAAGCTCCATCTTGGAGAGCCACCTTTTTCCGTCAGTGCGCAGCATGCGATGGTTCACGATGTGCAACAGCTTGCCGATTCCCGAGGGGTCCCATCCGTACCGGACCGGCGTGCCGAACGTGATCACATCCAGAGCCGCTCCGTTCAGAAGCGTCCCGGTGGCGAGCAGGGGCTCGAGCCGCTTGATGAGGGGGCCGAGTTGGGCGTTGCCGGTTGCTGCCGCATAGGCGTTCAGCATTTCGAACATTGTTCTGCGGCCGGTGATCGGCGAAGGACACAACAGATTTGATGCGAGCCCGACCACCAATCCGGCTTGTCCATGAGCCTGGATCAGCAGACGATTCCCGGGTCCGAGCCGGTGAGCAGTCGCGAGATCGGCAAGTCGGCTCAGGAGGAGGCAGGCGGCCACCGCACGGCCTACATGATGATTTTCACCGGACCATAACTCCCGAACGCCGAGAAGCGGGGTGGACGATTTTTGATTCACCGCCTTATTGAAAAGGTCGACATAGGAGGCGGTGAAATTGCCGGCGTCGCCGATCTGCTGATCGAGCAATGCTTTGGTAGCCTCATCATTCCGGAGCGGGGGCTTCAGGACGCCGGGAAGCGGCGGGATGCCGTTATCGCCCTCCCGCATGAAGGAGAGGAGCGAGTCCAAGCCTGAAATGCCGCGAGAGTACCCGCGCTTGAGCCCGCCGGCCTCGTCGAGGCGTTGGAGCCCGAACACATCAGTGCCGGAGATCGACCCATGGAGGAATAGCACGAGCCTGACGCCGGCATCCGTCAATCGGGAGCCAAGGTTCCCCATGGCCTCATTCCAAGCCGGTGTCGCGGGCGAGGCGGCTGCTCTCAACTCGCCGTACGAGAGACGGTCGCCGGGATTCTTGCGTGAGAGTTCGTCGTGGTGAAAATTGTTTTCGGTCGGCATGGACGCTTTCTAACCCGAGCACGGGTCCGACTTCAACTCACCCGGGAAAAGAGCCCGTCTCGGCGGGCTCGGGGCGGGCTGGGTAAGAATGAGTTCGCTTCCGGGCCGCACGCCAACTCGCTGGCGGGCACGAGCCTGCGCATTACTCTTCGCGCGGCCACATCGAGCGGTCGTCACTCGGGAAAGGCGCGCCTTGGCGCGCCGGGGAGGGTGGGTAAGAACAGCGGGAAAGGCGCGCCTTGGGTCCTCCTGAACATCCTGCGCGATTTCACTGACACCAGTTAGCGGGTCGTGGTTGCAGCCGGGGATGGAATTGGAGAAGGAACCATAGGAGCCGGATGTGCAGGCATGACGGCCGTGGCGGAGCAGGTCTTCTGAGCCTCGTCGACTCGGCGATCCGTGATCTTCACGCCCTGCAAATATTCCTGAACCAGTTCTTCGCGGACCACCTCGATGTCCTGTTCCGGCTCGCGACCGGTCCGTTCCCTGATCCGATCGGTTGCATGTTCCTTGATCAAGACTCTGATCTGCTTGGCCAGATCCGCTCGCGCGGCGAGTTCCGAAACCCGTTGGCAGACGAGTTTCCCTTTAGAGAGATCACCCTGACCGTGACCAATGAGAAGATCCTGCTGGACCTCGTTCTGTAAGGTATTGGGAAGAGCGCCGGCGGACGAAGTGTTGGAGAGGTCGGCCCGGCCGGTGGTGATGTCCCCGGAAGAAAGGCGCTGCTTCTCCAATCGCTGAAACGCTTCATTGGCATGGCGTTGTACAGTCGCCTGATCGGTCGGGAGATCTTCGGCCAGCACGATGCCTCCAATCGAAACAGCGCCGGCCAACGCAACGGCCCATGACCATGGTTTTGCCCGCCGCGGATCCATGATTATTTGTCTCCTCCGGTCGGGGCGCCGGCAGACATGTGACCGGATCGCTGGGGCGATTGCCGGGATTGCGGGTCCTGTGAGGATGAGCCTTGGGGAGAAGCAACCGGACTACCCGGTTGTTGCAAGGAGTTCCTCGAACGGTTGAAATTCTTCGCGGGTGGTGCTGTCTTTTCAAGAGAGGTCTGATGCGGGTCTTCCGATTGTCTTGTTCGCGGCCACGTGTGCAGCGTAGATGGCTGATCGGTGGAGGCCTCGGACGTCGCTGACGGGCGTGGAACAACTTGGTAGGTCGGCATGCGCGGCAGAAACGGCACGGTATGCGGCACGGGGGCGGCCGATGGCTTGGGCGGAGCCGGTGGTTGGGTAGCCACCGCTTGCTGTACGGCATGCAGGTGGGGATTATTGGGATTCAACTGCCCCGCAGCCGAGATCAAGGCTTGTATTTGCGGCAAGCCGCTGCTCCAGGCATGCGGATAGGTCAGCAAGCCCAATGCAAGCCAATTCGTCCAGGCTTGGGCCACCATAGCGTTGGATTGTGCCTGACTCAGCAATGCTTCGCGTCGATTACTGAATTCCCGCGCTTGCTCGGACGTGGCGGCGGCTGCCAACGCTTGATTCGCCGCATCCAAGTCGAGATGAAGTTGATCGAGTTCTTGTTGGAGAGCCAGCAGTTCACCGCGCGCCTCTTCATGTTGCTTGACGGCAGCCAGCGCCTGAACCACTTCATCGGTATCGACCCGTGCCGTGAGTGCGACCTGAACGACGACGGTTTCACCCTCCAGGCGCAAGGCTACCCGCTGATTTAACACCACGACGACACCCGCCGCATAGCTTCGGATTTCATCCTGCGTGATATCCAAGTCCCTTACGACAGTGATGCTCTCCAGATAGGATGCGACCTGCTCCAACGCATGCCGTTTGGCTTGCTCCGCCGCCAATCGGATACCATCCTCCTTGGTGTCGCGATCGCCAAGGCGATGTTCCCCTTGAGCCGTGACGGTTCGCACTTCAGCGGCGGCCTGGTCGGGCAGGAACACAAACAGCATGCATCCCGAACAGAACAGACCGAGAGTGACGCTGTTGAAGAATAAGGACAACGAATATGACGGCCGGGGCTGGAGCATTCTTGTGTAACCGAATCGGCCGCCGGCAGCCGTGGCATATAAAATGAGCGTCGGCGCCGGGCTCTTATGAGAATAACACCGATCCGCTATCCGCGCCAGGCGGGAACCGGATCAGCGGGCAGTGGGTCAGTGTCCTTTTGTGCCATGCCCGCGAAGACGGGCAGCCAAATGCTGTGCAGAAGGCCTTGCCTGGATTCCCGCTCCCGCTTCCTCGAGGACAAGCTCCGTGGGAATGACAGGCTGCAGTGCGTCTGATGGCAAACCGGCCCACCACTGTCCAGCGCGGCGTCTTGCCTTGGCGGAAAATGGCATGTTAACTTACCTATCCCCCTGGGAAGGAAAGGAAAGCCCCTGTGTTTATGCGACGATCTTCTCGATTTTCTCTCATACACTTGTTTCGCGGCCTGGCGATGATCATGCTGTTCTTATCGGCGCCGACCATGGGCCCCGCCGACCTGTTTGCCGCGCGCGGCAGCGGGGAAATACCGCCCCCAACCGCGGCGGAAACCGAACATGTGATCCTCTTTGTCCTCGAAGGGATCGGACAGGACTCCTTGAAGGGCGGCGCGATGCCGGTGCTGAGCAAATTGATCAGCGACGGGTCCGTAACGTGGTCGGCCACAGCCGTGAAGCCGGCATTACGACTTCCGCTCATGGCGTCGATCATTACCGGGCTTCCCGCCGATCGCCACGGCATCACCTGGAACACGTTCGAGTTTAGCCGAGGCTACCCGCGAGCCCCGACGGTGTTCGACTATCTCGATCTCAGCGGGGGGCGGGACAGCGCAATCTTTTTCATGGATGAATCGTTGTATCAGCTGGCGAAACCCGAGCCTTATACGGACTACCAGATGTGCGGGCCGTTGCGGCCGGAATGCAACACGGCCAAGCTGATCAGCTATGTTCGCGACTATTTCAAAAAGGCGACGAGCGGGCATGGTCATGGCCATGCTATTTTGTCCCTACCCCATTTTTTAGTGATCCATTTGCCGGCGGCAGGCCGAGCCGGAGAAGCCCAGGGATGGAACTCGCCGGACTATGGTGAATCTGTGAAGACCGTCGATAAGGCCATGGGGTCTGTGCTGGATTTATACCGAGAACTGGGGCTTTTGAAGCGGACGACGGTCTTCGTGACCTCGTTGAGCGCCAAGGGTGAAGCGAGCATTTCGGCGGGTGAAGTACAGGGCGAACAAAGCGGAGAAGCCCCGCGAATCCCTTGGATTGCGTCGGGAGTGGGCATCAAGAAGGGCCACTCGATCAGCCAGCCGGTCTCCATCATCGATACCGGGGCCACCGTGATGCGGGCGCTTGGCCTGGAAACCCACACCGAATGGGACAGTCACGCCGTCGAAGAGATTTTCAAGACCGCTTCATCGAATCACGGGTCAACCAAACATCCTTGAGAAAATGACGACATGGATTGTCTTCTTGTGGGCTTGAAAAAAGGTCGGGCGGTTTGGTTCTTGATTGGCATGATGAGCTTGGTCGGCCTGGCGGCGGAAGCGGCTCCGCCTGCCGCCTATACACGGGAGCATGCGATCGTATTCGATGCCACGGCCTTGACCCCCCCGACATGGTGGCAGGTGCCTGGTGTGACGCCGATGATCATGACCATGGATCCTGAAAGCTCGGATGCCTATCGCACGACCGATCGCCGAGAACTCAAACTCAAACCGGGTCAATACAAATTCGGCACCTTTACGTTCGACTTTCCCTTCACGGTGTTGCTCGACGGGAAGGTCGATTTCGCGAAATCGTTGGACCAGTGTGTCGAGGGACGGGGCACCCAAACCTTGACGGTCCGCTGTAGCCGTACATATCCGTATGGGGGCAAGCGCGACAATTATTACAAGGAAGTACCGAGGTGAATTATGGCGCAGGCTCTTGATGATTTACTGGAAGCGCTGGAGGACGTGGACGATGCTACCCGCGAGGAAGCGGCTAAAGCGCTTGCGGAGCGAGCCGATCCCAGCACGCTGGATTCTTTGGTCAGCGCGTGTGGAGATGACTATTGGTCGGTGCGGTCCCATGCCGGGTGGGGAGCCGCCAAGATCGGCGGCCAGAAAGCGATCGAAGCCCTGATCGGCTTGTTCAACGATCCGATCATGGAGGTCCGGAACGAGGCTGTCGCCGCAGCCGCCCATATGGGAGCCGCGGTGGTGGATCGGTTGATCGCCGCCATGAAGGACGAGCGGTGGCGGGTTCGCGAACATGCAGCCAAGGCTTGTGGAGATCTGCGCGATACGCGTGCCGTCGAGGCGCTGCTGTTTGCCTGCCGCGATCGCGACGGCGCCGTCAAAAGCGCCGCGGCCGAGGCGCTGGGAAAGATCGGAGATCCCAAAGCGGTGCCGGCGTTGATCAAATTGTTCCGCGACTCTTCCAAAACGGTGCGCGAGACGGCCGGGACGGCGCTCGTCTATATCGGGCAGGCTTCCGTCGATCCGCTGATCGACAGCTTAAAGGACAAGGATTTCGTCGTGCGCTGCCACGCGGCCAGGGCGCTTGGAGGCATGACGACCGACTACCAGATCGGCCGGAGCTGGGTGAGGGAGCCTAAAGTCGTGGACGCGCTGATCGCGATGCTGAAGGACCCCGATCGAGCCGTTCGGGAAGATGCGACCATTGCTCTGGGGATGATCGGCGACCCGAGGGCGATCGATGCCCTCATGGAGGCGATGAAGGACGGAGCAGTCAAACGCCATGCGATTGCCTCGCTGGGCATGATCGGAGATCCACGGGCGCTGCCGGTGGTGTTGGACGCGTTGAAAGGCAAAGGCATCAAGCAGGCCGGAACCCCGACCCCCGGCTGCATCGTGAGTGAAGACGCTTTTATCAAGGAAGCCGCGGCCACCGCCTTGGGTCATTTCCGCGACCCTCGCGTCATTCCGGATCTGATCATGCTGCTGAAAGACGGCGTCCTGCGTGAAAAGGCCGCCAGCGCCCTCGTCTTGATCGGGGACGCCGCGATTGAACCGTTGGTGTCGTTTCTTCACGATCCAAAAGCCTCCGAGGTAGAGAGCGAAGGGGAACGGGTGCTGTCGTACGCGTCCGTTCGTTTGAGTGCCAAAGACGCGCTCCGGTTGCTCGTGCTCGAAACGTTGGAGAAATTAGGGTGGACTCCACCGCTGGATGAATCGGCGATCGACTCGAGCCAGACGGACAATTTGCGGGTGAATCAACCGCTGGGAGATACCGGCCGTTTTGGTCCGAGCGGCGACATCGCCCGCGGCGGCCGGCCGGTTTGACGATACGTACCCTGCAATGGGCAACGGGAAAGGTGAACTCGTGGCCGATCCGGTGGTCGAGCAGATCGCAGCGTTACAGGATGAAGACTGGGCTGTTCGAGAGGATGCCGCGGCGGCGCTGGGCCGACTCAAGGACGTCCGGGCGGTTCTTCCCCTGACGGTTCTGCTTCGCGATGAGGACCGAGCTGTCCGCCAGGCGGCAATCGGCGCGCTGCTTTCCCTCGGCGAGCCGGCTGTAGAGGCGCTCGGCCATTGTCTTGCCGAGACACCGTTACAGGTTCAGGAGGCCGCCTCGGAAATTCTCGCCGGCATCGGTGATGCCCGTGTCTTCGACCCCCTGGTGAAGAGTTTGGTCAGCCCCGATTGGATCGTTCGGATGCATGCGGCCAAGGCATTGGGACGCATCGGGGACCCGCGGGCGGTTCCGTCGCTGGTGCCGCTGTTGCAAGACAAGGTCAAGGCCGTCCGGGAAGAAACGGCCGGCGCGCTGGCCGCGATCGGCGCCGCGTCGATTCCCTCTCTGGTACAGGCGCTCCGGCATGAGGAATGGCTGGTGCGGCTGCATGCGGTGGAGGCGCTCGGCAAGCTGAAATCCCCGGATGCAGTCGAACCCCTATTGTTTGCGCTGTTTAATGACCGTGATTCCGCGATTAGAGAAGATGTCGTTCGGGCGCTGGGAGACATCGGTCATGCCGAAGCCGTGGACTTTCTCTTTCAGGTCATCGAAGAGCCGGGTTTGCGACCTCTGGTGGTAGAGGCTCTGGGAAAAATCAAGGATGGCCGGGCTGTCCCGGTATTGCAGGAAATTGTGGCCGGCAAATGCCGGCCGGAAGCAAGCCGCTCCGTGACAGGCTGCGGCGACCAGTGGAGCGAAGAGATGTTGACGATGGGCATCGCCGTGCGCGCCTTGGGACTTATTCGTGACGAGGGGGCGATTCCGACATTGCTCTCGGCGTTGGGCAATACGGTGACGAGGTCGGAAGCAGCGGCCGCCCTCACCCAGTTCGGACCCGTGGTCATTCCCTCGCTCCTTCCCATGCTGGCTCGGGAGTCCGATGAGAATATTCGCTACCATGTCAGGGAGACGTTGACGGCGATCGGGTGGCGACCAGGACGGGTGTGATGCCTAAAGAAACGATCGAAACATTGGTGCTCGAATTGGTCCATGAGGAGGAATGGCGCCGCATGCGGGCCACCGCCGCCTGTCTTGCCGGCGGCCCGCGCGCCGTGCGCGCCTTGGTCCAGGTTTTGGGAAGCGGGCAGGCGCCGCTCAAGATTGAAGCAGCCGGGATGCTGGCGCGGATGAAGGATCCGGCGGCCGGCGTTCCCTTGGTCGGATTGCTCAATGATCCGGAAGAAGGGGTTCGCCGGGCAGGAGCGGCGGCGCTGGAGCAGATGGCCGGCGTACTGGATGAGGCCACCGCCGCGGCGCTGGCGCAACAGCTCTATGCTTTGCAGAGCGAGGAAGGCAAGCAATTAGTCAGGCAATTACTTGGTGTCGTTCCGAACGCGATTGCGCCCCTGTGTGACATGCTGAAACATCCCGAGCCGGAGGCCCAACTCACGGCCGCCACGATCCTTGAGCATCTGCTCGATCCCCGGTCCGCCGACGGATTTATCGATGCCATGAGCAGCCCGCACGTGTGTGACATCGCCGTTCGGACCCTGAAGAAGCTGGGCGCCATCCGGGATCGTATTGATTCGGCGTTCAACGCCTTGCGCGATGTCGAAGGCGCCAGCGAGCGGGAAGAGGCCCGCATGGCGACGGTGATCGAGCTGCTCAATATCGGCCGGCCCAGCGTCGAAATTTTGATTGAGTATCTGGAGGATGAAGACTGGGTTGTGCGCGAAGCGGCAGCGGATCTGCTCGGCATGATCGCGGATGTTCGCGCTGTCGTCCCGCTGATGAGGCGCATGGAGGTGGACAAGGATACGGGCGTGAAGGAGTACGCCCTCAAATCGTTGGGGTTGATCGGGGATCCTCGACCGGCGCAACTGTATCTGGAAGCCATCCCGATTCGTCCGCTTCGGGTCTTCGCCATGGAAGCCTTAGCCAAGGTGAAAGACGTCGAAGTATTGCGGCCCCACGCGGAGTTGTTCAACAAATTGCGCACCGACCGCGACGGGCTCGTGGCCTATAGCGCGGGACTCATCGCCGATAAACTGGCGGCATTGGAAAGCATGGAGGCGGTGACACCGTCGGGACAGGATGAACATGAGTAACACCGATCGTATTGAACAATTGATTTCGGCATTGCGCGACGAAAATGAAGCCCTGCGCGATCATGCGGTGGCCAGCCTCGGGCAAATGGGAGAAGGTGCTGTTCCCCAGTTGATCGGATTGATGGCCGACGAAGATGTCGTCATCCGGGAGGCGGCGGCCAGTGCGGTGGTGCGGATCGGCATTGGGGCGTTCGATCAATTGATTGAGGCCCTTACGGACGACGAATGGGCGATTCGCGAGCAAGCGGCGAACGCATTGGGGCGGCTGCGCGACTCACGGGCTGTTGCTCCGTTGGTTCACGCGTTGAAAGATCGAGATGGCGCCGTGCGCACCGCAGCCGTCTGGGCTTTGGAACGGATCGGCGATTCGGCCGCGGTTCCCGGCTTGATCGACGCGTTGGGAGACAGCACCCTGCGGGAGGATGTGGCGCGGGTGTTGAAGAAGGTCGGCGATCATCGGGCGGTCGATGCGCTGATCGAGGGGTTGCTGGGCAATAACTGGATGGTCCGGCGGCATGCCGCGGAAGCATTAGGCAAGATCGGCGACGTCCGGGCCAGCGATGCGTTGATCCATTCCCTGAAGGATGAAGATTGGCTGGTCCGCCGCAACGCCGCCGAGTCCCTTGCGCGATTGGGGGCCAAGCAGGCGATTGATCCGCTGCTGCCGTTGCTGGAAGATGAAAATACGATGGTGCAGGAAACCGTGGAAGGGGTCTTGGCAAGTCTGGGTTGGAAGCAGAATCCCGCCACCTAACCGGATAAAAGGAACACACTTATGGCAGAAGAGACGCCGACGAAGTTGATTCAAATCGGTCCGAAAGGCGGACCCAAGAAGGACGGGTTCAATCTCGTGACGGAACGGGTCGTGGCGATCCACCCGGAGGCCAAGCAGATTGAAGTGGAACTGCTGGCCTATGACGGCAAGACGGTGGTGCTCGATGTGGGCGAGGAAGCCCTCGAAGACTTCGCCAAGCTGAAAGTCGGGGATGGCGCCACCATTCGCGTCGTCGAAGAGGGTGGCAAGCGCATCGCGAAGAGTTTCAGAGTCAGGGCGAAAGATCCGAATACCGCCAAGGCGGATGCCATGTTGCTGGATTTGAAAGATTCGCACTGGCTGAACCGCAAATATGCGGCGGAGGTGCTCGGAGATCTCAAAGATCCCCGGTCCGTCGGCCCGCTGGTCGAAGCGTTAATGGACGAAGTGGGCGATGTGCGCCAGCGGGCGTATGATTCGCTGATCAAAATCGGCGGGCCGACGGTCTCGTCACTGGTCCCGCTGCTCGTGTCGGAAGAGGACGAACTCCGGCAGTCGGTAACCGAGATCATCCGAAAGATCGGCAAGCCGGCCGTCGAACCGCTCGCCACCGCGCTGGCCGAAGCGGACGATCGTCTGAAAACCAGAATCATGAAGGTTCTGGATCGGATGGGATACAAGCCCAAGAAGACTGAGACGAAAGCCGAGGAGACAAAGCTTCTCAGCTAGGTCCACGCGCGAAGAATAATGAGCGCCACGTTTGTGGACGCCGGCGGGTCGGTGAGCCGGCACTTCTTAAGGCTGGGCAAGGTTTTCGTCAGGCCACCGGACCTTTGGTGGGACGACCCACCGAGACATGCTGGAAACCGAACCCCACGACCCGGTCCGTATCATAGACATTGCGTAGATCGAGCAACAGGGGGCAGCGCATCGAGTTCTTGAGCCGTTCGAAATCGAGATTCCGGAACTGGTTCCATTCCGTCATGAGGATCAAGCCGTCGGCCGCGTCCGCCACATCATACGTGTCTTTGCACGCGATCAGGCCCGGCAGCAATTTGATGCTTTCTTCCATGGAGGCCGGATCATAGGCCTTGATGGAGGCTCCTTCCTTCATCAGCGCTTTCAAGATCGTCAGTGACGGCGCTTCGCGCATGTCGTTCGTATTGGGCTTGAACGAGAGACCCAACACGCCGAAGGCTTTGCCCGCCAGGCCGCCCGCTGCGTCCCGGATCTTCTCGATCATCCTGAGGTGCTGCTCGTAATTAACTTTGGCTGCTGCGCTGGCTATCTGCAACGGAAAGCCGACCCGCTCGCCGGTCTGCACCAGGGCGGCCAGATCTTTGGGAAAACATGAGCCGCCGAATCCCGGACCCGCATGGAGGAATTTCGAGCCGATTCGATTATCCAGTCCCATCCCTCTAGACACGACCTGCACATCCGCGCCCACCCGTTCGCACACGGTTGCGACCTCGTTGATGAACGAGATTTTGACCGCCAGGAAAGCGTTCGAAGCGTACTTGATCATTTCAGCGGTCGGGATATCCGTCACCACGAAGGGAGTCTCGATAAGGTAAAGAGGCCGGTAGAGATCTGTCATGATCGCGACGGCCTGTTCGCTGTCGGCGCCGATGACGACACGATTGGGCCGCATGAAATCTTCAATGGCGGACCCTTCACGAAGGAATTCGGGATTCGAGACAATATCGAAACGAGACCGGCCGGACTGATTGGCTCTGATTACTTCCCGTAGCTTCTCACCGGTGCCGACAGGGACTGTGGATTTGGTTACAATGACCTTGTATCCGTTCATGTGACGGGCAATGCCCCGTCCCACCTCTTCCACGAACGAGAGATCCGCGGAGCCGTCCGCCCGGGGCGGCGTGCCGACCGCGATGAAAATCACCAACGCTTTATCCACCGCTTTCGCTATGTCGGTCGAGAACGTCAAGCGATGTTCCCTGATGCCTTTGGCGACCAACTCCGTGATGCCGGGCTCGAAAAATGGGACTTCGCCTTTCTCGAGCATGGCGATGCGGCCGGCATCGGTGTCCATGCAAGTGACATTCACACCGAATTCCGCAAAGCAGGCCCCTGTCACTAGACCGACATATCCGGTTCCGATTACGCTGATATGCATGGGGCCCGAACCTCCTCGATAGATATGGACTGCACGGCAAAAAAATCGTCGTCAGTATAGCAACGCCCACCACGATCGGGCAATCAAATCCTGCCTATCCGCGTGGAGAAGAGAATTGCAGATTGTCCGCCGGCTCAGTAGAATTGTGCGCTCTGATCACGGAGGTTCAAAAATGGCCACACAGACCGGTCCAATCCTGCGTCCGCTCGCCATAATGATGCGGCCCGTCAACAAGACCGTCGGGCCGGATGAGACCTTGCTGACGGCCGCGCAGCATATGCGGGACGGCCGTGTCGGCGCGCTCTTGGTATTCGATGGGGGCCGGTTCATCGGGGTGGTCAGCGAGGCGGACTTGGTGCGGAAAGCGATGGCGAATGGATTTCAGGCGGCGGAAGTGCTGGTCCGGTCGGTCATGAGCGCCCCTGTCGTGACGATAGATATCGGTCGTTCGGCGCACGATGCGAGCGATTTGATGGCCGAGCGGGGAATCCGGCATCTGGCTGTAAGCGAGGAGGGCGTCATCGTGGGGATGGTTTCGGTCCGTGATTTGTTGCGGTATTTTAAGAATTGGGGGACTCTGTGATTGACTCCATTATGCTCCGGTCGACAGCCCGATCCGCCCGTCGAGCCTTCTCATTAGCTCCGGTATGAGCCGCTTGGCTGCGCCTCCGTCCTCCCGCATCTTCCTCCTTCTGACAGCAATGATCACCGGCGGGGTCGTCATGGCGCTGGAGATCTTAGGCAGTCGCTTGCTCGCTCCGGTCTTCGGCAACTCGTTGTTTGTATGGGGCGCGCTGATCGGGGTCATCCTCGCCGCTATGAGTTCAGGTTATGCGTTCGGCGGTTGGGCCTCGGACCGATACCGGGTCGGCAGCGTGCTCGCCGGGTTGCTGCTGTTTTCAGGTTGCTGGACCCTGCTCATCGCGTCGGCCGGTCAAATCGCCATGCTGTGGGTGTCCCAAATGATCGAAGATCCGAGGTGGGGGCCCAGCGTAGCGGCCAGCGTGTTATTGGCGCCGCCGGCATTCGGATTGAGCGGGGTGCTGCCCGCGCTCTTGCGGCTGTCGGTCCTTGATATCGGACATCTTGGACGGCACAGCGGCAGCCTGATCGCCCTGTCCACGCTTGGAAGCTTGGCCGGCACCTGGGGAACCGCATTTTTTTTGCTGTCCTGGTTGGGGACAAAATCCCTGGTCGCGTCGCTGGGCGGCATTCAACTCATGCTGGGACTCGCCTGGCTATGGATCGGCCCATCGATCAAGGCGAAGGCGATGCTGTCGATTCTCATTGCGTTGGTCCTGGTCGGCTGGCAGCTGACGATCCCTTCCGCCACGTCATCGCGCGTGGTGCATCAGGAGGATAGCCCATACCAGCAGGTGAGAGTGCGGGATGATGATCTTTTCCGCTATCTCGTTCTCGACCGCACCTGGCATGCTGTCATGTGGAAATCGGATCCTGTGACATTGTTCCTGCCCTACAGCCAGATGATGGTCGCGGCCCTCGCCTTGACTCCGGAGCCGAAACGAGGCCTGATTCTCGGACATGGAGGAGGGTCCTTGGCGAAGTGGCTGGCGCAATACTGGCCGGAATTAGAGTTGGATATCGTGGAAGTGGATCCGGCGGTGGTTCGTATGGCCGAGGAATATTTCGGCTACCGGGCGCCGGCGAATCATCATGTCTTTGTAAAAGACGCTCGAGCGTTCCTCAACGGGACCGCCGAGAAGTACGATGTGATCTGGGCGGATGCGTTCGCGAGGCATCTCATTCCGTTTCACCTCACCACGGTCGAATTCTTCTCAGAACTGCGTGCGCGGCTGAATCCGGCCGGTGTCGTGGCCGTCAATATGGCCTCGTCAGGAGAAGGCGGCGACCTGGCGCGCGCCGATGCGGTAGTTGAGACGCTCAAAACCGCCTTTCCGGTGCTTGAAACTTATGCAGTCAAAGGCCCCTGGCGTACCAAGTATCAAGGAGGTGTGAATCTCATCTTCCTAGGCGGAGAGCCGGTTGAGCGGACCTCGCATGATGAGTTTATTTTGCGTGTGCAAACACTGGTTCAGGCTCAAAGGCTTCCGCCAGAGGCCATCAGCCTGCTGGCATCCCATCGAACTGACCCATGGCCGCCCGGCCTGATCCTTACCGATGATTTTGCCCCTTATGACCTCCTGGTCGGCTCAGTTGTTCCGGAAGAGGTGTCGGACCAGGGCCCTGCTCTCCGAGCACATTGAATATTATGGGAAACTGGAGATCTGATGAGCCCGGTTGAGGTGGCCTCTCAAGCTAAGAACTGTCTTGCTTCCATTTTCATCCCTGTGTTATAAGGGGCCCTCATTGTCTTCCTGTTCCGATATACAGTCCTCATTACACACGGTGCGGCGAAAGCGGTTATGCGAAGTTCCCTCAGCGTGGTGGTTATTATTTACCAACCTAATCACATCTCTTCTTACATCTCTTAAGGAGGTAAGTCATGGGTAAGACGATGTTGGCGGTCTTCTTCGGCCTGGGCATAGTGGTGGCTGGGGCATCTGGCGCATGGGCGCTGCAAGCCGGCGGAGTCGAAGTCGGCGATCTGGAGACTGGGTCCGTCGTGGGTCAACCGTTCAAGGAGCTTGACGTTGACGCTCAATTGTTCGCGCTAGAGATCGGCAATACCAAGGTGTGGTATCCTCCGGTCACCGTCATTGACTTCAAGGTGCGGCCGGGACGTCCGGTAGTTCTCAAGGTGACCAATAATTCAGCCGGCGAACATGGCTTTCAGCTCACGGATGCCGTGAATGCCAGCGCCCCCACTGTGCTGAAGGCGGAAGTCGTCCTCAAGCCCGGTGAAACGAAGTACATCGGTATTCCAACCAGCGACCTCTTCTATGCGACCCAAGGCAATACGCTGAACTATCGCTGTCACATCCACCCGGCGCACGTCGGTGGTACGCTCGTGATGTGGAAGTAGCAGCAGGCTGGATGTAAGCCACAGTCTATTTTCTTCCGGAAAGACAAACGCCCCGCCCATCGAATGATGGACGGGGCGTTGTCGCGTCGGGGATCGGTTGGACCGGCTGGACCGGCTACCTGTTTCCCCTGCTATTAAGCTTCTTCTTTGCGGCAGTCCGGTTCCGCTTCAAGCGGGATGTTTTGCGCGGCCTCAATCTTGCCCGACACGATCAGCAGCAGAAAACGGTTTGCAATCGGCTGCTGGCGCTGCACTACGACGGTGTTCACATCGACAATCATCTCATCTCCGTCCCATTGGGTGTCGTTCACCACCCAGAAATGGCTGGAGGCATCGGGAAAGTGGCGGGTAACAAACCCTTCAATGATGGTCCCGATATCCCCTGTGCCGGCGGCAGCGAAACCCGGCACGCAGAGTGCGAGGCAGAATATGATGAGAGTGAATCTATATCGGAGCGGCATGAGTGCACCTCCATACGGAGATGGATCTGAATTCACATTTAGAACGAGTAGGACGAGCGGGGATGCCCGTTCTCATTTCTGTGATCTTATGAGAGATAGTACTGCGGTTTACAGAAGAAAGCTAGTGTCCGTCGTTTGCAGGAACGCGGTGAGACGTGGCTAGAAGGAAGGCATAAACAAAGGAGGCTGCCGGCCGGCAGCCTCCTTTGTTTCGCTGGGAATGTTGTTCGGATTCAGTTCCGGACGCCGCTCCAGACTTTGTTCGCGTCAATCTCTTTGTCGGGATTGAGCGACTTGGCTTTCTCCAGAAGCACATCCGTGGTTTCAGGATAGGCCGGATCCGCAATACAGCAATTGTCGACGGGGCAGACCGCTGCGCACTGGGGCTCGTCGAAGTGGCCCACACATTCCGTGCATCGATCATGGGTGATCACATAGATGTTATCGCCGACTCCCTGGCCGTCTCCTACGTGGTACCCCTTACCCTCCGCATCGCTGCGAGTTTCAAAAATCGCTTCATTCGGACATTCCGGCAGGCAAGCCCCGCAGGAAATACATTCATCGGTAATCAGAAGTGCCATGACCCGCGCCTCCTTCTCAGATCTCGTATGGACGGATAAACAGTTGACAAGTTCAAGCCGTCACGACCATATTTCAGAACAAATGAGAAGCGCATTCTAAGCCGTGATTCTTTGCCAAGTCAACAGAAGTGCCGCTGTGCAGAAGGCCTAGAATCGCAAGTATCGATGGGCCATTGGGCCCAATCATCGAGTCAGTGCAGGAGAAGAACTCCGGTGGCATCCGATGCGGATCAAAAGCGAAAGCGAGTCATCACTCTTGCGTTGCTGGCGGTTCTCTTGATGAGCGTCAGCATGTTTCTTACCAGCCCCAAAGAATCGGACACGATCATCGTGACTTTTCCAAGCGGGACGACGTTGGAGACGGAAGTGGCGGATACCCCCGAGAAAATGCTGTTCGGATTGGCATTTCGCGACACATTGCCCCCGAGCACCGGCATGCTTTATATCTTTGAAACAACGGGAACACACCGATTGAATACAAAGCAATACAAGATGGCGGTCGACATGATCTGGCTCGACGAAAGCCGCCATGTTATTCAGCTGTATGAGAATGTGCCGCCCTGCTCAACGGAGACCTGTCCGATGTATGGTCCTTCCTCCGAGCCGATTCGGTACGTCATACAGACGGCGGCCGGATTTGTTCGGCATGAAGGCCTCCAAGTCAATGCCGAACTCAAATTTGCGTTGCGCATGTAGGAAAGGCGATCCGACCAATGGAAGGGTTTCAGTTTGTTGCACGGACCGAGGATATTCCTCAGGGACAGGTGAAAGTCGTCAAGTTGAATCAAAAGACGATTGCCGTCTTCAATGTTGAGGGCACCTTTTATGCCATTTCCAACCTCTGCCCTCATGAGGGAGGTCCCTTGAGCGAAGGACGAGTGAAGGGGCATGTCGTCGGCTGTCCATGGCATGATTTGGCGTTTGATCTCCGGACTGGACAAGGGACGGACGGCGGCGGATACTGCGTCGGCAGCTATGAGGTACGAATTGAAGGGGGGCAAGTATTCGTCGGCGGCCGGCGGAAATGCTGACGTGCAATACAGTCGCCCCTGATGCCGGCTTCGGCTCAAAAGGAGAGGCGTGTTATGTCTTCCGTGATCGGTCCTGAACTGTCCGTATCCCACCAGCGGCAGAACCTGCGCAAGCTCACCGGGCGGGTAGGAATGCCGTTTCAGATCCATTTGTGGGAAGACCGCACCAGGGGAGAATTGTGGGTCCCTTCATACGACCCGGCCGGTCTGGTCTTGCTCGGGGATGATTATCTACGGATTGCGAGCGGGAATGCCGTCGATTCCGGGCAGCGGACGTTTGAATTCAAACCCGTCACCTCCGGGAGTCACCGCATTTTGTTTGAAAAGCGCATGGGATGGAAATTTACCGCCGAGGCCCGACACGTGTATGAAGTCACTGTGTCGGGTTCGCTTTCCGACGGGGCTCGCTGATCGTGCCGGATATCGGATATGTGAACGGCCGGTTTAGTCCGTTGTCCGATGCCGTCGTGTCCGTGGAAGACCGAGGCTTCCAATTCGGCGACGGAGTTTATGAAGTGATCCGGACCTACGGCAATCGTCCGTTTCAACTCGATGCGCACCTGGCCCGGTTGGAGCAGAGCGCGGGCGCGCTGAGCCTCCGATTGCCTGTCTCGAAAAAGGAGTGCAGCGCGCTCATTGACGAGGCAGTCTCGAGGGCGGCGTACAAAGAAAGCAAAATCTACATCCAAATTACGCGCGGTGTCGCGCCGAGGGATCATCAGTTTCCCAGTGATGCTGTGCCGACCCTGGTCATCACGGTCCGGGAAATGCGCCTGCTGCCGGATTCGCTCCGCAACAATGGGGTCGAGGCCATGACGCTCGATGATTTTCGATGGGGACGATGTGATATCAAGAGCATCAACCTGCTGGCGAATGTACTGGCGCGTCAGCAGGCCAAGGAGGCGGGTGTCTTTGAGGCTCTTTTTGTACGGCATGGAGAAGTCCTCGAGGGCTCGGTCAGCAATGTGTTTGTCGTAGCGAATGGTCAAGTTTCCACGGCTCCCGAAGGACGGCATATCCTATCGGGCGTGACGCGGTCCCTGGTTCTCAATTTGGCCCGGGAAGCAGGTCTTCCGGTTTATGAACGGACGTCATCGAGGGATTCTCTCTATGCGGCGTCGGAAGTATTCCTCAGCGGCACGACCGTCGAGGTTCTCCCCGTGGTGCGCATCGACGGCCGCCTTGTTGGAGCGGGCTCACCCGGTCCCATTACTCGGCTGCTGGCCGGCCGGTTTGAGAAGTTGGTCGCCTGAGGCCTTGCTTTGCCTGTAACGACGTGGTATCGTTCGTCGGATTTAAGTGGGCGCAGGCCCACTTTTTTGTTTGAGCCGCTTGACGAAGCGCGTCTTGCACATCACATCAACCGCCATGGTCCAAGCTGTGAACACCGATCACAATGTTGCGTCGGAACCTGCCCAAGATCCGGGAGGCCAAGTCGCTCGGATTGCGAAGCCAATTCTCTGGTCGCTGGGGCTGGAATTGGTCGAAGTGTCGATCGCCGGCCGGCATTCTCGAACGGTGGTCAGAGTCTTCATCGACAAGCCGGACGGCGTGACACTGGAGGACTGCGAGCGCGCCCATCGGGCGCTGAATCCGGCATTGGATGTAGCTGATCCGTTTCCCTATGCCTACACGCTCGAGATCTCATCGCCGGGGCTGGACCGCCCGCTGAAGCGCGCGGAGGATTACCGCCGGTTGCAAGGAAGGCGCGTCAGCCTTAAGCTGAAGGACCCCCATCGTGATCAATGGCGGATCACCGGCAAGATTGTCGCCGTCGATAAGGACGCCGTCACTGTGACTGTGGAAGGCACGCAGGCGGAAGAAGCGGTGCGTTGTGAATTCGATCGCATCCTCAAGGCGAGGCAAGAAGTGGAGTTTCGCCGGCCGCGTCAAGAGAGAGCGGATACAGTCGGGTGAGGGGTAATTTGGTATGAATAGAGAATTGATCGCGGTCATTGATGAAATCGGCCGTCAAAAGGGCATCGACAAGGCAAGAGTAATCGGCGCGATTGAGTCCGCCTTGCAAACGGCCGCGAAGAAGCGATTCGGTCAAGCGGAAAATATTCAAGTCGAGATTGATCCGAAGACAGGTGAGATTTCAGTCGTCTCCAAAAAAGTAATCGTGGACACGGTCACCAATCCCAAGGCCGAAATCTCTCTGAAGGAGGCCCGCGAATTCGATGACGGCGCCGAGGTGGGGGATGAGATCGGGTCGCTCATTGAAATGGATGAATTGGGCCGGATCGCCGCGCAGACCGCCAAGCAGGTGATTTTTCAAAAGGTGCGTGAGGCGGAATGGGAGGCGGTGCAGAAGGAGTATTCGACCCGGCAGGGTGATCTGGTCAACGGCATCATTCTGGGGATGGAGCGGCGGAATTATCTCGTCGATCTGGGAAAGACCGAGGCCGTGCTGCCGATTCAGGAGCAGATTCCGCGGGAAACGTACCGTCGAGGCGATCGCGTCAAAGCGTTGCTGCTGGAAGTGCGGCGGACGCCGAAGGACGTCCAAGTCATCCTTTCGCGAAGCCATCCGCAGTTTGTGGCGAAATTATTCGAGATGGAAGTGCCGGAAGTCGGGGAGAAAATCGTCGAGATTAAATCGATCGTGCGAGAGCCGGGAGATCGGACCAAGATCGCGGTCTCTTCCCGTGACAAGGCGGTCGATCCGGTGGGGGCGTGCGTCGGAATCAAGGGATCCCGCGTGCAGGCGGTGGTGCGGGAATTGCGCGGCGAGAAAATCGATATCATCACGTGGACCTCCGATCCCCGCGTCTTCATCGCCGAGGCGTTGAACCCGGCGACCATCGAAAAAGTCGGCATCGATGAGGACAAGAAATCGGCCCTGGTCGTCGTGGCGGATTCGCAGTTGTCGCTGGCGATCGGAAAGAACGGCCAGAATGTGCGGCTGGCGGCTCGTCTCACCGGGTGGAAAATCGACATCATCAGCGCCACCGAGTATGAAAAGGAAAAAGCCGAACGGGACAAGGAGATCAAGGCTGCCTTGGCGGAGGAAGCGGAGGCCCAGCGGCAGCAGGAAGAGGCTCGGCTGGAGGCGCGAAGTCAAGCCGGACAGACGGAGTAGGGTACTACATTCCTCTAGAGGAGCGAGGCGAACTGAGCGCAATGCGTGTGTATGAATTAGCAAAGAAACTCGGAATGGAAAACCGTGATCTCATTCCGGAGCTCAAGCGGCTCGGAATCGCCGTGGCGTCGCACAGCAGCGCGCTCGATGATGATGCGGTTCGCCTGGCGCTTGACAAACTTGGCTCCAGGGCGAGATCCACCAAAGCGGACGAAGGCGGCGCATCGCCGGACGGCTCCGGACACGGCCAGGATGGAAAACGGCCGGCAAAGGGCAGAGAGGCGGGAGGTCCTCATGAGGCCTCCGCGAGAGTGCACGGCGCCCAGCCGGAAGAATCCGCCAAGCCCGATAAGAAGCGAATTCTGATCAAGAAAAAAAGAGAAGAAGGCAGCGAGGAGATCGCGCCGCTTGCGGCGACGCCGGAGGCAAGCCAGGCCGTTTCTTTGTTGGGCCAACCTTCGCCGCAGCCGCCTGTTCAAGCTGTCGTTCCACCGATTCCGGCCGAGCCGATTCCTTCCCTTGCCAAAGAGCCTGCGCCCGCTGCGGAGGCCAGCCCTCCGGAAGCCGTTCCGCCTCCCGTGGCGGTAGAAGCCAAGGCCCCGGCGACCCCGGCGCCGCCGAAGTCGGCAGCCATGGATACCCTGGCGCCCGTGGGGAAGAAGAAGAGTTTTTCCATCGAGAGTCTGGAGGCCGATGGGCGCGACAAGGCGAAAAAAGCTCGGAAGGGACCTCGCCAGCGTGAAGAAGAGGATATTCGATTCCGCGACGATGCCACCCGCTGGCAGGATCTCCGGGCGATTCCGGTTCAGCGCCGCGAAGATCGCTCCAAGCATGCACACCATAGTCCCCCCACGGAAATCACGAAACCGAGGAAGAAAAGCGTGAAACTGACGGCCGGTGTAAGCGTGAAAGACTTTGCAGAGTTGATCGGTCAGCGCCCTGCGGAAATCGTGAAGAAATTGATGGATATGGGGCAGATGGTCACCTTTAACCAGCCGATCAATCTTGAAGCGGCGGCCTTGATCGCCGAGGAATATGGCGCGAAGGTTGAGGTGGCGGTGGAGAAAGCCGGCGAGGACTTGCTTGAAGAGGCGGTGCGCACGGAGGGAGAGGAAGACTTGCAACCTCGTCCGCCTGTCGTGACGATCATGGGCCATGTCGATCATGGGAAAACGTCGCTGCTTGACGCCATTCGAGAAGCGAAGGTCGCGGAAGGGGAAGCGGGGGGGATTACCCAGCATATCGGCGCCTATACAGTCAGTGTACGAGGCAAGCAGGTCACATTTCTGGACACGCCGGGCCACGAAGCCTTCACCGCCATGAGGGCCCGGGGCGCGAAGGCCACGGACATCGTCGTCCTGGTCGTGGCCGCCGACGACGGCGTCATGCCGCAAACGGTCGAAGCGATCAATCATGCGCAGGCGGCCGGCGTGCCGCTGGTCGTCGCCATCAATAAGATCGACAAGCCGGGGGCCAATCCGGACCGGGTGAAAAATGCCCTGTCCGAACATGGGCTGATACCGGAAGCCTGGGGCGGAGAAACGATCATGGTGGAGGTGTCCGCCAAGCAGAAAATCGGCTTGGATCAGTTGCTGGAAATGATTTTGCTGCAGGCCGAAGTGTTGGAGCTAAAGGCGGATCCGACGAAGATGGCAAAAGGGCTTGTCATTGAGGCGAAGTTGGAGCGCGGGCGCGGCCCCGTCGCGACCGTGTTGGTGCAAAACGGGACTTTAAAAGTAGGTGATGCCTTCGTGGTTGGGACGTTCAGCGGGAAAGTCCGCGCGCTCAATAACGATACCGGCACGAAGGTCGCCGAAGCCGGGCCTTCTATCCCGGTGGAAGTCATCGGCCTACCCGGTGTTCCGCTTGCAGGAGATCCGTTCATTATCGTGAAAGACGAGCGGATGGCCCGCGACATCGCCGAAGCACGGGCACAGAAACAACGGGCTGCGGAGTTGGCCGGATCAGCCAAGGTCAGCTTGGATGATCTGTTTGCCAAGATTCAGGAAGGAGACGTCAAGGAGCTGCCGATCGTGATCAAGGCCGATGTGCAGGGGTCGGCCGAAGCCTTGGCCGCGGCGGTGGAAAAAATGCCGGCTGGAGCCGTGAAACTGAAGGTCATGCACAGCGGCGTCGGCGGCATCACGGAAACCGACGTCCTGCTTGCGGCGGCCTCCAAGGCGATCGTGATCGGCTTCAATATCCGCCCCGAACCCAAAGCCGCGGCGCTGGCCGAGCACGAAGGGGTGGATATCCGGTTGTACAACATCATCTATGACGCCTTGGCTGATATTAAGGCCGCCATGGAAGGCCTCCTCGAGCCGACGTTGAAGGAGCGGGTTCTCGGGCGGGCCGAAGTCCGTCAGGTCTTTACGATTCCCAAGGCGGGCGTGGTCGCCGGGTCCTACGTGCTCGATGGAATGATTACCCGCGCGAGCGCCGGGGCCAGAGTCATTCGAGATCACGTCGTGGTTTACGACGGAAAGCTGGGTTCCCTTCGAAGATTCAAGGACGACGTCCGTGAAGTTCAGCAAGGCTATGAATGCGGGATTACGATCGAGAACTTCAATGACATCAAGGCCGGCGACGTGATCGAAGCCTATGTCATCGACAAGATTGCCGCCAAGCTGGAGACGGCCGGTCGCTCCTCAACGCCGCAAAGCCAACGGGCATGATCGTTGGCATCTGTACCGTTGAACTGTTCATTCCTGAAGGTCATTCTCTGAAAGGAAAACGACAGGTTCTTCAGAGCCTGAAGAATCGGTTGCGCGAGAAATTCAATCTCTCGGTGGCGGAAGTGGGCGATCATGATCTATGGCAAAAGTCGATTCTGGGGTTGGCCTGTGTGGCCAATGAATCGGTTCACGTCAATCAAGTGTTGGAGCAGGCGCTCAACGTGATCCGGGGAATTCCGACGATCGAACTGGTGCGGTCCCGAATTGAGTTGCTGTAGCGGCTGCCCATGGCAAAGACGACCTATAAACGGGCCGAGCGGGTAGCGGACCAGATCCGCATGGAAGTGGCGGATATTTTGATGCGCCGCATCAAGGATCCCCGGGTGCGTTCCGTCACGGTGACCGACGTGGAGTTGACCAGCGATCTTCGGCTTGCCAGGGTCTATGTGACGACCATGGAACGAGACGAGGCCGAACGGCTGGTCTTTGACGGCCTGGCGAAAGCGAGCGGATTCATTCGATCGGAATTGGGCAAGCGCCTATCATTGCGATATTTGCCGGACTTATCGTTTATCAAGGATATCAGCGGCCCGAGAGGGGATCGCATTCTTCAGTTGTTGGATAGCCTCCATGACTCCGATGAGGAACCGCCGGCCTCATCGGGGGATTCCGGGGAGACCCGTACGGATCCGAGATGATCGCCATGAATCTACCGTCCGCGAGCCGTTTGGTCGGCGAGGGCGTCCTCAATATCAACAAAGAGGCGGGATGGACTTCGCACGACGTGGTCGCGCGAGTCCGGAGGGCGTTGCGCGGAATCAAAGTCGGGCATGCGGGAACACTTGATCCTGCGGCGACCGGCGTCTTGCCGATTTTGATCGGGAAAGGGACGCGGATCGCGGAGTATTTGCTTCATTGGGATAAGGAGTATCGAGCCGTCCTCCGTTTGGGAGAAACGACCGACACGTTGGACGCGACAGGAACGGTCCTTGATCGCTGTTCTCTGGACCAGGTGGCCGAGAACGACATCCGAGAGGCGGTTTCGGCGTTCAAGGGGAGAATTCAACAAGTTCCGCCGATGTATTCAGCGGTAAAGGTGCAAGGGGTTCCACTCTACAAAACGGCTCGACAGGGACGAGTGATTGATCGCGCAGCCCGAGAGGTCGTCATTCAGGAACTCCATATCGACCGTATTGTTGGCCGGGATGTCCATCTTCGTGTCCGTTGCTCGAAAGGGACCTATATTCGGACCCTCTGTGCCGATATCGGAGCCAAGTTGGGGGTGGGAGGGCACTTATTGGCATTAGAACGCAGCAAAGCGGGGCCATTGATGGTGGAGCGGGCCATCACGGTGGAAGAGTTTGAGCGGCAGTTGCAAGCCGGCGAAGTCAGCTCGTCATTGATGCCGCTCGATGCCGCGTTAGCGCGATGGCCTGCCTGTCGTGTCGGTCCTGAAACCGCGCGTGCTGTGTTGCACGGTGTGCCGGTGCCTCTCAGTTTGGTCATGGAGTGGGATGGCCGGTCGGATCCCTCGAGGCTGCATGAGGAACCGATTCGTATTAAAGACGCGGAGGGGCGACTCCTTGCCATAGGGACCCTCTGTAGCGCAAACGGTTTGAATCCCGAAGGGCGATCCAATGAGCGGATCGCAATCAGGAAAGTATTGATGTCGGAAGAAACAGCAACATGCGTGTCATGAACTCAAAAAAGGAGAGGATAGTATGGCCTTATTGAAGGAAGCCAAGGACGAATTGGTCCGGCAATATCGGCAGCATGATCAGGATACCGGCTCGCCGGAGGTGCAGATTGCGATATTGACCAACCGCATCAGCTATCTCACCGACCATTTCAAGCTTCACAAAAAGGACCACCATTCCAGACGAGGACTCTTGCAATTGGTCGGGCGCCGCCGCCGTCTGCTGGACTATCTCCGGCGCATCGACGAAGCACGGTATCGGTCCACGATTGAGCGTTTACGGATTCGCAAATAACCGCTTCCCTCGGCGCCATGCGCCGAGGCGATAGTGTTCCGCCGCGCAGGTGAACACGGATATGGACTCATGCTGCAGCAATGCTGAATTGTGAATTGGCTGATGTTCGGGAAACTCAGCATTCATCATTCATAATTTCCCAAGAGGGTGAGTCTATTTCTGTGGGCATCTGTGGGGCATAATCGAAGAGGAGACCATGAGATGGCGCACATAGTTGAATTGGAGTTGGCCGGTCGCCGGCTAAGGTTGGAAACGGGACGCGTTGCCAAGCAAGCGGACGGGGCGGTGTGGGCGTCCTATGCCGATACGGTTGTGCTGGCGACCGCGGTGGCATCCCAGAATGCGAAGCCCGGCATCGACTTCCTGCCGTTGACCGTCGATTATCAAGAGAAGGCCTATGCGGCGGGGAAAATTCCCGGCGGATACTTCAAGCGCGAAGGACGCCCGTCTGAGAAAGAGGTGCTGACCAGCCGCCTGATCGATCGGCCCCTGCGTCCGCTGTTCCCCGAAGGCTACTACAATGAGACGCAAGTCATCGCGTCGGTGCTCTCGGCCGATAAGACGGGGGCATCCGATGTGATCGCTCTCACCGCGGCATCGGCTGCCTTGGCGATCTCATCCATCCCGTTCGAAGGCCCGGTTGCCGGCGTGAAGATCGGCCGTGTCGACGGCGAGTTTGTCGTCAACCCGGACATCGATGTATTTGATCGCAGCGATCTGCACCTCGTCGTGGCGGGGACGGCGGACGCTGTGATGATGGTCGAGGCAGGCGCCAACGAACTGCCGGAAGCGATCATGCTGGAAGCCATCCAGTTGGCTCACGGCGAAATCAAAAAGATCGTGGCCAAAATCGTCGAGCTTCAAGCCATGGCCGGCAAGCCGAAACGGGTCGTGCCGGTGGAAAACATTGATTCAACTTTGGCCGGCGAAGTGCGGGCATTGGTCGCCAACCCGATCCGTGAAGCCATTCTCATTCCGAACAAAACGGCTCGACAGGAACGGCTCGATCAGATTCTGACCGACGCGGTCGAGAAGTTTAAGAATGACGATCCGCATCGCGAGCGCCATGTCCGGTTGACGTTCCATTCGCTTGAATATACGGAAGTGCGCAGCATGATCCTGGAGCGCGGCGTGCGCGCGGACGGAAGAGGCCCATCGGACATCAGGCCGATCACCTGCGAGGTCGGCGTATTGCCGCGGACCCACGGGTCGGCGCTGTTTACCCGGGGCGAGACACAGAGCCTGGCCGTCGTGACATTGGGAACGACGGAAGACGAGCAGCGAATCGACGCGCTTGAAGGAGAATATTCCCGCACGTTCATGCTGCATTATAATTTTCCTCCGTTCAGCGTCGGAGAGGCGAGGCCCTTGCGCTCGCCGGGACGCCGGGAAGTCGGACACGGCGCGCTGGCCGAGCGGGCGCTGAAGTCCATCGTGCCGCCGAAGGATAAGTTTCCTTATACCCTTCGCATTGTGTCCGACATCCTGGAATCCAACGGCTCGTCTTCCATGGCGACCGTGTGCGGCGGGACGATGGCCTTGATGGACGCCGGAGTGCCGATCAAAGAGCCGGTGGCCGGTATTGCCATGGGTCTGATCAAGGAAGGCGAGCGGGTCATGGTGCTGTCCGATATCCTCGGCCTGGAAGACCACCTAGGGGATATGGATTTTAAGGTGACCGGAACCAAGCGCGGCGTGACCGCGCTTCAGATGGATATCAAGATCGCGGGGATTACCGCGCCGCTGATGCAGGAAGCGTTGGAGCAAGCGAAGGCCGGGCGCCTGCATATCCTGGATCGGATGCTTCAAGCGTTGAACACGCCGCGCAAAAATCTCTCTCCCTTCGCGCCGCGAATTTTCCCGATGAAGATCAAGCAAGACAAGATCCGTGATGTCATCGGCCCGGGCGGCAAGACCATCCGTGGGATCATTTCGGAGACCGGCGCCAAGATCAATGTGGAAGACACGGGAGACGTGACGGTGGCGTCCTCTGACGAAGCGTCCGCTCAGAAGGCGATCGAAATGATCAAACGGCTCACCGAGGAAGTCGAAATCGGAAAGATTTATCTCGGGACGGTGCGCAAGATCATGGATTTCGGCGCCTTTGTCGAAGTGCTGCCCGGTACGGACGGGCTCGTGCATATCTCTCAATTGGCCCACCACCGAGTGAAAGCCGTCTCGGATGAAGTGGCGGAGGGCGACCAGATCATGGTGAAAGTCCTTGAAATCGATAAGCAGGGGAAGATCAGGCTCAGCCGCAAGGAAACCATGCCGGCCCCTGCCAAAGAATCCACGACCGCAGGGTAATGCACGGTGTATCGCAAGATCGTCCTTGATAACCGTCTCCGCATCGTGGCCGAACATATTCCCACGCTCAAGTCGGTCACGATCGGCATTTGGGTGAACGTCGGCTCGCGGGATGAACAGCAGGGGGAAGAAGGGCTCTCCCATTTCCTCGAGCATATGTTCTTCAAGGGAACCAAACGGCGGTCCGCCATGCAGATTTCGCGCGAAATCGATGCCCTGGGCGGCGAAATGAACGCCTTCACGACCCGCGAGACCACGACCTTCTACGTTAAAGTTCTGGATCAACAGCTTGATGCTGCACTCGAATTGCTGTCGGATCTTTTCTATCGCTCCCGTTTTCAATCAAAGGAAGTGGAAAAGGAAAAGCAGGTCGTCCTGGAAGAAATCCGGATGGTCCAGGATGATCCGGAAGATCTCGTGCAAGAGCTGCACATGAAACACATGCTTCGCGATCATCCGCTCGGGCGGCCGATCCTCGGGAATGCGGCGCGTGTCGAAAATCTTGATCGTAAAGATCTGCTGGCCTACATCCGGGCACACTATGATCCCCGGCAAACCGTCATCGCCGTAGCCGGTAATTTCAGCTGGAAACGGCTTGAGCAGCTTTTGTTGCGATGTTTCGGCGCGTCGCATCCTGCTATCGGCGTGATGCCTCACCGATGGCCGCCTCACGTGTCTCCGGGGGTATTGGTTCAAAAGAAGGCCTTGGAACAGGTTCACCTCTGTTTGGGCCTTCAAGGCGTCGCCGCGGGACATAAAGATCGATACGCGGCTCATGCCTTGAATGGTGTCTTAGGCGGCAGCGTGAGTTCGCGTCTGTTCCAGGAAGTCCGGGAAAAGCGAGGATTGGTTTATTCCATCTATTCGTTCCTCTCCACCTATTCCGATGGAGGGATGATGACGATTTATGCCGGCACGCGTCCGCGGGAAGTTGAGCGGGTCATTCAACTGGTGCAACGAGAACTGAAGCGCATGCGGTCCAACGGCGTGGAAGCGAAAGATCTGGCCCGCGTGAAGAACCAAATGAAAGGAAGTTTGATGCTCAGTTTGGAAAGTTCACACAGCCGGATGAGCAAACTCGCCAAAGATGAGCTTTCCCAAGGTTGTCATGTGTCGCTTGAGCAAATGGTTGCCGAGATCGACCGAGTCACGACTGAACAGGTATATCGGGTCGGCCGCGACCTGCTGAACCTCGATCAACTCTCAATTACCGCGCTCGGGCCCATCACCTCAAGAAATCTCCAGGCTTTTTCTCCTCGGTAAGGGGCTATTGCCGGACGTCAAAATGCCGGCCCTGAAACCAGCCATTCCCGTCGAGGCGGAACGCTGCCGCCATAGCATGCTAACTCATTGACTGACTTAGCGTTTCTCATGATATGACCCAGGGGCAACAGGGGAAAACATTTCCTTGACACAGTTTCCTGATTTCAGTACGATGAGCGCGCTTTTACCGCATTGATTACGTATTCTCTGATTCAAGAGAGGAAGTTAGCAGACCGAAAGGGGGTGTCGAACGCACTTCCTCTGCTGGGGCGTTCTCTCAAATTCGTATTTTTGAACTTTTGCTTGTCTTGTTTTCGAGGTTTCTTAGTCATCATTTTTCTAAGGAGGGATAGGATTATGAATAGGGTCGTAGCAGTAGCCGCTTGCGCAGTGTTCTCTGTGGTCGGCTTCCTGACGGCCGAGTTTGCCGTGGCAGCCGATGATCCCCCATCCAAAGTAACAGGGCCAGCCGAAATCACTACCGGTGGCGGGAAGAACTTCAAAGGAGAGTCGGTCAATACTCTCAAAGGTCGGGTGTGGTCTCAGTGGGCCGACAATCCGGATGGAGAACTCTTATTCGGTATTCAATATTGGAACACCGGTGAGCCGGCTTCAGGCAACCCTGCCGGTCGATCCTCCACTGAAATGGACGTGAGGCCGCCGGATCCACTGTTCACCTGCTGTGCGTGGGGTTTCGTCGGTGGGACTGATAAGAACAACCCCTACTCGGGTTGGTACCATGCGGCAACAACCGTTCGTCTGTCCGTGAAGGACAAGGCCTTGATGGATCAGATTATTAAAGCTTCACAGGATTTGGTCGCCATGGAAATCACGCTTGATGGGCGGACGATCACTGGCTTCAAGGTTTTGAAAGCAGATTAAATTGGAGTCCACTCCTAATCATTCATAGTTTTCTTTTGAGGAGGATACATGATGAAGCTTCATAAGCAGGGCTGGGCCTTCATGGCTGCCGTGGCTTTGGTAGTGGGGTTGTCCTCTACTGCGCTGGCCATTGAAGCCTTTCAGGAGCGGTTCGAATGGGGGGATATGAGCAAGCCCACCACATTGCAAGGGCGTGTCATCATCCTCGATCCTTACGATGAAGCGGTGTGGATCAACATCGCGGTGTTCGGCGGCAATGCCGAGAGCGGTCTATTCTGGCAGAAGATTCACCCTGGTAAGAATGTGAAGTTCTATGCAGCCGACAAGAATGTGTGGGAACAGCTGAAGTCGATGGCCCGTCCGCATGCGGGGCCTGCTGCCGCGAAGGAAGTGCCGCCTGCCTCTGCTACGACTCTCGTCGAATTCACGGCTCAAGAGACGGAACAGAACCATCGCGTGATCACGGCAGTAAAGAAACTGGACGAGAATTCCGGCTCCATCGGTCATACCAAGAGCATTAGTTCTCTTCGTCTGAAGGATTGCGTTGGTAAGTCTGAAGAGGACAAGGCTTGCGCAGCAGCCAAGCAAGGGTTGAATACCACGCCGAAGGGTGAGGGGAGCCTTCCGGTGCAATACGATGTGTTGCTTCCGGGCGGGAAGCCGATCGGCGGTTTGATCCCCTGGACGGCTCAGTACAACACGAAGCGCTGAGGTATAGAAACCGCAGGGTTTCGCGGCAAGGCGGCGTCCTTTGGACGCCGCCTTTTTTATTTCCGCTAGGTCAAGGAAGATTCTTCGTGGATGTCAAGGCGACGCTGAATGTCGGCCAGCTTGTTCAGCGCGTCGAGAGGGGTAAGAGAGAAAATATCGAGCTGTCGAACCTCCTCCAGCAGGGGATGAGATCGAGGTGCCGAAGGATCGAAGGAGAAGTGTTGTTGGGCCGGTTCCGTGGACGGAACGGTGGTCGGTTGCTCCAACTGAATCAGCACCTGCTGTGCTCTCATAATGACAGAGGGTGGAAGACCGGCCAATTTCGCCACATGAATCCCATAACTGCGATCGGCGCCTCCAGCCACGATCTTTCTCAGAAATAAAACCTCTCCGTTTCGTTCGTGCACTGCGACACGATAGTTCCGGATACCTTCCCGCAGCGTCTCAAGTTGCGTCATCTCATGGTAGTGGGTGGCAAAGAGCGTCCTGGCACCAAGTCGTTCGATATCCTGGATATACTCGGCCACGGCCCACGCAATACTCAGCCCGTCGTAGGTGCTGGTTCCGCGCCCAATTTCATCGAGAAGGATCAAACTGCTCCGTGTCGCGCAGTTCAAAATCTGCGCGGTCTCCGTCATCTCGACCATAAAAGTGCTTTGGCCGGCAGCGAGATTATCGGACGCACCGACCCTCGTAAAGATGCGGTCCACCAAGCCGATGCGGGCCTCTTTGGCCGGGACAAAACTTCCGATTTGAGCGAGAAGTGTGATCAGTGCCACTTGCCGCAGGTAGGTGCTTTTTCCGGCCATGTTCGGCCCCGTCAGAATGACGAGACGATGATCCTGGAGATCCAGACGGGTGTCATTGGGCACGAATCCGTCGAAGCCATCAAGTTGTTCGACGACCGGGTGTCGGCCTTCCGTGATGACGATCGATCCGGATTCATCGACGATCGGACGCACATAGCGATTGAGCGCGGCTGCTTCGGAGAGGGCCGCCAGCACATCCAGCAGCGCAAGGCGTTCGGCGATCTTCTGAAGCCTCGCCGATTCGCACGCCAGGCGGCCGCGCAAGCCCTCGAAGAGTTCGTGCTCGAGCGCTTTAAGTTTTGCTTCCGCTCCGATCACGCGTTCTTCGAGTTCCTTGAGTTGCGCGGTCGTGAACCGCTCCGCGTTGACCAGCGTTTGTTTTCGGATGAAGTCGGCGGGAACTTTTGAGAGGTGCGTTTTGGTAATTTCGATGTAATAACCGAACACGTTATTGTAGCGTACCTTTAATGAATCAATGCCCGTGCGTTCGCGCTCCTGTGCTTCCAGTGAAGCAATCCATCCCCGGCCTTCGCGTCCGGCCTTGCGGAACTCATCGACTCCGGGATGATAGCCATCCTTGAAGAGATTGCCGTCTCGGCTGGAGATCGGCGCCTCCGGGAGCAATGCCCGCTCGACCAGTTCATAGATATCCGTGGCGAAATCCCAGGAAGACCGGATGTCTTTCAAGAGCGAAGCCGCCAGCTCTTCCAGGCAGACGACCACTTCGGGCAGCACGGAAACGGATTGGCAAAGCGCGACGAGATCACGCGGAGTGGCGACCCCAAGCGAGATTCTGCTGCTCAACCGCGAGATGTCTTGGACGGCCCGCAGGCAGGAACGCACGGCCGCGCGGGCGGCGTGGTGCTCTTTAAGCTCGGCGACGGCGTCGAGCCTGGATTGAATCGCAGCGCAGTCCAAGAGAGGACGCAACACCCATTCCCGCAGCAGGCGGGTTCCCATGGCCGTCACCGTATGATCGAGCACGCTTAAGAGAGTGTCGTCTCGATGTCCCGCGGCAGGCTCGGGAGCGTGAATCGTCCGGACCAGTTCAAGATTGTGAATCGTGGCGGCATCGAGAACCATCGCATCCTGTGCGCGGCGGATTTTCAAGCCGTTAATATGGTCGAACGTGGATGAGGGCCGGCTCTCGTAGAGATAGCGAAGCACCGCCGCCGCTGCCTCAATGCCTAATGAGAACGACGCGCAGCCAAAGCCGTCAAGCGAGTGGAGCTTGAAATGTTCAAGTAGGAATCGGCGGGCTTCATGGAAGCGGAACCAGGATGCCGGCCGTTCGTTGAGTCGAGGACCTTTGATGCCCTTCAACCACTGCTTCGCATTCGGTGCGGCGGCATCCGAGAAGAGCAGCTCCTTCGGTTCGATCCGCGCCAATTCATCAAGGCAGCCGGCGATTGCCTGCTTGCCAAAGAACTCTTCCGCATAAAACGATCCGGTGGAGACATCGATGATCGCGAGACCGATGACACAGAGTCCAGGGCGCTCGTTAGGAGAAGGGTTGGTCGCCACGGCGGCCAAAAAATTGGCCTGTGAAGGAAGCAGAAAATCACCGTCAACCAGGGTGCCGGGAGTATAGAGACGCACCACTTCCCGGCGCACAAGCCCTTTGGCCACAGTCGGATTCTCCACTTGCTCGCACAGAGCCACCGTACGTCCTGCTTTGAGCAGCTTGGCGATATAGCCGGTGGCCGCATGATAGGGCACGCCGCACAACGGAACCGGCTGCTCGGAGTTCTTATCCCGGGAGGTCAGCGCGATTGAAAGAAGAGAGGCGGCTTCGACGGCGTCTTCATAAAACATCTCATAGAAGTCGCCGACGCGAAAAAATAAGATTGCATCGGCATATCCCTGCTTGATGTCGCGATATTGGCGCATCAACGGGGACAGGTCGGCTTCACCCATTGGATTGGTCCTCGGAGAACGCAGAGGTCGGGGAAAACTCGGATGGATGCGTGGCTTGGTCGAGGGACTGCCTGAGTCGTTCGAGATCGACTTCCGCTTCCTGTAGAGCTTTTGTCTTCCGTCTCAATTCAATTCGTCCTCGGATCCATGCGGGAAACAGAAGAATGCCGGAGACGAAGAGGCCGATGCCAAATGCGGCGAGGATCGGCGTATAGATCGGCGTGGAAGCGGAGCGCAGTCCGAAAAAATATCGAAGCGTGACTTCTTGTTCTTGATTCTGCAGAAAAAACGATAGGGACAGCAGCAGCAGGGTTCCAACGAGAACGAGCCGTATCACGACCGGAGCCTCCGAGCAGAGGCGGATTGTACACGCTTTCGGGATGGATGGCCATCCGCAGCCACGGACTCGAATGCGTCACGGAGAGCCGTGAAGAGACGGACGGACAGCGGTCCCAGAGCTCTGAATGAAGCGATGCGCGATCGCCCGGTGCGATGTTCCAGCCGGATTTCCAATCTGTCATGCGGTAGAGAGTGGGAAGCTTTGTCCGCCCATTCGATTGCCGTGACCGTCGCGTCGTCAAAATATTCCTCGAGGCCTAATGACAATATGTCCTGGTCGGATTGCATGCGATAAAGGTCGGCATGGATCAAAGGGAGGCGCCCACGGTAGACCTGGATCAGCACAAATGTAGGGCTGGCGACGATGTTCGGATCGGCCTGTAACCCTTCTGCAATCCCTCTCACCAGGGTGGTCTTCCCTGCTCCCACGAGACCGTACAGGGCAAGGATTTCTCCACCCAAAAGCACCTGGCCAATGGCGCGTCCGAGGCGGAGAGTTTCCCCCATGGATCGTAACACCCCCTCCCAATGCCAAGAGTCTGCGGCGAGGGGACGGGAGGCGTTCGAAGGCGCGCTGTCCGGCGGCCGAGGCTTATGAGCCGACCGTTTGCGCGAAGGCTTTGGGGATATGCTCAATGAGATCACCAGCCGTCATCGCCGCTTGCCCGACCTGGGCCGCGGCTAAATCACCCGCGAGTCCGTGAAAATAAGTGCCGGTGCATGCGGCATCCCACGGAGTGAGCCCTTGCGCCAACAGTCCTACGATCATGCCGGTGAGGACATCCCCCGTTCCGGCTGTCGCCATGCCGGGATTCCCCGTGGGGCAGACCGCTATCATGCCGTCGGGCCTGGCTACAACAGTGCGCGCACCTTTGAGAACCACCAAGACTCCGCGTTCTCTAGCAAACCGTCCGGCAACTCCGATGCGGTCCGCATTGACCGACTGCGGCGACGCGTCGATCTCCAATCGCGCCATCTCTCCCGGGTGGGGCGTCAGAATCGGCGGAAGTCTGCTTTCTGTGAGCAAGGAAGCTTTTCCTGCCAGTGCATTGAGCGCATCCGCATCAAGAACGCAGGGTTTGTCCACTCGCTTGACGAGTTCCTGAATCAATTCGACGGTCTCCGGATGGGTCGTCAATCCGGGACCGATTGCGATAGCAGTTCGCGCTCGTGTGAATGCGAGGAGGCGGTCAAGTCCCGAGCGCGCGAAGGTACGGGCTTTTGTCTCGGGCATCGGCATGGTCATCGCTTCGAGCAATTTGGCTTCCAGCGTGTCGTTCACGCTGGATGGAATGGCGACCGTCACAAGCCCGGTTCCCACCCGCAAGGCGGCCTTGGCGACCATGGCCGCCGCCCCGGTTTTACCCACTGAGCCCGCGATGATTCCCGCATGACCGTACGTTCCCTTGTGCGACGAAGGGGTGCGCAGAGGGAGCGAAGCCTTTGCCGCGGCATGGGTCAATAAAACGGTTCGGCTGTCGATCTCGTCCACGAGAGAATTTGGAATGCCGATATCGACCACATGGGTCAAACCGGCATGATCGACTCCTTGGCCGATGTAGAGCCCGATTTTCGGCAACCCGAACGTGACGGTGAGGTCCGCCCGAACCCCCGCGCCTAGAACGGCGCCCGTGTCAGCGTTCAGACCCGACGGCACGTCAACCGAGAGAATCGGACGTCTCGATGCATTTATCGCCTGAATGACCTGCTCATACGGCCCCGAGACGGCGGTGGAAAGCCCTGTGCCCAAAATCGCATCGATGATAATGTCGCTTGCCGTAAAGAGATCTCGGAGACCGTCGGGATCATGGGCGGATCGAATCGCATTCTTTTTCGCAACGCGCCGCAATCGCCCATACATGACATGGGCGTCCCGACTCAAATCGGCCGCTTTTGCCAGACAAAGGACCTGAATGGCAATGCGTCTCCGAGCCAACAACCGGGCGACAACGAATCCATCTCCGCCGTTATTCCCCTTGCCGCACACGATCGTGATGCGTTTATCGTTCAGGGGCGCGAAGTGCCGCTCGAGCTGATGTACGACTCCGGCCCCGGCCCGTTCCATGAGAACGAGGCTGGGAATATGCGCCTCAGTGATGGCGCGCCGATCCAGTCGTTGCATTTGCGAGGCGGTGACAATTTTCATGGTACCGTCAAGCCGGTGAAGGAGGCATGTCCTTGGAGATGGCGGTAGAAGCAGCGCGAATGTTCGGGGTCAGCGAAGGAGTTCTTTCATCTCTCGGACCGCCTGTTTCAAGCCAACGAGAATGGCACGGGCGATGATGCTATGCCCGATGTTGTACTCCACGATTTCCGGGATGCGCGCCAGTCGCCGGATATTCTTGTAATTGAGACCATGTCCCGCGTTCACACCGAGGCCGAATTTATACGCTAATTTGGCCGCCTGAGTGAGCGCATCGAATTCCTCATCCTCATCTTTTGATTTCTTGGCATTGGCATAACGCCCGGTATGGAGTTCAACATAGGTGGCTCCGACCTTCTGGGCCGCTTTGATCTGATCCAGATTCGGCTCAATGAACAGGCTGGTCGGGATCCCGCCGTCACGAAGCAGTTCGATGATACGCTGGATCTTCTCCTTGTGCGCGGCGACATCGAGACCGCCTTCCGTGGTCAATTCCTGCCTGCGTTCAGGAACCAGTGTGACCAGGTCGGGTTTTACATTGAGGGCGATCTTTGCCATAGTCTCGTCGGCTGCCATTTCGAGATCGAGTTTGGTGGAGACTATTTCTCGAAGCAGTGTAAGGTCGCGATCCTGAATATGGCGGCGATCTTCCCTCAAATGAACCACCACGCCGTCGGCTCCGGCCAATTCCGCGAGCACCGCTGCCGCGAGAGGATCGGGGTCCTTGCCGCCGCGCGCCTGACGCAAGGTTGCGACATGATCGACATTCACGCCTAAACGAGCCATACGGTGAACAGCTTCCTGATGAGAAAGTAAGACGAAACTGATCGAAAATCAGAGATAATAGCTGAAAATGGATCGGGCATTATTAACAGAAAATAGCCCGGCGAGCAAGGATCATGGAGGCGGCATCGATCATTGAGACTCGTTCAATTGCGTGGAAGAATCATAGACTGGGCTGCCGGCCCAACCCCGTAGAATCACGAGGAAATTGACTCAATGACACGCCTCTATTAAAATACGATCCTTTCCAGCCGTTCGGACTCTCAGCCCGCCGACAGGAGTGACGAATCGTTATGGGTATGTCAGAAGGCTTTTATCGACTCAAAAGGCTTCCTCCGTATGTCTTTGCGCAGGTCCAGGCCCTCAAGCTGGAGGCCCGTCACCGCGGCGAAGACATCATTGATTTTGGGATGGGGAATCCGGATCAACCGACTCCCCCTCACATCGTCGATAAGCTGATCGAATCCTGCAAGAAGGCGAGGAACCATCGCTATTCCGCCTCCCGCGGTATCACCAAGCTTCGTCATGCCATCGCCGGCTGGTATCGGCGAAATTATGATGTTGAATTGGATCCTGAGACTGAAACGATCGTCACGATAGGATCAAAAGAAGGCATCGCCCATTTGGCGCTCGCCATGATCGGTCCCGGCGACGTCGTGCTCACGCCGACTCCGACGTATCCCATTCACATGTACAGCTTTATCATTGCCGGCGGCGAGGTGCGCGGCATCGAACTCCGCCAGGACAGCGATTTCTTTGATGACTTGATGCGGGTCTACCGGCAGACGTTGCCCCGCCCGAGGATTTTGGTCATCAATTTCCCGCATAACCCGACCACCGCTGTCGTCGATCTGGAGTTCTTCAAAAAAATCGTCGCCTTCGCCAAAGAACATAACGTGATCGTGATTCATGATCTGGCCTATGCCGATATCGTGTTCGATGGATACCGCGCGCCAAGCTTTTTACAAGTTCCGGAAGCCAAGGATGTCGGCGTGGAATTCTACACGTTATCCAAGAGTTACAATATGCCGGGGTGGCGGGTCGGATTCTGTGTCGGGAACCGGGAAGTGGTGGGGGCGCTGGCCAAAATCAAGAGTTATCTGGACTATGGCATTTTTCAGCCGGTTCAAATCGCCAGCACAGTGGCGCTCAATGGACCGCAGGACTGCGTCAAGGAAGTCGTTCAACGATATCAAAGCCGCCGCAATGTACTGGTCAACGGCTTGAACAGGATCGGCTGGCCGGTTTCATTGCCCCGGGCGACTATGTTTGTATGGGCGAGAATCCCCGGCGCCTATCGACATATGGGTTCGCTGGAATTCTCCAAACTCCTCTTGGCCGATGCCAAGGTGGCGGTGTCGCCGGGCATCGGGTTTGGTGAAGGGGGAGATGAGTTTGTGCGGTTTGCTTTGGTCGAAAACGAGCATCGCACCCGGCAAGCAATTCGCGGGATCCGCAAAGCGTTGAAGCTCGATGGTGAACCTGCATGAAGCCTGAAATCGGAGTCGGCATCATCGGGTTTGGTACGGTTGGAACCGGTGTCGCGCGCATCCTGCTCGACAATGGCGGGCTGATTCGCCGCCGTCTGGGTGTTCCCGTGACCCTCATGGCCATAGCGGACCTCGATATAACTCGCGACCGAGGCCTGCCGCTTCCTCCAGGGTTGATGACGACCGATGTGATGAACGTTTTGGAGAATCCTCGGGTGGATGTCGTCGTTGAACTCATGGGTGGATATGATGCCGCCAAGCGCGTTCTCATGGATGCCATGGCGAAAGGCAAACAAGTCGTGACCGCAAACAAGGCTCTGTTGGCCGTCCATGGGGAGGAAATTTTCGAGGCGGCGGCCCGATATGGTGTGGACATAGGGTTTGAAGCGAGTGTCGGCGGAGGGATTCCGGTCATCCGCGCCTTAACTGAAGGGCTGGCCGGTGACCATATTCAATCGATTTACGGGATCATCAACGGCACGTCGAACTATATTCTCAGTCGGATGACCAGCGAAGGACACCGGTTTGAGGTGGTGTTGGAAGAAGCGAAGCATGCCGGCTATGCCGAGGCGGATCCTACGTTCGACATTGCCGGGACGGATTCGGCCCATAAACTTACGATCATGGTGAGTTTGGCTTACGGCACGCCGGTCAATTTCAAGGATGTCTATACGGAGGGCATTACCCGCCTGACACCGCTCGATATCGCCTACGCCAAAGAGTTTGGATTCACGATCAAGCTCTTGGCGATTGCGAAATGCTCCGATGGCGAGATCGAGGCGCGTGTTCATCCCACCATGGTGGCGTCTTCATCTCAAATCGCCAAAGTGGAAGGCGTGTATAACGCCATTCAACTCGTGGGAGGCGCTGTAGAGGATGTCGTTCTGTATGGACGAGGAGCCGGGGCAATGCCCACCGGCAGCGCCGTGGTGGGTGATATCATCGCTGCGGGAAGGAACCTCTTGAAAGGCGCCACCGGACGGGTGCCGCCGGCTTCTTTCCGGCAGGATCAGCGGCGTCCTCTGCGGATGAGACCGATGGAAGAAATTTCCTCGTTGTATTATCTTCGCTTCATGGTGCTGGACCGGCCCGGTGTGTTGTCCCAGATCGCCGGCGTGTTGGGCCAGCATGGAATCAGCATTTCCAAGGTGCTCCAGGAAGGGCGAAAAGCAGGCCAAACCGTGCCGGTCGTGATCATGACCCATACCGCTCGCGAACGCGACGTGCAGCTGGCGCTGCAGGGGATTGACCGGATGTCGTTTATCTCGGAGCCGACCACTCTTATTCGTGTTGAAGGAACGGACGATTGATCGCCGCTCGCCTCCTCATAATAAAGCGATCGAAGGTACACCACTTCCAATGACTCGCTGGCGCGGCATCATCGAAGAATATAGAAAGTTCCTTCCCGTTAGCGCCGCGACGCCGGTCGTGACGCTGGGTGAAGGCAACACGCCACTCATTCGCGCGTCCCGCCTGGCCAAGAAAATTGCACCCGGCGTGGATCTGTATCTGAAGTATGAAGGGGTGAATCCGACCGGATCCTTCAAGGATCGCGGCATGACTATGGCCATTTCCAAGGCTCTTGAGGATGGGGCCCGAGCGGTCATGTGCGCTTCGACCGGCAACACTTCTGCCTCGGCCGCAGCGTACGGCGCGCGGGCCGGCTTATCGGTCTATGTCTTGATTCCTGCCGGAAAAATCGCGCTCGGCAAATTGTCCCAGGCCATGATGCACCAGGCGACGGTCATCCAGGTCGAAGGAAATTTTGATCAGGCGCTGACCATCGTTAAGGAGCTTGCGGCCGCCTGTCCGGTTGTCTTGGTCAATTCCATCAATCCGTTTCGTATCGAGGGGCAAAAAACCGCGGCGATGGAAGTCTGTGATCAATTGGGCGATGCGCCCACAATCCATGTACTTCCTGTGGGAAATGCGGGTAATATCACTGCGTACTGGAAGGGATATCAGGAATATCGGGCCGCGAACCAGGTGACGCGCGTGCCGCGGATGATTGGATTTCAGGCGGCGGGCGCCGCGCCGATTGTCCTGGGTCGGGTCGTCGAGGAGCCCCAAACAGTCGCCACGGCGATACGTATCGGTAATCCCGCCAGTTGGAAGGCGGCTCTTCAAACGGTGGCGGAATCGTCGGGCATGATCGATATGGTGGCCGATGAAGATATTTTGAGCGCGTATGCGCTTGTGGCTGCCGAAGAAGGCGTCTTTTGCGAACCGGCTTCCGCGGCTTCAGTGGCCGGTGTGGTGAAGATGAGCAGGGCCGGGTTACTGAAAGAAGGAGAAACCATCGTCTGTACATTGACCGGTCACGGTTTGAAGGATGCCGACACCGCCATCAGTATCTCCCGCCAACCCAAGACGGTGAAAGCGACTCGAGAAGATGTTGCTCGCCTCCTTAATATGTAGCTAATTCATGATAATCCGATGAAATATGTGATTTTGCACGCAGACGGCTTGACGGATATGCCGCGGCCGGAACTCGATGGGCGGACGCCGCTTCAGGCAGCCGCCACGCCGAATCTGGATCGTATTGCGCAGTGCGGCGAATTTGGCCAGATCGTGGTTCCGAATGAAGGTCATCAGTCCGGGAGTGAAATGACCGGCATGGCGTTGCTGGGCTATGACCCGCGAAAATATTATACGGGGCCGGCGCCATTGGAGGCGGCCAGTTTGGGGGTCTCCGTCGGCGAACATGACGTGGTGTTTCGCTGCACCATGGTCACCTTTGGCGGTGATTCACCGTCGAATGGTTTGAATCGCGATTTTGACGTGAAGAAGCTTGGCCCCCACGTCGTGATGGAAGACGCGACGGCCGGATCGATTGAAACCGAACAGGCGCGCGAACTCATTGACGTCATGAATGAGCAATTGGGATCGGAGACGATCCAGTTCTATCCCGGCTCGGGGCATCGACATCTCATGGTGTGGGTCGGGGGAAAATCGCGTTCAGTGTGTGCGGATCCTCAACAAGTAGTAGGACGGGCGGTCGGCGAATATTTGCCTGCGGGAGACGGCGCCGATACGTTGCGTAAACTTATGGAAGCCTCTCTTGTGATCCTCCGCGACCATCCCGTGAATGATGAGCGGCGTGCCGAAGGCCTCAATCCCGCCAATTGTTTTTGGTTATGGGGCCAGGGGCGCGCGGTGGAATGGCCGTCGATTGCAGAGCGCTATTCGTTGACGGGAGCCGTCATTGCGGCAAGCGAGGCACATCAGGGGATCGGCATTTGTGCCGGACTGAATGTGGTTGATTTGTCGGCCGAGCAGGACACGCATGCCTCGCCGTACGGGGCATATCCGGTAAGTCTCGAGCGCGAATTACACCGCCGCGACGTTATCTACATCCATGCCGGTCTTTCCGATGATGTGCGTCACCATCGAGATGTCAAACACAAGGTGGAAGCGATCGAAAGGTTTGATCGAGAATTGGTGGGACCGCTCCTGCGTATTGTAGAGAATCGAGAGGCATTCCGCCTGGTTGTCGCCTGTGATCCCGGTCCCTCTGTCGGCCGCGAACAAGCGTCCGGTCCACTCTTGTACGCGCTGTGCGAAGGGCCGCTGCATGTGCGAACCGCCGGCAAGCGATTCAATGAAGCAGATGCGGTCTCGGACGGGGCTCCGGCGCGAGACGCGACGAAATTGACCGCCAAGTTTCTGTCGCGGGGGGCGTAACGGCGATGGCCTTGATGGTGCAAAAATACGGCGGGACGTCGGTGGGGACGATCGAGCGCATCCATCGGGTGGCCGACCGTGTCGAATGCACCTGCAAGGACGGCCATCAGGTAGTCGTCGTGTTGTCCGCGATGAGCGGAGAAACGGATCGATTGCTCAAGTTGGCGCATGAGATGGCGCCGGCGCCGGATGAACGCGAATTGGACATGCTGCTCTCGACCGGCGAACGGGTCACCATCGCGCTGCTCGCGATGGCGCTCCGCGGCCGCGGTGTCACGGCACGTTCATTCACCGGCCGCCAAGTCGGCATTCATACCGACAATGCCCACACTAAAGCCCGGATTTCCCGTGTCACCGCCGATCGGATCAAGGAAGCCCTCGCCGGCGGAATTGTTCCGGTCGTTGCGGGCTTTCAAGGAATTAACGAGCATTCTGATGTCACCACATTGGGGCGCGGGGGGTCGGATCTGACGGCGGTGGCGCTGGCGGCGGCATTAAAGGCCGACCGGTGCATCATTTACACGGATGTTGACGGCGTGTATACGGCCGACCCGAATATCGTCCCCTCGGCACGCAAGCTCGAGAAAATTTCTTATGAGGAAATGCTGGAAATGGCCAGTTTGGGCGCCAAGGTGTTGCAGAGCCGGTCCGTGGAATTTGCGGCGAAATACGCGGTTCCGATCGAGGTGAACTCGAGCTTCAAAGAAGGAAAGGGGACACTCGTGACACGTGAAGACGCGGATATGGAAGGCGTCATGGTTTCCGGCGTGACAGGCGATCGAAACCAGGCGAAGCTCACGATCATCGGAGTGCCCGACCGCCCCGGCATCGCGGCCAAGATTTTCGGAGCGGTCGCGGAAGCCAATATCGTCGTTGACATGATCATTCAGAACGTGGGCCAGGCCTCATTGACCGACATCTCGTTCACCGTGCCGCGCGCCGATCTTCGGAAAGCGGTCGATTTGGTCCAACGGCTGGCCAAGGAGATCGACGCCAAGTCCGTGGCGGTGACGGAATCGATCGCCAAGGTCTCGGTGATCGGGGTCGGAATGCGGTCGCACTCCGGCGTTGCGGCCAAGATGTTCGAAGTGCTTTCCCGCGAGCGCGTGAATATCATGATGATCAGCACGTCGGAGATCAAGATTTCGTGCGTCGTGGACGAGAAGTATCTTGAACTGGCCATGCGCGCGCTTCATTCCGCCCTCGGGTTGGACCGGACTTCGGCGACGCCGTTGGCGTGAACATCCATCCCGCGGCGTCCGATACGCTTCCCAGGGACTCGACAGGCCTGGGTTTATCCTGATACCCTTTCTTACTCATGCCGCGTACGAAAGAGAAAACGGATTCCCGTCCGGCTCGGCCCGGAGCCTCCGAGAAACCGCCTCACGGAGGGGGCGGACAGGGTATGGCTGCTCATCTGGAAATCTACGACACGACATTGCGGGACGGCGCGCAGGCCGAGGATGTCAGTTTTTCGGCCGAGGACAAGGTGCGTGTCGCACAAAAACTTGATGAGTTGGGCGTACATTTCATCGAGGGTGGATGGCCGGGGGCGAATCCCAAGGACATTGAATTCTTCCGCATGATCAAGGCGATCCCTCTTCAACATGCCACGGTCGTGGCGTTCGGTTCTACACGCAAGGCGAATAACCCCGTCCAAAAGGACGCGACGCTGCAAGCACTGTTGTCTGCGGAAACCCAGACGATCACGATCTTTGGCAAGAGTTGGACGTTCCAAGTCACCGATGCATTGGGCATCTCGCTCGCAAAGAATTTGGAGCTGATCGGCGAGTCCATTCAGTATCTTCGGTCCAAGGGCCGGCGGGTCTTTTACGACGCGGAGCATTTCTTCGACGGCTTTAAGGCTAATCCTGAGTATGCCATCGAGACCGTGCGGAAAGCCGCGGACGCCGGCGCCGAGCGGGTGATCCTCTGCGATACCAACGGTGGGACGATGCCCTGGGACATCAGACGGATTTGTGACGCCGTCAGGCGAGAGCTTTCCGTTCCCCTCGGCATCCATGCGCACAACGACAGCGAGATGGCGGTGGCCAATTCGCTGGTCGCCATCGAGTCGGGGATTTTGCAGGTTCAGGGAACCATCAATGGAATCGGGGAGCGGTGCGGAAACGCCAATTTGTGTTCCATTATCCCGAACCTACAACTGAAAATGGGGCGGCCTGCGCTCGGTAAGCGGTTGCAGCATTTGAAAGAAGTGTCCGGATTCGTCACCGAAATCGCCAACCTGATGCCGGACAAACATCAACCCTATGTGGGGGATGCGGCGTTTGCGCACAAAGGCGGCGTTCACATTCATGCCGTTTTAAAGAATGCGGCGACATACGAACATATCGACCCGGCGACGGTGGGGAATCGCCAGCGCATGCTGGTATCCGATTATGCGGGACGGAGCGGGTTGCGCGACAAGGTGGAAGCTTACGGGATCACGCTCACGAAGGACCAAGCCAAGCTTCAGGAGTTGGTCGATACGTTGAAGGAACGCGAGAGCCAGGGCTATCAATTCGAAGGCGCGGAAGGCTCATTTGAACTGCTCATGCGAAAGGCGATGGGGACACACCGGCCGTCGTTTCAGTTGCTGGGCTTTCGAGTGATCGTCGAAAAGAAACAGGATGATGGCGCCCCTCTGTCCGAAGCGACGGTCATGGTGAAGGTGGGCGACGCTGTCGAGCATACGGCCGCCGTGGGGACCGGTCCTGTGAATGCGCTTGACCATGCCCTGCGGAAGGCGCTGGAAAAATTCTATCCGCAGCTCCGCGAAGTGAAATTGCTCGACTATAAGGTGCGCGTTCTGGCCGCGAATCAAGGCACCGAGTCGAAAGTCCGTGTACTCATTGAGTCGGGCGATCATAAGGACAAATGGGGCACGGTCGGGGTTTCGGAGAATATTATGGAGGCCAGTTGGCAGGCATTGACCGACAGCATCGAGTATAAACTCCTCTTGAAAGATCAGTGAGTCCGAACGGGCTGCTTCCTTCTCCTCTGCACATAGTCCTTGACAGCGGCGATAACCTCACGTAACTTATGGGGAAATCGTGCATGTAGTTGTGGAAGGACAAGAAGGACTTCCTAAGCAACGGTTCTAGTAGCGGCAGGGGGGAAGCATGCGAAAGGCCGATATCGCGAATGAAATCTTCAAGCAGGTCGGTGTATCGAAAAATGAAGCGTCCGATATCGTGGAACTGGTGCTGAACCTTCTTAAATCGGTCTTACAAAAGGGAGAGTCGGTCAAAATTGCGGGCTTCGGAAATTTTGTCGTGCGCAGCAAGGGAGCACGAAAAGGGCGCAACCCACGCACTGGCGAAGAGATCGGCATTACACCCCGGCGAGTCGTTACCTTTCGACCAAGCCAGGTGTTCAAGAAGTACGTCAATTCTTAATCGCTTCCTTGTTCACACCGATCGTTGCGAGGGGGCCGGTCATGGGGAATGAACCCAGGCTGGGCAGCAAGGTCTTCTATAAGATCGGAGAAGTGAGTGATCTCACCAAACTGCCCGCGTACGTGCTGCGCTTCTGGGAGTCCGAATTCAGCTTTCTCAAGCCGAAAAAAAGCCGCGGGAATCAGCGACTCTATGTACAACGGGACATTGAAACGGTGTTGGAAATCAAACGGATGTTGTATGACGAAGGCCATACATTGGCCGGCGTGAAGCGTTATTGGGCTCGTCGCGGCCGCGCGGCAAGCAAGCAAGGGACGCGCAAGGACTTGACCCAGCGAATGCGCGGAGATTTGCAGGCGATTTTGCGCATGATCGATTCATATTTGACATAACAAGACGGCCTCCGGTCGGTCCAGGAAGCCGGAGGGTGAAGATCGATGGCGTCGGGGCGTAGCGCAGCCTGGTAGCGCACTCGCTTGGGGTGCGAGTGGTCGTGAGTTCAAATCTCGCCGCCCCGACCATTTTTCGAAGTTGCAATCGGAGTGTTCCGTTCACATACGCTCCCCCAAGGCCCCTCGCCTACCTTCTCTAAGCCGCTCTCTTGTGCGGTTCGTGTTCCGCTGGATCGTTATGCTCTTGCAACGCCGGCGCGAAAGGACGGAGTTCACTGTGGCGTCAGTGCGTATCCTGGTCACAAATGACGACGGTGTCATGTCTCCCGGCATTCAAACGCTGGCCAAGCGTTTGGAGGATCTTGGACAAGTGTGGGTCGTAGCTCCCGATCGCGAGCGAACCGCAGTCGCGCATGGCGTGACTTTGCACAAGCCGCTTCGCATCCATGAGGTGGGAAAACGCATGTACACAGTCAATGGAACGCCGGTGGATTGCGTCAACCTTGCGCTTGCCAAGATTCTTCCCGGGGCACCGTCCGTAGTTGTGTCCGGCATCAACAAAGGCGTCAATCTGGGAGATGATGTGATGTACTCGGGGACCGTATCGGCCGCGCTCGAAGGCGCGATTTTGGGATTGCCGTCCATTGCGGTCTCCCAAGAAGGAGAGGAGCGGTTTCATTTTGAAGCCGGTGCGCGCTATGCGAAGCGCGTGACCGCGTTGGTAGTGTCGCGGGGGTTGCCGCCGGAAACCATTCTCAACGTCAATATTCCCGACTGCCCGCTCAGGGCGATCAAAGGCGTCAAAGTCACGTGTCTCAGCCGGCGCCGCTTCGAGAATCCCATTATCGAGAAGGTTGATCCTCGAGGAAGAAAATACTATTGGATCGCCGGCAGGAGAATATCCTGGAGCCGGCGGCAAAATGCCGATCACGAAGCGCTTGAACGGCGTATGGTCTCTATCACCCCGATACATCTGGACACGACGCACTACGCAGTTATGGATCAACTTTCCGCCTGGGAAGGGGTGATCAGCATCGGTGGAACGGGCCGAGGGATGCGCTCACGCCTGCGTACCAGAGAGGCTCGCAAAAAATGACGGCGCTTATTGAACAATTGATTGCAGAACTGGCCCGGTTTGTCATCGCCGTGATTTCCAGATGGGGATACACGGGCATCGTGGTCACGATGGCGATTGAGAGCGCGTGCATTCCTCTTCCCAGTGAGATCATCATGCCCTTTTCCGGATACCTCGTTTCTACGGGCCAATTCTCGATGCTGGGTGTCACGCTGGCGGGTGCCGTCGGCAATGTGATCGGCTCGATTGTGGCGTACTATGCCGGCGTGTGGGGCGGACGTCCGTTCGCCGAACGGTACGGTCCGTATATGCTGATTTCGCGCCGGGACCTGGAACTCGCGGATCGGTGGTTCCACAAGTACGGTGAAGCGGCCGTGTTGGTCAGCAGGATGCTGCCGGTGGTCAGGACGTTCATTTCGTTGCCCGCGGGAGTGGCGCGTATGAACTTTCCCCGCTTTGTGATCTTCACGTTTATCGGCGCGCTGCCCTGGTGTTATCTGCTCGCATACATCGGATTGAAGATGGGCGAACGATGGGACGCATTACGGGATTATTTTCATGGATTCGATATCGTCATCGGCGTCCTCCTGGCCGCGGCGTTGGGATATTTTCTCTGGTCGCATTGGCCGAGGCGGAAGCCACAAACGGAATAGTCGCGGTTGATGAAGCTCTATAACACGCTGTCCGGCAGGAAAGACCCGCTGGCTCCGCTTGATCCGGGTACAGTCCGTATGTATGTCTGCGGCGTCACGGTCTACGATTATTGTCACATCGGCCATGCGCGCAGCGCGCTCGTCTTCGATGTATTGCGGCGATATCTTGAATATCGTGGGTCGACCGTTGAGTTTGTGAAGAACTTTACCGACGTGGACGACAAAATCATCAATCGGGCTCGCGAAGAGAATTCGACGTGCGAAGCCGTGGCGGCGAAGTACATTGACGCCTATCACGAAGACATGGCGCGCCTCGGCATCCGTGCCGCATGGAAAGAGCCGAGAGCGACCGAACACATGGCCGACATCATCGGATTGGTGGCGAAGCTGGTGGAGAAGGGCGTGGCATACCGAGTAAACGGCGATGTCTATTTTTCGGTGCAGGAGTATCCGCCCTACGGGAAGCTTTCCAAACGGCGTTTGGAGGATTTGCTGCTGGGTGCTCGTGTGGAAGTGGATGAACGGAAGAAGCATCCCATGGATTTTGCCCTTTGGAAGAGCAGCAAGCCCGGTGAACCGCAGTGGGACAGCCCGTGGGGACCGGGCAGGCCCGGATGGCATATCGAATGTTCGGCGATGGCCATGCGGTATCTGGGGTCAACCTTGGATATTCACGGCGGCGGCATGGATCTGATCTTTCCGCATCATGAAAACGAAATGGCTCAGTCCTGCGCCGCCACGGAGCAGGAGTTCGCCCGCCTATGGGTGCACAACGGCTTTGTCCAGATCAATCGGGAGAAAATGTCCAAATCGACAGGCCACTTCTTCACCATTCGAGAGATCTTCGAGAAATGTGAACGGAATAACGGGTGGAAAGATCCGGTGACTGCCGAGGTGCTTCGCTATTTCCTATTGGCTACGCACTACAGAAGCCCGCTGGATTTTTCGGACTCGGGACTGCTTGATGCCAAAAAGGCTCTGGATAACATTTATGATGTCTTGTTGCGGCTTGAAGAGCAGACGTCGACACAAGGTCTTGGAGATTATGCAGTGGAAGGTGCGGTTGAGCGGTTTCGTGCCGGATTCGATCGTGCCATGAATGATGATCTTAATACGTCCGTAGCCTTGGCCGAATTCCAGCGGTTGCGGTCGGATGTGAATCGAGGGATCGAGTCAGGATTGTCTTCACATGCTTCCGCTCAAGTCCGCGACACATATCGCACGGTCGGCTGCATCGTTGGATTGTTCGACCTGCCGCCGAGAGAATGGCAGTTCACGAAGCATGTTTCCGCCACCGCAGTGTCTCCTGCCGAAACGATGCAGGGAATCGCGACGGAACTTGCACCGGCTGAAATAGAGGCTATGCTGGCCGAACGGCGGGAGGCAAGAAAAGTAAAGGATTTCAAGCGAGCCGATGACATACGCCGGGCATTACTCCAACAAGGAATCACGATCGAGGACCGGCCCGATGGCACCAGCCGATGGAAGCGATGAAGTCCTCTACGGGATCCATGCCGTGCGAGAGGCGCTGCGTTCCGGCGCGCGCCCGCTCCAACGCCTCATGGTGGCGCGAACAGACGGGCGGTTTGCTGAGTTGGTCGCGCTCGCGCGAACGCTGCAAGTGCCGATACATGTGGAGCCGCAGGCTGCCCTCGACCGCCTCGTCCGGCATGCCCGCCACCAAGGAATCGTCGGCATTGTCTCTGCCAAGCGGTATGCTGAATCAGAAGAGATTCTCTCGTTTGCCGGCGCTCAGGGGCAGCCGCCGTTCGTGGTCCTCCTGGATGGGGTGGAGGATCCGAATAATCTCGGCGCGGTAATTCGCACCGCCGAAGCGGCGGGTGTCCACGGACTTTTCCTACCCGACCGACGATCAGCCGGCTTGACGAGCGCCGTGGCGAAGGCGTCGGCCGGCGCGCTCGCTCATATGCGGATTGCTCGTGTCACGAATCTTTCGCGTCTGATTGAATCGCTGCAGCAAAGCGGGTTCTGGGTCTACGGACTCGATCCCGAGTCTTCGACCTGCTATACGGCCGTGAATTATCGCGGGCCGATTGCTCTGGTGCTTGGCGGGGAGGGGAAAGGTATCCGTCCCGGCGTGCTGGAGAAGTGCGATGAAACGGTGCGGGTGCCTATGCAGGGAAAGGTGGCCTCGCTCAACGTGTCGGCCGCGGCCGCGATCGCCTTGTTTGAGGTGGTGCGTCAGCGAAGCGCGACCGGAGCGTGACGCGCGGTGACTATCGGAGTCTCAACATCTTGCCTTGGATCGCAGCCTTGAGCAGTTGCGCCGTATTCGAGACGCGGATTTTTTTCATCATGTTGGCCCGATGGGCTTCGACCGTCTTGACGCTGATTCTGAGTCGGTGGCCGATTTCCTTGTTCTTGAACCCGGACCATATCAGTTCGAGAATCTCCTGTTCCCGTCCGGTCAAAGATTCCGGCCGTTTTTTCCGTGCCGGTGGTTCGGCTGAAGTTTTCTTGATCCGATTAGTTCTTGACGCGGTTGTAAGAGCCATCTCCTCACCATTCCATTTCAGTAAAAGCCTATAATAAGCGTTTCACCAACAGTACTCTCGCCTAGGTGAATTATAAGTGATCACCCCTGTACTTGTAAATGACAGTTTCATCGGTCGGTCAATTTCTTTTTCGAAGGGGTATGCCTCGGGTTCCTTGCCGCGGTGTCGCATGTGCAAGCCGGTGAAGGGATGCACGCGATGACGCTCTCCTCTGAGGTATGGATCGCCGGCTTGTTCGGGGCGTTGATCGGCAGTTTCTTGAACGTCTGCATCCATCGGCTGCCTCGAAAAGAATCGATCGTATGGCCGGCTTCCCATTGTCCGGCATGTTCGGCGGTGATCTCCTGGCATGATAATGTTCCGCTAATCAGTTATGTCTGGCTGCAGGGGCGATGTCGAGCGTGTCGAGCGCCGATTCCCGTGCGGTATCCGTTGGTCGAAGCGGCCAATGCCGTGGGATACGCCGTGATATTTTGGCATTTCGGCGTAACGCCGGAGGCCTGTGTATACGCGGCTTTGTATTCGGCGTTGATCGTGGTGACGGGGACAGACCTGTCCCATCAAATCATCCCGGACGTGATCACGTTGCCGGGTATTGTGATCGGCTTGCTCAGTGCGGCCCTTGTGCTGCCGCTGGGAATTATCGACTCACTGGCCGGGTTGTTGGTCGGCGGCGGTATCTTATGGGCCCTGGCATGGATTAGTCCCTACTTGTTCGGGAAAGAAGGGATGGGGGGAGGCGATATTAAGATGATGGCCATGGTCGGTGCGGTCCTCGGTTGGAAGCCCGTGTTGCTCGCCATCATGATCGGCTCTCTCGTGGGCTCAATCGTCGGAGGCGGTCTCATTGCCGCCCGCATGATGCGCCGGGACGAGTATCTGCCGTTCGGTCCTTTCCTGGCGGTCGGCTCGATCATTGCGCTCTTTTTTCACCAGCCCCTACTTAATTGGTACTGGTCCTGGTTTGATCTTGGACCGTGAATCCCGGAGAACCACCGGCAGGAGCCGATTTCCGGCCCATCATGATCCGCGGATCTGTATCTGTTTGGATGCGTGATTGTATCTAAATCGGAACAGTTCAAAACTGTCCGCCTTCCTTTCTACCCTCTTCCTTTCCGCTTCTTGATCCACATCATTGTCGATTGATTGATTTGGCGTAGCGTTTGAGGCCTTCGCTCGCGCGCCAGCGCCGATTCGGATCCGATGACTGTCCGAAGAATGTCGGCATGGAACTTGGAATCGCTCACCGTACGCAATGTGGAGGACAACGAATGAATCAAGAGGGAGCAAGTCTGATCGAACTCCTTGCGGTAGCGACGATCCTGGCGATCATGGCGGGAATCTGTGGACCGCCATGGTTGGCGCTGGCTTCGCGACAGGAGGCCTGGACGGTGACGCGCGAGATCGCCGGTGAATTGAGATTGGGAAGACAATTGGCGATGTCACGCCATACACGGGTCCGTGTCATCATTGATGTGAACCACAGCGTGGTACGAACGGAAGCGGCCGACGGCTCCGGTGCTCCACTCCGCACGTATGAGTTGAAGGGCAACCGAATCGCCGTCGAATCTTTGAGCAATGGAGGACATGTCATGTTTCATCCCAACGGCCGTTCCGCGACCGCGAATACGATTGTGTTGCGGGATCGTCACGGCAATCAGCGAACCATCACGGTCGGTATAACCGGAAAGGTGACCGTTTCATGAATCGACATAGTGAGCGAGATCAAATTCGCCGGGGAAGATACTCGGCATCCGAGGGGTTCACTCTTGTGGAAGTCATGATGTCCTTGGTGGTGCTGTCCGTTGGATTACTGGGTGCAATGGGCATGCTGCATTGGACGGAACGCAGCCTGCAACAGAGTCTGCGCGCCAATCGTGCGCTGCTATTGGCCGAGGCGCGGATTGAAGCCAAGCAGGCAAGACCGTGGGAACATTTGTTACTCGATGATCTGGACCATGACGGGTCGCCGGACATTGCGATGCAGGACAATGGGGTTCATGAAGATGTCATGGCGCAAGATGGAATATTCACTGCGGCGACGGAACAGGACGGAGTCCGTCTGGTGTGGACTGTGGAGATTCCCCATGGGACGGGATCGCTCTTATCCGCGGGAATGGTTTGGATAGATGTGCGGGCACATTATCAGACCCAGGTCGGCCGGTCGCAAGAAGTTCATCTGCGTACCATGCGAGCCAATCCACGCTACATCGGAGCACTGTAAATGAAATACGACAATAAGTGGGCGTTGGACGATGTGCAGGGTGTGCCGTCGAAACGATGCGGCGGGCAGGCAGGCGCCAGCCTCTTGGAAGTGCTCATTGCCGTCACGATCAGCGGAGTGGTCTTTTCCGCGGCCTGTGAAACTTTGGCGCGCTTCGGAGAACGGTTTCGAGTACAGCATAACGTGGCCGGCCTCCGACAAGAATCTCGCATCGGCATTGATGTCCTCAGCAGCGAATTGAGGTTGGCCGGAACCGGTGGTGTCCCCGGCCAGCCGGCCTTTTTGAAAATCGGGCCGACTGAAATATGGTTTCGCGCGAATCTTTCCGGTTTTCAGACCGTCGTAAAAGAGTCCGCTCAGCCGGGTCAGCAGAATGTGGCTGTCGAAGACGGGATAGGCTGGCCGGAGGGCAAACAGGTACTCCTTTGCTCGATAGAGCAATGCGTCTCCAACGAGTTGGCGCGAAATGGCCGGTCTGGTTCCTTGACTTTGGTCACGCCTTTATCGGCGGCGCTTCCCGCCGGGAGCGCCATATTTGTCTCAAACCGCGTCCGCTACTATGTCGGCCGGGACAGTAGTGGCGTGGCCCGTGTGATGCGGGACGTTGATGGCGGAGCCGGCACGTTGATCAGCGGGATCAGCGACTTTCGATTGGAGTACTTCACGAAGAGCGGTCTGCCGACAACCGATCCTGCGCTTGTCGCCCTGGTGCGCGTGTCAGCTCAGTTGCAAGGAAGCGGTGGGACCGTGGTGCAAGAAGTGGGCATACGTCTGTGACCATACAGAGCCATTCCAACAACGAGAGGAGGATTATTCAATGCAATCCAAAGATCGACAAGATGAACGAGGCATGGCCTTACTTGCCGCGCTGATGATGGTGTTCATATTCGGGCTGCTGGCCATGGCATCACTGCAGTTTGCCAATCAAGAAACAGTCGGGGCCAAGGCGATGCAAGATGATCATACGGGACGTCATGCCGCTGAGGCCGCCATTCAATCGGTCATGAACTGGTTTCATCATCCGGGTTCTCTTTCTCACATGCCTGAAGCGCAATTGTTCTCGAAGCGAGGCGTCGATGCTCATGGACGCTCGGCGTTCTTCGATGCGCAGGGCGTTTCACAATTCAAAGGCACGGCGGCGGCGCCGGACATCTTGTTTGACGCGGGTAATCCTCAGCACGATCAGTTGATGAACGATCCTCAAACAGGATGGTTTCGTTCATTGCGGGGGTTGGCGCGTATCCTCAAACTCAAAGTCTATGGTCCCGTTCATCCGGGACTCTTGTGTACCGTTGAAGTGGTGACGGCCTCCGGTCAAGGAGGGACGGCCAGGAATACGGTCGCGGTTGAGTTCGGAGCATATTCAATCCCGCCGTTGACGGCGCCGGTGCAGACGGCAGGAATTCGATCCACCCTCCAACCTGAGGGGGTGGTCCCGATGTTGGTGCATTGGGGGGACTTGAAGGCTGACGGCGATGTCTTGTTGCTCAGCGAACATGACGTGCCCGAAAAGACCAATCTCGCCTCCATAACCGGTCAGTCCTATCAGGAAACGGATCATCGACAGGACCGATGGTTTGATCTCCTGGTTGGCGGAAAAGTTGTATTCACCCGACCGGTACCGGGTGAAAATGACACTCCGCTGCAGAACGTTTACCAGGGGCAGGAGCCGATGCCTGGGCTGAAAATGGATCGCTGGCAGTATGAGATGTTGAAGCGCTTGGCTAAGTCCTTTGGGACCTATTATGGAATCGACCATGAAGGTCGTCTGCATCCGGGCGGAACCGTGCAGCCGGGACAGGGTCTATCGCCGGACGACGTATTGGCCTCCCTTGCAGTAGGAGAACATCGCGGTTTGGTTTTCATCGACACGCTGGATCAGCAACCGCCCCGCCTTGACAATATGGGAACACTGACGCTGACGGGCGACTACCTGGAGGGCTTGTTCGTGATGAACGCCCATGTCTTATGGCACCCCAAAGAGTCTGTGAAGGGGCTGCCCGCCCTCAGTCCGCCGCCGGACGACAAGAATGTCTTGGGCCTTCGCGTGCCCGTTCAGCTCGCCGGAATTAATCTGCGGGGTGTCATGTATGCGGCCGGCAATATGACCTACTGCGGAAGGCCGAGAATTTATGGCGGGTTGCTGGTAGACGGCCTCATCACCATCTGTCCGAATCAGGACGCTCTGATGGAGGTGTGGTACGACTTCGATCTAAAGGACGGCTTGCATCGTGGCGTACCGGTCGTCTACGTGGCCCCAGGCACGTGGCAGAATAAGTCTTAAGCCGCGTTCGGTCAGAACGAGGCTGAATGGAAGGCCGCTCATTAAAATCGGACGACGATGTTCCAGGAGGTGAATGATGATGTCCATGCAGGGTATGAGCGTTGATCTGAAGAAGAGGCGGATGCCGGACAAGCGCGGCGAGACCGGCATTTCGTTCGCCGCGGCGTTTGCTCCCTTGGTCACCCAAGGCTTTCTCCAAACAGAGGAGTTGAAGCTCGCCATCGCCGACTCGCTTCGAAACGGGGGAGACCTGGAGACGCTGTTGATCGACAAATTTCGTATTCCAAAAGAAGCGCTGGGGCGATTGCTGAGCGAATATTTTGAGTGTCCCTATCAAGGATATGACAGCCGTACACTCATTGACGCGGATTTGCTGAAGAACCTGAGTTTGGACTATCTGAGGAACAATCGTTGGATTCCGATGCAGCGCCGGGAGAATGTGGTCGAGGTGTTGACCGATGATCCGCACAATGTGGAGAAAGATCTCGATGTGCGCCGCGCGTTTCCCGGCAGGACCATTCGTTATATCGTCGGTCTGCGACGGGACATCGATCAATTTTTGTCCATCGTGAGCGGGGATCATTCGGGAGACGTCATCACGGATATCCTGGGAGAATTGGTCAGCGAGTCTGAATGGGAGGAGCAGCAGAATGCGAACGTCGCTTCGATCAATGAGAACGATTCCGCGATCGTCCGATTAGCCAATCAAGTGATTGCGGAGGCATACCGGCTCGGTGCGTCGGACATCCACATAGAACCGTATGCCGATCGCAAAGATACGATGGTCCGGTTCCGTGTTGATGGGAGCTGCTTCACCTATATGAAAATTCCTGCCGCCTACCGAAGGGCCGTAGTGTCGCGCGTCAAAATTATGGCCAATCTGGATATTGCCGAACGGCGCAAACCTCAGGACGGAAAAATACGATTCAAGCTGGCGATGGGAAAGGAGGTTGAGTTGCGGGTTGCGACATTGCCGACGGCCGGCTTGAACGAAGATGTTGTCATTCGACTACTAAGCACGAATGGACCCCGATCGCTTCACGGAATGGAATTTCATCCACCCACGAGGACCCTTATTGATACATTGGCCCAGCGGCCGCACGGGATTTTTTTGTGTGCCGGACCGACCGGATCGGGAAAGACCACCACGCTGCACGCGATATTGGCTTCCATAAACACGGATGAGCGGAAAATCTGGACTGCGGAGGATCCGATAGAAATCACTCAGGAAGGATTACGCCAGGTCCAAGTGCATCCCAAAATTGGTCTGACTTTTGCGACGGCCATGCGGGCCTTTCTCCGAGCCGATCCCGATGTCATCATGATCGGTGAAATGCGAGACAAGGAAACCGCCGATATCGCTATCGAGGCGTCGCTGACCGGCCATCTCGTGTTTAGTACGATACACACGAATAGCGCCGTTGAAACCGTGACGCGACTGCTCGATCTAGGATGTGACCCGTTCAACTTTTCCGACGCCATGCTCGGCGTGCTGGCTATGCGTTTGTGCAAGAGAATTTGCCAGGATTGCAGAGAGGCATATGAGCCGACCGATGAGGAGTATAAGGAATTAATGACGGGGTATGGAGCCAGTGGCTGGCCGAAATTGATTGAGGAGTACGATAGTCCTTTCCAACTCTATCGCGGGCGTGGTTGCGCGTCTTGTGCCCACACGGGCTTCAAGGGAAGGGTCCCGCTCCACGAGTTGATGGTAGGGTCAGAAGCGATTCAAGGCCTCATCCAAAGTCGTGCTCGTACAGCGGAGCTGCTTCAGGCGGCGCGATGTGAAGGGATGACCACATTGATTCAAGATGGAATCCGCAAGGTTGTGCAAGGCTTGACCACCTATAAACAAGTGAGAGCGGTAGTAATCAAATAGCGGCCGGTTCGACGGCGCGACTGTGGCGCCGTTGAAGTCGTCGCCCTGCCGGTTACCCTACCTCAAATCCTATGACCGGGCTTCTATCCTCGTTATGTACAGAAAGATGCGTGGCCGGTGACGAAATTTGTCGCAGGCGTCCGGGAACGCGACTCGATTTTGTACCGGTTGTGAGCGGTTAGAGATCGTAATTTCAATGTATTGCGGACGGCTGGTGTGAATGGCGACCCGGCATGGCCCTTGCTCCATCCGGCGTCGCCATGTGTGTGTATCCTGAACACAATCGATCCATACCGCGTCACGGATCCAACGGCTTTACGCTTGTGGAAGTCATGACCGTCAGCGCGGTGATCAGCATTCTGACGATGATTGCCATGCCGGCGTATCAACAGTGGAACGCGCGCTATCAACTGCGGCAAGCGACTGAGGAAGTAGCAGGCAACCTCAAGCTGGCGAGAATGGCCGCCATGAGTCGAGGGACGAACGTCGTTGTGACGTTAGCATTAGTGGGGGGAAAAGGGAATCTATCAACCGGCGGAGTATTTCCGCCGATCACCCTCTCTGAAGGAGTGGTTGGCCTCACATCGACGACCGTCGGCTTCAGTCAGTTGGGTCTCCGAACGGGCGGCGGCGGCAATCAAGTAATCCAACTTACTTCGACCAAAGGGACGATCTATTCCGTTGTCGTGACCCCGAGCGGAAAGGTCAATTGGTGCAGAAGTGCGACCTGTGCATGAGCGATGTCGTCGCCTGGGACTGAAGATGATTGGTGTAAGAACCACTTCGGTCGAGACCAAGAACGGATTCTCCCTGCTGGAGGCTATGGTCGCGGCGGGGGTGTTATCCGTCGGGCTTTTGGGGTTGGCGGGAATGCAAGGATTATCGCTGGGGAAGAACGTCGATGCCAATGAAATCACACGGGTGACGAACCTCGCGACCGATATTATGGAACGCATCCAAAACAATCGCCAGCGAGTCATAGAGTATGCCGGAATTGATACGGCAGCCGCCTGCCCGGTTACCTATTCGGATCCTGCCCCGCTTGGGCTCGGTACGACGATGCCTGTGGCGGCAGGCGCTCAGGGGGATTGTAATCAATGGAGAGCGGTCGTCGCCGCGTCCGGTTTGAGCAACGTACGCGGAGGCGTACAGGTGGCGCGTCTCGATCCCAGCGTGACTATGAACGCTCAGACGATGCAGCGCGTCTCGGTCACGGTAAACATCACCTGGAGCGGCACTCGAAGCGACTTCAGCACCCAACGGTCGAAATCGGCCACATTCATCAGCATCATTGCGCCCGAGTGATGGAAACACGGCCACGGTGAAAAGCGAACATTCATATCACCGGACAGTGATCGGAACCGAGCGGGGATTCTCCCTTGTCGAGCTGTTGGCTGCGGTAGTCATTACGGCAGTCGTCGTGGCGGCGGCTCTCACCACCGTCGTATCGAGCAACCGCGCGAATCAAGTCAATAGTCAGGTTGCCGATACGCAGCAGAATGTTCGGGTGGCTATGGATATCATTTCAAAAGATATCCGTATGGCCGGTTTCAATTACAACGCGACCGACCCAATGACTCCGATCATAGGAGGATGCAGTTCCGGTACGCGCCCGGTAGGGCTTCTTCCTCAGGATCAAAATCCGGCGGGAGCCGACGCCGGTCCGGACCGGGTATCTCTCGTCGTGCCTCTTCTCACGGATACAGCAGTGCCATGGGTCCTCTCCGCAGCGGCGGGATCTGTACCGCCCAATCCCGTCGCTCCTTTTACGGTCATCACGCTGGCCGGCGCGGCGATCACCGATATGGGGACGCAAGGTCTGGGAATAGGATCGGTTGTGTCGATCGGGGGAGCCGTGTCCCGGCGGGTATCCTCTATGACTGCCGGAACGATTACCTTGGATACGGTGGTGGACGGCCAATTTCCGATCGGGACTCCGGTTTATCTGCTGCAATGTATTCAGTATCAGATCGTCACCAGCACGGCGACATGCGGCGCAGATAGCGCTCCCTGCTTGGTTCGCAATGGAATATCGATAGTTGATGGAGTTGAAGATCTTCAACTTGCCTATGCCTGCGATGGGTGCAATACCGCTGCACCCAATCCATTGGCTCCAGACGGCGTGATCGATGAATGGGACTCGCCTGCAAACGGTTTCACGAGCGGAGATTTTGTTTCCAACAGCACGTGGTCCGGCACGGCTCCGCTTATCAATATGACGCCGAATACGATCAGATTGGCTCAAATCAGCATTGTAGCGAGACAGACTCGAAACGATGAAGGAACTTCGGAGAGGGGCACGCCCGGGCAGAATTCTTCAGGGCCCATCGTGGTCGGCGATCATGATCCTTCAAATCCGGGTGATCCCGGCTATAACTTTGCCAGCTATCAGCAGCAGCGCCGCCGCGTCCTGACCCGGTCCGTCCAGCCACGCAATCTGTAGCGGGCGATGGAAGACAAGTGATGATGACCGCCTTCGAATCTGATCATCGGCCGTCAAATCAGCAAGGCATCGCTCTCCTGACCGTCTTGCTCATGCTCTTACTATTGACGGTTCTTGGGGTGGCTGCAATCACCGTGACAGGGCTGGAGAACCGCATGGCCGGATTTTTCAGGACGACTGAAGCCGCCGCCGCCGCCGCTCAATCATGCGAAGGAACTGCCGCGAACATCATCCAGCAGACGATTGTTCCGCCGGGTCAGTTGCCGACCAGCTTCCTGAATTCTTCGGTTCCCGCTGGGCCGGTACCTGCGAGTAATGGCCCTACCTTGCAAAGCGAGATCACCGGAGCAACGCTGCCATCTCCCCCGGCCGCAAGTGCCGGATTACCATCCGAGAATAATACCGACACAGCGTCGCCTGCGGCAGCCAATCTTGTACTCAACAATATCAACGGATTTACCGTCTATGGCGATATCGATCGCATGTACATTCATAACAAGCCAGGGATGGACCCGACCAAAGAGGGTGGCCAAGAAATTCTTTATCGCATCACGTGCGTGGCGACGAATGCGGCGACCGGCGCCAACAGTACGGTGACATCGGTCTATGGCTGTACGCTTTATTCAACCGGCTGTTACAAGAAGTTATAGGAGCGAAGCGATGATGTGTCCAAAATATTCGCTCGTCGGACGGCTGAGCACGGTGGCTCTATTGATGACGGCAGTGGGCTTTCCTTCATCCGGCTGGCCTCAAAGCCCGCTCCCGTTTTCTACCGGCGGATTCGAGCGTGGGGTAGTTACCCAGGTTCACCAGACGAGCATTGAAATCGACAACAAGACATACGGCCTTAAGCCGGAGATCGTAATTGTGAATGATCAAGGGCAGCCGATCGAAATCGAAGGCGTGACGCCGAACTCCGACGTGAAGTTTCATGTAAAAGAAGGCCGCATTGATAAGATGGTCGTGAGCTTGCCTCGATAAGGATCGCCGGAACTCTACGGCGTGTGGGTCCTTGAGACTGACGGAGGAATGCACCATGAAACCTCGGCCACTAACAAATTGTTCGGCTCTTCTCATATCCCTGGTGGCGAGCTTCGCTGTTCCCATTCACGCGAGCGCGGTTGTCTCGAATGCCGACTACTCGTCCGTGCCGCCATTCGTATCCAGTGTGACGACTCCGAACATTCTATTGCTGTTGGATAATTCAGGCAGCATGGCGGACATGGCCTGTGATCCAAGCAATTGCGGCGTCCATGCCGACGGCACGATCGCCCCGGTCGTTCAAACGTACGTGGCGGATACAAAATACACCGGTTATTTCGACTCTTTGATCTGCTATAGCTATGATCCGAGCGCCGGGGACACCCGGTTCTCGGTGTCTTCCACCAAGGCTACTGTCGCGACTTCCTGCGCCGGCACCGAATGGGACGGCAATCTTTTGAACTGGGCGACGTTTCGGCGGTTTGATGCGTTGAAGAAAGCCATGACCGGTGGGGATTGCGCCGCAGCCCGTGCTGCGAACGGAACCTGTCCGCCGACCGGCACGCCGGCAAAAATCACGATCATGGCCCAAACCAAGTTCGATTCCTCTAGTCGTGGACATTTCACCATGGCCATTCCAAAAGCCGGGGCGAACGGCTACACGGGACGGATTCCGACTGCCGCCACGCCGGGGACGCCTACCAATATCCGAATCCATATGCGGGGCGGAGTCAATAATATGGGCGGGTCGTTCTGCGTCGATGATGATGCAACGGCCCCTTCAGACGGCGCGTCTTCTTGTAACGACGGCGACGGTTTCGCTGAATCACAGTATCAGGTGCGGCTAGTGGTCAATACCGAGCCGACCGGCGTCATTCAACAGATTGGAAGTAAAGCCAGATTCGGGCTGTTCGAGTTCAAAGGCGCCGGAGACGGCGGCCGAGTGCTGGTAGGACTGGGGTCCCGGCAATCAATTAATTTTTCCGATAACGACGTTGAAACTCTCGACACGAATACGGCTGCCATGCTGGACGCCGTGGGGGAATCCTATCCCTCTACGTGGACCCCGCTCTCAGAATCTCTGTATGAATCGGCTCGCTACATCGCACAGATCAACTCGACCTTCTTAACGAATGCCTACGTGTATCCGATCGCATTCTCAGGAGGAAACTCCAACGGCGTTGCCTTTCAAGGCACCGGAGCAGGCAGCATTGGGACGTCTGAAATTTCCGTGTTGACAGGAAGTGAGACCTGTCCCGCCGGCTACATTACAAATGCTTGTGGCCGAGATCCCTATTTCTTCGGAAGCAATCACACGCCCGCCTGGGCGACTAAATCTCAGGTGGCGACCTGCTGTCAGACGTTTATCGTCATTGTGACGGACGGGGAGCCCACTCAAGACACCAATATACCGGCCGCATTACAGGATTATGCACATGGGGCGACTCACGGCATGCATTGCACCGGCGGCAGCACGACTATTCATGCTGCAAATGGAACCTGTAATACGAATGCAGCCACTCCGGCGACGACCCTCCTAGGAGAACACAAGACGGATTATGCTTCTAATGGAAGTCATTACCTGGATGACGTCGCCTACTGGATGCATACCGTGGATTTGCGACAGGCGACGATTCCGGTGCTGAACGTGGCTGGACATGATATTCCGGGCACTCAGAACGTGACCGTGTACACATTCTTTGCATTTGGAAACATAGCCGGCCGTGAAATCTTGATGCAGACAGCTAAAATGGGGGCTTTTGTCGATTCCAATGGAAACAACCGGCCGGATCTTTCGGCGGAATTTGACAAAGAGAACAACCTGACCGGCTCAGCGACACCGGATGGCCAGCCGGATGCCTATTTTGAATCGTCGAATGTCGACGACATTCAAGATAAGCTGCTGGCAACAATCGCGAGCATTCTTCGAAGAAGTTCGTCGGGCGCCTCCGTATCGGTTCTTGCGACCGCTTCGACAGGAGAAGGAGCCTTATATCAATCGTATTTTTATCCGACGACCTTGGAGTCTTCGACGCTCAACGATGTGAAATGGACCGGATACACGCAAAGCTTGTTCATCGATACATTCGGCAATCTTCGAGAAGACACGGACGGGAATAAGAAATTGGATTACAAGAATGATCGGATTGTCAAGACCCGATTCGACACGGCCGCGAATCTTGTCAGGGTGGACAAGTTTGAAGATTTGAACGGAGATGGTCTGCCGGACGATAAGAACAGCGATGGCGTGGTTCGCTATCCCGAAGACTGTAGTCCGTGCGATCGCCTCCTCGGCGATATTGTTCCCATTTGGGAAGCCGGAAAACAGTTGGCTTTGAAAGACGCAAGTACCAGAACGATTCTGACATGGGTGGACTCCGACCATGACGGGGTAGTCGATAACGGTGAGCAGATCGACTTTGCCACAGCGAACTCGGCAACACTGTATCCCTACCTCCGCGCGGCCGATGCGACGGCAGCCAATAAAATCATTAATTTTATCAGAGGATGTGATGTCGTGACCTGCCCGGATCAGGCTGGATTGAGAGACCGTCGCTTGCAGGTCCCGCCTTTAAGCGGAACGCTCAAGGTCTGGAAGTTAGGGGACATTATTCACTCGACTCCGACCGTCGTCGCTGCCCCGAGGGATCGCTATGACGTCAAGTTCGGGGACTCGACGTACGGCGCCTATCTTCAAAAATGGTTCGATCGTCGGCAGGTCGCCTATGTAGGCGGCAATGACGGAATGCTTCATGCCTTCAACGCCGGGTACTACCATACCGGAGACGATCCCAGTACGGGGACAACTTCCTCACCGGTCATCGAACACGGATATTTCACGCGAACCAAAACAGACAATTCGGCTGGCCCGCAACTCGGCGATGAATTGTGGGGATTCATTCCCTATCAACTACTCCCGCAACTGGCGTTTCTGACCCAAGCCGACTATCAGCACGTCTATTATGTCGATCTACCTTTGACGGTGGCAGATGTTCGAATCTTTACGCCGGATGCCGACCATCCTAACGGCTGGGGAACGATCCTGATCGGCGGGTTCGGTTTAGGTGGAAGTTGCGGAGCCTGCGTCACCGGAACCGGAGCCCCCGCAATGACGGTCAATATCAGTGGGACCAACTATAACTTCTACAGTGCCTACTTCGCCCTTGATGTCACCAACCCTGACGCGGCTCCCAAACTGCTGTGGTCTTTCTCCGATGTGGGGTTGGGTCTTGCGACCAGCGTACCGACCATTGTGAGAGTCAATCCGACCGGCGACACGAAGGCGAGCAATACGAATGCGAAGTGGTACATGGTGGCCGGCTCCGGTCCCACAGGGTATGGAGCGACCACTTCACAGAGCGCGAAGTTATATATGGTGGATTTGGCGAGCGGTCCGGGCGCGAACAATAGTCTTGTCACCACAATGGCTGTCGGCTCGTACAAGTCCTATATAGGAGACCTTGTAGCCTTCGATAAGAACCTCGATTTTCGACACGATGCCGTCTACTTCGGGCGGGTCGTCGATGACGGCACGCCGCCATGGCGGGGGAAGGTCTATAGGTTAACGACGGCTCAATCGGCTCCATTCGGAGGAGCGACGAGTCCCACGGCATGGGGCATTGCCTCCGGGGGCAACAGGGTGCCTACAGAAATGTTGGATGCGTTTCCTGCCGGCGCCAGCCCTGCCATGGAAATGGGCCCGGTGGCCGCCGCGCCCGGATTGGCGATAGATGATGCGGCAAATGTGTGGGTGTTTGCAGGAAGTGGACGCTATTATTCCGCAGCCGACAAAACGGATCTTTCCGCGCAGTATTTCGTGGGGCTGAAGGACTCCGTGTTGAACAGTAATTGCAATCAAACCATCGGCATCACGAATTGCATGGTGAATGATCTAGTGGATATGTCCGCTGCTAAAGTCTGCGTAGTCGGTATCGGAGATTGCGGACAATCAAGCGGGACCAATCAGGTGACCGGTGTCGCATCCGGAGTCAATACGTTCGGTGAATTGATCAACCACATTCAAAATAGGGACGGATGGTTTGTGCGTCTGCTGGAGCCGGCCAATCCTCCGGGTCAACCGGCGCCGTACGGCATCGGTGAGCGAGTCGTCAACCCACCCACGGTGTTCGGCGGCATCGTCTTCTTCCCGACCTTTACGCCGACTAACGATGTATGCGCCTCCTCAGGCACCAGCAAGCTGTTTGCCCTCTTTTACAAGACCGGGAGCGCCTACCAAGAACCCATTCTCGGGACCTCAGCATCGGGTGCGAATCAGAATGTCAGCGCATCCGTCTCGATTGGCACAGGCTTGGCCTTTGGAGCCGTGGCGCATATCGGGTCGGGATCCGATGGGAATAGTCCCTTCCAACTGCTCATTAATATGAGCCAAGGAAACTTTGCCACGTGCGCAACATGCGCAGGTGGATGGGATGTGAGCGTGGCAGTTGACCCTCGTAGTCGGTATTTCTCATGGATCAATATGTGAGCCTCGACGATTGCAGGAAGGCGGATGTGCTGGTAGGAGAGAACGCTCTCCTACCATTCAGGATATTGTTGTATGGCTGTCTTGCCATGGCCTGTGTAGCTTGTTCTCCGGATTCTCATACAACTTCTCCTCTGATGCCCGGAGAGTCCTTGCATGCGAACCAGGCGCCGGTCATACGATCGGCTCGCATCGTGCCCATTCCTCCTACCCTTGAGGGTCCCATATCCGTGGATATCGATGCGGAGGATGCGGATGGTGACTTTCTTCGATACGAGTATCGCTGGTCGGTCAACGACACGGTTCTTCATGATGCCGCTATGCCGACGCTTTCTGGGAAATTTTTGAAAAAGGGCGACAAAGTTGCAGCAGAGGTCGTGGCGTTTGACGGAAAAGATAGAAGCCTTGTTGTGACGACGGAGCCTGTCGTCGTTCACAGTGGTAGGCCGGGGATCACTCGCGTGAGTGTGGAATTTGAATCACGGCCCGCCTCGGGGGCGGCTCGTCTAAGGGCTAAGGTCGATGCAGCGGAACAGGATCATGAAACGCCGGGGTATACGTATCGCTGGTGGCGGAACGATACAGTGGTAAAAACCGGCCGTGAGGATTACCTCGATACTGCGGGGCTGGCTCGGAAGGATTCCGTTTTAGTCGAAGTCATACCTGATGATCCGGATCTGAACGGGACGATCTATAAATCAGCCCCCGCAGTCATCGGTAATGCCCCTCCGAAGATTCTATCCAATCCTTCCGATCCGGATCATCAAGGCCACTATCAATACAGAGTCCAAGCGCAGGATCCCGACGGAGATTCACTCCTGTATGCGCTCGAAACGGGGCCGCCCGGCATGATGATCGACAGCGTCTCCGGGCAAATCACATGGATGGTGTCATCTGAATTGGCTGGAACCCATCGTGTAAAGGTAAGTGTCGATGACGGACAGGGAGGGCTTGCCTGGCAGGAATTCGAAATTTCCATCCCGCCGGCGACCGAGCCTGTATCTGTTCGCCCCGCTCGCACGTAGCAGAACTCCGGACGGTTCATTCCAATCTTATCGCGCGGCTTGTTCCCGTCTTTCCCGGTCTGTTAGAATTGCCCCAGATCATTCGCTGAAGGTGAAAAGCACGCGTGCGGAAAGTTAAGCTGCGCGAAGGAACGAATACCGCGGTACTCTTCGGTCATCACGACCGGAATCTCAAGCTGCTGGAAGACGAATTCGGTGTACGCCTCTCGGCCCGGGGGGAAGAATTATCCATCGACGGTGCATCGGAAGCATCGCGGCAGGTGGAGCGGGTCATAGGCGAGTTGGCCGCCTTGGCCAATGAGGGCTTTGAGCTGACGGCCGAAGATGTCACTCATGTCCTCACGGCGTTGCGACGCGATCCGGACGCCTCGATAAAGGAACTGCTTTTCAATTCGGCTCCGATCATCACAAAAAAGCGCTTCATCGTTCCGAAGACCCCCACGCAAAGGCGATACATCGATGCGATTGAGAAGTACGACGTCGTGATCGCCATCGGGCCGGCCGGGACAGGCAAAACATATTTGGCCATGGCTATGGCGGTCAGCGCTCTTATGAGAAAAGAGGTCAGCCGCATCATTCTCGCCCGTCCGGCCGTGGAAGCCGGTGAAAAGCTGGGATTCCTGCCGGGCGATATGTATGCGAAGGTGAATCCGTACCTCAGACCTTTATATGACGCGTTGTTCGACATGATGGATATGGAACGGGCGAACAGATTGATCGAACGGGGGGAAATCGAGATCGCGCCGCTCGCATTCATGCGCGGGCGCACATTAAATGATTCTTTTGTCATACTGGATGAAGCTCAGAATGCGACGGCGGAACAAATGAAGATGTTCCTCACCCGGCTAGGATTTCATTCAAAAGCCGTCGTGACCGGTGATATTACGCAGGTGGATCTCCCGGCTGATCGCATTTCCGGCCTGATACAAATCCGAAATATACTGCAGAATATCAGCGGCATCGAATTTGTGTATTTCGACGATCGAGATGTGGTTCGCCATCGTCTCGTTCAGGAAATCATCAAGGCCTACGACCGTCATACCGCCGCGCATGACGCAGGACATGCCGGTAAAATGGAATCGCCGCCCCATTCTTCTTCATCATCCGGCATGCGAGCCCAGCATTCCATCCGCTCAGTCCGGCCATCCAAAGGGTCATGGAATAAGGGCCAGTCCCATTAATGCCCATCGAGCTGCGTATCCGGCTTCGCAACAAGAAGCGGGTGCGCCGCCGTGCCGTCATGACGCTGGCCGAAACCGTTCTGGACGTGGTCGGGGAGTCCCGTTCTGAACTCGGCATTGAATTGGTGAATGACCGTCGCATGCGTGGGTTGAATCGGCAGTATCGCGCGAAGGACGTTTCTACGGATGTGTTGGCGTTCTCGATGAGAGAGTCGCCGGGTCCTGTCTCATCGCTTCTCGGGGATGTGGTCATTTGCATTCCCGCCGTGGTTCGACAAGCTCAGGCCAGCGGACATTCAATAGATAAGGAATTCACGATTCTTTTGATTCACGGCATCCTTCATCTCTGCGGCTATGATCATGAGCGAGGGCAGCGAGAGGCCCGGCGAATGCACCGCCGGGAGCGCAGTTTGCTCGACCGAGTGCATCCCTTACCATGTCTCTTAAGCCGCCGGCAGTGAGAAGAAGGCTGCAGAGAAAATACCGGTGCCCGGTAGACGGAAAGAGAGCTGTTTGCAATGGGATGGTTCCAACGACTCAGTGACGGTCTGGCTAAAACACGAACGACGGTCAGAGGGCAGTTTGATCGTTGGCTGGGACGCGCTCCGGATCAGGCGTTATTGGACGACCTGGAAATGGCATTGATTGCCGCCGATCTGGGGGTCGGGGTGGTGGACCGATTAATGACTCAGGTGAAGGCGGAGGCGCGGGGAGCGGAGGCAGCCACTTCGGAGGGAGTTCGTAATGTTTTGCGGCGGACGGTATTGGATATTCTGACGCCGGTCCAATCCCGGCCGATTACGGAACTGATAGGCGGCGCAGCCAAGCCGTTCGTCATTCTGGCCGTAGGGGTCAACGGGGTGGGTAAGACGACGACGGTCGCCAAGCTGGCCCAGCGTTTGTCCCGGGAAGGCAAGCTTCCTCTGCTCGTGGCCGCCGATACATTCCGTGCCGCCGCCATCGATCAGCTTCAAGTTTGGGCAGACCGCATAGGGGCCGGGATCATTCGACATAGGCCGGGGGCCGATCCGGCCGCGGTGGCATTCGACGGTATTACCGCGGCGAAGGCGCGCGGCGCCGATGTGGTGTTGATTGATACGGCGGGCCGGCTCCACACCAAGGTCAACCTCATGGACGAACTACGGAAAGTGCAGCGTGTCCTCGCGCAAGAGATGCCGGGCGCGCCGCATGAAGTCTTACTGGTGCTGGATGCGACTCTCGGCCAGAACGCCCTTTCTCAAGCCAAGCAGTTCCATGAGGCCGTCGGAGTCACGGGACTGGCGTTGACCAAACTGGACGGAACCGCGCGAGGCGGCATTGTCGTGGCCATTGCGGATGCCCTGAAAATCCCGGTGCGATTGGTAGGCGTAGGCGAGGCAGCCGAAGATCTACAGGACTTCAACGCGCAGGCGTTCGTCGAGGCGCTGTTTTAGCCGATCCGTTCAAACATCCTTCCGGTTCTTGTCCGACGCTTTTTATTGAATTTCTTCCTCTATTCTAAATCTCCGTGCTAGCCTGTTCTATCGATGAACAGCGAATCCCCGCTCCTGTGTTGTTCGCACAACCATTCACGATGCAAGGTCATATGAACACATTGTTGGTTATCGACGATGACCGTCTCCACTGCGACATGTTTGCGGCTGTCTTTTCGCGGCAAGGTTATCATGTTGTGGCTGCCACCAGCGGCCAAGAAGGGCTGGCGCTGTTTCGCCAGCGCCGTCCCCGCGTAACTTTGCTGGATTTGCGTATGCCGGGAATGGACGGCCTGACGGTCTTGAAAGAAATTCGCGCGCACGATCCCGCCGCCGGCGTGATTATTCTCGGCGGCGGCGCGACTGAAGATCAGGAGAGCCGGGCGCGGGAACTGCGGGTCACGGATTTCTTTCGCAAAGGCCTCTCGCTGGATATGTTGATCGGCGTTGTGGATCAAGTTGCGCGGCAAGATAAGCGTGAGAAAGTCGGATCGGAACTTCTTTCTGCAGAGTGTCCACCGCTGAATGAAACCATCATGGTTGTGGACGACGACCCCCTCGTTCAAGATTTGCTGGTGCGTTTTCTCAGCTTGCGCGGGTACCATGTGTTGACCGCTAAGGAGGGCGCCGATGCATTGGCTCTGGCTGCGGAATGCAAACCGGATTTGATACTCCTCGATCTGGTGATGCCCGGAATGAGCGGGCTGGAAGTCCTCCGTTCATTACGGGAAAAAGAGTACGCCGGCGGAGTTATTCTCCTCACCAGTAATCATCGGGAAAACCTTCTGGCGGAAGCATGGGCAATGGGGCCTCAAGAAGTGTTGGGCAAGCCCGTCGATCTCGAACGCCTGCTGACCGCCGTTCAACTTGTGATGGTGTGTCGAGAATGTTAAGCTCCATCCCTTTCCGATATCATGCGGTGATCCGTGATCCCCTCTCGTCTAATAATCGCCGTCATAGCCTATGTCGTTGGGCTCTGTGCTGTTCCGGATATCGTGCGATCCGCGGATCAGGAACCAACAATTTCCCACCATGGACTCTCCGTCGAACTTCGGCCTGATTCCCATGAACTGATCGCCATCGATCGGTTGATTCTTCATATTCCTGATCGCCGCCAGACCATAAGCTTCTCCCTTGCTCCGTCCCTCCGGATAGACCGAGTCACCGCTTCCCCTCCTGGGGCTCTTTCCGCCGGGGCCGGGCAAGCGATTCACTATCGACGGGACGTGCCGGAAGGTGATCGTGTGACGATCCAGTTGCCGGAGCCACGCACGGAATGGGTGCTTGAATGCCGCTATCGAGGCACGATCAACGATCCTCCTCGGGAGCCGCGCCATTTGCGCTTCGTCACGCCGAGCGAGACCGCAGGTCACATCGGCCCGGAAGGCGTCTATCTGAGCAGCGAGAGCAAATGGTATCCCGATATGTCCGGTTCGCTGGCGTCGTATGAACTGGATGTTGCCGTTCCTGCCGGCTGGGTGTCCGTCAGTCAAGGCGCAGATTCCGACAATGGCGGCCGCTGGAGTGTCACGGTTCAAAGTGAAGCGTTGACGCTGGTGGCTAATCGATTCACGGTCGGTACCCGTGATTGGCAGGCCCCCGATGGCCGCACGGTTCGTCTTTCGACATACTTGTTTCCGGAGGACGCACACCTTGCCCAAGAATACTTGGATGCGAGCGCCCGATACCTGGAGGCCTATGTCCCGCTGCTGGGACCCTACCCCTTTCCTAAATTCGCCGTCGTCGAGAATTTCTTTTCGTCAGGCCTGGGAATGCCTTCGTTTACCTTGCTCGGCGCCGCCGTCATCAAGCGCCATTACACCCAGCCCTATGCTTTGGGGCATGAAATCGTGCATTCATGGATCGGCAACGGCGTCTATAACCGTACGGAGCAAGGGAACTGGGTGGAGGGGCTGACGACGTATTTGGCCAACTATTACTATCATGAACTTCTCGGTGATGAAGTCCAGGCGCGGGAACAGCGCCGTCTGATGTTGCTGGGGTATGCCGTGTACGTGCCGCCGGATCGCGACTATCCCGTCAGCCGGTTCCTGCAAAAAACGGACGAAAGAGACAATGCGATCGGCTATCAGAAGACGGCCATGATTTTTCACATGTTGCGTCGAGAATTGGGGGATGCCGCGTTCTGGTCAAGCCTCAAGAGTTTGATTGCCGAGCACATGGGGGCCTATGCCGACTGGAACGATATTGAACGAACGTTCGGCATACGGAACGGCCGCGACTTGCGATGGTTCTTTGCCCAGTGGGTGGATGGACCCGGCGCGCCGAGGGTGGTTATTGCGGATGCTCACATGCGGAAGCAAGACGACGAAGCGCCGTTGACGGAAAGGTTGCTTCTTTCCGCCACGCTCGCGCAGCAAGGGGCGACGTATCGAATTCCGGTTGATTTGCAAGTGGATCTGATCTCACAAGGCGCTGCGATGAAGAGGGTCGAGATGTTGGAGGCCCGGCAGACCTTTGCGATTCCGGTCGCAATGCCGGCGCACGACGTTATTCTGGATCCTGATTTTCATCTCTTTCGACGCCTGGCGCGCCATGAACTTCCAGCAATGCTCAATTTGTTTGTGACCGATCCGGTGCGAACGATCAGAGCGGCGACAACGGTCAATGGCGAGAGCGCCGGTCCATTTTCCGGCATCCTGCAGCGTGTGCGGAGCCAGGAGGGCACTAAATCAGAACCTGAACGGACCAAGATCATAGACAGCGACAGAATGCATGTGATGGAGCCCCCCGGATCTATCTTATTACTGGGATACGAAGGCGACGAGGCCAAGTTGTTGGTCCGTGAAAGTTGCGGTGATCGATTGGAGGTGACGCCGGCCGGGTTCAAAGTCGCGGGAACGGCATATGAAGGGCCCGGCGTGGCTCTATTGATCTCGTGCCCGCGGCATGGGGCGCCTGGAAGCGTGGTATCGTTGCTGCACGGCATGACTCCCGAAGCCTTGTCAAAAGTGGCCCGGCTTTTATTCTTTTACGGGTGGAACAGCTATGTGATTTTCAAGGACGGAATCGTTGTGGCGAGAGGAGATTGGGACATGGATAGGAAACGCGAGGTCGGCCTTGAATAGAAGGACCGCTGTATTTGTGATTGGAATTGTGTTGATGATCGCCCTTACCTCGACCTCCTTCATTCTCGCGGCTCAGGATACGGAGAAGAAGCCCGAGGCACCGACGGTCGGCGCCAAATCGGAGCGGCATTTGCGCAACATCAGGCAGCTGACATTCGGACGGCAAAACGCCGAGGCCTACTTTTCGTTTGACGGCGGGAAGCTCATCTTTCAGTCCACGAATAACTGGGCGAAGGACACGTTTGCAGAAGCGCTGGCACCGGCCGAGATGCCGCTTGGTTGCTATCAAATGTACGTCATGGATCTCGACAGTGAGAAGATCAGGATGGTCAGCACCGGTGTCGGGATGACAACTTGCGGATACTTCTTTCCGGGGAACCGCCGGGTGTTGTTTTCGTCCACCCATTTGGGAGGACCGAACTGTCCGCCCAAGCCCAAACGGGACGGGGCGTACCGATGGGCGCTGGATGATTACGATATCTTCTCGGTCAAGATCGACGGCCAAGGCATGCAGAGGTTGACCACTACGCCGGGCTACGATGCCGAGGCGACGATCTCGCCGGACGGGAAGACGATTGTCTGGACGTCCGTCCGGGACGGCGATTTGGATATCTATGCCATGAACCTTGACGGAACGCACGTCCGTCGCCTGACCGATACGCTGGGGTATGACGGCGGACCATTTTTCTCGCCGGACAGCAAACGGATCGTCTATCGAGCGCAGCATCCGAAGACCCCGGAGGAAATCGATCAGTACAAAGCTCTTCTGGCACAGGGCCTTGTCGAGCCGGGGCAATTGGAAATTTTCGTCATGAACGCAGACGGTTCGAACAAGCGACAGATCACTGGTAATGGAGCCTCCAATTTCTCGCCGTTTTTCCATCCCGACGGGACACGCATCATCTTCTCCTCCAATATCGACACTCGACACGAGCAAGGCCGCCCGGCGTTTCATCTCTACATGATCGGCGATGACGGCGCCGAGACCGAGCGAGTGACGTACGAAGGGCACTTTAACAGCTTCCCCATGTTTTCGCCCGACGGCAAACGACTTGTCTGGGTTTCTGATCGCGGCGCGCGCGCGCCGGGAGAGTTCAACGTTTTCCTTGCCGACTGGGTGCCATGACTGAACCGGGCGCCGGCTTCGCCATGCACGATGCCGGTTCGCTGTCGTGCGCTCCCCCCACCGGCACGTCCCGTCTTGCTGCTGCCTTGTCCTTTCTGACGATCGGGGCCTGTTGTGCGGTGTTGATGCAACTCGATGTCCCCCTGCTCCGGTTCTTTCGATCTCTGGATCTTTCCTCGGTAGAACGCCTGGGAAATCTGGGGGAGAAGATCGGAAACGGCGCGACGTTGGCAGCGGTGAGCCTATGTCTGTTGGCCGTCGGGTGGCTGGCCGGGCGGAAGCAGTGGATGCAGGTCGGGACAAAGAGTCTCCTGGCGCATGGCTGCGTGGGGCTTGTGGTCAACGGCCTCAAGCATCTGATCGCTCGTCCGAGGCCGCGTCTAACGCATTCCGGCGGGTGGCAATGGTGGCCGTCCTTTGAGTCAGGGTTGGATTCATTCCCGTCCGGGCATGCTTCCGCGACGTTCGCTGTGGCGACGGTGCTGGCGCGGTACTGGCCTCGTACCGCTTGGATAGGATACAGCCTCGCCACATGGGTGGCGATGAGCCGGGTCTGGCGCGGATCACATTTCGCCACGGACGTCGTCGCCGGGATGGTCGCGGGCATCGTCGTTGGGACAGTCTTTGCCGGTCCGTTGCGCCAGTGGCGGACGGCGTTCATGCAAGCGATGGTGCGTGTGACACCGATTGCGGTGATGATCACCTCAGCCCTATGGTTGATTCTCCGCCGAGTGGATCACGTCTGGATGGACCGTCTCTTATCGATCGGGGGAATCTGTTTCATCGCGGCGGGACTCTTGCTGCGATTCCGGATGGATCGCGCTCCTGAAGCGGTCTGGAGTCCGGTGGCGTATCGTGCCGGGATGATATTGATCGGCTTGGGACTGGCTTGCACGACCGGATCCCTTGTTCTTGTAGGCCTGGCAGGGTTGGCTGCGTCGGCCTGGTGGCTCCAAGCCGCGGCGCTTCATGGCGCCTCTTCCCGGGCGCCCTCTTTGAGGACGCTCCATGTGTTCGGCATCGCGCTGGCCGCCCTGCTGATTTTGCAGCTCAAGGGCATCGTTCCCATTCAATAATTGCTCGACCGGCAGCCGGATCGACCGCGTTAGTGCCCCGGAATGCGGATGGGTGGAGTATCGGGTTCGCTGGGAGGAGGAACATGAACCATGGATTGGCTCGCCAAGAGGACATAGCCATAGCGCTGAAGGATGACGGGATACTCGGCTGTTTCCGCGGGCAGTTTCGACCTCAATGCCTGCGGCAGCAAGATCATGGTCCGGCCTGGGTGGTTGAGGTGCTGGGCGATGTTCTGCTCCTCGTTAAGAGGAACCATGATCGCTTTGCGGCGCGCATAGAAGACGAGTGACGGGCGTGGTTGCCCATAGACGATGAGGCGATCTTGCGGCCCTAAATTTAGTCCCGCGACTTCCGCGAGCTTCTGAGGCGGTTCGACGAAATAATGATTCATAAGCGGCAAAGTGAACTGCGACGCGATCAAGGTCATCATGGCGAGAGATGCGCCCGCAATCCAGAAGGCGGCTGGTCTGCGCGTCCGACTGAGTCCGAAATAACTGACCAGCGCCATGCCGAGCAGAAGAATCAATGAAATGATATAGGGGCCGCTTCCAAGATGGATCTGCGCGGCGACGGGGAATTCGTTGGTCATTTTCACCGCCAGCCGATCATACAGGGCTGGGAGGGCGGCAAACCCGAGCGCCAAGAGATAGCCGACGCCGGTCATCGTATGAATGGCCGCGCGAATACCCGGCGCCTTCTCGTCGGTCAGGCTGCGTTGCCAAAAGGACGCAGTCAAGATCGCCGCGGCGGGAAACAGCGGAGCGATGTAGTGGGGGAGGCGGGTGGATGAGAAACTGAAAAAGATGAATCCGGCAAAGAGCCAGATGGCGGCGAACCAGTCGAGCCGGTCCGCGCCCGCTTGATTGTGGTTCCAAGCCAAGCCGTTGGAACCGGTGTCAGGACGGGCCGCATCACGTCGCCGGGCGGCGCGCCACCCGGTAAAGGCTTGGTACCAGGCAAACGGCAGCCATCCGCTCCACGGAAAGAAGCCGAAAAGCAGAATGGGGATGTAGAAGAGAAGCGTGCCGCCATGACCTTCCATTGCGCCGAAAAACCGCCCGACCGTATCGGCGCGCGCGGAGGTGGTGTAGTGATCGCCATGAATCATCAGCATGGCCACATACCAGGGCGCGGCCATCAGAAGGAACACCGCGAGCCCGACGAGCGGAAAGCCTCGCTGCCAAAACCGGTGCCACCCCCCTACAAGCCAGAGGTACCCCGCCACGGTAATCAGCGGAATCAAGGCTCCGACCGGCCCTTTAGTCAGGGTTCCGAATGCCATCCCACCGTAAAACAGCCAGAGCCAGTGACGCGATGCGCCTTCGCCATGATAGCCGAGCCAGAATCCGAACAGCGCCAGTGTGGAGAAAAGATTCAAGACGCTATCGGTCAAAGCCAGGCGCCCGAGTCCCAGAATCTGTATATTCAAGAGCAGCATTGCGGCTCCGAATAAGGCGACAATCGGCCCTCTACATCTGGCTAAGAAGGCATATTGTAATAAGATGAGGGCGGTTCCGGCGACAGCGGACGGCAGACGGGCCGCAAACTCATTGACTCCGAACAGGTGATAAGACAGGCTCATCAGCCAGTAGAGAAACACCGGTTTCGCGAAGCGAGGTTCATAGTTGAAGGTGGGACTGATCCATTGTCCCTGTTCATACATTTCTCGACCCGCTTCTGCATTGCGACCCTCGTCGCGATCCGTCAGACCGGTCGAGCCGAGGCCGAGAAAGAAGAGAGTTGCGGCAAGGAGCAGTAACAGCAGCAATTGCGTCGGTTGGACCGAACGGGTGGCCTTGGCAGGCGTAGCGGGAGAAGCTGCGGGATCGATGCCGAGCGAGTTCATCAGGATTTGGAACTGTGCGAGGAAGTCGTACTGGGGGCGCCGGTCCGGCTGGGCTTGTAGATCAACATAAGATTCCGAAGGTAAACCAATGCGCCGATGCTTTGGCCGGCGATGAAGACCGGATCTTTACGATAAATGGCATAAGCCAACGTAATCAGTCCGCCGATCAAACTCATGTACCAGAAAGCGATCGGTACCCGGCTTTGGGCGCTTCGCTCGGACGCCACCCACTGGATCACCCACCGCATGAAAAAGACGCCTTGGCCTAAGAATCCGATCGCCAACCAGATTGTTTCCGTCATGGCCATTGAGAAAAGAATCCGGAATTGGCGCGCTAAGCAGAACTCTTCGGCGTGCGGAGTCGATATCGCAGACAGCGCTGCTGCATCCAGCGAACGGCGAGGAGGTCATAGAGCCCCTTGAAGAGTCGATTTCCCACGCCATATTTGGAGACGCCGTGCGTGCGGGGATAATGCCGCACCGGCACTTCAGTCACGGTGAATCCATGCATGAGCGCGAGAGCCGGGAAAAACCGGTGCATGCCTTCGAACATCTGTAATCTGGCCACGACGGCCTGGCGGAATATTTTCAACGAACAGCCTGTGTCGTGCACCCGGTCCCCGGTGATCGCGCTTCGAACTGCGTTTGCGATACGGGAAGAAACCTTACGGACCGTGCTGTCGTGGCGGTTCGTTCGCCACCCGCATACCAGATCGAAGTCCTTGACGTAGGCCAGCAAGGTTCCGATATCAGCCGGATCATTTTGCAGATCGCCGTCTATAGTGATCACCAGTTCTCCGGTGGATTGCTTGAAGCCGGCGTCGAATGCGGAGGACTGGCCATAGTTCCGGTCAAAATGAATCACGCTGACCTCGGGATGCCGCGCAGCCAATTGATCGAGCGTCTCCCCGCTGCCGTCGGTGCTTCCATCGTCGATGAAGACAATTTCGAAAGGAGCCGATCGGGACTCATCCCGCGATGTGAGAGCCTTCAGCAGCTGCTCCGTCAGCGGGATCAGATTCTCTCGCTCATCCTTGATGGGGATGACGACAGAGGCCCATGGGCGGGAGACTCCGGTCATGGAGAAAGACGGCTTTCCCGACAATCTTGCGCGGACACGTCGCGCATTCTACAGAAGGCTCAAACAAGGGTCAAACTTCCCGGGAAGCGGAAGGGACCATTCTATTCGATCTTAATGTCCCGAGCGGCCCATCCAATCCAAAACCCGAACAGGAAGAACAAGCGGCGCTGTGAACCGCGCAGAAGATCAGGGCCGCGGCGCCATGGAAGAGGCGGAAGATGTCGGCATTCCGGCTATCGTAAACCGCATCGTGCCCATCAGCGTCATCTCATTGACCTGTTCACCCGCATGGATCAGAACCTTATAGCGACCCGGTTTCCATCCTTCCTGGGGAGCCAAAAGCTTCAAGTATCCGGTATCATCTTCCAGCGCCACATACATCGCATCCTGACTCACAAGAGTGTCACGATCCAGTCCGGACACGTCCTCCGGATAACAGAGACCGAATAACTGAAAAGCTTGGTAGTGCTGATGCAACTTGAAGACGATGAAAACGGGAGCCGAATCGGAGGGGAACTGTTCTGTCGGCCTGACCGGGACGATTTCGTGGGTCCGCTGGGAGCCCAGCTCCTCCTCAAATGATTCGGAGAGGACGATCGAGCGAAACATCCCTTCCGGGGGAGCGTCGAAGTCATATTGGTGCATGTCCTGCGTGCGATTCTGAAACTCAGGAATCGGCACATTGCGGGTGAACGGCAATTCCTCGGCACACACGAGCGCGGCACTAAACGCCAATGTAAAAGCCAAGGATACCGTCGTGGGCGGTCGACGCAGCACGGCCGGACAAGGCGTTATTCTCATAGTGACGTGGTACACCGCTTTTGACGACGCTGTCAAGAAAGCCGGCGCGCTCCCCGCTGCAGGTTGCAGCTTAAAATCTCTTCCTGTTAAAATCCGCCTTTCTTTCACGGATAAGCGGAAATGGATCAACAAATCGCCGGTCAATTACAAGACTTGGACGCCCTCCCGCAACCGCTCGGAGAGTATCGCGCGGTCGATGTTTGGCAAGCCCACATTAACTACCTGTTCTACCGTCTCAGAGGAAAACACCTTCACGCCTATTCCCAGACCTTTGCATCCGGGGATTTTCGGCTCGGCCACGCGTTGGCCGTTGATTACTATGAGAAGGTCTTGCAGCGGGACGGCGGTGCGGCAAAGGGAAGCCGGAAGCAGGACAACCCTTCACTGCCTATCTCTGCGCCCTTGACCATTATGGAATGGGGGCCGGGTAACGGCAATCTGGCCGCTTGTTTTTTGACGCATCTGAAAGCGCTGGATAAGGAGGGACGGCTCTATCCCCGCGTGCGATATCTTCTCGTCGATTCTCATTCCGAAACCTTGGACGTTGCGCGGGCTCACCCTGATTTGGCGCCTCATCTCCGCCAAATAGAGGCGCTCTGCGCCGATGTCCAGCAACTGCAATCCGTTCAGGAGCGCTCGGTGGACCGGATTTTCTGCAATGAGTTATGGAACGATCTGCCCACCAAATTGCTCGTCAAAAAGGTTGGCGAGGTTGAGGAGGAGCATCTCAGACCGAATCTGAGCGAGGAAAAATCGGCCGCTATATCGAATTTGTCGGAATTCGTGCGCGTGTTTGCCGACAAGGACGTCCGGGCGCTGCGCGCGTTTCCGGCGTTTTTCGATGATATTATTTGGGAAAAGGAGTATCACAAGATCGAATGGAAAGATGTCCCGTTCCGGAAGACGATCAGCGAGTTTCTCAAGTTTATCGATGAGCAGGTGTTGGTGCCGGTGAACGTGGGGGCCTCCGCCACAATCCGGGAAGCGAAGCGTCTCCTTGCGCCCGATTCCGTGGGCTTCAGCAGCTTCGATGCGGGCACCTCCGACATGGCCGTGCTCAATGATCCGGAGAAACCCTGCTATGGTCAATTCGGCGGGCAGTACAGTTTCATGGTGAACTTCGCCCTGCTTGAGATGGTGGCGAAACAACTCAATGTGTCTTCGGTCATGACCGAGCACCAGCGGGAGTTTGTGGGAAGCCGGTTGCGCACGAACGTCATCACGTTGATGGACCTGCTCGCCTGCCATCCGCTCGCAGGAAGAAAGGTCGAGCCATGGCAGTTGGATCGCCTGACCATCCGTACGATTCATGCGCTGAATACCGTTTACGAGAGCCCGTATGAACGAACTTTGGATTTTCCATTGCGCAGCGAAATGCCTTCCCAAGAACGGGACGCGCTGCAAGCCACATTGGCTTCATTGAATCGACGCGGTGTTCCGGATACCGTCGCGTACCTCACAGAAGAAGAGCTATTGCGGGCGCAGAGCGACCTCGATGACATCGGCTACGATCGAGAATCCATTCAAATGGCGCTTGGGGCGCCTCCCGCGCCGATCGACTACTGTCATTTCTTTTTTCGTCCCTGACATTGCTGAACTTTTCCTTGGACCGTTCCGTCGAAGCCTTGAAGTTTTCAGGAGAATCTGCTTGACTATTTCAAGGAAGTTCTATAGCCTTTCCCGCAATTTTGATGAGGACGCCTGCCTTGCGGGAGAAGACCATTATTCGTAAAGGTCGAGTCCCGATCGCACATTGCTAGATCGACCGGCTGGGCGTCTCAACGTTGCTCCCTTCCGAGACCCTGTATTGGGCGGGAGCCGCCATTAAGGAGCTTGTCACACCATGTTTGGCTCATTTGGATGGATGGAGCTGCTGTTAATCTTGATCATCGTCCTGATTATTTTCGGGGCGGGAAAGATTCCGCAGCTCGGAGAAGGTCTCGGAAAAGCGATCAAAGGATTCAAGAAATCCGTCAATGAAGCAGACGCTATCGATGTCACGGCATCGACGTCGGAACCGCAGCCGCCTGCTGCACCACCTTCCCAGATCCAGCAACCAACACCATCCGCCCCGCCGCCCGCCCAACAGGCGGCGACGGCGGCGCCACAGCAACGTGCGACCCAGGGATGATGAAGGCGAGGAGAGCCCAGAACATTCGGCTTGTGAGCGGATGAACTATGTTTGGTCTCGGTGCCGGAGAAATTCTCATCATTCTCATCATTGCGTTTCTTCTGTTCGGTCCCAAGCAGCTGCCCGAAATCGGTCGTCAAGTCGGGAAAGCTGTCAAAGGGTTCAAGGAAACCGCCGATGATCTCAAAAAGACCGTTGAACCTGAACTGAATATGATTCAGCAGGAAGTCAAAATGGTCGAGCAAGACTTCCAGGCGTCGATGAAAGAGGCCGAAGACGAGATCAATACAGCGACCAGCGGAGTCGAGCGGGCGGCCGAAGAGTCCGGTCTGCCGAAACAACTATAGCCCTACGCAGGGCTGGTTTTAATGAAAGGGGGTGGCTGGCGTCATCGCAATTCGACACTGGTCTCTGCCAGTGTCCGGTCGCGGAGAGCGCATATGACAGGCCGGAGGAGGGGGCACTTCAGTTTCCGGCAACGTTGAGTCTTACATAAGAAGTTGCTTCATAGTGCAACAGCGGTTGGATGTTCAAGTCGGCAGCCGGCGTGGGTGGGACATTAAGGCTGCCATCCAATTCACAGGAGGAACGCTATGACAAGCATCCAAGGATGGAAAAGGTGGGCCCGTTGGGCTACCATGGTTGGAGCTGCGGCGGTGGCCGCCTTGCAGCTCATGACAGTACCTGCCTTTGCCGGGTTCGAATTACCGCCCGGAGAGCGAATCACAAATCTGCCAGCGATTCCCCGCAACATGCCTCAAAAAGAGGCGTATGAATTGTACGATCCAGTCATCGGACGAAACTTCGATATCAAAAATCTTTGGATGAGAGCCGACCTGCGGGTCAGGCCCGAAATGCGAAACAATACCTGTTTCGGCGGGGCGATTCTGGCCGGCGGCGCCTGTAACACGTTTGGCGGCGCCAATGCCAGGGGCGCGGTGCCGAACTCGGGCGCGAACGCGGGCAACAAGGGCAACGACTTCTTTGTGCAACAGTGGATCCGGCTGGGGATCGGGTACGACTTGTCGCCGGATGTGAACTTCTACATGGAAATTATCGATTCGGCGACCTGGGGCGGCAATGGCAACGCGCTGAATGCCGGCAACGGGGGCGATCCGCTGAACCATAATTGTTCGTCAACTGCGAATGGAGCCTGCCGGCTCGGCGTGCGAGCGGCCTACATGTTGGTTAGAAATCTGGCCGGGGTTCAGGGCCTGAGTATGAAAGTCGGCCGGCAGTATGTGATTTTCGGCAATCACTCGTTGTTCGGCCATTTTGACTGGGCGAACACCGGCTATTCGCATGACGGTGTCATGTTTGCCTATCAAACGAAGACCTTCGACAGCTATTTCGGTTGGTTCCGCAATTCGGAGACAGACATTGCGCAAGCAGCGCCGGTTGGAAGCGGCGGCCCGAATATTGCCGGTACGGGCGGCAGAGACGCGAATCGTGATGCGGATATGTTTATCTTTTACAATCAATACAAGGCCATTCCCGGATTCGTGATCGAACCGTACTATGTCTACTATAAGAACAATCTTGGTTCTGCCGACAATGCGGCCCAAGGCCTTGGTACCGCCAAGCATTCGAACCAGACGCGGCACATGGTCGGCGGTCGGGTGGAAATGCGAAAAGGCGGGTGGGATTTCTCGACCGAGACGGCTTGGCAATTCGGTCAAATGGGACAGCTCGGGGCCTGTAGCGGCCAGGAAAAATGCTTGCACATCAACGCCTGGGCCACTAGGAATTGGGTCGGCTACACGGCCTATGATTGGAAGTGGAAGCCTCGCCTGGCGTTTAATTTCGACTACGCCTCCGGCGATAGCCGGAATAATACCTGCGGCGCAGGTGCAGCTCCCGGTTCTTGTTCGACCGCCAATACGTTTGAAAACTTTTTCCCGACCAACCATATCCATATGGGATACATGGACGTCCAGGCCTGGAAAAATATGTTGTCTCCCTCGGTGAATTTCCAGGCCCGACCGACTGTGCGAGACCATATTGAAATCTGGTATACCAACTTGAACCTCGCGAATTCGAAAGACTGTTGGTACCGTGGCGCTCAGGGGTGCTATGTGTTTTCGAACCCCAACAATACCAAGACCCACATCGGGGACGAAATCGACGTCGCCTATACCAGAATGTTTGCAGACGGTAAGGTGGCGCTCCAGGCGGCGTATGGTACGTTGTTCACGGGCGGCTATATGACCAGCACGTTGAACCAGCAGGTCAATCAGCATTGGGCCTATCTCTCACTTTGGATGAACTTCTAGATGAAGCTGGAGCAGCAAGAGACGGTCTATTCATGAGAGGCGGCTGCTCATGCGACTCAAAGGAGATGTATGATGAAACAACTCATATTCGTGACGGTGGGAGTGGCGGTGCTGGTTTTAGCCGGCATGCCGCTGACGGCACAGGCTCAATTGGCCGATGCCATCCAGTTGACGAATGATGCCATTGCTGAATTGAGCGATCCGCCGGGGCTGGGGAAGCGCAGCACGGTGGACCCGCTCAAGCGTTGGGGGTCCGACGTGGGCGTGATCAAGAGCGCCACGGCAAAATTACAAGATGCGTTAAGCAAGGCGCAGTCGGCGGGAGCCGGGAAGCATTCGCTCCATCAGTTAGAGCTGGCATCGGAATACGGCAAGGCCGGAGAGCATAAGGAGGCTCGGCTCTCGGCGCAAGGAGCGCTCTTCCATCTCTGCAAGGCGAACGACGGACAGGGTCCAGGTTGCGATACGGTTCCGAAGTACGGAAGTTACGTCGCGCCATAATCAAGCGTCGACGTTAGTGTAGCGGGTCGCATGCTTAGTGCGGAGCAGCCCCGCCGAGACGATATGTCTCGGCGGGGCTGTTTTTCATGTGAACAGGCCCAACGGCGTCCGATCGTTGTTGAGTCATCTTAGCGTTCGAGTGGCCCGGCTCGGCGAAGGTGCTCTTGTAACTCCGCATACGTGCGTGTCACGGGAAACTGCGGAAATCGGCTGGCCACCTGCTCCGGTGGGCAAAAGAAAAATCCGGCGTGAGCTTCTCCGAGCATCGCCGTGTCGTTGTAGGCGTCTCCCGAAGCCAATATGCGGAAGTTGAGCGACTTCAGGGCGGCGACGGCATGCTTCTTCTGATTGGGTTGTCGCAAGTGATAACTCCGGATCCGACCGTCTGGATCGATTTCAAGTTGATTGCAGAAAAGCGTAGGATTTCCCAGTTGTTGCATTAAGGGACGCGCGAATTCATAAAAAGTATCGGAGAGGATAATGAGCTGACAACGTTCTCGAATCCATCCGGTAAAATCAGCGGCGCCATCCAGCGGTCCCATACCGGCGATGACGGCCTGAATATCGGCCAGCTTCAGTTTATGTTCCTCGAGAATGGCCAGCCGGCGCGTCATCAACGCGTCATAATCGGGGACTTCTCGAGTCGTGACTTTCAATTCATCGATGCCTGTTTTGATCGCGACGTTGATCCATATCTCCGGGACGAGCACCCCTTCGAGATCGAGACAGACTATGATCGGATTCTCCATTCAATCCTCTCTTTTCGGCTTGTCTAATTCCGCCGACTTGTAATTCTTTTCGGACCTGCGGGATTCGAATTCCTGGCTGAGATACCGCCACAGTTTGTCGAGGGCTTTATCGAATACGTGGTTTCCCGGCCAAGTTCGTTCTCGATCCGCACGATGGCGAGTCGCCCAGTCAATCGCCACCGGAAGCGGGATGAGACGGGGGGGCGTATCGGTTAGTTCGGCCCACAGGAGGGCAAGGGTGGTGCTGATTCGTAATGCAAGAGGAATAGGCCGGATACGCGGATCCGTCAAATCCTGACAGAGTTCCGCCGGTGAGGTCACGAGCAATTCCCGGCAGGCAGCGGGCCGGTCTTCGTAAATGCCGCACTGTTCTTCCTCCAAGAACGGGCATGGCATCCGCAGTGCATAGTATGCCTGATTGAGCGGTTCGAAGGTTTCGTCGGTCGGCGGTGTCGCCGACTCCGAAACCGCCTGGAGCTGCTTCAATAGACCGCTCTTCTGGAGCCGGTCCTTGGCATCCTGGAGCCTCGCTTTCCTATGAAGCCGCTGATCTTCGGGAAGCCGTTCGATCGATGCCTCCAGAACAAAGGCTTCCGGGACCGACAATGGCACGAGCATGCGACAGCAAGCGGCACAGCCTTTGCGGCACGAAACCGACTCCCCCTTTTCCCTTGCGCGGTCCTCTTCCAATTGCTGCGCTTGTGAGCTGAGTGATCGTACCAAGGGTACGATCGCTGTAACGGGAACGAATTGCGTCGGGACGGAGACTTCCGTCGTGATCTGCCCGGCCGGCGTCTGAAGTGAGACATGGAAGCGTTCCTCAGGAGACGTGTTGGTCATGGCGAGGGATAGAAGCGGGTCACTGGTCGGTCGTGCTGCTTCAAGTGCGGACATCATAGTGAACCATCGAGGGAGCGGTCAACTGGGTTGCGGCAGAGGGCTGCTCTAAACAGGAAGAGCGAGTGGCCGGTCATCGAATCAATCAATCGAATCAATCAAGAAATCAATGGACCTCGAATTGGCGCCGCTTGCGCGGTGGAGAATGATGATTGATAATGCGCTATTCTATGCGGTTTTCCGGACACATCATCGGCCTTTTGAAGGAGTATATGGGGGATTTAGTGGAGCAGGCTCGTCAGGAAACCGTGGAAAAAGCGACCTTTGGCTTCTCGACCAGCGCCTATCATCCGGATCAAGCCATCTCCGATCTCCTTGCGATTCTGGATGATCGTATTGAATCGGAAGGCGTCCAGATGGGGTTGCCACAAGATTTTCTGCACGCCATGTGGACGGTGTGCGACCAGGCCCGTGAGTTCATACAAGAGGAGGTTTGGCTCCAGCAAAACATTGACTCGGCCGCTTCCAAGGCACTCACCAGAGAACGAACCTATCGAGCGCTCCTTGGGTTTATTGAGAGAGAGGGGGCCGTGGAATAGCGTTCTAATAGGGCGATGAGATAATTGGAAACGAGCCGGAGCCGTTACAGCGCGCCGGTCATCCAATAGACCACGATTCCCGCCAGCTCGTCGACGGCATGGGTCGTGGTTTCCAAGGCGTGGTAGGAAGGTAGGAAGTCGGTGACATTGATTTGATCCAGTCCCTCTCCGGGACGATCCTTCGTTTCATACCCGCACGGGGCCGGTGTCACATGAAATCCCTGTTTGGCGAATATTGCGACAGCTCGCGGCAGGTGGTACGCCGATGTGACTAAGAGGATCGATTCGTGGTTCACGAGCCGCCTGACATTGACGGCGTTCTCGTATGTATTGCGAGACTGTTCTTCCGTGATAATGGCCATGTCCGTGACGCCGAGCCGGGTTGCAAAGCGCTTCATCTCGCCGGCTTCGGATGGACCGTGCCCAAACAAGGAAGCATCCCCTCCGGCGAGAATCACCTTTGGAGCCAATCCCTGGTTGAATAGTTCGGCCCCGCATACGGTTCGAAGACGAGACTGTTCGGAGAGTTCAGGTTGCGGCCTCAATGATCCCTGCGGATAGATCCCTCCCGCCAACACGACGATAGCATCAAACGTCGTCGTCGATGGCTGAAACGGTGGATACCATCCTTCCAGTACGGCCAAGAGGGTTCTGCCGGGAATCGGTGTAGCCAGAAGGAACGTCAAGACCGTCGACAAAAGAAGCAGCAATCGGAGAAATTGGAAACGGCGCGGAGAGTATGGAAGGAGCGCAATACCGGTGGCCAATACGATGGGAGCGACGATCCATGAGACCGGATACAGGAGATATTTCAGAATTTTATATCCGGCGAACAGGATGGGGGAAACTTCCATATTCCGCACCTTCTACAGTCAGGGTTATCAGCCACAATACACCGCTCTGAAGCGGGCACCAAGCGGTGAGGAGGATTCGATGAGCGCAGAAAACCATTACTGGCTGATCAAATCGGAGCCGGAAGCCTTTTCAATCGATGATTTAATGCGTTCTCCCAAGAAGACGACATGTTGGGATGGGGTGCGGAATTATCAGGCGCGTAATTTTATGCGCAGTATGAAAATCGGTGATCAGGTCCTGTTTTACCATAGCAATGCCGATCCTCCCGCGGTGGTGGGTACAGCCGAGGTCGTTCGTACCGCCTATCCGGATCCGACGCAATTCGACCCGAAAGACAGCCATTATGATCCGAACAGTGATCCCAAGCAGCCGAGATGGGACATGGTGGACATTCGCTTCGTGCGCCGCTTTGTGACACCGCTGTCTCTGCAGGACCTTCGCCGAGAACGACCGCTCAAACATATGGAGTTATTGAGGAAAGGGTCGCGTTTGTCGGTGCAGCCGGTTCGAGCCCTGGAATGGGATGCCGTCATGACATTGGCAGAAAAACCGCCTGACGGCTCGAAGGAATAGGTCACGTTCGAGCTTTTCCATTATCCAGGTGCCGGTGTTGCCAATCCAGCCACGCATGACCGAGCTCGTGGGCCAGGATGTATCGGCGTCGTGTGACGGGAAGGCGCTTCCTAATGTAAATCGTTTTAGTATCGTTATCCCAAATACCGTCGGCATCGGGATCCCGCCGGTCCATATCTGAATCCGTGACCTGCCGAACAGTGATGTGGTATCCGAAGGGAAAAACAACTCTGTGTGGAATTCGCGACATACTCGCCACCTGTTGAATCAGAGAATAATGATGAAGAAGAAGCAGCTTTTAGCCTAACATAACTTCCAGACGCATCTCCTTATGATAAACTGATTCAAAATCAACAGGATAGATTTGAATGGGCGGATGCCGCTTCGTGACGAATGCCTTTGACGGCGTCGGCATGGCAGGGCGACAATCTCTGTTTCCTCGGGAGGAGTGATTCCTGTATCATGGACGCATGTTGAGATCTGCCATAGCCGATGAATTGAACCAGCCCTATCCTACGAACGTCCGGCTCGCCGGGGTAAAGGTTCGTGACCGCGGCGAAGTTAAAAAATTCGCGGTGGGCGACACGGTCCTCCGACTTGGCGACCGGGTTATCCTCGAAGCAGGAGGGGAACTGACCTACGGGGTTGTCTATGTCGAACCGTACGTTATGCGGTTCATCCCGCCCATGCGCGTATTGAGCACGGTGGTCCGGCGGGCCACGCAAGAGGATTTGACTGCAATCGAGGGTTACGAAAAGCTGGCGATCGAGTGCATGGCGGCCTGTCGAGAGCAGGCCGCTATGCTGGGCCTCCGCATGAAATTGGTGGAGGTCTATTGTTCACTTACCCGTCGTCAGATGACCGTCGTTTACACGGCGGAGGAGCGGATTGATTTTCGGACCCTCGTGCGCGGCCTCGCCCGACGTTTCGGCGGGCGGATCGAAATGCGTCAAATCGGCGTCAGAGATGAAGCCAGTAGATTAGGCGGAGTTGATACGTGCGGTTTGACGCTCTGTTGCGCGAGTTTCCTGATAGACGTTAAACCGGTCGGTGTGAAGCAGGCGCGACGTCTGGGTCTTCCCGTGGACGATCCGAAACTTCTCGGCGTGTGCGGTCGTTTGAAGTGCTGCCTATTGTTTGAAGCCATGGACGCCGGCGGTCCCAGCGATCCGCCATTGATTACTCCTTCGCGGTCGTCTTAGCTCCAGAGGTCGTTCGATGAGTCCGGCCATTCTGCCTCCGGCATGATTTCATTGGGGCGGCACTTTCCTTTCCCGGCGGGTTGGCTTTAGATCACGAAATAGTCCTTCGCTCTCCAGACGAGAGTATAATATCTTGTATGCACTCCGTTCTCATCCTGGGATCCGGAAAGATCGGATCATTGGTCGCATGTCTGTTAGGTGACAGTGGCGAGTATGATATCCATCTTGCCGATGTTTCGGTCGATGCTCCCAAGCGACTGGTTGAGGACCTCCATCTCACAACCGTCACGCCTTGTGCGCTGGATGTACGACATCCCGAACTTGTTGCCGAATACCTGCGCGGCCATCGTTTTGATGGCGTGATCTCCAGCCTGCCTTACTTTTGCAATCCTGTAGTCGCGGAATTGGCGCGATCTCATGAGCTGCATTATTTTGACCTGACGGAGGACGTTGAAGTCACGCGACAAGTAAAAGAACTCAGTGCCGGAGCCGGGCGCGCATTTATCCCGCAGTGCGGATTGGCCCCCGGTTATATCAGTATCGCGGCCCATCATTTGATGACGCTGTTTGACAGCGTGGATACCGTCAAGATGCGGGTCGGCGCCCTCCCCGTGCACCCTAGCAATGCCCTGAAGTATTCGCTGACTTGGTCGACGGACGGGTTGATCAATGAGTATGGCAATGTATGTTATGGGATTGAACGAGGCCAGCGAATCCGGCTTCTCCCTTTGGAAGGCTATGAGACGATTGAAATGGACGGCTTGCTGTACGAGGCGTTCAATACATCAGGCGGCCTTGGGACGTTGGCCGATACCTACGAGGGAGCGGTGCGCACGATGAATTACAAGACGCTTCGGTATCCGGGGCATTGCGAAAAGATTCATCTCCTCATGAACGATCTGAAGCTTAACGAAGATCGCGATACGTTAAAGAGAATCCTGGAACGAGCGATCCCGCAAACTCTTCAAGACGTCGTATTAATTTATGCGGCGGTGACGGGCATACGACACGGCGACCTCTTTGAGGAGACATATGTAAAAAAAGTCTATCCGCAAGCGATCCGAGGCCGGTTGTGGTCGGCGATTCAAGTGACGACGGCGTCCGCTCTTTGCAGCGTGGCCGACCTCGTGTTCACCAATCCTTCGCAATACGCCGGATTCGTGACACAGGAAGCATTTTCATTGCCGGATATCCTCGCCAATCGGTTCGGGGCTTGCTATCGGTAGGAGTGGTTGATGGATACCGCCAAGGTGCTTCACGCGCTGGGGATTCGGGAGTTGAATGCAGGCGGCTGTTCCTCGTCGACGTCTTGGACTTCTGTAGACAGCGCTGAAAGGATTCAATCGTACAATCCGGCGACAGGTAACGTGCTTGCCGAGGTTGCAGGGTGCACGGCGGCAGACCTTGCAAGCCTACTTGAAGAGTCCCATCGGGCTTTCCAAAAATGGCGGCATGTGCCGGCCCCGAAACGCGGGGAGATTGTCCGCCTGATCGGACAGGCGTTGCGCGAGAAGAAAGATCTGCTGGGAACGCTGGTCTCACTGGAAGTCGGCAAGATCAAAGTCGAAGGCGACGGTGAAGTCCAAGAAATGATCGATATGGCCGATTTCGCTGTCGGCCAATCACGGATGATGTATGGGTATACGATGCATTCCGAGCGGCCTCAGCACAGAATGTACGAACAATGGCACCCTCTCGGGATCGTCGGAGTCATCACCGCGTTCAACTTTCCGGTTGCGGTCTGGGCCTGGAATGCTTTTCTCGCTGCGGTTGCCGGCGATACCGTGCTCTGGAAACCGTCCCCCAAGGCGCCGCTTTGCGCCATTGCCGTCCAACATATTTGCAATCAAGTCATGGCGGCGCAGGGATGCCCCGGAGTGTTCTGCCTTTTCATTACGGACCGTACGGCTCTGGCTGAATCCATGGTGCGGGACGAACGGCTGCCGCTGGTTTCCTTTACCGGTTCGGTTCGTGTGGGACGCCAGGTCGCCCAAAGCGTAGCCCATCGCTTGGGCCGCAGTTTATTGGAATTGAGCGGTAACAATGCTCTCATCATCGATGAGACGGCGGATTTGGATCTGGCGTTGCCCGCGGTCATGTTCGGAGCGGTCGGCACAGCCGGGCAGCGCTGCACGACGACTCGCCGACTTATTATTCATGAGTCGCGCTACGATGAAGTCGTGGCGCGGTTAATTTCAGCCTATCAGCAGATCAGGATCGGCGATCCACTGCGGCCGGACGTGCTCATGGGACCCTTGATTGACCAGGCGGCCGTCGCAGGCTATCGGGAGGCGTTGGCTGCCATACAACGTGAAAGCGGCGAGATTTTATACGGTGGGCAAGTCCTAGACCGGTCAGGTTATTTTGTCGAACCGACCCTGGTCAGAGTAACAAGCCAAAGTTCGATCGTTCAGCGCGAGACCTTTGCTCCTATTCTGTATGTCATGACATATGGGACTCTTGAAGAAGCCCTGGCACTTCATAATAGCGTTGAGCAGGGTTTATCCTCTTCCATGTTTACAATGAGCATACGACATAGCGAACGATTTCTGTCAGTTGGCGGAAGTGACTGCGGTATTGCGAACATCAATATCGGCACGTCGGGAGCGGAGATCGGCGGAGCCTTTGGCGGCGAGAAGACCACTGGTGGAGGACGAGAAGCCGGGTCTGATTCATGGAAAGTTTATATGCGCCGGCAGACGACGACGATTAACTGGAGCGCCGAATTGCCCCTGGCTCAGGGCATCAAGTTTGGCGACGATTCCGAAAGGAGGCGGCATGATACGGGGGAGTGAATTGGACGCGCTCATCGCCAAGATGACTCATGAGTATCTCGCCGGGAACCGCGCTGCCCGCACAATCAGCGATTTGCTGGATGAGGTCGGGATAGGGTTCAGTCCAATAGTCGACCACTTGACCATTCGCACCGCCGATATTGACGCTCGGGCCCAGGAATTTCTGGCGCTGGGGTATGCTCATTCCGAGACACTACATTTCGATGACTGGTATGCAAAAGTCTATCGTTGCATCGGATATCCGGCATTGTTTGTGGACCAAGCTTATTCTGATGAGCGCGGTAAGACCAGCATCATCCCGGGATGGGTCCGACAGTTCGGCGATCGTGTATTTCACCATCTTGCCATCCGGGTTCATAATATCGAACAGGCTATTGCCAAGTTAAAGGGTCGAGGCATTGTCTTTGCCGGGGAGATTGTAGGCCCGCGTGGCGGCAAATTACGACAGATCTTTACTGCGCCCGAAATAGTGAACAGCCAGCCTTTCTCGGTGCTGGAGCTGGCGGAGCGACATGAGGGTTATCAGGGGTTTTCCCCTCCCCAGGCTGATAGTCTCATGAAAGCGACGGTTCAGCCCTCTTAGGATCAGACCCTGTTCCTATGGTCGAAATCCGGCCGTCATCAGGCCGGACAGTATTAAGTATCGCTACCGTGACGATCGGCACTGTGATATTCTCGTGCCCCCGGCCACCCAGCGAAAGGAGTTTTCTCATGACGCGATGGGGGATTTTGATTGTTGCTGTTGTTCTGTACGGTGCCGTTGGAAGCATGCAAATACTTAATGTCGCAGCGGGGCCGCAAACATCGATGCCGGACGCGGAAGCAGCCGGAACCGTAACGATCGATGGGCGAACTGTTCCGGATATCAGCCCGTTGCCCGCATATGTCCCGACTCCACCTACGAATCTTAACTATGAGCAGAAGGTTGCCCTTGGGAAACAGTTATATTTTGACGGGCGACTTTCTAAAAATGGGGCAATCTCCTGTGCTTTTTGTCATAATCCCGGTACCGGATTCGCCGATGCGCGGCAGTTTTCCATCGGCGCATTCGGAACAGCCGGTGGGCGGCAATCTCCGACCGTTTATAATACCGGCTTCAACACCGTTCAATTTTGGGATGGCCGAGCCGGGTCTCTCGAAGAACAAGCTATCGGCCCGATACACAATCCGGTGGAAATGGCGGAAACACATCACACCGTCGTGCCAAAAATTTCTAAAATCCCCGGATATCAGAAACAATTTCAACTCATTTTCGGCGGAGGTGTCAGCCTCCAGCATATTGCGGAAGCTATTGCCGCTTTTGAACGTACAATCGTGTCTCAAAACTCATCGTTCGATAAATATGTCATGGGGCAAAAGGATGCGATGAACGAGAGCGCTGTTCGGGGGATGGACTTATTCAAGGGCAAAGCCCGGTGCATTCTCTGCCATAACGGCCCGAATTTTACGGACAACGGATTCCACAATCTTGGCGTTCCCCAAGAGGGCCTGCTGAAGGAGGATTTAGGGCGGTTCGAAGTGACACGATTGGAACGGGATAAGGGCGCCTTTAAGACGCCGACACTGCGGAGCATCACCGAAACTGCACCGTATATGCATGACGGCGTGTTTAAAACTCTTGACGAAGTTATCGATTTTCTTGATAAGGGTGGAGGACCTAACCCACATCTCAGCCAACTTATTCGGCCGTTAGGCCTCAGCGCCGAAGAAAAGCATGATCTTGTCGAATTCCTACAGGCGCTCACCGGTGAGCCGATCAAAATTGTCCTTCCCAAACTTCCAAAATAATTGATAGGAAAAATATGGCATCTGAATATCAACGGACGTGGTTCGGTGATGAGCCAGTGTCGGAGGAATGGTGAATTAGAGTATGAGTACGATACTCGCGTAAGAACTGGTCGAGTCGCGAACGGTCTTGGTCGGAGATGCGAATGAATTCTACGCCAAAGTAGGAGTCGCGGACCCACCGCACTGCGGCAAGTTCGATGTGTAGTGAAGAATGTGAGTCAGATAAGAAGAGTCGCAATCTCATATGGCAACCGTTGAGAACGCTACGGACTGTCTCCACTGTGCAACCGTGCGGAGATAAATTAAGTACCAGTCCTTCACCAATGGCAGGCATTCCGGAATACATGATCGGGCATACAAGACGAAGACGATCGCTAGAACGCTGGAAATGCAAAATGGATCTCATGCGGTTCCCCCTCCGGTTGTCTTGGCTGACGTGTACAAGTGTAGGTTTATGGCGGTCTGGAGCGGCGATAACTGCATTTTCGGATTGTTTTTAAGTGTCGGCAATGTATTATTGGTGGTGTAAGAGTTTGCGCATCTTGAGGTTCTGCATGACGCGCCATGTCACAATATTGTTACTATTGCTTGTAAGCAATGGCTTCCCGGTATTCAGAGTTGATGCTCAAACGAGTTCGGCACCTTCCAATGCCGGGTCTCAGAATTTAGCCCCACAAAACCTGCAGGGCGGGTCGCAGATTCAATCTCCCGGATTTTCTGTTCCCGCGAACGTTACGACGAGTCAAACCACCGTCGGTCTTAATCCCAGCACACCTGGTCCTTCAGCTTCCCGTTCAACCCCAACTTTCATTTCGGCCGGCCGTGGTCTACCCGGCATGACCGGCGGACCGCCTCTAGGTTCTATCGACGGCGCGTTCGACCGGACCGGTGATTACATGACTCCTACCGTCGTCGGTCCGCTGTTTTGCGATCCCGCGGTAAATATTTCCTGTTAATGTCACCGGTCTTCCCGCCGTACAAAGATTGAAATCACCTGTATTCCCTCGGTATCAGCCTTCGGTACTTTGAAGAAGTCTGCGAGCCATCCCCTTCCTTGGTGTTACCGCTTTGGAATCTTCACAACCTGCATCTCAGGCGATAAGTTTGAGGTGGATGGCGGAACAAATAGGAGGTTGTTATGACATGCGCACGTTGTCAAGGGCTTATGGTAACCGACAGCTTCATTGACCTGCATGAAACAGGACATCTTTGGATGAAGGCATGGCGCTGTATGAACTGCGGATATGTTGTCGATACGGTAATGGCTCAGAACCGTCTGATGCAGGCGGCTGGACGCATAGGTTCCATTAAGACGCCTTCTCATCAGGAGCCTACTATCACTTCGGCGAATATGACGAGCCAGCAGGCGGCATAATAGTGTCTTCAGTTTGTGCGGCCGCATTTGCCATGGTGGGTTTATGAAATCAGTTCTAATCATGACAAGCCTGCAACGCATGGTCGTTCAGTTTGTACTAAGCTGTGGATGAGTGTTCGTAGGCGGACGGAATCTATTGGATGAATGATGCCGGTCTGGAGCCCAAATTCTCGACCGCGAGACCATCGAACCACAGCTCTCTCAACAATAACGGTCTTGTTTGATTGAGGAAGTATCACGAACAAGGACAGTACTGTCCCGATTGTGACGGTGCATATGCCGTCGGCGCGCCAACCGTTTAGAGAGATGTTCCAGATCATGCCGGCCCCCTGGACTGACTGGTTCGAATAATACAATGGACACTGCACGGGAAAGCGCCGATATCCGCGAAGCTTAAATTCTGTTGACATGGTGTCAGGAAATGCTGTCGGGTTGCGTGGTATCGCGGTTCGCTGTTTCACCGCTGAACCGTTGCACACATAGGCGTTCTAACCAGCGCTCACACCACAGTTCAATTCGAATATTTGTCATGATTGTAATGCCGGCTAAGGCGAACATCCCGAACAGGAGTGTGAATTCAACATAGTCGGACATGGTGACCTCCGTATGGTCTTCAGTGTACGTATGCGGTGTCTATCAAAACATTCCCCATTGGGCCTATCAAGACAGCCACGGTTGGTGGGAAGGGAAGGAGGGATAAGCATGGGATGACGAGCATGAGTTCTGGTAGAGAGCGACAGACATAGAACCATGTGCTCATACAGGAGATCGATAATACTTCATTCTTTAGTGTGATAGCGGCGAGAAATGTCGCTCTGTATGTTGGCCGCTCATGTTCAGGTCATTGTCCATTACAGGAGGCGATGTTAAATGCGCAGAGCGGATGACGGAGAGAATGGACGCACACAATAGAATCCACGCGTATCATGTGATTCAAGCCAAGGCCATAGTGGGAAACGCATACAGAAAGTTCGGGTATAACGAAAGCTGAAATGTATGTATCGCCAAACATCATCTCTGCCTGCACATGATTCCGGCTTGCTGTGCCTTCTCATAATGGCCCGCTTTCATGGGATTCCAGCCGATGGAGGTCAGTTGCGGCATCGGTTTGGTGAGACACGCAAACCTCTCTCTGATATCGCCATTCTCCAGGCCGCTAAGCATCTCGGCTTCAAAGCAGCCCGCATGCGCGTCAGTTGGAAAGAGCTAACGGCTCTACCCCTGCCTGTCATGGGCAAGCAAATCGATGGTCGGCATGTGGTCATGGCAAAAATTGAAAATAATACGATTCTCGTACAGGACCCGCTTGCTGATCGGCCTCTGATGTTATCCAAAGATGAGATGGAGTCAGTTTGGACCGGAGAAGTTGTTCTTGTTACCAAACAGACAAAGCTTGGTGCTCTGGATGTTCCGTTCGGTGTCGCCTGGTTCATTCCCGCCGTCGTCAAATATCGCCGCTTGCTCGGTGAAGTGTTATTGGCTTCATTCGTTTTGCAGGTATTTGCTCTCTTGACGCCGCTGTTTACACAGGTGGTCATCGACAAAGTGCTGGTACATAAGGGGTTCACCACACTTCATGTGTTGGCGATCGGCATGATCTTTTTGGCGCTGTTTGAGGCCGTACTCGGAGGACTTCGCACATATCTCTTTGCCCACACGACAAACCGCATTGATGTAGGACTGGGCGCCCAGCTCTTCCGACATCTGCTTGCCTTGCCGCTGGTCTATTTTGAGAGGCAACGAGTGGGCGATACCGTCGCCCGGGTCCGTGAACTCGAACACATTCGACAATTCCTCACCAGTAACTCCGTCACTGTGCTGCTCGATGTCTTGTTTACAATAGTGTTTCTTCTGGTCATGTGGCTCTATAGTCCGACATTGACATTCATCGTCCTAGGCTCCATTCCATTCTACGCTGTACTCTCCATCGTCCTCACACCGATCATTCGAGCGCGACTCAACGAGAAATTTAACCGAGGAGCCGAAAACCAGTCGTTTCTGGTTGAAGCGATGAACGGTATTCAGACAGTGAAAGCAATGGCGGTGGAGCCGCCTCTGCAACGCCGATGGGACGCCCAACTGGCTGGCTATGTCCATGCCAGCTTTCGCTCCAGCAGTCTGATCGCGATCGCCGGCCAAGCCGGCGGCTTCATCCAGAAAGGCACGACCATTGCTATTCTTTGGTCAGGCGCCTACCTTGTGATCGGAGGTGAACTAACCATTGGACAATTGATTGCGTTCAATATGCTTTCTGGTCAAGTTACCGGTCCACTGCTGAGATTGGTGAACCTCTGGCAGGAATTCCAACAAGTCAGCATTTCGATCCAACGCCTTGGCGACGTTCTAAACACACGCCCGGAAGAATCGTACCATCCGAACCGCACCACCTTGCCGCAAATTTCGGGTCGAATCACTTTTGATGACGTGACTTTTCGATACCGTCCTGATGGTCCCGCCGCCTTGCAACAAATCTCCATTGCCATACAGCCGGGGCAGATTTTCGGCATTGTCGGCCGCTCCGGGTCAGGCAAGAGTACCATCGCCAAACTCATGCAGCGGTTATACGTTCCTGAACGAGGGCGAATCCTGATTGATGGTGTAGATCTGGCACAGGTGGATCCGGCGTGGCTCCGGCGGCAAGTGGGCGTTGTACTTCAAGAAAACTTTCTTTTTAACCGCTCCGTTCGGGACAATATCGCACTGACCGACCCGGGACTTCCGATGGAGCGCATCATACAAGCCGCCATGCTGGCCGGCGCTCATGAACTTATTCGGGAGCTACCGGAGGGTTACGACACGGTGGTCGGTGAGCAAGGCCATGCTCTTTCGGGTGGTCAAAGGCAACGCATCGCGATTGCGCGGGCTTTGGTGGTGGACCCACGTATCCTTATCTTTGACGAAGCCACCAGCGCATTAGATTATGAATCGGAAGCCATTATTCAACAAAACATGGCCCAGATTTCCAAAGGGCGAACGGTCGTCATCATTGCCCATCGATTGAGTACGCTTCGATCGGCGGACCGCATATACGTGATCGAGAAGGGGCAGGTTTGTGAGAACGGAACACATGAGGAACTGCTGAAACGCAATGGCCTCTATGCCAGATTGCATAGATATCAGGAGGGGCGATCCGTCGCTGCATGATGAGATTCTTTGCGATGATCTTCCGACATATCGTGCTCTGGAGGACGGCTTGGCAACTCCGATCTGCTCAGTCCAGCGGAGACACAACGAGAAAAAAAGCGGTGGAGTTCTTGCCGGCCGTTCTTGAGATTCAGGATTCGCCTCCTTCTCCGATCGGACGTGTAATCCTTTGGACGATCATTGCGTCATTCGCGGTTGGTGTTCTGTGGGCTTCACTGAGTAGGATCGATATCGTAGCGGTGGCGCCTGGAAAAATCATCCCGAGTGGCCATACTAAAACGATTCAACCATTGGAAGTCGGCGTGGTTGCTGCCATTCATGTGCAAGACGGCCAGATTGTGAAACAGGGGGAAATCCTCATTGAACTGGATCCAACACAAAATCGCGCCGATCGGGATCGGGCAGTCAATGAGTATCGAGCTGCGATCATAGAAGCAGCGCGATTGCGCGCTGTGATTTCTGGACAATCCACTTTCAGTGCCTCTGTTGACGCCGACCCACAGTTCGTCGCCTTGCAGCACCAGCTGTTGCGTGACCAACTCTCCGAGTTTTCTGCGCGAGCTGATGCGGCGCGCTATCTCATTGATCAGCGCGGGGCGGCAGTCGAGGCGACCAAAGAGAATATTCGGCGTCTTGAAGCAACAGTGCCCATGGAAGCGGAACGGGCGACCGCCTATCGGAAGCTATTCGTCCAGCAGTTTGTGTCGAAGATGGATTTCCTCCAATTTGAACAGCAACGAATCGATAAGGCGCAGGAACTGGCCGGGCAGCGAAAGAAGCTGCGGCAAGATCAGGCCGCCTGGTCCGAGGCTGAAAGGACCTATCGGGCGGTCATTTCCGAGTTTTACCGGAGTAAACAGGCGGAACTTGCAGCTATCGAGACGAAAGCCGCCTCATTATCGCAGGACGTGCGCAAAGCGGGACAGAAAGCAGAGCTACAGAAACTTGCCGCTCCCATCCATGGAATTGTGCAGCAACTTGGCGTCCATACCGTCGGTGGGGTGGTGACCCCAGCCCAACCGCTCATGATTATTGTGCCGGTGGATCATCCGGTAGAAGTTGAGGCAAGGGTGGAGAACAAGGATATCGGGTTTGTGAAAGAAGGCCAATCCGTTGAGATCAAAGTTCAAACGTTTCCATTTACTGTGTATGGCACCATTCCTGGAAACGTGCTGAGCGTCTCCGATGATGCGGTATCGTTGGATAAAGAAGAAGGCGAACTGGTGTATGTCAGCCGCGTGAATTTGGAACGATCTACTATCCAGATCGAAGATAGAGCCATTCGTCTCTCTCCTGGAATGGCGGTCACGGTGGAAATTAGAACAGGCCAACGCCGGGTAATGGAGTATCTACTCAGTCCATTGCTGAAGTCTGTGCAGGAAAGTATGCGTGAACGGTGATATTGGATTCCTTTCCCTTGAGCGGGACGGGATGCGGAAGAGATTGTTCCATCCACCTGAAGTGATATTGAAGCAATTCACGAGCATCGTGTATTTCCGCTCGTGCGGAGTGTTCGCTAAAGCACATATTGCATCGAAGGCACTCGGTTCTTCCTCCTACAATCGAGTCTTAACGTAAGCATTTTCATCGGGATTTCTGCACGGAGCGCGGTGGCTCGCATTTTGCGGCAAACAAAATGCAGATAAGGCTCTTCGATCCGCCCACTCTTCTATGGGCGTCATGCAGAGAAGGAGCGACAGAAACATGCGCGTGATACATCAAACTCCCGGACGCCAAGAGGTTGTTCGGAAAGCGGATAGACCAAGATGACCGTGAGCGGAATAACGGAAATGCTCGATGTGCCGTTCGTCATTGCAGGGAACATCGGGAACTGGCTAGTGAGGCGTCCATTCTTTCTTTCTGTTGATGAAGTACACTCGCGTCAGCGCGAGCTGACCCAAATCGGCGAGGCGATCTACATTAGGGCGAAAGTCGAAGCGACCAGATATGCGCAAGCCGACGAGCGCTGCAATATTCTGCTCCAAAGAATGTGGCGCGATGGAGTACTGATTGAATGGGAGAAGTCCCCGCTACAGTGGGCGGGACGCAATTCCTTTGAGCCCATGTGTATTATGAATACGGCGTGGGTCAACATCTGTGCAGTGTATCCAAAGGATCCAACGCGCGTAACCGTTTGTACCGCGAGGGCCTGCATGCAGACATTCAAGTGTAATGAAGCGGGCAGGTATACGTTTGAGATAGTCGCAGGTTCAGAGCGCGGATTAAACAGCACAATACGATTCTCGGTGGCTCATAATCCAAACTATTCGGGCCATCCCCTTATCAAATCAGTCGAGTCCTGCCGGAAGCCATTCGGAAGTAATCTGCAAGTACCTATCAAGGGTTGAAAGAAATCGATTCAGTAAGCCGCACTTTCTCGCTCGTCCATACTTCGTCAATATTATTGGTTGAGGCACGATTCGAATCGCCTTGTTACGATTTGAGCGATAGCTGGCTGCTCATACGAACCGCGCGACGTAAAGTTGAGATTCCTACACAAAGCCATGTCACCGTTCTGCGCCGTGTTCAATCACGTCGATGTCTGTTTTCGCTCGGCGATATCGTGCGAAAGCGCACGGCTCTCGAGGATATACCTTCTCCTTCCACAGGTCTGCGGACTGTGTAGTCAAAATGTGCTGGATAATCACCTCATTCTAATCATTGCTCGATCGGTACGTGTCATGGTCTTGGTTTTGCAGGGCAGGTTAATAGCGTGTAGAAAAAGAGGAAGTTGACCTGTAGGGGATGAAGAGACGGAACTCTCTGTTGAAGTTTTAGCCGACTTGTACCACGCGCGTCGCCTTATTCTGCCGCCTTAGGGGACAGCTCGAGTTTGTGAACGCCTCTCCTCCCGTACTTCCTACTCGAAAAACCGATCTGCGTTGATACAGGGATATCGTGACGGTAGGAAATTTATAGACCACGGCGAACCCGGCCACGTGCGGCCAATGTTCGAAAGGAGCATAAAAATGGATTATGTGAAGCCCAAAGGTGTTGTTGAGAGCATGCTGGCCGGTGGTGCATTGAAACTGAGCTTGCCACCGCGTCAGCTGCTGCTTCGTGGCATGCTGGCCGGCGCTTATCTGGGCATTGGAACAAGCATGGCCGTGACGGCAGCCGTCGAGACTGGGTATTGGATCGTTGGCAGCCTGCTCTTTCCCTTCGGCTTAGCCTTGGCCATCCTCCTTGGTGCGGAGATCATCACAGGTAGCTTCGCTCTCCTTCCCTGCTCGGCGGTCGACGGTCAGCAGAACGCGGGCTTGCGCCAAGTGTTTGCGAATTGGGGGTGGGTTTTCCTGGGCAATCTCTTGGGCAGCATCTTGTATGCCGGATTGTTCGCCATCGCGTTGACTACCGCAGGAGATGCGCAAATCAATGCGGTCGGTACCAAGCTTATCGCGATTGCTCAAGCGAAGACCAATTACTATGCGTCGCACGGATCGGCAGGTCTTCTCGCAGTATTTACCAAAGGAATGCTCTGTAATTGGATGGTCAGCCTCGCGGTGGTTGCGGCTTATATGTCGACGTCGTTCTCCGGCAAGATACTCGCCATCTGGGGCCCGACGCTGCTTTTCTTTTCTCAAGGGTTCGAGCACGCCGTGGTGAACATGTTTCTGATTCCCATCGGTATGATGCTGGGGGGCGATATCAGTTTCTCCAACTGGTGGCTGTGGAATCAGATCCCGGTGACGCTGGGAAATTTGATCGGAGGAATGTTGTTTACCGGATTGGCAATGTACGCGGCGCACCATGTTGTGGCGCCGGCATCAACTCATGCGGCTCCTGCTGCAGTCACGCAACCAAATTCCGGTGTGGAGCAGAGGGGTTATTCTCCGTCCTTTTGACGGATGAGGAGGTGAAAAGCGGTGGCGGTGGTATTTCTGCGGCGATTGCGAGGGTGGCGATTCGTCCTCTTCAATGCGGCTCTCGGTTTGGCCCACGTTGTCGTTTTGTTCAACGCCGGCTCTTATATCGCGCTGTTGCCGCACGTTGCCGGCGATTTGGGCGGGGTATTGCCGAGTTTTCTGACTTGGGCGCAAACCGATTTCATGGTCGGGTTGGCCCTTGGGTTTCCTCTGGCGCGGTACCTTTCAGGACGCATCGGAGAATACCGGCTCCTCATCGCCGCTTTTGTCGTCTACAGCGGGGCGTCGTACTTGTGCGGAGCCAGTCAAACTCTGACGCAATTTGTTCCCGCCAGAATTGTGCAAGGAATTGCCGGCGGTATTACCCTTCCGATCGCCCAATCGATGCTCCTGAACGAGTATCCGAAGCGGTTGAAGGCTTTAGCTCTAACAGTGTGGGGTCTGTTCAGCATTACGCCGTTCACTATCGGGATGCCGGTGGGAGGATACATAGCATACATCTTTGGGTGGCGGTTCTTGTTCTATGTGGACTTTGTGCTGACCATAGTCATAGTCGGGACGCTCGGGGCACTGCTCTATGGTCGAGGATTCCGCCGACAATACGGGCGGTTTGATCTCATCGGTTTTCTGTTGCTTGCGGTGCTGCTATTGGGACTCCAGACGTTGCTCAACATGGGGAATGATTTCGATTGGTTGGACTCGCCGTTCCTTCAAGTCGTAGCCGTCGTTCTCGTAGTGGCATTGCCCTGCTTCATTATTTGGGAACTCGGTGAGCGGCATCCCACGTTGGACCTGCGTCTCTTTCTCCATCGCAATTTCGTCATCGGGGTCATCTGCTTGACGCTCGGCTTCTTCTCGATCCAGGGATTGCTTTCGATTCTAATCGTGCAAATCCAGTATCTGCTGGGCTATTCCTCGAAGTTGGCCGGGTTGGCACTTCTGCCGATGGTGCTGGCCGGCGCTCCGACGATTGCGGTCATGCATATTCTTTGTAAGTACGTGGATGCCCGCTGGTTGATTTGTCTTAACAGCTTGGGATTCGCCGGTACGTTCTATTGGCTTGGACTGTACGACGATCCTCATTCGTTCGAAGAGCTGTTTTGGCCTATGGTCGTGGAAGGCATTTTTCTGGGATCCTTCTTTACGCCTTTGACCGTGTTGACTCTGCATGGGCTGTCCGGTCCTTTGGTAACGCGCGCGGCTGAGATCGCCAATCTGTTGCGCGTCGCAGCCGGAGCATTCGGGATCACGTTTCAAGGAATCGTGCAGTTTCGAAGAGCCCATTTTCATCAATTACACCTGGCCGATCATTTCGGGGGGCGGCAATGGATTTCATACGATCCGTTAGAACGGTTATCGGCTAAGCTCGCCGCGGCGGGGCTCAGTCCTCCGGAGATTCAAGCCAAGGTCGGCCTGCTGATCAAGCAACAGGCATCGATCCTCAGCCTGAATGACGCCTTTCTAGCTGCCGGCTATTTATCGATCGGATTAAGCATTCTGGTCTGGTTCGCTCATCCGACGCATTTGCCGTTGTCGCAGACGCTAGCCGAGGAACTGCGTGAGATGCGCGCGGAAGAATTGATCGAGGAGGTGCCATGACAGTCGAATTGTTGGCGGCCCGCCGGCTTCGGATCGGATTGGCCGTCGTCTGTACGCTGCTCTTTGGCGGATGCGCCTGGATTCCAAAAGGAGATCCTCCTGCTGAATACCTAGAGCCGCCGGAAATGAAAGAGACTCTGGAAGAGGTCACCAGTCGGCTTCAGCAGTGGCCGGAAGATCGATGGTGGGAGCAGTTCGATAATCCTGAGCTCAATGAACTGATGGAGATCGCCCTCAAGGACAACCCTGGGCTGAAACTCGCGTCCGCACGGTTGCGCCAAGCGGAAGCCCTCGTGAAGGTCGAAGGCGCCCGGTTATTGCCGTTCCTCGAAGCCGACGCGTCACTGACCTATGAGCGGCTGTCGCAACACGGAGTGTTTGCGGCGTTGAATCCGGAAGTCGCCGGGGCACGGTTCATGTTGGGCATCATTAATCCTCTCAGTTTTCGATATGAATTCGATTTTTGGGGAAAGAATCGAGCTCTGCTTGAAACGGCGTTAGGACATGCGGCCGCGGAGGAAGCCGAAAGAGCGGAGGTCCGACTGCGATTAACCGCCGGTATTGCACGGGCTTATTTCCGAGGTCAGGCCCTTCAACAACAGCTGAATATCGTCAAAACCATTGTGGACATCCGACGTGACCTGCGTGATCTGGCTCAGACACGATTCCGCTTCGGCCTTGATAATGACCAGCCTGTCAAAATCGCCGTGGCCGATTATGAGGCTGCCTTCAAACGGGAAGCAGCGGTCCGTGACCAATTGGACGTGCAGCGTCATTTGCTGGCGCGATTGGCTGGGAAAGGCCCTGATGAGGCAAGCCATCTGTTTAAGAAACCGGTGGTAGTTATTCCGAAGCAAATACCGGCCCCTGACCATTTGTCCATAGGGCTGCTGGTCCATCGTCCCGATTTAGCCGCAGCCCTCTATCGCGCCTATGCTGCGGCACGGTTGGTCAAGGTTGCAAAAGCGCGATTCTATCCCACGATCGATTTGACCGCCTTCGTAGGCTTCAACGCGCTGGCCTTGACAAAAGGCGCTGATCAACTCGCCAATATGCTCTTTAGCGGCCAGAGCTTCTCGTATGGAATTGCTCCAGGTCTCCGCATCCCATGGTTCGAAGGCGGCCGGCTGCGAGGCGAATTGGGTGCGCAACGGGCCGAATACGATGGGGCCGTGGAACTCTATAATGACACCCTCTTGGATGCGATGCGGGAAGTGGCGGACAGCCTGAGCGCCTGGCAAACCACCCGGGAGATGCTCGATTCACATAACCGCCTGCTGGCTTCGCTGGGGGATGATTGGCGCCTTGCCAAAGTCCGGCTCGTCAGCGGTCTTGACGATGATCGGGAGGTCTTGCGCCACCGGTACCCGGTTCTCGAACAGGAATATGTGCTGAGGGCTTTAGAAAGCGATCAATTAGTAGCCGCAGTCGATTTGATTGAGTCGCTCGGCGGCGGCTATCACAATCCGGATATCGAAAAGAGACCAAAACACGAGTCGAGCTAATCTTATGACTACGACGACGCAGGAAGATTCATCCAATTCGCCGGAACCATCCGGTGCACCTCGAGTAAGCGCGCCATCCCGGCTTCGCCCGAAGGCCATCCGGGCCCGCCGGAATCGGCGGCTGTTGATTGTGGCGGCGCTTGTGCTCATTGCCGCCCTCGGGTATCTCGCGTACTGGACGGCCTATGACCGGTTCTGGGTCAGCACCGACAACGCATATGTCACGGGCAATCTGCTTCCGGTTGCAGCCCAGGCGTCCGGCATCATCACTCAAGTATTGTTCGAAGAAACGCAGTTTGTGAATCGAGGGGATTTGATGATCCGATTGGATGAGAATCTGGCCTATGCCGCATTAGGTCGGGCACGCGGCCGGCTGGGGGAAGAAGTGCGGCGCATCGCTGCATTGTTCATGACCAGGAAGCAGTTGGCCGAAAAATTGACATCTCGGACCGCCCGTTTGAATCTGGCGCAAAACGACATGAAGCGCTATCGGGCTGCCGCGCCGAGTGGAGCCGTCTCCAAACAGATAGTGCAGAATACGGCGGATAAGATTCTGAGCTTGGAAGCCGAAGTACGAGAAACGCAGGCGGAACTCGACACGCTGGATGCTCAGATAGGTGGAACCACGGTTATGGCCCATCCCGCAGTCGATCTAGCCAAGCATCAACTTATTGACGCCCATCTGGAATATACGCGTCAACAGATCAGAGCACCGGTGTCCGGTTACGTCGCAAAGCGGAAAGCCCAGGTCGGAGATCGTGTACAACCGGGCGCTCCGCTCATGACCATCGTGCCGCTGGACCATCTCTGGGTCGAGGCGAATCTGCGGGAAACGGAACTGGAGCATGTGCGTCCAGGGCAGCCTGCGTTGGTGAATGTCAGTCTCTACGGATCGAAGAAAACCTTTCATGGCACTGTCGAGGGGTTGGTGCCGGGGAGCGGCAGTCCGTTTGCCCTGCTCCCGCCGGATAATTCCACCGGGAATTTTATCCACATCGTTGAGCGGGTACCGGTACGCATTGCGTTACCGGCCGAAGAACTCCGGGAAAATCCGATCAGGCCCGGACTCTCGACCGTGACGAAGATCAATATCAAAGAAGCAGGACAATCCGTGTGGTCGTCTCTCGCATCGGCGTCAACGGCCGAATATGAAACCGATGTGTATGCCGATGAGATCCCCACGGCGGAATCCATGGCGAATGAAGTAATGGCGACGAACTTGGTCATTGCGGATGCCGGGTATACCCCGGATGCCACAATGGAAAAGGAGCTTCGGGGATCGGCTGCCGGTATCGCCGGGACAGGTGATTTGAGGGCCGAGCGTGGAAGGCCCTCGGCCCCTACGCTGGGAAGTGGATTTGAGCGTCTTGATCGTTCTCCCAGTTCTTTTGTTCCGCCGCGGAGTCCTGACCTCGGCTCACCGAGGTTTCCTTTGAGTCCATCCATTGGACCGGGTTCCGGATTATTGGGGCCGGAGGGTGGACGTAGCCCATCACGACTCAGATCAGGAGATGAAGATGGAAGGCGTCGGTTCGGCATTGAGAGGCATTGATTTCGGGATAGTTGCGTGAGCCCGCACGGTGCGAGACGTGCGAATGCGCTCATTATCACAGGCTATGAATATGTAACATGTTGAAAAACAATGTGATTGTAAGTGGTACGAGAGTTGCTATGACAATGTAGTGAGGCGGTTAGCGCAGAGAATTTGAAATTAAGAGTTCTGATACGGAGGATTTGGTCATGAAGCAGATCGTTAGATCAATAGGTGATCGGGAAATCGCATGGGTGATGCTGGCGATTGCGGCAATGGCGGTTTGGACGACGTGGGGTATTATCTCTTGACGAACACGGTATTGTGCTGGGCGCCGCTGCATTATGCACGGCGCCCTCATTATCTCTGACAATCTCCCGCCAGCTACTCAACTCATCGACTCCATTCATAGTTTGGACGCACGCCAGCGGCTCTGACCCGATAAGGGCTTTGCTCGGTTGTCAATATATAGCCCAGTGGCGTGCGAGCTTCCTAGTGTTATTCTAGGAGGGCATTTTTTATGTGAAGAAGGTCGATCAGTCTCGCGAGCCTCTCCTGCTGGTCGGGTCGCAAGCTGAGAAAGTGAATGCCGCATTCTTGACCGCGGACCCATCGGACCGCCGCCAGGTCGATCAAAATAGGCGTATCCGAGTGGCTTGGGATGAGCCGGAGTTGCAAATAGCTTCGGACCGGCACAGGCGCACTTGCAGCTCTCATACAGCAACCCTGCAGCGACAGGTCAAGAATGAACCCTTCGCCGGAACCGATGGGGGCGGAAAAACTTGCCAGGTATCGGACGGCCAGCCGCGTGTGTTGTCGTTGCTCCATTATTCGCTCTTAATGGATAACATAGTATTGGATCCTGGTGGGTCAGGAATACGGCTCCGACCATTTTACGGGAGCTCCCGAATGGTTTACGGGTATCTAAACCAGTAAGTTTGACGGGATAGACGAATCGACCGTCAGCGGGCCAGCTCAGAAGCAGCGCCTTCGAAACCGATAGAAACGGTAGCCGCAATTCCAGCATCGGAATGGATAGCGTCCCATCAGATGACAAAGAAAATCGCGCCACCCATGGCGGGTAGAACGATGCACCTGCCCTGAGCAAGCAGGGCAAGTCAGGGTGGAATTCGGCGTGGCAATGCTGGTGGTAGCCATAACGTTCAACCGAAAATTGTGTGGAAACCACTCGCTTTGTTCAAGGGGGCAAGAAGCCATGGATCGTATTTGCAAATAGCCTGTATCGACCATCATGACGCGCACGGCGGTGAATAGGTGCGGCGCCGGTCACGTCAATTGTTGTGGCTTTGCGATGTTTTGTATAGGGGGAAGCGGATACTCGGCGGCGAGAGTTCTATTCAGGCGTTCGTATGAGATTGAGATCGCTGCTTCACCGTACTTCTGATCTTCGCGACCAACTCCTCGGGGCTCACATCCTTTGAAAAGAAGGCGCTCGCGCCGGCGACCAGCATGGCGCGCTCGATTTGTCCGACGCTATGGATCGATAGTCCGATAATGATGGTATCAGGCAGTAGATCTTTGATGCGGCGCGTGGCGTCAATCCCATTAAGCCGGGAGAGTCCGATGTCCATGAGCACGACATCGGGACGCAAGGATAAAGCCAGATGAAATGCTGTAACGCCGTCGGCTGCCTCACCGAGGATCTCGATATTCTCATACTCTTCCAAAATTCCGCGCAAAGTTTCGCGGATCATGTCGCTGTCGTCGACCAGCAGTAGGGTGATCATACATGCCCTCCTGGTTGCCCTGTCGTAATGATGGGATCCGGGCCGAGGCCGTATCATCCATCAGATACCATGAATTGAGAACAACGACGAGCATAAACCCAAAACCAGCCCTATCGGACAGTCTCCACTCGATGAGTGGTAGGAATTTACGGATCACCCTGGATGGCTAGGCGTCAGGTCGGAATGCACAGCCTCACAAAGCGCACCGGTTGGTACTCCGCGCGCCGCTTCACAATACCATAGAAGTACATCCTCAGTGGAATGGTGTAAGGCGCCTTCGGTGGTACAGTCATTCGAGTACTTGCCGGCGTGAACCGTCTGTCGGACCGGATACTCTACCTTTGGCGCGAGGAGGAACTTCATGTACCGAAGAATCTGGGATATTGCCGCTGTGTCCATCATATGCGTTATCGGCATGACCGGCTGCGTGGTGACGAAATCCAGGACGTCGGTCATATTGCCCAGTAGTGCATTCTTCGTGGCAGATCCTGGCGATCTCAAGACGCTTCAATCAGTGGCAAAAGCGCAGGAAGCGCGCTTGAAATCCTGCGCAAAGTCCACAGCCTGCGAGGAAGCCTACTATACGCGAGGATTGGTGGCGCTGTTCGAAAATCGGGCTGACGCCATTAATGTGTTCCAGGAATTGCATACGACGATCCCGAACAGTCGATATGCAACCTCAAGCCAGCGGTGGCTGTCACTTCTGCAAGACACCTCGCCTGCTTCATCCCACAACAGAGCGCTGCTTGCTCAATTGAGAGAGGAGATCCTGCACCACCTATTGGAACGTGAAGACACGGCTGTCGGGCGGCGGTCCAAAGAGCAAGAGCGAAAGACAGCGGAATTAGGGCGGTAGGAGATTCCCCTCGCGTTTATAAGCGAGACGATAAATCAGCCGCATTTGTTGAAGGCAGATTTGTCGATCCGCCGGCCGCCTGGGATGGTGTTCGTCCCTACGCAAGTCCATCCTTCAGGCGGCCCCCATGAAAGTCCACACAGAAAGCCACGGTTCGGCCCAGACCGAGCAGGTAGTTTGAGCAGAAAGTAGGTTGCTTAACGCTGGGTCGTATGCTGTTAATAGCATATCGGGCGAAGGTAGCCTTCCGTAATTTGAACTCCATATTCGCCGGCATGAACCGCGCCCGTCACGCTTGGATATATGTATGCCGGTGCCGTAGGTTACTCGTCCTGATTCCCGCGTCTCAAAAAACAGCCAAGGCTTGATTCAAAGAAAAGCGAAAGATCCATAGCTTGGCATCGCGAAGGCGGATGTGCCGTGTTTTCCAGATATGAAAGGAGGGCATGATGGCCAGATATGGTAAAGGGGCTAAAAAATCAGTAAGTCGCGCGATGCATAAGCGCAAAAAGGGAACGTTAAAGAGTGGAAGTGGAAAGAAGGTGAAGAGCCGAAAGCAAGCAATTGCGATCGGTCTCTCGGAAGCGAGGTGAAAGGGCAAGAAGGTTCCCAAGAAGAAGAAATGAAGAGCGGGCGAGCATTGTGGCGCGGCGTCACAAAAACCCAGCCATTCCGGCAGGCATCGCCAAACAGCGGCTGCCGAGGATGGAGAACAAAGGGTTACAAAGCATGTCCGTCAAACAAGATCTATCGCCGATGGAAGCACGGCTCGTCGATCAGTTGCCGAAGGGTGAAGACTGGCTATATGAACCGAAATGGGACGGATTTCGCTGCCTTGCCTATAAGCGACATCAATCAGTAACGTTGCGATCCAAGTCCGCGAGGCCACTCGATAGATATTTCCCGGACATCGTCGGCGTGCTTGAGAAGCTGGCGGCCAAGCAGTTCGTGCTCGATGGTGAATTATTGGCGGAGGGCGGGCGAGGCTATTCCTTTTCGGACCTGCAATTGCGCCTGCATCCGGCGGCCAGCCGAATAAAACTACTTGCCGAAAAACAACCGGCTACTTTCGTGATATTCGACATACTCGAGACAGAACAAGGCAAAAACATGATGTCGGCGCCTCTGTCTGAACGCCGCCTGGCTTTAGAACAATTTTACAGGACGTATTGCTCAAAAGAACGAGCTGTGAACCTGTCTCCCCGGACGGATTCCGTCACCGAAGCGATGAAATGGCTCCATTCTTCCGGCTGGTATATTGATGGCATTGTTGCCAAAAATGGCACAGATGTCTATGCGCCGGGCGAGAGGGTCATGCAGAAGTATAAGCCGGTCCGTACCGCCGATTGCGTTGTGGGTGGTTTCCGATACGGTAAGGATTCAACAGAAGTCGGGTCCCTTCTTCTCGGTCTGTATGATGCAAATGGGCATCTTAATCATGTCGGCTTTACTTCCGGCATTGCCAAGGCTGATAAGCCGGCCCTTACGAAGAAGCTTCAAGAGCTTATTCATGAGCCTGGCTTTGACGGAAATGCACCGGGAGCACCCAGCCGGTGGTCGACTGAGCGATCGGCTCAATGGCAGCCGTTATTGCCGAAAGTAGTGGTTGAAGTCGGCTTTGACCATGTCACCAACCATCGTTTCCGGCATGGCACAAAGCTAATACGATTCCGTCCTGACAAGGTGCCTGAGCAATGCACTATGGAGCAGCTTCATGAACCGGCGGTGCGTACAAAGTGAGGTCTATAGCCGATGACCCAGGCTGCAGGGGTTTTCCGGGGAGCAACAAGGAAGAGCAGCTCCACGCCCAAGTATGGTTTGGTGGGCCGTGTAGGGGTCGAACCTACGGCCCGCTGATTAAGAGTCAGCTGCTCTACCAACTGAGCTAACGGCCCCACCGTGGTATATGTACTTGTAGGTGTGAAGCTCTAGCAGTAAACCGGTGTTAGTCTCTTCAACAGCTCTTGAAAGATGGACCCAAGAATTTGCAATTCACCATGTAGAAGGCTTGGCGCGCCTGACAGGATTTGAACCTGTGGCCCTCAGCTCCGGAGGCTGATGCTCTATCCACTGAGCTACAGGCGCCCCCGCTCGCAAGGCTTCAGCACCTTAGCATAGCCTTTCCAAGGCTGTCCAGTTGGTCTATCTCGATCCCGGAAGAAAGCCATAGGGCAACAGTAATTCATCCCCCGCGAGGGATTGGTGTTTCTTTTCTATTTCGAGCAAGCCCGCCTCCTGATCGGCCAAGCGGTCTTCTTCGATCCGAAGTGATCGAGACAAACGGATAATGGGAACAGAGGTCTGTATATCGCAGGCGCCGTGCACCATGCCGCCGGTATCCGTGGGAATGCCCATGGTCCGGCATGTCACTGGCCGAAAAGCGTATAGGGCGCAGGAGCCGTCGTTGTTCAGGGCGGGACAGGGTTGCTCCGCAAATGTGGCGGCCAGCTCATCGATTTGCGAATCCGGCCGTCCGTCCAGGATCGGATTGTCCGCCAAATCCGGGTAGGCCGCTTCAATCGCGGCAGTCTGGCGGCGCGCGCGCTCCTCGATGTCCCGTCGCTGCGCCGGAGGAAGCTCCTGAAGTCCTCTTCGCAGTTCTTCAGCGTCCAGAATGGTGATGGGAAACGGGCCGATGCAGCAATGACAGCATCCTCTGCCGCAGGGGACGTTTCCCGATAAGGCGGCCTTGGCTCGAACAAACCAATGATCCGCCCGATCGAAGATCGATGAAGGAAAGGAGGGACGGAGCGCCTCCATAAAGAGATTATTCCTGTGGAGCGGAGAGATCGACGATCAGTTGGCCTTTTGGAGAGAAGAATCCCTGCCCGTCAACCTGCACGAGCCCCGTGCAATTCTCCTGGTAAAATTCCAGAATCCATCCGTTGAAATCGTATCCCTCATCGGTGATGTCGGCCTGCATCTGCGTGGTCAGGATGAAACGCGCCCGCGTCACATACTCGGCCGCGAGCTGCGCTTCGATATCATCATAGGAGGACAGAAGTTCGAGAAAGTACTTCTGCTCCTGCTCGAACACATCCTTATATGAGCCGCGATCCCGTACGCAGAAGACCCGGATGGGTTTGCGGTCCTGGCTATAGCCCAGCGCAATCTGGACCCAGGCCCACTCATCCAGCATCGCGTCATCGACATCCGGCGGCGGAATCGGCGATTGGCCCCGTGATTTCAAGAAATCGAGCAAGAGGCGCAACGGCGGCGAATTATCCTTCTGGCAAAAGACCCGCGAATACACGTAGGTTTCTGTTTGTTCCCCGGGAAGCGGCTGCGCGCCTGACGGCAAAATCGGTAATTCTTTGGCCATGGAGTTAGATCCTTCTGCTGATGTGTCAACGTGACGCACAGCTACTCTACTCGGTCTTTCCTAGTGGGTTCAAGGGTGAGGCACATGCTTTTTCCCGCTCCAGACGCGAGTTTTTCAGGTTGACAGCTCCGGAGGCTTTGGATACACTCTCGCCCTGTTTTTCACGTAGCATGCTGCACACGCGCGGTTCATCGCAGTTCACCTCAGGATCTGAGTCTTCGACCTGGTTTTCAATCCATCACATTATCAGTAGCCAAGGAGGTACGCATGGCCAAATCAATGACGAAATCCCAAATCGCCGACCATATTGCCGGGAAGGCCGGGATCACCAAGAAGACAGCGGTTCAGCTCTTGGATGACCTGGCGGCACTGGCCTACCGAGAGGCGAAGAACGCCTTTGTGGTCCCCGGGATTGGGAAGCTCGTGCTGGCGAATCGCAAGGCCCGCATGGGCCGCAACCCGCAGACCGGTGAGCCGATCAAGATTCCTGCCAAGCGGGTCGTGAAATTCCGGGTCGCCAAGATGGCCAAGGACGCGATTTTGGGCAAGAAGTAATCGGCCTCTTTGAGGTGAGCGTGCGGAGCCGGCTCCGGGTTTCCTGGAGCCGGCTCTTTTTTTTCTCTCGATTCTGGCACCGCCGCGGCTGCCGACCGATCAGGTAAACGAAGGCCCTAAGCCGCTGCCGCCCGTCCCATCATGGCCGACAAATCGGAGCGCGTCGCCGTCCTGCACCAGGGAATCTTCACTGGCGATCCGTTTGTTGATCGTCACCAGGATTTTCTTTTCACGCAGCAGCTGCAGCAGGTGGCGCAGATTGTGCCCTTGCCGTTGGATGACTTGTCGTACGCTCATCGACGCCGGAAGCTCGCAAGCCAGATCCCGCTCACCGTCCGCCGTTTGAAGCTGCCCCATCAATGTGATCGTGATCATTCACCAAACATCCTTTCGATTGATACAGCGCCGTCTCGACAGCAGCGCATTGACTCGTGGATCCGGACGCACAATAATAGGGTTGTCATGCAATCACTCGATATTAGGCGGCCCGGCATGCCGGATCTTCAGTTCGTTCTGATGGTCGCGGCCTTGTGCACGTCCGAATTGCCGACGCTCAATGTTCCCGAAGACCTGCGCCGGACGGTGTTCGACCGATGCTGGGCGCTGATCAGTTCCGATCCGCCTCCCACCGATCCCAAGGAGCGGGTCCTGGATTTGCGAAGCGGGACGGACTTGACACTCGAAGCCCTGGTCGCCACCATCCGTGAAATCTTTTCTTCCGCCGGCATCACGACGTTGACCTGGGAGCATCCACCGAGCGAACCGACGCGTCCCAGCACGCGCGAAGCGTTGCCGCTCATTGAGCGGCTGCAGCAGCTATACCCCGATCCCCCCGACGATCCTCAGGCGCCGGCCAAGAATTAGCCGCGTCCAATTCTCCCTTGAAGTATCTGACACCGATTCCCGGATTTTCAATGCCCGCGTCGCCCGGCTTCTTCTTTTCATGGGAACCAGGTATGATGCCGCCCCGATGAAGACCAGAAGAAGGAGCAACCGAGGCGACCATGCGAGTGAGTGACACGCCGTTGCCGGGGTTGATCCTTATCGAACCGGATCTGTATCGCGATCCACGGGGTCTATTTTGGGAGGCGTTTCACGAAGAACGCTATAAGCGCGCCGGGATTCATGGTCCGTTCGTGCAAGACAACTTTTCTTGGTCGGTCCGGCACACGCTGCGCGGATTGCATTATCAACTCCACCGGCCTCAAGGCAAGCTGGTCACGGCCGTCCAAGGCGCGGTCTATGACGTTGCGGTCGATATCCGCCGCGGATCGCCGACATTCGGGCAGTGGTATGGCGTAGAATTGTCGGAGCAGAACATGCGCCAGCTCTATATCCCGCCGGGATTTGCACACGGCTTTTATGTCCTGAGCGATAGGGCCGGGTTTTTCTACAAGTGCACGGACCTGTATCAACCGGCGGACGAGCGGGGCATCATCTGGAATGACCGCGCTCTGAATATTGCCTGGCCGACCGACAGGCCGCTTCTCTCCGCAAAGGATCAAACCTTCCAGACTCTCGCAGTGATGGAGCAGGAACTCCCGGCGCCCCGCTGACTTGATGCCCGAGTCGCGCGTGTGATATCTAGGAATCATTCCTAGATAGGTATGAACCCAACAACTGAAACCATCCGAGAGCGTTTCCGCCGGCACGGTGTACGGCTCACGCCGCAACGCGCGGCCATTTATGGCGCGCTGGCCGGGACTACCAGCCATCCGACCGCGGATGATCTGTACCGGGTCGTGAGACGGCGGCATCCGATGATTTCACGGAATACGGTCTATTACACCCTCGGCGTGCTTCGCGAGACGGGATTGGTGCGCGAAGTCCATATCGGCCACGAAGGCGCGCGGTTTGACGCCAACATGTCGCTGCACCATCACCTCATCTGTCTCACATGCCGGCAGATCCAGGACGTCAGTGAGGCCGCCTTGGACCGCCTCAC
>JANRMQ010000004.1:0-377441 GCA_040981125.1 Nitrospira sp.
CTCAGGCTGGCATCGATGACCCGTTCGGCGAAGGTTCTCGTGTCACAGGCGGCGAATCCAAAGGCGCGCTCTCTGGTGTCGTCCGGGGCAATGAAAATCTTCCGCCCGACCGGGGCGTTAATGGGCCGCCTGCCTCCTCCGCTCCCGCCTACGGGCAATGGCGCTCGGTTGTGGTTGAGAGATCTGCATATCAATGTCATTGAAGGGGTGGTGTTCACGCCACAAGGCTTCGACGTCGGACAGTTGACGACCACGGCCGCCCTCAATCCGAACTTGCCCGTCATCCTTATCGCCGTGCAGGGGCTGAACGGAAACAAAATCAACAGTGCGCTTCAGACCCACAAGGGCTACTTTCTGCCGTTCATCACGCCGTTGATCGTACAGCCGAAAGTGAACGAAACCATCAGCGAACGTTTGCGTCCGGATCTCGCGATAGCCAAAAAAGTGCGGGCCCGCCTGCCCCACATCGCGCAGCCCGATGTTCCAACCAACGAAATCGGACTGCTGCGGGTGACGCCCGATTTCCCTGAGCCTATGTTCGATGCGCTGGCCGCACAGTCGCTCGACTTCATCATGCCGGGCCTGGATAAATTTCCGCTGAATCGCTGCGGGATGTTTGAAAGCAATCAGGCCTTCATCGAAGCCTACATGGTGGGGCTGAACCATGAAATGGCTCGGGAGATGCTGTGGAGGGAATTTCCCGCCGACCTGCGCCGGACTTTCTTCCGGCAATTCTGGGAGACGCGCGATACGCCCGCATCAGGAGGCAGCCCTTCCGTAAAGGACATTCAACCGATCGCGCAATGGGGAACCCCGACCTCCTTCGGCCATCCCTCGCATCAAGCCGCCGCGACGACGAATCTCTTGTTTTTTGTGCTCCGCGGCGACCTGCTGCGCAAATATCCGAATACGGTCGTGTTTATGCAACCCGCCGTTCGGAAAGCGGAAGGTCGAGTGCCCGACGACACGAAGCCGATCAAGACGCCCGTCGTCTCGGCCCGGCTGGCCCAGGACATATTTTTTCTGGGCTTCAACGTATCGAAGACGGACGCGGTCGGGAACGCACAGAATGCCGGATGGTACGTCGGCTTGCAGGAACGTCCCGGCGACATTCATTTCGGTTTGGACCAGAGCGGCGCCACCTCGCCGACGGAGCCGAATTGGGACAATGCCGGCACGCAGCCGGGGCAGTGTCTCGACTTGGCGAAGCCGATGCCGCTGTTTGCCGGACTTCGCCATGCGGCCGACGTGGCGGTGCTCTTTTATCAACAGCCGTTCATGGCGCTGGTTCACGCCGGCAAGATGTTTTCTTAATCCGATGGCCGATCTCCTCGCTCAACAAGCCAAGTTCCGTGAGAAACGGCGCGAACAGTCGATGCGCCGGAAAGACCTCTATGACGCTCGGCAGTCCCTTCAACTTGTACGAGATGAAATCGGCGTCAAATTGCGCGCGACCGGCGCCACGACACTTCCAGCGTCGGATCCGCTAAGCATCAAACAGGCCGAACTGGCGGCCGCGATGCCGGCGCTGCAGCAAGCGGTGACGAATGCGGAGCAGGCGGTACGAGGATTATTCGATGAACTGTACACAGACCGGGATTTTCAGACATTGCTCGCCGACGTACCCGGAGACGCGCCTTTTCTTTTGTTGCCCGTCCGCCTGGAAACACGGTTTTGCCGGACGCGGTACTTCGCCAAACCGGTCAGCAAGGACTGGTTGCTGGATTTCTCACAGGTGAATGCCCCGGGCGCTCCGCTCGGTTGGGGCGTGCAGGAGAGTCCTGAAGGAATCGCGCTGCAAGTGCGAGCGCCGTTTCCCGAAGGCGCGAATGAGGCCCTGTTCAACGCGATCATCGGGAGGGCCATACAATCCGGCAATCTGAAGCCAGCCAATGGGCGATGGCTCCAGCGGAAACCCGACTCCTTGGAACTGCGCATCCGCATCCTGCCCGACGATATCCATATCGATAGCTTTGAAGAGAACCTGGCGCCGGAGGAAGTCGAACGCGGCAAGCACTTCTGGCAGCGGGTCTGGAAAGGCGACAAGCCGGAAGCGGCATGGGACGAACTGCGGAGTTTCTTCAGCACGCCGCGAAGTGCGTGGGTCGTGCGCCAAACGCGTCCACTGAACTTTGTCGATGAGGGGACGTTGCCGGCAAAGCCTCAATTTCCCGAGCTGAAGCTTCGGGCGAACAGTTACACGCAAGCGCCGGTTGCAGCCGCCCTCCCGGATTTCTTTACGGCTATTCTGCATAAGGTACGGCAGCCGGAACGTCTCGTGAAAGGTCAGTTGGTATCGCCCGACGTGGTCACCGGCTTTGATCCGGATGAACCGGACCCCAGCGCCTTCGAACCCGATCAGGATGGCAATCTCAAATTTCCCGAAGCGCTGCGTTGGATTTTCAACTTCGAAGAGGCGGAAAAGAAGGGGCTCGCGATTCGCGTCCCACTGAACGAGTTTGAATTTGCGACCGGTTTTGACAAGCTTGTGGTGCTTGGCGTGAAGCTGTCCGCCGGACAAGAAGAGGGAAAGGAACTGCTGGAGCACGTGTTCCAAAGCCATCTGTATGAAGAAAAGGGCATGCATGTGCTGCCGCAAGGTACGCCGACGAATAATTTCGAAAGCGTGAAGTCGGGGTACAACCGGCCCGAACAGGAAGCGGCGCGCTATTTCAAGGCGACGTGGAAGGGCGGCCACGCGTGGTCGGATGCGCAACGCACCGATCCCTTGTTGCAACCGGACGGGCTTCGACTCACCGAGGCCCTCGGCATCGGGGCTGACTTTTCAAGGCGTCTGCCGGGCGCGGATGGCGAAGACGTCCGCGAGGCGATGGCCATGAACCGCCTGCTGTATCCCGGCACGCTCGGCTACTGGCTGCGGCAGTTTTTTTCGCCTCCGCTGCTTGAGGCGCAACTCGATGCGCTTCAGGATTTTTTCGAACAGTTTGTCAGCGGCCGAGGCCTGCTGCCTGCCATTCGAATCGGGCGTCAGCCCTACGGCATCCTCCCCGCCACCGCGTTCAAGTTTTGGAAATCCAAGAATCCTCAGGACTTCCCGCAGGTCTTGTTTGAAGTGGTTCTGAAAAAGCTTGACGGGTTTTGGGAAGGGTTGAAGGGCGATGTGCTGTTCGCCGGTGATGGGCGCGTCACCGCCGATCAACTGAGTGAAGACCTCATGCGTCTGGCTGGATACGATCCGGCGTCGTCGCGGTTTACGCAGCAGGCCCTCTTCGGTGAGGGGCATCTGAACTTCATGCTGCGGCTCAATTTGTTTCAATATTTGGGATTGGCCGGCGGCGGCATTCTCAAGAATCCGCCCACCGTCAATCAGTTTCAGGGACAGGTCGAGCCGCAGCTGCGCGAAAAACTCTGGGAACTCGGAGACTTTGCCGCGTTCCGGTTCATGCACGCCCATCCGAAGAAGCGCCGGCTCGACGGACCGGTGATCGAAGACCTCCCGTTGTCCGAAAGCCGCAGCTTGCAAACGTTTTCAGGATCGACATGGAACTACCTCGACTGGCTTCTGCACAGCTCCGTGGAGGAATTATGGAAAGAGCAGTTTCAACGCGTGCCGTTGGCCCAAGGGGCACCGGCTGCTGTTCCGCCGAAAGCCTTGTTGTATCACTTCGCCCGCTTCGCGCTTCGCCGCGGCGCACTGGACAATGCACTCCGCCTGCTCGAGCCCGACGAGAAACTGCGCATATTGAAAACGCGGGATTTGGAACTGCTCGCACTCTTGTCCGATGCCGGCATGGAATTTACGTCCGCCAATCTGAATGATCAGAACCTGATTCAACGAACGTTGAAACCGCTGGTCCAGCGCCTGGGTATTCAAGGCACGTTCTTCCTGACGCCGAATCGGTTCAGTTATTTCGAGCAAGCAATTGGTTCTCCTCCGCGACCCGTAAAGGACATCTTACAGGATGGCGCCGCGACGGGCGCCATGGCGTTTGCCGACCAGCGGCAGGCCATTTCCGTGTTGAAGGATTTGGCCACGGCCCGCCTCGAACGGCTTTTTTGCGAACACCTGGACCTGTGTAGCTACCGCCTCGATGCGTGGTTTCAGGCGCTTCCGCTCGAACGTCTCAGCCGTCGACGTGCGGCGCCCGCCTCGCAAGGCATGTGTCTTGGCGCGTTCGGTTTTCTGGAGAAAGTCAGGCCGGTGGCGCCCGCTTCGTTCGTGCAGGAAGTCGAGCCTGTCTTTGCCACGGGGTTTGACGTCAAAACGGCATGCCTGCCGTTGGTGAATACGAGGCAACTGCAAGCGGCGGGGCAGGATGTGGACAAATTGCTCGCGAACAGCTTCGTGTATCTCGGAAACGATCCCAGCCACAACTGCCGCTTCGATGTTGCAAAGCGACGAGTGGTCATGCAAGTTCAGCCGGCTCCGGGCAATCACGGGTTCATCCACGCGCCGTCGCCGGAGCACGCCGACACCGCCGCCATTTTGCGAGCCGCCTGGATCGGCCGCCAAGCCGGGGGTGACAACGACCCCGGCACCCTTGCCGTACGGCTCGATTCGCCGCGTGTACGCGGCGCGTTGGCGTTGCTTGAAGGAATCGGACAGGGCGACTCGTTGGCGGCTCTTCTCGGGTATCAGCTCGAGCGCAAGCTCCACGATGCGCGGTTGGACCCCTTGATCTTTAAGGTACGGCGGCTGTTTCCCTTCAAAACCGACCAGCCGCCCAACGTGTTTGCCGCCACGACTGATGGCATGGCCGTCATCCAGGCATGGCAAAGTTCGCCGGGCGGGTGGGGCGGAACGAGCCTGAGCGGGCAGGACCGCCAACATATTGAACCGTTGCTGGTCGACCTGCAGTCACAGTTCGATGCTCTGAGTGATCTGTTGCTGACGGAAAGCGTGTTTCAAACCGTCAAGGGGAGCCCCGGCCGGGCTGCCGCCGCGTTACGAACGCTCAACGCGTCGGGCCAGGTGCATAACCCGGAAGTGGTGCAGACACCGCAGCGCGGCAGCCTTGTCGTCTTTCGCACGGGCATCGTCTTTCCAGGCAATAACTTCCTCGGCAAATGGGGACCGACGCTCACGCCGAAGGCCGCCGCCTCGCCAAAGTTGAACAACTGGATGGCCGGGCAACTGCCCAACCCTACCAGAGTGATCGTGACGGCCATCCCGGCCGGGGGAGCACCTCAAAAATTGAAGCTGTCCGATCTGGATGTTCAACCGCTCGACCTGATGGCGATGTTTCCGGAGCCGAATGCAAAGGTGGAGGAAGCCAGTCATCTGGCGTGGCTGGCCGAATCCCTGGCGCGCAAGAAATTGGCGCTGCCGGCCGGCGCGAGCGTGACGATCGACTTCGCAAGCCGCGCGGTCGCGGACGCCAACGAGTTGACGATTGGTGAAATCGCGCCGCTCGTTCACCAGCTGGCACAACTATCGGCTGCGGCGCGGCCCGTAACGGCTGTGGACTTTTTGCGCGAAGGCGGGCAGGGCGCTGCTCCTGCTTTCAATGCGGCTGCGATTCAGCAGGCATTCGTCAAGATGGTGAAGACCGAACGCCAACCGGAAACATTGAGCCGGCGCATTGCGGCGGCTCAAGCGGATTTGGAGGCCGGGCTGGCCGCCGGTGCGACATCGGACCGTGCGCAGGCCGCATGGTCTGCATTGCTGGATGCGCTGGCCGAAGGCGCCCGATGGCTCGTGACCAATCGTGCACTGGGAATACGCCGGATTGTCGATATCGAGCAGTCACAGTTGCTCCTTCAGACGGCGGCCCGAACGGCCGCGGATCTTCAGCGCATGCAGGCCGACGCGGACACATTGATAGCCGAACTCGTGGCGGCGCCCCCAGCCGGCAAGTATGCGATTTGCGAGCGGGTGGCCGACCGGTTGTTCGGCAAGAGTCTGCGCCTCTGTCCGGTTGTCCAGTTGACCAATGTCCCTGTCGTCAAGCAGGCGCAAGCGGCGGACCTCTCACAGAATCTCGACCTGCTTTCACTTGAGAATTGGCAGTGCCAGTCCGCGCTGGTCCATCCGGTGTTTCGACTCTACCGGCAATGCGCATTGCTTCGCGAGGTCTTGGCCGCCCCCGCTGCCGAGCAGGAACTGACGATTCTTCAGTTCAATTCGCCGACTGCCGCGACTGGATTCTGGATCGGCGCAGAGATGCGCGGAGCGCCGCCGAGTGCCGACATTTCCCAAAGTTTTGGGGGAACGCTTTCGTTCGCGCTCGAGCTTCCAAAGAACTGGAATCCGGCGACGGCCTTATCCGGCCTCGTGTTTGACGAATGGACGGAGATGCTGCCGTCCCGCGAAGCGACCACCGGCGTGGCATTTCATTTCAACCAGCCGGATACCGAACCGCCGCAGGTCATCCTCCTCGCCGTCTGCCCCGCAGAGGGTGAGAACTGGCGATGGGAATATCTGACGGAAACCATTCTGGACACCTTCGAACGGGCGAGGAAGCGGCTGATCGATTTCGACCATGTGAAAAGCAACGCCGCTTTGGCGCATGTGCTTCCGGCGGTCGTGGCGCCGCTGGACCGCGATAACCTGAGCGCCAACCTCGACCTGGGCAGAAACCAAACCGATGTGCCGTTGGATGCCAACGGCGGGGCGCCGATTGTTTCGTTGTAGGCGCGTGGAGTACTAAGACATGCCTTCACTGGTGATTTGGAACAGGCTTGAACCACAGCCGAGAACCAACGACCTGAGCGTTGCGCTTCGCGTCGAAGTTCGGGACGCCTTGTGGATGCTGGCCCGCCAGTGGCAAATGGGCGAATTTCGCGCGGAGGATGCGGGTACGTGCGCCTTTGTCAAAGTGCAATGCGAGAGCGTCTTTGCCCAACAGCTCTCACTGAAGGGCGGTCAGCCGCGGGCCTGCTCTCCGGAGACGCCGCTGAATTTCTCGTCGGAATCCATCGCGCCGGTCGAAACCCATTCGCCCGCTGAGGGCGCGCCGCCGGCGTTGTCATTGGATCTTCGCGTCGAGCTCGGCCGGTATTGGCTGCGGTTGTTGAAGAGCAAGCTGCCGGCGGGAAAAGCGAACGCCGCGATCAAAACGTTCAAAGCCACTCCACTGCTTCATTTTCGGATCCCGGCTACGGAAACCACGGAAGCGCAGGCGGCTCATGCAGCGACGCTGGTGAACCAGCCGTACGTCCAGATGCTCGGCGCCTTGAGCAATGGGCGCGCTCTGGATGGTTGGCAGCTGTTCCGGCAATTGCAGACGCAGAAGGCCTCCAACTTTTTGCCGCGCGCCGACGGAGCGGTGGACCAGTTGGGCGAGGATTTCAAGAAGTGGGTGACGGACAAGTTTCCGCCGCTTGCGCAGAGCGCGTTATCCGGATGGCATGCCTCCCGACTGGAGTATCAATTCGACTGTGCAGTGGCGAAAGACTCCGCGGCGCCGACGATCTTGCGCGTGCCGGAACATGACGGCAGTCGGTTGGATTGGCATACGTTCGAGCAAAACAGCGACGCACCGTCGCCCGTGCACCCGGACCTCACGCAGCCGATGCCGCACACCGAACCGGTCCGCCGTACGGCGATGCTGCTGCCGCGCGCGGTATCATTTGCCGGCGCGCCGCGCAATCGATGGTGGGAAATGGAAGACAGCACCATGGATCTCACCAACCTGCGTCCTTCCGCGACGGATCCCGCGCAATTGGTGCTGGCGGAATTCGCCTTGTTGTTCAGCAACGACTGGCTGTCCATCCCGCTGGATGTGCCGGCCGGCAGTCTCAACAGACTGTCCAGTCTTATGGCAACCGATGTGTTCGGCGAGGTCACCATGCTGTTGCCGACCCCACAGGATGAAAATTGGGGACTCTTTTCCGTCGCCGGCAAAACGGCCTCTGCGCTGTGGCTCCCGCCGGTTGCCGGCTCGGTTACTCAAAGTCCCGCGAAGGAGGAGGTGCTCTTGCTTCGCGACGAGATGGCGAACCTTGCCTGGGGCATCGAAAACGTGATTCCTGACGGACTGGGCGGCGGCAGGGATGGCCTGGAGGCCGCCGACGAGCTGCGGCGATGGCTCGACCAACTGTTAGGCGGCGATGGTCCGTCACAGCCGGATGGGGATGTATTTGCGGACCGCCGATATGTGCTTGGGACCTCTGTGCCGGAAAACTGGATTCCCTTCGTGCCCGTGCGTTTCGACCAGAACGGCCAACTGCGCCTGCGTCGCGCCGCGCTGCCACGGACGATTGCCGGGCGTCCCCCTGTCCGCATCCGTCCCCGCACAGGGCTTTTACGGGAAGGCCTCGAATCATCCGAGGTGCAGCCGTTTGATTTGAACGAAGAAGAAATCACCATGCCCGGTATCGTTGTCCGGCAATTCTGGCGTCAGGCCCGCTGGTTCGACGGAAAAATATTCACCTGGCTGGCGAGGGAAAAGATGTATGCCAGACCGGCTCGGGCCTCCGGGTTGCGGTTCGATTCAGCCGCAGGGCATGAAAACCCATAACTGGATCTTCTTCTTCGTACCCTGGAATGAGCGTGTGATAGTCGATGATGTGTCTCTCGCCGCAGATTTGTTCCAACGCGTTGAACCCTTTCTCCCAACTCTCCTTGAGAATTATGACCTTGTCGGGTTCCACGAACGGTGGCGCTTCTATCGGTATCAATCCGGGCAGACCTTCCAGCCTCATCGAGACGGGGCATATTTGCGGATGGAGACCTGGGAAGAAAGTACCGAGCGTGCGGTCGTGCAGAGAGGACAGAAGGACGTGCTCCGCACAGATATTCTCTATGGCTCACAGGCCAACGCTTCACGTCACGCCCAGCGAAACGTAGCCTGACAGCGTTCTATTGTGCAGCACCGCGCTTGGAATCGACATTCAGGCGATGACGGCGACTGGGAAGAGCTTCTAAACAGTAGCCTGAGCTGCTGGTCCACGTTTGAAGACTCGGCCGAAGCGGTGTCCTAATCCATGAGGCGGCAATTATCTATTCAATCACATTGAATTCATAATGAGAATCCTTTAGGGCCGCCACGAGTTCGGATGCATGATCCCGTCCGCGGGTTTCCATCGTGATATCGATCGCCGCTTCGTTCAAACTCACACCGTAGTGAGCACGGTTATATGACGTCTCTACGATATTGGCACTCGCCTTGGCGATGACTGCCGCGAGGCCTTCCAATGCGCCGGGGTAGTCCAGCAGACGAACCCGTAAGCGCAACCGTCTTCCGTCCCGCACCATGCCCTGCTCAATGATTCTGGCCAGCAGAGTCACATCGAGGTTGCCGCCGGATACCAGCACCGCGATGTTCTTCCCCCGATGACCCGTTTTGCCTTGGAGGACTGCGGCCAGGGCGGTGGCTCCGGCCCCCTCCGCGACCGTTTTTTCTCTCTCTAATAACAGCAGGATCGCCGCTGCAATCTCATCTTCATCGACGGTCACGATTCCATCGACGTACTGCCGGACGAGCGGTAGGGTGCGCGTGCCCGCCCTGCGAACGGCAATGCCATCGGCCAACGTCGACTGGGCGGGAAGGCTCACTGGTCCTTTGTCTTGAAGGGCGGCTTTCATTGACGGTAAGCGAGCTGTTTGGACGCCAATGACTTCAACCTGAGCGTTGCGCTCTTTGACCGCGCAGCCGATCCCGCCGATCAGGCCACCGCCCCCTACCGGTACAACTATGACATCCAGCTCCGGATTCTGCTTCAGGAGCTCCAGGCCGATCGTGCCTTGTCCGGCAATGACCGCCTCGTCATCGAAGGGATGGATGAACGTCGCCTGTCGCTCCAGACTGTGGTCCAAGGCGGCCGCGCAGGTTTCATCGTAGCTCTTCCCGTGTAACACCACGTCGGCCCCGGACTCACGCGTCGCGGTGAGCTTGATGAGAGGCGTGGACCGCGGCATCCAGATTTGGACCGGGATATGGTGCCGCGTTGCATGGTAAGCCACACCTTGTCCGTGATTTCCGGCCGAGGCCGCAATGATTCCCTTTCGCCGTTCGTCGTCAGTCATCGTCAAGATGCGATTGAGGGCGCCGCGCTCTTTGAACGACCCGGTCATCTGCAGATTCTCCAGCTTCAGAAAAATGGAATTCCCGGTCAGCCGGGATAGTGTCTTCGACTGAACCAGCGGAGAGGTATAAATCGCCGGTCCTATGCGAGAGGCCGCGGCTTCGATCCACTGTAGATTGACCATGTCCCTCATGTCCTTTCGCTGATCGGATAATTGTCCCGCGTACGCAATAAAAAACCCCTGGTGGAGGTGACTCCGCCAGGGGCCTTGCGTCGATGACGCTGTTCGTGCAGGCCGGCTCAGGCGGAATTGGCGATCGTCATCGCCGCCGCCATGCTAATGCCGATGCTCTGCAGGATGGTCGTCATTCTTCAACCAGACGTCGCCTTGGGTCCGCTAACGAACGCAGCTTATAGCAGGAGATGTGTTTGTATCAAGATATCCCATCGTGAGAAACCGGTCACGACGTTCTCAAAAAGCGAAATAGACGATCAGCTCGGATGGGCCATCATCCTTGACCGAAGCGATGTGATCTCGTCAGATCAAAGCAGAGGACAAAGGTCAGGATGAACTCGTTACGCTGATAGGTCTTCAAGGACGGTCAGGCCTAGGCGACTCCGAAGTGCTCGGGAGTCATAGGTAGACGCCGCAGGAATACGAACAAGCTTGATTCCGGCGCGAGCCAGTACTCCTGCAACAAACGCGTCTCGGGTCATACGATTCTCACGCTCATGCGAGCGGTCATCCAACTCAATGACCATCTGGGTTTTCAAAGTCGCCGGGTCCACGAGCACGAAATCGACTCGCTTTAAGCTGATCTGATTACGAAATGAGGCGGCAATCCTACGATCCTTAACTGGACTATTAACGATGGTCCATAAGGATAATTGAGGAAGGATCGTGTATTGCAATCCGACGGCATCTTGGAGGACGTGAAAGAATTTTGCTTCACCGGCCGTCAGAATGGAGCGTTGAGTTACCGGCACATTGGACGGGCCATCGATAGAAGTGGAGCCCGAGGCGGCCTTGCGACGGATTGTCTGCCACAACAGTCCCACGATAATGATAATGCTGACTGCAATGAGCCCCGATATCAATAAAGTGAAATAGGCGGGAAGGACGCTCGCGTGTGGTGTCATCTCCTAAGTGTACCGGCTCGTCCTCATCCGTCAACTTGAAGCAAGGGTGAGGCTGTGTTGATCATCCTGTTCCTCTACTATGTAGAGCCCGGCCCATATTTGTCCCAGTGAAACATTTGCTTTGGGGGAACTCGGTGACGCGCCGGACACGGCTCCTTGAAGGGTGTGTTTTAGAGACCTGAGTGGACAACGTGCAGCGGGTTTGAAGCCGGATCACCGTGGACCCCCGCTACGCGGACCATCACCAGAGAGTTTACCCGCTGGTGTGGAGGTTTTAGACGTACTCACGGAACAGTTGCTAGCACAATTGAGTGTGAAGCCGCTTGTCGTCTCGGAATGGAATCGGATGCAAGTGGACGAGGAAGCAGGATGAGAGGATTGGTTGCGGGGGAAGGATTTGAACCTTCGACCTTTGGGTTATGAGCCCAACGAGCTACCAGGCTGCTCCACCCCGCGGTCGGATGCTAACAAACGATGGAAAGCCAAGTCAAGAAAACTGCGTGTGAAGTTGCTTTCGTGCCGGCGGAATGCTAAAGCGGACCATGCGCATCATCTTTATGGGGACGCCCGCCTTCGCCGTGCCCTCGCTGGAAGCATTGCTGAAGTCTGACGACCAGGTCGTGGGCGTAGTGACGCAGCCGGACCGGCCGAAGGGCCGCGGGCAGGAAGTCGCGATGTCGCCGATCAAGTTGGTGTGCCAGCGGGAGAACATCCCTGTTCTGCAGCCGGTCAAAATGAAGGACCCGGCGTTTCTTGACGCGCTGCGCGCCTGGCGCTCCGACCTCATTGCGGTCGCAGCATTCGGCCGGATCCTGCCTCCGGTGATCCTGACCATGCCGCCTCGCGGCTGCATTAATGTGCACGGGTCTCTGTTGCCGAAGTTTCGCGGCGCCGGACCCATTCAATGGGCCATCATCACCGGAGAAACGGAAACCGGGATCACGACCATGTTGATGGATGAAGGCATGGACACCGGGGCGATGTTGCTGCAGGAACGGACGCCGATTCTGCCGGACGACACAGCCGGGTCATTATCGGCCAGATTGGCCGATGTGGGCGGGCGGCTGCTGGTTGAGACAATCGCCCGGCTCAAGGCCGGAACGCTTGTGCCGACGCCACAGGATCATGCGCAGGCGACGTTGGCGCCATTGCTGAAAAAGGAAGATGGAGCCATCGATTGGACCATGTCCGCTGCGGAGATCGAACGGCGTATCCGTGGATTGTCTCCATGGCCCGGCGCCTTTACGTTTGCCGGCGAGGAGCGGTGGACGATCTGGCGAGCGGCGGCGACCGAATCAGCCGCAGAGATTCAGCCCGGGCACGTCATTTCTGCCGGGAAAGCGGGCATCGCGGTGGCGGCCGGACAAGGCGCGATCCTCATCACGGAGCTGCAACCGGCCAACAGCCGGCGCATGGCGGCCACACAATACGTCGCGGGCCACAACATTTCCCCCGGCTCGCGTCTGGGGCCTATTGCTCAGAACGCGCGCCAATGAGGCCCGCAGCGCATCGCCCTCCGGCGATTGCCTCCGGCCTCTCCCTCGTGTCACGATCTCCATAATGACATCGGCACAGTCAACGCCGCGATCCGCCGAATCATCCGCGCGATTGGCGGCTCTTCGCATTCTGTTGTCTACAGAAGAGACCGGCCTTCTGACGGACGACATACTGGAACGGTTCATCGCTGAATCCCGTCTGGATATCCGCGATCGCGCGCTTGCCGTCCATTTGGTTCATGGAGTGGAACGGTATCGGGCCACGCTCGATTGGCGACTTGGTTCCGTGAGCGATCGGCCGCTTCGCCGTCTGCCCCTTCTCGTCCAAATGTCATTGCGGCTCGGCGCCTACCAGATCTTATACATGACCAAAATCCCGCCATCCGCCGCAGTGAATGAGTCGGTCCGGCTGATCAAAGGGGTCGGAAAGAAATTGGGCCGGGACTGGAGCGGATTCGTGAATGCGGTCTTGCGTTCATTGAGCCGGACACCGTCCCCTGAATGGCCGGACATGGATCGAGATCCGGTTCAGGCACTGGCCGTCCGGTATTCCTGCCCAGTATGGCTCGTCCAGCGGTGGATCGAGCGTCTCGGGCGGACGCAGGCTGAAGCCTGGTGCCGCGCTTCATTGGAAGCGCCTCCGCTGACCCTGCGGGCCAATAGTCTCCGCACGACACGGGAAGCGCTGCTGGATCAGCTCGTCCAAGCCGGTTGCCCGGCGAAGCCGACGCCGGTCAGCCCTTCCGGGCTCTCCGTCGATCGCCACCAAACGGTCGAGTCCTTGCCGATGTTCCAGGAGGGCTGGTTCTACGTCGAGGATGAAGCTGCGCAACTCATTCCGTTGCTGCTTGATCCTCAACCGGGCGAGCGAGTCCTTGATGCCTGTGCCGCGCCCGGAGGGAAGACGACTCATTTGGCCGCGCTCATGCAAAATCAAGGTGAAGTGATCGCGGTCGACCGAAGTGAATCGCGATTGCGGCTGATCGGCGAGAACTGCGGCCGCCTGGGTATCTCGATCGTGAAACCGGTGCCGGGCGATATGATGATGGGAGTACCCGGCTCCCGCATCGATGCCGGGCTCACGCCGCCCTCGCGGAACGGGATCGTTGCCGGTTCGCCGTTTGACCGCATCCTGTTGGATGCGCCATGCAGCGGGCTCGGCGTGCTTCGCCGACATCCCGAAGGCAAATGGCTCAAAGAGGCGGCGTCGCCGGCCGCTCACCATGAAGTGCAATATCGACTGCTCGAGCGGGTGAGCGGTCTCTTGCGACCCGGCGGGTGCTTGGTCTATAGTGCCTGTTCGACGGAACCGGAAGAGACTGAGCAGGTCATCGACCGATTCTGTCGCGCCCATCATGAATTTCGCCGTGAGCACCTCGGGTCGTGGTTGCCCCCGGTCGGTCTGCAACTCATAACACCGCAAGGAGACCTTTCCACGATGGGCAATCCCTTTTCCATGGACGGATTTTATGCAGCCCGACTGCGAAAGGAACGATGATGGGAGCCAGGCCGGTCCTCATAGCCCCCTCTATTCTGTCCGCTGATTTTGCGCGGCTGGCCGATGAAGTCGGCTCGGTGGAGCGAGGTGGAGCGGATCTGTTGCATGTCGATGTGATGGACGGTCATTTTGTGCCGAATCTGACCATCGGTCCGTTGGTCGTCGAAGCGTTGCGCAAGGTGACCAAGCTGCCGTTGGATTGCCATTTGATGATTACGAACCCCGATCAGTACATTGCGGAATTCGCGGATGCCGGCGCGGATTACCTCACGGTGCATGTCGAAGCCTGCCCGCATCTTCACCGGACGGTGCAATTCATCAAAGAGCGGGGAGTCAAAGCGGGAGTCACGTTGAACCCGGCCACTTCCTTGATGACGCTTGAGGAAATCGTGGGCGACGTGGACTTGATCTTGATCATGTCGGTCAACCCGGGATTCGGGGGCCAGGCGTTTATTCCCTCGTCGTTGCGTAAGATTGAGAAGGCCCGTCGATTGATCGAACAGGCGCAAAGTCAGGCGCTGCTGGAAGTCGATGGAGGGATCAAACCGGACAACGCGTCGGCCGTCATTGACGCGGGCGCCGATATCCTTGTCGCGGGATCGGCGGTCTTTTGCGGGAATGACTATGCGGCGACCATCCGCTCGCTCAGAAGCGGCCACCACGACCCGAAAGCGTCCCGGTCTTCAGCCGCGGCATCCGCCCACCAATAGAGCGAGGCAGAGTGCGCACATCGTCGCTGATCGACAGTCTCCACCCTCTCGAAATCAAAGTTCTCACATCTTTGGGCTCACGTCCGTCCGCCGCCTCCTTTGATGAGTTGGCCGAAGCATCCGGACTTGAACCGTCCCAGCTCAGCATGGCCGTCGAATGGCTGCTGGCGAAGACGCTGATCCGCATTGATTCGGAAACCGTAACTCAGTCCGTTTCGCTGACCAAGGTCGGGGAAGCCTATGCCGGATCGAAGGCGCCGATCGAACGGGTGTTGGACGCGGCACGCGATGCCGGCCACACCGGCAATCGGCTGACGCTTCAGGATATTCAGAGCAAGGAGGGATTCGAGCCGGGCGATATCAGCGGGGCGGTCGGGATACTCAAGAAGGAAGGGGCAATTCTGATCGTCCAAGGAGGATGCCTCGAAGCCACGGGACGGCCCAGTCCCACCGCCGAGACCATTCGCACGCTATTGCTGGACTTGCAGGCGGCGCCCCGGGAGCTTCACGCGTATCCCGAGGCGATCCGCAAGGTGATTCAACAGCATGCGGTCAGGCGAGGAAATACGCGCGAGCCGTTCCGGATCGACGAGCGGGTCATGCGCACGATCGCGCTGACCGGAGAGGGCCAAGCGGCGGTCCAGCGGCTCGCTCAGCAAAGACTCGACGATGAAGTATCTCAACTGACGCCGGATCTCTTGAAAGAAGGAGCCTGGCGAACCAAGCGGTTTCGCCAATACACGATCAGTTTGCGGGCGCCGCGGATCGCCGCCGGCAAACGCCACCCCTATCGGGAATTTCTGGACAGCGTGAAGTACCAGCTCGTCAGCATGGGCTTTCAGGAAATGCGAGGGGAATTGGTTGAAACGGAATTCTGGAACATGGACGCGTTGTTCATGCCGCAGTTCCATCCCGCGCGCGATATTCATGATGTTTACTTCGTGAAACGGCCGACCCATGCGCGCCAGATCGCGGGGCCGTACCTGGCTCGGGTGGCGCAGGTGCATGAAAACGGCGATCAGGTCGGATCCACCGGCTGGGGCTATCGATTCGATATCGAGCGGGCCAAGAGACTGGTGTTGCGAAGCCAAGGCACCGCCGTCTCGGCCCATACGCTCGCGGCGGGGCCCGCCGTGCCGGGCAAGTATTTCTCCATCGCCCGCTGTTTTCGATACGATCAAGTGGACGCGACCCATGCCACGGATTTCTTCCAAGTCGAAGGCATCGTGCTCGGCTCGGACATCAATTTCCGGACCCTCCTGGGGCTGTTGAATTTGTTCGCGCGCGAGGTCGCCCAGGCGAAAGAGGTGAAATTTGTTCCGGCCTATTTCCCGTTCACCGAGCCGTCGGTTGAACTTCACGTGAGGCATCCTCAACTGGGCTGGATGGAATTGGGAGGCGCGGGACTCTTCCGGCCTGAAGTGACCTTGCCGCTCGGTGTTGACGTGCCGGTCATCGCCTGGGGACTGGGCCTTGATCGGATGGCCATGGTCGCGCTGGGCATCCATGACATTCGCGAACTCTTTACGACCGATTTGGATTTGATTCGAACCATGAGAAGGCGATTCTAGCCGCTACCGCTATGCCGACCATCACCGTCCACCGCCAGGATCTTGAAACGCTCATGACCGCCCCGGGCGGCGCTGCCGAATCGCCGGCTCTGGAGCAAGTGGAAGCCTGGCTCGCGCTCGTGAAAGGCGAGCTCAAGGGACATAATCCGGACACCGGCGAACTGCGTATCGAATTGCAGGACAGCAACCGGCCCGACCTCTGGTGCTGCGAAGGCATCGCGCGGCAGATCCGGATCAAGCGCCAAGGCAAGCCGAACCTTTATGTGTGGTCCAACCAACGTCCGGAAGGAACGATTCCGCGTCTTGAGGTGATGCCGGGATTGGAAACTATGCGGCCCTATGCCGCCGCCTGCATCGCCGTCGGCCATCGGATTACCGGCGAGGGACTGACGCAGCTCATTCAGACGCAGGAAAAACTCGCGGATATTTTCGGCCGCAAGCGGCGGACCGTCTCAATCGGCCTTTATCGCCTTCCGCGAATCACGTTTCCGGTCACCTACGGTCTCGTGGCGCCGGATGAATTTCGTTTTACCCCGCTGGGCATGGATACGATGATGACGCCGGCGGAAATCCTCATGGTCCATCCCAAAGGACTGGAGTACGGGAATATCCTGGCGGGACATGATCGGGTGCCCTTGCTGCGGGACGCAAAAGGGCTGGTGCTGTCGTTCCCACCTATTATCAACAGCCGGGACGTGGGAGAAGTGCAGATCGGCGACAGCGAGTTGTTCGTCGAAGTGACCGGGACGGACATCAGAATGGTGGTGTTGACCCTCAATATCCTGGCAGCCAATCTGGCGGATCGAGGGGCGGCCGTGACGCCGGTCGCTATTCACTATCCGGCCGATACCGAACTGGGGCGAACCTGCGTGACGCCGATGAACTTTGCCGAGCCCAGAACCATTCCGCTTGCCGTGATCGAAGCGGCCCTGGGAGAGCCGCTCGGCATGGAGGCGGTCTCCAGCTCATTGACGAGCTATGGATACGAGGTGAAGGCGGGCGAGGCATCCGTCACCGTGCAGTTGCCGTTTTATCGGAATGATTTTCTCCATGCCGTGGATGTGGTGGAGGACGTGGCGATCAGCCGAGGCTACGGCGCATTTGCGCCGGTCATGCCGTCCCAATTTACGGTCGGGAACTTGTCCAGGGTGGAGCAGTTGGCTGATCGAGTGAGGGATCTCATGGTCGGGATGGAGTTTCAGGAGATCATGGCCAACATCATGGGTTCCCGCGCCGATCTCTGCGGACGAATGAGAGTCGAGGGCACTCCGTGGGGGCGCCTGGTCGAAGTCGATAATGTGATGTCGCAGAGTTACGCCTGTTTGCGGCAGTGGATCATGCCGTCGCTCCTGCATGTCGAAGCCGCATCGAGCCGCGCGTTCTATCCCCATCGGCTGTTCGAAGTCGGAGAGGTCGCCGTTCCTGATGAAGGAGCGGACGTAGGATCCCGGACCGTCACCGCGCTCGGCGCGCTGATCGCCCATGCCCAAGCCCACTTCTCCGAGTTGCATTCATGCCTGGACTTGCTGCTGTACTACTTAAATTGCCCCTATGAGTTGCGCGCGCTGGATCATCCGACGTTTTTGAGCGGGCGGGTAGGTTCCATCGTATCCAATGGAAAGACGGTGGGATTGCTGGGAGAGATTCATCCCGAAGTGCTTGAACAGTGGCAAATCGGGATGCCTGCCGTTGCATTGGAATTGGACCTCCAACGGCTCCTCGAAAACCTCTGACCGGCCGACGCCGGCCCGATTCCACGCAACGCAGACAACGACCGAGAATTTACGCAGACAGCAGGAGGGCCTACTTGGCGGCGGCAGCCAACTGTTCCTTCGCCATTCCAACGAGCCGTTCGAATCCGGCGCTGTCGCGAATCGCCATGTCCGACAGGACCTTCCGGTCCAACAGGATATTGGCTTTGCGCAGTGCGCTGATGAACCGGCTGTACGCCAGGCCGTGCGGACGGGTGGCGGCGCTGATGCGCGCGATCCACAATTGCCGGAAATCCCGCTTGCGATGCTTCCGCCCGACATAGGCGTAGGCCTGTCCTTTATCGACCGATTCGGTCGCGGTACGGAACAGCCGGCTTTTGGCGCCATACTGGCCCTTCGCTAATTTCAACCGCTTCTTTCTTCGCTGACGGGACTTCGGTCCACCTTTTACGCGAGGCATAACACGTGACTCCTTTCCACACCGATGACGTGAATATTCAACCTATCCGTTCGGCAACAGTCGATTGATGGTCAGGGTCATGGTCGACGGAACGGGAGCCGTTCCGCTCAACCGGCGCTTTCGGTCCCGACCTTTTCCGGTCAATAAATGGCGCTTGCCGCCTTTTTGCCGGACCAACTTGCCCGTCCCCGTCCGCCGAATCCGCTTACTCGTGCCGCTGTGAGTCTTGAGCTTCATCCTTTTCATCCTTCCGTAAAAATCCCGTCACTTTGGAGCTAAAATCATAATGAGATTTCGGCCTTCCATCCGCGGAGCGAATTCCACCGTTCCCGCATCCGACAACTGCTCGATCACGGTCGCCATCATCGTCCGGCCCATTTCCTGATTGGCCATTTCACGGCCCCGATAGGTCAGCGTCACCTTTGTCTTGTTCCCATCCGCCAAGAAGCCCCTGATCTGGCGAATCTTGATCTCCAGGTCGTGCTTGTCCGTCCGCGGCCGCAATTTGATTTCCTTGACCTGCGTCGACTTCTGGTGGCGGCGGCTTTGGTGGTCCTTTTTGCTCAGCTCATACTTATACTTCCCATAGTCCATGATCCGACACACAGGGGGCTGGGAGGTCGGCGCGACTTCGACCAGGTCATACCCCTGTTCTTGAGCCTTGGCAAACGCTTCAGCCGTCGGGATGATACCCAACTGTTCGCCCTCGGGACCGATGACGCGGACTTCACGGATTCGGATTTCGCGATTCACTCGTAGTTTGGGGACGATAGGCCACCTCTTTGGTAATAAAGTTTTAAGTTAGCGGCTGACGGGGGCGAGTTTGGCTCGCATCAAATCGATGAATCCGGAAATCGGCATGGTTCCATGGTTGGCGCCGCTGCGACCGCGAACGGAAACCGTCCCGCTTTGAACTTCCTTATCGCCGATGACGATCATATAGGGAATCTTCGATTTCTCCGCCTCTCGGATTTTAAACCCGATTTTTTCATTACGGAAGTCGGCTTCCACTCGGAAGCTTTGATTTTTGAGGGCGCTCACGACGCCGGCCGCGAAGTCCTGCTGCTTGTCCGTGATCGTCAGCACGACCGCCTGGACCGGCGCAAGCCACAAAGGAAACACCCCGGCATAATGTTCCAAGAGAATGCCGAAGAATCGCTCGATGGAACCCATCAGGGCCCGATGGATCATGATCGGGCGATGATGTTTGCCGTCCTCGCCCGTATAGGCCAGATCAAACCGTTCCGGATTGTTGAAATCCACCTGCACGGTCGAACACTGCCATGATCGACCGAGGACATCTTTGATTTTGATATCGATCTTGGGCCCGTAGAACACCCCTTCGCCCGGATCGACCTGATAGGCCACCCCCCGGCTCTTGAGCGCGGCCGCCAAGGCGTCGGTTGCGATCGACCAATTTTCATCCGAGCCCACGGACTTCTCCGGCCGGGTCGAGAGAAACACCTCGAATTCGTTGAAGCCGAACGTCCGCAGGATGAAGAACGTAAAGTCCAGGACCCGGCTGACCTCCGCTTCAATCTGATCGGGACGGCAAAAGAGGTGCGCATCGTCCTGCGTAAATCCACGCACCCGCAACAGGCCGTGGAGCACCCCGGTCCGTTCATAGCGATACACCGTGCCCAGTTCTCCGTATCGGATCGGCAGGTCGCGGTAGCTTCGAAGGTGGGATTTATAGATCATGATGTGGAACGGGCAGTTCATCGGCTTCAGTTGGTACTCGCTGCCCTCCAGCTTCATGGTCGCGAACATGTTGTCGCGGTAATAGTCCACATGGCCGCTCGTTTTCCATAGATCCAACCGGGCGACATGGGGGCTATAGACCAATTCATACCCGTCCTTGAGATGCTGCTCGCGCCAGAAGTTCTCGATCAGCAATCGAACGAGCGCGCCTTTCGGATGCCACAGCACCAGCCCGGGACCGATCTCGTCTTGAATCGTGATCAGATCCAATTCCTTGCCCAGTTTGCGGTGATCCCGCCGCTTGATTTCCTCAAGTTTGGCGAGATGCGCGTCCAGATCCGCCTGCGTGGGGAACGAGGTGCCATAGATGCGTTGCAGCATCGGATTGCGTTCATCGCCGCGCCAGTAGGCGCCGCCGGTGCTCAATAACTTGAAGGCTCCCACCCGTCCGGTGGCCGGCAAGTGCGGGCCGCGGCAGAGATCGATGAAGTCGCCTTGTTCGTACAAGGAAATCGGCCGGCTTTCGTCGAAGCCCCGGATCATTTCGACTTTGTAGTGCTCCCCTCGGGACTCAAAGAACCGGATTGCCTCTTCCTTCGGCAGTTCCCTGCGCGTAATGCCGAGATCGCGCTTGATGATCTCTTTGGCGCGCGCCTCTATGCTGGCCAGATCCTCCGGGGTGAAGGGACGGTCGAATGCAAAATCATAATAAAACCCTTCTTCCAGAGCCGGTCCGATCGTGAGCTGCGCCGTGGGGAAGACCTCTTTGACCGCCTGAGCCATAATGTGGGTGCTGCTGTGCCGGTAGACGTCCCGCCCTTCGGCCGAGGCGAAGGTCAGGAGTTCAATGGCAGCGTCTTCTTGCAAGGGACGCGATAGATCGCTGGGCACGCCGTTTACCTTGGCCGCGAGAACATCGGGGCCGATCGGTACTCCGGCCTGGACCAACGCGTCGCCTACTGAACCGCCGGCTGGGACCTGTTTACGGGTTCCATCGGGAAGGGTGATGTGGATGTGCTGAGCGGCCACTCAAATAAGTCCTAACGGACAAAAAAACCTGCCCCCTCCAATTCAACCGGCAGACGGATGAATTGGCGGTATCACAGGGATCTTGTCTGAAATTCAATGGTAGGCGCGGACGGTCTTGAACCGTCGACCTCTACCGTGTCAAGGTAGCGCTCTCCCCCTGAGCTACGCGCCTAGCGTCCGCGAATGCTAATACAGCCCTGACAAGGGTGTCAAGAAAACCAGCGAGCAAACCGGTCACCGACGAAACCGTGACACCATCACCTGCACCTGCTCAAGGGGGATCCCGGTGACGATGGGTATCTCGAACCCTATTTTACCGCCGCCTTTAATTCTTTTCCTGCGGAAAATTTCGGGATCCGGGCAGCCGGAATCTTCAGCGCTTCGCCTGTGCGCGGGTTCCGCCCCATCCGAGCCCGCCGCTTCGCGACCGTAAACGTTCCAAAATTCACCAGCGTGACCCGATTGCCCTTCTTGAGCGATGACGTGACGGCGCCGGTAAACGCCTCCAAGGCTGTCGTCGCGGCGACTTTGGTGATGCCCGCAGTGTCGGCCATTTTGGCGATCAGCTCCTCTTTGGTCATTGCATCCTCCTTTGGTTGAGAAGCGCGCGTGGGATTTGCCTGGTGTATCGCGCAGGCCTCTCAAGATAATGGAGGCCTCGCTCTCGAGCGCCTAACCGGCACGGTCAATGAGTTTTCGCCCGCTTGATCGGAATGCGAAGGTCCTGAATTTTCCTTCTCAGCGTGTTGCGGTTTAATCCCAATAGCTCGGCCGCTTGAATTTGATTGCCGCGGGTCTCTTGCAGCGCCAACGCAATCAAAGGACGTTCGACCGCCGACATCAACATCGGGTGAAGATTTCGGGCCGACCCGTTCCGCATGCCTTTGACGAAGTCCTCGACCTTATGCTCCAGGTACGTTTCCAGGCCGAGCGCTTGTTCGGCGCCGTTCGCCGACACAGCTCTTTGCGGCTTGGTTCCTTGCAACAGGGCGGCGGTTCGTTTGAGCACCGGGCGGGGTCCGGCGACAATCAAGGTCTGCGACAAATCGATCCCGTGCAGCAGTTTGGAGAGATCGCCGTTGCGCATGGGAGGGCTCGTTTCAACAATCACGGCATGCAGAGTCCGCTTCGTCAGGTCTTTCTGTACGGAAGCCGGATCTTTCGCGGTAATGACGGTGGCGTCCCGGAAGACCTCCTTGTATTGAGCTTGAATCTCTTGGTCTCCGGTCAGCAATAGGACAACGACGGGTGAGGTGCGCAGCGACATGAGGGTTACCACAGGAAGAGGGCGGGATTATTGCCCAGCTATGGAAGGTTGTCAATCGAGAAATCGGGCCGCGTAGTGGGACAGGGTGCCATCAGACGCACTGAAGTCTCTGTCACCGTGATCAAGGAATGGATGCCGCTCGGATGTTTTGGTGATGCCACGATTGCATGAGGATAATGACTTTCTCATCTTGGCTTTTTAGGCCCGATTGCTCGTCTTGACAGGTGAACGAGGGTCCGTGTATAAGAATTTAATTCCTATCGGAATAATCAGGAATGAGGATTTCGCTGCGGGCGACCTATGGAATCATTGCCGCTGTGGATCTTGCGTTGCACGACGGTGAGATGCCGGTCCAAGCCAAAATGATTGCGCGGCGCCAGGGGATACCGGCTCGCTTTCTCGAACAGGTGCTCCACGCCATGAAGAAGGCGGGGCTCGTGAGCAGCCACCGCGGGGCGCAGGGCGGGTACATGCTCAACCGAAAGCCCGAGCATCTTTCGCTGGCCGATATCCTGGAGGCATTGGAAGGCCCCGTCGTCGTTTCAAACGGCGCGGGAGACAAACGAATCGACGGATCGAGTTCCAGACTGGATGCGTTGCTGGCTCCTGTGTGGGAGCGGATCAAGCAAGCGGAATTGAGTATCCTGTCCGAGGTGACTATTGAACAGCTTGCGACGCGACAACGCCAACTTGAGCAGCAACGCTCGATCATGTACCACATTTAGCCGCGACGGCTCGACGGCGTTCCAGATCAATCATTCGAGAGGTTAATCATGACTCCTGTTACGGGTCTCCGCCCATCCATCGAGATAAGCCCGATTCCGCCGGCCATTCTGGAGGAGATCGAAGTTTTTGAAGGCGAAGCGCAGCGGATGTTGTCGGGTGAATTGTCCGGCGACATCTTTAAGCCGTTCCGGCTGCAACACGGCATATACGGGCAGCGCCAGGGCGGCGTCCAAATGTTTCGTATCAAGATTCCGTTCGGCGGATTGACCGCCAATCAATTGCGGCGCGTCGCGGAATTGGCCGAACAGTGCGCGACCGGCGTGGGACATGTGACCACGCGCCAGGATATTCAGCTGCATTTCGTTGAGCTTCGCAATGTGGGCGGGATGATGCGCGGATTGGCGGAGGTCGGATTGACCACGCGCGAAGCCTGCGCCAACACGGTGCGCAACGTGACGGCCTGCCATTTGGCGGGAATCTGCCGGGGCGAAGTGTTCGATGTGACGCCCTATACGAAAACCGTCGCCTTGCATCTGCTTCGCAACCCGCTGAACCAGAGCATGCCGAGAAAGTTTAAGATCGCCTTTTCAGGCTGCAGCCAAGATTGCGCGCTCACGCCGATTCACGACATCGGCCTGCTGGCCCGCAAACGGGAAGATGGAGTCATTGGATTTCGGATGGTCGTCGGGGGCGGTCTTGGATCGGCTCCCCGTATGGCGCAGGTATTGCGGGAATTTACGCCGATGGAGGAATTGATTCCTTCCATTGAAGCCGTGATCAAGGTGTTCGATACGCTGGGAAACCGCAAGAATCGCCACAAGGCGCGGATGAAGTTCGTCATCGAGAAGCTGGGATTCGAAGAATTTAAGCGCCGGTGGCAGGACACCTATAAGGCAATGGGGTATGACACCCCCACGCACGAGCCGCTTCGGCTCCTGGAGCATCAGGATGAGCCACCGCTGCTGATGCCGATTAGGCTCAACGGCGGCAGCGGCAATGGAGAGCAAGGAAACGGTTCGCTTCATGCGCGGAATGCGGCCGGCTTTGAGGCATGGAAGCGCACGAATGTCGTCGCGCAAAAACAGCCGGGCTATGCGGCCGCCCTCATCAAGTTGCCCATGGGAGACCTCACCGCCGATCATATGTGGGCCCTGGCGGATCTGGCCGAACGCTATTCTAACGGCAATATCCGGACGACGATCAATCAGAACATGATCATCCGCTGGATTCCGGAAACCAAATTGGCGGAGTTTTATGAAGAACTTCTCTCCATCGGTCTCGGCGATCCCGGCGCCGAATTGGTCGAGGACATCATTGCCTGCCCCGGCACCGACACCTGCGGTCTCGGGATTACCTCCTCAAAGGGCATGGCGCGGGCTCTGGCGGAAGTGTTTCCCGCAGGCCAGGTTCCGGACGATCTCAACGGCGTCAGCATCAAGATCAGCGGATGCCACAACTCCTGCGCCCAACACCATATCGCGACGATCGGATTGCATGGAGTGGGCAAACGTTTGGGCGAGCATGTCGCCCCTCATTACGAATTGCATCTCGGCGGTCACGTGAACGGCACGGCGAAGATCGGCCAGATGACGGTCAAATTGCCGGCCAAGAGCGTCCCGGCGGCGGTCCGGCACTTGGTGGACGTCTATCGCCGGGATCGGCACGCGGGAGAGACCTTGCCCTCCTTTCTCACCAGGGCGGGAAAGGCCAAATTGAAGGACGAGCTCATTCCTTACACGATCGTGCCGGATTATAACGACGATCCGACGTATTATTATGATTGGGAGGGCGAGAGCGAGTTCGTGCTTGAGGATTTAGGGCCGGGAGAATGCGCCGGCGGCGCGCTGGAAATGATCGACAACCGCATGCTCGAAGCGGAGCAGGAGTTGTATCAGGCTCGGTTGCTCATCGACAAACATCAGTACGCGGTCTCGGTGAACACATCCTATCGGGCCGTCCTGTCCGCGGCAAAAGCCCTGCTCGTCACGGAAGGGATTGATCCGGCGACCGACGCCGAAACGCTTCAGCAGTTCGAACAGCGGCTGGCGGCCAAAGGAGCGGTTCCGGCCGCCTATCGAAACCTGGGTGAACAGATCGGCGACTTGGGCCCCAAAGAGACGACCGCGGGTGCCGCTGCCGCCAAGATGGCGTTTGCGAAGGAGTTCCTCAATGTCTGCCGCACGGCCACCGAGGACATGGGGAAGGATCTGAAGCTGACTCAGCCGGCTCAGGAACCAGGCGAACGTGCCGCCGCGGGGCCACCCGCGGCCGAGCAGCCGGCCGACGCGCCGGTCTATGACCTTCGCGGAGTCGCGTGCCCGATGAACTATGTCAAAACCAAGCTGAAATTGGAAATGATGGAAGCCGGAGAGAAGCTCGAAGTCTGGCTCGATGCCGGTGAGCCGATCCGCAATGTGCCCATGAGTTTGCGAAACGACGGGCATAAGATCATGCGCGAGGGACCTCTGGATGCCGAGGCGAAGCATTTCACGATCCTGGTTGAAAAGGTCGAAGCATAAGCTGCTCCAAGCACCATGATGAGCACATCAATGCCGATACAGGACGCTCAGTCTCGTCCCACCGACGACGCGCTGAAGACGCTCAGTGATGCGTTTGAGACGAAGCAACCGTGGGAGGTGGTGGAGTTTGCGCTGCAGCAGTATGCTCCGCGCATCGTGCTGGCCTGCAGTTTCGGCGCGGAAGACGTCGCCCTGTTCGACATGATCCACCGGATCGATCCGGCGGCGCCGGTGTTTTACCTCGACACGGATTTCCTGTTTCCTGAAACGGTCGAGGTCAAAGACCGGCTGGTCGCCCGGTATGGTTTGAAGCCGGAACAGCTCATTCAGGTCAAGTCGCGGCTGACACCGGAACAACAGGCGAGTGAATATGGGCCGGCCTTGTGGTCGCGCGATCCGGATCGCTGCTGTGCCTTGCGGAAGATTGAACCCCTGACCAGGGTGCTCGGCAACTATGCCGCGTGGATTACCGGAATCAGACGCGATCAGGCGCCCACCCGGGCCAATGCCGGGATCATCGAGTGGGACCGCAAGTTCCAACTCATTAAAGTGAATCCGCTGGCTCGATGGAGCAGCGATGAGGTCTGGAGCTATATCCGCATCCATGAAATCCCGTACAATACCCTGCACGACCGAAACTATCCCAGCATCGGCTGTACCCATTGCACCGCGCCCGTCCTTCCCGGCGAGGACCCGCGCTCGGGACGTTGGAAGAACAGCGGCAAGACCGAGTGCGGGTTGCATAAGTAAGACATCCTCACGATGGCCGCCTCATCCTCCATGCAACAGTTCATCGCCAAAATCGCCAAAGGGCTGAAGACGTCGAAAGATCTGACTTGGGAAGAAGCCAAGCAGGCCATGCGGCTCCTGATTGAAGGAGCGGCCTCGCCCGAACAGATCGGCGGTTTTTTAGTGGCGATGCGTCTCAAGACGGAATCGGTCACCGAACTGGCGGCTTTTACGGCGCAGGCTCGGCAATACATCCCGCCGATTCCGAATGTCGCGGGGTTGCCGGTCGTCGATGTGCCGACGTATGCGGGGAAGCAGGAGACGTTTCATGTCATCGTGCCGGCGGCCATCGTGGCGGCGGCGGCGGGAGCCATGATCTTCATGCATGGCGCCAGAGGGCCGGAAGACCGGCAGGGCGTTGGTCCGATCCTCCAGGCGCTGGGACTTTCGACTGAACTGACTTCGGCGGAAGTCGGACACGAGATTCGTGATCGGAGTTTTGCCTATCTGGATCTCGCGCTCTATCATCCGCCTGTGAATCGCTTGCTTGAACTGAGACAACAGTTGGGCGTGAGGAATTTGTTTCATCCGGTGGCCCGCATGTTGAATCCCGCGCGGGCCGGGTCGCAGGTGATCGGCCTCTCGCATCCGCCGTATTTTGAGAAGACCATCGAAGCGCTTCGCATGTTGGGATGTCGCCGCGGGCTGGTCATCCGGGGTGTCGAAGGCGATCCGGAACTCTCGATCGCATCGGTGACCAGGATGCTGGAATTGCGGGACGAGCGCATCACTCCCACGACGTTCCACCCGAAAGACGCAGGCCTGGCGCTTGGCTCCCATCGTGAGATGGCGGGATTCCCGAAAGAACAGCGGGCTCAGGAGGTCGCATTGATCACGCGGCTGCTCAAGAACGAAGTCCAAGGCGGCACGAAGGACTGGCTGCTGCTGAATGCAGCAACCTTGCTATATGCGGCGGGGAAGGGAACGTCGATCGGGTCCTGCGTGACTCTGGCGCGCCAAACAGTGGAATCGGGAGCAGCGGCCCGCAAGTTGGCCGGCTTGGCCCGCGCGCGGGAAACAAATCGGGTTCTCGCGGATGATTCGCCGGCCGCCACGGGAGCGAAAGCATGAAACATTTGCGACAGCTTGAAGATCAGAGCGTCTACATCATGCGCGAGGCCTATAAACACTTCGACAATCTGGCCATGCTGTGGTCCATGGGCAAGGATTCGACTGTATTGCTCTGGCTTGCCAGGAAAGCGTTCTTCGGACATGTTCCCTTTCCTCTTCTTCATGTGGATACCAGTTATAAGATTCCGGCCATGATCGAATATCGCGACCGACTTGCTCGGGAATGGCGGCTGAACCTCGTCGTCGGTCAGAATAAAGAAGCGTTGGCCGCCGGCATGAATCACACGATGGGGCGCGTCACCTGTTGCACGGCGCTGAAGACGAACGGGCTCAAGCAACTGATCGAAGCAAAAGGCTATACCGGCATCATTCTGGGCGTCCGCGCCGATGAAGAAGGGACCAGGGCGAAGGAGCGGTACTTCTCGCCTCGGGACAAGCACGGAGATTGGGATTTTCGCGACCAACCGCCCGAGCTCTGGGATCAATTCAAGACGACGTTTCCGCCCGGCACCCATATCCGTATTCATCCGCTGCTCGATTGGACCGAGATCAATATTTGGGAATACATCAAGCTTGAGAATATCCCCTTTATGGACCTGTATCTCAATAAAGGAGACGGCACGAGGTATCGCAGCCTGGGGTGCGCGCCCTGCACGGCGCCGATCAAATCGACCGCCAGCACGGTGGACGAAATCATCGAAGAACTCAGACATACGACCGTCGCAGAGCGGGCGGGCCGCGCGCAGGATGAAGGGCGCGGGATGGAGTTGTTGCGCAAAGACGGCTACATGTAAAATCGGACGATGAAAACGATCCCCAGCTTTGTTCTCGGTCGGTTGACTCCTGCGACGTACCGAAAAACGGACACCTCAGTCTCCATCCCATTTTGATCATCCTCTTGAGATTCCTATGACCACCAAGACGCCAGCAATCTCCACGCCGAATGAAACCCTGAACATCGTCATCGTAGGCCACGTCGATCACGGGAAATCGACGTTGCTCGGGCGCCTCTATGCCGATACCGGGTCCTTGCCCGAAGGCAAACTTGAGAAAGTCCAGGCCATCTGCCGCCAGCAGGGCAAAGAATTCGAGTACGCCTTTCTTTTCGATGCATTTCTCGAAGAGCAGGAGCAAGGCATAACCATCGATACGGCGAGAACGTTTTTTAACTGGAAGGACCGCCAGTACATCATCATCGATGCGCCGGGCCATAAGGAATTCCTCAAGAACATGATCTCCGGCGCGGCCAGAGCGGAAGCGGCCTTGCTGTTGATCGATGCCTTGGAAGGGGTGAAAGAGCAATCCAAGAAACACGGGTATCTGCTGTCGCTGCTCGGGGTGCGCCAGTTTGCCGTCGTGGTCAATAAAATGGATCTCGTGGGATACCGTGAAGATGTGTTCGCCGGCATCGAAAAGGAATATCGGGAATACCTGAGCCAGTTCAAAGTCTCGCCGCAGCACGTCATACCGGTCAGCGCCAAGCTGGGAGAGAATATCGCCTCGCATAGCAACGCCATGCTCTGGTACGACGGCCCCACCGTGCTGGACATCTTGAGCACGTTCCGTAAAGAGGCGGCTCGATCGGAGCAGGCTCTCCGGTTCCCCGTGCAAGACGTGTATAAGTTCGACGCCCGCCGGATCCTGGCCGGACGGATCGCCGCCGGACGCCTGCGGGTGGGCGACCGCCTGGTGTTTTGTCCCTCGAATAAATCGGCGTACATCAAATCGATCGAAGCGTTTAACGTTGAACCGCCTCCGGCGGAGGCGCACGCGGGGCAATCGGTCGGCATTACGCTGGACGAGCAACTATTCGTCGAGCGGGGTGAAATCGCCTCTCATCAGGACAACCTGCCTCTCGTCTCCACGGCGTTCCGCGCCAATGTATTCTGGCTCGGGAAACGTCCGCTGGATCGCGGGCGCAAGTACGGTCTCCGACTCACCACCCGCGAGATCGAATGTGAAGTGGCGACGATCCATCGGATCATCGACACAGCGGATTTGAATCAGCGCCAGGGTGGACAGTCGATCGCGAAGAATCAGGTGGCCGAGGTGACCTTGCGCGCCAAAGCTCCGGTGGCCTTCGACCTGTCGGCGTCGTTCGAATCAACCGGCCGGTTTGTTCTGGTGGATGAGTACGATATCTCCGGGGGCGGAATTGTCACCGAGTTCGTGCATGACGAACAGGAGTTCTTGCGCGAAGAGGCCCGCCAACGGGATTTTGCCTGGCTGCGAGGTGAAGTGACGTCGGAAGATCGGGCTCGGCAGTATGGACACCAGGCGGCGATTGTCTTGTTCACCGGCGCGGCGCAAACCGGGAAGACATTTCTCGCGAGGAAAGTCGAATCATTATTGGTGGCGGACAGCCGCCATGCGTATTTGCTCGACGGAGAAAACTTGCTCCACGGCCTGGATGCCGATCTCTCGGTGTCCAATCCGTCCGACGCGGCCGAGCGAGTGCGCCGGTATGGAGAGGTCGCCAGGCTGCTGATCGACACGGGTTTGATCGTGGTGTCCACAAGCAAGACATTCGGCATCGCTCATCAACAGATGGCGCAGATGATCCGCACGCTGGTCCAACCGGCGCCCGTCATCTCCGTCCATATGAGCAAGGTCGGGGAAGAACCTCCGCAGGACACCGATCTGCACTACGCAGGGCCGCAGGATTTCGATGCAGCGGCCAGGCGGATCATCGAGGAATTGAAGCGGCGGGGCGTGTTTGCGGAATCCGGCGGCGCGCGCCCGACCGTTCAATATTCGATTTAATCTGGGTCATGTGATTGATGCAGACAGCGGCCGGGTTCGATGGCTCCCGTGGGCTTGCGTTTGACTCGATAGAAACCGCTGTGCTACCGTAATTTTTCGGACGATTCTACGGATTCCCATAGTAATGGCCGCCGAGAAAGACCTCAAATCGATCCTGAGCAAGCTGCAATATTCGGATGACGCCAAGGTCGTCCAGCAGATCACCGACCAGATGCGGCAAGTCCAGGCGCGCATGGCCGGGGTCAAGAACAAGCTGGTTGTGATGAGCGGGAAGGGCGGGGTCGGCAAGAGCATGACCACCGTCAACCTCGGCTTGAGCTTCGCCCGTCGAGGCGCGAGAGTCGGGCTCTTGGATGTGGATTTAAACGGCCCTTGTGTCCCGCGCATGTTGGGGTTGCACGGGCGCAGCTTGACCATCACGCCGGAAGGGGCGGTGCCTCCGACCGGACCGCTTGGAATCAAAGTCGCGTCGATGGATTTTTTCCTCGACGCCACCTCTCCGGTTCGCTGGAAGGGACCGATGGACTTGAGCCCGGTTTGGTTGGGCCTCATGGAGATGAATGTCATCCGGGAATTCCTGGCGGACGTGATCTGGGGAGAATTGGATTATCTATTGGCCGATCTGCCGCCTGGTGCAGCCGCCGATAAACCGCCGGTGATCGCCGGGTTCATTCCCGATTTGGCGGGCGCCATTGTCGTGACGACCCCGTCCGAAGTCGCGTCGGATGTGGTGCAAAAGTCCGTGACCTATGCTCGAGACATGGGAATTCGCGTGCTGGGCATCGTCGAGAATATGAGCCAGTATCGATGTCCCTCCTGCGGGGCGGAACATGAGCTTTTCGAGGGCAATACGGAAGCGATGTGTGAAGCGTTAGACTTACCGCTCCTTGGCCGCATTCCGTTCGATCGGCGGCTGGCGCGGACGTTCGATAAGGGTGAACCATTGCTCGATGCCGACTATCCCACCATCCAACGGTATCAATCCATCGTGGAGCGAGTGCAGTCTCTGTTGGATTATAAGAAGGTGCTGGCCGAGAAATTGTAAGCCCTGAAGGGGGAAGTATGAAATTCGTTTGCTTGAACTGTGAAACCTACATGAGTTTTGAGAAGGTTGAGAAGCCCGGCGAAGGATCGCTCGGCGTCTTTTTCGGGTGCCCCTCGTGCGGCGCAAAATTCTCCATGGTCACCAACCCGGGAGAGACGCAAATGGTGGCCTCGCTCGGCGTGAAACTTGGCGGGCGGCCGGCGGCGGCCGAACCGTTCGAAATGACGCGTGGAACGTTGAAAGACGAAGCAATGGCCGGCAGCGGCGCCATGGCCGCCTATTTGAACGAGAGAATTCAAGGCGGACAACCGGCCGCCCCGGCCAACCCCGCGGCGGCGGCGAAAGAAGGAGAGAAGTCGTCCAGCGGATGCCCATTCTCCGCGATGGTCGCCGAAATGGGACTGACCTCATCCGGCAAGCCGCAGAACGGCGGAGGATCGTCCGATTTATCGTGGACGCCGGATGCCAAGGAAAAGCTCGACCGATTGCCCTCCTTCGTCAAGCCGATGGTGCAGGGAAGCGTGGAAGCCTATGCGCGGAAACACGGATATAAGAGCATCACGCTGCAAGTCATGGACGATTCCAAAAATGATTCGCCCAATGGGTTGGCGTGGACGCAGGATGCGGAGCGCAGGTTGGACAATATTCCGGACTTCATCAGGCCGATGGCCCGCCGCGAAATCGAGCGGATTGCGAAGGAGCGCGGGTTGGCGACGATCACGGCGGAGGTCATGGATGAAGCCAAGGAAAAGTTTATGAAGTTCATGTAGACGTATGGCTAGAGCCGAAGTCGGTAGAAGGCTCATTCGGGACACCGGATGGGCCTTTCGGTTGTTGGGACTTTTGAAAAGACGGTGGCTTCACAGGCGGCGGGGACGGCTCTTGTCGACCGGTCTCCTCCATTGGTGTGCTGGCGCCCTCCTCATCCTCATCACCGGATTGCCCGTCCCTGTGCAAGGCGACGGGCTTCATGACGCCGCGACCTCTCATCACCACCATTCAGCCGTGCCTTCTCTCTGGGAAGGTTCCGCCGAAGGAATCGCCTATTCGGAAACCAATCATCATCTCGCCGGCATCTTGGTGCTTCTGATTGGCATCAGCGAATTGCGGCATGCGCTTGGACTTTCCGTCTTCGGGTGGGTGCGCCTGCTTCTTCCTCTTTGTTTGATAACGGCCGGCATGTTCTTGCTCATCTGGAGTGATCATGAGGCTTGGCCGATCGGTTCGATGAGCCTCAGTCAGAGCTTGTGGGGCCCTGATCCGGAAATTTTGCAGCATAAGCTGTACGGAATTCTGGCCCTGGCTGTCGGTTGCATCGAGTTGCTCCGCCGATTAGGTCCGGCGCGCCATAGCATCTGGGCGATTCCGCTTCCTCTTTTTGCGATTGTCGGCGGATTGATGTTGTTTGGGCATTCCCACGGAGATCATCCCGCCGCGGATAAGATCCAGCTCCACCATACCGTCATGGGGTTGCTCGCCATCACCGCCGGTTCATCGAAACTGGTGTCGGGCTGGAAAGCGCCGGTGCAAAGCAAGCGGCGCAAGAACTCTGCCTTCATGGTTTCCAGCGGCTTTTTTGAGGTGAGCTGGGCCGTCTTGATTCTGGCTATCGGTCTGCAGCTGCTGTTTTATTCTGAATAGGGCTCCTTTCGTGGCCTCGAGCGTCACGGCCGGCCGCGTCGTTGACACTCTTGTCCGCACTGTGTTAGCTCTAACCGGTCGCACTTTTTCATCACGATCCAAGCGGATTCGGCGTCCTGGAGCGGCACTGCGGGCGTACCAGTCCCGAGGAGGAACACATGGGTGGGCATAGCCATTGGGCGACCATCAAGCGCCATAAATCGGCACAGGACGCCAAGCGCGGAAAAATCTTCACCAGAATCATCAGGGAATTAACGATTGCCGCTCGATCCGGCGGTGACCCGGACGGCAATCCTCGCCTACGGCTTGCCATCTCCAAGGCGAAGGAAGCCAATATGCCGGGTGATACCATGAAGAAGGCGATTCAGCGCGGAACCGGCGAACTACCCGGCGTGACCTATGAAGAGTTCAGTCTTGAGGGGTACGGGCCGGGCGGTACGGCGGTGCTCATTGAGATCACATCCGATAACCGCAACCGCACGGTGGCTGAGATTCGAAATCTGCTCACTAAGAACAGCGGCAATATGGCCGAGGCGGGCGCGGTTTCCTGGCAATTCCAGAAAAGAGGCGTGTTGGTCGTCGAGAAGGACAAGGCCGACGAGGACCGTCTGCTGGCCATCACCTTGGAGGCCGGTGCCGAAGACGTGAAGGTAACGGACAAGGCCTTTGAAATCATCACGGATCCGCACGACTTCGAAGCTGTGAAAAAGGCCTTGAGCGACGCGTCGATTGAAACCTCGCTGGCGGAGATCAATTTCATTCCGCAAAATACGATCCGCCTCGAAGAGCGGCCGGCCGAACAGATGCTCAAACTGATGGAAGTCCTCGATGAACACGATGACGTCCAGAAGGTGCACGCAAACTTCGATATTCCGGACGAAGTAATGGAGAAAATGGCCACGGCGGCCGGGTAAGTTCCCGGTTTCACGTGGCGGCCACAGCGCTTACTATTCCGATCGCTTGAGATGATCGCCTTACTCACGGGCCGCGTGGCTGTGAAGGCGCCTACCGCCGTGACGCTTGATGTCCAGGGCGTCGGCTATGAGGTCTTCATCCCGCTCAGCACCTACTATGCGCTTCCCGCTGTCAACGACAGTATCACGCTCAGCATTCATACCCATCTTCGAGAAGACGCGATTCAGCTGTATGGATTCTTGACGGGCGCCGAAAAAGAATCCTTTCTCTTGTTGACGGCGGTCTCCGGCATCGGCCCCAAATTGGCGCTGAGCGTGCTGTCCACGCTTCCCGTCATGGACCTCTTGACCGCCATTCAGGCCGGCGACATCGAGAAACTCGCCACGGTCCCCGGCATCGGGAAAAAATCGGCCGGCCGTATCGTGCTTGAACTCAAGGAAAAAGCCGCCCGCATTCACCCGGCGGCAGGCGCCGGGTCCCAATCGGTGTCCGGCGCGCCCGATGCGCTGCACGACGACGCCTTGTCCGCCTTAGTCAATCTCGGATATCGGACGGCCGACGTGAAAGATGTCCTCAAGCGAATCTCAGGTGGAACACAGCCTCCGTCCCTCCTTCAAGATTTCATTCGAGATGCGCTCAAGGAATTAGCCAGGGGGTAGCGATGACTTGTACGGGAGATGGATCATGCGGCAAGCGTCTGGGGCGTCTCGGCGGCGGATCTATTGCGGGACGGCTGGGGCTGGTTGTCATAATGACCTGTATACCGCTCATGACCGCGGTGTCGGCCGCGGAGCCGGAGAACGAGCCCAAATCGATTCGTAAAATGTGCGGAAGCTGTCCCGACGGCTATGCGACGACCGCCGTGATCGGCGCGCCGGAACTGTGCAAGGAGGGAGACCCCACATTGGTGCAATGCGTGCCCTTGGGAGCGAATATGCTGGCGGTGTGCGGGGAATGCCCGGATGGATACAGGGAAATCGGTCGCTCCAACGTCGTGGCCCGATGCGGTCAACGAGACGGCGGTCTCCTTGTCCAATGCCAACAGCAGCAGATGGAAACCACGTTACCAGACCCGACCAAAGGCGGCGTCGTCTGCCCGCCGGACTGCGGGAGTACCGGGACGGCCGGGGAAGGAGCCGGGACTCCTCCACCGAAATTCCGGCCGGCGCCGGGCTCCAAATAGACGGGAGAAAATCAGATGTCCGAGCGCATGGTTACGAACCGCGTATCCGATGACGAGCGCGGAGTAGAAGCGGCGTTGCGGCCCCAGACGTTGGACGAATATGTGGGGCAGGAGCGTATGAAAGAATCCCTGCGGATCTGCATCGAAGCGGCGCGGCGGCGGGGGGAAGCGCTGGACCATGCCATTTTCTACGGACCTCCCGGACTGGGCAAGACCACGATCGCCCATATCATTGCCCGGGAAATGGGGGCCTCCATCAAATCGACATCCGGTCTCGTGTTAAGCCATGCGGGTGATTTAGCGGCCATTCTCACCAATTTGCAGGAACATGATGTGCTCTTCATCGACGAGATCCATCGCCTGCCGGCCTCGGTAGAGGAAGCGTTGTACCCGGCCATGGAAGACTATCAATTGGATCTCGTCATCGGACAAGGCCCGTCTACGCGCACGATCAAGCTGGACCTGCCACGATTTACCTTGGTAGGCGCAACCACGAGAGCCGGCGCCCTGACTTCCCCTTTGCGCGATCGATTCGGATTGGTCCATCGGCTGGAGTTCTATACGCCGGTTGAATTGGAAGCGATTGTGTTGCGGTCGGCATTGCTGCTTCAAGTGGAGATGGAGCAAGGAGGCGCGGCGGAAATCGCGCGCCGAGCCAGAGGGACGCCCCGAATCGTAAACCGGTTGATCCGGCGGACCAGAGACTATGCGCAAATCAAAGCCGCCGGCCGCGTGACCAAGCCGGTGGCCGAAGCGGCCCTTGATTGGCTGGGGATCGATTCGGCCGGTTTTGATGAAATGGATCGGAAAATCCTCATCACGATTCTCGACAAGTTCGACGGGGGCCCGGTGGGCATCGAATCATTGGCCGCCGCCGTGCAGGAAGACAAAGGCACGTTGGAAGACGTCTATGAGCCGTACCTGATTCAGGCCGCCATGCTGGAACGCACCGGCCGAGGCCGGCAAGCCACGAGGCTCGCGTATGCGCATTTCAAAAAACAGAAGGATCTGTTCTCTCAGGCAGGAGAAGCCGAGCCTCGTGCAAGTCATTGAATCGGCTGGTCTATTGTTGCAAAGGTCTCGGCGCTTCCTGTAGGATACCCGCTTGGCCCCGCACCAGAGACGGCGACGTACGCGAAAGACCCCCGCCTTGCTACGGGAGTCCTCCGGAAGGAAATAGATCCCATCATGTCCAATGACTTGCAGGGGTACCGGGAGGAGATCGATCGTATCGACGACGAGATCCTGCGGCTCTTGAACCAACGTTCCAAAAGCGTCGTCGAGATCGGGAAACTCAAGAAGCTGAAGGATTCCGAGGCGCATCTCCATACGCCGGCCAGGGAAGCAGCCATCATCGACCGGCTGATGAAGCAGAACAGGGGCCCCTTCCCGACCGATGCGATCCGGCCGTTGTATCGGGAAATCATGTCGGCTTCTCTGTCCCTGGAAGGCCCCCAGAAGGTCGCCTACCTGGGGCCTCGGGCGACGTTCACCCATATGGCCTGTACGCAAAAATTCGGCGCCTCCGCCCAGTACGTACCGGTCGGCAGTATCAAGGAAGTCTTCAGTGAGGTGGAGCGTGGACGAGCCAACTTCGGCGTGGTTCCCATCGAGAATACGACCGAAGGGGTCGTGAACTATACGCTCGACATGTTCATCGACTCGAACCTTCTGATCTATGGAGAAGTCCTCCAGGAAGTGGCGCACCATCTGCTTTCGAAGACCGGCATGCTCGACGATGTGAAAAAGATTTATTCGCATTCCCATGCCATCGCTCAGTGCCGGAACTGGCTGGAGACGAACTTGCCCCATGTTCCGGTTTCAGAGGTCGCCAGCACGGCGCGCGCCGCGGAGCTCTGTGTCGATGAGCCCTCCGCCGCCGCGATCGCATCGGAACTTGCGGCCCAACTGTACGGCTTGAAGGTCATCACGGCGCGGATTGAAGACAATATCAATAACTTCACCAGATTTCTGGTTTTGTCCCAAAAGCCGCCTGAGAGGACCGGACGGGATAAGACGTCTCTCATGCTGTCGATCAAGGACAAAGTCGGAGCGCTGTACGACCTGCTGCGTCCATTTGCGTCGCATGGCTTGAATATGACGAAGATCGAATCGCGCCCGTCCCGTCGCAAGGCCTGGGAGTATTTGTTCTTCGTGGATATCGAAGGCCACATCGAAGAGGAAAAACTGCGGAAGGTGTTGGAGGAAGTCAAAAGCCGGTGTCTTTTCATGAAAATTCTCGGTTCCTATCCGGCGCATAGCTGATATCATGCCGCTACACGTCCACCAAGACATCCTGTCCCTGCATCCCTACATTCCGGGCAAGCCGATCGAAGAACTACAGCGCGAACTGGGTTTGTCCCGCGTGGTGAAACTGGCCTCGAACGAAAACCCCATCGGCCCCTCGCCGAAAGCGTTAACGGTCTTGTCCCAGGTTGCCTCCACGTTGAATCGTTACCCGGACGGCGGCGCCCATGGATTGCGCACCGCCTTGGCGGAGCGGTGGAAGGTCGCTTTGGATCAAGTCATTCTGGGGAACGGCTCGGATGAGATCCTCGGTCTCTTGGCCCGTGCGTTTCTCGCGCCGGGTGACGAGGCGGTCATGGCGGACCAGACCTTCGTCATCTATAAGATGGAGGTCACGGCCGCGCATGGCATCCCCGTTGAAGTTCCCCTCAAGAACGGGCGACATGATCTGCGGGCGATGGCCGATGCGATCACCGATAAGACGAGGCTTCTCTTTCTGTGCAATCCCAATAATCCGACCGGCACGGCGATCGGACAAGCGGAAGTGGACAGGCTGATGGCGCATCTCCCGGACCATGTCCTCGTCGTGTTCGACGAAGCGTATTATGAATATGTGCGGCTTCCCGACTTCCCCGATAGTTTGAGCTATGTGGCGCAAGGTCGCCATGCGATCGTGTTGAGGACCTTTTCAAAAATATACGGGCTCGCGGGATTGAGGATCGGCTATGGGGTGACGACGGCGGAGATCACCGGCTACTTGAACCGGGTCCGGCCGCCGTTCAATGCCAACAGCATGGCTCAGCGGGCGGCGTTGGCCGCCTTACAGGATGAAGAGCATGTCGCAAGAAGTCGAGAGTTGAACGCGATCGAAATGGAAAAGGTCCGGTCCGCATTGGAAGCGCTGAACATCAAGCCGCTTCCGAGCGACGCCAACTTTCTTTACTTCGATGCAGGCACGGACGGTCGCCAGCTCTTTGAGGCGTTGCTGCGGGAAGGCATTATTATTCGCCATATTCATGGGCCGATGGTGCGGGTGAGTATCGGCTTGCCGGATGAGAATGAGGCGTTTGTAGCGGCATTAACGAAAGTACTGAAGGCGTGAGCGCGGCGAAACAAAAGAGGCTGTCATGATCATTGTTTTACGGCCCGAGGCCAGTGAGCGGGAGGTCGATCATATCATCGACCGCCTGCGGGAACTCGGGCTGAAATCACATATTTCGACGGGACAAGAGCGGACCATTATCGGGGTGATCGGTGATGACCGTATCCTCCAGAATCAGCCGTTGACGGCCCTGCCCGGAGTTGAGAGCGTGCTGCCCATCCTGGCGCCCTGGAAGCTGGTCAGTCGGGAATTCAAGAAAGAGAACACCATCATCGACGTCCACGGCGTGAAAATCGGAGATCGGAAGGTCACGATCATGGCCGGACCATGCGCCGTCGAACGGTTGGAGCTCACGGTCGGAATTGCGCATGAAGTCAAAGCTTCGGGTGCGACCGTATTGCGCGGCGGCGCCTACAAACCGAGAACGTCGCCCTACTCCTTTCAGGGGCTCGGCCGGGAGGGGCTCGATTATCTCCTCGAAGCGAGGAAGCAGACCGGATTGCCGGTTGTGAGCGAGATCTTGGATACGCGCGACATCGAGTTGTTTCTCGAAAAGGCGGATATCATTCAGATCGGCGCCCGGAACATGCAGAATTTCGAACTGCTGAAAGAAGTGGGCGCTTATGACAAACCGGTGTTGCTGAAGCGCGGTCTGTCCGCGACGATCAAAGAATTTCTGTTGTCCGCGGAATACATCATGTCCCGGGGCAACCGCAATGTGATGCTGTGCGAGCGGGGCATCAGAACTTTCGAGACTCAGTATCGAAATACTTTGGATTTGGCCGCCATCCCGACGTTGAAAGAGCTTTCGCATCTGCCGGTGATCGTCGATCCGAGCCATGCGACCGGCAAGTGGAATCTCGTGGCGCCCATGTCAAAAGCCGCGGTGGCGGCCGGTGCGGACGGATTGCTGGTGGAGGTGCATTCCAACCCGGAATGCGCGCTCTGTGACGGGGAAGAGTCCATCAGGCCAAGCAAGTTCAAAGAATTGATGCAAGACCTGCATAAGATCGCGGAAGCGGTCGGACGAACCGTGTGAGATCCATCATCTCTCATGAAGGAACCGTGCTGAAAGACATGAGATCCAGGCAAACGGCATGACAGTGCGCTTTAGACAGGTGGCGATCATTGGAGTCGGGCTGATCGGAGGATCACTCGGAATGATTCTCCGCCGGAAGAAGCTCGCCGATGAAGTCGTGGGGATCGGCCGCCGCGTCGAGAATTTGAAGACGGCCGTCGAACTCGGCGCCATCGATCGATACGTGTCGGATCCGAAGGAAGGGGTGAAGACCGCGGATTTCGTCGTCTTGGCCACTCCCGTCGATACCTATGAGCAACATCTGAAGGACTGGGCGCAGTGGCTGCCGTCCGGCGCCATAGTGAGCGACGTGGGAAGCGTCAAGGGACTGCTGGTGGAGCGTGCCGAAGCAATGATGCCGGCGAACGTCCGGTTTGTCGGCGCCCATCCGATCGCAGGCAAAGAGAAGACAGGGGTTGCCGCCGGATCAGAGACGTTGTTTCAGGGCGCCCGCTGTATTCTGACGCCGACCAAGTCAACAGATCGCGCCGCGCTCGCGACCGTTCGCGCGTTGTGGGAGACGGCGGGATCGACGGTGCTCGAGATGGATCCGTATCTCCATGACAAAATTCTCGGCGCGGTGAGCCATTTGCCCCATGTCGCCGCCTTTGCCCTGATCAATGCCTTGGCGGAGGCCAGAGACCACGGGATCCCGGAGCTCGACCTTGCCGGGCATTCGGGCGGCGGGCTGCGTGATACGACGAGGATTGCGGCCAGTTCTCCGGAGATGTGGCGGGACATCTTCCTCTGGAATCGGGATAATCTTGTCTCCTTCATTGAGGCCTATGAGCGCCGGCTCGGGGAGTTGAAACGACTGATTCGCGCCGGAGACGGGGCGGGCATCGAAAAAGAGCTCGAAAACGCCAAGCGTGAACGAGAGCAGTTAAATCAGCGGCCGACTGGAACGGCCTGAATACGATGGCATCGCTTACCATTACACCGGGTCGTCCTTTGCGTGGGACCGTAGCGGTCCCGGGTGACAAGTCCATTACCCATCGAGCCATTATCCTGAGCGCCTTGGGAGATGGCGCGACGACCATCTCCGGGTACTGCCGCGGGGAGGACTGCCTGAATACCATGCGGGCGTTCCGCGCTCTGGGAGTGCGGGTGGATGAGACCGACCATCATCTGGTGGTGCATGGCAAAGGCATGTGGGGTCTCACTGAACCGGACAGCCCGATCGACTGCGGGAATTCAGGGACCGGTATCCGGCTCTTGGCAGGCGTCCTCGCCGGGCAGGATTTCTTTACCGTCCTCACCGGTGACGCATCGATCCGGAAGCGCCCGATGGGCCGGGTGGTGAAGCCGCTCCGTCAGATGGGCGCTTCGATCACAGGCCGCAAAGGAGGAGAGCTGGCGCCTCTTGCGGTGACAGGAACGAAGTTGCGGGCGATCAATTATCAGTCTCCCGTTGCCAGCGGGCAGATCAAGTCGGCGCTCTTGCTTGCCGCCCTCTATGCCGACGGGGCGACGGTTTTCTCCGAGCCGGGGGCTTCGCGTGACCATACCGAGCGGCTGTTTCAGCATTTCGGCATCCCGTTCAAGCGTGAGGGGCTCAGCCTGACGATCGAGGGCCGGCCGCCGGTTCGCTGGGGCGGCGGAGAGCTCCTGGTCGCCGGGGACCTATCCGCCGCCGCGTTTTTTCTCGTCGGCGCGACGATCGTGCCCGAATCATCCGTTACGGTAACCGGCGTCGGGATGAATCGGACGAGGACCGGCTTGATCGATCTGCTGAACAAGATGGGAGCCGACATCGAGGTCGAAAACCATCGGCAGGAATCGGGCGAACCGGTGGCCGATTTGAAAGTGCGGGCGGCCCCTTTGAGAGGCATCAATATCGGCGCGGACGACATCCCTCAGACTATTGATGAGTTTCCTATCCTCTGTGTAGCGGCGGCGGTTGCCGCCGGGACTACGGATATTTCGGGGGCGGGAGAGTTGCGGGTCAAAGAAAGCGATCGTATCGCCACCATGGCTGCGGAATTACGATCGATGGGAGCGCGAATCGTGGAAAAGCCGGACGGCCTTCTTATTGAAGGACTCGGCGGACGCCAAGGGAATGGACGCCTCTCAGCAGGTCGCTGTTCGAGTCATGGAGATCATCGCGTCGCGATGTCGCTTGCGGTGGGCGCATTGACCGCAACGGTCCCCACCACCATCGAGGACACGGACTGTATCGAAACCTCGTTTCCTCAATTTGACCGAAAGTTAGCCGATTTATTGACCGGAAAGGCATGATCCTTATAATGCAGGAGTCCACCGGCAGGGACGGGAGGGATGGTCAGGTCAAGCACGGGTTGGTGATTGCGATCGACGGGCCGGCGGGTGCGGGCAAAAGCACGGTGGCGAAGTTGCTCGCCTCCCGCTTGGGATATTTATATCTGGACACCGGCGCCTTGTATCGTGCCGTCGCCTGGAAGGTCAAAGCGTCCGGCCTCGCCGCTGATGACCACGCGGCCATAGCCGATTTGCTTCAGCATACCGACATCCATATGGATTGCGCCCGGGACCGAGTCGGCGTCTACGTCGACGGCCGTGAGGTTTCACAGGAACTCCGGACTCCGGCGGTCAGCAGCCTGGCCTCGATCGTGTCGGCTGTTCCGGCGGTACGGAAATGGCTGCTTCCGGTTCAGCGAAGAATCGGGGCTTGCGGCGGTGTCGTGGCGGAAGGCCGAGACATCGGCACGGCGGTTTTCCCCGCCGCGGACATCAAATTTTTTCTTGAGGCGGATGTGGAAGTGCGGGCCACCCGCAGGCATCACGAGTTGGTCGCCGCGGGACATGCAGTGCCGCTGGAGCAGACCAAACGCGAAATCTCGGGCCGGGACGCCCGTGATCGAACGAGGGACGTCGCGCCGTTGATGCCGGCGCCTGATGCCGAGCGGATCGATACATCGACAATCCAGGCGGAGGAAGTGGTCCGGCACATGCTCGCCGTCATTACGGCCAAGTTGTGACCGGGGCCGTCTATGGGTTGTTGTGGATCTGGTCACGGGTGATCGGTTGGGTCTGTTTCCGATACAAGACGGTCGGGAGCGTGCCTCGTGCGGGGGGAATGCTCGTCGCGGCGAATCATGCGAGTTATTTGGATATTCCGCTTTTGGGTTGCGGGATCTTCCGGCGTGTCTGGTTTCTTGGGCGACATGATCTGTTTCCGATCCCGCTGCTGAATCAGGTGTTGCAGGCGCTCGGATGGATTCCATTACGGGTGGGGCGATTGGATCGGATCGCGTTTGCGAAAGCCGTGGAGCATATCGAAGCAGGCAGAGCGGTCGTTATTTTTCCGGAAGGAACTCGTTCGGCGACGGGCAAATTACGTCCGGGCAAGCCGGGAATCGGACTCATCGTGAGCCAGACCGGGTGCCCCGTTGTTCCGGCCTTCATCAAGGGCACGCATGAGGCCTTGCCCGTGGGAGCGTTCTGGCCGCGATTCCGCCGGGTGACCGTCTCGTACGGACAGCCGATAGATTTTTCCGATGATCTGAAGCGTGTGGAAGGAAAAGCATTCTATCAACATGTGAGTCGAACAGTCATGGCCAAGATTGCGACGCTGGGACACGTGGCGCCACCCAAGGACCACGGAGAACGATCCGGCGGCCAGTCGCGCCTTGACTCGACATTGGCTCCCGAGTCTTGCAACGCTGAGTAAGCCTCGTGTCAGTTCACTTTCAGCACCCGGCGTGAGCCGGAGGACTAGGAATTCCTCATGAGTACAGTGACGAGACCAACGGAGCCTAAATTGAATCGCGACGCCCTTGCCGCCATGTACGAAGAAACCTTCCGGAATTTCGAGGAAGGCACCATCACAGAAGGCTCCGTGGTGGCGATTGGCAAGGATAAGGTAGTGGTCGATATCGGGTATAAATCGGAAGGAATGATCTCGGCCGATCAATTTTCATCCGAAGAATTGCAGCACTTGAAAGTCGGTGACCGGTTGCAGGTGTATCTGGAGGAGTGCGAAGACGCCGACGGCAATCTGGTTCTTTCCAAAGAAAAAGCCGACAAGATGAAGATTTGGGAAGAGCTTGAAAAGCTCCACAAGGAAGAGAAAAGCATCGAGGGCAAGATTATCTCCCGCATCAAGGGCGGCATGATGGTCGATATCGGCGTTAAGGCCTTCCTTCCCGGCTCTCAGATCGATCTGCATCCGGTCCGCGATCTCGATGGATTGGTCGGCAAGACCTTCCCGCTGAAAATCATCAAGATTAATCATCGGCGTGGGAACGTGGTCGTGTCCCGCCGGGTGTTGCTGGAAGAATCACGTGACAAGCGGCGGCAGACCACCTTGGCCTCGCTGAAGGAAGGCCAACTCATCCAAGGCATGGTCAAGAACATTACGGACTACGGAGCCTTTATCGACCTGGGAGGCATCGACGGCCTGTTGCACATCACCGATATGTCTTGGGGGCGTGTCGGCCATCCGTCCGAGTTGTTCCAAGTCGGCGACAAGGTTGAAGTCACCGTCCTGAAATATGATCGCGAGACCGGCCGCATTTCACTCGGCCTGAAGCAAAAGAGCGCCGATCCGTGGACCGGCGTCGCCGGCAAATATCCCGTCGGGACCCGCGTACGCGGCCGCGTCGTGAGTCTGACCGATTATGGGGCCTTCATCGAATTGGAGCCCGGAGTGGAAGGATTGGTCCACGTGTCCGAAATGTCCTGGACGCATGAAGTACGCCATCCTTCGCGTGTCGTGTCGGTGGGGGACCAGGTCGAAGCGGCCGTGTTGAACGTGGACCCGGCGAACCGGAAGATCTCCCTGGGCATGAAACAAACAGCGCCCAATCCGTGGGACATGATCGAAGGGAAATATCCGCCCGGCACCCGTATCGAAGGCAAAGTGAAAAGTCTGACTGATTTCGGCGCATTTGTCGGATTGGACGAGGGCATCGACGGGCTGATTCACATTTCCGATATGTCTTGGACCAAACACATCAAGCATCCGTCTGAATTGTTTAAGAAGGGACAAAAGGTCGACGCCGTTGTGATCCGCATCGACAAGGATAAAGAGCGTCTGTCTCTGGGCTACAAGCAACTCGGCCGCGATCCCTGGGACGATCAGATTCCGGCGCGATATCATGTCGGTGATACGATCTCAGGTAAAGTCACGAAGATCGCGGATTTTGGCGTCTTTGTCGAACTGGACGGCGATGTCGAAGGTTTGATTCACGTCAGCGAAGTCGGGCTCGATCCTCAGGCCCGCATGGAGGACAAATTCAAAGCCCAAGACGAGGTGACTGCGAAGATCATTAAGGTCGATCGCGAAGAGCGAAAGATTGCTCTCAGCCTGCGGGACCACCAAATGGACGCCGAGCGTCGGCAAGTGGATGAGTTCCATGCGTCGCAGGGCGCCGTCGATCAGTCGCTTGGGCGAGCGGCCAAACAAAGCCGGAAGCGAGGCGAGGGGGATGCCCAATAGGGCATCTCCGCTCGAGGCCGTCGCCGCGGACAGACTGCCTGCACAGGAGCCTATATGGACGAGAGATATGACAAGCCGGCCGGCCGAAAACGCGGACTGGTCCGGCGAATTGTCTGGATAGTCTTGATCGGTATTGGGGCGCTGATCGTCCTCAATATTTTATTCCCCGATCTGGACTTGTCGGGGGAGAACCGCATCGCGCTGGTCCGGGTGGAAGGCGTCATCCTGGATGCTCAGGCGACGGTCGGCGACTTGAAGCGGTTCAGCGAAAATCCTCTCGTGAAAGCCATTGTGCTGCGCATCGACAGCCCCGGGGGCGGGGTCGTGCCGTCGCAAGAGATCCATGATGCGGTGAAGCGCGTGAAGAACAAAAGCAACAAGGCGATTATCGCGTCGATGGGGACCGTGGCGGCGTCCGGCGGCTATTACATCGCCGCCGCCACCGATCGCATCATTGCCAACCCCGGCACGCTCACCGGCAGTATCGGGGTCATTATGGAAATGGCCAATGTCGAGGGGCTGCTGAAGAAGATCGGCGTCGAAGGCGTCGTCATCAAGAGCGGCAGATATAAGGATGTCGGCTCGCCCCTGAGGAAAATGAACGAGGAAGAACGCAAACTGATGCAATCGGTCATGGATGATGTCCATCAGCAGTTCATTCAGGCCGTCGCGGAGGGTCGTTCGTTGGAAGTCTCTGAAGTCCAACCCTTGGCGGATGGGCGAATTTTTACGGGCCGCCAGGCAAAGGAGGCTCGGTTGGTGGATGAATTGGGCGACCTCGACGACGCGATTCGCCTCGCCGCCGACATCGTGGGCATTGAAGGTGAGCCCAGAGTCATGGAACCGCGGCGTCGCTTTTCAATCCGTGAGTTGCTGGAGTCGCGGTTGGCATCGTTATTTCCCAAGCTTGAGCTCCAAGCCGGCATGAGCTTAAAGTACTTGATGGCGTTTTAATTGCTGTCCAGCTCTGGTCGTTCGGCAGACGGGTTCGTGAAGCGTCGCTCGTGAAGCGTATCTCGCTGGCTGATGGAGAGAGTGGAGAATTAACCGCCAAGAGAGGGAGCTATGACGAAGGCACAAATCATCGAGCGTGTTTCCGAACAGGTGACGACCTTGACCAAGCGTCAAGCCGAGATTGTCGTGAACACCATCTTCGATTGTGTCCGCGATTCATTGCGAAACGGGGACAAGACGGAGATTCGGGGATTCGGCAGTTTTCGATTGCGGGCCCGCCGCATGAAGGAGGGGCGCAATCCCAAAACCGGCGCGACGGTCGCCGTCCCCGCCAAACGGGTGCCGTTTTTCAAGGCCGGCAAGGAACTGAAGGAACTCTTGAATCAGTAATAGGAGATCCACGTGGCGCATTCAAACGACATATCGACATCCGAGGTTCGATGGAGCGAAGGCGCGCTCAAGCGGATGGAACGCGCCCCTATCTTTCTGCGCGGGATGGTTCGCCGGCTCGCGGAAAAGAAAGCGCGGGAATTGGGCTATGAAGAGATCACCGAACCGATTCTCGACGAGTTCAAGAATCAAATGATGGGTCGAATGGGCGGCGAGTCCGGCATGAGCGACGCGGCCGAGCAAATGGCGCAGGGACATTTGCCCTGGACGGCCGCCGCGCGCGAACGGCTGGCGACGGTGCCGGAATTCATGCGCGGCATGATCAAGCGGATTGCGGAGGAAATGGCTCGCGAGCGCGGACATCTGGAGGTCAACGTCGATCTGTTTGAAAAGGTCGAAGCATTGGGCGATATGCGGGAGGCCGCAGCGGCGCCCATGACATGGACGGAGCAAGCCGCGGCGCTGTTGCAGGAAAAGATCAAAGACTCACCGCCCATTGCGATGGAATTCGTTCACGATATGCTGAAGCTCGACACGGAGGAACTGGCGCGAGAACGGGGGCTCACCTCCATCGACGAAGAGATCCTGCGTCAACTGTGGGATGCCCCGCAGGAGCGCGTGACCTGGACGGATGAGGCATGGAAGCGGTTACAGACCTCGCCCGATTTTGTGCGCAGCGGGATTCGGAAAGCCGCGGAGCGGCGCGCGCGGAAGCTCGGTCTCACGGAGATCGATTCGGACCATCTGACGACCTTCCGTAATCAGGCCATGATGAAAGCCGTGAAGCGAATTCGTTCCTTCGGGTACAACGATCTGACGTTTGATGCCTTTGAGACCGCGCTTCAGAAGACCAAACGGCTGCAGGGCAATGAGCAGGCGGAACTCCGGCTTCAGGAAATCCGGGATCATTTCAAGGATCCTGACACGAAAAAACCGGAGGGCGGCACGCTGGGCGCCGATCTCATGTCGCGATTCCGCAAGTATCTCAAAGGAGAAGGATCGCTGTAGCCCGTCGTTAATGGGCCGATGCCGCCTCCGGCCAGAATTTGTGGCGTATTTGAGGCAGCGGAACATTCTCGAAGTTCGGAATGTCGTAGAGGCACCGATCGATGGTCTCCACTTCCTCCCTCGTTAAGTCAAGCGTCACCTGCTTCTTCCAAAAATTGTCGAGCGCCACATAGTCGTTCGACTGAGGCCTTTCAGCAAGGAGCGCCTGCATTTTTTTGAATCCTGGGGTATCCACGCCCGGGATGCGTCCCTGGTTCTTATCGATGCACCATTTCAGAACTTCTGCGATGCCGTACATGGTGAGCGGTATGCGGACGATTTCACTCATTGTATCCTCCTGGAGAAAAAGGACATTTTAGCCCAGCTCTTTGTCGATTATCAAAGGGTTTGAAGACCCATGCGCGAACCGCGTCTGTGTCCCATGGCATCGGTTGCACGGAGATCACACGGAAGCCGTCGGTTGATGCGCCCTGTCGAACCACCCCGCTCCGCGGGTTAAGAAAGATCACCATCACAGGGTCGATTCGTGCCGTTGCGAAGCGCCAACAGCCTCTGTATACTCCGCAAGACGAGGTTAATTCACGTATGAGCAGAACCGATGTTCCGTGGCGTCATCAAATGGATCACTCAGCCGGGTTTGCACCGGACAACCGGTCCGAAGGGGGAACGAGGGGCCTTGGCTCTCCTTGGGGTCGGTCTGGCCTGCTGCCTCGTGAGTGGACCGGCTTGTTCGAAATCCGATCCCTTTAACCCACCCGATCCCTTATATTATTTCGCCAGTTATCCCGTCGGCAAGAATCCTACCACCGTCACGACGGCTGACTTCAACTCCGACGGATTCACCGACATCATCACGACCAACATCTCCAGCAATACTCTGTCGCTGTTAATGGGAAATGGTGACGGCACGTTTCAGGAGCAGGTCCAGTTGCGCGTATGCCAGGAACCGCGCGCGTTAGCCACGAGCGATTTCAATCTGGATGGCCATCCTGATATTGCGTTGGCCTGTTCGGGGAGCGATCAGGTCTCCATCCTGCTCGGCAGGGGAGACTCGAAATTCGATGAGGGCGCGCAGTATCCGGTCCACCGGACTCCCGTCTCGATTGCCGCCGACGATGTCAACGGAGATCAGAAGCCGGATCTGGTTGTGGCCTTGAGAAACGATAAGATCAAAGTCTTTTTAGGAGACGGCAACGGAATATTTCATCCTGGGTCCCAATATGAGTATGGAGATACTCCGACCTCCCTGGCGCTCCAGGATTTGAACAACGACGGCATTCCGGAAATGATCGTCACGAACGGCGGGCCCATGCTGGGCGCGGTGTCGGTCTGGATCGGGATCGGAGACGGTACGTTCCGCCAACCGGCGGACTATAAGACCGGAAAGCGCCCCCTGGGGGTGAGCTTCGGCGATTTCAACAATGACCGATTCCTTGATCTGCTGGTCATTAACGGCGAGAAGGACTCGTTCACCACTTTCCTCGGCAACGGGAATGGGACATTCCAATCCGGCAAGGAGGCCGGCGCCGATGCCAGTCCGAATTTCGGTTTGATCAGGGACTTTAACGGTGACCGGCTGCCGGACGTGGCTATTGTCAATTTGCAGTCGAACGATCTGTCGATCCTCTTCGGGCGGGGTGACGGCACCTTTGAATATCCGCCGCGCAATTATCGGACGCCTTCGGGACCCTTCGCGCTGGCGAACTTCAAGGTGTTATCCGAGGAATCGGAAGAACCGGGTCTTGCCATTGCCAACAATGGAGCCGGAAGTGTGTCGATTTTTCTTCATCGTGGGCATAAATCAGTGTCGTCGGCGAGGAGTTCGGGATAACTCGAGTGAGCGTCACGGCCTTTCTTCGCAGAAAGGAAGCCCTTGCTTGACACCATGGGATCGGTCGGCTAGAGTTCGAAAAGATTAAACGGATCGTAGATATCATCACATTCGATGCATACGCGAGAGGGGAAGTGCGGCCGTTCGTCTGGTGGTTCAGCATGGGATCGCTCATGACGCTTGCGGTGCTCATGGTTCAGGGTGGGGTCAGGGATCTGTTTTATGGAACGCATTCGGTCGGGACCAGCGCCTACCTCTCGTTCGGTACCACCATTTTCGGCGGAGGACTCTTGGCCGGGTGCCTGGCGCTCATTTTGAACCGTCTCCGGTGAACGACGCCGCCTGGAATGGCTTGCCACGTCTCGCCTGAATACGACAAGGTTCTCCACCGTCCGACAACCCTGACTGACACACCATCCTATGCACTGCTTGAAATGCAAAGGTTTCATGATGGTCGAGCGCCATTACACATTGATGAATCGGCGCCTGTATGCCCGGTGTTTGAATTGCGGGTTTTGGATCGATCTGGCCGACATGCTGCGATTTTTTCACAAGGTCATCGAGAGCGGCGTGCGCGGGGGCAAGATTAAGGAATCCTACACTCTTTGACGGCAGGAGGCGCAGATGAACAAACCGGATGCGGCGGGCGTATGATACATTCATCGCCTCGTTGGAGGGCCCGTACCCTCGGGTGTTTCGCATTCCTGGTCGCCATCGGATTTTCCTCGCTCGATCTTCACGCTGAAGTCGCTTCAACGTCCTTGTCCCGCGAAGGCCGGTCTGCGGCCAAGATCGCTCAGCCTGCTTCTCGACTGCCCTGGCGGCGCGTACCGGCCCACAGTATCCTCCTCAAGGAACTGAAGACCGGCACGACCCTCTATCAATTCCAATCGGAGAGGAAGTTGTCGCCGGCCAGTCTGACGAAAATCATGTCCTCGCTGGTCATTTTGGAGCATGGCCGCCTCAATGATGAAGTGACGGTCAGCGCGAAGGCCGCCCGCGCGCATAAGATTCGTTTACGACTGCGGACCGGCCAGGTATTTCGTTTGGAGGATCTCTTGAAAGCCATGCTGATTGTGTCGGCCAATGATGCCTGCCTGGCTGCGACCGAGCATGTCGGGGGATCGGAAGAACAATTCGTGATGATCATGAACGCGAAAGCGGCGGCTCTGGGATTGAAAAACACCCATTTCAGCAACGCCTGTGGCTTTGATGCGCCCGACCACTATTCCACGGCGGAGGATTTGGCCACGTTAAGTGAAATCGCCCTGCAAGATCCCATCTTCAAAAGTCTCGTTCGAGAAGAGCGCGAGATCATCATGCCGCTCAATGAGCATCGCTCTTACCTGCTCCGCAATACCAATCGTCTCCTCGGTCGCGTCCCCGGTGTTGAAGGGGTCAAGACAGGGTTCACGTCCAAGGCCGGCCGGTGCCTGATTGCGAAGGTCTCCCAGGATGGCAGCGATTTATTGCTGGTGATCCTCAATTCAAAGCGTCGGTGGAATACGGCCACCAGCCTCATTACCTATGGGCTGCGGATGGCGCAAGGACAACCGGAGCTTCTGCGCTAGCCTAACTCCGTCAATCCGCGTTCACGCGCTTCCAGCGGTGGATGAATTCTTCGACGCTCGGTTCAACAGGTACTCCCTTACATAGAAGCGAACTCAGTCGAGAAGGGAGAAACGCCATGGAAGGTGGCGGCGTCTCCTGTCGGCGAAGGGTGCAGGAGACGGTCAGTGGGGCTGGGAAAATTCGACGTTTACGTCCTTGCCGAGGTAGTTCACCATAAAGCCCTGCTTGTCATAGGACAAGACGGCGCCCATGACGTTCTCGTCTCCGTAGTCCTCCTTGCCGAGCAGTTTCCGGACGTCATCAGGGCTTTCGCTGTTCAGCACATTACGGAAAATTCCACGTGTCTTGTACGCGAAGCGATTATTGATGAAAATCAAATCCACTTTCCCATCCTGCACACGAACCCCGGCCATGGGACCGGTCGGCCGCCGCTGATCCAGCAAAAAAATAAAGGCCGCTTCTTGTTCGGTCTTGATGCCCGGAATCTTTTCGTTGACCAGAATATCGATGGCCTTGCCTTCCGAATCGCCCAGCTTGACGCCGAACAAGGACACGTCCGGACTGGTAATGGCCTTGGGATCCATCAGGTCGTTCTTGCTTAATTCGTAGGGTTCGGCACCGAGCAAGGCCTCACCCCAGAACCCAGACAATACAATCAACGCGGCCGCCGCCCATCTCCTGTTCATCATCGATTCCTCCTTCACTCGACCCATCGTGCTGAGAATTTCGACAGTATGACAGGAAGACTCAGACGATACCGGCATTCTAAACAACGACACGACCACTTTCAAGGCAACGCTTCTACCGGGGACGTGGCCGAATGCCGATTGCGTGCAATCTAACGATCAGGACAGGACGAGATCTCTCGGCAACGTGAGGCTGAGAAGCACGTGCGATTCTTTGGATCGGTCGCCTCCTCGACTCCGCGGGTAACTCTTTCACGGTGCTCCGGTAGATATGGCGAAATTCCGCCGCGGCGAGATTCTGGCGTCGATGTTTCACACACGCCGGACCCTGCTTGAGCTTTCTGTTACGGTAGCCGGTCGGTGGCAATCAGAAGTTCAGCCAGAAGCCGGAGACGACGGAAGTAGACGAGAGAATCATCGGTGAGATCGTCGAGAAGAGTGTCGAGATCATCGAGACAGTCTTTCAGAATTGAGACCCGACCGGCATCCAACCCATCGGCGCTGTCTAAATAGTATACAGCGCAACCCCCGATGACGGTATCGAGCGTCATCAATTGCCCTTCGTTGGGATCCGACAATCGCGGCCAACTTGCCTGGCTGTGCGCATCCCAGACGGATGCAATCGACGATTGATCCATATCATCACCCGCTGCAGCCGACCGGGCACGTCTTAGCGTTCCCGATCATCTAGGAGCTGGATGTTGAAAAAGGCATTCTTCTCACCCACCCGGCCCTGGTGCGTCGAAACGCACCCTTCACCAGGCTTTGTTCTCGGAAGACACTGGGCGCTCACCGACTCGCGCCCGTGCGCAACTTATTCGTCATCTCGCGTCACTCAGAGGCTCAACGTACGACCCGGAAAAGAGCTCGTCTCGGCGGGCTCGGGGCGGGTCGGGTGAAAAAGGGTTACGTTTCGCCTCAAGACACTGCCGGCTCACCGACTCGCCGGCGTCCACAAGCCTGGCGCTCATTATTCTTCGCGCCGTGGACCTCCCTGCGGCCTCGCTGGACGGCCTTTTTGAACATCCTGCACGATTGTGTTCCGCCACTCGAAACAATCGAGCAATCGGCCTTCAATCGAACCGGGTTCGAGCGGTAGACCGGTGCCGGACCGGACGGTTCTACTGCGGCTTTATCTGTAAACTACGATCGGCCATAAATGCAAAGACGGCGTTTGTCTCATTCCCTCCGTTACGGATACAGGCCCCGTTGCAGGTGGGCATGCGCCACCTTGTCGATTCCCGAGATAAGAGCCGCCAACCTCATGCTTGTGCCTCTTTCCGTCGCGAAGTGGAGCGTTCGGTGAAACGCATCGGTAATAATTTCCTGCAAGCGTTCCCGAATGTCGGGCGCCTTCCAGAAGAAACGCTGAACGTCCTGTACCCACTCGAAATAGGACACAATGACGCCGCCGGAATTAGCGAGAATATCCGGAATAATAAAGACCCCTTTGTCGGCCAAAATCCGATCCGCATCGAGAGTGGTTGGGCCGTTGGCGCCTTCGGCAAGGATGCGGCAGCGCAATCGGCCGGCATTCTTCCCGGTAATCTGCTCGGAAAGCGCAGCCGGAACAAGCACCGTGCAGTCCAGTTCCAACAGTTCATCATTCGTAATACGTTCCCCCGTCCCAGTAATCTCAAATGCACCTTTATCGCGGTACCGACTGAGTACCTCCCGCACATTGAGCCCCTTGGAATTGTAAATTCCTCCATTGACATCGCTGACGGCCACCACCCGCGCACCAGCCTCTTGCATGATGAGCGCGGTGTGGGACCCGACATTGCCGAATCCTTGGATGGCAACCGTCGCCTGGTTAATCGGGATATTGAGATGCTTGAGCGCTTCCAGCGTGACGTAGACGACTCCCCGTCCGGTGGCGTCCTCTCGGCCCAGGCTGCCGCCTATCGACAGCGGTTTTCCGGTGACAACTCCTCCCACGGAATAGCCGACCTGCTGGCTGTAGGTATCCATAATCCACGCCATAACCTGCGCGTCCGTGCCGACATCCGGCGCGGGTACATCCTTGTCAGGCCCGATGAGTGGAAAGATCTCCGCCGCATACCTGCGAGTCAGACGCTGAAGCTCGCCTCGTGACAGCGTTTTCGGGGCAACTTTGACGCCGCCTTTCGCTCCGCCGTAGGGAAGGCCGGCGAGAGCGCACTTCCAGGTCATCCACATCGCCAATGCCGCGATTTCGCCGAGATCCACGTCGGGATGATATCGAATGCCCCCTTTGGAGGGACCCCGCGCCGAATCATGCTGAACGCGGTACCCGGTAAAGATCTCCACTCGTCCATCATCCTTGCGAACCGGCACGCTGACGATCAACGACCGTTGCGGTACCTTCAGGCGTTCCCGCAGATTGGGATCGAGATGCATCGCCTCGGCCGCTTCGTTGAACTGCGCGACCGCCAGGTGATATGTCGGAGTATGTAGTTCATCCATTGAGCCCCTCCCCATGATCGGGTCATCAGCGATCAAGCGATGTGGCTGCTATTCCGAAGGTGCGCCGCCGAGCCTCCGATTCAGGAGGACTTCCGTCCGGGCGATCGATCCAGGTCATCTGAAAGACCTCGGAAAATGCGGCGGCCAGAGCGTGCTTTACATTGACGACATTGACGGGTCGCGCCAGATGCCGGGACATGGATGTCACCCGGCAGTCCGCGATACCGCAAGGCACGATGAGAGAGAATGGGGTGAGATCCATGTCGGCGTTCAAGGCAAAACCATGAGTGGTAATTCCCCGGCAGATCCGCACGCCGATCGAGGCGATCTTCTCCGGCCGGTCCATCCCAACCCACACGCCGGGCAATCCGTTCACACGGCGGCCCGGCACGCCCCACTCATGAAGGACCCGGATGAGGACCTCTTCCAGCATCGCGACGTAACTCTTCGGGCCGGCGCAATACTGTTTCAGCCGGACAATGGGATAGCCGACCACTTGGCCCGGACCATGGTAGGTGATGGATCCTCCTCGTTCCGCGCGAACGATGGGGATTCGCCCGATTGTGTCCTCGCCTTCATTGTCCGGCCATGCGGAGCGATGGGTAATGCGGCCGGCGGTAAAAATCGGCTCATGTTCCAGGAGCCATAGCGTATCCATTCGCGCATTGTCCGCCCGTTCCCGGGCTATCCGGTTCTGCCGGTCCAGCGCGGTCTCGTACGGTATCCGGTCATCGATGATCAAATCGGCCGGCGTGGTCATGGTTCGGGTCCCCGGTGGAGCGAAGTTCTGCTGTTCCTGCACGCCGAGCATCCGGCTTCTGCTATCCAGGATCGAATCATTGCGGTGATTGCGGGTGCGAAGGTTTGGGTATCGTGACGGACGAGCTGCCGTTTTTATTCTGAATCGTGAACTGGGCGGTGGATTGATCGGCGGGACGAAGCAGGACATGCCAGAAGTCGCCCACATTAAACACCTGCCGCGAATCGATGGATGTAATCACATCTCCGGATTGCAGGCCTGCTTGCCCCGCCGGTTTCGACGGATCGACTTGGAGCGCCAGAATCCCGCGCTCCGCGTCCAAATCGAAGCTCGCCCCGACGCTGGGGGTCACGGTGAGTGGAACGAATCCCAATTCAGGTCGAAGCACCGTGCCTCGCACGATCATTGATTCCATATGGGGATAGATCGCGTCCATGGAAATGGCATAACTGATGGCTTGGGCTGACGGGGCGATGGCGACATTGATGCCCACGACACGTCCCGACAAATCCACAAGCGGGCCGCCGCTGTTACCGGGATTAATGGCCGCATCCGTCTGTATCAGATCGTAGAGGGTCTCGCCTTCCGGGGTGAGAACCGAACGATCCAGCGCGCTGACCACTCCAACGGTCACCGTGGAACCGCCCTTCAATGCCAATGGGTTGCCGATCGCGACCACTGTTTCCCCGATCTCCAGGGACACCGGCCGGCTCAAGGTTGCCGCGACCAGTTCCGGCGCGGTGATCTTGATCAAGGCAAGATCCAGGAGAAAATCGTGGGCTACCACCCGTCCCGGGATGAGCCGGCCGCTGGAAAGTCCCACGACCACGCTCTTCACCCCCTGCACCAGGTGGTTGTTCGTCAACACATAACCGTTTTCATCGATGATAATGCCGGACCCAGAGCCAGATTGGGTGGAATGCTGGCTGGAACTCGGCGGGATGCCGCGAGTGAGGATCGTTACGACCGATGGGCGAACCTTATTCACCACAGCCGGAACGGAAAGAAGTTTGGTCGGCGGTTCCTCGGCCCGGACAGAAGGGGGGAGAACGGCGTAGAAGATGAGGCCGCTGCACAACAGCATCAGGACCAATAGAGACGGGACGGTCGTTCTTTGAGACAGGTGAGCCGGCAATGGGGGCAAAGGGGCGCGGAGACCTCCACCGTCGACACATGCGCTCATACGCTATTGTCTCATAACTTCGGGGAAGGCGGAAAGCGGAGGGCGAAGAAAACGGGCGAGGACCGGTCCTCGCCCGTCACCTGCTCTCTGGACGGAGGATCACTTCAGCGCGGCGAACATTTCTTTCACTTGCGGCGTCTTAAGTTTCTTCAAGGCCTTGGCCTCGATCTGGCGAATGCGTTCCCGCGTGACGGACAACCGTTGGCCGACTTGTTCCAATGTGCGCGGATGATCTTGTCCGATCCCGAACCGCAAGCGGATGACCGTTTGCTCCCTCTGCGTCAGCGTGCCGAGGATTCGATCCATTTCGCGAGTAAGTTCACTACGATTGACATGCGCGTCCGGCGGCACCGCCTGTTGATCGGGCAACAGTTCGCCGAACTCCGTCTCGCCGTCGCCGATCGTATGTTCGAGAGCGACCGGCTCTTGAAACGCCTGAATCGTCTCATGCAGGCGGTCGGGCCGGATGCGCATCGTATGGGCCACTTCTTCCAGCCTCGGTGGACGGCCGAGCTGCTGGCCGAGTCTGCGGGTCACCCGGAGGATTCGATTCGACGCTTCCGTCTGGTGCACCGGAATGCGGATCGTCCGGGACTGGTCAGCGAGCGCCCGTGTGATGCCTTGCCTGATCCACCAGGTCGCATAGGTGCTGAACTTGAAGCCCTTCCGATACTGATAGCGTTCGGCGGCCTTCATCAATCCGATGTTGCCTTCTTGAACCAGGTCCAGCAAGGTCAGGCCGCGACCCGTATAGTGCTTGGCGACATCAACCACGAGTCGGAGATTACAACGAACCAATTCATCCTTGGCCCGTTCCAGAATGATGCGTGCGTTTCGGACATCGGACAAACTTTGAGCCATCTGTTTCAACAGAGGGATGCTCGCCTTTGACATCCCGGTATGTTCCATGATGACATTCTGAAGCGTCCGCTGTGCCTGATCCAACGCGGTCGCGGACAACCCGCTCAGTCGTTTGATCTCTTGTAAAGTATGGAGCGCTTCCAACGTGTCATCGGACCGCTTAAGGCGTGCCCCGGACTTGATGGCCTGGCGAAGAGCCGATCGGACAGACCGCGTTCCAATATCGATTTGCTTGGCGAGGGCGATTTCCTCCTCACGGGCGAGCAGCGGGCGCTCGCCGAACGACCGAAAATACAGCGATTCGAGCAGGAACGGGCCGTCGGCCGTCCGCGGCGCTTTGGCCGCCGGTTGTTCCTCCCGCGCGCGTGTGTCATGCGTAATCACTTCCAGCAGATCGCTTGCCTTGGCATCGTCTGCGTCCGGGTCGATCCCCGGACCGGTCATCGGTTCCTTTTCTTCCGCGAGCACCAGAGTCTCCTTCATATCGTCACCTCTCCCTTCTCAGGGAATGATCGCTTGATTATAAAGTACGGCGGGAACTGTGCTTCTTCAATACCATTAGAGACGCGAAAGGCCGGAAAGGATTCATGGTGGTGCCTTGGAGAAAAAACGAATTCCGGCTGGTGTGAGAGGCGGGGCCCGGGAAATGCCTATAGAGTCAATTAAATAAAGAAGAGAACGGGCTTTGAAGGCCCGAAAGGCCTAGGCCTTCCCCCAGCCATTCGACCAGGGGAGTCCAGGGCTATTTCTCGTCAGCCGTCCGCTTCAGAAACGGCGCGAGCGTATCGATGGGGATGGGAAAAATCGTGGTCGAATTCTTCTCTCCCGCGATTTCAACGAGGGTCTGGAGGTATCGAAGCTGAAGCGCGGCAGGGTTGGGGCTAATGACGTCGGCCGCCTCGGCCAGCCGTTGTGCCGCTTGGAATTCGCCTTCGGCATGAATAATCTTTGCCCGCCGTTCCCGCTCCGCTTCAGCTTGCCGGGCGATCGCTCGCTGCATCTCCTGGGGAAGATCCACATTCTTGACCTCGACGGCGCTGACTTTGACACCCCAGGGCTCCGTCTGCTGGTCGATGATCCGCTGTAATTCGGCGTTGATTTCGTCGCGTTTGGCCAGCAAATCGTCGAGCTGCATTTGTCCGAGCACGCTGCGTAACGTGGTTTGAGCCATCATGGAGGTGGCATAGAGATAATCTTCCACCTGGATGATGGCTCGCTGGGCGTCCACGACGCGGAAATAGATGACGGCGTTGACTTTGACCGTCACGTTATCGCGAGTGATGACGTCCTGCGGGGGAACGTCCATCGTCACTGTCCGGAGACTGACACGGACCATCTTGTCCACGAACGGAATAATGATGATTACACCCGGACCATTCGCGCCGACCAACCCCTTGGCCAGGCGGCCCCATCGAAAAATGACCGCCCGCTCGTATTCGGGCAGAACTTTAAAACCTAAAAAAATGATGATGACGATGAGCAGGATCAGACCGACGGGGCTGAGAATCATAATGTGGCCTCATGTTCATGGGCGACCGGTCTCACGTGCAGCGTCAGTCCCTCGACCTTGATCACTTCAGCCCGGTCGCCGGGTTGTAGCGGGTGGTCGCTGACGGCTTCCCACAGTTCACCGTGAACGGAGAGCTGTCCCTGGGGAGCGACGGCGGTTCTTGCGATGCCGATCAATCCTACCATTCCCTCCACGCCCGTGAGCGGCCGGCTCCGCATGGCTCTCATCCCCATGCCGACGATGAAAAGCGAAAACACCGCGGCCAAGCCGATGACCGGCAAAATGACGCCCCATGACAGCTGATAAAACTCCGCGTCGGTTTTGATCAGCATCAGCGATCCGAGCAGCATGGAGATGACGCCTCCGATGGCCAGCAGTCCATAACTTGTGACACTGGCTTCAAGAACGAAGAAGAGGATGCCCAATGCCATTAACAACAATCCTGCGTAATTGACCGGCAGCGATTGGAACGAATAGAAGGCGAGGACCAAACTGATGGCTCCGACGATACCCGGCAGGATGGCGCCCGGGTTGTACAATTCCGCCATTAAACCGATCGTGCCGACGGTCATGAGAATGTACGCGATATTGGGGTCACTGAGCGTCTTCAGCAGTTCCAGGCGCAAACTGATCGGATAGTCGTAAATGGCGACCTGCTGCGTCCGCAAGGTCGCCGGACCGGTGGCGAGCGTTACGGTGCGGCCGTTGATCCATTGGAGAAGGGCCGGGAGATCTTCCGCAATACCATCGACGACCTTGAGTTTCACGGCTTCCTTTTCCGTGGCGGACACGCTCTTCCGGACGGCATTCTCCGCCCAGCCGGCGTTGCGTCCCCGTTGTTCGGCAATGGATTTGATGTAGGCGGCGGAATCGTTCTCGACCTTTTCACGCATCGTCTTGTCCATCTCGCCGCCTCCCATCGCCACGGGATGGGCCGCGCCGATATTGGTGCCGGGCGCCATCACCGCCACATGGGCCGCCATCGTGATGAACACGCCGGCCGACGCCGCGCGGCCGCCGGAAGGCGAGACATAGACCACGACCGGAACAGTCGCACCGGTAATGTCCTTGATAATGAGGCGCATCGAAGTATCGAGGCCGCCGGGGGTATCCAATCGAATCACCAAAGCCTGGGCGTTCCTTTCCTGCGCCATAAGAATGGCATCGTGCACATATTCGGCTGCCACCGGATTGATGACCCCTTCGTACGAGGCGACGACGACCTCGGCAGCCCTCTCCACGGCGAACCCGGGGCTTGGGAAGACCAACCGCCAGACCAATAGGACAAAGCAGGCGGCACCGGCAGGGCCCGCCGCAAGGAAATACGATCGGCCACGCATTGAACGCTCCATGCGCGGGTGTCGGAAGGGAGGGTCCCAATCCGGAATGCATTCAATTCGAAAACCAGAGCGGATCATACGGCCCGCTCCGGGGGCTGTCAAGGAAGGCCGCCCGCGACGGCCGCCTTGTTGAAAAGCCATGGGTACTCTCCTAGAATGCCGGCATGTCACATTTTTTGAGCGGCGAACGCATCCATTTGATCGATCGAAAGGGCCGGCAGTACGCCGTGACGTTGAAGGCCGGCGAAACCTATCAGCACAGCGGTGAAACGGTGGCGCATGACGCGCTGATCGGACGGCCGGACGGGTGCCTGGTGACGTTGTCACGCGGCAAACGCATGTTGGCTCTGCGGCCCACCCTTGGCGAGTACGTCCTAAAAATGCCGCGAGGCGCGCAAGTCCTATATCCGAAAGATCTGGCGCTGATTCCCATGTGGGCGGACGTGTATCCCGGCGCCCTCGTGTTCGAATCGGGAACCGGATCGGGCGCTTTGACCATGGCTCTGTTGCGCGCCGTCGGTCCGAAAGGCGCGGTCGTCACCTACGAAATGAGGGACGATTTCTCAAGAACTGCCCTGTCGAACATCGAACGCTATATGGGGGTTCCGCCGAACCTCCATCCGTTTCGTAAGAACACCTATGAAGGTATCGAAGTGCGGGAAGACGGACGACTGTTTGACCGGATCGTCCTGGATCTTCCTGAGCCGTGGCAAGTCATTCCTCATGCAGTGACCGCCCTGAGGAGCGGGGGCGTTTATCTGAGTTTTGTGCCGACCGTTCCGCAGGTCGTTCGGACGGTGGAGGCCTTGGAGCGCGCGGCGGTGTTCGGGATGATTCAGACGTTCGAGACGCTTCTGCGCACCTGGTCGATTCAGGGGCGCAGCGTGAGGCCCGATCATCGGATGGTCGCGCACTCCGGGTTTATTACGGTGGCGCGAAAGGTCGATGCGGAATGGCATATGGGGTCGCGAGGCTCAGTGAATCCAATCGAGGAGGCAGTTGAGACGGGTATGCCGGACTCTTCGGATGTCTTGGACGAAAGGTTAGGGCAAGACGTATGAATCGATTATCGGGGAAGGTCGCCGTCATCACGGGAGGCAGCGCGGGAATCGGCGAAGCGATCGCCAAGCTCTTTGCGGAAGAAGGCGCGTTGGTCGTCGTCACCGGCCGGCGGAAAGAGGAGCTCGAACGTGTTGTGAAGGGCATTGTCGTCAACGGCGGACGAGCCCTGGCCGTGTCCGGTTCGGTCAGCGACGAGCCCCATGTTCGGGAGGTGGTGGCGCAAACCGTGCGGACATTCGGTAAGGTGCATATTTTGGTGAACAATGCCGGCGTCGGGGATTTCGGCCGCCGGCTTCACGAAATTGATGATGCCACCTGGCAAAGCGTCCTGGATATCAATCTGACCGGCGTCTTTCGCATGACACGGGCCGTGGTTCCTGAACTCATCAAGGCCGGCGGGGGATCCATCGTCAACATTTCAAGCATCGCCAGCGTGGTGGGGCTGCCGGGAAATCCGGCCTACGCAACCTCGAAGGGCGGTCTTGATGCCCTGACCAGAGCGCTTGCGGTCGACTACGCCAAGGACAACATCCGGTGCAACGTCGTCAATCCGGGATTGGTCGATACTCCCATGGCTGCGCCGCTCATGAATAATCTCGAACAATTGAACCCGATTATCGCGCAGTACGCGATCCGGCGGCCCGGGAAGCCTGATGAGGTGGCAAAGATGGTGCTCTATCTGGCCTCCGACGAAGCGGCATGGGTGACGGGGGGCACCTTTATGATCGACGGCGGAATGACGATCAATAAGGGAGGATGAGACATGACGCGAAGAGCCGAGCCATCCGGTCCAGATCGGCTGATCGGGTATGTGGTAGTTCTTTCCCTCGTTTTCCTCCATGCGATCGCATCAACCGGATGGAGTGAGGCCGCGGCGGAGGTTGAATTTGCCGGCACGGTGCTCACGGCGGATGCGAAGACGGGCAAGATCGCCGTCAAGAAAGAGTCGGGTGGAACCAGGTTTACCTTCGTCACCAACGAGCAGACGCGCTGGGAGGACGGACTCAAGGGTATCGGTGATTTGAAGAAAGATGATCATGTCGTGGTGGTATATCAGGTGCAAGGGGCTCAGTACCTCGCGCTTCGAGTGATGCCGAAGAAGTAAGGGTGAGATGTGATGTTTGAAATCGACACGCAGACGAAATTGTGCGGAGTGATCGGCAACCCGGTTCACCATTCGCTGTCGCCGGCCATCCACAATGCGGCATTTCGAAAGATGGGCTTGAACTTCGTCTATCTGGCATTCCCGGTGGAAGTGATCGGGGACGCTATCAAGGGAGTGCGGGCGTTGGGAAATTGCCGCGGATTCAGCGTCACGATTCCTCATAAACTTGCGGCGATGCCGTTCCTTGATGAGGTGGACCAGACGGCTCGGCACATCGGCGCAATCAATACCATCGTGGTAGAGAACGGCAAGCTCATCGGCTATAACACCGACGCCTCCGGGGCGTTGCGGGCGTTGCGCGAGGGGGGCGCCGCCCTTTCAGGCCAGCGCGTGTTGATGTTGGGCTCGGGCGGAGCCGCGCGCGCCATTGCGTTTGCGCTGGCCGGCGATGCGCAGATCGCCGGGCTCACGATATTGGGGGTCGATGAAGAGGAACGCCGCCGGCTGGTGCAGGATTTGAGAAACAGGACGTCGGTGGTCGTCGAGGACGGACCGATCCAGGATGACAGTTTGCGCAGCTGGATTCCGCATTGTCGGACAGTCATCCATTGTACCCCGGTCGGCATGTCTCCCCATGTGGAAGAAACCTGCGTGCCGGCCGCAATGTGGCGATCGGATCTGACCGTCATGGATATTGTCTACAATCCGCGCAGAACCCGATTGCTCAAAGAGGCCAGGGCGGCCGGATGCCGTACGATTCAGGGAATCGAAATGTTTCTCTGCCAAGCCATCCTGCAATTCGAACTCTGGACCAACCAGACGGCTCCGGCGGATGTCATGCGCGCCGTGCTTGAGCGCCGATTTCAATGAACATTGTGCTGATCGGATATCGTGGAACCGGCAAAAGCGCGGTGAGCCGGGTCTTGTCCAAACGACTGCGCCGGGAACTCGTCTCAACTGACGCGGAGATCGTGAAGCGGGCAGGCCGGGCGATTCCGAAGATCGTCGAGCAGCACGGCTGGGAACATTTTCGAGAATTGGAAAGCGCGGTGTGCCGCGACCTGGCCGAGCAAGATAATCTCATCATCGATACCGGCGGCGGGGCGATCCTCAGGCCGCAGAATGTCGAGGTTCTCAAGAAAAACGGGCGCTTCTGGTGGTTGACGGCCGGAGTCGATACCATTGCGCGGCGGATCGGGCATGACACCCAACGGCCCTCATTGACCGGCACGCGGTCGTTTCTCGATGAAATCAGTGAAGTTCTGGCGGAACGGTTGCCGAAATACCAGGCGGCGGCGGATTGGACGATTTCGACCGACGGGCTGACCGTCCACGAGGTTGCGGAACGCGTTCTCCGTCAAGTTCCAAGCCCGTAATGGATCAGTTTCCTTTTGCGTCATGCCCGCGAAGGCGGGCATCCACTCCTTGTAAACCGGCCCACTACCTCCAAGCCTCTCCGGTTGATCTCACCGGGGGTGCATGCTATCCTTTTTTTCGCCGTGAGTGGAAGCTGGCTGGAATGACTCAGTGACCCAGTGCTGCCGCAGCGCCCGGTTGCGCGACCGTTCCTCTTTCCTTCCCTCGTCCATCAATCAGCCGTATAGCCTGACGGAGGTTTGTCATGGGGAGCAAACTGTATGTGGGCAGTCTTCCGTACTCGACGACGGAACAACAGCTCAGCGATCTCTTTGCGCAGCACGGGTCCGTGCAGTCGGCCAAGGTCATTACAGATCGGTTTACCGGACAATCCCGTGGATTTGGTTTTGTGGAGATGGCGACCGATGAAGAAGCGCAAAAAGCCATCGCGGCTTTGAACGGTGCCGATCTGGGCGGAAGAACCTTGGTGGTGAATGAGGCCCGTCCCCAAGAGAAGCGCTCGTTCGGGGGCGGAGGCGGGGGACGAGGTCCGGGCGGCGGGGATCGGGATCGGTGGTAGTAACGGATTCAATCGACTGATTACACAACGACACCCACATTGCGCCGCTCGGAAAGGCCGCATCCGGCCGATGGACGGCGCACTTCATCTTCGAGTCTTGCAGCAGCGTGCGCCCGTAGCTCAGTTGGATAGAGCGTCGGGCTTCGAACCCGCAGGTCGCAGGTTCAATTCCTGCCGGGCGCACCAATACTATCAATGGCTTGCAAGGCCGGCGCACTGCACATAACAGCCATTGTCCGTGTTTTCCCGAGACCACTCTTCAATGATTGACCTTCACCATTCCTTCCTGAATATCCCTGGCATTTGTATATTGCAGCGGTTCAGCATGACTCTGTTGATGCCAATGCTTACAGGGAGACTAATTTTGGTTTTGGTAGGTCTGTAGTGCGTGGAAGAAGACCGACATATTTTTCTGATGGGAATCGCCCCGAAAAATTCTCGGAGCGTTCGTTGGAATGTTTCCTAGAGAACCAGGCTCCGTTTGCTACCTGCCCACCTCAGTAGCGGCTTCATACCGTGACATTTATCTGTGTGGACGAGATATACAAATCGTATAAGAGCATCCGAGTTCCAAGAAGGTTGGCAATTTCATAAAAATTAGCAAGCCTTCGCAACAGATTATGTCAGTAATCTAAGGGTGGGTGTTCTCTCGGTTTGTCTGGTGGCGCGAAACTACCGAAGCGGGTTGTTTGACGCCAGGCGATGATCATCTGCCGCCAAGCGTTTCAGGACTTCTTGGGCGACCAGCTGATGGCCCTCGATGTTGTAGTGCGCATTGCGCCGAGAGGGAAAGAGGGACAGCGGATCAGGATGTTCGGCAAACGAGGTGTGGAGATCTATGAGGGGGATCTCCAAATCGCCCGCCATTTTGAGGACGACGTCTCGATCCCGACTGGCGAGTTCCGGGACGCGATAGCGTTGCCATGCGGGCAGATAGATAAAATATAACCGTCCGCCCCATGTCGAGACCGTTGCCCGGGCCTCTCTGAGAATGCCCTTGAATAATTCCAGATCATCCTGCTCGGCCGGCGCGGCGTTGGTTTCCAAAAATTCGATGAGTTCTCCCGAAAGACCGTCCCGCCCGACCGGCCTCTCGAGCATCGATTTCACCGAGGTTCGCAGCCGGTGGAGTTTAAGGAATTCTTCGATGCTGAACGAGGAATCCTGCGACTGCATGATGTCGTCGAGATAAGCCGTGAGCAGCCGGTCCACCTCCGCCTGCCGGTCGATCAAGCGCTGGGAAAAAGAAGACCCCAGATAGCTCCGCAAGAGCGGTGAATATTTTTCCCGGCCATCGAGATCGCGAAGATCATTTCCCTCGAAATAAAACCAGAGCACGATCTTCGGGCGGAGCGAGGTCGCATACTCTCTGAGCGTTGCGAGCATCGCCAGAGGGCCGTCGCCGTTAATGCCGAGATTGATTGTCGACGGAAAACGGGATCGAATGCCTGCGACAAAGCCCTTGTCCGACGGCACGCATGCTCCGTGTGTGAATGAATCACCGAGGGCGGCGATCTGAACCGCGCCGGTTTGCCAGAGGCCGGGAGGATTGTGAAATCCGTGCTCATCGCTCTCGTAAATGATGTATTCGCCGCTCTCATTACAAAAGACCGTCGTCACGTTCGAGAGACTCGCCAGCGGCAGGAGTTCTCCCTGTTCGCTTGTAAAAACCGATCGGGTCACCCCTTTGCCGGTTGATTGTAACAACACCGCCGAAAATACGTCCGGAAACGCCTGGATGCCCTGATTTCTGAGATCCCGCACGACTTGCAGCCTGGTCCGGGCATCAAAGGCGGCGTGAGAAGACCGTTCTTCTTTGATGCGGCTAACTGCCGCGCGAGAATCGCGATCCGACGGAAAATTCAGCCAGTCGCCCATGCTGAAGCGACTGGAAGAAAACAGAATATGGCCGACGAGGGCCTCGGCGCCATAGACTCCTACCGCGGTTGAAAGAAGGAGGAGCGCAAGATTGAGCTTGATCGAAACAGAAAGACGCAACGCGGCATACCCGATGGCGGCGAGGACGATCAGGAAGACATAGTGCCATGCCCAGCCATGACGCAAGAGCATGACAATCAGGAATAGGAGGCAGAATGACGAGGCGGTTATCAGAACCCCATCGGCTAACTTTCGCACGCTCTCCATTCAGCTTCTCTGCCACATAAGGAACGTCAATCGCAATCGGATAAGACGAACCGCCGGTCCCCAGTCGTTCCGCTCAGCAGAAATGCTGTGCCGTTGCGGCCTGGCGCGCCCCCACCTTACCAAAAGATCAATCCAAATGGGAATGCCACGGTTCGTCAGGCCGGCCGATCGGGCAAAGGATACTTGAGCGCTCTTGCGTTCTTGCGTACCATACGGCACGTATCGAAGTCGCGAGAGATTGTTGTGATGATGAGAAATGGGCCAATGGGGGCCAATGAAGGTTCTCGCTCGATCCGGCCGCGGCATTGACTGACGTGTTGATTCGTCTCGCCAAGCAAGCCCTCAAGTCGTTGTTGCCTTCCCGGACCTATCGCAACATGCGGGAAGCCCTGCTCGGAGAGGAGAGTCCCGCCCTCGACTGGAAATACTTTTGTTCATTGCGGCGTCTCAGGCCCATCCGCCCCGATTCGGGGGCGCGGGTGGGCCTCGGCATCGGGCGCTACTACATTGACAACTTCATTGCTCGGTATGCGGCCGATATTCAGGGCCGGGTCCTGGAGGTAGCCGACAGGCGCTATACCACCAGACACGGCGGGAGTCGCGTCTCGCACTCCGACGTGCTGCATGTAAAGCCCGGTAACTCGGATGCCACGATTGTCGCGGATTTGACTTCAGCCGATCATATTCCGTCGGATGCCTTTGACTGCATCATTCTGACGCAGACATTCCAGTACATCTGGGATTCCCGCGCCGCCGTGCGGACCATCAAGCGAATCTTAAAGCCGGGCGGTGTCTTGCTGGCGACGGCGCCCGGGATCGCGCAAATTACCCGCTACGACATGGAGCAATGGGGCGAATATTGGCGATTCACCACACTATCGGCGCAGAGGCTATTTCGAGAACATTTTCAGGACGACAGTGTGACGGTGCAGTCCTATGGGAACGTCCTTGCCACGATTGCCCGCCTGCACGGCATTCTCGCCTCTGAACTGCGCCCGGAAGAACTGGATTATCATGACCCCGATTACGACGTCATCATTTCCATCAGAGCGGTGAAACAAGGCGGGACGTGACGGGTCGCCAGGGTTGTGGACTCGATGTTGGCCTTCATTAAACGGGTTGCTCCTGAAAGACTAATCCACACGCTCCGGGTGGTCCGCGGAGCCTTTCGCAAAACCGTCCTCGCGTATCCTCACGCGCTCGAGCCCGGATCGGTTTTGTTCAAGATATGCGAGCAGCTCGGTTATCGAATGACAGACGACATTGCCGCGAAGGCGGATCTCGTCATTCATTGGGAGGACGTTTCGTTCCGTCCGACCTATGCCGCCCTCGAAGAGAGGAATCGGCGTCAAAAGGTCATCAATCTGCACTGCCGGGATATTTCCAAGCAGAAGGTGGATGCCGTGCATCAAGCGGTGTTCGGCTATAGGCTTGAGGTGGACCCATTACGGCATCGCGGCCCATGCGTGAAGAAATCGAACGAAAACGCCATGCATGACGGGACGATCGTTGAGTGTCCGATCGTCGAGCGCGACGAGGCGTGCGTCTATCAAAAGGAGGTGAACAATCGAATAGACGCCGAGTACATAGAAGACGTTCGGGTGCCGGTCTTCGGCCACCTGATTCCGTTCTGCTATCGGAAGCGCAGGCCGATTGCTTCCCGGTTCAGCAATGAAAACACCTCGGCCGACATCTGTGAAGTGGACACGGTATTGTCCTCCGGCGAAGTGCGACAGATTTTGCAGTTCTGCGACGCCATGGGGTTGGATTACGGGGAGTTGGATGTCCTGAGAGATCGGAATGATGGAAAATTGTATGTGGTCGATGTGAACAATACTCCCTGGGGACCGCCCAATCATTTGAATCGCGCAAGTGTTCCGATTGCGCTGCAACGGCTTTCTGAAGCCTTCACATCGGCTTTTATGTCACCCGGTCCTTACTCCTCGCCCCGATGGTTCTTATGCAGGCCACAATGGAAGGCGCGGCCGATGAATCATTTTTGAACAGGGGCGTCTTCGCTTCCATACAATAATTTTCCGTTCAGACAAACTCCGGCAGATTCACTCCTGCACGGGTTGGGCTCGTTCCTTTCCATTCATGCTCGCCGGGATTCGTTGATTTCATTCCTGGTCGTCCCAAGAAATGGCATGCCGGTTGCTCACTCCCCGGGAAGCAGTCCGAAATACCACTGCTTTAACCGAGGAGCAGCCGATGAAATCCGGTCATGACCAGGAAAGAGACAGAAACGCACCACTTTCAGTTTGGTCGGCCGGCCGGCAATTCTTGTGGGCGGCAATGCTGGTCCTCGTGTCGATAGCCGTTTCAGCCGGGCCGGCATGGGCTCAAAATATTCAAGCAAGCCCTGCGTCGCTTGCGACGACGGTGGTGAAAGGGCAAAACGCGACCTTGACGTTGAATTTGCAGAAGACGGGCACCGACTCGCATAACTGGGAACCAAAAGCCACTGTTCCATGGATCAGCCTCACGCCCAACACCGGCAGCATCAATACCATTACCACCGAGTTGGATCAGATGAAGATTGCCATCAATTCCTCAAGCATGGCATTGGGAGCCAACTCGGGGCTGATCTACATCTGGGATACGGCCCCGGGCGTATCGCGGCTCATCTCTGTTCCCGTCATGGTGACCGTGACCCAGGGCAAGACGCCACCCCCTTCGCCGCCGGCTCCGCCATCACCGCCTCCGACTCCCCCTTCTCCGCCCCGGCCGTCTCCTCCTCCGCCGACGCCGCCATCACCGCCTCAGCCGTCTCCTCCGCCGGCGCCGCCATCACCGCCTCAGCCGTCTCCTCCGCCGGCGCCGCCGTCACCGCCGCCGACCCTCAATTCCAACATTACGGCGTTTCCTGCCGCCCTCTCGGCGACGTTGGCGAAAGGCCAGAGCACGACCTTGACCTTGAATCTACAGAAGGCGGGTACCGACCCGCATAACTGGGAACCGAAGGCCACTGTTCCATGGATCGGCCTGACGCCCAACCCCGGCAGCATCAATACCATTACCACCGAGTTGGATCAGGTGAAGGTCATGGTGAATACGGCCAACATGCCGATGGGTAACAGCTCAGGGGTAATTTACATCTGGGATACGGCCCCGGGCCTATCGCGGCTCATCTCTGTTCCCGTCATGGTGACCGTGACCCAGGGCAAGACGCCACCCCCTTCGCCGCCGGCTCCGCCATCACCGCCTCCGACTCCTCCTTCTCCGCCCCGGCCGTCTCCTCCTCCGCCGACGCCGCCATCACCGCCTCAGCCGTCTCCTCCGCCGGCGCCGCCGTCACCGCCTGATCTGCAGTCGAATATCACGGCGTCTCCTCCTGCTCTTTCCGCCACGGTGGCCAAGGGACAGAGCGCGACGCTCACAATAAATTTGCAGAAGACGGGAAGCAATCCGCATAACTGGGAGCCGACCTCCAGTGTTCCGTGGCTCAGCTTGTCTCCCAACTATGGCAGCGTCAACACCATTACGACTGAATTGGACCAAGTGCGGGTCACGATAAACTCGGGCAACCTCACCGTCGGTACGAACCAAGCCATGGTCTACATCTGGGAGACTGCTCCAGGGCTGTCACGTCTCGTGACGGTTCCCTTGACCGTTATTGTGACGCCGGGTGGCACCAACCCGCAACCGTCTCCGCCTCCACTGCCTGATCCAGACAGTAAAATCGTGCCGCCGCCGCCGCCGATTCCTCCAGTCCTGGTGAACGGCGTGGCGACGGTGACATGGACTGCCAACAGCGAGGCAGATCTGGCCGGATATAAGCTGTATGTGGGAACGACGTCCGGCGTGTATACGCGAACGATTGATGCCGGCAATGCCACGGCATATGCGATCACGCTTCCCAAAGGCGTGACATACTTCTTCTCCGTCACGGCCTATGACCGCTCCGGCAATGAAAGTGGGCGTTCCGGCGAATTCAGCCGTAGTCTCTTCTAGCTGGATGAGGCTGCGCGATGGTTCATCGCGCAGCCTCATCCCTTTCTTGACTTAGCCACCTGCTCTCCTCTACAGTTCAGTTCTATAAAAGGCTTCGGTTAAGGGAAAAGGGTGTGATTCCCTCACGGTCCCGCCGCTGTAACTGGGAACAACGCCGTTGCATGTCACTGTCGCCCTGCGCGATTGGGAAGACGCGGGTGTTTGGTTGATCCAGAAGTCAGAAGACCTGGCCGAAGACTGTGACCATTGTTCCCTCGTGGGGTGGGGAATAAGGCGAGGACGAAAAGCCTTGTACGGTCCTCCGGGTCTTGGCACAACAGCCCCCCAGGACTTCGTTCTTGCGCCGCTTCGGATTGTTTGTCTACTTTTGTCTCCTTCCGCTGATGACGGCGGCTCAAGGAGTCGTCTGGGTTTCCCTTACGACGGCTGCTGAGCCCCGCTCCTTCATCGACGACCTCACACGAACGGTTCTCGTTCCGGGTGATCCCTCACGAGTCATTTCCCTTGCGCCCAGCGTAACCGAAATGTTGTTTGCCATTGGACTTGATCGCGAGATCGTGGCTGTAACGTCGTTTTGCGATTACCCAGCCGCCGTCGCCGGACGTCCGACCATCGGCTATGCCAGTCCCAGTCTTGAGCAGGTCGTCGCGCTTGATCCGGATCTGGTGATTGCGCCCGCGGACTTTCTGAACCCGGATCTGCTCAGGAAGCTCGATCAATTCAAAATTCCCACGCTCGTGCTCAGCGCGCGGTCTCTGAAAGACATCGAACAGCACCTCCGGCTCCTCGGCCTGGTCTTCAATCGGCCTTCACAAGCGGAGGGAGTGATCGATGCCATGCGACGGCGAATGGAGGCGGCCCGCGAGCGGGTCCGGCAGTTGAGGCCTGTACGCGTGCTCTATGTGTTGAATACCCGGCCGCTCATCACGGTGGGGCCCGGAAGCTATATTCATGAATTGCTCGAACAGGCCGGCGGCGTCAACATTGCTGCGACAGCCGGGACGGCTTACCCGAGAATCGGCATGGAGACGGTGGTGGTGGGTGACCCCGAGGTCGTGCTGTTTCCTGTGGGAAAGACAGAAACGGTGCCGGTCGCCGATCGGGACGCGTGGAGGCAATGGACCGATATCACGGCGGTCCGAACCGGGCGACTCCGCACCGTCTCGTCGGATACCATCAATCGTCCGGGACCCCGGATCGTCGAAGCCTTGGAGGAATTGATCAGTGCTGTTCATCCGCCGTCGGATCAACCGAGGCCTTCACCGTGATCCACGAAAAACACTTACTGGAAGAACAAAGAGATCAAACCCGTTGGAGCATGCCATATGCGGCTCGCTCAGTCGATGGGGTTCATTCCGGCCGCCCGGCCATGCGGGCTCGACTGGTTCTGTTCTGCCTCGGCTTCGCCACTGTCGTCGGACTTCTCGTATGCCTCCAATTCGGGGCGCAACGCATCCCGGTGGCGGAAGTGGCGCAGGCGTTGCAGCGGGCAGTGGCGGAAGACGAGTGGAACGTTCGAACGATCGGCACAACCGGCGTCATTCTTCTTCAGGTCCGCCTGCCGCGCGTGTTCCTGGGGTTTCTGGTCGGAGCCAGTTTGGCGGGAGTCGGCGTGACATTGCAGGCTCTCATGCGAAATCCGCTGGCCGATCCCTATGTCTTGGGGGTCTCGAGCGGCGCGGCGCTTGGAACATCGCTGGCCGTGCTCTTCGGTATCGGCACGTCCATGCTTGCGTTGACGGCCCTCCCGCTCTGCGGATTCATCGGAGGGGTGCTTGCTCTCGGCATTGTCTACGGCTTGGCGGCCCATCATGGTCGCCTGTCTGTGCATAGCCTGTTGCTGGCAGGCGTGATCTTGAACGCGATTTTCAGCGCCTTGATTATGTTCATTACCTCGATCATGGAACCGAATCGCTCATTCGGCATGATGGCCTGGCTGATGGGTTCGCTCGCGGCCCAAGCTTCGCCGGGGTTGACGGTCGTGTCGCTGTACCTCGTCGGGGGGCTGCTGTTACTGATGCGCGAGAGTCGAGGCCTGAACGTGATGGCGTTGGGTGAAGAAGTGGCCGGCACGCTCGGAGTGTCCACAAAACTGGTGACGCGGCGGCTTTTTATCCTGACCGCCCTTATCACCGGCGCGGTGGTATCCCTCAGCGGCATGATCGGATTTGTCGGCATGGTCGTTCCCCATGCGGTCCGGCTGGTGCTCGGCGCCGACAATCGAATTGTGCTTCCCGCATCGATCTTGAGCGGCGGCCTCTTTCTCGTCGTCGCCGATACGATCGCCCGGACCGTCTTGGTGCCGAGCGAGGTTCCGGTCGGCATTGTCACCGCCTTGGCGGGAGGGCCCTTTTTCATTTATCTCATGATGTCGCGGCATCAAGGGCCGGGGCGCTACGCATGATGGGCGGGCGGTGTCGGAGAGGACGAACGCGAGCCAATCCTATCAACAGGTCGGTGATGGGCACTATGACGATAGTCTCGGCGTCGGCGCCTCGGTCAGGCCTGTCTTGGGCGAGGCGCAGCCCGCGTGATGAGGTTCAATAGTGAAGGCCCCTCGTCTGGTCATTGCCGGGACCGGGAGCAATGCCGGCAAAACCACGATCATGCTCGCTCTCTTGGCGGCCTTTGCGGCCAAGGGGCGGATCATGCAGGCATTCAAAGCGGGACCGGACTTCATTGACCCGGGGCACCATGCGGCCGTTACCGGACGGCCATCCCGTAATCTGGACGGCTGGATGCTGGGGAGAGATGTGAACCGCGACATTTTCGGGCGCGCCGCCTTGGGCGCAGATCTTTCATTGATCGAAGGAATGATGGGGTTATTCGACGGCAGCTCTCCGATCAGCGACCTCGGCAGTACCGCGGAGCTGGCCAAACAGCTGGAGGCGCCCGTGTTGCTGATCCTCGACGGCAGTGCCGTGGCCCGGTCGGCCGCGGCGATCGTCGAAGGGTTTGTCCGGTTCGATCCTGAACTCAACGTGGCGGGAGTTCTATTCAATCGCGTCAATAGCGAGGGCCACTATCGGATCCTGAAGGAAGCCGTGGAACAACGGATGCCCGTTCCGGTCGTCGGCTATCTGCGGGCAGATCAGACCGTGACTATCCCCGATCGCCATCTTGGCCTGGCCACGGCAATCGAACGAGGCAGAGCGGACCTCTACGAGCGGCTGGGAGAAGCCGCCGCCGAGACGGTCGATCTGGATCGGCTCGAACAGTTGGCGGGATCGGCCGGGAACTGGCCGTCCGCACCCGTCAGGCCGCCGCGGCGGCATCATGGTGGTGCGATCAGAATCGGTCTGGCTCAGGACGAAGCGTTCTGCTTTTACTATCCCGACAATCTGGAATTGCTCGAATCGGCGGGAGGCGAACTGGTGCGATTCTCTCCGGTGCATGACAAGACATTCCCCGATGTAGACATGCTGTATCTCGGCGGTGGGTATCCGGAACTTCATGCAAAGCCTTTGGCTGAAAACCGCTCCATGCGGCAAGCCGTCGGATCCTTCGCCGAAGCAGGCGGCGTGGTCTACGCCGAATGCGGCGGCATGATGTATCTCACGGACGCGATCCGCGATGTCGACGGCCGCGTGCAACAGATGGTCGGTCTATTTCCCGCCGAGGCCGTCATGCGGAAAACCGGCTTCACGTTGGGCTATCGTACGGTCGAAGTGTCGCAGTCCTGCGTCCTTGGCGAGCGCGGGACCGTCGTGCGTGGACATGAATTTCATTATTCGAGCTTACGCCACCAGCGACCGCTCGATCATGCCTGCTTATTGAAAGACGCGAGAGGAGAATCTCGTGGACCCGACGGCCTCGTCACGGGAAAGACGCTGGCCCTTTACACCCACCTGCATTTTGGAAGTTGTCCGCAGGTGGCCGAGGCTCTGGTTGAATCCGCCCGCCGCATTGCGCCGTCCGCGGTTCGGCATATTGCAGAAGAAGGAGACTCATGAACGTGCACATGAACCAGACATCCCCGCGGGCGTTGCATATGAAAAGCGTGATCCGCAACAACGATCGGCATCTCGTACAGACTTACGGAACCGCACTGCTTCGATATGGGGACTTCGTTCCGTTTCTCAGCATCCATCTGATGGGGCTGTGGGCTTTTCACACCGGCATCCGGATGGAGTGGGTCATACTGGCCGTCGCCAGCTACTACCTGAGGATGTTCGGCATCACGGCCGGGTACCACCGGTATTTCTCGCATCGATCATTCAAAACGAGCCGGCTGTTCCAGTTTTTCTTGGCCTTTCTCGCCATGACGTCGGCGCAGAAAGGGGTGTTATGGTGGGCGGCCCACCATCGGCATCACCATCGATACTCGGATCAAGAACCGGATGTGCATTCTCCATCGCAAAGGGGATTTTGGTCCGCTCATGTCGGATGGATGTTCACCAAAGAATCGGTGCGGACTGATTTCAAGCGGGTGAGGGACCTCTACCGTTACCCGGAACTCCGGTTCTTGAACCGGTTCCATTACATCCCGCCGATTCTGTACGCGTCGCTGATCTATATACTGTGGGGCTTTCCCGGCCTCGTCTGGGGATTCTTTATTTCCACGACCGTGCTGTATCACTGCACCTTCTTCATCAATTCTTTGACACACATGGTAGGGCGAGTCCGCTACAGGTCGAATGACCGGAGCCGGAACAGTTTCGTGCTCGCGATCCTCTGTTGCGGGGAAGGCTGGCACAATAATCATCATCACTATCAGTCGTCCGTCAACCAAGGATGGTTTTGGTGGGAAGTGGACCTGTCCTATTATGTCCTGTCGGTGTTGTCGTGGGTCGGAATCGTGTGGGATCTGAGGAAACCGCCGGCACATATCAAGGCCGGGACCATCGCGGTCGAAAACGGCCTTCGGGCGGCACGCATTGAAGCCGACGCGGGTAGGACTGATGTCTCGATCGGCATCTGAAGCGGATAATTCAGAAAGTCTATGAAACACAGAGACATGATCCAACGATTGCTGGAGAAGGCGCAGGTGCGGATCGACGGCGCCGGGCCGGGGGATATCTGCGTGCGCAATGACGGCTTCTACAGCCGGGTGCTGTCCGAAGGGTCGCTTGGCCTTGGCGAATCCTACATGGACGGATGGTGGGATTCGGAACAGCTGGATGAATTTTTCTGCAAATTCCACAGGGTTCAGCTCGACCAGGCCGTGGTCGATAAGTGGCTCATTTTCAACGCGGTGAAAGCCCATCTCTTCAACATGCAGAACAAGCGCCTCTCCCGGAGAGTAGCGCATCGCCACTACGATCTGGACAATGACTTTTACGAAACGATGCTGGGACCTTCCATGCAGTATACCTGCGCCTATTGGAAGCGGGCGCGCAATCTGGAAGAGGCCCAGGAGCATAAGCTGGAACTGATCTGTCAGAAGCTTCAATTGTGTAAAGGCGAACGCGTGCTGGAACTCGGGTGTGGATGGGGAGGATTTGCGCGCTATGCGGCCGCCAAGTACGGCTGCTCCGTGACGGCGTACAACATTTCCGAGCAGCAGGTTTCGTACGCGCGTCGATGGTGCGCGGGCCTTCCCGTTGACATCATCCGGGATGATTATCGGGAAGCGGCCGGAGAGTTCGACAAAGTGGCGGCCATCGGCCTCTGCGAGCATGTGGGATACAAGAATTATCGGACGCTGATGGAGATCGCGCACCGCACATTGAAGCCGCACGGGCTCTTTCTCCTCCATACCATCGGCAATAATGCGTCGGTGACGACCGCCGATCCCTGGTTTGACAAGTATATTTTCCCGGGAGGGATGCTCCCGTCGGTCGCGCAATTGAGCGCGGCGATGGACGATCTCCTGGTAATGGAGGATTGGCACAATTTCGGGCCGGACTATGACAAGACGTTGATGGCCTGGCAGGAGAATGTCGATCGGCATCGGGACGAACTGAAAGCCATGCAGGACGAACGGTTCTATCGCGCGTGGCGCTATTATCTGCTCTCGCTCGCCGGATCGTTCCGCGCCAGAAAAATCCATCTGTGGCAGATTGTGATGTCCAAACAGGGCAAGTTGGGCGGGTATGAGTCGGTCCGTTGAACCATCATGATGTCCATCGACCAATATCGCCATAAACGGGAGCGGACGCTCGCGTCACTTCGCGGAACGGCCGGGCTCCCGCCGCTGGCTCTTGTGAAAACGACGTCGAACCTTTTCCGGCATCGTGACCAGAATCGCGTCCACCGCCTTGATTTGAGTGATTTCAATCAGGTGCTACGGGTGGACGAGAAAGAGGCCTGTGCGGAGGTCGAAGGTCTCACCACCTATGAAGATCTGGTTCGCGAAACGCTGCCGTTCAATCTCATGCCCGCGGTCGTGCCCCAGCTCAAAACGATTACCGTCGGCGGAGCCATCGCCGGCATCGGCATTGAATCCTCCTCGTTCAGATATGGATTTGTCCACGAAACGATGCTGGAACTCGAGATTTTGCTCCCGGACGGAAACGTCGTGGTGGCGACGAGGGAGAATGAACACAGCGACCTGTTTTTGGGGTTTCCCAATTCCTATGGGACGCTGGGCTACGCGTTGAGAGCCGTCGTGAAACTCGTTCCCGCCAAGCGGTTCGTCAAGCTGACGCACCATCGCTACTCAGACCTGGAACAGTATTTCCGGGGGATCGCGCAAGTGTGCGAGGCACGGTCCGTCGATTTTATCGATGGGACGATGTTTCACGAGAGCGAGCTGTACATCACCACGGGAGAATTCGTGGATCGCGCCGAATGGGTGAGCGATTACACCTACCGGCAGATCTATTATCAATCCATCCAGCAGCGACAGACAGACTACCTGACGACTCATGACTATCTCTGGCGCTGGGACACGGATTGGTTCTGGTGCTCCAAGCATTTTTTTCTGCAGTACCCCGTGATGCGGCGGCTCTGGGGGAAACACCGGCTCCGGTCGGCCGTGTACTGGAAGTTATGGAAACGCTTTCATCATTCACGCGCGGCGCAATTGATCGCCAGGACGATTGAAGGGCGGCAGGAAGCCGTCATTCAAGACGTGGAAATTCCGATCGAGCGCGCGCCGGAGTTCGCCGGGTTTCTCCATCGGAACATCGGCATCAAACCGGTCTGGGTGTGTCCCGTGAGGACCTATGACCCGTCGGTCTTGTATTCGTTGTATTCCATGGATCCCAAACAGCTCTATGTCAATTTCGGATTCTGGGACGTTGTGAAGAGCGATCGCGAAGAGGGATATTTCAACAGGGCCGTGGAAGCCAAGGTGCGGGAATGCGCCGGCCGGAAGTCCCTCTATTCCAGCTCCTACTATTCACGAGAAGAATTCGGCCGGTTGTACAACGAACCGGCCTACCGCCGGCTCAAAATGAGATACGACTCAACCGGAAGGCTCACGGAGCTCTACGACAAATGTGTCCTGAAAAAGTAACGGACGATCGAGAGCGCCATATGCGGCCGGCTGACCATCAAGCCCGCATGAGCCGTTTGAAGGCCTCGGTCGATCGCCGGATCGAAGCGGCGCAAGAGGAACGGGGCCTCCTGATCGTCTATACGGGGGCAGGCAAGGGCAAGACGACTGCCGCATTGGGCATGGCCCTGCGGTGCGCGGGCCATGGAATGAGGATGGCCATCGTGCAGTTCATCAAAGGAGCGATCGACACGGCGGAAGAACGGGCCTTGAAGTCGTTCGGCGGCGAGGTGGTCTTTCTGCGCATGGGAGAAGGCTATACCTGGGAAACCCAAGACCGGGAGCGAGATACGTTGTTCGCTCAGGCGGCGTGGAAGAAGGCCGGCGAATTCCTTTGCGATTCCTCGTACGCAATGGTGATCCTTGACGAATTCAACATTGCCTTGCAGCAGGGATATGTCAGCCTCGAAGAGGTGCTGCCGCTTCTGTCCCGGCGTCCGCGCATGCAGCATGTGGTCATCACCGGCCGCGGCGCGCCGCAGCAGTTGATGGAACAAGCGGATCTCGTCACCGAAATGAAACAGATCAAGCATCCGTTCCGGAAAGGGATTAAGGCGCAGCCCGGCGTGGAGTTCTAAAGCACGATGAGAGGCCCGGTGATGAAGACATGCGAAGCCTGCGGGCTGGCATTCAGCTGCGGGGGCTATGGTTGCTGGTGCGGGCAGGTCGCGATTGCGGAACGACAAATGGATTGGATCACGGCGACGTTCCGAGACTGTCTCTGCTCCGCGTGCCTCCGGAAAGTCAGTCGCGGGGAACTGGGGCCGGTTTCGAATATGCCCCGGTCGCCGATCGACAAAGAAAATCGACAGGATGGTGGTTCCGGTGTCTGATGCGCGGCGCATCGCCGGGCGAACGAAACCACCATCGACCGTCCGGCGAACGCCGACACGCGGACCGCAACGGGCCGGCATATCGACAGGTTCCATCAAAAGAAGCGGCCGCCGGCCATCCACATTGATTCTTGTCTTAGGCGGCGCGGCGTCAGGAAAAAGTCAGGCGGCGCTGGAGCTGGCCGGTGAAGCGAGACCGAGAGCCTTCGTGGCGACAGGACAGGCGCTGGATCAGGAAATGGCCGGACGGATCCGCCGCCATCAAGCCTCACGCTCGCCTGACTGGCATACCGCTGAAGTACCGATGGATCTCGGCGGATGGCTGCGAAGTCGAGGATCACGCTATCGCACGATTGTGATCGATTGTCTGACCCTGTGGCTGAGTAACCTGCAAAGAAACCGCGTGACGGATGCGGCAATGCCACATAGGGTCGGCGAGCTGCTCGATGCGATTTGTACAACGTCTGCGCGAGTCGTATTGGTGAGCAACGAACTAGGCCTGGGCCTGGTGCCGGTGAGCCGGGCGGGGCGTCGCTTTCGGGACGTAGCGGGGAAGGTCCATCAACAGATTGCCACGAGTGCGGACGAGGTCTATTTCATTCTCGCGGGCCGGTCGCTGCGCGTGAAGTAGTGAGGGAGTCGGATGACGATCGAAGAAATCGCCGCTCGGATAGAGACGCCTGATCGCAGCTTCTGGAGCAAGGCCCAAGAGCGGCTCGACCGCCTGACGAAGCCGCAAGGAAGTCTGGGCCGGTTGGAAGAATTGGCCGCCCGGTACGTGATGTTGACCGGCAAGACCAAGCCTACTGTGCCGCGTGCGGCGGTGTTCACCTTCGCGGCGGACCACGGCATCGCAAAGGACGGGGTCAGCGCCTATCCGCAGGAAGTCACGGCGCAAATGGTTCTGAATTTTTTGCGCGGAGGCGCCGGGGTGAATGTGCTGGCTCAGCATGCGGGCGCGGAAGTGCGGGTGGTCGATATCGGCGTGGCGGGCGAGTTCCCGGTGCTTCCCCGGTTGATCCAGCGCAAAGTTGCGGCCGGCACCAAAAACTTCCTCCGGGAGCCGGCGATGACGAAGGAGCAGGCGCGGCACGCCGTGGAGACCGGGATTGTGCTCGCCATGGAGGCAGTGAGAGATGGAATCGGCATCCTGGGAACCGGAGACATGGGTATCGGCAATACCACGGCCAGTGCCGCGATTGCGGCCGTCTTGACCGGGGAGCCGGCGGCGTCGGTCACCGGGCGTGGAACGGGCATTGATGACGACATGATGAGACACAAGATTGCCGTCATCGAACAAGCCTTGGCACGGCATCGGCCGGATCACAACGACGCCTTGGATGTGCTGGTGAAAATCGGAGGGTTCGAGATTGCCGGGATCGCCGGCCTGATTCTGGGCGGCGCGGCGGCTCGCGTGCCGATCGTGCTCGACGGGTTCATCTCCGGCGCGGCGGCTCTCGTCGCGGTGGGCCTGGCGCCCGCTTGTCGGGATTACTTGATTGCGTCTCATCGATCGGTTGAATGCGGGCATGATGCGGTCCTGGCTCGGTTAGACCTGATGCCGCTGTTGGACCTGCAACTTCGCCTGGGGGAGGGAACGGGCGCCTGTCTGGGAATCAGCTTGTTGAAGGCTGCGATCAAAATATACGGACAGATGGCGACCTTCGATGAAGCCGGCGTTTCCGGCGCAGAAGCGCGGGCCGGGCAATGCTGAATCAGTTCGTGGTGGCGTGGCAATTTCTGACGATCATTCCGGTGAGTCGCAGACACCATGTCATCGCGTCCGAGCAGCTTGCCGCCTCCATGGCCTGCTTTCCGGCGGTTGGATTGGCGGTGGGCGGCATACTTGCCGGCGCCATGTCGCTGTTCGAGATCGCCCTGTCGCGAGCCGTGAGCGATGGATTAGTGGTCGTTCTGCTCATCGTTCTGACGCGCGGACTCCATCTGGATGGGCTCGCCGACACAATTGATGGATGGGGGGGCGGGCGGACGCCGGAGCAACGGTTGGCGATCATGCGTGATCCCAGGATCGGCGCGATGGGAGCCATGGCACTGATCGCGTCCTTGGGACTCCGGTACCTGGGGCTGTCGGCGCTGCCGGACCACGGCCGATGGCTGGCTATTGCCAGCATGCCTCTGGTCGGTCGTTGGGCCATGGCGGTCGGCGGACTAAGAATGCCCTATGCGAGGCCGGAGGGTGGGATGGCGCGACCATTCCTGGATCATCTCAAAATCCATCATGTCTTGTTCGCGGCCGTCTTTGCCGGAACGTGGCTGATCTGGTCTTTCGGCCTGACAGGAGGACTCGGCGTGCTGGCCGTCTCCGGATTGGTTGCGAGAGGGATCGCCTTTCTTTCGCACCGTCTTTGCGGCGGCATCACCGGCGATGTCTTCGGTCTGATCAATGAAATAACAGAAATCGCATTTGTGATTGCGGTCCCCGCGCTCATGAGCCGTCGATGACGGTCGGCTCCTTCCTGGGCGCCTGTGCCTTGGACCTTGTCGTCGGCGATCCCCGCAGATTTCCCCATCCGGTGCGAGGCATCGGCCGCCTGATTGAATGGGCGGAAAGGCGGTTTGCCGGTTCTTGGACCAAGCGACCCAGGGCGGCCAAGATCATCGGCGCCGTTGCGGCGGTCGGCCTTCCGGCAGTGAGCGCTGTCGCCGTGTGGAGTTCCGTCAGAGCCGCCGACCTCGTGCAGGCCGGTTGGGTCGTCGAAACGCTGTTCGCATTCTGGGCGCTCGCGGCGCGGGATCTGGCCGACCATGCCTGGAGCGTGAGAGACGCGTTGAGCCACGGACAGCTCCAGCAGGCGCGTGCGGCCGTCGGACAGATTGTCGGGCGGGACACGGCGTTGTTGCCGGAACCGGAGATTGTGCGGGCCACGGTTGAAACCGTGGCGGAGAGCAGCTCCGACGGCATCGTGGCGCCGATCTTTTTCCTCGCGATCGGAGGGGCTCCATTGGCCTGGGCCTACAAGACCATGAACACGCTCGATTCGATGATCGGACACAAGGAAGCGCCGTATCGCGATATCGGGTGGGCGTCGGCTCGGTTGGATGATGTGATGAACTGGATTCCGGCGCGCCTGACGGCCGCTCTAATCGTGGTGGCGGCCGGTATCCGATTCGCTGACCGGCGGCGTCTTGCGGATGGGTGGCGGACGCTCCGTGAGGACGGGGGCAAGCATCCCAGCCCCAACAGCGGTCGGCCGGAAGCCGCGATGGCAGGAGCACTCGGCGTCCAGCTTGGTGGAATCAACCGGTATGACGGCAGAGTGGAGTCCCGTCCCGTGATCGGAACGGCTCGCAAACCGCTGACGGTGGATCGGATCACTGAGGCCGTTACCCTCATGTGGATGGTCTCGGCATTGTCCGCAGGACTCGCTTGTTGGATTCTCTGGTGAAGACGTTCGATGGACATGGCGGGAACGTGTATCGGGCCGCGCAGGAACAGCATTGCCGTCCCACTGAGTGGCTTGACTTCAGCGCCAGCATCAATCCACTCGGACCGCCCGGTGGTGTGCTGCGCGTTCTGCGCAATGGTCTCTGGGCTATCAGGCACTATCCTGATCCCGACGGATACGATCTCAGAACCGCGCTCGGCAAAGAGACCGGTCTGCCGCCTGATTGGTTTCTGATCGGAAACGGCTCCGCGGAATTGATCCATCTGCTTCCGTTGAGCCTGGGAATCACAGAGGCGTTGATCGTCGGACCGACCTTTTCCGAATATGCGTCGGCCGTTCAGCAGACGGGCGGGGTCAGTACCTCTTGTTTGGCGGATCGACATGAACACTATCGACCCCCGATCGACCGGGTGATCGCAAACCTGCGAAAGGAACGGATCAGTGACGCGGTGTTTCTCTGCAACCCGAACAGCCCGACCGGCCAAGCCGTAACGAAGGCCGATCTTCTCCCATTGGTAGACCTTCAAAACCGGCGCGGTGGGTGGATCATCCTCGATGAAGCGTTTGGTGATTTTGCGCCCGACCATTCACTGCTCGATGTCTTGCCTCAATATCCCCGGCTCCTGATTCTTCGCAGCTGCACGAAGTTTTACAGCATTCCAGGCCTCAGATTGGGATATCTGGCCGGCCACCCCACAACGCTTAGGCAGGTGCACGGGCGGCAGGTTCCGTGGTCGGTCAACGCGCTGGCTCAGAGTGCGGGAGTCGCAGCCCTCCAAGCTGCCGGCTATCGGGAGAAAAGCCGCTCCTTCATCGAAAAGGAGCGGAAATGGCTCCAATCGACCCTGCAGTCCATCACAGGCGTTCAGGTCTTTCCGTCGGCCGCGAACTTCCTTTTGTTGGAACTGCCTTCGACGCTATCGGCCGGTCGCATGGCCGAACGCATGCGTGAGATCGGCATCCTGATTCGTGATTGTTCGAACATCCCGGGCCTGAATGGGCGGACGATGAGGATCGCCGTCAAGCGACGGCGGGACAATGAACGGCTGTGCCGGGCATTGCAGGCCATTCTTCATGGCTAACAACACACGCTCATCGTCCGGGCGACGCTTCACCACCCGATTCTTCGTGAACGAAGACACGTTAGTCGTCGATTTGATGAAGCGGCGGCGCGCATTGTCATCCGCGCCGCGCCTCGGTGGGTTGGTGACCGCACGATCCATCATCAATCACCAAGTCCCGGACAATCCCGTTCCCCGCCATGAGAGTGGCAAGAAGGGGCGACGGCAGTGGGGCGATCCCGCCCGCTATCTGGGTCTGGTCGCACGGTCCCTTGCCGCGCCGGAGCCATGCGTCGGCCTCATGACCGCGGTGCTGATGCGCCGGCTGATCGTCCTTCGGGAAGAATCAGGCGAGCTGTGGATTGAAGGATTTTTAACCGTGGGGGTGACGAATGCGGTGCGAGCCGGACATGCGGCGGCTCATCATCCGGCGGGTGCGACGGGCACCATCAACATGATCCTCATTACCAATGCAGCCCTCTCGGCATCCGCGATGGTGACGCTGGTGCAGGTTGCCACGGAGAGCAAGACGGCGGCGTTACTCGCGCACGGCGTCAAGACATGGACGGGACAACCGGGCGCAACCGGCACCGGGACTGACGCCGTCGTCGTGGTCTCCGGTGATGGACCGGCGACGAAATACGGTGGAACCCATACGCGAATCGGGGCGCTGGTCGGACGCCTGGTTATGAAGGGCGTGACGCGGGGGCTCAGCATGTCAAGAAGCAGAGGTTCCCGGCGGCGCGACGATGCGATGAACCAGTTGCGGGCTATCAATGATTGAATCCACCTTTTGTTTTCTCTCTGGGGTCGGCCTCACGACCGAGCGAAGATGGTGGGGGCGCGGCATTCAGAACTGGGGAACGTTTCTCTCTCGAACGGCTGTTCCGGGAATCGGCCGGGGCAGGAAGGCGCACTACGACTACGAGGTGGCGCAGGCTCAAGAGCAATACGAGGGAGGCAACGCCCGGTTTTTCGGGGACTGTCTCGCGCCGCGCCATCAATGGCGTCTATACGAATGGCTGCGGCCGAAGGCGGTCTACGTGGACATCGAAACCGATTCGTTCGGCCGAATTACCATCGTGGGATTACACGCGCATGGATCCATGACGTCGCTGATTCGCGGTGAATCGCTCACGCAGGCTCGGGTATGCGATGAACTGGCGCAATACGACTTGCTGGTCACATTCTGCGGCGCGAGCTTCGATCTGCCGATGCTCCACGGGCAGTTCCCCTTGCTTCAACTCGACCAGCCGCATATTGATCTCTATCGCCTGGCTCGTGCCGTCGGATTGCGGGGCGGATTGAAAACTATTGAAACTGCAATGGGAATCATTCGAAGGGATGATCTACTCGGCATGGACGGTTCCGATGCGGTACGTTGGTGGAATCGCTGGCGACATAGCCGAGATGCCGATGCGTTGGAGCGATTGATCGCCTATAACGAGGCTGATTGCGCCAATCTCGAACCGCTTGCCGATTTGCTCTATACGCGTCTGGCCCGCAGGCATCACGAACTCTCCGGCTCATCCTAACTGCCACCTAACTGCATCGGGAGTTCGTCCTCATTCTTTGTTCTGAAGGACTTAGGCGGTATGGGATGGCTCCGCGGCTCCAAGGGAGCAACCCCGGCTGGACAAAATCGCCATGTGTATCGGGTATTTGTCTGGGCCTGACTAGGGTCATTCCGAGGCTTCTCTTTCGACAAACATGCATTATGCTGACCACTATAGAGTTACATGAGAGTTACACGTCAATTTCGATAACGGCCTATTTCTTCGGCAGGAGCAGATCATGGAAGCCAGCGTGAGCGACCGCGACAGCAGAGGATGGCGTTTAGTGCGGACCCGAGATTTTGGTCTGTTTTGGTGGGGGCAGTTGACCTCTCAAGTGGGTGAAGGTCTGAACAAGGTCGCGCTTCTCTGGTTCGTCTATACCCTGACCGGCTCAGCCTTGAAGATGACGATCGTTGGATTGATTCAAACGATTCCACCTCTTCTATTCGGGCCGATGATCGGCGTCTATCTTGATCGACTGCCGAAGAAGACCGTGATGATATGGGTCGATATGATCCGTACGATCATGACCTTCCTCATTCCCGCGCTTTATGCCCTGGATCTTCTCTCGCTCGGAGGGCTGTACGTCCTGATCTTTTTGACTTCCATCGTGTCAACAATCTTCGGCCCGGCGCTCGTGTCGGCTGTCCCCCGGCTGGTCCGACCGGCGGAGTTAATGACGGCGAATGCCCTGATTCAGGGAACCAATAATATCGGATTGCTGCTCGGGCCGGCCATCAGCGGCGTGCTGATCGCCATCATGGGGGCGGAAAACGTCCTGTATGTGAATTCTGCGACATTCTTGGTTTCGGCCTTCTGTTTGATGCCGATGCGGCTTCACGAAACATGGAGAAGCGCCGCGGACGGAGGTGGAGCTCCCGTATCGGTGCTCGAAGACTTGAAAGTGGGATTCCGATTCGTATTCGGGTCCCAATCCGTGATCTTTTTACTGGTCATTCTGTCCGCCTTATACAATCTTGGTGCCAGCGCCTTTGTCTTCATCCTGCCCGTGTACGCGAAGGAATTCCTGCAGGTCGGGCCGGTGCAGCTAGGCTGGCTGTGGTCTGCGCTCGGCGTGGGCATGCTGATCGTCTCTACGTGGCTCGCATGGACGCATCAAGGTGACATTCATAGCCGGCTGCGCCTCATTGTTTGGGGAATGACCGTGGGCGGCTTGGCCGTTTGCAGTCTGAGTGTTCTTGAGCAGCCGCTGGTTGCCGCCGCCGTGGTGATCGTCGTGGGCGGCAGCACCGCGATTATGAATCCCGTGGTCTGGGCGTTACTGCAAGAAGTCACGCCTGAACATTTGATGGGGCGCGTCCTGACGACGTTCAGCACCGGTTCGATGGCCGCCGCCATGGCGGGCATGACGGGGTTCGGCTGGATTGCCGATGCGGTCGGTCCGGCGCAGAGCCTCATCGGTCTTGGCCTGATGCTGTTGCTCACGGCCGTCGTGGCGATCCGGTTCATGCGCCATGCGGTCGTTGTGAAACCGGCGGTTGCCTAAAAAATGGTAAATCCGTTCGCTTTATCGGCCTTGCCGTTTCTCCCGCCTTTCCTGATCGGCCACACTTCTGTATAACCTATCTCCTCGCGAGGTTGTATGCGCGAGCCAACCGGCATTGGCGCGATGTCAGGCCGGCCACTCACGATAGATCAGGGAGAGGAGACCTCTCGTATGGCGGAGCGCTCGATCATCCGTCGCAGGCAGTGGCTCCTCACGCGGGATTTCAGTCTCGTCTGGTGGAGCCAGGTTCTCTCCCAAGTGGCCGACGGAGTCAGCAAGCTGGCGCTTCTGTGGTTCGTCTATTCGATCACCGGGTCGCCGCTGAAAACGACCGTCATCGGCTTGCTGCAGACACTGCCCCCGATTCTACTGGGTCCGATCATCGGCGTGACGGTCGATCGCCTGCCCAAGAAAGTCATTCTGATTTGCAGTGACCTTGCAAGGGCGTTGTTGATCGGATTGATTCCCTGCTGGGTCTCCGTTGAATCTTTTACGGTCCAATGGCTCTATGTGCTGACGTTTCTCTACGGCATTGCCACGGCGATGTTCGTGCCCACCCTGTCTTCTTCCGTGCCGTTGATGGTAAATAGAAGTCAACTCACCGCCGCCAACGCCCTGCTTCAGGGCACGACCAGCCTCGGTATCATTATCGGACCGGCCATCAGCGGGCTCGGCATCGCGTTGTCCGGCTCCCAAGACGTACTCTGCCTCAATGCGGTGACCTATGTGGCGTCGGCCGTCTTTCTGTTTCCGCTTCGTCTCTCCAAGGGCGCGGCACAATCCTTGACGGAGACCAATCGACCCACGGCTTTTCAGGACCTGATCGACGGGATTCGCTACACATTGGTGTCCCATCGAACCATATTGGTGCTGATTGTTCTGGCCTCTCTCTACACGTTCGGCAGCGGCGCCTTTACCACGTTGTTCCCCGTGTTCGGCAAGAAGCTGCTCTCTCTCGGTCCGGTGGAAGTCGGCTATCTCTGGTCTTGGCTGGGGGTAGGGTTGCTGATGGTGTCTTTGTCTCTCATTCGTCTGACCGGGTGGAGCCTTGCGCGCCGCGTATCGGTCATCACCCTGTCGAGCGCGGTCGGCGGGCTGTCTTTGTGGGCGCTGATCTGGACCTCCAACATGGGCGTTGCGACGATCCTTGTGGTGCTGATCGGCATTGGATATGGGACATGGACTCCTATCGCCTGGGGCATTATTCAAGAATTATCCCCCGCTCATATGATCGGACGAGTCATGGCACTCTACACGGCTATAGCAACGGCGACATCGATGGCCGGCATGACCTTCTTTGGGTGGCTCATGGAGATTTCCAACGAGTCGGTCAGCTTGGTAGGCATTGGAACCGTCCTGCTGGTCTTGGCCGTCTTAACCGCTTGGTTCCGCCGGCGATTGGCCCGAGAGCCGTTTCCCATCGCCTAGACGATCGGGACGGGCCGGGTTGCCGATCTATGCGCGGCCTCTCTCCGCATCGAAAGCTTCCAATCCGACTGAAAATGTGAAGGAATTCTCTCGTCTCCCCTGTTGCCGGCTCTTGGCCGGGCGCATCCGGCCGCCGGTGCTATAGTTACTGGAGAACCCAAGCGCCGCATCATTCACCATTGCGATCCGAAGTGATCTCGAAGGAGAATTTTTATGGAGTATCGTCATAGGCACGTCATTGTCCTGAGTCTTCTAAGCGGCCTGCTCATGTCGATGCAGGGCTGCAGCAGCATGAAATGGTTCAATCATGGAGAGGACGAGCAAACGGCCGGCCGGAGCGATCGAGCCGGTGCAGGCTCAGCTGATGGCCGCGGCAGCCAAGATCGTGTGGACGGCTGGTCGGATCAACGCGCGTCAAAGGATTACGGGGCATCGGACGGATTGCCTTCTCTAAGTTTTGAGTCCGATCGCGCAGCCGGTTCTTCCCTTGATCCCGAAGGGGGTAGCCTGAGCGGTCTCTCATCGGTCGAAGGGGACCGTATCAGCGGAGAGGAACGGTTGAGCCGGAGCAGAATCGGGACAATGCTCCGTCCCGTTAATCAAGCGGAGAGCCTGTATGCCGAACTCAAGCGGCAGGAAGAAGCGGCTATTGCAGCGGGACTCCACGACGTATTCTACGCCTACAATCGATGGCTGGTGCAGGATGACGAAGTACAGACTCTCTCCCGGAACGCGGTCTGGCTCAAGGACAATCCTGGCGCTCAGCTTCGAATTTCGGGCCATTGCGACGAACGGGGCAGCCATGACTATAACCTGGTGCTCGGAGAAAAACGCGCCCACGCCGCCAAGAGCGTCCTGATCGAACTCGGAGTCAACCCGAAACAGGTGACGACTGTATCGTACGGAAAAGATCGTCCCTTCTGCCGAGAAAGCGACGAGACTTGCTACCAAGAGAATCGCAGAGGCCATATGCTGCTGAAAGTGAAGTAACGGCGGTTCATCGCCAGAGCCGAGCGCCCTCCGGAATCGATCCGGGGGGCGCTTTTTTTGTGACAATGCGACGGAGCTTATGGTAATTGAGCGCGTAAGGACACATGGCCGAAAGGCCGCCGTAGAGAGACCATCAACATGGAAAGGGTGACTCGTGAGCCAACGTTACGGCATTACCGTCAAATTCTTGATCAGCGCAGATACACCGGAGGAAGCCGAAGAGATTATCGAATCCGCTTGTGAGAAGGCAGCCGCCTCCATGGGTGAAGGAGATGCCAGCTATGAGGGAATCGAAGATATTGAAGAAGAAGACGATTAAGTGAGCCGCATCTTGTCATGAGCGATCAGGCCAAGCAAACCGGGCGGACGGTGCGACCGTTGGAGATCCTCGGCAGAATTCACCTGCCGGCAAAGCCGAGGTTGTTTCACATGCTCGGGGCGCCCGCCCACATTCATCATGTGGCGCATCGGATGGCGAATCCTCCGGTTGAGCGCCCGCTCAGCCGAAAGGAATTTCAGCAGGTTCTCGACTCGCTGGAAATCAAAGAGGCGGAGGTTCAGGAGAAATTCGGGTATGGTGCGAAATCAGCGCCGAACGGCGATCGGCTCGTGGTGGTGTGGGAGGCCCACACCGAATACTACAGCTATCAAGTATGGCACATCGCGCAGGATGCGACGCGCCCGCTGAGTTTCGGGCCTCTCACGTATCCCGGCTATGTATTTCCTGTAAGCCCGCTCGGCGTGCGGATCAATGCCCTGGATATTCTGATCCTGCCCCAATCGCTTCCATCGCAGGAAGATCTGGAACGCAATCTGTCGGGACCGCATGTGTACGGCAGCCGCATTTTTGGACAGGACATCGTGGCGGCCACCAGTTTCACGCCGGACGCCGATGGCCGCGAGCGGTACCTCGTCTGTTCGCCCAACACGGAGGTCTTGCAGTACCATGTGACGAAAATCGTGGACACGATCGTCGCGGTGGAAAACTATTATCATCTGGTGATGCTCCCGTTTCAGGCCTTCTCGCGGGCGGTCGATCAGATTCATGACTTTGAGCAACGCCATCTGTACCAGCGGGCCGTCCTCAGCGAGCAGCTGAGCGCTTCCGATCCCCAGACCTTGCAAAAATGGCTGACGGTGCTGACGCAGGATCTTCTCCAAGTCAGCCGGCTTACCGAATCCATGCGGTACCGCCTTTCCGCCTCGGTGCCCTATGACAGCATCGTGAGGGGAAACCTGAATGCGATGCAGGAACGAGCGTACCCGCCCTTGCGGCCGATATCCGAGTATATTTATTGGAAAATCACCGGCGTGACCGACGGATACCAACAGCTCCTCCGTCGGATTGATGCGATGGAGAAGGACTTCGAAGCGACGATCGCGGTGCTTCGAACCCAGATCGAGCTTCGTCTTCAGGAACAAAATCTCGCACTTCAGGACCAGAACATTAAATTGCTGGCCAGCGTGGATTCGACCACGCGCGGTCAGGCGATTCTCCAGCGGACAGTGGAGGGTTTGTCCGTCATCGTCATCACCTACTATTTGACGGGACTGGCGCAGTACCTCTTCAAGGCGATGTATGAAGGGGGGTGGATGAAGAGCGCCACGCTTGCCACCGCCATCTTCATTCCGTTCGCATTCGGGCTGTCGTTTGGATTGATGTCCATCGGCCGAAGGATCATCCGGAAGCGGATGTCCGATCCGACAAAGGACTGAGGCGCCCCGCAAGCCCGTACTACAGGTCGATGATCAGGCGATAAAACCGGAATCGCCCTTCTTCCCGTGGAATTGATGCAACCGTTCAGCTCAGTGAAAGGGCATCGGCGTGGCCAATGTCTCCAGCTATGCCTCGCACCGCCGTCGCAAACCGACGCAGGGCGTATCCGATTGGATAGAGGTGAGGCTCGGACATTGATTCACGGTTGAGAAACAGGATTCCTCGCAAGGACAGCGAGAAGATGGTTTGAGGTCTGGATGGAACGCAGAGAGACGGTTCGTTATGAAATCGAACTTCCTTTTTCCTTTTCCGGAAACGAGGTGGCAGGCGGTGGGATCGTGACGAGTCTGTCGCAGGAAGGCTGTGCGGTCAAGAGTGAGGAATCAGTGCCGGCCCATGCCTTTGTCGCCCTGAGGGTGCAGTTGCCGGAACCCAACGCTCCGTTGAAGATTGAGGTCGCTCACGTGCGATGGACCAACATGTCGAGCTTCGGCCTTGAATTCGTCCATCTGCATGCTGAAGAATTGGAGCGGCTCAAGCGGTTCATTCTCTGGCTGGAAACCACACAGAATAACTAGCGGTACTCTTTATTCCCCGCGGGTATCCAAAGGGCGATTACGCAGAGTACAGAATCGCTTTTTCAACAGCTGCCGGCGCCGCCTTTGACGGAACGTGGAAGCGAAATGGGCGGAGCCGCCGGTATGGGAGTCACCGGGATGGCACCGGCATGGTCACGTGCACGTCCACATGGGAATCGAGAGAGCCGTTCGGCACTGTATCCGGTGAGCCGACAAACTGATCCTCCCTGTTCCTGTAGAGCGGCCGTGCCGCTTGATCAGTACCATGGACCGCCGCAACGGCCCAGACAATTAAAAAAACCGCCGGCCGGCTCATCGAATCATGGGAAGTGGTACTGCGCGAGTGATTGATGGTATAGGGATAGGAGATCATCGGCCGATAGCCGGGAAAGCTGTATGAGCGATACATCTCCATCAACACATGAAACGGCCACGTTGGCCGGCGGCTGCTTCTGGTGTCTCGAGGCGGTGTATGATCAAGTCCATGGCGTGGAATCAGTGGAATCCGGATATACAGGGGGAGCGACCGATCGACCGACCTACGAGCAGGTTTGCGGAGAAATGACAGGCCATGCCGAGGCCGTGAAGATTACGTTCGATCCCGCAGTCATCTCGTATCGTGAACTCTTGGAAATTTTCTTCACGATCCACGACCCGACGACTCTGAATCGCCAGGGAAATGACGTCGGCACCCAATATCGATCCGCTGTGTTTTATCACACGGCGGATCAGCAGCGTACGGCCGGTGAAGTCATCGAGGACCTCGCAAGAGAGAAGGCCTATCCGAATCCGATTGTCACCCAGGTGCGGCCTGCGGCGCAGTGGTATGACGCTGAGGCCTATCACCAGGAATATTTCGCGCGGAATCCCCTTCAAGGCTATTGCTCCTACGTTGTGGGACCGAAGGTCGCGAAATTCCGCCAGCGGTTCTCAGCCAAATTAAAGCGCTAGCTTCCAAACACCCGGATAAAACCGTCTTTAATATCTTGCAGGAGATTGGGCTTCTGCTGAAATTGGTGCGGTTTAAGCAGGATCTCGGCTTGAGGGGGGCAAAACGGCCACTCGATTCGACTCTTTCCCTGCACTTGGGCGACCATCGTTCCATCGGCATCATCGGCCGCCCCCCGCGTGATGATGAGCGGGTCCTTGGGATCGAGCAGACAGGTTTGTTCAAATCCGATGTTTTTGTAGCGCTCCGGCTCGGACAATGAGACTTTATGGCTGCCGTTCGAGAAAACCGTGTCTCCTTCTCTGATCGGGCCGGCCGGCGCCAAACTGTACATGACCATCGGGGCCACAAGAATCACGGCCGCCGCCAGTCCAATCGACCAGAGAGGCGGCTCGGCCGGCTTGAATTCTTCTTGATCCGAGGTCTGCCGGTTGGACATGGTTTAGCGAATAATTTGCTTGCGTGCGGGTTCCGGTTTCGCCACACTGGCTCGCTTTCGTGCGCCGGTCGCCGATTGAATCAACCGGGAACCGTTTTCTACTGGAACGTCCTATGGTCGTCTATTGTCCTATGTGCTCGGGGAATGCCAAGCGGGTCGGCCGCCATGGCTGGAAAGATTTTATCCTCCATCTCATCGGGTACTATCCCTTCCGCTGCGTCGTCTGCCACTATCGATTTCGGCTGCGGCGCCGGTCATAGTTATCGCTCTTGCCTTCAGCGATGGTCGCTTCCATGTGGCGCTCTCCTTCGTCATTCGGATGGGCGCCGTCTCGGGTCATCGTCGTGGCCTGGAAGCCGGTGCCCTGATCCTAACATGGGAGAGACCGCTGTAGGACTCGCTTGAGCCAATGCCCGCCGTGCCGGTCTGGACCGCGCCTATTCCTCTTCATCATCGCCGCCGCCATCAGCCGGGGTTTCGGTGTTCGGCCTCGCTGTGCGAAGTGCTGAAAAATCAAAGAGACGCCGGTCCAGCAGGAGCGACGGCGCCACGTTTGACAGCGCCGCAAAGAGGCTGTCGTTGGACCCGTGAAACCGCCGGTCCCAGTCGGCCAGCATGGCCTTGACCTGCCGACGCTTTAAATCGCCCTGGGAGCCGCAGAGATCACAGGGAATGATGGGAAAGGCCTTCAACTCGGCGTACCGGGCCAACTCCCGTTCCCTCACGTAAGCGAGGGGGCGAATCACGATATGCCGGCCGTCCTTGGAGCGGAGCTTCGGAGGCATCGCTTTGAGTTTTCCGGTAAAGAAAAGATTCAACATCAGCGTCTCCAGGATGTCGTCTCGATGATGGCCCAGCGCGATCTTCGTCGCTCCGAGTTCTCCGGCGACGCGGTACAAATGACCACGACGGAGCCGCGAACACAGCGAACAGGTCGTCTGTCCTTCAGGAATCAGCCGTTTGACGATTGAATAGGTATCGCGGGCCTCGATATGGAACGGGATGCCGAGGCCGGACAGATAATCCGGAAGAACATGCGCCGGAAAACCGGGCTGTTTCTGATCCAGGTTGACCGCAATCAAATCGAAGCGGACCGGCGAACGGCGGCGCATTGAAAGCAGAATGTCCAGAAGCGCGTAGCTGTCTTTCCCGCCGGAAAGACACACCATGACGAGGTCCCCTTCTTCGATCATGGCATAGTCGGAAATCGCCTGGCCGACTAAACGACACAACCGCACGTGGATTTTTTCGACGGCCTCGTCAGCCGGTGACGCGCGTGCCTTTTGAGGGCGGTAGAGAGTCGTCATAGTGTCCGCATTGTAGCGCAGCTTGAGCGGAAGGAGATAGGGAGGAAATGGGAAGAAAGCCGGAGTCAGCGGGGGCTCGAGTCGCCCAGCAGTGGGCGATCCGTCAGGGCTTCGTAGGCGTCTGAGACGGAGGCGACGGGAGACACATGCATGAGAAACGGGGTGCGCCAATCCGGGTCGGTCGCATCGGCTTCGTCCGGGATCAAGACGCGGTGCATGCGACCGTGGGCCGCGGCGATTTTGAACGGAATTCCGCTGACCACCCCGATGTGTCCGTCATTGGTCACGGTTCCGGTCAGGGCGCGATCAAATCGCACCGTATCGCCTTTGGCCAACGCGATGACGGTGAGCCCCACCATCGCGGACAAGCTGTCGCCGTACAGCGTCATCCCCGGCGTATTGAATGAGAGAAACACGCTCCACGAGTCCGGGTTCAAGCGAGCCGCGCGCGCGATGCGATCGATGGCCAACATGATGGCCCCTTGAGTACGATCTGAAAAACTGCCGGACGTCTCTTCGAATACGATCTCCGTGCCGCGGTGGTCCGCCCGTCGTTCGAGTCCGATGACGACTTCGGCCACTACGCCGACCGGTTGACTTTGGCTGCCCTGCGTCGTTCCCAGGATGTGGATGAGCTGCTCTCTCCATTGTGCCGCATCCACGTTGGCCTTCGCCGACGCGAAGTCGGGAGCCGCCATGGTCAGGAGGCCGATGAGAAGGCAAGTTAGAATGGCGGCGGGTCTGTGCAAATCGCAGCGTTCCTTTTGAGTATTGTCTACACATCTACCATCATCACTTGAGTTTTGCAACGAGCCCGTCAGATGTGCCGGTCCGGCGAAGGATGTCGTGCCGACGTACGTATTGTAGGGGGTCTGTTGCTTCCAGACGGCCGGGGTGGCACCTGGTTTACTACGCTCATTGCCCTAGGTGGGCTGGGCGGGTTTCCCCTGGGGTGCTATAGTTAAGAATGGGGAAAGGGGTTCAGACAGGCCATGTTCCGGAGGTCACCGTAGGATTGCATGAAATGGACGGGTCTACATTGCGGGCGGAAACCGTTCAGGGAGCGATCATCCATGATCCGGAATGGTCGGACTGGCCTGATGACCGGCTGTTGGATCTTAGAATGCGGGACCTGCGGCTCAGCATTGCAGGGAGTTTCTTCGAGGAACCGATCAAGCAGCTGGCTCACGAGTTGGAGGCGCGCCGGCTGCGGTTTCGTCCGTACTTCTGGCTGTCGGATGAATGGTTTACGCCGGACGGCATCCCGGGCATTGCGCTGCCGTTTTACCTTGCGCATCCCCGGTTGGCCAAATTGGAATTGAATCAAATGCTGGAGGTGGAGGGCGGAACCCGGGACTGGTGCATGCGGATTCTTCGACATGAAGCCGGGCACGCGATTGAAAACGCGTATTTCCTGCGTCGTCGCCGCCGCCGCCAACAACTCTTCGGGAGATCGTCCAAGCCGTATCCGGATTACTATCAGCCCAAACCCTACAGCCGCAGTTTTGTCCGGTATCTCGATGTCTGGTATGCGCAAAGTCATCCGGACGAAGATTTTGCCGAGACCTTTGCCGTCTGGCTGGACCCTGAGTCGTCCTGGGCCGATCGGTATAAGGGATGGCCGGTCATGAAGAAATTGCACTTCATGGACTCGCTTATGCGCGAGCTCGCAGGAATAGAATCACTGGTCACGACACGGGAGCAGGTGGACCCGCTGCGCCGGATCTATAAGACATTACGCGATCATTATGACGAAAAGCGGGAACATTACGGGGTCGGGGGCGTGCCGTCGTATGATGCCGACTTGCGGCGGCTGTTTTCGGACGATGCGTCCTACGCCCACCATCCGCCTGCCGCCGGTTTCCTGCACCGGATCAGAAAGGAGGTGCGCCGGAAAGTCGCCGATTGGACCGGTGAGTATCAATATACGATCGATCAGGTGCTGCAAGGAATGATCGAGCGGTGCCAGGCCCTCGGCCTCCGCTTAACGACGACAAAGGAGCAGGCGAAGTGGGAATTTTCGATCCTGCTGACGGTGCAAACCATGAATCATCTCCATAGCGGTCGGCATAAGGTGGCATTATGAGGCGGCTTCGAATTCTTGTCCTGATGCATAAAGATCTTGTCCCTCCCGACCAGGTGAACGGGCAGGATCTGCAGACCGTCGAATGGAAAACCGAATACGACGTCGTGTCCACGCTCCGAAAATCGGGCCATGAAGTCATGGCGCTCGGCGTGAAGAGTGACCTGGAGGTCATCCGCGGAGCGGTGGAGCAGTGGAAACCGCACATTGCGTTTAACCTGCTTGAAGAATTCGACGGCGTGGCCGTGTACGATCAGAACGTCGTGTCCTATCTCGAGTTGCTTCGCGTGCCGTACACGGGCTGCAATCCCCGCGGCCTCATGCTGGCGCGCGATAAGGCCTTGTCCAAGCAAGTCATGTCCTATCATCGCATTCCCTATCCCGATTTCATGGTGGTGTCGCCCCATCGCATGGTGCGGCGGCCCAAGTGGCTGACGTTTCCGCTCATTGTCAAATCGGTAAGCGAGGAAGCGTCCCTGGGTATTTCGCAGGCTTCGATTGTGGATGACGAAGACAAGTTGCGCGAGCGGGTCGCCTTCATCCATGACAGTGTGGGGACCGGCGCTCTCGTGGAACGGTATATCGAAGGGCGGGAGTTGTACGTGGGTGTCATGGGGAATGCCCACCTGCAAGTCTTGCCCGTATGGGAACTGGTAATGGATCGCATGCCGGAGGACGCGAACCGCATCGCGACCGAGCGGGTCAAGTGGAGCCGGAAATATCAGGATAAGTATGGCATCCGATCAGGGGAAGCTGCCAATCTGCCGGAGGGCGCTGCAGAGAAGGTTCAGCATCTGGCCAAACGCGTGTATCGCGCGCTGGGCCTCAGCGGCTATGCCCGAGTCGATATGCGGATGGACGCGAACGGGAATGTCTATGTCCTCGAAGCGAATCCGAACCCGCAGATCGCCGACGATGAGGATTTTGCGGAATCCGCGCTCAAGGCGAATTACTCCTACAAGGACCTGCTGCAGGAATTGCTCCACATCGGGTTGCGGTGGCGGCCGGCCAAGGTCGTCGCGTAGTTGCCGGCGCGGCAGCCTCCACGTCCGTCACCTATTCCGTCATAATTCTCACGCGACAATGCCAGGTAGATTGGCTTGCCTGCGAAGGCAGCGCAGTGGGTCTTCGACCGAGGTTGTCAGTTGATTCGCGCTGGTATATTCTCCGGCTCGAACCTGAGAGGATTGTCGGATCATGACTCCTGAAGAAGCAGCACAGGCCTTGTACGCGGTGATGCCGAAAGCGATTTCACGGGCGCTCCTCGAAGAATATGGGATTGAGGCGACGGAGGCCCAGGCCCGCGACCTCACCAAAGAAGTGCTGGCACTCAATCTCTATTGGATTCGCGCGGCGATCGACGCGCATATTCCGCGCCAGTACCGCACGGTGCTGTTCGACCGGTTGGTCGAACTCATCCAGCAGGATTGGGACGCCTTTCATCAGCCGGATCGGCCCTGCGCGGACTGTCTGGCGGAATTCCATGAGCGGGAGGCGGTGTATCGACCGATCGGAAATGAGCCGGGTGGTGATCTTGCCGTTGCAAGAGAAGCCGGTACGATCCTGGAGGACCAGGCAACTGTGTCGGCCGAGGATCGCACCAAAGTGCTCGCGTTCTTGCTGGATCATATGCCGCTGGATCGCTATGGGGAGATTCTCGGCGCTGAACGATGACGGCTCCTTGTTTCGCTGTTGCCCGGAATCGAGTCACAGATAGCGTCGTGACTGGACCTTGCCTTCCGAATCCAATTCGTACGAGAGCGGCGCTCCGGTCGGAATGTTCAACTCCAGCACCTGTTCTCTCGTGAGTTGATCCAACTGCATCACCAACGCCCGAAGACTGTTGCCGTGGGCGGCGATGATGATGGTTTCGCCTTTCGTCAGGAAGGGTTGAATGCGGGTGTCGTAATAAGGCAGGACGCGCTCGGCCGTGTCTTTCAGGCTTTCTCCCCCCGGCGGCCGCACATCGAAGCTTCTTCGCCAGATCTTGACCTGTTCGTCGCCGAACTTCTTTGCCGTCTCGGCCTTATTCAGTCCTTGCAGCTCCCCGTACATGCGTTCGTTGAGCGCTTTATCTTTTTCGACCGGGATCCCGGTCTGGCCCAGTATCTCGAGGACGAGGCGAAGCGTCTCGTTGGCGCGAGTGAGGACGGATGTGAACGCGCGATCGAACCGGTACCCGCGAAGTTTCTCGCCGGCGGCTTTGGCTTCCTCAATTCCCTTGGGCGAGAGCGGGACGTCGACCCACCCGGTAAAGCGGTTTTCCAGATTCCATTGTGATTCCCCATGTCGCAGCAAAACCAGTCGGCTCATGTCGTTCCTCCAAGGTCAATCGTCCAAGGCCTGCCCTAGCATACGCGATTGCCCATTCAGGCTGTCAACCGATGGAGGCCGAGCGCGGACGACGGATCTACTTTGCGGCGTGCGGCCCATGCCTCCTGCGTCACGCATGACTTGCATCCAAGGCCGGCGCGCCGGTACGATGCCGCACATTCGGCGTCATTTACCCGTGGAACACAACCAACCAACGTCCGCTGCTTCACAATGGTCCAGCCGCGCATCGGATGTATTCCGCGCATGGTGGCTGCATATGGGCGAACGCCTGCAAGTCCACGAGAAAATGCAGGCATTTTTTCAGCGGGCGGTGGGTTCGGAGTCGGTCCTGGAACGAGCGTACCAGCTCGGCGGGCAGATCGATTACATTTTGTTCGTGATCGTGCGGTATTGGGTTCCTGTGGTCCTGCCGCCGCCCGGACGCGAGCGTTTGACGAAGAACGATGCTGATTATTGGCTGGAGTCGGAGCAAGTCCTCAAAGCCGCCGTCATCCGACTGCGGGAACTGAAGCCGCTCATCGAATTGCTGACCGCTCCGAATCCGTTGGTAGGGGGGCAGGGAATCGCCGGTTCGCCGGCCGCTCCGATCGTGGAAGTGGAGTTGGCGACCATGCTGGAAGGGATTGCGGAAGTGGCGGGCAGCTATGGAGGCCCGGACTACACCTCGGTCGTGAAAAGCTTTGATCCGGTTCCGCTCCGCCAAACCCAGCCTTTCAAGCATAACAAGAAGAACAGCGCCGAGTTATGGGTCGTCTTTCTGTTGCGCGAACATTTTCGCAGCGTGGGATTGGGCAAGGACCGGTACTGGCCGCTGGTCGCCGGGCTCTGCGCCGCCGCGGGCATCACGCAGGCGACAGGCGCGCCGTATGGAGCGGATGAACTGAAGTCGTGGTGGCAGAAAAATTGGCCGCGGACCTATAACCAACTGGAGCAGACACAATCCACCCCGGAATTGAGCGGGGTGGCTTCCGAACAGGATTTTTCCTGGTTCATTGCCTGGATTCAATGGCAACGCACGCAGATGCCGCTGCCGCCGGAATAATTCGTGACTCGGTCTGGTAATGATCAGGACTATCCCGGTGCCCTGTATACCTGTATAAAAGAGAGGTCCTGCTCTATCGAACTCGCCGGGATGGACTTCACAACAAGAGCCGCCATTTCGGTACTACTCAAGTACTATCTGAGAATAGTGGCGGTCTTTCAAACGGGCATGACGGCGGCAGGTTTCACTTTCGGACGCTCGTGGCCGGATTCTCCGGGCGCGCCTTCCTTGAAAATCGTGATGACCATCGCCACTTTCAAAACCAGCAGTCCCACGCCGACCCAAACGACGTAGGGCTGGACTCCTCCGAGTTCACCCAATATTCGCCGGCGGTCTTCGGTGTCCGGGAGGCGCTGATTCTTGATCGTATCCACCTGCTCCTTGACGTGCCAGAAGTAGATGTAGTTGGCGCTCACGCCGGCCATGAGGCGCCAGACGATGTCTGCGGACAGGTCCTGCGTCAAATAGAATGCAATGACCGGCCCGATGGCATAGATCATCGCGTAGACATACATTTTTCGATAGAGAAACCAGAGGAAGGGCTCAAAAATAAACGCGGGCCAGTGCCAGCTGAAGGCGAATCGAGGTCCGGCCGGCGTCGAAAACTTCTTGAATGTCTCCAGATAGCGATCGGCATTGGGCCCGATAAATCCCCGCCACAGTTCCTGTTCCGTCAGCGGGCCGGGAGGAGCCGGAGTCGAAAGCTGCTCTTGCTGGTCCAAGGCGGTTCCACATTGGTGGCAGAATTTCGCCTCGTCGCTGTTCTGCTGTCGGCATTGCGCGCAGATTTTCATACGTTACACCTTATCCCATCCGCCATGACTTCACGTCAAGCAATCCGGGCGAAGATCGATTCGTTGTGCCTGAAGATTCGCTCGAAATCGGTCCCGAAATGCTTGTATTGCGCTCAGAATCTCCCTATGCTAGCTTCGCGAATTCACATCTGAATGGTGGGCCATGTTGACGGAAGAATTACGGCGGCAAGCCGATTTGTATCTGATGAACACGTACCAGCGACAACCTATTTCCATCGCACGAGGCCGCGGCTCGCGCGTCTATGATTTGGAGGGACGGGAGTACATTGATTTCGTCGGCGGGATCGCGGTGAACATTCTCGGCCACGGCCATCCCGATTTGATCATCGCCCTTCAGAAACAAATGATGCATCTCATTCATGCATCGAATTTATATTTTACCGAACCACAGGTGCTACTGGCGCGGATGCTGGTGGATCATTCGTTCGCCGACAAGGTGTTTTTCTGCAATAGCGGCGCGGAGGCCAATGAAGCGGCGATCAAGCTGGCCAGGCGGTATGCGCATGAGAAATACGGCCAAGGTCGATATGAAATCATCACGATGAAGAATTCGTTTCATGGCCGGACCATGGCGACCTTGACGGCCACCGGGCAGGAAAAGGTGCAGAAGGGATTTGAGCCCTTGGTTCCGGGATTTGTCTATGTCCCCTTCAATGACCTGGCGGCGCTGGAGGCCGCGGTTTCAGAAAAAACGGCGGCCGTATTGCTCGAGCCTATTCAAGCCGAGGGCGGCGTGCATGTGGCCGATCAGGCCTATTTAAAGGGAGTGCGGGATCTCTGCCGGCAACGGGATATTCTCTTGGTGTTTGACGAAGTGCAGACAGGCATGGGGCGCACCGGGACTCTGTTCGCCTATGAGCAAATGCAGGTCGAGCCGGATATTATGACTTTGGCCAAAGGCCTGGGCGGCGGCGTGCCCATCGGCGCCTGTCTGGCTAAGGAAGACGTGGCCCGCGCCTTCGTCCCAGGGTCGCATGCCTCGACATTCGGCGGGAATCCTCTCGCCTGCGCGGCCGGTCTTGCCGTGCTGCGCGTGTTGCTGGAAGGGAAGGTGCTGGATCAGGCGAGACGAATCGGCGGCTATCTGCGAAAAGGGCTCGATGAATGCAAAGAGCGCCATCATCTTGTGAAAGAGGTGCGGGGCTTGGGACTTCTGCAAGGGATGGAGGTGGATATTGACGCCCGTACGGTGGTCGCCGATTGTTTGGCCCGAGGGCTGTTGATCAATTGCACCAGTGACCGGGTCTTGCGCGTGGTTCCTCCCTTGATCATTACCGAGCGCGATGTTGACCGATTGCTGGACGTGTTTGCGCAGGTCTTCGGCAAGCGGCCGGCGGCGCTCCATTAATCGCACTGTGAAGCGGCGTACCATGTTGCGGCGTCCTGCACGACGATCAGGCCGAAGCGCTCTGGGCAAGGATTTTTTGGAGCTGATGTCCGTTCCTCGCCAGGAGTTGACCGGACTCCTGCGGTTGGCTGCTCAATTGAAACAGCAACGGCGCCGGGGAATGGTCCAGCGCCATCTGCAAGGGAAGATGCTGGGTCTCCTGTTTCAAAAGCCGTCCACGCGCACCAGGGTGTCGTTCGAGGCCGGCATGAATCAATTGGGTGGCCAGGCGATGGTTCTCCCCATGGCCGACATTCAATTGTCCCGGGGGGAAAGTGTGGCGGATACGGCCCGGGTGCTTTCGCGGTATCTGGACGGCCTCGTGATCCGGACATTCGACCATGCGATCGTGGAAGAATGGGCCCGGGAAGCGACGATCCCGGTCATCAACGGACTGACGGATTTGAGTCATCCCTGCCAGGCATTGTCCGATCTGTTGACGATCCAGGAAAAGAAACGTCGATTGCGCGGGGTTAAAATCGCCTATGTCGGGGATGGGAACAACGTCACGAACTCATTGATTGAGGCATCGGCCAAGATGGGCATGTCGATCGCGGTCGGCTGCCCGGCCGGTTATCTGCCCGATCAACACATCGTCGATTGGGCTCGCGCGGAAGCCCAGCAGACCGGGGCGACGGTTGAAATTCACCAGGACCCGCATGTGGCCGTGAAGGATGCCGATGTTGTGTATACCGATGTCTGGATCAGCATGGGACGTGAGCGCGAGCAGGCGCGGCGGCTCAAGACTCTGGCGCCCTACCAATTGAACGAGCGGCTCCTCAAGCGGGCGAAGCCGGACGCCATCGTCATGCATTGTTTGCCCGCCCACCGCGGCGAGGAGATCACGGCGGCGGTTCTGGACGGGCCGCAATCGGTGATTCTGGATCAGGCGGAAAACCGCTTGCACGTTCAAAAGGCCGTTCTCGTGCGGCTGTTATCGAAGCCGAGGCAACAGGCCGCGTATCACAATTGACAAGGGGATGAGATGAATCGGTCTTCAATCAAGAAAGTCGTGCTGGCGTATTCGGGCGGACTCGACACGTCGGTGATTCTCAAATGGCTGCAGGAGACGTACGGATGCTCCGTCGTGGCCTTCTGCGCGGATCTCGGGCAAGGAGAGGATCTCAAGCCCATCAAGGCGAAAGCGAAGGCTTTGGGCGTCTCCAAAGTGTATGTGGAGGATCTGCGCGAAGTGTTCGTCAAGGAGCATATCTTTCCCATGCTGCGGGGCAATGCCGTCTACGAGGGCAGTTACCTGCTCGGCACGTCGATCGCCCGCCCGCTGATCGCGCGCCGTCAAATCGAAATCGCCGCCAAAGAAGGCGCCGATGCGGTTTCCCATGGATCGACCGGCAAAGGGAACGACCAGGTCCGATTTGAGTTGACCTATTTGGCGCTGGATCCGAAGGTGAAAATCATCGCGCCGTGGCGGGAATGGTCGTTGCGCTCCAGGCGGGAACTGATCGAGTATGCGCAACGACATGGCATTCCGATCACCGCAACCAAGGCCAAGCCTTACAGCATGGACATGAATCTCTTTCACGTCAGCTACGAGGGCGGCATCCTGGAAGATCCGTGGGAAGCCCCGCCGGAAGAAATTTTCCACATGACGGTGTCGCCGGAACGAGCGCCGGCGAAGCCGCAGGAAATCGAAATCGAATACCATCAAGGAGATCCCGTCGCCGTGGACGGCAAGCGACTGCGTCCCGCCGCCCTGTTGGCCCATTTGAACAAGGTCGGCGGCGTGCACGGGGTGGGGCGTGTCGATCTGGTCGAGAATCGATATGTCGGCATGAAATCACGCGGAGTTTACGAAACTCCGGGCGGGACGATCCTGCATGCCGCGCACCGTGGCCTGGAATCCTTGACCATGGATCGAGAAGTCCTGCATTTGCGGGACAGTCTCATTCCCCGCTACGCGGAGTTGATCTACTACGGCTACTGGTATGCGCCGGAACGAGAAATGCTGCAACGGGCCCTGGATGAAGCGCAGCAGGATGTGACGGGAACGGTACGGGTAAAACTGTATAAAGGCGGCTGCACGGTCGTGGGGCGGAAGTCGTCACGCTCGCTCTACCGGCTGGATATGGCGACGTTCGAAGAAGATGAAGTCTATCGCCAGCAGGATGCGGAAGGATTTATCCGCTTGAACGCGCTTCGGTTGGCGATCCGGGCTCAGCGGAGAAAATCTCGATCCTGATGGCACGGGTGACCACACGCCGCCGGCCTCCCGCGAAGGCCACGGCCGATTCGCGAGCCGGCATCAGGGTGCATGGTGCGGGCGGGCTTCCGGGGGGCAAAGCCTGGGCGGGGCGGTTTAGCGAACAGACCGACCGCTTGGTGGAGTCCTTCAGTTCGTCGTTGGCGTTTGATCGCCGTCTGTATCCTTACGACATTCAGGGCAGCATGGCTCATTGCAAAGCGATGGAGCGCGCCGGCGTCTTTACGAGGCGCGAGGCGGGGGCATTGATACGAGGCCTCAAAGCGGTGCATCGTGAACTCGATGAGGGACGGTTCCCCTTCGCGGCCGAGGATGAAGATATCCATATGGCCGTCGAACGCCGTCTCACGGAATTGATCGGCCCGCTTGGGGGAAAGCTTCACACCGGGCGAAGCAGGAATGACCAGGTTGCGCTGGATATCCGGTTGTATCTGCGCGATATGCTGGATCGGCTCGGTCAGGCGCTTATGAAATTTCAACGCGTGTTGCTGACGCAGGCGCGTGAACATCTCGACGTCGCCATGCCGGGCTATACGCATCTCCAGCGGGCCCAGCCGGTGCTGCTGGCCCACCACTTCCTCGCGTACGTGGACATGTTCACTCGAGATCGGGGGCGCCTGGATGATGCGCGGGCCCGCCTCAATGTCATGCCGCTCGGGTCGGGCGCGCTGGCCGGCACGAATTACGCGGTGGATCGGGAATACATCGCTCGGCTGCTCGGGTTTCCTGCCGTGACGCAGAACAGCCTGGACGCAGTCTCCGATCGGGATTTCGTGGCGGAATCGCTGGGGGCGCTCTCGCTGATCATGATGCATCTGTCGCGCATGAGCGAGGAGTTGATCATGTGGGCTTCGCAGGAATTCCATTTCGTCGATCTTCCCGACGCCTATTGCACGGGCAGCAGCATGATGCCCCAGAAAAAGAATCCGGATGTCCCGGAGTTGATTCGTGGTAAAACGGGGCGGGTCTACGGCCATTTGGTCGGCGTACTGACGATGCTCAAAGGATTGCCGCTCAGTTACAACCGCGATCTTCAGGAAGACAAGGAAGCGCTCTTTGACGCGGTAGACACGACTCTGCAATCCGTCACATTGCTGACGGAACTGGCGCGACGGATGCGGATGAATCGGAAAGCGCTGGCGCAGGCCGCGTCGGGAGGGGCCATGTTGGCGACGGAGTTGGCCGACTATCTGGTGCTCAAGAGCGTTCCGTTTCGAGAAGCCCATTCCATAGCGGGAAGAGTTGTGCGATCTTCTCTGGAGCAGGACCGTGATCTGGGGCGGATGACGCTGGAAGAATTGCAGGAATTTTCGAAACGATTTGAACGGGACGTGCTGGACCGCCTGACGGTCAGCGCGGCGATCGATCGTAAAGCACAGATCGGTGGAACATCCAGAAAACGGGTCGAAGCCCGGATACGGGCATTAGAGCGAACGTTGTCGTAAGATGATCCCTGACGGACGCGGGACAATGAACGCCGGGTTGGTTCTGCTGAGCGCCGCGGTGTGGTTGTCCGGCTGCGGCGTGGTCGGCGCCCCGGTCGCACCGGAGGATGTCGGCGTGGCCCCGATCATTGAGCGGCAAAAGAAGCGGGAACAGGATATGAAGAGGCGGGGCGTACCGGACTCGGACGGCCCCCCTCTCATGTATCCGGGGCTCACGGCCGGCGAGGGAGATGCAAGCCAGCCGACCGATGACCTTCCCGTGCCACCGTTGCAATCCGTGGGCACGAAACCGTAACGCTGAAGTACTTGGGCGGCGAAGAATGGCTCTTCATTGGACTCATCGTATTCAGGCCGAGAGGAGGACCCACATATGGAACTGATTCAGCCGGTACGTCATCCACTGGTCCCCGGCAAGAGGCGGCAGCGACGGTTGTTACTCCTGGACCCATACCCGAGAAATAATCGCTATTATTTGACTGCGTCGGAACGCCGCGCTGTTTGGTTTCCGAAATTGAGCCTGCCCACCATCGCCGCCTATACGCCGGAACATTGGCACGTCGATCTCGTGGACGAAGCGGTGACGGATGTGAATTTCGATCATGAATGCGACCTCGTCGGCCTGTCGGTCATGACCTGTTACGCGCCCCGGGCGTATGAGATCGCTCATGAATTCAGGAAGCGAGGCGTCAAAGTCGTGCTGGGCGGGGTCCATCCGACCTATTGCCCGGACGAAGCCTTGCATTACTGCGACGCCGTCGTGTGCGGAGAGGCCGAGGATCTCTGGCCCGAGGTTATTTCCGATTTCGAAGCCGGCCGGATGAAACGCAAGTATGAAATGAAGGAATTTCCTTCATTGGAGCACTATAAGAGCCCTCGCGTGGAGCTGCTGAGTCCGGATTCCTATATGACGCGGCAATGTAGTTTCACCACGCGGGGATGCCACTTCGATTGCGAGTTCTGCAGCGTCTCGCCCTTCAACGGCAAAACGACGCGGCGCCGGCCGGTGCAGGAAGTCGTCAAAGAACTCACGGCCGTCAAGCAATGGGTTCGAAGTGAACTGGTGGATCGAATCTGCGACGACTCGTTGTGGGAGGCGTTTAGAACAGGATTGCGTATCAGGCTGGGCGTGGAGGATGGCACCATCTTCGCGTTCGTCGATGATTTGCACAACAGCAATCGCGCGTACTGCCGGGAATTGTGGTCCGCCCTGAAACCTTTGAATATCAAATGGGGCTGCCAGTCGACGCTCTTTCTCGGCGACGACGAAGAAATGGTGAAACTGGCGTCGGAAAGCGGCTGTGTTTCGGTTTTCGTCGGGATGGAATCGCTGGATGAAGATTGTCTGGAGGAAACGAACAAGCCGTTCAATCGGGTCCAAAAGTTCGCTCAGGAAATCGACATGTTCCACAAATACGGGATCATGGTCAATCCGGGCATTGTGTTCGGCTTCGACAATGACGATGAATCCGTCTTCGAACGTGCGGTGGAGTTTCTGACGAAATGCCGCGTGGAACTCGCCTATTTCAACGTGCTGACTCCTCTGCCGGGGACGGCGCTCTACGAACGATACAACCAGGCGGGCCGTATCTTCGATCGGGATTGGGCCAAGTACGACGGCAAACACGTCGTGTTTCGTCCGAGCCGGATGACGCCGGAGCAGTTGCAGGAGGGATTTTACTGGGCGAACCATCACTTCTATTCGGTGCCTTCAATCTGGGCCCGGCTCTCGGGCACGAAACAACGTCTCGTGGCGCGGCTTGAAATGAATCGGGAATTCCGGAAGCTGGTGAAGCGGTCCTGTCCGAAAGGGACGCTGTCACCGGTCGCGGGCGTGCTGAAGAACTTGCAGGCCAAGTTGCCCACCGTCGAAACCAGGCAACTGATTCCCAACGCCTTGCATGCGATCAAGCAGCGGTTCGATCAGACGACGGCGCCGGCCCACGGACTGTGGCTCAACATCAAGGCCAAGCGACACGATCAATTCGCCGCCCTCGTCATCACCCTGGAAGGAACGCTGGATCATCTGAACGCGCAGGAACTGCTCAAACGGATCAAAACGGCGGCTGAGCAGGCCCGGCTCGACATCATCATTAATTTTGAACATCTCAAGCATGCCACGCCGGAGGCGCTGAAAGCGCTGCTCGACGGAGGGGCGGTGAAAGACGTGTTGCCGTACGCGAAAGTGCGGTATCAAAAATTCAGAGCCGCGTTCGAGGATGCGTTGCAGGGGCTCTCCATGAACGGAAGCGACTTTTTGAGCGAGGATTTCCAAGATGCATGATTTTCAGTATCGCGAAGGCGAATTGTATTGCGAGGACGTGCCGCTTGCGCGAATTGCCAAAGAGATCGGTACGCCCTGTTACGTGTATAGCCATCATACCCTTGTGCGACATTTCCGCGCGTACGACAGTGCATTTCAGAACATTCCGCACATTCTGGCTTTTGCCATGAAGGCCAACTCGAATCTGGCGATTCTGAAACTGATGGCCAATGAGGGAAGCGGGGTCGATATCGTCTCGGGAGGGGAGCTGTATCGGGCCTTGAAGGCCGGGGTGCCGCCGTCGAAGATCGTGTTCGCCGGAGTCGGCAAGAACGCGGACGAGATCGCCGAGGCCTTGAAGGCGGACATCCTCATGTTCAACGTCGAATCGTCCGAGGAATTGCGGGCCATCAACGATGTTGCGGCATCGCTGGGGAAGCAGGCTCGCGTGGCGCTGCGGATCAACCCCGATATTGATCCGAAAACCCATCCCTACATCTCCACCGGTCTGAAAAAAAGCAAGTTCGGCATCGGGGCCGATCGGGCTATGGAGGAGTTTCATCTGGCGTCCACGCTCTCGCACATTGACGTGGTCGGAGTGCACAAACATATCGGATCGCAATTGACCGAGGTGACGCCTTTCGTGGAGGCCTTGAAGAAGGTACTGGCCTTGGTGCAAGCCTTGAAAGATCGGGGCATCAATATCCGCTACATCAATATCGGCGGTGGCCTCGGGATCACCTACTCGGATGAGACCCCGCCGCAACCGAAGGACTTGGCGGATGCCGTTTCTCCTCTGGTGCGCGATCTCAAGTGCGTGCTCATCATGGAGCCGGGACGTGTGATCGTCGGCAATGCCGGTGTACTTATGACGAAAGTCCTGTACACCAAGGACGGGGAGGCGAAGCGGTTCTTGATCGTCGATGCCGCCATGAACGATCTCATCCGACCCAGCCTGTATGGGGCCTACCATGATATTCGCCCGCTGGATGAACGCACCAATCAGACTCGTCGAAGCTTGGTGGATGTCGTGGGCCCGGTCTGCGAGTCCGGCGATTTCCTGGCGAAGGATCGGATGATGCCCGATGTCAAACCGGGGGAGATGTTGGCGGTCATGAGCGCAGGGGCGTATGGATTTGTGATGGCGTCGAATTATAACTCGCGGCCTCGTGTGCCGGAAGTCCTGGTGAAGGGCGGAGAAATGCATGTGATCCGGGCTCGGGAATCGTACGACGATCTCGTGCGCGGCGAACATATCCCCGCCTTCTTATCTTAGTTCTGCCGTATTGCCGGCGAAGGAGAAGGCCATGTTCACGGGATCATTGGTAGCGATCGTCACGCCGTTCCGAAAAGGAAAGGTGGACGAGAAAGCGCTGGGTGAATTGATCGAGTGGCAAATCGCCAACGGCACGCATGGAATTGTTCCCTGCGGAACCACCGGCGAATCGGCGACCCTCTCGCATGCCGAGCACGAGCGGGTCGTGGCTTTTACCGTGGAGGTCGCGAGACGTCGCGTGCCGGTCGTGGCCGGAGCCGGCTCGAACAGTACCGACGAAGCCATCGCCTTGACGAAACATGCCAAGGAGGCCGGGGCGGACGGCGCGCTCCTGATCACGCCGTACTATAACAAGCCGACTCAGGAAGGACTGTTCCGGCATTATAAGGCCGTGGCCGACGCAGTCGACCTTCCGCTGGTCATCTACAATATTCCGGGCCGGACCGGCGTCAACATGATGCCCTCCACCGTCGCTCGCCTCGTGAGCTGCCGGACCATCGTAGGCGTCAAGGAAGGCAGCGGCTCAGTCCAGCAGGCATCGGAGATTATCCAGGCGTGCGGTGACCGAATGGCGGTTCTTGCCGGGGATGACGTCTTGACCCTTCCCATCCTGGCACTCGGCGGAAAAGGCGTGATCACGGTGACGGCAAATCTCGCCCCTGCTGATATGTCCAGGCTGGTCGAGGCCTTCCTGGCAGGCCGTATAGAGGAAGCCCGGCGGCTGCACTATAAGCTCGCGCCCCTGTTTAGCGCCCTCTTCTATGAGACCAACCCGATACCGGTCAAGGAGGCGCTCAGTATGATGGGAAAGATCGATGGAGAACTCCGTCTTCCTTTATGCGGCATGGCGCCGGATACGAAACAAAAATTAGCAAGCGTGATGAAGGAATACGGGCTCCTCTAGTCACGCTGTGGCATAGAGATTGGGATTCTGATGACGAAAGTAATTATTGCCGGGGCCGGAGGGCGGATGGGCCGTCGCCTCATCGCGCTGGTTAAGGATTCGCCATCGCTGGTGTTGACAGGGGCCATTGAAGGCGAAGCAAATCCTGTCCTCGGACAAGATGCAGGCGAGATAGCGGGCTGCGGCCGTATGGGCGTGACAATCGGGGATGATCTTTCGAAGCTTCTGGACGAAGGGGAGGTGATCGTCGATTTTTCCACTCCATCGGCGAGCGTGCAGCACTTCAAGGCCGCCGCCGGGCGGCGTCGGGCCATGGTCATCGGGACGACAGGATTCTCCTCTTCAGAATTTGATGAACTGCAGGGGCTTTCCCGGCAGGCTCCCTGCGTGTGCTCGCCGAATATGAGCGTGGGGGTGAACGTGATCTATAAGGTCCTTGCCGAGATGGCCACGACCTTGGGTGAAGAGTACGATATCGAAGTGATCGAGGCGCATCATCGGCTTAAGAAGGATGCGCCCAGCGGAACGGCCATCAAAATGGCCGAAATCCTGGCTCGGGCCGTCAACCGTGACTTGGAGCAAGTGGCGGTCTATACCCGTAAAGGAATGATCGGTGAGCGATCTCGAAAGGAAATCGGGATTCAGACCATCCGGGCCGGCGATATTGTCGGTGATCATACCGTTCTGTTCGGGACTGTGGGAGAGAGGATAGAGGTTACCCACCGTGCACAGAGTCGTGACACGTTCGCCGGCGGTGCGTTGCGCGCCGCCCGATGGGTGGTCAAACAGCCTCCGGGGCTTTATGACATGTTGGATGTGCTGGGACTTCGGCAGCGCGCGTGATAGGCAGCCCGCTGTGTACTTCGTGTTGGGAAGCCGGACGAATGGGCCATTCATCCGAACGGAGGGGCGTTAGACGGAGACGGGTCGGCGGTCCCAAATCGATGGACTGTCGGCCGCAGCACACTGCCCCGGATCCCGTCTGGCGGTCAGCGCGGTCCTCATCCCATGATAGACGGATAGCGCGCCCTGCGTCCAATTCGGATTGGGCGGAAGACCACGAAAAGCCGCTTCGGCGGCTTTTCGCTCATCGTGGGTGAGCGGCCTCGGTCTTGTCATAAGAGCGGTCAGTGACGGGATGTAATAGGTCTCGGCTCGGCATCGGCTACTTTTCGTCGACCACAATTTAGGCATGCTAAGACTGTGATCGCGAGACCTGCATCCAAATCAACTGCCCGCTCCGGCAACATCGTGCCGCGACATTTATCACATGTATGCATATCTATCTCTATAACATTGCTCCATGAGACAAGCCATCCACCTGAAGTACCTGGCGTCGAGGTTAAAGGTCCCTTGATTCGGATAATGAATGGGCCCTTCGGGCCTCAACTATGGCCATTCGGCCTTAGCTAAACCAGTAAGTGTACCGGTTTTGGGACGACATGTTTTCAATTGGTCTGATAAGTAGGGGTGAGAAAGCACGAGACCGCTATGTATAGAATCATTATCATCCTGATATTGCTCATGCTTCTCTATTTTTTGATCCGCAGCGCAGTCCGTGCGTTACAAGAAAGAGGCAAGACGGTAGGGCAAAATCAGCTTTCCGACAAGCATCAGATGGTACAGGATCCGGTTTGCCGGGTCTTCGTTCCAAAGGGGACGGCCGTGCAGGAGGAAATAGGGGGCCAGAATTATTTTTTCTGTAGCCGGGAGTGCGCGAAGACGTTTCAGCGGCAATTGGGCGGTTAGCAGCCGGAATAACTGTAGTCCGTAAACTTGTCCTCCTTATCGAAGAGCAAGGTAATTTGGCACTCATTGGCCTCGAAGTTAAACAGCGGTAGCGCTGCTTTCCCTCCCGCTATCCGATAGTAAACCCATTTCTCACCGCCGAAAAAGCGGGAGGTTTTTCCGTCGGGAGGACCCCAATTCTTTTCAAACCAAGCCTTATCCTTCCCTTGGAGTTCGGCCGGCTTCAGCGAGGCTTCAAGATAAGGGTTATGGCTGCATGCGACGAACAGCAACGTCAAGACCGTCAACCAGGCGGAACGTCTCATACAGTTGCTCCTTGGGAACCAATCCGGGGTTGTGTCGAAAGACGTACGAAGAAAGTCTAGCGTCGATCCGGCGGGACTGTCAAACAGCCCCCATGCGAAGCGGATGATAGTTTGCCATGAAGTCTCGAGGTCTTTAGAATAGAATGGGAAGATTGCCTCAGCGAAAACAAAGCAACCGAAGAAAGGACGAGCCATGAAACTCTACTTGGATACCGCCAGCGTTAAAGAAATTCAGGAAGGTGCCGCGCTCGGCTTAATCGACGGAGTCACCACGAATCCATCACTCGTGGCCAAGGAAGGTCGCAGCTTCCGCGAGGTGCTCTTGGAAATCTGCAATATCGTGGACGGGCCCATCAGCGCCGAAGTGGTGAGTGTTGAGGCTGATGGAATGGTCAAAGAAGGTCGTGAACTCGCCAAGGTCCACAAGAATGTCGTCGTCAAAGTGCCGCTCATTCCCGAAGGACTGCGCGCGACGAAAAAGCTTGCGGCCGAAGGAATCCGGGTCAATGTCACCTTATGTTTTTCGCCGACTCAAGCGCTCCTTGCGGCCAAAGCCGGGGCTTGGTGCGTCTCTCCCTTCATCGGCAGGCTGGATGACGTCAGTTCCGATGGGATGGAACTGATCCGGCAGATTGTCACGATCTATCGGAACTATGACTACAAGACACTGGTGCTCGTCGCAAGCGTGCGACATCCGCAACACGTGGTGGAAGCCGCGTTGGCCGGCGGTCATATCTGCACGATGCCGTACGGCGTATTCCAGCAGTTGGTCAAGCATCCCTTGACCGATGCCGGCTTGAAGAAATTTCTCGCCGACTGGGAAGCTCAGGGACGAAAGTAGGGAATCCGGATCAGATCGCCGGACTTGCCGGCTCGGCAAGAAGCGCACGGGCTCGTTCGAATACGCTGTGAAACATCGGCTGGGTCAGTTTGCCGGTGAACGTATTCTGCTGGCTTGGATGGAATGAACAGAGAAGGACGAGGTTCCACGGTAGACGATAGACCGCTCCGTGCGTGAACCGGAGAGCCGGCCTCGGCGGCGCCAGTCCCATGGCCCGGCAGGCCTTTAAGTATTGATCAAACGCCACCTTCCCCAGCACGATGACCGCCCGTACGGCATCGAGGCCGCGCAATTCTTGAATGACGTACGGCCGGCAATTCGCAAACTCCTCTGGCAAGGGCTTATTGTCCGGTGGCGCGCACCGCACCGATGCGCCGATGTAGCAGTTCGACAGGCGCAAGCCGTCCTCTCGATGAACAGAACGCGCTTGGTTTGCGAATCCATACCGATGCAGCGCTTCGTAGAGCCAGTCCCCGCTCCGGTCTCCAGTAAAAATGCGCCCGGTCCGATTGCCGCCGTGCGCGGCCGGTGCCAATCCCAAAATGTACAATTGCGCGCGGCGGTCTCCGAACCCGGGAACCGGCCGGCCCCAGTAAGTCCAGTCTTGGAACTGTCGACGCTTGGTCCGCGCCACCTGTTCACGATACGCCACGAGACGAGGACACCGCCGGCAAGCGGCGATGGTTTCATTGAGCATAGTCAGCGACGACATGGGGCGGACTGTATCAGAATCGCAAAACTTGTTCACGCCTCCCGCCCTTGCTGATAGCATGGTGCAATCTTGTGCTGAAAGGATAACTACCTATGCTCCATGCTGTGGTCGGTGTGATAAGCGCCTGGCTCCTCATTTTGCTGTACCTGCCTATGCAGAGCCGCGGAGAATCGGCAGGGGGGCACACAAACGTCGCTTCAGAAAAATCCGCGGAGAGAGCGCCGGAGACCGGTGACTCCGCCGAGGGGCCCGGCGTCCCGCCATCCGAACAGGACGGGACGCCGGAACCGGAAGACCGGCTGGTCATCCTTCCGGAGATCAAACGAGAGGGCGAACGGTTCTTCCTAAGTTCATTCAAGTTGCCGGAGAAACTGACTTTTGCCGGTCAATCGGTGCCGTTGGACAATTGGCAGGTGCGGGAGCGGATCGAATACGAGTTCTATCAATTTCTCGAGGATCAGGGCGAAAGCATTATCCTTGCCAAACGAACCGGGCGTTGCTTCGCCCCCGCCGAAAAACAACTGGCCGAGGCCGGATTGCCCGACGATCTGAAATATATGCTGTTGGTGGAAAGCAAATGCATCGCGGCCGCCTATTCACGAGCTAAAGCCTCCGGTCCCTGGCAGTTCATCAACTCGACCGGCCGCCGATACAAATTGCACAGTGACCGGTGGCGGGATGAACGCCGCAACCTGGAGATGTCCACGGAAGCGGCCATCAAATATTTGCGCTACCTGCGGGAGTTCCAGCAGGGAGATTGGTTTTTGGCCATGGCCTCCTATAACGCCGGGGAGGACCGGGTGCGCAAGCTCATGAAGGAACAGAAAATCGGTGATTACTGGAGGCTGCATGGACCGCGGGAAACTATGCGGTATGTCCCTCGGATCATCGCCGCCAAAGAAATCTACTCCCAGCCCGAAAAATATCTCGGCTTGACGAAAAAAGATCTGTACACTCCCCTGGAAACGGAAACCGTCACCGTGACGATCAAGGAACCCCAACGCCATCTGACCGCTATCGCGCAGGAGTTCGGAACCTACTTTCTTGAGCTCAAGATGCTCAACCCTGAGTTCACCAAGGATTTCCTGCCGAAGGGCAGCTATCAAATCAAAGTTCCAAGACAGACCTGCCCCAATCGCTGTTTCAAGCAAGAGAAACCCTGATATTTCCATGCGCATCGAAGTGCCACAGGTTCGCGCGCGAGGGATTTTCTCCCGCCTGTTCAAGGCGGGGTTGCGCGCCGTCGATCCGTACGGCGCCATGCTTGGCCATATCAGCATTGAGAAAGGTTCGTTGCTGGCGGGACCCTATCGCTATCCGCTTTCGGGGTATCGCCGCATCGTGGCGATCGGCGCGGGCAAGGCCTCGGCTCGCATGGCGCAGGCACTCGAACATGTATTGGGAAGGTTTTTAGAAAGCGGCTTGGTGGTCGTGAAGTACGGCCATGGCGCCCCGACAAAGACCGTGCAGATCCTGGAAGCGGGCCATCCCGTCCCCGATCAGCAGGGGCTTGCGGCTGCCGAGCGGTTGCTGGATGTGGTCAAGGCGTTGACCGAAGAGGATCTGCTGATTGTTCTCTTGTCCGGAGGAGCATCGAGTCTCCTGCCGGCCCCGGTAAACGGTCTCACCCTGCAGGACAAGCAGCATACCACCCAGTTGTTGCTCCGGAGCGGAGCCACCATCCAGGAAATGAATACGGTACGAAAGCATCTGTCGTCGCTGAAAGGCGGACAGTTGGCCGCGGCGACCAGGGCGCAGGTGCTGACTCTTCTGTTGTCCGATGTGATCGGCGACGATATCGGGACGATCGGATCCGGCCCGACCGCTCCGGACGATACGACGTTCGACGAGGCCTGGACAATCATCCGGCGCTATCGTCTCGACCGGACCATTTCACCATCAGTCCGTCGTCACCTTCTGCGGGGGAGACAAGGGCGAGTACATGAAACGCCGGCATCCAAGTCGGCCGTCTTCAAGCGCGTGCGTCACCATGTGATCGGCGGCAATCGCGCCGCCGTGGACGCGGTCTCAGGCGCGGCGCTCACCGCCGGTCTCACCTCGATGGTGATCGGTTCGACTTTGACGGGAGAAGCCAAGGAGGCGGCCAAAGTCTTTGGGGCAATGGCTCGTGAGATTGCCGATCGAGCGAGGCCTCTGCGCCGTCCCTGCTGTCTCTTGGCCGGAGGGGAATTGACCGTCTCCGTGACCGGTAAAGGAAAAGGAGGTCGAGCCCAAGAGTTCGCCCTCGCATCGGCCGGCGAGATAGCCGGTTTGAAGAATATCTGGATTGCCGGATTCGCGACGGATGGCTCGGACGGTCCCACCGATGTTGCCGGAGCGATCGTGGACGGAAATACCTTGGCTGTTGCAAAGCGAAAGGGACTCGATGCTGCGCATGCGTTGCATCAGAACGACGCCTATCCTTTTTTCCAAAAAGCCGGCGGCCATATCATTACCGGTCCGACCGGCACCAACGTCAACGATCTTTACCTCCTCCTCGCCCTTTAGGTACGATCCTTCGCATGGCCGCCCTATTTTTGCCGCTGGAGCAGTGTCTCGATCCGGCCGTTGCCGGAGGCAAGGCTGTGGGATTGGCGCGCCTCATCGTCGCGGGATTCCACGTTCCCTCGGGTATCTGCCTCACGACTGCTGCGTATCACGAATCTTGCCGACAAGCCGGCATCGACGCCGCATCTACGTGGAGACTCGCCCAAGAGCTACCCCCGGACCGACGAATTGACATCCTCGCAGCGGCGCGAGCACGGATGGCAATTCTTTCCTTCCCAGCGGACTGGACTGGGCATCTTCACGCTGCCCTCAAAACCCTCGGTGGAGAGCCGGGGTTGCTCTGGGCGGTGCGCTCGTCTGCTACGAATGAAGATACCGCGGAAGCCAGCGGCGCCGGACTCTACAAAACGGACCTCGGCGTGGCCGTCCACGATATTCCGCGCGCGATCCGGGATTGTTGGACTTCGCTTTGGGAGGAACGAGTGGTCTCATATCTCAACCGGGTTGGAGCAATGGATCCGGCCCCGGCCATGGCGGTCATTGTGCAACCGATGATCGCCGCCCGTGTGTCCGGCGTGGCGTTCTCCCGGCATCCGGTGACGGGCGACGATCAAACGCTCATCAATGCGGTCCCCGGTTTGGCTGCGCCCCTGGTGTCAGGGCGGGTAGAGCCGGACGAGTATGCGGTCTCGCGCCAAGAATCTGGCCTCGCGGCTACGGTACTGTCGCGCCGCGTCGTCCGAAAATCTTCCGTGATGAATCTCAGCTCGACCGGTCCGGTCATTGAGGAATTGCCTGAAGCGGTGGGCCGGTGCGCCTCCCTTACAGACCGGGAGGCGGTGATGCTCGCGTGCGCCGTCCAAGAGGTGGAGCGGGCACTGGGTCAGCCGGTCGATGTGGAATGGGCAATCGACCAAGACAGTGTATGGCTGCTCCAAGCTCGGCCGGCTTCCAGCCGAAGCGATGAGGACGGTTTGAGGAACTCCCAGTGCGAATGGTCTCGTGCCAATCTCAAGGAGACGCTGCCGGAACTGCCGAGTCCGCTGGGTCTCTCCTTCCTGAATCAGTTTATGGAAAATTTCATCCTGCGCCATTACCGTGAATTGGGATGCGAAATTCCCGCCGGCCTCGCAGCCGTCCGGATTGTTCAAGGCCGGCCCTTCATTAATGTCACGTTGCTGCAATCATGCCTGGCGCAATTGGGCGGACGTCCCGAATTAGTGACCGAACAGATGGGCGGAGAAGGTGAAATGGCCGCGCAACGGCCCGCGCGACTTCCCGCCTGGAAGCTTGTGCGCGCGTTGCTCAGGATGCGCCGGCAAATTCGTCATGCCCTTCGGGGCGCGCCGCAATGGTTTGACGATCTCAAACAAGTTTCCTCGTTGCAAACCGACGGCTCGATAGAGCATCTTCCGGTTGAGGAGGTACTGCGCCGGGTCGAATGGTTAGGAATCTATCTCAGTGGAGGAGAATGCACCTTTGCGGTTGTAGCCGCGGTTGGACAGGCGCAGCAGGTCTTGGGCACGGTCCTCCCTCGGTGGCTGGGCACAGAGTGGCGATCTCTGCTGAATCGAGCGTTGCAAGGGCAGCACACCATCATCAGCGCCAAGCAGATTCGGGCGTTGCGGGAGATTGCAGACCATGCCGGCCACGAGGCGAAGGCGCGGGCCTTTTTCCTATCCGATCACTGGATACCGGCGCTCTATCGGGAGCAATTGGAAGGAACGGCCTGTGTGGCGGAATTGGATGCATTTTTGGCGGAATTTGGCCATCGGGCCATCGGAGAGTCCGACATCATGAGCCCCCGCTTCGCCGAAGATCCCACATACCTGTTGAATGTGATCCGTCGGCACCTTCAGGATGCCTCGCGCGGGACGGCAGAGCAGGCAGCCAGAGAGCAGGAGTTAGACCGTAAGGTAGCCCTGGAGACGATTCGGCGCCGTCTGGGATGGAGATACGATCGGCGGCTGATGTTCAAATGGTGGTATACGCGCCTCTGCCATGCTTCCGCCTTACGGGAGGCCAATCGGCATTCCTTGATGTACTACGGGACGGCTATGCGGAGGCTGGCCCTGGTCCTCGGCAAAAGACTCATGGAGCGCGGCGTTCTGTCGGCTCCGGATGATGTCTTCTTTGTCACGGTGGAAGAATTCATGCAGTTAACACGCGGCTCCTCTTCTGCCTATGATTGGAATGCGCTGGTGAGGCGGCGTCGGGCGCTTCGCCGAAGATACGCCGAAACGACGGTACCGGACTTTTTCCCGGCATCCGGAAGCCGGCCGGAGACGTCCGGAGAGCCTACCATGGATGCGGGACGATGCCTGCACGGCGTCTCGATCAGCGGTGGAGTCGCCGAAGGACCGGTGGTGATCGTACGGAGCGCAAAGGACATCGAGAAAGTGCGGCGCGGTGATATCCTCGTTGCGCCGGTGATTGATCCAGGAATGGTGACGGTGCTCGGGCTGGCTGCCGGTCTGATTGCGGAGATGGGAGGGACGTTATCTCATGGAGCGATCATCCTGAGGGAATACGGAATTCCGGGCGTTGTGAACGTCTCTCGTGTCACCGAGTTGTTGAGAGACGGAGACCGTGTCAGGCTCAATGCCGTCGTAGGCTTGGTGGAGCGTGTCCCTGCTTGACCTTTCTACGCAGTTTCCGTAGGCTTCATCAATTTTTCGCGTTGACGGTTCCCGCATCGGAAAGCGATGGCCTTCACCTCCTCCTCCTTCTTGCTTGGCGCCGGCATGGCATTGGCGCTCACCTTGTTGGCCGTGTCGGTGTGGATCATTGCGCGACTGCGTGATCGCCTGGAGGCCCTACCGGCCGATAGCCTAGAGCGCCTGCATCGAGCTGAAGCCACGTGCGGAGAGCTTCGGCGGCGCCTGCAAGAAGAACAGCTCCTGACGGGCGGTCTTCGTGACGAGTTGGCCCTGTCGCAACGGGCCTGCGCCGTGGCGGAGACAAAGAGCGCGGAAGCCGCCAAACAGGCGGGCGAGCAAAAGGCCTTGCTGCAGGAAGCGCGGCGCGAGCTTCAAGACTCGTTTCGAGCGCTGTCCGGGGAGGCGCTGAAACAGAATAACGAAGCGTTTCTGCAATTGGCCCGTTCATCTTTCGCGACATTTCAGGTCGAAGCCAACGGCGATCTTGGCAGGCGGCACCAAGCCATCGATGATCTGGTGCGGCCGCTGCAGGATCAACTCAAACGGTACGAGTCCCAGATCAACCAGGTCGAACAAATGCGGCTCCGCGACTATGGAGGCCTTGAACAGCATCTGAAGCTCATGGCTGAATCACATCAGCGGCTGCAGCAGGAGACCGGAAATCTCGTGAGGGCTTTGCGTGCGCCGGTGGTACGCGGCCGCTGGGGAGAGACCACGTTGAGGCGGGTCGCCGAACTGGCAGGCATGAGCGCGCAGTGTGATTTTGTCGAACAGGCTACGGTGAACCAGGGAGACGGCAACTTTCGTCCGGATATGGTCGTGCGGCTTCCGGCCGGGCGGCAAGTCGTGGTGGACGCCAAAACCGTCTTGTCGGCCTATCTCGACGCACATGAATGTCAGGACGAAAGCCAGCGGCTGGCTCATCTTATCCGACATGCCGCCCAGGTCCGTTCGCGCATGGAGGAACTGAGCCTGAAGGCCTATTGGAATCAGTTCGCGCAAGCGCCTGAGTTCGTGATACTGTTTCTGCCCGGTGAGCAGTTCCTCGGCGCGGCGCTGGAGCAGGATTCTTCATTGATCGAGGACGGGTTTGCCCGCGGGGTGGTCATTGCGACGCCGACGACGTTGGTGGCGCTTTTGCGCGCCATCGCATACGGATGGCGCCAGGAACAGTTGACTGAACATGCCGCATTGGCCGGGAAGTTGGGCAAGGATCTGTATGAACGGATGGCGGTGCTGGCCGACCATCTGAATGAGATCGGGCAATCGCTTACCAGAAGTGTGCAAGCGTATAATAAAGCGGTTGCTTCATTGGAGACGCGCATTCTTCCGGCCGCCAGAAAATTTAAAGAATTCGGCGTGTCGTCGGAGAAGGAGCTGAGTACGCTCGACACAATAGGCGTCGCGCCGAGGCAACCCCCATCGTTGGTAGGACAGGACGCCGCCGGGAGTGCAGAATGAGTGAACAGCAGCGCATGGTTGAAGAATTTCATCAAAAATTTGAACTGCGCACCGAACCGACGCCGGCGATCCCGGATGACGCGACGCGCCGGCTCCGGATCCGGCTGATTCAGGAAGAATTCGACGAGGTCAAAGAGGCTCTGGAAAGACAGGATTTGAACGGAATCGCCAAGGAATTGGCCGATTTGCTCTATGTCGTGTACGGTACCGCTGTATCATACGGCATCGACATGGATCCGGTGTTCCGGGAAGTTCACCGCTCGAATCTCAGCAAGGTAGGGGGCTACAAACGCGGGGACGGGAAATGGGTGAAGCCGCCGACCTACTCGCCGGCGCAGATCGGACCTATTCTCACGTCGCAGCTTGCGGGTCCCGGCCGCTCCTGCTCGGTTCATATGGTCGAAGCTCCGGACGCGGAGTAATGCGCATGAAGGAACTGCATTGCCCGGCCTGCGGGACGCCGTTTGTTCGGCTCACGCATCAGCCCGGGATCATGGAACGCCTTTTCAATCGCTTCGGTCTCTTTATGTATCGTTGCCAGGTATGCACCAATCAGTTTCGAGCCATTCGTTCGGGCGCTCGACATGCCACGCAACAGTTCGATCGGCGGCAATACCGGCGGCTTATCGCCAATATTCCGGCCGCCGTTACGGTTGATCAGCCGAGTTTCGACGGATTGATCACGGATGTCTCCATGGGGGGCTGTACGATCCAGACGGAGGCCGCTTTTCCCCGTGGGACGTTCGTCGAGGTTCTGCTCAAACCGCCGCAGAGCGAAACGGATATCAAGGTGGATGCGGCGATGATTTGTTCGCAGCGGGGCTCGACAGTCGGTCTTAAATTTCTGGAATTCGAACCGGACGATAAGCACCGGCTCGGCGAATTGGTATTAAACCTTCTGGTCACGCAAAGTCCGTCTCCGGGCATCACCGCGTGATCTCGGCGGCTTCTTCGAAACACCGACCGGCATATTATCAATCAAACGGATCGATCCCACGCGTATTGCCCCGAGCAGCACGCAATCTCCTCGGACTGTCGTCACCGGTTCCAACGTAACGGGATTGCAGACGGCAAGATATTCGACTCGCGCCAGGCGTTCTTGCGCAATCAAACCGGCCATGACCCGGATAATATCCTTGCTCACACGGGCTCCTTTGCCGAGCGCTTGGGCGCCCGCGCTGAGACCTCGGTACAGCACGGGCGCCGCTTGCCGTTCCGCCTGGGACAGATAGACATTGCGCGAGCTCAACGCCAATCCATCGAATTCCCGCACGGTGGGATGAACGATGATGGCGCATCCGATGTTCAAATCCGTGACAAGCCGGCGGACGAGCGTCGCCTGTTGATAATCTTTTTGGCCGAAGAAGGCGGCGTCCGGCCCCACGAGGCAGAGGAGTTTGGTTACGATCGTCGCGACCCCTTGAAAGTGGGTGGGACGAGCGGCCCCTTCCCAGCATCGGGCGATACCGGGGACTGAAACCACGGTTTGAAATCGGTCCGGATACATTGAGGCGGTGTCCGGCGCGAAGATCACGTCGACGCCTTCGGCCTTGCACAGCGCTTGGTCCTTCCGAAGCGGGCGAGGATAGCGGGCGAAATCTTCCTTGGGACCGAATTGCGTCGGGTTCACGAAGATGCTGACGACCACCGCATCGCAGCACAGTCGCGCAGCCCTGATCAAGGCCCTGTGGCCGGCATGCAGGGCGCCCATGGTCGGCACGAGCGCAATCGTCACGCCTTCCCGGCGGAGGGCTCTACTCCACTTCGTCACGGCAGAGAGGGATCGGATAGTCTTCACGCGGGCGGCTCACCGGAACGCGGGGGGCCGCAGGATGGGCGGTTTCCATATCGGCTGCTCGGCTGGGGGTCCAGTCGCCGAACTGCCGACCGATCCTTCACATCATCCAGCAGTTCCGCGACGGTTCGATTCAACAGGGGGTGCCGCCATTCAGAAGCCACTTCAGCCAGCGGCATGAGGACAAAGCGTCTCTGATGCAGGCGCGGATGGGGAATCGAGAGTCCCGGTTCATTGATAATCCGATCATCATAAAAAAGGATGTCTAGATCCAGAGTGCGAGGACCGTTGCGATGCTCTTCCTCACGCCCGAGCGCCCGCTCGATCTCTCGGCAGATGTCCAGCAGGCTTTTGGGCGTGATGTCCGTCTCCAGGCGCACTACCCCATTCAGAAACCAGTCGGGACCCGGCGATGCCCCATCCATGACCGGTTCGGTTTCATAGAGGGAAGAGGTCGCGTCGAGTCGTGAATGCGGCAGCAAGCTCAGCAGCGTCATGGCCCGGTCGCAATAATCCAAGCGATTACCTACGTTGGAGCCGAAACCGATGAGGGTGGTCGCCATACGTCGATCCGTGAGGAGTTAGGCCTGAGGCGTGTGTGATTGAGAGGCCGCTCAGGCTTCACGCCTGACGCCTTACGGGTCTCAAAATCCTGTCTTCTTCATTCGCTCCACCGTTTCCGCCAGTCGTTCCTTCGACGTGGTGACCGTCATCCGGATATAGCCCTCGCCAGGCGTGCCGAAGCCGTTGCCCGGCGTCGTCACGATGCCGGCCTTCTCCAAGAGATGCGCCGTGAACGATGCGGACGTATAGCCCTTCGGGACCGTTACCCACACGTAGAAAGCCGCAGGCGGTGGATCGACTTCCAGCCCCAGCTGTTTCAACCCGGGGACCAGCACATCGCGCCGTTCCTGATACACCTTGCGCAGCTCGTCGGTGACCGAATCATCGAGGTTGAGTGCCGTGATCCCGGCCTCCTGAACGGCCTGGAATACGCCGGAGTCCAGGTTGCTTTTGACCTTGCCCAAGCCGGCCAACACCTCTCGGTTGCCGACGGCAAAGCCCAAACGCCACCCGGTCATGTTATAGGTCTTGGAGAGCGAATGAAATTCGACCCCGACTTCCTTGGCGCCGTCTATTTCAAGGAAACTGGCAGGACGATGTCCGTCATAAAAGATCTCCGAATAGGCCGCATCGTGGCAGACGATGATCTGATTCGCCCGCGCGAAGTCGACGACTCGCCGAAAGTAGTCCTTGCTCATGACCACCGAGGTCGGATTGTTCGGCGAATTCAACCACATCAGTTTCGCCTTCCGGGCGACATCTGGAGGAATGGCCGTCAAATCCGGTAAGAAGCCGTTCTCCTTCGTCAGCGGCATGATGTGCGAGGTGCCGCCGGCGAAGCTCGTGCCGACCGGGTACACCGGATAACCGGGACTCGGCACCAGGACGATATCCCCCGGATCGACAAAGGCAAGCGGGGCATGACCGATTCCTTCTTTCGATCCGATGAGCGTCAATACTTCCGAGGCCGGGTCCAGCGTGACATTGAAACGCCGTTTGTACCAGCCGGTCACCGCCCCGCGGAATGACGCCATGCCCTCATAGGAGGGATACTGGTGGTGTTGGGGGTCGCCTGCGGCCTTGCGCAAGCTTTCAATGATCGGAGCCGGGGTCGGCAGGTCCGGGTCGCCGATACCCAGATTGATAATATCCACACCCCGCTTGATGGCTTCTTGTTTCATCTTATCGATGGCGGCGAACAGATAGGGAGGCAGTGTCTTAATACGTGTGGCATATTCAATGGGAAACCCGGCCATGCTGGGAAACTCCTTTCCGGCGATCATGCGGAGGCATCGAGGCAATCGCGCTCGGCGTCCGGCCTGTGAGCAATTCTTTGAATGAAGGGGTAGACTACAGCAGGTGCACTGTGGCAATCAACGAGAGGAATCAGGTGGATGATCCGGCACGGTCCGGCGGTGACCGATCGGAGGCCGGCCGTACCGGGTCCAACGGGAGAGGGTGAGCGATGAGAGTTCGGAAATTGCTTCACACCCGCATGCGGGTCAGCGACATGGATGAGACCATTGCGTTTTACACCGGAGTGCTGGGGCTCGAAGTGATGGAACGGAAGGTATCCCCCCGGGGCTCGCATCTGGCTTTTCTGAAGGTGCCGAACAGCGAGGAATTGATTGAATTATGCAGCTTTCCGGCAAGCGGCCCGGTGAAAGTGCAGGAAGATCTGGTCCATCTGGCTTTTGAAGTCGAGAATCTCGACGCGACGATTGCCTCGCTCACCGACCGCCGGATCAAGATTACCGACGGGCCGACAAGGACCTCTTCGGGGAGCCGATTCATCTTTATCGACGCGCCCGACGGGTATGAGATTGAGCTGGTCGAGCGGCCTCCGGGAAGCGCATTGGTGTGAAGGGATGATGCATCACGAATGACGATTTTGCGAGGGAGCGCACATGAAAAACGGTTTCTTCAGGGGGCACGGACTGGGCAATGATTACATCGTCATGGACCCAAAGGAGTTGGGTTTCAAATTGACACCGGCCGCGATCCGAACGATTTGCGATCGAAACTGGGGACTCGGAAGCGACGGGATTCTGGCGCTCGTGCCGACCAAGAAGGCCGACTTCGGCTTGCGCATCTTCAACCCGGACGGAAGCGAGGCGGAAAAGTCCGGGAATGGCTTGCGCATCTTTGCCCGCTTTCTTCATGCGACGCGCAAAACTACGCGGACGGCTTTTTCCGTGGACACAAAGGGAGGCCTCGTTTCGATCAGGCTGCACTTGGATCGGCATCGGGAGGCGTCCAGCGTGACGGTGGAAATGGGCCAGGCCAGCTTCCGGCCCGATGCGCTTCCTTGCACCCTCGCCGTGAAAGAATTGATAGAGCAGCCGATCGATGCTGAAGGACAATCGCTCCGATTTACGGGAGTCAGCGTCGGGAATCCACATTGCGTTCTGTTCAAACAGTCGGGCGAGTCCTGGTCGCGGACGGATCTCCTGGCTCTCGGCCCGGCGCTCGAAAATCATCCGCTGTTTCCCAAGCGGACGAATGTGCAATTGGCCGTGCCGACCGGTCCGCACGAGATCTTTATTCTCATTTGGGAGCGGGGGGCCGGCGAAACTCAGGCCTCCGGTTCGTCCTCGTGCGCCGCCGCCAGCGCGGCCGTCCGATTGGGGCTCGTGCGCAGTCCTGTCACCGTCAGGATGCCCGGCGGGTCGCTCGACATCGAAGTCGCCGCCGACTATCACCTCACGATGAAGGGACCGGTCGCGGAAGTGGCCAGAGGGACGCTCAGCCCCTCGTTTGTCCGAACTTTGAAATAAGCCGCCTGCATCAACTCCCGCGGCATGCAGGAAAAGCAGCGGCTGCTCCTGGTATCCTAGCCCACATTATTCATGAACGATTCTACTGCAACTGCGCATATGAATGGTCAGTGAGCAAGAATCAATTGAGGCGTCGTACTCTCGCGCAAGATCAATCGTATGGCGCTCGACATCGCAAGCGCCGTAGCGACGCACCTGGCCGTGGCTTGTGCACGGCCACGCGGGCCGTCTCGCCCCGCGCGGTCTCAACGTACTGGTTCAAGTACGTCTCGGCCTCTTGGCGCTCCGCGCGCCCGTCTCGCATGGCGTCTTCGCAGTTTCGTCATGAACCGCCATGAATAATGCGGGCTAACGATGATGGACCGACCTATGACGACCGATACACTTCAATCCAAGCTCGACCACCTTTCCGATCAGCCGGGCGTATATCTGTTCAAAGATCGGCACGGAGAAATCCTCTATGTGGGGAAAGCGGTGGTCCTGGCGGATCGCGTGCGGTCGTATTTTCAAAAAGGGGGCGAATTATCTCCCAAAACTGCCTTGTTGGTGAGTCACATCGCCGATTTGGAGACCATCGTCACCCGCTCTGCCCTGGAGGCGCTCATCCTCGAAAGCAATCTGATCAAACGGCATCGGCCTCGGTTCAACGTCGTCCTGCGGGACGACAAGCAATACCCCTATTTGCGCCTGCCCATTAAGGAAGACTTTCCCCGCTTTTCCATCGTGCGCCGGGTCCAAAAGGACGGCGCCTTATACTACGGACCCTATACGCCGGCCGGGGCCCTTCGTGAGACGTTGAAAGTCATCCGGAAGGTATTCCCGCTCGCGACTTGCGAGATCGACATCGACGGGACGGCGGACCGGGCTTGTATTGAGTTCGAGATCAAGCGCTGCATGGCGCCCTGCACCGGCAACCAGACACGCGACGACTATCACCGGATCGTTAAGCAGGCGCGGCAATTTTTGGAAGGGCGGGACCGGGAGTTGCTCGATGAGTTACGCGGCCAGATGGAAGGCGCGGCGGATCGCGAGGAATTTGAGGAAGCGGCCCGACTCAGGGACCGCATTTTCAAGATCGAACAGACCCTCGAGAAGCAGCGGATCACTCAGACAACCGCCACCGACCAGGACGTCTTGGGTCTGGCCCGACAGGGTGAAGCGGTGGATCTCCAGATTTTATTCGTGCGCAGTGGTCTGCTGATCGGACGGAAGGACTTCTTCTGGCCGCACTCCGCGGATGCCGGCGACGAAGAGCTGCTCCGTTCGGCAATCGAACAATTTTATAACAAAGAAGGCCAACCCCCGAAGGAGTTGCTGGTGCCGGCGGAGCCGGCCGATGCCCCGCTCATTGAGCAATGGCTGACCGAGAAGCGAGGAGAGACCGTCCGTGTCATCGCTCCGGAGCGCGGGCAGAAGCATCAATTGGTCCGGCTCGCGGAAGAGAACGCCGCGGCGGCCATCGCCGATCACCTGCGCAACGAGGAATTGGATCGGCAGGCGACCGCCGAACTCAAGCGGCTCCTGCGGCTGGATCACCCGCCTCGCCGGATAGAGGCCATGGATATTTCGAACATCATGGGGAAGGAATCGGTCGCCTCGCTGGTGGTCTGGGAGGACGGGCAGGCCAAGAAATCCGACTACCGCCGCTTTCGCATTCAAACGGTCGTCGGCGCCAACGACTTTGCCAGCATGCAGGAGGTTGTGGAACGGCGATACGGGCACACGCAGGATCTTCCTGCGCCGGATCTGATCGTCATCGACGGTGGCTTGGGACAATTGGCTGCGGCGCTGGAAGGCTTGCGGAAAGTAGGCGGCTCTCACATCCCGATCATCGGACTGGCGAAGGCTCGCGGCGACAAGGAAGAGCGTATTTTTTTGCCCGGCAGGAAGAATCCGATCGTTCTTCGGCCCGCGTCGCCCGTCACTCACTTGCTGCAACGGATTCGGGATGAAGCGCATCGGTTCGCCGTGACGTACCATCGCAAATTGCGCGGCAAGGCCCTCATTTCCTCCCGGCTCGATCACATCATCGGAGTCGGTGAACTCCGGCGCAATCGACTGCTCCGGCACTTCGGCTCGCTTGATAAAATTTCGCAGGCGACAGAGGCCGAATTGAAGCAAGCAGGCCTGGATGCGAGAACCGCGCAGGAAGTCCGCAAAGCCATGGCGGAATAATTTGTAACGTAGATTCCTTCCTCTGTGTACCTATACGGATACAGACTGTATCTGTTTGTATCCATCTGAAGACCAGCCAGGCGACTGTCTCATTGTGAGACGATCCGATCTTTTTCTCTTGCTTTCATGGGGATGCGCCGCTAGATTCCGTCCCGTCCCTACGAGGTTTCCCCAGGCACGGGGATTGCTGCGACAGCAGCGTATCGCCGCCAACATATCAGAGGAGGTTTCGTATGAGGGTCGTCGGTACACTCCTGCTGCTGCTCGTGACGGCGACCGGCTGCGCCACTCCTCCGGAAATCAAGCAGGCTCTGATCGCGAAGGATCAGGCCTATGCGAACAATGCGCGACTCATGGAAATCCACCGCGGGCTGCTGGTCAACATCGACACGCGCTATTGGTATTGGTACCGCTATGCGAAGAAACTGGCTCTCTTGAACGCGGCCCTGAAATGGACCACCACGAATCCGCTGCCTCCGTCGGAAGCGAACGACGAAGCGTTCCTGTCGATTTATTTGAGAGAGTTGATCGCGAAGGAAACGGCGGGCAATGAGCCGACCTCGAAGGAAATCTTTGATTCGGCCAAGTCTGATCCGCTCATCAGGCTGATCAACAAGCTTCGCCTCAACGGACTTCCGGAACGAAAGAGCGGCGACGGCACCGTGGCGTTCGCGGCCGGCCACGGGGATATGAAACGGTTGCTTCAGGCGATTCCGGAGCTGATCGACGTCATTCAGAAGAAGATCGACGCGGAATTTAAAGAAGCCAACAAGGCGACCAACTACCAGCCGTTTGATGAGTACCAAACCAATCTCGCGGGGCTGCGACGAATCAATGCGATCGTGGAACAGTACCTGGACATCGACGTGACGGTAAAATCGGAAGATCTGAAGCAGCTTGTCGACACGGCGAAGCAGCTGCGGTAGCGAAGCGCCCTGCTTGGAGGAAATCGCATGCCTATCGGACGCGTCCTGATCATCATCGCGGTCATCCTGGCCGGATCATACGGGTGCCATTCGATTCCCAGCAGTACGATTCGCGATCTCATAAAAAAAGAAGGGGCTAAAATCGACACGGCCCAATCAAACAGCCGTCAATTCCACGAAGAAGCCCAGAAGCGCGTAGACCATCTGAAATCTTCCATCGAGGATTTGAATCACAGTATCAAGCTGACGCAGGCCGCCGAGGCGAAACATTCACTGCTTACCTCCACCCCGCAGCCGGTGTTGAGCAAGACGGACGTCGAGGCCTGGGCCATTTCCTACCTTATCGCCAAGACGTACCTGGCGGAATATGAGGGCTTGGAGCAAGCCGTGATCAAACAATTCGACGACGATTTTTGCGCGTTGCTGGAGGCAGCCAACCAAGTGGAAGACTCATGGGCCGATCTGGGGAGGATTCACACCCTCATTGAGCGCTATGCCGACAAGTCGGCGTTGGCTTCTCTCGATCCCAAGCTGGTGGGCGCAATCGCCGAACAGGTACCGGGAGGTTCGGATCGACTCGCCCAGGTTCTCCAACAGTCGAGCACGCTCAATGACGCGCTCCAGGAAGCGATGACCTACCAATTCCTCAAGACCAGAACTCTTGAGCGAACCCGCTCCCTGACCGTGGATCTGATGGAATTGCTGGAGCGCGTGAAGTGAGGCGGCGGCGCATATGAGGCGGCACGGGGAGGCCCATCTATGAGTATCCCGCTAAGCACCGAAGGAGTCACCAACTTTCTCAAGCAGAATGATCAGCTGGTGTCCCAGATCAGGGAGGCGGTCGAGATCGGTGAAGATCTCGGCAGCGAAGCCGGCAGATTTTTCAGCAAGCTTGATGTGGCCAAGCAAGACGCCGACGAACTGCTGAACACCTTGGGCCCGAACGTGAAGTTTGTCGTCGCAAAATCAATCGACGTCCGAGCCCAGCAGCAGTCCTTGCTGGCCGCCATCAACAAAATCAGCGAGTCGATCCGCGATTTCCAGGCCGACCCGGAATTGACGGCTCTTCAACTGTTGCACCGATCGAAGTTGTATAAAAAGCTGGCTGATACGTTTACGAATACCGTCTCACAAGTCATTTCTTTCGAGCCGTTGGAGATCGACGAGTATGCCACGCTTGTGAAGCGAGCGGACCTTGACACCGATGAAAGGCAAAAGGTCGCGTTCATACTCGACGGCGCCGTCGGTTTAGCCAAGTTTGCGGCCAAGGTGGCGGTCAAGTTGATGGCCTGAGGGTCTCCTCGTCCTCTCGGCCAGGGCTGGAGAGGGAAGGAAACGGAAGCATGAGTATGGCCCTGTTAGTCCGACACAGCCTGATCATGCCGGTGATAGTCCTGGCAGCCGGTTGTTCGTTCTTCACGGGCGGACCTCGCCCGCCTGAAGACATACGGAGCCCGGAAACGGAAGTCGATAAACGACCGCTTCCAGCCTCAGCGCCGATACCGGCTCGTCTTGAATTCGACGATCCCCCGGACGGTTCACGCGTGAGAGTCAAGAACGCCACCGCGCTTCCTGATTCTGCCGTTGTACACAGCCCGGATGCGGCTCTGCCGTCCGCGGTGGAGTTCCAGGCACGGGCGGCGGCGAATACCGCGGTTCGTAATCTGCTCGGTGAGCGCTATGCCTTGATCAGCGTGCATCCCGCGGATCCGCCGCACAAGTTTGATCTTGGATGCTGCTCTCCTGCACCTCCCCTGATGGAAGGCACGTTTTATAGTTACTCGCACGATGCGGCGGTCGAGGTCGCTCTTCGCGGGGAACGGATCGTGTCGGTGCGGCAGCGAAAGGACTATCTTCCGCCCGAGAGTGAGGAGGAGCTCGATCAAGCCGTCGAGCTGGCACGCAAAGATGATCGGATCGCCGCCTCCATCCAAGGACTTGAGGGCCATGCGATCCTCATGCAGCCGGGCGACGGCATCATCTTCAACGATCCGGGCTACGGACATCGAGTCTTCTGGGTGACCTTCTCTCAAGGAGTCAGCGGGAATCCCGAGTATTGGGCCGTGGTCGATCTGAGCGAGCGAAAAGTCTTGAAGGCGGACAAAGAGGAGCCGCATCCATGAAGCTGTCTGTCTGTCTCCGTCTGATTGTCATGCTCTGGTGCATCGCGGCAGGCGGCCTGAATTCGCACGCCGTCGCAGAGGACATGTTCGGCAAGATTGAATTCGGTGGTTGGGCCTTCGACTGGGAGTTGAAGGACAATACCGGCCTTGCTCTCCGGAATGTTTTCTACCAAAAGGAAAAGGTCCTGGCAAAAGCCAGCATGCCGGTTATTCGGGTGAAATATATCAAAGAGCGGCATTGGTGGAATCCGTTTTCTCTCGGCGGATCGCGGGCCGCGACAGGCCGCTGCGGGCCGTTTCAAGATCGGCTCAGTTGGACAAACAGTACGCCTATAGCGGATTGCGGCGGCAACAAAGTCTGCATCCAGTCTTACAGTCACAACGGAATTCAATGGTTGGAGCTCGGTATCTATGCCCGGATCGGTGAATACCACATCTATCAAGCCTGGTACCTGAACGACAATGGCGAGATTCACCCGGTGGTGCATAGCCGAGGCCTGTCCTGTAATACCGACCACGTGCACCATCCCTATTGGCGGTTCGATTTTGATATCGACGGAAACGGACTGGATCAGGTGTTCCGCCACGATGATGGAGGAATAGAAGATACCGGATGGGGGCCTGGTTGGCATAAATATACGAACGAGCAAAACGATGTCAGGCTGCCCGCGACCAACCGCGTGTGGTTTGTGCGCGACCAGCCGACGGGCCATGGCGTATGGATCATTCCGGGAGCCGGCTATGCCCCGCTCAAAGATGATGGGGTTCGTGATGAATTTTCAGATATCGACGTCGCCATACGACGAAGTAAGCGGACTGAAGATGAGCCCTGGCCTTTTGGAGCCAGAGGGGAACTGGCATATGACGACGATCACGAAGGTGTACAGGAACAAGATATTGTGTTTTGGTATACCGCTCACCTCCCGCATATGGCGGTGTTAGGGCCGTTGAAATGGCTGGCCATAGGGCCGGTCATCCGTGTCCAGAGATAGGGACCCATCATTACCCTGTCCGCATAGCCGCTCATTCATAAAAAACGACCCTAGACCTGCTCTCGACGCTTCAGGCACAATAGTGCCTGGGTAGAGCCGAATGGATCTAGCTATGCGGTTCTGCACCGAGGTACAATGCGCACGCTACGTAACAGATTGTACGGCATCGGAAGGATGCGCCGTCATGGAAGTCGGGTAAGTCTTAATCGGCCGGTACCAAACTCTATCGCTATCGTGCGTTCAGTACTTAAGAGCATCGGCACAACAAGAGGTAAGGGCATGCCCTCAGATCTTCAGCGTCTTACCTACCCCTCAAAAAAAGAATTCGAGCGTTTGGGCGAGATCATGCATCTTGCCCGTTTTGTGGACAGCGCCGGCAAGCTGTCAAATTTAACGTCACTTCTCGGTAAATGGGTGCCCCATCAATATGCCGCGTGCGGCGCCTTCAATATTCGGAAATGTGAATTGTCTCTCGGCTACTCCTCATATGGGCGAGAATTCGCGCATCTGTATCAGACTCAGGGTTTTCTCACGGATCCATCAATTCAGACTCTTCAATCGACGCACGCGAGCATGACCTCCAGCGATGATGTCAGTTCGCCGGAAGTTCCTCGGTCCGTCTTGGGTCTGAAGCTCGATTTTGGGATCAAGACATGCTTGTCTGCCGGTGTGCGCGGCGCGCTCGGCATCTGCACCTATTTCGCATTCAGCAATTTTGAAAAAAAGGCGCAGGAACGACTTCGGACGCTGCTCTATATCGTCGGCCCGCATTTCCATCTGGCATATCTCAGAGCCACGACTCCTGTTCCGACCCAATCTCCCGGCGACGCCGCGCTTATGCTGACCCCCCGCGAGGAAGAGATCATCAAGTGGGTGGCCGAAGGCAAGACCAACTGGGAAATCTCCATGATCCTCCATGTCAGTTTGAACACGGTTAAATTCCATCTGAAGAACATCTACGACAAGTTGGGCGGGGTTGAAAACCGTTGGGACGCCATTGCGCGCTGGCAGTGGTACTCAGCCGGTTTGATTTCCGAGCCTCATGTCCGCCACCACAAGGCTTCGTCCGACCAAAGCTCGTCGCTTCCACACTAGGCGATTTCCCCATTTCCAACTTCTTGGTCTCGGAAGGCCTCCCGGGCGGTGGATCTCCGCCTGACGGGCATGCCGACCGTTCGCATTCATTACCCGACCTCTGACGTTTGGCCGGCCGCTTGCCGTTTCAGGCCGGCCGGCCGATCTCCTCCATCACCTACCCTAGCGGGTAGGTCTCTCGCTGCCGGTATTTTCGTATAGTTCACACATGACGGCCATAAGAGCCGTATTCACGGAAGGAGAATGAGATGCCGACTACGGACTGCCATGCAACACACTCAACAGCAGTACACACTCTCCTTGGTCTGCTCCAACATCGAAAAACGCGACGTTTCGGATGCGGCATGGAATTGCCGGCCGGTCCGCTTGCTTATCGGAGCAAGGTCCCGGCCATGCCTTTATCGGCGGAAGAGGTCCATCACATCTTATTCGCGGGGGTTGGGGAATCGGGTGTCCACCTCGGTGACATGCAATATGCCCGGCGCGCCGGTGCGGAAGACGGACAGGGGATGGCGATCATGGGATTCCAAGGACGGACCAGCCCCAGCGCCTGTGCGGCCAATGCGACCAAGCTTTTTATGTCGGATGACGAGGGCCTCTATTTCGTCGACATGGCGCCGGCGCCGGGAACCGGCGTGGCGCCGCGGTTGACTCGTCTGCAGGACAGCCGCCTTGATATTCCACGGATGCTGCCCTTCATGCTCTCGTTTAATCAATGGTATGCCAATCGCCCCGGCACGCTGTATTTGGTTCCGGTAACGAATGTATCGACCGTGTATCTGAATCTTTTATTGTCGCTGCTCAGCGAGGAGTACGGCTATTTCATCGTCGATACCGATCAGGGCGGCCGCAGTTGCGGGCTGGATCGATTCCGTGTGTCCAGAGGAGGACATTTGCACGACGATGCGGCGAAGCGGCGGACTATGACGCTTCGGGAACTGGACGCCGCGATCGCCGGCACCGCTCTCCAGGAGCAAGGCGCCATCTGCCAAAATATGTACTTGATGATCCAGGCCATGGGTCTGGGCGGCGGTATTCACAGCGTCGGGAGCGGACGTCATCTCCTCGGGTGGGAGCCGGCGATGTGCCGCGGCCTCGGCTTCCACTTTGCCCCGTCGCCGGTGGCGGGCGTGCGATCGAATCCGGTCGGGCATTCCGAAGCCTGGCGGGGAGCGCTGCCGCCGTTCGTCTCCAGCATGACGGAGTCCGTGCTCGATCTCCTTGCGTCGAAATTCGGTCCCGGCGGCAGCTATGGCGCGTCGGGCGCGCGGCCGTGGACGGGGGCGGCAGACGGCCTCATTGCTCCGCATGACGATCGGGCCGTCGAGGCCGTCATTGCCTTTTGCGACTACGTATACACCACTTACGGCCGTTTCCCCGCCCACGAGGATGCATTCAAGACCGTGATCGCTTTCCAGGCGCATCACGTGGACGCAGAGTTCTATGACACCTTTTATCCCAAAGACTCGTTGCCGGAGGCGCATCGCAACCACGGAGCGGCTTGGCATGCCGAAGAGCGCTGGATGTACGACACAGAGGACTCAGCACACAAGGAGGGCATCCGATGAATAAGAATGAAGCGCGCCGCGTCGTCATCACCGGCCTCGGCATCGTGTCCCCGCTGGGGAACGACCTCAAAACGTTCTGGCAACTGTTGAGCGACGGGGCGACCGGAGTCCGGCCGCTCTCCTTGTTCGATACGTCACCTTTTTCGGCTTCGCTGGCCGCAGAAGTGACCGACTTTGATCCGACCGACTTTATTCCGGTCAAACAGGCTCGGCGGATGGGGCGGGTGTCCCAGTTCGCCGTCGCCTCCGCCCTGATGGCGGTTCGCGACGCGCATTTGGATCTCTCCGATCAGGACCGAGCGGAAGCGGCCGTGAGCTTCGGTACATCGGTGGGGGGATTGAAGGAAGCGTTCGAGGCGCATGATTCCATGATCCGCAAGCGGTATCAGCACACCAATCCTTTCACGATGACCGCGACTTTCCCGAATGCCGTGTCTTCCGAAGTCGCCATCGCGCTCGGCCTTCATGGTCGGTGCGAGACGTATTCAGTCGGGTGTTCGTCGACCGCCAATGCGATCGGGCGCGCATCCGAGCTGATCAAGTCCGGGCTTACGGACGTCGTCATCGCCGGTGGAGCGGAAGCACCGCTGCATCCGACGATCTTTTCCGCGATGGACGCGGGTCGTGTGCTGGCTCCGGACCAGGAAGGAGCGATCCGCAATTTGCCGAGACCGTTCGACCGCACCCGTTGCGGGATCGTGCTCGGCGAAGGAGCGGGTTGCATTGTACTGGAATCGTTCGAACATGCACGAGAACGCGGCGCCCGCATGTATGCAGAACTGGAAGGCTGGCGCTTTACGTGCGACGCCTATTCGATGGCCAAGCCTCAGGAAACAGGGGGCGAACAACGACGGGCCATTGAGCTTGCGCTCAATACCGCGAGATGGTTTCCCGAGGAAGTGGACTATATCAACGCTTGCGGGTTGGGGACACGAGACCTGGACGCAATTGAAACGGGCGCCATCAAAAAGGCCATGGGCGAATGCGCGTATCGTATTCCCGTCAGTTCATTCAAGGGAGCGCTCGGTCATGCCTTTGCCGCCAGCGGGGCATTTCAGGTCGTCGGCACCGCGCTGGCCCTCGAGCAGCAGTTCATTCCTCCTACGGTGAACCTTGTCGAGCCGGATTCCGAGTGCGATTTGGATTACGTGGCCGGTGAGGGCCGTTCAACCAACATGCGCCGGGCTCTGATCAATAGTTTCGGCTTTGGCGGCAAGAACGTCGTTCTGGCGCTTTCGCGGGTCGACGCGGCAGTGGCGTACGGGGCGCTCATGGACAATGACTGGGCGGCGCTCCACAGCCACCAGTTTGCGGGAGTGTCTTAGGAAAGGAAACAGGGACGGCGCCGTCCGGCGCCGTCCCGCTGATAACGCGACACCGGCGCTTTATCCCGCCGGATGGTCATGAACGATAGGGAGGTACTCATGGATAAGCCGATACCAAAGATCAGAAAACGGATTCTGTCCCCGAAGGGTTTCCCTCCCGGAACACCATATGGCCGGATGGCGGCGTTGCAGGGAGGGCCGCGATCCGATGTCCGGATGATCAAAGAACTGGAGTCTATGCCTCTGTCAGAATGGAACAATACGATGACAAAACAATCTTCGAAACCCGTACAGGTCTACATCGTTGATCCTCATGAAATTGTTCGCGTCGGTTTGCGCGCCTTGCTCGAGTCTGACCCGGAATTCACGGTAGTCGGCGAGGCCACGTCGAAACAGCAGGCCATGGCGAATGTGGGCCGACTCAAGCCAGACATCGTCATCTTGGACATCCGGCTGGAAGACGGGAGCGGCATCGAGGCGGCGCAGGACCTCCTCGGCCTTCATGACAGAATGCGCATCCTATTCTTATCGAACAGCCTCGAAGATCAAACGCTGCTGGCCGCCGTGGGATCCGGCGCGCATGGGTATGTGCTCCGAGACACCGGGACCGAAACTCTCTTGCAGGCCCTTCGGACCGTCGCGCGGGGCAATGCATATCTGGATCCGCGGGTGACGCACCATACGTTCGCCTATTTGCGCCGGATCGCAGCACAGCCGGCGGAACGGAACAGGCCGCCGCTGTCGCCTCAGGAACAGCGTCTGTTGCCTCTGGTCGCTCAGGGCAAGACCAACAAGGAAATCGCCGCCGAACTTGGCTTGAGTGATAAGACGGTGAAGAACTATCTGGCCAATGTGTACAACAAACTGCATATCACCAGACGTTCACAGGCGGCCGCCTTCTACTCGAAGCACTTCTCATGAGGGTCCCGCGGCTAAAGATAAGTGAATGAAGAGAAAGAATGATGAATGTGAGGTGAAGAACACAAAGTGGGGGCATTATGTGGACCTCAGGACTTCCTGCTGTGCCGGAATCTGCATTCGTTGATTGACAGATGCGCCGCCACACTCTAGGATACGCCGCCGTAAGGAGGATCATTCGCGAGCGTGAGCCAGTCATCGCATTCCGAATCCCCGTCCATCACCCCGCTATCCCGCACGGCCCAGCGAATCGAGTACGTATTCGAGACAATCGTTTTTGCAAGCCGCTGGATTCAAGCGCCTCTGTACGGAGGCTTGATCGTCGCGGAGCTGCTCTATGCGTACAAGTTTCTGGTCGAACTGTGGGAAATGATTCACGGCCTTCGCGAATTGACCGAGACGGTGTTCATGCTCGGCATCCTGTCATTGGTCGATATCACGATGGTGGCCAATCTCTTGACGATGGTCGTCATCGGCGGATATGCGACGTTCGTCAGCAAACTCGATCTGGAAACCCACCCGGACCGTCCGGATTGGCTGACTCATGTCGATCCGGGCACCATTAAGATCAAGCTCGCCGGTTCTCTGATCGGAATCTCAAGCATTCACCTCCTGAAAGCGTTCGTCAACGTCGCGAATGTGCCGGTGGAACACATTCGGTGGCAAATCTACATTCACCTCACGTTTCTGGGTTCGGCGATTCTCTTGGCCTATACGGACAAGCTCATGCAGAAGGACAAGAAGCACTGACACGGGGGTAAGTCCTGAAGTCCGGGTTCTGGGTTCTTGGAGTCGCGCGTTCCAGCCAATGTCGAGCCACACCGCCTGATGCTCCAAGCGGCTCGGCTGTCCGGCATTCATGCCGATGGTCTTGTTGCCGCTATTGATGGCGCCGCTGCTGGTGTTACTCCGATCAAAAGGCGGTGTGGCTGAAATTCTATGAGCAGATCGGCGTCAGGCGCGACGGATCCGCTCCGAACCGGCTCAGGATGAAGCGCACGCTGCGATGAGCGGCGGGGAAACCATTTCTACTCCCACGCCGGTAGAGAACGCCCGCCGGTTTCCTGCCAAGACGGTCCCCAGGCCAAAGCCAGGAATTTGACCGCGATATTGGATTTCGTGGGTTTGAGGGTGATCTCATCGAAACGTTCCGTGAGCGGATCACTGGCGGCAGCCGCAGTCTGAAGTTCTTGTTGAAATTGCGCCTCCAGCTCGGTGAGTTGTTGCTGTAATGCCGTGACGTTGTCCTGCGCTTGGTTCACATCTTTCGCTTCCTTCATGATCCGGCCCGCCCCGCGGATGGCCGTGGTGGCTCTGCCGATATTGGCGGCGCTCACGGTCTTCCTGCCGAGAAAGGCGCCCAGGATGGTGGCGCCGACAGAAATGGCTGTCTGCATCTGACTGTTCCGCGATTCCGCCGTCTGCCGTTCGACCGCCTGTTGAGCCCGTCTGATTCGTTCTTGGAGAGCCGCAATTTTCGGCGCATATTTCAGCCGCAGGCGCTCCGCATCCTGATCACGCTGCTCCCGTCCTGCCTGTTGCAGCCGCACGCGGAAATCTCGCTCCGATTCACCGGGATTAGACACGAGTTTCGTGCTGGGGCTCCGCATCAGCCGCAGCCGGCGGCTTCGAAACAGCCATCCTGAAAAGTCTTTGTTCCACGTGGCGTAGCTCTTTTCCTTTCCGGCGATGGGGGGCAGGGCCGCGAATGCGGCGGTCGTTTCCGGATCGTCATTCAAGTCGCCGATTTCGAGCGCGGTCTCAGACGCATGGTCCCAATCAACGGGGACCGGTCCATCGGTAATCGGCGCCAGCACTGTCACGGGCTCGGTATGATCGACGCCCGCTTTCGTGTCGATCATTCTGACATGGGCGTAGCCCAAGACCATCGGCTGGTAGAGCAGTTCCGTACCGGGCGGTTGCGCGCCGCGAATCGGAATGAAGTGCTGCGGGACATCGGGCGGCAGGATCGGGCGTGAACGGTGAGTCGGAAGGCGGGAGGCGACTGTCCGGACTTTGTCTTCTTCGCCCGGTCCCGTACCCCCAATGCTTGGCGATTCGGTTCCGCGTTTCACAGGCTCCATCAACGTTTTGATCTGTGCCCGCGTCAGCGGGCCGCGGAGATAGGAAAGGGTCCACCTGGTTTCAAAGACGTCCGGCGCATCCTCATGGACATTGTTCATCAAAAATATGCGACTTCCCAGGCCGGCCAGGAGTTGCTCCATGTTGCCTCGATCAAACCGGCGCCCGCCGCTCGCCGCCGCACCTTCCAGGCCTTCAAGGACGCGCGCCTTATCCCGTTCGGTTTGAAGGCGACCGATGAACCAGGTGCCGGCGTTGGCCAACCCCTTATAATCGAGATCAACCGGATTCTGAGTCGCGACGACGATACCCAGGCCGAACGCTCTGGCCTGTTTCAATAACGTGAGGAGGGGCGCCTTCGAAGGAGGGTTCGCGACAGGCGGGAAGTAGCCGAATATTTCATCCATGTAAAGAATGGCGCGCAAACTTGTCGTCCCCGACTGGGTCCTCATCCAACCGACGACTTGGGTGAGCAGCAACGTCACGAAAAACATCCGCTCGGCGTCGTTCAGATGGGCGATCGACATGATGGCCAACCGCGGTTTGCCCGTCCGGGAATGCAGCAGCGTTCCTACATCCAGCGCCTCTCCCTCCAGCCATGCGCCGAACCCCGGCGCGGCAAGCAGATTGTTCAATTTCATCGCAAGCGCGAATCGTTCCTTGGACGGAAAAAACGATTCAAGATCCATTACGCCGATTTTGGTCACAGGAGGGGCCTGAATCGCCTGGATCAGTGAGGCCAAGTCGAGATCTTCCCTGCCCTTCCACAGGTGCGTGAAGATAGTGGACAAGAGAATGTGCTCGCGGCTCTTGACGGGATCGGCTTCGATGCCGATGAGCGCCAGCAGGCTGGTCACTGTCGTGCCGACCCGCTCGCGCATCAGCTCCGTATCGTCGAGAATCGAGCCTGATGGAGCGGAAAAGGATTTGAGAATGGACAGCGGAATGCCCGCATTGCTGCCCGGCGTATACACTGCGCAGTCGGCCGCTTCACGGAGTTTCTGAATGCGGGCTCCGTCTTGTCCCCAGTCGGCGAGTCCGCTCTTCCACAGGGCCGCCTGCTGGTCGGCATAGGTCTCCGGTGACAGCCCCTTTTTGCGTGCATCGTCTTCGTTCACCCATGGAAGAAAGTCTTCGCCGCGCAGTTGTGGAAAGGTCAACATCAAGTTCGCCAGGTCTCCCTTCGGATCAATGATCAGGGCGGGAATGCCGTCGATCGCGGCTTCTTCGAGCAAGCCGATACAGAGACCGGTTTTTCCGCTTCCCGTCATGCCCACGCAGACGGCGTGGGTGACGAGGTCCTTGGAATCATAGAGCAAGAGGTCCCGCTGCCGCTGCTTGGCAGCCTGATCGTATCGACGGCCCAGATAAAAGACGCCGAGCTTTTCAAAGTCTTCGTTCCTCCGTCCGGACCCGCCGGCCTGTTCGGGCGGCGCATCACGTTTCTTTTGCGGCATGGCTCCTCCTGGAAAGGTAGACGCAGACGGAAATCACCGGTGGGCATTGTATTGCGCGCCGACATGGGCCGCAAGGCTCTCTACCGGTTCGCTCGGGGCGCTCTTTCGTCGGACTAGGGGGCAACCTAGTGCAGTAGGCCTCTGAGGATTTCTACACTAATCCTACGGAGGCTCGAACCGATCATGACAGCTTTGACGGCCAGCTTGGTGGGGTTTCATGCCGGCGACCAATATTACCCTCGGGTCATCGAGAAGAAGCGAGCCTCTTGCCGGCTGCTTGCAAGCGTGAAATCTTGCGGGATGCCGGACATGCATTGTCAATGATGGCTGCGGGAGACAGAGATGGCCTCAATTGATCCGCTGCCCCACCGTGCCGGTGACAGGGAACGCATGGCTCCGCTTGCCAGGCTGATAGACGGCTTGCCGCATCCGCATTCGGTCGCGTTGACCGGCCTCTTTATTCTCGCCGTCTTATATACGTTGCACCTTGGACGGGTCGTGTTTGTTCCCATTACCATCGCCGTCATGTTGTCCGTGTTGTTGGCGCCGCTGATTCGCCGCATGAAAAGAATGAAGATTCCCGAGCCGATCGGAGCCGCGTTGGTGCTGTCGATGGTCGTGCTTGTCGCCGCATATGGACTCTTGCGGCTCTCGGAACCGGCCGCCGAATGGATCGCCAGGGCGCCCGATACGTTCAGCGCGGCTGAACAGAAACTTCGGGTGCTCAAGAGACCCATGCAGGAGATGAATAGGGCGTCCGACTTCATTGCGAATGCGGCCGATCCGGATGGATCAAAGAAAGTGCAACAGGTGAAGCTGAAAGGTGATGCCTGGCCGGCAAAGATATTCAGCGTCACCGGCGAATTTCTCGCGGGCCTTGCGGCGATGACGGTGCTGCTCTATTTCTTTTTATCGTCCGGCGATCTGTTCCTGCAAAAGGTGATGAAAGTGCTGCACCGATTGCAGGATAAGAAGCGGGCGGTGGAGATCATTCGCGAGATTGAGGGACAATTGGCGACCTATCTGTTCACGGTGACCTGCATCAATTTCGGCCTGGGTGCTGCGGTGGGGATCGCCATGTTCTTTCTGGGGATGCCGAATCCGGTTTTATGGGGAACCATGGCCGCATTCCTCACGTTCATTCCGTATTTGGGACATATGATCGGCGTCGCGGTGGTCTCATTGGTCGCGGCCATGACGTTCGAGAGCGCGGGGTGGATTCTTGCGGTTGCGGGAACCTACTCCCTGTTCGCGGTCATCGAGGGCTCCTTCGCGTATCCGCTGATTCTCGGGCATCGGCTCGAACTCAATCCGGTCGTGCTGCTGATCGGGCTTATGGTTTGGGGATGGATCTGGGGCATGCCCGGCGCCCTGTTGGCCGTTCCCCTCATGGTCGCCTTCAAGATTCTGTGCGAGCACATTGAGACGCTTGCCCCGGTCGGGGAGTTTATGGGGAGATGACCCAGGAGAGCGGCGGCCTGACGCCGGACGAGGCGATCAGGCCGCCGGGAGAGGAATGCCGAACGTATGAACGCCGCGTACCGTGGGACGCCTCAATGATTCAATATCGACGAGACCTGCAGTTCGTGATTCAACGTGTCGACCATTTTGAGATGAGCGGTTCGATCCACGCTCAAATCGGATGCGAACAAATCGGCGTGCTTCATCTGGAGCAAGCGGGCGAAGTCCTGCTGCCTGTCCGCCGGAATTCGGTACAATGTAGCCAATGAGCTGACGTATTGACCGCCGCCGGCTGCGGACTCTTGTCGGAGGTTCTCATATGCGACACCCGCAAAGAGATTGATTTTCTGCTCCTGCTTCACCATGCCGTCCTGCGAGAACAGTTCCGAGGGAGTGGTACTCGAAAGGAAGTTGACGGTGGTGTCGACGGTCGCTTTGGTCGTGTTACAGGCGGACAGACTGAGACCCGCTGCCATGATCCCCACCGCAGTCAGTAATTGACGGAATGTACTCATTGCTCCTCCTTGATATGATGGTCGGTGGTGAGTCTCCACGTTGATGAGTAGGTGGCCGCTTACCATGGAACGAGGTCGATCGTGTCCTGAGGCGACCAGCACGACCCGAGTGCATGGTGTCGCGCGGGCCGCGTCTTGGAAGTTGATCCATCCGAACGGCGAACGTCCAGGCAAGTGGTCAACGCCGAAGGAGGCGTAGAGCCAAGCTCATTTACCGCAGGAAATTTTCATCGACTCGATATCGTTGGCCATGTCGAGTTTGCCGAGATTCTGTACCCGCTGGCCCGGAGCAAACGCGATTTCCGTCCCCTTGTAGTCCTTGTCTTCGTATGCCCGTACGGTCGCATTGGATCCGACGATGACGCTCTCGATGTCGTTGCTCCAATCTTTTCCCGCGACATTCTTGAGCGTGGCGAACTCTTTCGGGCCATAGAGCTTGACATGAGGATCATCCGCGTCGAAATCGTCATCTTCAAAAATCTCGATCCAGCAATTCTTATCGACCACTTGCATCTCTAAGTCGGCCGCACCGCACGGAAGCCAGGCGGCCAATATGAGCGCCGGCGTAAGAAACCATGTAGTCATAGAAAACCTCTCCAACGACATTGGTACCTCCATTTCATGGACGCATCAGGCAAATATAGGCCGGTCGATCATTACGCCGGCGCCGCTACCTCAGAATTCCAAGCAGCCATAGCAGGACGAGCAGGCTGACAGGGACACCCAAAATCCACAAAATAAAACCCTTTCCCATCGTACCCATTGTCCCCTCCTATGTAAGGCCGTGGCAGGATCAGGAACAGCGCCTGATCATCGCGTGAGCATCGAGACATCAGCCAGAAGGACGCGGTTCAGCGCATCCACCATCTTCAGATGAGCCGTCCGGTCGTGATGAAGGTCAGAGACGAACAGATCAGCATGATTCTTCCGCAATAATTCTGCGAATTGTGCCTGCTTAGTCTGCGGCACTCCATACAAAGTCGCGAGAGAGGTCACGTACTGCCCGCCTCCGGCCGCCGCCTCTTGGCGCAAGTTCTCATACGCGACGCCGGCGAAGAGATTGATCTTCTGCTCTTGCTTGACGATGCCGTCCGCCGAGAAAAGATCTTCCGGGCTGGTGCTGGAAAAGAACCGTCCGGTGGTGTCGACGGTCGCTTTGGTCGTATTACAGGCCGACAAAGTCAGTCCAAGGGCCACGATTCCGGCCGTGGCCGCCAGCCGGTCACGAAGTGTGGTTGTCATCGCTCCTCCTTACATCTCACAATAAGATTGATGCTCGGCTCTTTCATTTGTGCGAAGCCGAGACTTGTGCCGTGAGGATTTTCGATATGAGTACAAGCAAATGGCGGACCGGCCTGAAAAGCGCCGTCCCAGCGGCCTTGCAGGGAAAACTCGTCAAGTTCTCTACGTGTTCCCGCGAGGGACAGATTGCAGGGCCTAATGGTGTGCGGACACCTTGTCTCGGTTTCGGACAGAATGCATTGAGTGGCGGGAGAAAAAGCTGGAGGGAACGATTCCTCAGGCCGAGGTCATGTACGGGGGCGAAGCCTGGGCTTTGATCGGTTTGGTGAGAGAGGCCCCGTTAGTTTTCCGCGACTGCTGCTACTTCACCAATCTTTAAAAATGACAAACACGGCGCCCGCCATCATGGCGAAGCCGGCGACATAGTTCCACTTCAATGGTTCCTTCAGATAGAGGACGGAGAACACGCAGAAGACGACCAACGTGATGACCTCTTGGATGGTCTTCAATTGAGCCGCGGTAAACATATGGTGTCCGATGCGGTTCGCCGGAACCTGGAAGCAATATTCGGCGAACGCGATCAGCCAACTGAGGAGAATGGCAATCCATAAAGGCGACTGTTTATATCTGAGGTGCCCATACCAGGCGAACGTCATGAAGATGTTCGAGACGGTGAGCAAAGCGACGGTTTGCATGGAGCTCCTTTTGATAGGCTGCGGTGTTTTGATATGCGGACTACGGGATGTCGGGTCTTGAGTCGGCGTATCAGAACCCTGTCTGGCCCTGTGCAGGGATTGGGACTCACGACACAATCATGGAATGTAGTGTAGAGCGCCGGATTCATAATCCCGAGCGTTTTATGTTTTTCAACGGGGCTGTGGAGCCGGAAGAAACGGTATGGAGTACGCGGCACGAAAGACAGCGGGAAAAGAACGGCAACGGGGCCCTTTCGCCGGTCTGCTGTCGCCGCCTCACACCCCTGCTTCTTTCAACACCTGTCCCGTATAGGACCGTTTCGATTTGGCGATGTCCCGCGGCCGGCCTTCGACGACGATTTCTCCGCCCCGCTCCCCTCCTTCAGGGCCAAGGTCAATGATCCAATCCGCATTACGAATCACATCGAGATTGTGCTCGATCACAAGGACCGTGTTGCCCGCTTCGACGAGCCGATTCAGCACGTCCATCAACCGCTGGATGTCGGCGAAGTGCAGGCCGGTGGTCGGTTCATCGAGAATGTACATGGTGCGGCCGGTCGCCCGCTTCGACAATTCGCGCGAGAGTTTCACCCGCTGGGCTTCCCCGCCGGACAGGGTCGTCGCCGATTGGCCGAGCTTCACATAGTGCAGTCCTACATCATGGAGTGTCTGCAACTTGGCCTTGATATGGGGGATATGCTCAAAGAATTCCAGGGCATCATCCACGGTCATGTTGAGGATATCCGCAATACTGCGTCCCTTGTGTTGAATTTCCAACGTCTCGCGATTGTATCGTTGCCCCTTGCAGACTTCACAGGTCACATAGACGTCAGGAAGGAAGTGCATCTCGATCTTGATCAGGCCGTCTCCCTCGCAGGCTTCACAGCGACCGCCCTTCACGTTGAAACTATAGCGGCCCGGCTTGTAACCGCGCACTCGCGATTCGGGCAAATTGGAGAACAAATCCCGGATAAAACTGAAGAGCCCCGTGTAGGTGGCGGGGTTGGATCGCGGAGTCCTGCCGATCGGCGACTGGTCGATGTCGATGACCTTGTCCAGGGCGTCGACGCCCGCCAACTCTTTGCACCCGTCGATTCTTGGTTTCTTATGGTAGAGCAGCTGCGACAGCGAGTGGAATAAGACCTCCAGCACGAGCGTGCTCTTTCCCGATCCGGACACCCCGGTGACGCAGGTGAGCAATCCCAGCGGAATGCGGGCCGTAATGCCTTTGAGGTTATGCTTCCGCGCTCCGATCACACTCACATAGCCTTTGGGCTTACGTTCCCGGTGCGGCAGGGAGACCATCTGCTCGCCTCGCAGATACTGGCCCGTGAGCGAGGCGGGGGTGGCCATAATCTGCGACGGCGTCCCTTGCGCGATGATGTTGCCCCCGTGGGTGCCGGCCCCAGGGCCCATATCGAGAATATGGTCCGCCGCCTCCATCGTTTCCGCGTCATGTTCCACCACGACGACCGTATTGCCGAGATCTCGAAGCCGCAGAAGGGTTTGCAGTAATCGGCGATTATCCCGCTGGTGCAAGCCGATTGACGGCTCATCCAAGATATAGAGCACGCCGACAAGTCCTGAACCAATCTGGGTGGCGAGTCTGATGCGTTGCCCTTCGCCGCCCGAAAGCGTCGCCGCCGCCCGGTCCAAGGTGAGATAGTCCAAACCGACATTGACGAGAAAGCCCAACCGCTCGCGGATTTCCTTCAGGATTCGCTGCGCGATGACCAGCTCGCGGTCGGTAAATTTCAGTCCTTGGAAAAATGCGGCAGCGGCCCGGACAGAGAGTCGGGTCGTCTCGGCGATGGATTTATCGGCGATCTTAATCGAGAGGCTTTCCGGCTTCAGCCGTGCGCCATGGCAGGCGGCGCAGAGCTCCAATAACGTAAAGTCTTCGTCCTCCGGGCAGCCTGGCGTGACCGCATAGCCGATGCCGTCACAGGCGGGGCAGGCGCCATGCGGGCTGTTGAAGGAAAAGATTCGGGGCGTGACCTCCGGATAGCTCACGCCGCATTTGATGCAGGCGAGCTTGTCGCTATAGAGGCGACTGTGACCGTCCTCGGTCAGGACCCCGACGAGGCCACCCGTCAGCTTGGAAGCCGCTTCGACCGAGTCGGCCAGCCGGCGGGCCAGCGCATCGCCCGGTTTCATGATCAGGCGATCGATAATAATTTCGATCGTGTGTTTTTTCTGCTTGTCCAAGGAAATGTCGTCGCCGAGATCGACGATCTGGTTATCGATCCGAGCCCGCACATAGCCGGCGCGGCGCATCTCCAGAAGTTCCTTGCGGTATTCGCCCTTCCGGCCCCGGATGATCGGAGCGGCGATTTGAAATTTGGTGCCCTCCGGCAATTCCCGGATGGCATCGACCATCTGCTGGATCGTCTGGGCGGTAATTTCTTCTCCGCACTGGTGGCAGAACGGCCGGCCCACCCGCGCAAACAGCAGGCGGAGATAGTCGTAAATCTCGGTGACGGTCCCCACCGTGGATCGCGGATTGTGACTCGTGCTTTTCTGCTCGATCGAGATGGCGGGCGAGAGGCCTTCAATGGAATCGACGTCCGGCTTTCCCATCTGTTCCAGAAACTGCCGGGCATAGGCGGAAAGCGACTCGACGTAGCGGCGCTGGCCTTCGGCATAGATCGTATCGAAGGCGAGCGAGGATTTCCCCGAGCCGCTCAAGCCGGTGATGACGACCAGCTTGTCGCGGGGAATCTCGACGTCGAGATTTTTCAGATTGTGCTCGCGCGCGCCCTTGATGACGATGGAGTCGGACATGGCCGGTGGATTATAACAACATGTCTTCGAAAGATGGAAAGGTCCAGATGGACAAGAAGCGGCCTAAGAGAGAAATCGATAGCCGTTGTCAGCCTCGCATTGAATACGCGCGACGAATCAGGCGAAGTCGCTTCACGAGATGTGGAGGCACAGTCTCACCCGTTATAGGGCGCCCCATTGCTTGACAAAGCTTGAAGGTGGGTGCTACCACGCAGCCATGATGCAGATAGAGGAACGACCAGTCCGCACCGAGGAAGAACCTCAGGTTCCTCCCCCCCAAGCTGTTTCGACATGGTCGGGATCGGCGCGCGAGCAGGCCGTGCAGCGAATGTTTACGGCCATCGCCGGCGTCTACGATCTCAATAATACGCTGTTGAGCTTCGGGCTTCACCATGGTTGGAAAAGGAAAGCAGCGTCGTTTGTGCCGGCTGTCGAAGCGGGCCGAGCGATCGACATCGGCGCGGGGACGGCGGACCTGGCTTTATTGATCGAGCCTCGGATGGGACAGGGCGGACATGTCATTGCATCCGACTTGAATCATGCCATGTTGGTCGAAGGATTCAAGAAGATTGACGAGAGACAGCTTCGACGGCGTATCTCCTGCCTGCGCGCCAATGCCGAGCACCTGGGATTCGCCGACCATACATTCCATGCCGTGACCACCGGTTTTTGCATGCGCAACGTCGGCGACCTGGTGCAGGCCTGTACGGAAATCAGGCGCGTATTGCGCCCGGGAGGCCGTTTCGTGTGCTTGGAGTTTTCCAGGCCGGTCTATGGATGGTTGAGAAAATCCTATGATTGGTATTCGTTTCACCTCCTGCCTTGGATCGGGACCAAGGTTGCGCATGATCGGACCGGTGTGTATGAATATCTTCCTGCCTCTATCCGAGGCTTTCCTGATCAAGAACGGTTCAGCGAGCTGCTTCGCCGGGCGGGATTCCGCGAGGTGGAGTACCATAACTTGACCGGCGGGATCGTGGCGATACACGTGGCGATCAAGTAGGATTTCGTGAATTCCATTCTCTATATTTTCCTTCCCTGCAAGAAGGTCTACCCGATCGGCGTGACCTATCTGGCCGATTTTATCCACCGGCGGAAGCCGGAAGTCCGCCAGCGGATCATCGATCTCTCGCTGTATCCGGAATCTCAACGTACCCAAGCGGTCCGGGATGCGGCGCTCGAGTTCAAGCCTGAGTTGGTCTGCTTCTCCTGGCGGGACATTCAAATCTTCTCGCCCCATGAAGGGGACGCCTCACTGGAACATGCGTTCAACTTTTATTTCGCCAGCAACCCGATCAAGCGGGTGGCGGCATCCTTCTCGGGGCTGACGCAGCTCTATCGGTATTACAGCCATATCAGAGCCACTCTCTCCTATCCCTGGTTGATCGACAAAGAATTTCCCAAGGCGCAGATCATGATCGGGGGCGGGGCCTTCACCGCCTTTGCCGATCAATTGATCGAAAAATTGCCGGAAGGCACCATCGGTATCCTTGGTGAGGGGGAGGACGCCATCCTTAAGGTGATCGAAGGCCAATCGCTGGAAGGCGAGCGGTATATCGTGCGCGAAGGCAAGCAGGTCCGCAAAGGGGAGCAGCGGGCGCCGGCCCTGCTCGACGCCTTGACCGTAGATCTGCCGTATCTGACCTCGATCTTCCCGCAGTACGGGCAGTATGTCGATGAATCGATCGGTGTTCAGACGAAGCGGGGTTGCCCTTACGACTGTGCCTTTTGCCTGTATCCATATATAGAGGGAAAGCGGGTGCGGTATAGGCCGCCTGAGATGGTCGTCCGCGACATCGCTCAGCACTATCATCAATGGGGCGCCAGGCGGTTCTGGTTTACAGACGCGCAATTCATCACGGGCAAAGAGGCGTATCCGCAATGCATTGAAATCCTTGAGCGCGTCCTCCACGAGAACCTGGACATCGAATGGTCCGGCTATATCCGCACGTCGCTGATCACGCCCGAACTCGCCAAATTGATGGTGCGGTCGGGAGTCGGCGATCTGGAAGTCGCGATCACGTCCGGGTCCCAGGAAGTGCTGAATAATCTTCATATGGGCTTCAAACTAGAGCGACTCTATGACGGCTGCCGCTATCTGGCTGAAGCAGGATTCAAAGGGAAGGTGATTCTGAACTATTCCCTCAATAGTCCCAAGGAAACCGAAGAAAGTTTGCTGCAAAGCGTGGAGTCTTATAAAAAGGTGGCCTCGATCCTCGGGGAGGATCGGGTGTTTCCATTGATGTTCTTCCTCGGCATCCAGCCGAATACCGATCTCGAACATCGGTTATTGGAGGAGGGCTACTTGTCCGCCGGATACAATCCCTTGATGCTGACGCCGACCAGCATCAGGAAATTGCTGTATAACCCGGCGCCCCTGAACAAAATCATTGCCAAGGCCTGTCTCGCAGCTTGGGAGCGCAAACAAGGCAGTCGGGACCCGCGGCGGTGGACCGGATCGCTCTCGCAAGGTTCAGCGTCCGCCTCGGGCGCGCCGGCTACCGGCTCCTATGCCGATGGAAATCTCATCAAGGGCGTGCAGAATAATTCCGGCCGGGAGGCCCTCTTGACCCTGGAAGAAATTCTTCGGTCGCGCCGCTCGTCGAATCCCGCCGCTTCCGGCGCGCAGAAGACCGCCGTCAGTACGCACCGATAGCCCAAGGATTACTTGCATTCGAAAGAAACGCGATGCTATCATGCCCCTTCATTTCAAGGGACGAGTCTCATTTAACCAATTGAAATTCTGAATTTCTTTGACTCGATCTCGTATGGAGCGTTCCTCCAGGAGGCACCTCGATGTATAAGACTATCTACATCCCGGTCGATAATTCCGACCACTCCAATACGGCCGTGGACGTGGGAATACACCTTGCGAAGACCTATGGATCCAAGATTGTCGGCAGCCATGTCTACGCCGCCAAGATGCACGATAAACGCTTCAAGCAGATGGAAGCGGGACTGCCGGAAGAATACCACGATGAAAAGGAATTGGATCGCCAGCGACAGATCCATGATTCCTTGATCACCCGCGGCCTGCAGATCATCACCGATTCGTACCTCGATTACGTCGATAAGATGTGCACGGAGAACAATTTGCCGATCGAGCGGCGTTCGCTCGAAGGCCGCAATTGGAAGGTGTTGGTCGAGGACATCAATTCCAATGCTTACGACCTGGTCATCATGGGGTCGCTCGGCGTGGGAGCGGTCAAGGACAGCGTGATCGGCAGCAACACCGAGCGAGTGGTCCGGCGGGTCCGCAATTCCGACATGCTTATCATCAAGCAGACCCAACCGATGACCAACGGCAAGATCGTGGTGGCGGTCGACGGCAGCCCCTATTCCTTCGGCGGGCTCATGACGGGCCTGGCATTGGGCAAGGCATTCAATCGGCCGGTTGAAGCAATCGCCGCCTTCGATCCTTATTTCCACTATGCCGCGTTCCATAGCATTTCGGGAGTATTGAACGAGGAGGCGGGGAAGGTCTTTCGGTTCAAGGAGCAGGAAAAACTGCACGAAGAAATCATCGACAGCGGCTTGGCCAAGATTTACCAGTCGCATCTCGACATTTCCCGGGAAATTGCGCAGGCTGAAGAGACGGACGTCAAGACCACGCTGCTGGACGGTAAGGCCTTTGAAAAGATTATTCAGTATGTGCGTAAAGAAACGCCGTGGCTCTTGATCGTGGGACGCATCGGCGTCCACAGCGACGAGGACATGGACATCGGCAGCAACACGGAAAATCTGCTCCGGTCCGCTCCTTGTAACGTTCTGATTTCCAACCGCAAGTATGTGCCTCCGATTGATACCCAAGCCGAGTACACCATTGCCTGGACCGAGGAAGCCCTCCGGCGGATGGAAAAAATTCCGATCTTCGCGCGCGGCGTGGCCAAGACCGCCATTCACCGGTATGCCATCGAGAAAGGCCACACCATCATCAGCAACACGGTTGTGGACGCGGCGGTCGGGCACATCCTTCCGAAAGGCGCCATGGATGCCATGCGGGCTTTGGGCGGAAGCCTCGACGCGGCCGGCATCGACCGGGACAAGATGCAGGCCGACGATTCGGTCGCGCAGGATCTCATGGGCTCAAGCTTGAGCGGCATGATGACCCAGGTCGTCGAAGAGAAACCGGTCGTGACGGAGGCGACACAGGCCTATCTCGACAGGATGAGCCAGAACTATTTCGTGTGCGACGGCTGCGGCTACATCGGAAAAGGCGATACGCCGGTCAAGTGCCCCGTCTGCAACGCGGAAGGCAATCGGTTCAAACAAGTCGATAAGAGCATCTTCGATGCGGCCGCCAAGGCGGAGGGCGGCGTCGAGACCGATGTCGCGTACGACGATGTGCCGATGCAATGGACGAAGGATGCGAAGGAAGCCATCCGCGCCGTGCCGGCCGGATTCCAGCGCCGCCGCGCAAAGGCAAAAATCGAAAAAAGCGCCAGGAAACTCGGCATGACGACGATTACCTTGGAATATGCCGGGCCGATGATTCAAGAGGCGGCTTCCGAAGACTACACGCCGATCTTTGCCAATAAGGGCACCGGGACAGCTCCGGGGTCGGAGTCGGCGCCCAACGATGCGAACGGCAACGGAACGAATGGGCATGGGACGCAGGAGATGTCTGCGCCTCCGACGCCTGCTTCACCCTATACCTGGACTTCCGATGCGCAGGCCAGATTGGAACGGGCGCCGGAAGGGTTCATGCGCGATTGTACCCGTGCGCTTATCGAGAAGCATGCGGATAAGATCGGGGCGACGGTCATCACGCTGGAGGTCGCCACAGAGGGCATCGAGCAGGCCAAAGGCTACATGGCCGAGGCTATGAAAACCGGCAATCTGAAAGATATGATCGCCAACCTAACCGGCAAAGCGACACAGTAGCTTGGCCAATTCTGAATTATGAATGCTGCATAATGAATGGGAACATGCAGGTAACTCTGCCTCTCCCGCTCTTTTCATTCATCATTCGGAATTCAACATTCAGCATCGCTAAGGCTTATGGGTAAACCACTTCCGATCATCAATCTGCCCTCGTTTGGCGACAAACTCGGGGCGCTTCAAAGTCAGTTCACGCAATTTTTCTCGCCGTCCGATCGCCCGCAAGCGCCGCAGGACGGTCGGACGGTCGATGACTTTAAACCGTACCTGGTCGCGCTGAATCTCACGAAGCGCTGCAATCTCAAATGCGATCACTGCTATCTGGACGCCACGACGAAAGCGGGCGGCGGCTCGGATGAATTATCGACGCAGGAATGTCTACGGTTGATCGATCAAATCGCGGAGGTCAATAAGGGCTGCTTGCTGGTCATTACCGGCGGCGAGCCGTTGGTGCGCCCGGATATTCTCGATATCGCCCGCCATGCCGTGAAGCTCGGCTTTATGGTCGTCTTCGGTACCAACGGGATGTTGATCAATGATCGCATGGCGCAAACATTGGTCGAGATCGGGGTCATGGGAGTGGGCATCAGCATCGACTCGTTGGATGCCGAAAAGCACAACCGGTTCCGCGGCCTGTCCGGCGCGTGGGAAGGGGCGCTGGCCGGTATCGAAGCCTGTAAGCGGAACGGCTTGCAGTTCCAGGTGCACTTCAGCGCGCAGCCGATGAATTACCAGGAATTGCCGGCGGTCGTCGATTGGGCGCATGACTTGGGCGCGCGGGTGCTGAATGTCTTCTTCATGGTCTGTACCGGCCGTGGGGAGGAGTTGACCGATATTACCCCGCAGCAATACGAAGAAGTGCTCGGCTTCCTGATCGATTGCCAGGATAAGTATAAGGACATGCTGGTCCGTGCTCGGTGCGCGCCGCATTTTAAACGGCTGGCTTATGAGAAAGATCCGAATTCTCCCATCACGAAGGCGACCGGGTACATGGGAGGCGGCTGCCTCGCAGGGACCAATTACGCCCGCGTGACGCCGAATGGCGAACTCACCCCTTGTCCCTATATGCCGTTGTCGGCAGGCAATGTGCGGGAAACCAGCTTCGTCGATCTCTGGGAACGTTCCGCAATTTTTGATTCATTCCGCTATCCGCAATTGAAAGGCAAATGCGGCGACTGCGAATACACCGATATTTGCGGTGGCTGCCGGGCCAGGCCCTATGTCGATCACGGGGATTGGCTGGATGAAGACCAATGGTGCCTTTATACCCCGAAGGGCGGCGAGAAAATCCAAGTTGCGTTCAACACGCCGGAAGAGACGGATATCGCCTGGGATGAAGCTTCGGAACTCCGCCTCAGCCGTATTCCCTATTTCCTGCGGGCCATGGTGAAGAAGGGTGTCGAACGGCACGCGAGGGAGAACGGCATCACCCTTATCACGGTGCCATTAATGGAAGAGCTTCGCAAGAAGCGCTTCGGCAACGACGCACCGGTCTTCAAATTCTAATTTTGAATCCTGAATGATGAGTTCTTCTTGCCGGAGACCATCATTCCCAAATTCATCATTCAGAATCCATAATTCATAACTCAGATTGGCTCATCAGAATGGACGGTCTCCAAAGCTTCTTCTTTGATCTCAATCAGCTGATTCCCATCGTGAATCACTGGTTTCACCTCATGTCCGCCGTGATCTGGATCGGCGGATTGGCCTTTCTGGTCATGGCGGTGAATCCGGCTTTGAAAGACGGGAGCGTGCCCAAGGAGTATATCCGTCCGATTACGGACGCCTTCTACAAATACTATAAACGAGTCGCCGGCGCTCTGCTTGTCGTACTGCTGTTCACGGGCGGCATCAATGTTCATTATGTGAATAAAGTCCTTACCTCCCAGACGGGACAGGGGATTCAGCATCACGGCAAATATCTCTGGATCTTCTGCATTAAACTCATCCTCGTCCTCTGCCTCTTGACCCTGTTCCTCTACACGGTGATCTTTAAGTCCGATCCGGAAGAGGAACATGAGGAGGAGGAGGTCTACGAGTCGATTCCGTTCCAGCGTGCGGCCCTATGGATGGGATTTTTCATCATCCTGTGCGCCGCCGCCATGAAGCATCTCCATCAGTAAATCGGTGCCCTCGCGCCTGTAAGGCCGTATCCATTCAGATACCGTTCTCTTCTGAAACGATACAGCTCCTCCAATACCACCGTAGTTGCCGCCGGCGATCAATCGCACACTTTTCTGCAAGCTTTTGAAAATATGTCGGTATCCTCCGCGTGCCCTACCGGGCGTCGGATGGTCCGAAGTGGTATGCGAGTTGCTTCAGCAGAGAAGTGGACGGGTCCGCCGTCACGTGGCCGGGAGAGGACACTCCACCGGCGCTCTTGCAGGGCGATCGTACTTGTGGCAATAGTGCGGCCCACTACGCATTCGATAGGAGGTGTTATGCCAAAGACGCCCGTCGTCACACTGGTGGGGCTTGCGCTCATGACCTGCTTTTCTGTGCCGCTTTTGGCGGTTGAGCAGCACAGTATCCAGCCTTCAGGTTCACACTCCGAAAAAAACTTTGTCTTGCTCAACCAAACATCTTGGACCGAGGAGGAACGGCGGCAGTGGTATCACCTGTCCGCGGGGACACAACTTTTGCCGTTCGACTGGTTCACGGCATTGCACAACGAACGGTTCAAGGCTGATCTGCATCGAGTCGGTGTCCTGCCGGATCCATCAAACCAGGACCTGCCGATTGGGTTTGCCAAAAGCTCCGGACCCGCTATACAGGTTCCTCAGCTGGGCCTTACGTGCTCGTTTTGCCACACCTCGGAATTTACCTACCAGAGGAAGACCTTTCGAATTGATGGGGGGCCCTCCTTTCAGTACAACGCGAAGTTTGTCCAAGCTCTTATTGAGGCGTTGGGAGCATTGCAAGAGCGGGAGAAATTTCAAGCATTCGCCGCGTCGGTTTTCCGATCAACGAAGCATGAACCGGCTGCTGAGGACTGGGAAGCGCTTGGAAAGCAAGTCAGGGAATTCACACGACGGCTGCTGGATCGTGGCGGGCGGGATTCATCCCCATTTTCCTGGGGGCCGGGACGATTCGATGCCCTCGGCAGGGGCGGCAATCTCATTTTCTCGCAATTGAGTCCCGACAACCTTCGCCCGGCAAATGCACCTGCAAGCATCCCGGCCCTATGGGGCGCATGGCAATACGATCGGGTGCAATGGGGAGGTTCGATTCGGCACCCATTGGCCCGCAATATTGCCCAGGTCATTGGGGTCAATGCCAATATTTTTACCTCTCTCACCCCGCCGTTCGATCCTCAGGTAGACTACGCCGATCCCTTTCGATCTTCAGTGGATATCCCCAAGTTGAGGCAACTGGAAGAGTTGGCGCGAAAGCTTCATCCGCCGCGTTGGCCCAAAGAATTTCCTCCAATTGATCTGAAAAAAGCCGCGCGCGGCAAAGAACTGTACGGGAAAGACAAGAACAAAGGATTGTGCGCACATTGTCATGTGGCGAAGGTCCACTCTGAGAAGGCGGGGACGAGTCCTCGCCTGGCGGTCACCATGGTTCCTCATCGAGAGATCGGCACGGATTCGCTGTATCTGAATAACTTTGCCTGGCGAAGGGTTGACACCGGCTCGCTCGGTTTAGGACACGTCACGGCTAAAGACGCGTCCAAGCTCCTGACCGATGAGATTATGAAACGAGCGGGTGTGATCGATGATCATCAATACCGCGGTATTACGAATGAATGGAGCGATTCAAGGGAGTTTATCGCTCGCCCGCACGTTGCAATATGGGCAACCGCTCCCTACCTGCACAATGGGTCGGTTCCCAACCTCTACGAATTGCTGTCCCCGGCCGACAAACGCCATGAGTGCTTTTATTTAGGCCCCACCATGGAGTTCGATCCGGACAAGGTAGGATTCAAAATCGTAGAATGCGATGGGAATGCGCCCCCTCGCGATTCGGGTGATCTTTTCCAATTCAACGCCCATCTGCCGGGAAATGGCAATCGGGGCCACGAGTTTAAAAATACACCGAAGTGCGCGGCAGCGGAAAAGGAAGACGGCGTATTAGGATGCGAAATTAGTCACGAAAAACGATTAGAAATAATAGAATACTTAAAGACATGCGATCTCGACCGGCTGGTGCTGGCCAATCTGCCTCCTTGCCGCGATCTAGAGTGACGGCAGCAGCGGCATTACGCGCCTCCAGCCGGGATGGTCCGACATAACGACCGCTATGAGCAGCGTGAACGCTCTTTCACTTCAATGATTGATACGGCGGCTTCCGCTCCCATCGCTGGTTCTTCCATGACCGAGCTTCTCTCCAAAGACCACTCCATCCTCGAGCGGCCGTTTATGGAGTTTCGCCCGTTTGGCGTCGACACGCAGGGTGAAAAGATCTGCGACATCAGCGGCGTGATCGTCCAATCAAATGTGGAATATCTGCACGACTTCATCTCGCTGAGCGCGGGGCCGGAAGCAGCCGACCGCGCCGTCGAAGAATTGTGCCGGCTGCTGAACGAACGCCTTCATGATCCCGCTTACCACGTCACGCCGGACTTTCTCCGCAACGCTTGGAACAGTTATTCCTACGAATTCGGCTGTTACCTCCGGGAATTCTGTGAGGCGCTGTCCGGGACTCCCCAATTTCATGTCAATGCGGCACGGGGCCGGAAGGTGTCGCAGATCATCCAAATTCTGCTCCGGCCGTTTTCCACACAGCAAAGTTACAAGATGTGGGCATATGTCGGGCAGAAATATACGAAGGGTGTGTTGGAATTCGGGATCGGAAAGGTGACCAACCGGTCTGCGATCTTGCGGATGAGATTCACCGAGAAGGCTTTTCGGCAATTCGGCCCTTATCGCAAGCGATGCGTGGATGTCATCTGCCAATCGTGCAAGGCCGGTATCGCCGGGGCGCAGCAACAGGTCCATGGACTGGCGCCGGCTCATGTGCGCGATCTTTCTTGTGTCGCCAATGGAGACGAATGGTGCGAATGGGAATTCACTTGGACGCCGAAGGGCGTGAGTTTACTCTGGCCTCTAGGGGGAGCGCTGTCGATCGGAATGTTCGCCTATCTGCGCTGGTCGTACCCGGAGATGCCGATCGTGGAAACGGCCGCCCTCGCGTTGGCGCCGGTCGCCGCCGTCTGCCTCGGAATGATGGGACTCGTGAAACGGCAGGCCAAGGGGCTGCAGACCCTTATCCGGGAGCAAGAACAGGTCGTGGAGGCGCGCCATGAAGAGTTGCGCGAAGCCTACCTTGAACAACAACGCACCGCGGTGGAGCTACGCCGGAAGGTCCAGCATCTGACGACACTTCACCGGGCCGGCCTGCTCTTCAGTTCGACGTTCGACCAGGATGCGCTGCTTGACAGCGTGCTGGAAACCATCGTGCAAGAGCTTCATTACGATCGCGCCGTGATTGCCTTGTATGATCGGTCGCGCCGAGTTTCCCATGGCTTCCGCATCCGCGGCGTATCGGACGAGGTGATCGCGTTCGCCCAGGAGCGGGAAATTCCCGTCACGGATCCTTTGACGGTGGAGGGCCAGGTCTTGATCAAAGGGGAATCCGTGCTCACGACGGATCTCAGAGAGATCTGGGACCGGTTGCATCCCCTGAATCGGGAACTGGCGGCCATGGTTGGAGCGAAATCTCTCATCTCCGTCCCGCTGAAAGCGAAGGACATCATCCTCGGCTCGCTCACCGTGGAACGGACGACGGAACAGCCGTTGACGAATGAAGACCTGGAGCTGATCAGCACGCTGGCCGGCCAGGTGGCCATTGCCTTGGATAATACGCAGGCCTACGGCGAGATCGAGGCCTTGAACCTCGGCCTTGAAGCGAGGGTTCATGAGCGAACCGAAGAATTGGAGACCGCCAATGCCAAGCTCAAGCAGATGGATCGGCTGAAATCCCAATTTCTCGCCCATGTCTCTCACGAACTCCGGACCCCTCTGACCAGCATCGTGGGATTCACGGATAACATGCTCGAGGGTTTGGTCGGCGCCTTGAATCTGAAGCAGGAACAGTATCTTTCGCGCATCAAGGCAAACAGCGCACGGCTGGCTCGCATGATTACCGACTTGCTGGATCTGTCACGAGTGGAGGCGGGGAAGATGGCCATTGCTTTTGATCAGATCGCGCTGCCGGCTCTCGTCTCCGAAGTAATCGAGCAGATTCGACCTCTCGCCTACGCCAAGGAGATCAGGCTGCACTATCATGCGGTCGCGCCGGACATTATAGTGCGTGCGGATGCGGATCGAGTCAGCCAAATCATGACGAATCTGTTGGATAACGCGATCAAGTATACGGATGAAGGTGGGACGGTAGCCGTCGTCGTCGGCGCGGCGTCCGCCGGGATTGCGACGGTGAGCGTGACCGATACCGGCCAGGGGATTCCGAAAGACGCGTTGGATAAACTGTTCGATCCGTTTTTCCGCGTCAACCAACAGGAACGAAACCATTCAAAGGGCTTGGGGCTGGGCCTTGCCATCGTCAAGGAACTCGTCGAACTCCACGGCGGGACCATCACGGTCGAAAGCGAGGAGGGAAAAGGGAGCACCTTTGAGTTCACGCTTCCTCTCGTCGCGCGGGATGAGATCAAAGCGTCTCGCGCCGCAGCGTTGCGTATCCTGGTCGTGGACGACGATCCGGATATTCGGGAGTTGCTGCGGGATCGTCTTGTCGCCGACGGATATCACGTGCAGACCGCCAGCGACGGCCGGCAGACGCTGGAGTTGCTCCGCCAAGAAACAATCGACGGGGTTATGCTGGACATCGGAATTCCGGAGATCGATGGATTGGAGGTGTTGAGCCTCTTGAGGCGAGCCGACCAGACGCTGCCCGTGGTCATCATGACGGCAGTCGAGGCCTTGGACAGGGCGCTCTTAGCTGTGGAAGCCGGAGCTCAAGCGTATTTGTTGAAGCCGTTCGACATCGCGCAACTCAAACAGATCGTGGATCGATGGTTCAAACGGGCTGCCGACGGTGCAATCGATATTGAGCGCCATGCGTCTGAACGCTAAGCAGCGGGCAGCTGTTCTCCCATTCTTCCTTCTCTTCCTTCTTATAGGGCTTCTTTCACCGGTGGTGGATGAGGATGCGCGAGCCCAGACTCCACGCCTGCAAGGGCAAAGCGCTTCTGCAGTGGGCATGGGTAACGCCTTCACGGCGCAGGCCGATGACGCCTCGGCGGTGCACTTCAATCCCGCCGGGATGACGCAGTTGCGTGGCGTGCAGAATGTCTTCGGCACGTCTCTCATCGGCGGGACCACGGAATATACGAGTCCGACCGGTCAACATGTCACCGGAGACCGTAATGGAAGCGTGGCGTGGCCGCCGCCGGGGCATATCTACATCACGGCGAATCTAAAGGACCTCGGAATCACCGCGCTCGGCGATCTGACGGCGGGTATTGGATTGAACAATCCCTTTGGATCGCTCACCCGTTATCCGAACGACGGTCCGTTCCGGACGGCGGTGACTTTTACCACCTTGCCGTTGCTCGATATCAAGCCGACGCTCGCATACAAGCTCAATGAGCAGGTATCGATCGGACTCGGGGCCGATATCTATACCTTCTCCGGGTTGTTCGGCGAAGGACAGGTTGAGCAACGATCGATCTGGCCCGGCGGGCTCGGCATCCCGGCAGGCTCGGCAGTCGAACTGAACGGCACGGATACCACGGCAGGATTCAGTGTGAGCCTGATGTACACGCCGTTCCGCAACGCAGACGGCAAGCCGCTGGCTAATATCGGCCTGGTCTACCGCAGTCAGGCGACATTGCATCTTAATGGAGAATTCCGCGCGAACGGCGCGTTGGTTTCCAATGCCGCCACTACGTTGGTGCTGCCCCAGGTGTTTTCCGCCGGCATCGCGGTGTGGCCCGTGAGGGATTCGGATCATGAATGGAAATTGGAATTGGATGTGGATTATGTCGGATGGAAATCGAACCGCAATCTGGACATCCATCTCTCGAACGGAGCGCGGATTCCGTTTCCACAGAACTGGCAGAACGCCTATACGATCATGATGGGGACCGAATATAAATGGCTTCGCTTGGCTGCGATGCCTGAGTGGGAGATCGCCCTGCGCGCCGGGTATTTAACTCAGCAGACTCAGGTTCCCGACCGCACGTTCAATCCGGGGATTCCTTCTGCGACGAATCATGTGCCGTCGATCGGAGTCGGCGTAGCATGCAGAGAAGCCGGCTCATTCTTGGGAATAAAGTGTGGCCGGTTGGGACTCGGCCCGCTGAAACCAAAACTCGTCGGTCTCGACCTCGGATACCAGGCGGCGTTCTACGAAGTTCGCACGATCAGCGACAATCAAAACCCGACCGTGAACGGACGATATGACACAATGATTCATGTCGGCGCCATCTCGCTGCGTTTTGATTATTAAGCCACTTCGATCCGAGTCGAGAAATCCTCACTTCCAGCTCCCGTCATTCCCATTTCATGCCAGTGGCACAGTGATTGCTGTTACTGAACGGCAGAAACGTTACACGAGCCGTAAAATCTCTCGGCATCCTTCGAAGGAGACATCGCGTGTTGTGGGTCATCTCAATAGCATTGTTGGAAGTCCTCGCGGTCTATTTCTTGCTCACTGTGGTGAGCAGCATATGGCAACAGCGAACCGCCTCCCGGTCTTCACGGAATGACCATGATTCTATTTCTCTCTCGGCGTGACCATGAGCCGGCAGAGTGTCCTCGGTTGTCAGCAGCCAACCGATCTCACCACACGATCTCCTGGATCGTGCCCATCCAGCCCTGATCGAGCCGCCTCGTAACTCACGCCACTCGGCCGCGTTTCCGCCCATCACCGGGGACGCGGCCCTTTTCATAACCATTTCTTATCCCGAATGCGTATTTCTGCATGTCCCAATTGCAAATTCCCGTTCCTCACTCACACCCTCACCGTATCGATTTAGATACGCATGCGAATCTATTTGGATACACCTGTGCGAGCCGCAACATGGTCCTCATGAAGCCTGCGCCGCTCATACTGCCTTTAAAGGAAAGGATATGCAAAGAAGGGCACCTTATGTCGTGACGGTGGAAGTTGGCATAACCTTTGACTATTAGAAAGAGGCCCCCCGATGATGTGCCCGTCTGGAGATATGGAATAACGCGGAATCAGAGATGACCAGAGCGAATTCACGTTTCATTGTCCTATTTGAGCGTGCGACCCAACTCTGCCGATGTGGTCTTCGCCTGCTGCCCCTGCTTATGTCATCGAGACGGGCGGACGCTCCGAAACTACTTCGCCTCACTCTCCAGGAATTGGGGGGCGCATGGGCTAAGATGGGGCAGATGCTTGCACTGCGGTTCGATATCCTGGATGAGGCCGTTTGCTATGAGTTCTTTGCATTGCTGAATCATATGGCACCTTTTGATTATGAGGTGGTGCGGGACACGATTCGTGCGGAGCTTGGATCGGACCCGGACGAATTGTTTCACTCTTTTACGCATGAGCCGTTTGCGGCGGCTTCTATCGGACAATGTCATCGCGCCGTGCTGTCAACGGGAGAGAGCGTGGTCGTTAAAATCCAACGACCTAATGCCAAACGCGTATTGATGGCAGATGTCGCTTTAATGTATGGGATCGCCTGCGTCGTAGATTTGTTCGGTCTGCTGGGCTCCACTTCTTTCAAGGAGTTGGTGCGTACGTTTCGTAATGCGGTCACTGAGGAGCTGGATTTCAGAAACGAAGTGAAACATGCGGAAGCTCTCGCGCGAAACGCCAACGGGCACAGGAATGAACAGCATGCGAAAGTCTTTCACCGCTATTCATCGCAACATGTCTTGACGACCGCTTATCTAGATGGAATGCCTTTGGTCTCCCTGCTTCGGAAAGAGGGACGAGAAGCTCGGTATTCCTGCCCAGACATTCGTGAGATCTGCAGACAGCTCCTCGAGAACACGCTTCGGCAAGTGTTTCAGAATGGCTATTTTCATGCAGATGTTCATCCGGCAAATCTTATCGTACTTGGACGACATCAGATCGGATATGTGGACTACGGCATTGTCGCCGACCTGTCGGATGCGGTTCGTGAGTCGCTCGCGTATTATGCGATGCATCTGTTTCTCGGTGACATCGATTGTTCAACACAGGAATTTTTACGGTGGGTATCTCCATCGCCGGACAGCGATGTGTCAATGGCCTCTTCGGAAATCAGAACAATCGCCGCCGACTATTATGTCAGCCTTATTCGAGGGGGCGGACATGTGTCACGAAATGGGTTCGCCTCCTATCAGATCAAAGTATTGAATGTCGCCCGCCGTCACGATATGGCAATCTCACCGCTGATCGTGGCCTCTTTTAAGGCCTTAATAACGGTCATTACCATCATCTATCAGCTTGATCCCGAGTTTCCATTGCGCCGTTACGCGAATCGGTTTTTCTCGCGGCTCGTTACCAGGGAAACGGCACGGTGGCTGTCGCCTTCGCGAACGATCCGCGGCCTGTTCGATTTGCGCGTGCGTGTGGACCGGGCTTTGGAAGCGGTGGGGTCAATGGAGCAAAAAGGACGCTGCAATTGCGGTCGCTCTCGTCATCGGTCCGGGAGGATCGCGGCCCGAACGAGCGTGGTAGTATTCGGCGCGATATGCTTGTACGAAGCCATGGGACCCGCATCCGTTCAGATGCTGTCCTTCATTCCTGATTCGATTTCATCCCCGCCGGTATTCCTGGGGATAATCGCTCTATGCGGGATACTTCTCTTATGGGACGCTAGAAAAGACGGTCGCCACGCGAGACAGCGTTACTTCAGTCGTTCCTAACTCTCCGACAAGATTGAAGACGCAGCTTACGCCGCAGGGATGGTGAAATAGAAACGGCTGCCCTCTCCGATCATGCTGTTCACCCATATGTCGCCGCCGTGGAGTTTGACCAGGCCTTGAGTGATGGCCAATCCCAAGCCCGCGCCCCGCTCATGGGAGGCCGTGCTTTTTCCGCAATAAAATCTCGTAAAGATCTTACCTGCTTCGGTGGGATCGATGCCGCATCCTGTATCTGACACGCAAAATTCGACATGCCAGCCGGAGGGCTTTGCCGCCACCGTTATCTGTCCGCCTGAAGGCGTAAACTTAATAGCATTCTGAATAAGGTTAATCATGATCTGATGGAACTTGTCTCGGTCTGCGTTGATGCTGTCGGCCCGTGGATCATGCTCTATGATCAGGCCGATATTCTTCGGTCTCGCCACGGGCTGCATGGTTTCTATGACCTCAAAAAGAACGTTGGAAATCGGAAGAGCGATGCGCTCCAGCTCGATCCGGCCGGCGTCAATTCTCGTGAGATCAAGAAGATCGTTGACCATCCGGGTCAATCGTTCGACGTTATATTTCATTCGACCGAGATAATGGATCTGCTTTTCGCCGAGGGGGCCCGTGACACCTTCCAACATGTTTTCTAAGTATCCCTTTAGGCCCGTCAACGGTGTTCTAAGCTCATGGGACACCACGGATACAAATTGAGTCCTCATAACATCCAGTTCGTGTAATTTGTCATTGGCGGCTGTGAGCTCCTTTGTGCGCTCGGCTACCTTCTGCTCCAACGTGTCGGCCAGCGACTGTAGTTCGCGATATGAGGAGGCATTTTCTATGGCGATGGCTGCTTGCCCGGCAAATGCCGTGATCAACTTGAGATGCCGATCGGTAAACAAATTCGCCACCAATCGGTTATCCAAATACACGATGCCAAGGAGTGTTTCTCTTCGCAACAGTGGAACGCACAGAATGGACCGCAGCCCGTACTGCCGTATACTCTCATTGTCCGCAAAGCGGGGATCGATCTGCGCGTCTGTGGTCCACAAGGGCTGCTTGGTGCGCTCCACTTCAAAAATAAGCTTTCGGCTGAAATCGAAGGCCTGAGTATCGAACTCCTGGGGGACGAGCCCCTTGGCGATCTTCAATTCGAGATGTCCGTCCTCATCAAGTAGAAGATATCCCCGCTCGGCACCGACCACCGCTGTCGCCGCTTCGAGAATCCGATCGAGAAGTTCCTTGATCTCCAGAATGCCGCTGATGCTTTGGCAGACCTGAAGGAGCGACGTGAATTCGCGGCTGACAGCCAGTTCCTGCTGGTCATGGCGGGAGAGTTCCACCGACGGCGAGCGGAGATCGCCGGACGGAGTTCCCGAGAGCCTTTCCACAGCAAGGACCTCAGGAAGAGAGCCCAGGTCTCTCAAAATACCTTTCGCTGCGCCCAGCGAAGCATTGAACAGCGGTTCGCGTCTATGAGCGACTTCCTCGGCTATGAGGAGGTGCGCTTTCGCCACATCATACCGGCTGCCAAGCTTTTCGGCGATCGCAATGCTCTGCTGTAATAGTGAAAGGCCTCGGGCGTCCCGACCTCTGGTGAACTCATAGGATCCCCAAGCGCGCAACGTATGAGCGCGCCAATTGGTAAACACGCGGCTCAGCAATCGAGCAACCATCAATTCTCGTCTTGCCTTCCGTAGAAAAGAAGCTCGTTGCAGGGGAAACTCTTTGGCGGCCTGTGTAAGGGCTTCTGTTGCGATGACGAAGGTGCCGACGACAAAATCATGCAACAGTTGCTGTTTTACTATGACGGCTCGGCTTCTCTCTAACGCAGTGAGAGCGTCCTTGACGTCGCCTTTCCTCAAGTGGATCTGGCCGAGAATGCGCAGACTCATGACCAAAATGAGCTGATCGCCGGCCTGCTCGCAATGAGCGACGGCGAGCCTCGCATGGTGAAGGGCATTGTCATAACTGCCTTGATGACTATGCCCCAATGCTTGCAGCACTTGCCCCCATCCCAATCCGCGAATATCATTGACGCTTTCCGCGATGCGATTGAGAAGTCTTGCGTAATGAAGCAAATTGTCGAACTCCCCCTTCCCGAAGTAGGCCATGCACAGGTGACCATAGGCCACTTCCGTTTCCCATAAATTCCCGACCTTCATGGTCTCTTCGGCGGCCGACTCAAGATAGCGCACGGCTGAGCCGTAATCCGCCTTATAATAGAAGGCACGGCCCAGGTTTAGAAATGGGCTGTCGCCGATGACGAGGCCCTTGGGGCCGGACGGCGTGCTTTGTTGAGACTCATTCCGTAACGCCTGGGATTTCTCGGCATATCGTAACGCTCTTTGATGAAGCCCCGCCGCATTGCACAATAAGGCATGGATGCCATAGGCCACGCGGCAGTATTCTTCGCTGCCCATCCGTTCCGCTAGATTCAGCTGCTTCATATGGACTTGGAAGCAGCGCTTCATATCAATGAAGTAATAGTAATAGATCAAAAGCTCGAAGAGGCGGAGCGCCTCGATATTCTGAGCGTCGTAGGGACCCGGCCGATATCTGACAAAGTGGCCGGGCATAAACGAGTGAAGAGTTTGTCTTGATACCTCCCCGAGGATGCTGGCAACGACGCCCAATGCGGTTTGTGGTTGGCGAATGCCCAGCGCTGCCAGTCCGGTTCCGAAATGCTTCAGCGTCTCGTCTGTGCGGCCTTGCTTGAAAGCGACGATACCCATTTTCGTTTCCAGTCTCGAAACAGCCAGACTGCCGTGGATGTGAGACTTCACTTCCTCGTATCTATTCTTGGCGGCTTCATATCGACCCAACAGTGCGTACGCATCTCCAAGGTTCTCGCGCACGCTCAATTGTACTTCCTGCCGATCCTGTTCGGACTCACAAAATCCCTCCATCAACAGCTTGAGGGCGGTCTCATAAAACTGAACGGCTTCGGCATTGGCATACGTGCGGCGGGCCAGGTCCCCGGCCATCAAGGAATAGCGCAAGGTCCTGAGAGGATCGAGGCCTTTTCGAAAATGCAAGGCCAATTCGAAGCTGATATCATGCAGCCGGTCCTTGCCTTGTTCTTCGAGCTGTTCGGCCAGGCGCTGATGCAATCGCTTTCTATGGCCTTCATCGATGTTTTCGTAGAGTGATTCAAGAATTCGGTCGTGGATGAATGCATATCCCCGCTCTTCCAACGCCTCCGTCCGCTGGACAATATGGTTGGAGAGCGCCTCGTCGATACAATTGAGCACCGTCGCGGGTGGATGTCCCGTAAGTTGAATAAGGGTGTCGAAGGTGAATCGCCTCCCAATTACGGCCGCATAGCTCAGAAGCTCCCGGGTGTGATGCGATAAACGCGCCGTTCTTTGAAGAATGATTTGATCCACCTGAGACGACACCGAGACTTGCTCGACCTTGTCGCCATGGACGCGCCATCCGTCCTCATGAAGAACCAGGGCGTCATTCTCAATCAACGCCTTCATGGTCTCGAGAATGTAAAAAGGGTTGCCGCCGGTCTTGACGAAAATGGTTGCCGCCACCTGCTTGCACTGTTCCGGCGACAATGGGATCAATTCCTGCAGAAGGGTTTCAAGGTTCTCGGCCGAAAGGCCATGAAGTTTTCGCTCCGCCAGCACGGGCTTCCAGATAGCCAAGAATGCAGATAGAGGATGTTGAGCATTGATCGCCGTGTCTCGAAAGGCGCCGAGTATCAGCACGTGGGAGTTTTTCAGTTTCGGTATGACCCGTTCGAGAAGTTGTAAAGAGCCCCGGTCGATCCACTGCAAATCGTCAATAAACAGCGCTACCGGCATGAAGTCGCCGCCCAGTCCGATGATAAAGTCGGAGGCGACGCTGAGAAACCGTTCCACATGTTTTTCGGGCTCCATGGCATGTGTGGTCAGCGGATAGATGTCGCCGATCAGCAGCTTAATGGAAGGAATTAAACGCGTGAGTTCTTCTCCCATGTCGCCAATAATGAATTTGATGCGGGCCACCGCCGCCTCTCTCTTCTCCGGTGAGAGATTGCGCACCCGTTGAACGTACTCTTCGATCGCTTCGACAAAAGGTGAATAAGGAAACACCGTGGAATATTCGGTGCACTTTCCGGTGATGAAGAGCCCGCCAAGAGAATTAACGAACCCCCGGGTCTCATTGATGATACGGCTCTTTCCCACGCCCGGTTCTCCGGAAACCAAGGCGGCGTGTCCATGTCCCTGAGCGGCTGCGCGAAACGCTTGCTGGAGCCAGGCCAAGTCGCCGGTTCGTCCTATGAGACGGGTATGGAAAGAGACGGGACGATTGACGCGCTCGCCGGCGCCGATGCGCATGCGTATCTCGGTTTGTCCTTGCCGGACAAGTCGTTCATATTCCTGCAAATCTTCCGATAAGCCGGACGCGGTTTGATAGCGTTCCTGCGGAGCCTTGCGCATGAGCTTGAGGACGATGTCCTCCAGTACCGGTGGAACCGCGGGGTTAAGCGCGCGCGGCATGAGCGGAAGCTTGGCCACGTGCTGATGAATCAAAGAGGCTGCGTCGGGCGCGTTGAATGGACGCACGCCCGTCAATATTTCATAAAACAGAATTCCGAGCGAATAGAGGTCGGCTCGAGTGTCGACAGGCATATCAAGCACGCCGGTTTGTTCGGGCGCCATATAGGCAAAGGTACCGACGACAAGCGGTGATGAGAGCCTGTCGGACAAACTGACCATCCAGGCCAAACCGAAATCCAACAGTTTGATCGTGCCGTCGCTCTGAAGAAGGATATTGCTCGGCTTAAGATCCCGGTGGACAATGCCCTGCCGGTGAATATGGGCCAAGGCCTCAGCGACCTGGAGCATAAGCGATACGGCTTCGGCGCAAGGCAGTGGCGCTGCCTCGGCCAAATGAGCCGACAGTGGGCGGCCCGCGATCAATTCCATCGCGAGATAGGCGGACTCAGCTTCCCTTCCTACGTCGAGGATGCGGACGACGCGGGGATGATTCAATTTCGACAGAATAGCCATTTCCTGTTGAACACGAAGCAATCGCTCCAATCCACCGCGGTACTCAATGAGTTTAAGCGCGACGTGCCGCTCATTGGCGGTATCAAGCGCCTTATACACGGTTGCGAAGCTGCCTTTTCCGATTTCCTCAATAAGGCGGTAGCGGTAGGCGATGACTGAGTTCGGCATTGGAACGCCGCCCGTTCGATGCATCGTTATATGTCGAAGCGGTAACTGTCCCAACTTGTGCGAGCGGACAAGAAGGCGGCCTTCCAGGAGCCCTCCTTCAGCGAATCCATACAGCGATGCAGCGCCGGCATAAACGCGTTGTACTCCTTGTACGCATGGTTCACGCTTTGCTGCAGTTCCTCTTGCGTCATGCGCCGCGGTTTGTAGACGACATGGAACGCATCGTACCGGCGCCAATCGAAACATGTGATCCGACCCTGCTCCACGAATTGGGCATATAGTCTGGTGTCGGGAAATGGCGTCAGGATCGAAAACTGGCACATATCGATGCGGTTTCTCATACAAAAATCAAGAGTGCGCTTTACGACGTCCGGCGTATCAGTATCGAACCCGAAAATAAATGATCCGGTAATGAAGATGCCGTGATCATGGAGACGATGAATTGCATCTTCGTATTTTCTTACTTTGAATTTCTTCTCGCAAAAATCGAGAGAATGCTGATCGACGCTCTCGAACCCGATGAACACGCCTCGGCATCCGCTCTTGACGGCGCGAGTAAGGAGAGATTCCTCCAAGGCGAGTTTGATTGTGACCTGGCTGCCCCATTCAATCTTCAGCGGTGTGATGGCCTCAAAGAGTTGTCGCGCTCTTTCCCCGTTCGCAACCAAGTTGTCATCTGCAAACAGGAAGTTTCTGGAGATATGCCGTCGCGCTTCGATTTCATGCACGACGTTCTCGATGGCCCGATAACGCATTCCCATCCCGTTGAATGATGTGACGGAGCAGAAGTTGCAGTTGACGGGACACCCCCGGCCGGTTTGAACCAGGTTTTTTATGAAATATCTGCCATGGTCCGTCACCGATGGCATCCTGGTGAACGCTTTCGTTATGTCGGGTCGGCGAGTGACGACATATTGCCGTCGGAGGCGTCCGCGCCTGGCATCTTCAACGATGGAAGGCCAAACGTCATCGGCTTCACCGACTACTACGCAATCGGCATGCAGCAGTGCTTCCTCCGGGACGGTCGAGGGATGAATACCGCCCAAGACGACCTTCACTCCCATGTCTTTGTAGCGGCGTGCGATTTCATAGGCGCGTGGCGCGGCGGGAGTCATGACCGAGATGCCCACGAGATCGGCATGGCGGAAATCAATATCGGTCACGTTCTCATCGATGATCTCCACTTCAACGTCATCCGGCGTTGCTGCGGCCAACTGATACAAGCCCAGCATCGGCATCCGGTAAATGAAAATGCTCCATAAGCCTTTGCGCCATCGAGGGTAAATCAAAACCAGTTTCATGGTTTCGCTTCACTCCGGATCATAGATATCTATCAATTCCGGGCACCGTTCGGCTTTGAGTATTTCTAATGCCGCCATCCGTCCCGATCTGGCTGCTCCCTCCATGCACGGTAAATCAATGCCGTTTCTGATCCAATCTCCGGCCAGAAACAGATTATCATACGGCGTGCGAGTCCTCGGCCGATCGTACAACGTGCCCGGAGAGGTGACGAAATACGAGTTATTCTCGTGCACATTCCACCAGAGAAAAGGGGGTATCTTGTTCGTGTCCCGCCAGCGCGTCCGTCCTTGCCAATCCCCCACCTCAAGAAATGCCTCCTCCTGGACCGCTGACTTCAGTTCCGGAAAGCCATATTTGTCGGCGATGTGCAGGAGTATGCGTTTGGCGAAGCTAATTCTGGCCTCGGCTGTGGGCTGTATGGGACTTTGGGGGATGTCGAGGAACTGTTCCACATCGTCGGTAAATATGCTCTTCCGCAATTCTTCAACGCTCCCGTTCAATTCCAAGACCGAACCCGGCCAGCGGACATTATCCTGATACATAGGAAGAAAATTTTTGTAATCGACCATGACAGGCAGCGGTGATAAACCGGCAATGAAGTTCTGGAAGCTTGGGTCGGTCACCCGGCGCTGGAACCATGCCTGAAGATTGACGGTCGCCACGGTGCGCGGGACTTTGGGATTCGGATGGCCGCCGTGGAGTCGGGCGATGTTTGGGAAAGCCTTCGTCATTCCCGACGCCGTCAACACCTCCCACAAGTTATCCAAGGGAAGCGTGCTGATAAAATAGTCAACTGCTTTGGGTGGCTTCGTGCAATCAAATTCGTCTCGAACATGATGGACTATGCCGGCCAGTTTGCCTGATTCTTCAAGCGCCTTATATTTGGCCAGAGTCTCCGCACTCGGCTGTTTGCGAGGCTGAGAAGAATCAGGATGATCGGCGACTTGCCGCGACTCGTACCCCGTAATGCGTGAGCCTGCCGTACTGAAACTGCGAAGTTCCTCCAGCATGGTGCAGGAAAAGTCTTCATGTTCGTGCAAATAGTGGTGGACGGGATTGAAAAGGTCCTGACTGTATCCGCCTTGAACGTAATACCAGCGGGTTGCCTTGAAATTGCGGATGACGCCCCAGCAGGTCTTGAGCGCCGCGGCGGCTTCCATGTCGAAAGGAGACACAAAGGACGCGTCATAGACGAATTTGAAAAATGCGTTATCGATGACGCTTTGTTCAAGCCCTCTAGCTAAGCACCATTGTCTGAAATCGATGTTCGGATACTTCTTCTTCGTACATGGATCTTGTTTCTCATCGATCTCCAGCAGTCGGCGAAAGGTCGGATATCGGAACACCTCCCTGAAGATAACGTCCTGAATGCTGGCGAGTTCCTTCGGCGACCACCCGCCTTTTCTTCGCAATTCGGACACATATCCTCTCAAGTGGGAACCGGGTATCAAAAGGCCCGGCGTTGCCTGAAGCCGGCAGATGACATTGCGATCGTAGACCCTTTGATGCACAAGCGTCTCATGGCGGTTCGAATAGAGAAGATCCTCGAGGGACCGGGGCGGGGGTACGCTGGAGTTGTTCCACGCTTCCCGCAAGGTGTACCAAAAATTTCGATAGTAGCTTTCGTCGAAGATCAGATGGAAACCGTGATTCAGCGCAAATGTGGGGGGCCACATCCCGAGATCCACATGGGGTCCGGCCATGCCGCCGCCCCATGAAGAAGCCTTTCCGCCCCATCGATGGGCCTGCGTGATGATATGGATCTTGAAGGTGATGGGGTTGGACTTGCGATTCGCCTCCACGAGTGCGACGGCCGCCGCCAGAGCGGCCACGCCGCCACCGATAATGAGCACCGTCTTTTCTCTAGGCATACTGCAATCCTGTCAGGGTTCGGACTCCGGCTAATGGTGATCGCTCTGGTTCGATCGGGGACGGTCCCACTTCAGCATAGTCGCCTCCTCCACCGGCGTGGAATCATGCGGCCGTTGAGACAGCGATTTGATGATATCGTCTCGCATATTCTCAAGGTCCGCCTTCGTCACACCGTCCGATGGGCTGCTGTGCAATTCTTCCTTGCCTTCTTCTATCCACTGCTCGATCCAATCATTGAAATCCCGAAGCAGCGAGCGTTTAATGCCGAGCGCCAATAGTCCGGCCTTCATCAGAAGGCGGTCTTCATCTAAGCTCATGTTCCCCTCCCTGGCTTGCGGTGGCGGGTCGATAAGTCCAATCCTGGAACAACAGGAACTAAAACAGCCAACTCAAGGTGCTGTAAATAAAGTAGCCGCTTGTCGATTGAATGCCGGGCGTGAGAAACCCGGTGGCATTCTGCGTGTTCTTGAGCCCGTATAATCCCGCGATATCCGCTGACACATTCTTCCGAAAGCGATAGCCGATGCCGCCCGTGAAATGATGTTCAATGATAAGAGGAGCAAGAGGCGTGAGGTGTTGATCGGGAACGATATTATTGCTGTAGTTATAGCCTGCCCGTACGGTCATCGGAATCTGGAAATGTTCATCGAGATCATATGCGGTGCCGATCGCGATGACGGCTTGGTCCTTCCAATTCAGGACCAAAGGCAACGATACGTTGGACAACGCCGGTATGCCGGCGGCTACCGCGTTTTTGGGATTGGACCCGCTGACCGTGACGGTATTAATGGTGGACCAATGCATCCAGCTGACGTCGAGAGCCAAAAGAATCCAGTCCATCGGACGGTAGGCAAAGCCCACGTCCACCTGTTCCGGCCATTTGAATCCTTCCACCTTGGCGTCATAACTCACCGTGCCAAGGCCCAAACTGCTGAGATTGACGTCCAAGTGCGCTCCGGTATACGTGAAGTTGACGGGAGAGGTATACGAAGCTCCGAATGCAAACAGAGGACGAGCATGGTCGCTGCTGCCCGGGCGATTCATACTGTACATGAATCCGAGCTTGACGCCGGCAACCCAGTCGTGCGGACAGGAACCTAACGGGGCACCCAAGCCTAGATTGCGGGCACAGCTGTCTTTGATGTTCACGCCGGCAAAACCGGACGGAAGTAGATTTGGTATGGGAGCGACCGATGTTCCGGGGAATAGGCTTAATGCGACGTCTGAATAACCGAAGTGCGGAGCAACGCCGATCGACAATTTGTGACGATCGGTGGTCACCGCATCGTAACTTAGCCCCACCGTAAACTTTACATATCGCAGAAACGATGAAGCGCTGTCTGTCGTTCCGAATATCGTATTCACCCGCTGGTAGTTTGTGCCGAATCCGCCTTGTGAGAAGATGCCGGCCCCGATCGTAAATCTGTTCCAGAGTTCGCTGCCCCCCAGGCGTTGAGCGTACCCGACATTCATCGGCAAATAGCCGTCGTTGCGTCCATCAAGGTTATTCGAGGCGTCTTGATAGTGGAGCAAAGGCTGGATGTACATGAGGGTGAAGTCGCCGCGATGGCTGGAAATCAGCGATAATGCCGCAGGATTGTTGTTGAGTTGGGACGTATCGGCGACTGACACAAGATCTGCACCCCCAAGCCCAAGGGCGGCGGCGCTATAGGCCGGAAGATTGGTGCCATTGCTGGCCCATGCGGTCGGCACGAGTGCCCACAAAAGGAAAATCACGGCCGTGGTGAAGAGTGAAGAATTACGCCGTGGGATGTGGGACCTAACGCTTTCCTGCATCGATGTTTTCTCAGCGAAAGGCGAGTCATTCTCCATGGCTGAGTCACGCGAATCGCTGCGCAGTTATGAGAGTATGGCGCACGTCCCAAGCTCAAAATCAAAACTCAGATAGAAAGCCGCCTCGACCTGTAGTTGGCCCTTGGCAAGTCCGAGGTCATTCCGAATCGGGTGACTGATGACGTCATTGATCGCGAGCTCATATGTGCCATTGTAAAGGCCCGCGTTCCGGAACCGTGTGATCTGGCATTTCGCCTCTTGGATCAGCATGCCGTCGGCGTGAGTTGGATTGACCGCAGACCGAAATTCTTTAAGAAACATCAACGGCAGCTGCATCGCGCTGAGGTCCTTATAGAATTGTGTCGCCATCTCGGCCGGGATCTCGAATTGTTCAAAATATTTAGGATTGACCTTGAGCATGTGAAGCAGTTGAGCCATGAAGTCGTCTTCGTTACACCCCGAACATGCCGCAGTCGAATCGGGTCGTCGGCCGGCCTCGAAAAGCAGTTGTTGCGATCCTTGGGCGCCTCGGTCCTGAACCACGGAGGTCTTCACCCACAGGCGGTCAGGAGCGGTCGGTCCATTTGGAATACGAAACGAACCCAACGTCTTTGGAAAACCGTAGATCTCCCGGCCCGTCACCATAGCCACGGACTCATCCACAAACATGTACGGTTGAAACCAGCGCAACCGTTGAGCTTCCCGGTCTCCGATCAGGGTCCAGACGGCGGCTTCTCTATAAGAGAAAGAGCCGAGCTCACTATAGTTTTCGGCGGCAGACCGCGCATTCTCTACGTTGCTGAAGATAAAGATCACATGGGGGAAGGCTATAAAGCGACCGGCGTGTCGCAGCGGGCTGTTGAAATAGCGTTCGCAAATGTGTGCCTGTATGACTTTCTGGTCGGCCCTTATGACGAATCCGTAGTAGTCTCTTGCCGTCGCGATAAATGGCGGAGGAAATATCTGCTCGCCGCAGCGATCAATATAGAGTCGGCTTTCCATGGGTTTCTCCTTGCAGTGGATCCCCATCCGGGTACATATGGAAACTACACTGGGCGCTCCGTCAGGAAAGCGATGAAGCCGATTTCCACATTGGGATGTGCCGGCTTCTGATTTGCAAAGCCGAATGTCTTTTGTAAGCGCATGATAACTTGAACAGCTAAGCAGGCAAGAGCAAGTCCAATGCCGAACACACGCGATACGATCTGATTCGTATAACCTGCCAAATAAGCCAAAATCTCATCGGTCCATCATCGTTTTGTCTACAACGCTGTCCTGGTCGTATCGGAATGGATACGGATGTCTTATCCGATTGGATACAGCTTGGAGAGAGAGCAGACACGTTATGTATTCTGGAATCTTAAGCTGCCATGGCATGGGCGGGACTTGTCAGCCACGTATGCCGTGAATCTTAAGAGAATCGATCCTTGAAAATATGTCGAAAAAGGACTATCTACGCAATCCTATGAATCGTCCCCTCTGTTTCGTCCTCATGCCGTTCGGAAAAAAGCCTGACCTGGCCGGATCCATCATTGATTTCGACGCGGTCTATCAATCATTGATCGCTCCTGCCGTCTCAGAGTCGGGGCTGGAGCCGCTGCGGGCCGACGAAGAAATGACCGGCGGGATCATCCACAAGCCCATGTATGAACGGTTAATCCTCTGCGAGTATGCCGTGGCCGATCTCACCACGGCGAACGCCAATGTCTTCTATGAACTGGGCCTGCGCCATGCCGTTCGTCCCTGGAGCACCGTGCTTCTATTTGCGGAAGGTGGGCGCTTGCCATTCGATGTGGCGCCGTTGCGCGCGATGCCCTATCGCCTGACGCCGGAGGGGACACCGCAGAATGTCGATGTCACGAAGGCCGCTCTGGTAAAGAGACTTGTTGAAGCACGGCGGACGGCCTCAGAGGATGCCAAAGCGGCGACGGATAGCCCGATCTATCAGTTGATTGAAAACTTTCCGGATATCGATCACACCAAGACCGATGTGTTTCGGGATCGCGTGCGGTACTCGACCGAACTCAAAAGTCGTCTAGTGGCGGCCAGAAAAGAGGGAGTAGACGCGTTGCGCGCCGTAGAAACCGGGCTCGGCAATCTCGACAATGTTGAATCCGGTGTGGTCATCGATCTCTTTTTATCCTACCGAGGCGTCAAAGCATCGGAGGACATGATCGCGCTGGTCCGCAAGATGCCCAGGCCGCTTGCCGCTACGGTCATGGTTCAAGAACAGCTGGCGTTTGCTTTGAATCGCGCAGGGCGAGGCGAGGAAGCGGAAAAGGTCCTCACTGAATTGCTCGCGAAGCGAGGGCCGAGCAGCGAAACATATGGAATACTCGGGCGCGTATATAAGGACCGCTGGGAGGCAGCCTTGAACGCCGGCAATAGAGTTCTGGCGCGCGGTCTTCTTGAGAAGGCGATTGAGGCCTATTCGCGTGGATTCGAGGCCGATTGGCGGGATGCGTATCCCGGCATGAATGCCGTCACGCTCATGGAGTTGAAGGAGCCGCCTGATTCACGGCGAATGAAACTGATTCCGGTTGTGGCCTACGCGGTTGAACGAAGGGTCGCGACCGGGAAAGCCGACTATTGGGACCATGCGACTCTGCTCGAACTCGCTGTGTTGGCAAAAGACGAGGACCGAGCCATGGAGGCGCTGGGCAACGCGCTCGCCGCGGTACGGGAGCCGTTCGAGCCGGAGAGCACGGCGCGGAATCTTCGGCTGATCCGGGAAGGCCGCGAGCGGCGAGGGGAGATCATCGCCTGGAGCAAGGAAATAGAGGACGAGCTTCAACGCCGGTCAGGAAACTGAGATTAAGATAGGCACGGATGGAGGGTGGAGTCGCCAATGCTCACCTGCGCCGTCGGAAAGCCGGGGACCATCGTCACGGGAGATCAATCAGGGCTCATTCATTTCTTGCGACTGGAAGGAGCGGGACAGGGCGTGAACTGCCCGTTCAATCTGATCCACCACGATCATCGCCGTGTTCTTCCGCTCCTCTATGCTCGATTCCTGTGACGGAAGCTGCGTGAATGGCTGCCATGCGTCAGCAGGAAGACCCGCTGCTGCGGCATGGTGGCCGATCTGCGGCACGAGCAGCGTGCCGCACTCGGGGCAGGCGATCCGGTACACGACGGCAAATCCTATCACCGCGCCGAGCTTATAGACATGGCTGATGTCAGCGCCATACTTCTTGGCGAGAAACGCCGCGGTGCAGGAAGCATCGTCTTCGATCGATTGCCCATAGTCCGGAATCGCCGTGACCGAGCGAGCGAAAGGCGGCGCCGAAGGGGCCGGCACGTGAAGGGCCTGGCTGATTGCTGCAATACCGTTTAACGATTCCTCACGCCTGGCCTCATCAATCATGCCCGCATCCCCGAGGGCGACTGCGAAGCCGAATCCATATCCCATCTTCCAAGCCGTGGCCCTGACCTGGCGATGTGCATCGCCGTCCGGCTTTCGGCGTGGGGAGTCGCTTGAAGATTGCATCGCAGCGGCGCATTTCGCCGCCGCTTCCGGTGAAGCTCTCGGCATGCCGAGGTTTGCGGCAACACTGCCGGACCGGAAGGCCCAATCCACCAATTCTTGGCTGCCTTGTTCGAGTAGTAGGAAGGCCAGCGCAATGGACCAAACGATGGCGAGAAACAGAATGAGGCCGCGCATGCGGGTGGTCATCGACGTACTCCCTCGTGCCTCCGCTCGCGGGACTATACCGGATCTCCCGATGGAACGCTCGCGATGACCGGTCAGGCGCCGGGCAAATTATGGATGTATTTTCTGGAAGCCGTTGTGATTACGGTCCCGACTTCACTTGTGATTCTGGCCGGGTATCGGCGGAGCGTCGCGCGCAGCATGCGTCAGACAGGAGATGGGGCAACCATGCCGCTTCCGACTATTCACGCCGAGCCGCAAGCCGGCGCGGCATTCGTCGCACAGGCCTCCAAGATTGTCGGCGAGGGTTCAATCACAACAATCAGATTGCGTCTCGCGCTTGTGTACGGCATGGGCAGTTTGGTGGCCGCCGGGATTATGGCGGTCTTGTTCGCGTTCTCGATGCGATTCGAACTGGGTGCACTTGCCGCCTTCGTCAGTTGGTACGTCTATGCATGGCCTCTCGTTCCGATCATGATCACCCTCCTGGCTCTTCCGCGGGGCCGCAATAGTACGTTCCTTCTGATCTATGTTGTTCTAGGCGCACTCATTGTCATCGGATGGTCGGGTTTCTCTTCCGTCGTGCTCGGGCACTCTGATGTGTCGCCGTTGACCAACGCGCGCTTCTTTCTTGAATTCTTGGTGCGGGAGAGCTGGCTTCCGTATCTCATCATTCTGGTGACGGGGAATCGCCGGCTGCGGCCGGTGTCGCCGATCGTGTTGGCCGGCTTGCTCGTCTTTAGCTTCGGCTCACTCTTCGCGCGCGACTTCTATATCGCAGCAGTGCAGGCTGACCCCACGGCCTCGTGGTTCTTGTTCGCCGGAGCAAGCACCTATTCCCTTTGGTATGTCATCGCCGCAGTACCGATCGGATATATCTATTGGCTGGGAATTCAGCGCCTGGCTGTCTGGTATGAGCGGAAATGGTTCAGCGATGTGCAATTGCCGGTCGGTTCATGGTGGTTGATCGTCGCCTTCAAGATCAGCTCACAGTTGGCCTCAGATCTTGGGTGGGGTGGACTGGCCGGCCTGCTGGCGTTCGCCGGATACCGGGGAACAGTAGAAATGGGCTTGCGGTTGTTTCGCTCCGGCGCCGATCGAAAGGGGCCCACGCTGCTTCTGCTGCGGGTATTCGGTTTTCAGCGCCGGACGGAAGCTCTTTTTAACTCCATCGCCGAACAATGGCGGTTTCTGGGGCCGGTGACCATGATTGCCGGTACGGACTTGGCGATGCGGACATTCAGTCCTGGGGACATTGTCGGTTTCATGAGTGGCAGGCTGCAAAGTCTCTTTATCGGCGGAGAAGCACGGATCCACCGGCTGTCCGCCGCCATCGATGGCGTGAGAGATCCGGACGATCGCTTCCGAACCACCAAGGTCTTTTGCCGAGACGATACGTGGCGCGCCGCGCTCATCGAGTTATTGCGGCACAGTGATTTGGTCCTGATGGACCTCCGCGGGTTCACGGCCAACAATAGCGGCTGTGTCTTCGAGATCCACACACTCGTCGCACGGCGACTTCTGCCGCGGACGCTGCTGGTCGTGGATGACAGCACCGATGTCGCATTGCTGGAGGCCACCGTCCGGCAATTTGCCGCGGCTTCCGATGAAACGGCCTTGCGCCAGAAAGATATGCCACCGATTCACGTCTCTCATCTCACCGCACAATCAGGCGCCGAGCTTGCGCGGGTCTATGAACGTTTGAAGGTTTTGGCCGCAACCTAGTCTGCTCCAGTGGTAAGTGAGCTTCCGCGTATCTCTTTGGATACGATGAGAATCTATTCGGATACACTCGACACAGGTCCCTCGCCCATCCGAGGAAGGCAGGGCTGAACAGCCCGAACCGATTTTCCTCAGGTAATTGATGGAACTGTGCGCCTACCGACCTCTTCATACGTAAACGTCGCAGTGTGGCACAGCCCTTGCGCCTCCGATAGGCGACAATCATAGAGATTCTTGAATCGGCATTGAATCGCGGCGGGGCACACCGACGATGACTAGAGGAGAATGCGATGATCTGGGACATGATGCTCGTCACAGTCACGCTGGTCACGGTGCTTCTGCTGATTATTCTCCTGGCCCTCGTGTCCAGAATCTGGCAGGACGGGACGAAGGCCGGCGATGAAGACGACTCCCAATGCTTGCAGCAGAGTGAAATAGGGCCGGCGAAAGTCGAAAAAGTCGGCGAACAAGAAAACTCGTTGGCGTGAGCGGACAGTGGGCGTTCCGATCGCCGGCAGCACACCCCGTGATCGTTCCCCCCTCGGAATCCGCCAGAGATCAATGCACAGCCGACGGCGGCTGGATTGAGTAATCCGATTGCTGCGCGCGAGCGGTAATCGGAGTATCGCGTCCATAGGTGCTCATCAATCGAGAGAGAATCTTCTTGCTGAGAATGGCGAGCGGGGATTTCAAGCGAGAGAGCAGGGAACCGTGCCACAGCCGCATGAGCGAATCAAGGCAAAAGGTAAGGTTGCAAAGCCGCTCCGAATCAACGCTTGCCAAAAGAACGAAAAAGGTCTATCTAAGCACCCCTCATTACTGCCATTTGTCGTTATCGACGACTTGGCGGGGAGAAGGCCGGAAGGAGTAAGCCCAGGATGGCTGCTCAGGTTCCGCAGTCTTTTCACGACAGACCCTCCCGCTCACCAAAGCCGTTCCACTTTCATCAAACCCAAATCATCCTACGGGTGGTGCTGAGCATGGGCGTGCTGTGCCTATTGGAGCTCGATCGTTTATGGGCGCAGGATCAGCCGGACAGCGAACGCTCCGCACCGAGCGACCGCCCTGCCGAATCTCAGGCGCCGCAATCTTCAGCCGAGCCGGAAAGCCAGCCGATATCCGAACTGGAACTGCTCAAAGAGGAAGAAAGCGTAGTGTTGAGAGAAGAAAGTGCGTCGATTGCTCGCGGGATGTATCCCGGCAAGCCGCAGCCCATCTCGAAAGCACCCTCGAACGTTTATGTCGTTACGGACGAGGATATCCGCCATTCCGGTGCGATTGATCTTCCCACCATTTTACGCCGTATTCCCGGTATCGATGTCATGCAGGTCACTGGGGCAGACATAAATGTAGCCGCGCGAGGGGATAATCAATTGCGCGCCAATAAAATGTTGGTCCTGGTCGATGGGCGATCCATCTATCTCGATTTCCAAGGTGAGGTGCTTTGGAAAAACATTCCGGTTACCTTGCCCGAGATCAAGCGCATCGAAGTCCTGAAAGGGCCGGCCGCCGCTCTATATGGGTTCAATGCCTTCGACGGGGTCATCAATATCATCACGAAATCGGCTGCCGAAATGAAAGGAGTGACGGTTCAGTTCGGCGGTGGAGAATTCGGCACGATTTCTAGCGCCGCCATAGTAGCAGGGGTGATCAATAAATTCGGCTACCGTCTCTCATATGGGCACAACCAGACAAATCAGTGGAGTAACCGCGACGGATTGGCCTTTCGCAACAACTTGATGAACGGCCAGCTTGAGTACGCCATGCCCGGCGATGCGAAATTGACGCTGCAAGGCGGATTGACGGACTCCAATCGCTATGACGGTCCGGTCGTGGATAATGTCATTAATCAGCAAAAGCCCAGCCAGCGGTATGTGAACGCGGTATACGATCGGCCGAATTTCTTTATCAGAGGGTACTGGACAGGGACAAATCAACCGGCCACCCTTTTAGTGAACCCAGCCCTAGCCCCTTTTTTGCAGCTAAATGGAAAGAATGGCACACCGGACAACAGTACCGATGCCAATAGCTATAACATTGAAATGCAGCATTCGGTAAACTTTTGGGCAGCAAACCGGCTGACATACGGCGTCAACTACCGCCATAACGCAATCGGTGGAAACTTTCTTGCTGGCTATTCGCGTGAAAACCGGTTGGGGTTATATTTTCAAGATGAATGGAGACTAACCGATACTTTGACTGCGGTCGGCGGCCTGCGGTACGATATCGACACGTTTATCGATCCCACGGTAAGCCCGCGCGTTTCACTCCTATACAGCCCTTCAGACAATCACAGTTTTCGAGCTGGTGTGTCGGTCGGATATCGCCCGCCGACACTCTTTGAAACAAATACGTTAACAAATGGAATCGCCTCATTCACCCTGCCGTTCCCGCCCATAACGATTCAGAGTCAGACCATCCTAACGGGTTCTAAAAGTTTGGCGCCAGAACAGATTATTTCCTACGATGCCGGTTATCAGGGCTGGTATTGGAAGCATCGCCTTCGGGTTCGGGCCGATGTATTTTTCAATCACATCTCGGATCTGATCAGTATTGTGAATACAGGACCCACTACGTTGAGCTTCGCCAACGGGGGAACGCAGGGAGCGGCTGGACAGGGGGGCGGCGCAGCGGATATTTACGGATTTGAAGTCGGGACTGAAGCGCAAGTAACCGCATGGTTGACGGCTTTCGCGAATTATACCTTCCAAGACATCGGCCAAACCTACAACTCCACCAATCGAGTCGCCAGGGGAGCGCCGAAACACAAGGTGAATGCTGGAGTGCATGCAGAATTTGAGAATGGGGTGAGCGGAGATGCCCTGTTATTCTATGTCAGTTCCGCCACATACCCGATTGATCCGTCCTTTTTCACCATTGCCGGTCCTCCCTTTAACGGCCCCCCGCCTCCGAACGGAAGAGTTCCGAGCTATGCCCTGTTGAACTTGCGTGGAGCCTATAAGATCTGGCGTGAAAAACAAACGGGACGGGAAGCGGAAGTCGCAGTCAGCGCGTTCAATGCTCTCAACGACCACCATAAGGAACACCCTTTAGGAGAAGTATTAGCCAGCCGGGTCATGGGGTGGCTCACAGTCAGATATTAATCAACGGATCGTCCCTCATTGCGGATGAATTATTTGGCGTACGGGGACGCGGGATGGCAGCAGCGGCAGTAAACTTTTAACCGAGGTGGAATATGATGAGTCGAGATGCCACAGACGATGGGGATCCTTTTGACCCGAACAAAACCATCGAACAATTGCTTGGTAAGAACGCTACAAAAGCCGCAGGTCTGACTGATGAGGAAAAGAACTTTACCTGGCGTGATATTGCAAGATCAAATCAAGCCCGCTTTGATCCGCCTCCTGGACAGGTCGCTAGGGTGATCAGTGGTACACAATGGGACCATATCATTGTTGCGATCCAGAACAAGACCGGCTTTAAGTATGTCGGTGCTGGTACCAACTCGTGCTGTTGCACGTTGTAAAAGATGCATGCTTAAGAGAGACCGCGAGGCTTCAGCTTAAGCTGCCAGAGCCGGGGCCTCACGGCTTTCTAATCTGTGGACTGAAGAGCGAAAGCGAAAAAGTACCTATCAAAAGGAACAGATAATGGCAGACACGTCTCAGGAACGTCTGAACTTTGTTCCAGCTCAAATCATACGGGCTGAGGGATGCACTATTCTCAAACGAGGGTGCATTGAGATTCGCTTTTCGGGTTCACACTATGCCGACCAGCTTCAGCTCCTATTGGACTCGTTCCAAAACGGCTGCACTGAAGCCGAAATGCTCTCCCGCATTGGAGAAGATCAGAAGCCCGACATCGTAGAGATTTTAGAATTGTTAAAGGCTCGAAAGATACTGATACCCATGAGGAAAGACTCAGGCGATGAGTTGGCCGATGAAACACCATTAGAAGTTTTCCATTGGCATTTTGACCCTCAAGGGCAAACCCTACCTAAGGTGCTTCGTTCTCGTCGCCTCGCAATTTTGGGCCTCAATTCTGTTTCCCAATCCTTGTTGGCGGCACTAAACCTATGCGGTTTCGAGAATGTCACGGTCGTGGAGTATCCAGTCCGGCTCCTTCCTAAGAAGACCGGCCCGAATCGGACAGTGTCAAGACCGTATTCATCAATCACATATGAAACATGGGTTGACAAGGTTGAATGGAAGGCCCTGGACTGCGTTATTGCGACATCCGACTTCGGTGGTCGAGATCTTTTGCGCGAGTGGAATGACCTGGCGGTCGGAAACGAATGCCGTTACTTTCCTGTGGTGCTGCAGGATGTCATCGGTTTCGTTGGCCCATTTGTGATTCCGGGGGAAACAGCCTGCTATGAATGTATGGTCGCAAGGGAAAATAGCCATATGGATGATTTCGCCCTGCGTCGAACCATCGAACGCAGCGCATTCGAGGCACAGCAGCCCGCGTATCATCCGCTTATGGCTTCGATTGTCGGTCAGATTGCGGCGTTTGAGCTGACCAAAATTTATAGCGACATGATTCCCGTCCGACACGTCGGCACTCTCATTGAAGTGAATCTGCTTGGCACACGAATGACTATGAGAAAAGTCTTAAAGATTCCGCGTTGTATTGTCTGCAGCAGCCTTCAGAAGCAACCGTCAATTTCGATCTATAAGGATAGACCATAGACGTAAGCAGGACTCTAAATGAAATGTGATACAGCGTTCACGCAAAGGTTTTGCGATACCATCGAGAGGCTTGTCGACGACCGAATGGGCATCATCCGAGGGGTGACTGAACTTCCTAATCCGCCAGGCGCGCCGGGATTTTTTCACTATGCGGCGGAGGCGTGCAAGGTGAACGCTTTCCAGCCCCGAAATAACTTTCGCGAAGCCGGCGGTGCCTCTTTCGATAGAAGACTCGCCATGGCAAAAGCCATCGGAGAGGCAGTGGAGCGTTATTGCTCGGCCATTTATCTGCAAGAAGAATGTCCATTATCAACGGCCGATTCCGCTCCTTTTCCGCGCGCTGAACCATCAGACTTTGCACTTTTCAGTATGGAGCAGTATGCGGAGGGAGGGTTTTGCTATGTTCCCTTCACCGGGGAGACCTTACTTCGATGGACGGAAGCCGTTGACTTGGTATCAAAAACATCATGCTACATCCCTGCCTGTATGGTGTACGTTCCTTACTATTCCGACACGGAGGCTGGTGAACAATCTATAACTCAACCCATATCCACTGGACTCGCCTGCCATGGAAATTGGGAGGATGCCGCTATCTCAGCCATTTGCGAAGTTATTGAGCGGGACGCTTTTACGATCACCTGGCAAGCAATGATGTCGCCGCCATGCATTCGCATTGAGACGCTAAGCGAGCGCAATCGTGATCTGGTCGAACGATTCGAATATGTCGGAGACTCTGTCCATTTATTTAATATGACCTTCGATCATGGGGTGCCTTGCATATTGTCCGTTATGGCCTCGAGCTGCCCTCAGGTCCCTGCGTTAGCATTTGCGGCGGCTTCTGCACCGAGCCCAGAAGAGGCGGTTCGCAAAAGTCTGGAGGAACTCGCGCACACACGACGGCATGCCGTTCAACTGAAAGCGAACCGCGAACGCTTTGTGCCTCAGCCCGATTATTCCAATGTTATAAATCAAGAGACACATGTTCTCCTCTTCACTGATCAGGCGCAATGTAGCTTGGCCGAGTTTCTGTTCACCTCTGAATCTTGGGCGGATTTTCAGGACTTGCCCGATATTTCAAATCGCTCTCCCGAGCACACACTGCGCCATCTGATCAACGCTATAACGTCTCAGGGACATCGAATTCTATTGAAGGATCTGACCACGCCTGATGTCCAAGAGTTGGGGTTTTATGTTGTGCGGGCGGTCATTCCCGGATTCCATCCGCTGTTCATGGGATATAAGAACCGGGCTCTGGGGGGAAAACGCCTCTGGACTGTGCCGCAGATGTTAGGCTACCAAAGCCTCACCGGCCGAGATAATCCTGCTCCTCACCCATTTCCGTGAGCCTCCGCCATGGCGCATCCCAAATGGCAGGACATGCTGATACCGCCCGGTGATACGGATTCCGTCTGGGAACTGTTTCACGAGAACTCCAAGCTTTCACGATTCGATACGGTCCCGACTGTAGAAGACATTCGCGACGAAATGGCGAGGATTCACGAATCCCTGCCGTATGATGAATACCCGAAAATTGAGCTCCCGACAAGAATCCTTCGACTATCAATTCCTCTCGGCGACGCCATTTGCGTTCGACGGTCGGTCCGACGGTTTGAGCCGAGCACGCTTGATGTTGAAACCTTATCCTCGATTCTCTATTACTCCTACGGAATCACAGGAGATGTCACTGTTCCACGATCATCCCGGGCGATCCCGTCCGGCGGGGCCCTGTACCCGCTTGAACTGTACTTCTATAGCGCGTCAATTCAAAGCCTTGAACCGGGCCTATACCATTACGACCCCAGTCGGCACTGCGTAACGCTGCTTCACCGCAGTGCAATGATGGAGTCCATAGCGAAAACCCTTGTGCAGCCAGAAATTATCGCCGAGGCTGCAATGGTTGTCTTTATCACGGCATTGTTTCAGCGGTCCGCTTTCAAGTACGGGGATCGCGGCTATCGTTTTGTACTCATGGAAGCGGGTCATCTGGCTCAGAATCTTCACCTCGTGGTGCAAGGGGTAGGTCTTTCAGGGGTGAGCATAGGCGGATTTTTTGATCGCGCGATTGACACACTGTTGCGACTTGACGGAGTCAATCATTCAAATCTGTGCATGGTAGCATTAGGGAGAAATGCCGAACGCGAGTAGTGAAAGTCTTCCCACGGTCAATACCTGTGGTGACGGGGTTGGAGGAGCACATGCCAAACAATTCCATTGATAATGAGTCGCCAATTGACCTGGCCAATCCCGGGGACTATGAACCTCTCTTGAGAAATTTGCAGGGAAACATCATCAAAGATCATGGACGTAATCTTGCCAACCATATTTTTGTCACATTTAGGGACGAACCTGTCGCAATGCGAGCCTGGCTGAGAGCCTTGTCGGGGCAAGTCACCTCCGCTTGGCAGCAACATCAAGATAAACTGGCGTATGTCGCCTCGGGAAGAACAAGAGATGACATTCCGTTCTGTAGTTTGTTTCTTACCGCGGCTGGGTATAGACATCTTCAACTCGAAACTATGATGCCAAAGGAAATATTTGGGAACAGCTTTAGGAATGGTATGAGAAACTCCGGCGCAGCTTTGCAAGATCTCCATTTCGGGCAATGGGATGATCCCAATTGGCGAGAAATGCGAGCTGAAAGCTACGCCGTGCATTGCATGATTTTGCTCGCAAACGATAATGAGGGTCGCCTCAACGAGGATACGGATAGGATACTGCGCGATCTTAATGGGATTGCGCGGTCTATGTTCGTCGAAAAAGGAAAGATGTTCTATCAGAATAGGGATACTAAAAGACCCCAGGAACACTTTGGCTACGTTGATGGAATCAGTAACCCTATATTCCTGAAGGATGATTTAGAGGACGCCGACGGCTACCAGCCAGACGGGACCAGGTGGCGATTCTCTCACTGGGATCCATTTGCTCCGCTCAGCCTGGTGCTCGTGGAAGATCCAGGAGGAGACCCAAATGAGGATTGTTTCGGAAGTTATCTGGTCTTTAGAAAACTGGAGCAAAATGTGAAGGGCTTTAGAGAAGCAATAAAGAAACTGAGCACTCAATTGAATCCTCCCCATCCATCAGCTGAGGAACAGCGTTCCATGGCGCTTGTGATGGGACGCTTTCCTAATGGAACCCCGATCACGGTAGAAGAGAGAGAATTGCCGGCGCCGCCGTTTAAGAATGACTTTAAATGCGAGGCGGAGGGTGGACGTTGCCCTATCAGGGGGCATATTCGGCGTTCAAATCCACGGGGGGAAATTGAAGGACTAGAGAATGAAAGAATGCGGCGGATTGTGAGACGCGGCATCACGTACGGCGAGCGTTCAGCCGATTTCAGCGATGCCCCCGAAAAAGATAGAGGAATTCTTTTCATGTGCTATCAAGGCGACATCGCAAAGCACTTCGAGCACATGCAAGTGGAGTGGTGCAATTGGAGCCATGGCATAGACACGGTAGTCGGGCAAGCAGACTCTTTAAGGAATCTGTCCTCCGAAGCTCAAAATAGAAACACGGAGTGGCCAAGAATCTGGGCGGAGACCGACGAGGATAAATCGACCCAACTACTGGATTGGCCCGATGCTAAGCTTTTGAAGGGATTTGAATTTGGTCGATATGTGACGCTTAAGGGGGGAGAGTATTTTTTCGCTCCCAGCATTTCTTTCCTGCGGCGGATCTGAACCGTAGTTGTCTAAGGTCATTTGAGTTCCATAAAGTTCGCAGCACGAGAAGTAACTGTTGAGGCCTATCTCATAAAGAATTGCTCAATAGAATTGAATCGTGAATTCGATGCCCGCTTCATGTCCTACGACTGACGATAATAACCGGCGTCATCATCGGTTCCAAGATAGCCGGCACTTGCCGAGCATCCTAAGCGGCTTTACTGATGTAGATCAATCTGAAGACCCGGATACCTATGTTCGATACGTCGCGCATGCAAACATGCAATCCGAAGTCCAATCATCCAAGTCAGAACTTCATCGACTTCTTCGCCCTCAGGCCGGGGATCACATTCTTGACGCCGGCTGTGGATTAGGGTTTGATTCCCTCGCCCTAGCTCGATTAGTAGGTGACGATGGATATGTAATTGGAATCGATAGCAGCAGGACAATGATTCGGGAGGCTAAAAGAAGCGCCAGTGCAGCTAGATTGCCCGTACACTATCATGTGGGTGATTTACAGAACTTAAGCTATTCTGCTCGTTCGTTCGATGCTTGCTTCACCGCCAGCACTTTTATGCATGTTAGCAGTCCTACCAACGCCTTGCTTGAAATTGTCCGGGTGCTAAAATGCGGCGGTCGTGTTGTTGCCCTTGAGTGTGACTGGGAAACGTTAGTCATCAGCATTGACAATCGCAAGATCGAGAGGAAGGTAGTGAGACTCTTAAGGCGGGCTATTCGGAACCCTGGGATTGCCCATCAATTACCAGTTGTCTTCGCTACAGCCGGATTGCGCAATCTTGGAGTTGCGGCTTGGACGGTAACAATATTCGAGTATGAATTTGCCAATCAGATTTGGCAAATACAGCAAACTTTGGAGCGGGCGGTTAAATCCCATATCATAACGATGGCCGAACTTAATGAGTTGCTCAATGCGCTTCGTGCAGCTAGTAATGCAGGGAAATTATTTGGAGCAGCCACGGCCTTTGCAGTATGCGGAGCCAAGTGTGTTTAACGGAAAACTGTTTGGTGACCTGTTGCTGGGCGACTGTCTATCTGACAAGACACCGACTTGCTCCCCGCGTCCAGTCACTACGCACGAATGATTGTGAGAGTGATGATTCAGATGCGTGTCACTCGCGACAGTGGCGAGATTGGCCCTTACGGTAATAATGAAAGGGCAGGCTGCACTTCAAAGGACAGTTTGGAACTGATTCCAAAAAGGTAGAGGAAGTCTTTCTTCGACAGGCCACGCTGTTCGAGGATGCCGAGAAGTATCAATAAGGCTCTCACCTGTAAACAATCGTCAGACTCCATAAGATCACGAGCTTAAGGAGAGAATCGTTCGATCTCTCCATTCTCCTTGCATAAGTCATCGCGACGGTGCTCTCAAGGCTTGTAACCTGATCGCATTGCTTTGGAAAACAAGTCGAAGTGAAACTCATGGAGTCCGTCGTGCGGGGCGAGATGAAGGTCGAATTCTTGAAGAAAGAGGATCTTGCCCGCCCTGCCGATGGAATGGTCAAGTATGCCGACGCGTCTCTCGGGTTGTGGATGCCTCGGTCGTGGCAGTGGCTAAACGATTGCAGGACAAAGAACTATTGGCACTGCCGGCAGTTTGACCTCAGGCCGTAGATTGCGCTGAAAAGCGGTCAAGCATGGCGGTCTCCAAATCGCAATGGACTGCCTCACCGTATCGATTTGGATACGGTTCGCATCTATTTGGATACACCAGAAATAGAGACGCACCCGTTTTCTCTCAGCCGAGACCTAATGCCCGGTACACTTTATCAGGGAAATAGGGGGCCGCGCGATGAGGGGAACGAAGCCTTTGGGGAAAGGCCTTAGTGGCATGGTGTTTGCGGAAACAAGATGCGGCGGGAGGTGCGGAGTCTGTGACGAGCGTTGAAAGATAGATGGAAATCTGCCGGAACTGACATGAGGCTTCCCAGACTCATCTTCCTTCTCGCGGCTCTTCTGGCTTGTTCCGAGGCGCCGAACCATTTTGACTGGTTTCCGAGGAGCCTTGGGGCAAGCGCCGCCGCCGAATCCGTTGCGCCACCGGGCAGCCGCATGCCGGTCTATAAACCACGGAAGGAGAATGCGCCCCGCGCACGGATCGGCGGTAGTTCCAGAGGAGCGAAGGCGGAGGCGCCTCAATTGATCGCCCTGGTCCCGGATCATATCGCCTTTACGATTAAGAGCGACCCCTCCCTCTGTTGGTATCTCTCCATGAGCACGTCCCGGCCGATCACCTTCACCGTGGTCGATTCCCGAGGGATTCGCCCGATCCTGGAACATTCCCTCCCCGCTCCTGTTCGCGCCGGCATCCATTGTATTCGCTTGCGGGAACACGGAATCGATCTGAGGGAGCAGGAACAATATCGATGGTTTATTACTCTGGTGTGGAACCAGGAAAAGCCGTCCCAAGATCTTGTCGCAGGGGGCATGATCGAGCGAATCCCGTTCGATGAAGCTTGCGCCCTGAACATGCCGTGTACTTGGAATACCTGTGAACTGGAGGCAGTGTATCGTTACGCCGAATCCGGATTGTGGTATGACGCCATTGCCTGCCTGCTTGATCTCATGGAACGGGAGCAGGACCGAAGCGCTTTGCAGAAAATTCTGGATGATCTGCTGAGACAATCCGGTATCCGCTTGCCGGGTTAACCATCGGGGCCTTCTTCGCCAAGCCCGAATTCTTTTTCCTTTCACGAGATCATGCCCTTCCCCGCCGGTATCCGATTGGATACGCCTCCATCAATTTGGATACAGTTCCCCTTCTTAAAGGTAGCCAACGGTGTCATGAGGACCGAGACCGGTTCGGGTAAAACTGTAGAAACTTCAAACTGTTTACCGGCAAAGCTGTCGAGGATGAATCAATGGCATAGCAGTTGCTGTCTCACCTGGAGAGACAGCGTTTTTCTCCGTCGAGCCTGGCGGTCGATATTGTTTTCATGACCTCCGAACAACCGGGAGGTTGATAATGGAACTTGTCATATGGGGGCTTCTGCTCGGAATGGTCGGCATGATCTGGATTCTTGTCGCGGCCGCGCTCCAAGGGAATGATGTACAGGACCTCAGGAAGGATGCGGAAGACCGTCCGGTAATGAAACAGGAGACAACGACTTCGGTTCAAGGAGAAAAGCGAGGCATGAAGGCCGTCGCATAGTCCGCCTCGATCCTATTGACCGGCTGACGGACTTCATTCAAACAACCGGGAGGAATGCCATGAATCGTCTTCTATTTATGCGCTCTTTTAAGCGACAGCGAATGACGGTGAGTTTGCCGGCGGATCTCGTCGAACGAGTCCGTGACGCGGCCTATTGGACTCCGGGTTCGACGATGGCCGGGCTGATCACGCAGGCGCTTGAAGATTTGCTCAAACAACGGGAAGTTCAGAATGGCCGGCCATTCGCTCCGCGGCTTGGAGCGTTGAAGCCCGGTCGGCCCAAGAACGGCCGCGATTCCGTCGCCTCTGTATCTGATGAAATACATACTGTATCTTCTCAGATACCTGCCTAAATCGGCGGGGCACGCGCGCTCCTCTCAGTTTCTCGTCAAACTCCTAATTTTCCTACCTCATGGCCGCCTTTCCAGGCGGCCGCCGTTCGCGTTCTAAGCATGTATTTTGCGTGAAGACATTCTGGCCCAAGATAGTTGTGGTATCGCCTTCCCGCGACCAGACATGCGAGGTCAGAAGGTCCATGACACGTCGGTCCTGCGCCCGGCATCCCGTGAGGGCCGATCGATCCTTAAAAATTCCTGCCGCTCTTTTTTGTACACGACTGAAAGGATCTTCCTCGGCGTCGAAGCGCGTGGTGTGCCGAGGACAACGGTTCGCGCCGCCGCCTGACGAGCGCCGATGAGAAGGGCTCAAACGGCCTTGTTTGCACAGGCTGTGTGTCACCGCGGCCCGGCAGGGCCATGGGTGACTTCTGTGAAATTCTGAGTCTGAAGCAGGAGTTCACAATTTCTAATTGGATATGAGAGAGGCAGTGGCAGGGCGAACCCAAAACTAACTTAGAACTCCTGGGTAACGGAGGGTTGTCATGACATCCGCGACGACAGACTATTCCATTCTGGTGGTGGATGACGATCCGGATATCGTCCTTGGCCTGCAGGATTTTCTTGATCATCATGGATATCGGGTCGACGTCGCCTACACCTGCGCGGAGGCCGTGACGGCGGCAAGGGCCCGCCATTACGACGCCGTCATCCTGGACTTGAGTCTGCCGGATGGCGACGGGTTCGCCGTTCTGCGGACACTCCAAGAATTGGATCCGCGACTTCCCGTCGTCATTCTGACCGCTTTTACGACCACCGAGCGGACGGTGGGGTCGCTAAGCGAAGGAGCCTTCGCCTACCTGACCAAACCGTACAACCGTGATGAACTGATCGCCATCCTGACGCGCGCCGTCGGCGTCCACGAACTGGCGACCAAAGTGCAATCTGTCGAGCATGCGCTCAGCGAAAGCGAGGAACGGTTTCGTTCGCTCGTGGAGTCGGCGACCGATGCCATCGTATTGGCCGATGAGGATGGCCTCATCGTGTCCTGGAACCAAGCTGCGCGGCGGCTGTTCGGCCATACCGAGGCGGAGGTACGGGGCAAGCCGCTCACCATCATCATGCCCGAACGATATCGGGCGCACCATGAACGGGGCTTTCAGCGAGTTCGCACTACGGGACAATCCCGACTGATCGGCAACCTGATCGCGGTCGAAGGATTGCGAAAGAACGGAACTGAATTTCCGCTGGAACTCTCTCTGGCGACCTGGAAGAGCGGCGGCCAATCCTTCTACAGCGGCATCATCCGGGATATCACCGAACGGCGGCGGTCGGAAGTGGCCCTCGATCGATTGCGCCGGCAACACGCATTGATTCTGACGCAGGCCGGTGAAGGGATCTACGGATTGGACGCCGACGGCAACACGACATTCGTCAATACGGCGGCCGCCGCATTGTTGGGGTATGAGGCGGATGAACTGCTGGGCCGATCGATGCATCAAACGCTGCACCATACCAAGGCCGACGGCGCCCCGTATCCGGCCGAACGCTGTCCTATTCATGGCGCGATTCATGACGGCCGCGTGCACCGGGTTACCGACGAAGTGTTTTGGAAAAAGGACGGCACGAGCTTTCCTGTGGAGTACGTGAGCACCCCGATTCGCGAGGATCATCGGGTGGTCGGCGTGGTGGTCGTGTTTCGCGATATTTCGGATCGCAAGCGCGCCGAGTCGGCTCTTTCAGAGAGCGAGGAGCGATTTCGCCAGCTCGCAGAACACATCAACGAGGTGTTCTGGATCACCGATCCCGCGAAGAGTGAAATCATCTATATCAGCCCGGGGTATGAACAGATTTGGGGACGATCCTGCGCAAGCCTGTATGCCGCGCCTCAGTCATGGCTGGAAGCCGTTCATCCCGATGACCGGCCGCTGGTCCAGGAAGACGCCCTGACTAAACAGGCCAGCGGCGGCTATGACAAACAGTATCGAATTCAACGGCCCGACGGTTCAATGCGGTGGATCTGGGATCGCGCTTTTCCGATTCGCAACGCCTCGGGATCGGTATACCGCATTGTGGGGTTCGCCGAGGACATCACCGATCGGAAGCGCGCCGCGTTGGCCTTGGAGGACGCGGAGCAGCGCTTTCGCTCCCTGGTCGCCAATATTCCGGGAGCGGTCTATCGCTGCGCCTGTGATGCGGACTGGACCATGCGGTTTCTCAGCGAGGCCATGCAGAACATCTGCGGGTATCCCGCTTCTGATTTCATCGACAACCTGGTTCGCTCCTACGCCAGCATCATTCATATCGACGATCGCCTCCTGGTTCAGGAAGTCATCGGCAAAGCTCTTCTCGAGAGGCAGCCCTACCAACTGGAATACCGGATCATGACCGCCCAGAACGGAATTCGATGGGTCTCTGAGAACGGACAGGGCATCTTCGGCGCGAACGGCCGCCTGCTGTGGCTGGACGGCGTCATCTTCGATATCACCGACCGCAAGCTCGCAGAGAAATCGTTACAAGAAAGCGAAGCGCGCTATCGAGCCCTTTTCGAGGATAACCCGTCGATGTACTTGATGGTGGACGGCGCGGGTGTTGTCCTATCCGTCAACCGCTTTGGATCCGAGCGGCTCGGGTACAAGGTGGAAGAATTGATCGGCCGACCCGTCTTCGAGATCTTCCATGATGCCGACCGGTCCGCTGTGCGAAGTAGCCTGGAAGCCTGCCTCGCTTCGCCCGGCGTGCCCATGAATTGGGAATTGCGCAAGGTGAGAAAGAACCGCTCGGTCATCTGGGTGCGAGAGACGGCTCAAGCGGTTTTAAACGAGCGCGGCGAACCGGTGGTTTTGATCGTGTGCGAAGACGTCAGCGCGATGAAGGATGCGGAGCGGGCTGCCCGTGAAAGCGAAGACTTCACGAATCAGATTCTCCGGAGCAGCGCCGATTGCATCAAGGTGCTTGACCTCGAGAGTCGCATCCAATTTATGAACCAAGCCGGGACGGAGCTGATGGGAATTACGGACCCTGCCACGTTGACAAACAGGCTCTGGATGGATTTCTGGGAAGGGGAAGATCGGGCGGCCGCGTCCGCTGCGATTGCGGCGGCGAAAGCCGGAGAGATTGGGAAGTTCGTCGGCTGTTGTCCGACCGCCGACGGTCAGCGGAAATGGTGGGACGTGCAGATCACCCCGATGCATGACGGGCAACACAGGCTGCGGCAGTTGCTGGTCACATCGCGCGATATCACCGAGTACCGGCGGGTGCAGAGTGCCCTGCAGCTCAGCGAAGAACGGTTGGAATTGGTCGTCCACGGCTCGAACGACGGATTCTGGGACGGTCGCATGCTGCCGAACGAGCCGTGGTATTCGCCGCGGACGCCGATCTGGTGGTCGCCTCATGTGCGGGAGATGCTCGGCGTCACGGAAGGGGAATTTCCTGACGTTCTGGAAAGTTGGCTGTCCCGCCTGCATCCCGAAGACAAAGAACATACGTTTGCCGCTCTCAAAGCGCATATCGAACGCCGCGTTCCATACGATCAGGAGTATCGGCTGCTGGCCAAGCAGGGAGAATACCGGTGGTTCCGTGCGCGGGGACAGGGCGTTTGGGACGAGAGCGGCCGACTGATTCGCATGGCCGGTTCACTGCAATGCATCACGGACCGTAAACGCTTTGAGGAAGCGTTACGGCAGAGCGAGGAGCTGCTCTGGTCCATCATTAATAATTCGACCGCGGTCGTCTATGCCAAGGATGCGGATGGTCGGTATCTGCTGGTCAATTCCCGTTTCGAGCAACTGTTCTCGATCTCGCTCGACCGGTTGCGAGGGAAGACGGATTACGACATTTTTCCGAAGGAATTCGCCGAGACGTTCCGCGCCAATGATCTGCTGGTTCTGAAGACGGGTCAGGCGTGTGAATATGAAGAATTCGCTCCCCATCCGGACGGTCTTCACGCGTACATCTCCGTGAAGGTGCCGCTCGTAGATCATCAAGGACGAGTCTATGCGTCGTGCGGAATCTCGACCGACATAACTGAACGCAAGCGCGCGGAAGAGCAGCTCCGTATGAGCGAGGAGCGATTGCGCATGGCCCTCTCCGCATCGCATGTGGGCATCTGGGACTGGGATATCCGCAGCGGGCGCATGTACTGGTCCGCCGGAGTGGAAGCGCTGTGCGGGCTGGCCACCGGTTCGTTTGCCGGGACATATGCGGATTACATGGAGCTGGTGTACCTGGAAGATCGCGGGGCGTTGCTGGCTTCGCTCCAACGAGCGTTGATCGACCAGGCTGCCATAGAAGCCACGCATCGCGTGATGTGGCCTGATGGGACGCTACACTGGCTGGCCTGGACCGGACGGATCCACCGCGATAGCGAGAATCGCGCCGTGCGCGTCTTAGGCACGGTCAGCGACGTGACAGGACGGGATGTTCACAACCTATGAATGAAGGACAGGCTTCATATAGACACACCGCATCCTCGGGAGAGAAGCGCGAGTGACGCGTTCAGCGACGGGAACTTCAACCGGAGGGATACGCCGGAGCGTGATGCTCTGGGTCTATCTGCTGAGCGGGCTGTTGCTCCATCAGTCACTGCTCGCTCCACTGTCCGCCCACGCGACGGAAGTCGCCATCCTCAAGTCCTCCGACATCGCGGCCTATAATCAAGCCATCGCCGGCTTCACGGCGGCGCTCCCCGCCAACCTCACCCTGACAGAATACGATCTCCAAGGCGATCTGGAAAAAGGCCGCAAGCTGGCCCGTAAAATCCGGGCCTCCGATCCCGCCCTTGTCCTGGCGGTGGGTCTCAAGGCGGCTAAGGCGGCTCAACTGGAGATCGTCGATATCCCGATCATCTACATCATGGTGTTGGACCCTGCGAAGTACGGCTTGTCCACGCCGAACATGACAGGCGTCTTGCTGGAAGTGCCGGTGGAGCGACAGCTGGCCGCCATCAAGATGCTACTGCCTCGCGTGAAGCATATAGGCACGCTCTACGATCCGGCAAAAACCGCCGCGGCGGTCGAGGAGGCCCAGCGCCTCATGAAGCACAGTAACAATACCGACCTGTATGCGACCCCCGTGTCGAGCGAGAAGGAAGTGCCGGCCGCGCTCCAGCGCTTGTTGGGATCGATCGGCGCCCTATGGCTGATCCCGGACTCGACGGTCCTGAACGACGAGTCATTGCGGTTTATTCTCAACAGCGCCTTGGAAGCGCATGTGCCGGTCATCGGGTTCTCACGCGAGTTCGCGAAGACCGGCGCGCTCCTGTGTTTGTCGGTCAATTATCAGGACATCGGCCGCCAGGCCGGCCAATTGACGAAGAGGCTTTTGGATGGACGCGCGAGCTTGCCGCTCAAGCCCATTCCCCCGGATCGCATCGAAATGACCTTGAATCTCAAGTCGGCCAAGTTTCTCGGCATCGAGATTCCAAAGGAAATGGAAGCACGAGCCGATGAACTGTATTAATCGCGAGGCGCTCCCATGGATCAGCAGAGCGACAACCTGAAGATGCCCCATCCCCCGATTATCGGGGCCGGGCGATTCATCAGTCTGAGGACGAAATTTGTCGTCTTCTTCAGCCTGATCATCGTTCTCACCTGCTCTGCCTTGAGCTGGTATTTCATCCAGAACAAGCGGTCCGCCATGACGGATCGGGTGAAGGATTTGGGGACCGTTCTGGTCAAGAACCTGGCGCACAACGTCCGCTATGGCATCATCATCGAGGAGCGGACGATGCTGGACCAGTTCATTGCCGGGGTGATGGAAGCCGATGAAGTCATTTATGTCATGATCTCAGGCGGCGACGGTCAAGTGCTCGCCGCACGAAGCAAGGGAAGGCTGGAGAGCACGCTCACGCAGATACGTTCCGCCGACGAGCCGCTGTATCCCCGCCCTGAAGTCATGGAAACGTTGGTGAAGCAGCCCCGCAGCGAGCCTCTTGTCACTCGTCTGCGCCTCAGTGGAACCGGCTCCGTCATTGTTCCGCCGCATGAATCCGGCTTCTCGCTGTTCAGCCGGCGGACCTCGGACGAAACATTTTACGATTTTGCGCTTCCCGTCATGAGGCGTGAGACGTCCCAAAGCGAGGCGTTGTCGCTCCAAGAAGAAGATCTGCTTCGGCCTCAGCCGATCCCGGAATCCAAAGTCTACGGTGTCGTGCAGGTCGGACTCACCGAATCGGTGATGCAGCGGGAGTTGGCGAGGATTATCGGCAATTTCATGTTGCTCGCGCTCGGGATCGCGTTGGCCGGCATCATGGGAACGGTGCTCCTGGCCAGGATGATTATCACGCCGCTCCGCCATCTCGCCGGAGGCGCAAGGAAGGTCGGCGAGGGGGATTTCACAACGTTCGTCACGCCGACGACGCGAGATGAAGTGGGGCAACTGACGGCGCTGTTCAATCTTATGACCAGATCCATTCAGGAGCGGAACCAAGCCATCTCCGGCAACCTGGAAATCATTCGCCGCCAAGTCACCCAATTGACGACGTTGAATCAAACCGGCGCCGCCATCACCTCGACGCTCGATCAGGATCGGCTTTTGAGTCTCGTTCTTCAGCTCTTAATGGATAATCTCGGGTTTCTGCGCATGGCATTGGTGCTCTACGACAGCGATCGGGGTATCGCCTATGCCGGACAACTGGCCGGTGTGCCGCCGGACGTGGAACTGGCCGCGCGTCAGGTCAGAATTCCTGTGGAAGACAACGACAGTACCTACGCCCAGTTGCTCATTCATGGGAAACCCCTATTGGCCCCGGACCTCGATGCGATAGCCGGCCGCATGCATCCGGGCGAAGTGGCGCTGCTGCGACAAGCCGGCGTCAGTTCGTTCGTCAGTGTGCCGATTCGGACTCAGCAACGCACGCTCGGCTACCTCTCCGGCGACCGCGGGCCGCTGCCCTGCACGCAGGAAGACGTGGACCTCTTGATGACGGTCGCCAGCCACGTGGCGGTGGCGATCGACAATGCCAGGGCCTATAGCGAGTTGGAAAGCGTGACCGAAGGTTTGGAGAGCCGCGTCATGGAACGCACCCGGGAATTGCAGAACGCCAATGAACGCCTGCAGGAGCATGACCGTCGGCGATCAAAATTCGTGTCGGTCGCGTCTCATGAGCTGCGCACGCCGATGACGTCCATCAAAGGATTCGTCGAGAATATGCTCGATGGCCTCACCGGGCAGTTGACGGATCGCCAGCAGCACTATCTGCAGCGGGTGAAGCACAATGTCGAGCGGCTGACGCGGATCATCAACCAGCTGCTCGATTGGTCCCGCATCGACGTGGGGCGCATTGAACTGAAGCCGGAGCCGCTGGCCATTTGCGAGTTCATCCGCGATGTGGTGGAGAGTTTTCAGACCATAGCGGCGGAAAAATCCCTCACGCTGGACATCGCCGCATGCGAGGAATTCCCGCTGGTTCAGGCCGACCGCGACAAGTTGGAGCAGATTCTATGGAACCTGATCGGCAACGCGGTGAAGTTCACGCCGCAAGGAGGCCGGGTCTCCATTGAATTTCTGCTGATAGAAGGATTCGTGCAGATCGGCATCATCGACTCCGGGTGCGGCATTGCGGCCCATGAAGTGCCCAAAGTGTTTAATGAGTTTTCGAAAGTGGAGTCGTCGCTGCCGTCCTCTCAAGGGGCGCAATTGGGATTGTTCATTACGAAGAGCCTGGTCAGACTTCATGGAGGAGACATATGGGTGGAAAGTCAGTTAAGCGTTGGAAGCCGCTTCTATTTCACCATTCCTTGCGCCGGCGCGCCGGCGCAGGGCCAAGGTCGCTGAGCGGGATCTTAGGGCTGCGCCTTGTAAGGGCAGGGATCGGCATGGCGGTGCTCACGCTGGCATGCGGAGTCCTGCCGGCATCCGTCTCTGCGACCGGCTTTCGCATCCTGGATCAAAGCGCGTCGGCGGTGGGGCAAAGCGGAGCCTTTACGGCGCAAGCGGACGACCCCTGCGCTTTATTTTACAACCCGGCGGGGATGACGCAGCTGCGGGGAGTGCAATTTTCCGCCGGCACACTGCTGGTCGGCGGGCACACCTCGTTCGAGAGTCCGACCGGTGGAACGGCTCGCGGTGATTTCGGCGGCAGCGTCGCGTCGCCTCCGCCCGTCAACTTCTATGCGACGGCGAATTTGAAAGATGTGGGGTTGACCTCGCTCTCTGGGGTGACGGCCGGCATCGGCGTGCTGTCCCCCTTCGGCATCCTGTATCGATATGCCAACGAAGCTCCCTTCTCGACCGCCGTGACCCGCCAAACCCTCCCCTTGCTCGATATTAAGCCTACGCTCGCGTATCGATTCAACGACCATCTCTCGGTGGGAGTCGGGGCGGACATTTACACGTTTGCCGGTTTCTGGGGCGCCGGACAAGGCGTGACGAAACTCAACAATGCCGGGCTGCCCGGCATTCCGGCCGGCGCCCCGTTGGAGGTCAATGGGAGCGATACCGCCGCCGGCTTCAATGCCAGCTTGCTGTATACCCCATTTCGCAACAGCGACGGCAAGCCGCTCGTGAATATCGGGTTCGTGTATCGGAGCCAAGCCACGTTGCATTTGGACGGAAACTTTCTGGCGAACGGCGGGTTAATCGCCGATGTCTCCACCACGCTCGTGCTGCCCCAGGTGTTTACGGGCGGAGTGGCGGTCTGGCCGGTTCGGGATCCGGACCATGAATGGAAATTGGAATTGGACGTGGACTACACGGGTTGGAAATCCTACCGTAATACGGACGTGCATCTCTCCAACTGCGCGACGATCGCCTTTCCACAGAATTGGCGCAGCACCTATACCGTTATGATCGGAACGGAATACAAATGGCTGCGGCCGGAGCGGCTGCCTCAGTGGGAAGTCGCGCTACGCGGAGGGTACTGGCATTCGCAGAATGCCGTTCCGGACAGCTCCTTTTCCCCGACCGTGCCGGACGCCGATAACCATTCGATTTCCGTCGGGCTTGGTTTACTGTGTAAGGAACAGGGCCGCTTTCTCGGCCTGCTTGCCTGCGAGGGGTCCGGCATCGGTCCCGTTCGTTCCCGCGCGATCGGACTTGACCTGGCGTTTCAGGCCTTATTGTACGAAACGCGCACTGTGGCCGGCAATCAGAACCCGGTAGCGATCCCGGGCGTGGTCAACGGAACATATCAGACGACGTGGTATGTGGGGGCCGTGAATCTTCGGGTGAACTTTTAGCCCGCAATATTCATGACGGTTCGTCACGAGATGGCGGAGGCGCGTAGCGAGACGGGCGTGTGGAGGCGCGAGGGAGGGAAGCATACTCGTGCAGTATGTTGACCGACCGAGCGGCGAGCCCGCCCGCCTGCACACCGCGGAACACCTGTGCAGGCTTGTCGCAGCAGCGAATCCGCGATTGCAGTAGAACCGTTCATGAATAATGCGGGTTAGGTTCCATGGCAGGGAGGCGCGGCCATGGAAGTAGAGCTCGGGGTGGTCCTCAGCCTGTCGGTAGCCTCGCCGCTGTGCCCATGGTATCGTTGCGGAGGAAGGAAGGGGCGGAAAGATGACTAAGCGACCGCTGTTGTTGGTGCTGGCCCATGGGATCTTTGGATGGGGAGACCAGGCCGCGGGACGCGACATGCGACAGGATTACTATACCGGGCTCAGGCCCTTTCTTGAACACCGGTATGGGAATAGGGAAGATCTCGCACTCAGGATTATTGCTCCGCAGGTGCCGGTCTCGGAACGTGCCGCAGTGCGAGGTGAACATCTTCGTGATGCGATCCAAGCCCCATTGGCCGGTATGCCGTCGGAAACCCGTGTACACATCATCGCCCACAGCATGGGGGGCTTGGACGGCCGTTGGGTCATCGCTGAAGGAAGCGTCACCGATCGGATCGATTCGCTGACCACGATCGCCACGCCCCATCGCGGCACTTCATTGGGCGATATCGCCTATGCCTTGCGCGCCGTCATTCCTCCCGTCGCCGACGGCTTCTACCAACTCGACTATGCGCTACAAGAGATCGAAAACAAATTCCACGATTTCTTCGGCTGGCTTGCCGGCCCGCGCATCCCTATTACGCGCAAGCATTTCGAATGCATCCGCCATTTATTGGGCAATTTGGTCGACCATACTTCGCGGTCCGAACTCGAACGGGGACTCCGTGACCTCACCCTCGATGGGGTGCAACAATTTAATGCGGACCTATCGGAGGCGGAGCGGCGGGCGCGGTCCGGCGCAGGACGGCCTATTCGCTATGTTGCCTATGGAGGAGCCCTGCCGGCAGGTTCTGAGTCCGCGTTGAAGCCGTCCTCCGAGCTCATCCGCGTCTTCGGAACCCAGCTTGAACGAGCCGGCAGCAACGATGGAGCCGTTTCCGACTGGTCTTCCCATTTTCCGTGGGATGACGACGGACGCGAGTATGCGGAAACCATTCCGTACGATCATTTCGGTCAGATCAATTGGCGCATTCCCGACTTTCGGTGGAATGACGACATGGAACCGGCTCTCAAGGCGATCTATCAAAGTATCATGGACCGTATTGTCGGCATGAGAGCGTAATTCGCTGAATCCTATGGCCGCTGTATGACCGTCAACGGGCAAGACAGCATATCCGAGCTGCTTTCGAAGCATCACCGGATCCTCGAAAAGGGGATGATGGAATGTCGGCCGTTCGGAGTCGATGCAGAGGGACGGAAGATCCGGGATGCGAGCGGTGTCACGGTGCTGGCCAATGTGGAATATCTCGAAGACCTGATAGGGAAGGCGCGTGGGCCGGAGGCGGGCCGGGACGCGGTGGAGGAACTGTGCAGGCGGTTGAATGAACGCATCGGCGATCGCGCCTATCATGTGACGCCGGCCTTCCTCAGGAACGTGTGGAACAGCTATTCATATGAGTTTGTGTGCTATCTCGGGGAATTCTGCGTCGATATATCGGGCGATCGTGATTTCCAGTTCCACGTCGGCGAGCGAAAACTCATCTCACCGATCATTCAAACCCTGGGACGTCCCTTCTCCGTGGCGCAGATTTATCGGATGTTCCCCCATTTCGGCCAGAAGTACGCGAAAGGCTCCATCCTCTTTTCGACCGGCGCCATTACTGATCGGACCGCGGTTCTCCAAATGCGGTACAGCGCTCATGTGTACCGACAATTCGGCCGCTACCGAAAGGCCTGCGCCTATTTGATCTGCCAGTCTTCCAAGGCGGCGCTGGGGGCCTTTCCTCACCTGATCCATTCGCTCAGGCCGGCGACCGTCACCGATCGGGCGTGCGTCGCCGAAGGGGATGACTGCTGCGAGTGGGAATTCACATGGACGCCGAAGGAGCCGAGTTCGTTGCCCGGAATTCTCATAGGAGCCGCCTTGTCCGGGGTGATCTTCACCTACCTCCACGTCCGCCACCCCGGCGTGGGTCTTCCGGAAGCCGGTCTCCTGTCGCTCTTCCCGGGGATCGCCTCCTGGTTGGCCCATCAGGCTCGTGTTCTTCGGGGAAAAGTCGGCGCAACCACGGCAGTGCTGCAGGAGCAGATCGCATTGGCGGACAACAGGCATGAAGAACTGCGAGAGGCGTACCTGGAGCAGGAACAAGTGGCCGTCGATCTGAAGCATAAGGTCAGCCAATTGACGTTGCTCCATCAGACCAGCGTCATGGTCAGTTCCACGCTGGAACGCGAAACCTTGATTGAACAGGCGCTGCGATCGATTAAAGATAATCTTCATTTCGATCGCGTCATGATCTCATTTTACGATAGTGCGCGACGGGTCGCTCACGATGCCCGTATGGTCGGCGTATCGGATGAAGTGGCGTCGTTCGCCCGGTCGCTGGTGACGCCGGTCAGCGATCCGGCCGGCGTCGAGGCGCAGTTGTTCGTGCAAGGCGTCCCGATCTTGATCGCGGATATCGACGAGGTGCGGCCCCGCCTGCATCCCTTTACGCAGCGATTGGCGGAGTTGAGCCGCGCCGGAACGCTCCTCGCCGTGCCGCTGAAGGTAAAGGACCGCATCATCGGGTCGCTGACGGTGGACCGGCTGCGGGAGCATTCACTCAACGAAGAAGATGTGGATGTGATGGTCACGGTCGCGAACCATCTGGCGGTGGCGCTGGATCATGCGGCGGCCTACCGCCAGATTGAAGAACTGAATATCGGCTTGGAAGCCAAGATCAAAGAACGCACCGTGGCGTTGGAAGACGTGAACCGGGAACTCCTGCAGGCCAATAGCAGACTACAGGAACTGGATCAATTGAAGTCGTCGTTCGTCTCGACGGTGTCGCATGAACTGCGGACCCCCATGACCTCGATCAAGGGCTATGTCGAGAATATGCTTGAAGGCATAACCGGAGATTTGACCGAGAAGCAGGCCGCCTATTTGGCGCGCATCAAATACAACATGGAGCGGCTGACACGGATGATCAATGATCTCTTGGACTTGTCGCGCATGGAGGCCAAGCGGGTGGGACTGAAGATTTCTTTGGTATCCCTTCCGGAATTGGTCCTGGATGTCATGGACGGCCTGGAGCAACTGGCTCAGAAAAAAGGGATCACTCTTCAGGTCCGGCACCATCGCGCGCTCCCCGACATCAAGGGCGATCGTGACAAGCTGAACCAGGTGTTGACCAACTTGATCCATAATGCGATCAAATTTACTCCGGCCGGCGGACATGTTTCGATCTCGACCGATGTGTCCGCATCCGGCGGCGTGGAGATTTGTGTGGATGACACCGGATGCGGCATTCCGCCCCATCAAATCCAGCTGGTGTTCGAAAAATTCTACCATGCGGATTCCGCTCCGACTGACGCTCGAGGAGCGGGGCTCGGCCTCGCCATCGTGAAGAGCCTTTTAGAATTGCACGGCGGGACAATCGGTGTGGAGAGCACGCTCGGTGCGGGCTGCCGGTTTCAAATCACGCTGCCTTGCGAGAGAGAGGATATTTCATCCCGGTCCTGATTGTTCTGCATCGTCGGTGTATGTGCAGGCTCCTCCAGGTGTATCTATGAGATCCCCGGTGTATCTGATTCGATAATCCCAGCATATCCATTTCGATACGGTCCATGTTTCCGTGGTCCGGCATTTCCCATCGCTCACCGGAATTACTCGTAATTACCAACGCTTGCGTAGGCCGGAATATGCTTCCGCGATTGATCGCGCCCGGCATGTCTATTGCGCTCTCCCGTCCGAGAACCTTGATCTTGTGAGGTTGCATGTCCACGCCGATCTTGATCGTCGACGACGACCCCGATATCCGAGAGTCTCTGGGAGACATGCTGGCCCATGAAGGGTATCGCGTGCAGACGGTCCCCGACGGCACGGAGGCTCTGGAATGCGTGAAGCGCGAGCGTTATAGCGCGGCGCTCTTGGACATTCAGCTTCCCGACCTTGACGGACTCTCCGTTCTGAAGGTCATGATGGAATTGGATCCCAGTTTGCCGATCATCATTCTGACCGGCCACGCCAATGCGGAGAATACCATTGGTTCCCTCGTCAAAGGAGCGTTCGCCTACCTGACCAAGCCCTATAACAAACAGGAACTCACGGCGATCCTTCGCCGGGCCGTCTCTGTGAAAGGGCTGGTCGTCCGAGCCGAGCATGTCGAACAAGCCTTATTGGCCAGCGAACAGCGATTCCGGGCCCTGGTCGAATCCGCGAGCGACGCGATCGTCTTATCCGACCAGTCAGGATACATTATCTGGTGGAATGCCGCGGCCGAAGGCCTCTTTGCCTATCCGAAGGATGAAGCCTTGGGCCGGTCGCTCACCATGCTGATGCCGGAGCGGTTCCGCCAAGCGCACGAGGCGGGACTGGCCCGGCTGGCGCAGGGTGGAGAACCGCGGATGCTCGGGAGAACGATAGAAATGGTGGGTTTGAAGAAGAAGGGGACTGAATTCCCTCTGGAGCTATCGCTTGCCCGTTGGACCACCAAGGAGGGCACATTCTTCAGCGGCATCATTCGGGACATTACGGAACGGAAGCGGGCGGAAGAAGCGGTTGCCCGCCTCAGTCACCAGAATCAACTCATCCTAAATTCAGCCGGCGAAGGGATTTTCGGATTGGACTTGGAGGGCCGTGTCACATTTATTAATCCAACGGGCGCACAATTGCTCGGCTGGGAGCCGGCGCAGCTGATCGGACGAGTCATGCATTCGGTGTTGTATCAGTCGGCAGACGAGGAAAGCGTCCCGACGAAGGATGCGAGTCCGGTCTATTCCGCTCTCACAGACGGCGCCACCCACCGTATTCAGAACGAGGCGTTTTCGCGAAAGGACGGCACGACATTTCCCGCCGAATATGTCACGAGCGGGATTCGGGAGCAAGGCCGGTTGGTGGGCGCCGTGGTGGTGTTCAAGGATATCGCATGGCGAAAGCGAATGGACGCGCTCCAGCAGGCGCAACTCAAGGTCAGCCACATTCTGGCGGAAGCCAGAAGCCTGCAGACCGCCATGCCGTCGCTTCTCAAGGCCTGCTCCGAGCTGGGCCAGTGGGATGCGGCGCTCTACTGGCGGATAGATGCCGGCATGAATGTCCTTCGTTGCGAAGCGGCTTGGCACAAGCCGTGGTCGCAGGACGAGGAATTCTGCGCCGTCAGCCGCGGCGCCGCCTTTCCGCCCGGCGTCGATCTTCCCGGGCGGGCTTGGCTCGGCCGAGAACCGGTATGGATGCCGGATGTCGCCGAGGATGCCGGGTTTACCAGGAGTCCGACGGCCGCCCGGGTCGGGTTGCACGGAGCCGCGGCATTTCCTATCCGCAGGGGCGACGAAGTATGCGGGGTGATCGAGATGTTCAGCCACGAGCCTCGTCCCTCGGAGCGCCGTGTGCTCCATACGATGGCCGATATCGGCATGAAGATCGGCCAATTTATCGAGCGCGAATCGTCGGACCGGGCGCTACGCATTGCCCATGAAGAAACCCAGCGTATTCTGGGCAGCCTGCCCGGCGCTATTCTTCTGTGCGGAGAGGGATACGTCGTTCAGTATGCCAATGAACTGGCCGACACATACTTTGGAATGCCGGACGCACCGTTGCTTGGTCGATCCCTCATGGCTTGCCTGCCTTTATCCCCCTCCGCGAAAGACCGCGTCACGCGGGAGTTCGGCGAGGTCCTGCTGTCGGGGCAACGCCCGCTCCTCGATCAAGAGTTCGAAGGGGCGAAACGCGTTTTCCGATACCGCTTGTTTCCCGTCTCAACGGACCGCCATGCTCCCCGCTACGAAGTCGGCATCGTGCTCTGGGACATTACGGAGGAGAAGCAGTTTCAGGAGCAACTAATGCAGACCGACAAGCTCGCGAGTCTCGGCACCATGGTGTCGGGGATGGCCCATGAGATCAATAACCCCGCTCAAGCCATCCTCAGCATGGCCGAACTGATTCAGGAAGAAGAGGAGCCGCAGCAGATCAAGCAGTTTGCGGCGGATATCGTGGACTATGCCCGGCATGTCTCCAATGTGGTGCGTGATTTCGCCAGCTATGCGAGGGCGGCCGGACGAGACGGCCAGACGGAATTGGATGTCGCCGATCGATTGACGGAGGCGGTCAAAATGGTCCGGCGTGGCCCGCACTTCGGGCACGTGTCGGTGGTCACCGACTTTATGGGCGACGCCATCATGCGGGCCCGCAAGGCGGAGATCGATCAGGTCTTTGTGAATCTGATCAGCAATGCGGCCCAAGCCATGAACGGGCGCGGGGAATTGAGACTTTCGACCAGGGTCGAAGGCGAGACCCTGGTCGTGTCAATCGGCGATACGGGATGCGGGATTCCCAAATCGATTCAGACCAAAATCTTTGACCCTTTCTTTACCACGAAGGAGCCGGGCAAAGGAACCGGGCTCGGGCTAAGCATTGTCCACAGAATCGTGACCAAATATGGGGGCGCGATCGCAGTGGAAAGTGAAGATGGACAGGGCACGGTTTTTCGCATTCGGTTTCCATTGGCCGCTGTCGCGTAAAGCTTGTCCTTATTCCATCGACTGTGCGCGTTCGGCCGCCGGACATAATGCCGAGAGCCGTCAATGAGAAATTGGCGGCAGCGTGCTGAGGAGGGCTCTACCATGACGCAGATGCCCCAAGCAGAAATCTTTAGGCCCCTCACGATGCGGGAAGGTCGCGTGCTTGTGATTGATGACGAAGCCGCGATCAGGATGCCGATCCGGCGCTGTCTTTTGCAGGCAGGCCTGGAAGTGGTCGAGGCAGCCGACGGTGAAGAGGCGCTTGCCGCGCTTCGCGGAGGCGACAATGCTCTCATGGTAGACGCGATTCTATGCGACATCCGCATGCCGAAAATAGACGGGACTGATTTGATCCCACATTTCCGTGCGCAGCATCCGTCGATTCCGATTATCGTGCTGACCGGCTATCCGGACATCGAGCTCGCCATTCAGCTCATGAAGGCGGGCGTTCGCGATTATCTCATCAAGCCCGTGACCAAACAGGAATTGTTGAGGTCGCTCAAAAATGCGGTCGAGCACCATACGATCTTCAAAGACCAGTTCATCGTGTGAACCGAATCTTCAGGAACGCGATCCGGCAGTGGGATGGAAGGGCCGTTTGAATACCGCCCGCAAGCCGAAGTAGGCAAACGAATCCTTCAAATTCGAGTACAGGCGCTTGAAGGGTCCCATGTCCGAATTCGTGACATATTCCATCGTTAAGACGATGCGTTCTTCCCGTTCACCGAGCGGAGTGACCGCATGCCAGAGCTTATCTCCGTTGAAAATCACCATATCGCCCGGCGCGGTCGCCAGCTCCAGGTGGATGGGCTCTTTGCCGGGCACATCCTTGTAGAGGTCGCAGACCAGCCGGCATTGCCGTGATTGATCGAGCAGGCCCATGAGAATGGTGTAGCGGGCGCCCTTGTAGTAGGACGTATCGTAATGGTACCCAATGTGATCTCCGGGCTCCGTGTAATAGTAGAGCGCGCAGGAATGTGGGTCGGTGTCGGGGCAGAGGAGAAGATCCGCGTTCGTAAGGCGATTCAGAAACGCTCGAAACGCCTGGGATCGATATAATTCGAGAAACGCCGGCGCCTTCTCGATGACACTGTAGTAGCTGACGCTCCCGCCCTTTTTGTGCCCCGGAATATAGTTGCGATTCAAATCGCTTTTGAGCTTTTGCGCCTGTGGCGCCAGGCAGCTCTCCACCACATCGCGAGGCAAAAACCCCGGGATGTACAGGAATTCATTTTGCGCCCAATACTCTTCCCGCAACCGGTCGATGTCCAGCGCGGCCAGCGCCTGATCGACCGACTCACCGATTCGTGTCGTCGCTGATCTCATCATAGCGATTCCTCTCCGGCAGGATGTTGAAAAGTCTCTATCTCACCCACCCGGCCCTTGTGCGCCAAGACGCACATTCACCAGGCTTTGTTCTCGCTTCGCGCAAAGTCTCGACGTACCGGCAAAGAGTACGCCTCAACCGTTCGCTCGCTACGGCCCCGCCGTGGAACGGTGCGTCCCGGCGCACCGGGGATGGGCGGGTGAAAAAAGGGCCCTTTTGAACATCCTGCAGTGGTATTGTCGTTCATCCTGGACAACAACCTGCTAGTCGGAAATCCTTCACGCTCACTCAGAACTCAGAACTTGTCCCCCGCGTCATGGCGGGCTCAGCACCGGCGCTTTTACGACTTCCACGTCGGCAGGCGTCTTAAACTCGAACAGGTCGTCCGGCAATCCGCTGTTGGATTTGAGATCGATGAATTCAAACGTCGCGACGTTCCCGGTGACTTCGTGCAAGGCAATGGTCCTGAGAAAATAGGTTTTCGGCTGCACTTCGATGACGATTCGTTGAACGGCGCGGTCCGGCTCGGAGCGGCCCTGTTTCGGGGTCAAGGTCATGCGCCGGATGCCGCCCGCTCCCCGTTCCTGCCCCGTAGGCTGCACATCGAACTCCTCGTCGATTCTACCCACGCCCTGAAGAAGCTGAAGCGGCGCCTGCGATGCCGCCATGTGGGTTAATTTTCCCACCAGCACTTGCTTATGTTCCGGCACGTACATCCGCACATCGTCTTTGTTCACATAGATTTCTTGGATCGAAGGCTCGCGGTAGTCCCATCGCAACAAGCCGGGCTTCTTGATATAGAACCGTCCCGATGAAACGACCGGTGTCGCAAACCCCTCGATCCTGGTCTTCTGAGTAAACTCGGCCTGCAAATCCTTCGTTTTTTCATACCTGGCCTGGATCTTTTGGATGATCTCCACCACCTCCTGATGGGCTTTTTCGTCCACGACCTCGTCGGCCGAGCGTGCGACATCCGGGCCGAGCGCTCCGGGATAGCAGGACAAAATGAGCGACAGCAGGCATAAGCGCCACGCCCGGAGCCTCTCCATTCTTAGCTTCATGTTTCTTCCCCTCCAACCGGTCCCCGGCGCCCGATGACTTCGCGGCGGCCGTCACGCCCCGCCGCGCCGACCAATCCCTCCGATTCCATTTGTTCGATCATGCGGGCCGCCCTCGGATACCCGACCCGAAGCCGGCGCTGAATCAAGGATGCGGAAGCCTGACCCGTGGTCAAGACCAGATCTTTTGCCTGCTCGTAGACCTCATCGCGCGCCTGCTCTTCCTCGGCTTCTTCCTGTTTGAGCGACTGGAGCTCCTGTGAATAGGAAGGCGAGGATTGCTTCTTGACGCACTCCACCGTGCGGCGGACGTCGTCATCCGAGACAAACGAGCCGTGCAGCCGCATGAGGCGTCCTGTTCCGGACGCGAGATAGAGCATGTCGCCGCGGCCGAGCAGCGCCTCGGCGCCGTTGGCATCGAGAATCGTGCGCGAGTCTGTTTTTGAAGAAACTTGAAACGCGATTCGGGCCGGAAAATTCGCTTTGATCAGGCCGGTCAACACATCGACGGACGGACGCTGCGTCGCCAGAATCAAATGGATACCCGACGCCCTGGCCATCTGCGCCAGGCGTGCGATGCGGTCCTCCACATCCTTGGGCGCCACCATCATGAGATCGGCCAGCTCGTCGATCATCACCACTATATAAGGAAGGGGCTCCGGCGGGGTCGGTGGGGCGGAGCCGCCCGGTACGGTAATGCTGGGACCTTCCGTGGTTTCGCCGGCGGACAGCCGATCTTCCTCGGAGAGAAATTGTATCGGCAATTCCGGCTGCTCGGGTTTGGCCGGGTCGGGCAGGACGCCTTGCGCATGGCCCACTTTTCGGTTGTAGGCATCGATGTTCCGCACGCCCGCCTCGGCGAGCAATTTGTACCGCCGCTCCATTTCCTGCACGACCCACGCGAGGCCTCGCGCCGCGGACTTAGGGTCGGTGATGACCGGCCGGAGCAAATGCGGAATGCCTTCGTACGTTTGAAACTCCAGCATCTTCGGATCGATCAAGAGCAGTTTGACCTCGTCGGGCCTGGCGTTGAACAGAATGCTGAGCAACATCGTATTGAGGCTCACGCTCTTTCCGGCGCCGGTCGCTCCTGCGACCAGCAAATGGGGCATCGTTTTCAGATCGGCCGTCACCGGAGCGCCGAAGATATCTTTGCCGAGTCCGAGCGCGAGCTTGGAGCGCGAGCGCGCGAACGAATCGCTCATCACGATCTCTTTGAACGAAACCGTCTCCCGGTGAGGATTCGGCACTTCGATGCCGACCACCGACTTACCCGGCAGCGGGGCCACGATCCGTAAGCTGATGGCTTTGAGGGCGAGGGCCAGATCGTCGGCCAAATTGACGATGCGCGCGACTTTGGTGCCGGGCGCCGGCTCATATTCATACATCGTCACCACGGGGCCGGGGCGTACGTCCGTCACTCGGCCGTCCACGGCAAAGCTCTTGAGCGCTTTCGTCAGGATTTCAGACTGGGCCTTGAGCTCCTCTTCCGTCAGTCTCGACAGCGGACCGGAAGGATCGCTCAGGAGTTCGTTGGGCTCCGGAAGAATATAGCCGGCCTTGGACACGGGATGGGCCATGACGACGTCCGGCTCCGGCGACGGCTCGGGAGGCCGGCGTTTCTCGATGCGAATCGAAGGCTGAATTCGCGGGAGGTCTTCCGCCGGTTCGAGAGCGGGCGGTTCCGGTTCGACGACGTCGAGCGCCGTCTCGGCCTTCGCCTCCGTGAGAGCGGGGCGAGCGGGTTTGGCGGGTTTCGGCCTGGTTCGTTTCGGCTCCGATGCTGAAGGAACGGGCCATTCCGGAATCAGGGCCGCCATCCGCTCCCTCACCCTGTCCCACCATTCTGGTACTCGTTGTAATAAGACCCCGACGGAAACCGGCACGGTGAAGAGGAGGGCGACGAGGAATCCGGCCAGAATAATGATGTGGGCGCCGGTGTTGGCGAAGTAGGCCCGCAAGGTTTCCGCCAAGGTCTGTCCGATGATGCCGCCCGCCATCCCGCGATTCACCATCCCGCTCGACAGAGTCGGCACCCCGGTTATTTCGACATGCAAGAAGGCGCTCAGAAAGATGACGGCCGCGACCGAACTGCCGGCATTGCGGAGGCGTACGGTCAGCGGGGTCTGCGTGAAACAACGCGCTCCCAAGAGCCCGAGCAACAAGGGGAAAAGATAGGCCGCGCCGCCGATCAGAAAAAACATGGTGGCGGCCAGCATGGCGCCCACGGTTCCGATCATATTCTTGGCCGGAGCCGCAGCTGCCGGTCCGGAGCCGGTCAGGAGCTTGGTATCGCTCGGGACGAACGACAGGAGGCTGAGCAGGATCAGCAGGCCGACTGTAATCAGGAGCACCCCGATTACTTCACGCTGTACATGGGACGGGCGAGAGGAGGTACTGCGGGCGTCACCGCGCTTCGCCGTGGTGGATACACCCATAAGTCGGCATGCTAGCACAGGAAAAGGGTCATTTCAAACAGCGATGCGACTTCGGGATGGCGAGATTATCCGGTATCAGCATCCCGCATCATTCTGTGCGGACTCGCCTCCCGGCTGTAGAGAAGTCGTGGCGTTGGCTGCGAACGGTGCACTCAGCCGGTGTTGGATGCTGAATGGTGAGTCCTGCCTGTTCAGCGCTCTGACTCGACCGCACAGTCCGTCATTCCCGCGCAGGCGGGAGTCCCAGTCCCGTAACAAGGCCGCTGTCGTGCGTGCGTTGCTCCCCACCTCTCAGAACGACCCTTCCGGGCTTACCCGAGTGGAATGCCTTCTGGAATTCCCTCAGCTGCGATCATGTGATCGCAGTGCTTCAGTCAGTTCCAGCTTTCCTTCTCGGCCAAGCCTCGGTGGGTCCCCGTTCCTCCGGTGAAGGTCGCACGCCGCACGGCAGCGTCCCGGCCAAGGGTTCGCCTTCGCGCGATTCGCGACGCACGACTCACCATTCATTATTTTCTCATACTAAGTGAGGCGCCACGTCCAAACCTCTGCGCGCATCCATTCCAGCCAAGGCCAACGGGCTAAAGAGATTCATAAGCGGAATGGGGCTGCCGGGGAAGGTGCGGGCGGATTTCTGCAACCTCCTACAGCGACTCGGCGGCCTCTGGAGAAACGGAGCGGTACGCTGAAGCGCGGCACTGCGTATACTTCGATCAGGACTTATTTGAAACCACACATTCCCAATGTTCAACAACACTTGCCATTGGAAGCCTTGCCATGCCGAAAGCCAAGCAGGTTTCGCTCTTTCCTTTAGCTTTGACGTGGCGATGAGGCCATTGTGCGAGTTGATATGATTCGCTTCTGAACGACATAAGCCAGGCATTAAACGCGAACAGTAAAAAGTACGAAACTTTAAAATATTCTCAAGCTTCTTTACAGTTGTCGCGGGATGCTTCCTCAAACGCTTCGAGTGAAGGTTGCTCAAGAGATTTCATGTAAAGTTGTCGCTCTCTCACGTATATTCTGAAACGTCTATGCGATGATAGGACGTTATCTCCCTTCGCGAGTAATTCAATTTCGTATCCGTCTTCATCTATATAAATTTCCTTCTGGGCAGCCGAAGACGTATGCTGAATATGGGCATGACAATCCCAATGTTTATTAAGAAATACGACGACGTCGATAAACCTTTTTTGTTGAGGGGCCAAGCTGACCGTATGAATGCCCTGAGCTTCGTGAGTAATATGAAGCGGAATAGGGCCGTGACCCATTAGCTCTTGTGGCCTTGGCGAACATCGGCGGTTGGCGTTCTGAGCGCATTGCGGCCGAGTCGTGCTGGTGTGTTGAGCGAAAGACCGAGGGAGGCCCGACTGCCGAAGGCAGATCGGAATCCCCCATTCTCCTGAATGGGGGTTGGGGGGAGCCGCAGCCGGTCTTTCGCTGACTACAGCAGCTAGACGAGGCTGCGTAGCGCGAAAGCGCCGCTCGCCGATGTCTATGGTCAAGCCAAGCTGAATAGTGGAGCCGAGCCAAATGTGTGCATGCTACAGCGGCTCGGTAAGTCCTGTAGCGCGGGGGCACCGTGTGCCTTTGGCGGCTGGAAGGGGCGCACGGTGCGAAGAATAATGAGCACCACGTTTGTGCGCGCCGGCGAGACGGTGAGCTGGCAGGAACGGGCGCGGAGGCGTTGCTCTTGACTAGTTTATTTTTAGCCTTCCGGTTGGGTGCGCTGTGGCGGTATGTGAGCGCCATTGCGGCCACGGCGTGCTGATGTGCGAGACGGATGAACGAGCGAGGTCCGACCGCCGATGCTTACTACACACGAGCATCGACGGATCGGAAACCCCCGTCTTCTGAGATGGGGGCTGGGGGGAACCGCAGCCGTTCATTCGTAAGCTACAGTAGCTAGGCGGGGACGCAGGCAAGCGAACCGCACCGCCACAGCAGACATTCACCCCACCTTCGTCAGCCGCCTGTCTGACTTCTTGGAACTTAGAGCTCAGAACTCAGCGTTCGCGTATCGGTGAGCGCGGCGGAGAGCGCTACATAATCTTCCAGTGATAGCGTTTCGGCGCGGCGGTCCGGGGGGATGCCGCAGGTAGCCAACGCGGCAGCCATCAAATCCGCGGCATATCCTTCGTCGCGGAGCGAGTTCAGCACGGTTTTCCGCCGATGCGCGAACGCCGCGCGGACCACTTGCACAAAGCATTGTTCATTGCGCGCGTCCAGCAATCCGGTTGTTTTCATCCGCAGATGCACCACCGCGGATCCGACCGTGGGTCTGGGACGAAAGCAGTGAGGCGAGACGCGAAACGCGAGCGTCACGGCGGCTCTGTACTGAGTCAGCACCGACAACGCTCCATACTCCTTTGATCCCGGTCTCGCCGCCAACCGCTGAGCGACTTCCGTTTGCAGCATGAGAATCAACCGGTCAATCAGCCGAGACGATTCCAGCAATGTAAACAGGAGCGCGGTCGAAACGTAATAGGGAAGGTTGGCAACGACCACCGTGCCGGGCGGCAAAGTCCTATAGTCAAATTCGAGCGCGTCGCCAATGCGGAGGTCGAGGTTGGGACAGGCGGCGGTCAGCGGGAGATGATCCAAACCGCTGCCGGCGTCGATGGGCGCCTGATGCTCGGGCTGATTCTCCGCCAACGCTTGCGCCAATTGGCGGTCGATTTCGATGGCGATCACACGCCGCGCCTTTGCGCAGAGCGCGCGAGTCAGGATGCCGCGACCCGGTCCGATTTCCAGGACCGTTTCGTCCGGGCGGATGGCCGCCAGATCCACGATCTTGCGGACGATGTTGTGATCGATCAGGAAGTTTTGGCCGAAGCGTTTGAGCGGCGGGGGGAGGGGCGTAGACATGAAAACGTGAGTCTATCCCGGTCCCATCTTTTGCATGCGAGTCCGCAAAGCCGTCAATTGCGTGCGGTAGAAATCCACTTCGTCATTGAATTCGTCCACCAGATCATTGGTAAAGGAAGGACCGGGATTGGCCTTGGCGAAAGCTTGTCCCTCTTGCTGGCTGACCTGTTGCGCCAGCGCGTCGGCGGTGCGCGCCTTCCATTTGACCACGCGTTCGCGTCCCGCCACCGCATTCAACGTCTTGTTCGTATCCTTGGCAATTGCCTCCAGTTCCTCGATCTGTTGTTCGATGACCGCGAGCGCTGCTTGTTTCATGTCCAATGTTGCTTCTCCTATCTCCTCTTGGTTGCTAGTTTCGCCGCCAGCTTGATCGCTTCCAGCAGGCTGCCGGGATCGGCCACGCCCTTGCCGGCGATGTCATAGGCCGTGCCATGGTCCACGGACGTACGAATGATGGGCAACCCGACCGTGACATTGACACAGGTTCCAAACGCCACCAGCTTCAGTGGAATCAACCCCTGGTCATGATACATCGCGACGATCCCGTCATAGGCGCCTCGCGCGGCCTTTCCGAACAATGTATCCGCCGGCATCGGATCGCTCGCATCAATGCCTGCCGCCCGCGCCTGCTGCACGGCAGGAAGAATCTTCGTGCCTTCCTCATCGCCGAATAACCCATGCTCGCCTGCGTGCGGATTCAACGCCGCGACGCCGATCTTCGGCGCCGCGATGCCGAAATAATCACGAAGGCCGCGGTGGGCGATGCGGATCGCCTTGGCAATCCGGTCCGTCGTCAAAAGCGACGAGAGATTGTTGATCGCGACATGGGTCGTCGTGAACATGATCTTCAGCGGTCCGCCCACGATCATCATACCGACTTCAGTGCTCTGCGTCAGGTCCGCCAATAGTTCGGTGTGCCCGGGATAATGGAAGCCCGCCATATTCATCGCTTCCTTGTTGATGGGAGCCGTGACGATGCCGGCGATCTGTTCCGCCTGGGCCAGAGCAACTCCCTGCTTGATGAAGGCGACGGAAGCCGCCCCGGTTTCCGGGGCGGCTAACCCCATCTCGAACCGGCCGATCGGCTTGTCAAGCGGGTCGTAGACCATGAGCTGATTTGCATTTGGGGACAGGTCCTGAAGATCCTCCACCTGGATGACCTTCAGCGAAAGCCGCAAATGTCGCACCGTCTCTTCCATCACGGCTCGCGAACCGATTATCACGGGACGGCACAGGCTGGTCACGGCCTTTCCGGCCAATGCTTTTGCAATAACCTCCGGTCCGATACCGGCCGGATCTCCCATAGTGAGACCCAGGAGGGGAAGCCGGGATGGGGACCGGTGCATCGCGGCACGGCGTCCTGAGTTTCGAGTTTTGGATTGTGATTTCTTGGTCACAGCTCTTGCCATCAGCGCGATCAGCTCTTGTCAGGAATTACTATACAGATACACCGTGTATCCTACATACAACAAGGACGCGGCTCCCAGCAGCCAGGGACGCCAATGACCGCCCCACAACAATTGCAGAAAACTGAAGGCCATAGCCACGACGGCCAAGACCATCGTAGCCATGGCCGTGGTGTCCAACGTCCACTGCGTCCCCACCAGCCCGACAGAGACCGGAAACGTCCCCTGAAACACCATGGCGCCGGTCACGTTTCCGACCGCCAGCCGGTCTTTCTTCCGATAGAGCCACAGGAAGCTGTTCGACATTTCCGGCAACTCGGTGGCGAGCGGCGCAATCAACAACGCGAGGAGCAGGGGGGAGACGCTCAATTCGGCGGAAAGAGACTTGGCGGCGGTGACGAACAGATGCGCGCCCGCTACCAAGCCGACGAGGCCCAGCATGCCTTGAAGGCCGATCATCGGAAACGATGGTTGCCGGCTGCGAGGAGCCAGCACCAACGGCTCCAGTTCACTGCTCGGCTGGCCCTCCTCATCGACGGCCGAAAATTTGATCCGCATATAGTAAATGTAAAGCAGGATCAATCCGATTGCGACGGCGATATGAAGCGGTTTGATCGGGACGAAGACGCAGGCAAGCGCCAGACTATAGGCGATCAAGAAGAACAGCAGATCCGTCCGCACCTCCCCGTAATCCAATTTAAACTGCGCCGGTCTCTTGCCGAGTCTCGCATAGAGCAGGAGCAACATGGCGAGGATCGGGAGCACCAATGTGCTGAGCATGAACGGCGCGCCCAGAATCGCGCCGAGCCCGACCTCCGTCCGTTCCTGCCCCGAGCCGAAAAAAATTGCGATGATGGGAATGGAGGTTTCCGGCAACGTCGTTCCCACCGCGGCGAATACGCTGCCGACCGCGCCTTCCGATACCTTCAGCCGTTTCCCCAACCACTCAATGCCATTGGTGAAGAGATGACAGCCGCCCAACGTAATGACCACGGAAGCGACGAACAGGCCGGCGTAGGTCAAAATCGTGAACACTTAGCGCTTCCTTACTCTTCCGCCGGATTTGGAAGATCGACGCGCCGGATCTTGTTGCCGGCGGTACGCGACAATCGCCTCCTCCATCACATCCTTGACGGGACGTCCGCTCTGCTCGGCGATTCGCTTGCAATCGAGATATTCGGGGGCGGCCTTGGTCTGACCCTGCCCGACATCCGCCAATTTCATGCGCACGGTTCCGCCCGTAACGGAGACGGTGGCAAAGCGCCGTGGCAACGTGCGCCGCTGAATTTCCTGCATGCGAAGTCCCAACGCAGTGGTCTCACGAAAGAGCACCGAGGCGGCGGCATCCGCCTTCTCCGGGGAGACCAGGACGGACAGCGCCACACCGGGCCGGCCGCGCTTCATAATGATCGGGGTCAACGCCACGTCGACGGCGCCTGCGGCAAAAAGGCGCTCTATGACGGTCTCATAGGCTTGGGGAGAGAGATCATCGAGGTTGCTGGTCAGCTCGACGATTCGGTCGATCTCGCCGGAGGCTTGAATGTCGAGATCGCTGATAAATACGCGCAGTACATTCGGCCAATCCTTAAAATCAGCCGTTCCCGCCCCATAGCCGACGGCTCGCGGCCGTAAGAGCGGCATCGATCCAAACCCTTCGGCGAACGTGCGCAACAAGGCCATTCCGGTCGGCGTCGCCAGCTCCTGTGACGGCCCCTTGCTATAGATCGGGATGCCGTGCCCAAGCGACGCGACCGCCGGTCCCGGAACCGGCAGCAGACCATGGGCCGACATAATGGTGCCGGCGCCCACATTAATCGGGGAGGCTGTGACCCGATCAATATCCAAGGCATGCAGTCCCCATACGCTGCCGACGACGTCCACGACGGAATCAATCAAGCCCACCTCATGAAAATGCACGTGAGCGGGATGGACTCGATGCGCCGTGCCTTCGGCCTTGGCTAACTCCGTGAAGACCATGCGAGCGCGATCCCTGACCGGCGCGGGCAGCCGGCTTTGGGCGATAAGCCGATCAATTTTCCGCGACGGCAAGGGGACCCGCACTTCCTTCGGGATGGAGACGTCCACCTTTGTGGCCTGCAGGGCCGCTCGGGACACCGGTTTTCGGGTCAATCGATACCCGTCTATGGGCAGCGAACGCAGCGCCCGCACCAAATCCTTGAACGGTAGCCCGGCATCGACCAACGCGCCGAGCACCATATCGCCGCTGATTCCGGAAAAACAATCAAAATGCAGATGTCGTCCCACTGGGCGCAGCCTCGCATGAGTTGATCGGATCGGCGGTCATCTTACTCGACGCCGTGTTCGGACGGCAATGATTGGCCGGTTGGCCCGCATTATTAACGACAGTTCGTGAATAATGCGGGCTTCATTGACAGCCTCACGCCGCTATGTTATCCCCGATGAACATGCCGTCATCGAAACCAGATGCTGCCGTGATTGCATCATGAGTGGCCCGCCTCTTGCGCGCTTCACCGCGCTCGACAGTCGTCGCTGCCGCCTCGTTCACGGTCTCTTTCTTTTTCTGTTGCTGGTATTCTTCAGCGTCGGCGCCGGCGAACTTGGAGCCAAGACCAAGCAAAAAAGCACGCCTCGGCGCGAACCGGAGTTGAAAATCATCGATCTGAAGATCTCACCGCTTCCCTATGCGCCGGAAAATGGCGCGCTCGACTTTACGGTCATCGTGCAACTACCGAAGGAAGTGGACGAAGCGTTGATGCTGGAAGTCTCATCCCTCGTCACGTCCGCTTCGATGACCTCTCTCCGATTTCTGTCGAACCGGCAAGCGATCAATGATCACCAACCCTCGACAGTCGTGGCGACGCCCGGCTCATCCGGGGAGCCGGAACCGAAGCGGGTCCGTATTCACCTGAGCTGGGACGGCCTCGATCACAATAAGCAATTGGCCCCTCCCGGCTCCTATGATTATATGGTGCGGGCCAAGTTGTTGAGCAACGACGAGAAGCGGCAGAAAACGCAGATGCTGTCCTGGCCGAAGCGGGGCACATTTGTGGTCAAATAAACCGGCCGGGCTTAAGACACGGCTCCTCGTCGGCGCGAGCCGTTATGCCTCATCCTTGACGCCGATTCCGATCATATTGATGCGGTGGGCAAGACATCCGGCTCCAAAGCCATTGTCGATGTTCATGACTCCCACGCCGGCGGCGCAGGAATTGAGCATCGTGAGAAGCGCCGCCAGCCCTCCGAAACTGGCCCCGTAGCCGCGGCTTGTCGGCACGGCGATCACCGGTTGACTCACCAGCCCCCCCACGACGCTGGGCAGCACGCCGTCCATCCCGGCCGCGACGATAAGCACGCGCGCGCGGTGCAACCGCTCTTGCTGGCCTAATAGGCGATGCAGACCTGCCACCCCGACATCATAGAGCGTATCGACCCGGCTTCCCATGGTTTCAGCGGTGACCCGCGCTTCTTCGGCGACCGAGATATCCGCGGTTCCGGCCGTCACGATCAGCACATGGCCATGGCGAGTCCGACCGGCCGGGGCCACCGCCACGACCCGGGCCGCCTCGACGTATCGGGCGCGCCGGTTCAAGCGACAGAGGGCCCGCGCGGCGCGCGGGCCGATGCGGGTGGCGAGAAACGGTCCTTTGCCGCGGAGCAGACTCTTGGCGATGCCCAGGATCTGCGCGTCGGTTTTTCCCTCGCAGAACAACACCTCTGGAAAGCCTTGGCGAATCGATCGATGGTGGTCCAAGGAGGCAAACCCGAGATCCTCGAACGGCAGGGTACGCAATCGCCGCAAAGCCGCGTCGACAGGCAGCGTGCCGGATTGAACTTCACGAAGGAGGGCGCTCAACTGCTCGCGGGTCATGCCGGATTCTTTTCTTCCTTGGCGTCGCGCTCCATCAAATCGCCGACGGCGTGCCGGCAGGACTTTCCGGAGAATAAGACGTTGTGGACTTCTTGCACGATCGGCATTTCCACCTGATGCCGCTGTGCAAGGCTGAGGGCGGCTTTGGCGGTCCGCACGCCTTCCGCCACCGCATGCATGCTGTCGAGAATGGCCTCCAGCCGTTCTCCTTTTCCCAGTCGCATCCCGACCGAATGATTGCGGCTTAACGCCCCGGTGCAAGTCAGTACGAGATCGCCCACGCCCGATAATCCATAGAAGGTGCGTGGATCCGCCCCCATCGCCACGCCAAGACGGATCATTTCAGCCAAGCCTCGGGTGATAAGGGCCGCGCGGGCATTGGCGCCGAGGGCCAAGCCATCGACCACGCCCGCGGCCAGCGCCATGACGTTCTTGAGTGCGCCGCCCAGTTGTACGCCGATGGGATCGTCATCGGCATAGACCCGAAAGATCGGCGTCATGAGGAGAGATTGGACCTGTTTCACCAGCTCGGCATCCTTGCCGGCGAGGCAGAGAGCGGTCGGGTGCTCACGGCTGACTTCCGTCGCGAAACTGGGCCCCGAGAGAACCAGCAGGCGGGTCGCCATGCCGGGAGGCAAAAGTTCTTCCATGATCTGCGTGACGAGTTTGAGACTGTCTTCCTCGATTCCTTTGGTCGCGCTCACCAGGGGCACGGGTCGATCCAGCGATCCCGCGATTTGCCGCAAGATGGAACGAGCCGCATGAGAGGGAACGGCAAAAATCAGACAATCCGCACCCCGCGTGGCATCAGCCAAGTCGTTGGTTGCGTGGAGCGAGGCGGGGAGTCGAACGGCGGGAAGATACGGCGAGTTCTCGCGCCTGTTGCGGATTGCGTCGACCACTTCCTTTTCATGCGCCCACAAGGTGGCGGACAATCCCTTTTCCGCCGCATGGCGCGCGAGCGCCGTTCCCCAGGCGCCGGCTCCTATGACCCCTATCGTCGTAATGGCGGTTACGTCAGGCATGCATCAATGACGGCTTGCTGATTGGTCGGACGTGGCGGATTATAGGAATCGAGTTCGATCACTGTCAACGGAACGACCGTTACGTTGCGGGTCCACCGGACTTATGGCGGCCCGGCCTGGCGTTTCCTCAGTGGACATGCGCTCATGATCACGCTAGGCTGTGGCTCTACGAAGCCTGTCTTCAGACGACGATGAAGAATTGTCCTTCCTGTGATCAGGAACTTCCGGATATCAGCCGCTTCTGCACGCAGTGCGGCCATCCGGTTGATGCGCCCGCGAGCGCGAGTCCATCAGCTTCTACACCCCGCGTCAAGCGCGAGGATCTCAACATCAACGTGCTCTATGCGATGGTTGCAGCCCTCGTATTGGCCTTGCTTTTCCCGCCCTGGGAAACTCCGGCTTCACAGGAACCGGAATTTCTCGGCTTGCATTTCATCCTCAGCCCGCCCGAGCCTGAGGCTGTCGTCAGCCGGATACTCCTGACGATCGAATTGACGACGGTTGCCATCGCCGGCCTGTACGGATCGTTTCTCCTACGAAGCAGAAACTGAGGGCGAGATCTCGGTTGAAGGTGATTCGTGTCACCGGTCGAGCTATTGAGCCGGTGCGGATGGTCTCGGCTCTGGGGATGGACTGGTCAATCGAGGGCAAGCGTGAGGCACTTGGCGGACCCCCCTGATTTCATAAATTCATCGAGAACCACCGGATGAGTTCGGTATCCGCGGGACTCCAAGAGCCGGACGGTATCGGGGCAGCCTGCCGGCAGGACCACATCCTTGCCGACACAGACGGCGTTACAGGCAAATCTCAGCGCGTCCGGCTCGATCACAGGCAGCAGACGTCCGGGATCCAGACGTTCGGTGATTGCCCGCCGGCCGTATTCATCGAATGCAGCGGGAAAATAGAGCAGCTCGCCGCCGCTGAGCGGGCAAAAGCAGGTGTCCAGATGATAGAAACGGCTATCGATCAGTTCGAGCGGGATAATTTCCTGCTGGAACCATTCGCTGAGGAGAGGAAAGGCGCGGATATCGGAACGTTGCCGGTAGCCGCCGAACCATCCATCGGGAAATCCCAGAAGGTCGCCGGCCCCTTCAAAGAAACAATCCTTGTCGAGGATGAACAGCTCATACTGTCGTTCCCGAAACCAGTTTTCAAAATAGGCTTCCTCTCGCTGGCGCTCGGGATGCCGAAAACGGCTCAGAGCCACGCGCCGGCCCGATACGACGGCGGCATTCGCCGTGAAAACAAGATCAGGGAGGCCGGCCACCGGGTTCATACGCTCCAAGGCCACCCCGAGATCCTGCTCGAAGACCGCCATGAGAGTGTGCCATTGTTGCACCGCGTCCTTCGCGACGACGGCGTTGGCGCGATGCATCCACGGGTTGATCTCGTAATCGATCCGGAAATAATCCGGCGGACAAACCAAAAGACGGCTCACGGGTTCCACCCCAATTCACGCCCGAGTTCCGTCAGAAATGATGCGGCATCCATGACGACGCCGACGGCTTGGAATGTTCCTCGATCCGCCAGCTTGGTCGGCACGGACGGATTGACGTCGACGCAGACTGTGGGCACCGATGCCGGCAGCAGGTTGCCGGTCGCGACGGCATGCAGGGTGGAAGCGACCAATAACGCGAGTCCTACTTCCGGGATTGCGGCGCGCATCGCCCGTTGCGCCTCAACTGAGTCGGTGATGACGCCGGGGAGCGGGCCGTCGTCCCGGATGGTGCCGGCCATGATCACGTCCACGCCATGTCGGACGGCGGCGGCCATGATGCCCGACGTGATGAGCCCTGTCGCAACGGCCTGTTGAATGCTGCCCAGGCTGCGGATGCGGTTGATAGTCCGAAGATGGTGTTCATGGCCGTGGGGCACGGCGCGGCCGGCTGTGATGCCGTAGCCCAACGACGTGCCGTAGAGCGCGACTTCCAAGTCATGCGCGGCGAGCGCGTTTCCGCAGAACAAGACCTGAATATATCCCGACTCGATCAACCAAGCGAGCGCGTCCCGCCCTCCGGCGTGGACGATCGCCGGGCCTCCGGCAAGCAATACCTTGGAAGCCGGCCGGCCTTGACGATAGGATTCCCGAAGTCTCGCCAATCGCTTGGCGACATCCGCAATCACCGGATGATGAGGGCGTTCGGAGGACACCACGGACGCCATGAAGCTGAAGACATCCCGTTCCTTCGGCCGTTCGAGCGGAATGACCCTGATCCCCTCGCGGCCCGTCACGACCAACTCTCCCTTTTTGACATCGCCCATGGGCACGGCGCGCGCCTTATTTTTGATCGGGTCGATTGATATGGCCAGATCCATTTCGATGCCTTCGACATCGGTCCACTCGCCTTCAAGCCGGATCTGCGTCGTCAGATGCGTGGTGGCATAGAATCCGTCGGGCAGCACGCCGTCGCTCGGAGCCGGCTGGTAGGCACAATCCGATTCCCGCTCCACCGCCGCCCCATGGGGTTGGATTGCCTGGAGGATCTCGGCCAATAAGCGCTGGGAAGGGGCCTGCACGTCGATCTTCGCGCGCGACGGGTCTTCTCGCGTCGCGCCGATCCGCACTTCCTTGAGATCGAACGATCCGCCCATCATCAAGACGGTGTCCAAGACCTTGGCGAGAATCAAGGAATCGATAATGTGGCCTTGTAGAATGACCGTCTCATGAACCGGTGACATAAGATTATTGTACACCAGGTTTTCATGCGAACCGCGCTTATTCGGATTTCATCAATTCACGCAGTACACCGGTGGCGTAGGCGCCGGGGGGAAGGGAAAAGGCGATTGTGAGTTGATCCTGTTCAACAGACCAAACCAGGTCTTTTAGCTGCACGCGCAACGCGCGTCGCTCGCCGCGGAACCCGCAGTCGGCCGCCGCTCGGGTCAGTTCTTCGGCGGTCGCTCCGGCCTCTGCGGCGACGGCTTCCTCCATGGCGCCCGGTTCGCCGGAGGCCCAGGGCGCTCGTGAGCCGAATAGAATCCCCGTGGGACTGATCTCGAATCGGTCGGCGCGAGGTTGTTCCACCGCCGGGTCGAGCACAGGGAAGCAGGCCCCGTTGGTATGCTTCATGGCCCAATCTCCGGCCAGCATGCGATCGATTCGGTCAATCCGCCGCGCCAGCAGGCGGTTAAAGAGATGGGACTGATAGGCGCTCAAGTACCAGAGCCGTTTCGAGCGGCTCATCCGCGCCCGCCGTTCGGAATCGACCAGCAATTGCGCGCCGGTGTGATAATTCAAGCCGGTCCGTCCTTGCCGCTGGGGGCCGAAATAGTTCGGTACGCCGCGGCGCTCCAGTTCGGCGAGGACGGCGGGAACACGGTCGCCGGCATCGGCGCTCACGTCCCGGATGATGATGCGAAACCGGTTACCCGAATGATGTCCTTTTCTGAGGCGGTTGCGATGCCGTCCCAGGATTTCAAGGCTCGTCAAGCGATCATCCGTACGAATCCGCTCCAACGCGGACGGGTGAACGCCCTGAATGGAAAGCATCTGACTGGTGACGGCTTGCGCGTCTTTCAGGCCCGCGACACCGATGCTTTTGGCTTTCACGCCGAGCACGGATGAGAGCCGCGCCACGAGATCCGGTGTGGACAAATTGCGCTTGGTAATGCGGACGTACAGATGCTCGCCCGCTCCGCATGGGAGATAGAGCGGGCATTCATCCACGCAAAAATCCTCGGGAGCGCTCTTCATCTTGCCGCCGATGCCGGGGATGCCGGACGTCAGGAAGGGCAAGAGGTCTGTGGAAATACCGTGTGAATCCATGATCGCGAGGCCCTTTTCGATCGGTCAGTTGCGGAAAGTCGAGGTGGATACAATGACTCCCATGGTATACTCCTGTGAGCGCTGCATCGTCCATGCATACTCGTTACGGACATGGCACGGCTTTCATGAATCGAGGGCAGTTCCGGGCTGCTCTTCTATTGGTACGGCTGTCGGCCGCTGCGTTGCTCTTCGTCCTCGCGCCTCTTCCGTCCATCGGCGGTCCCTATGAAAACACCGATGTGTTTCTTCAATTCACCCAACATATCCGCCGCCAGGCCGATTCCGACAAGCGCGAGTTCGCGCATGCCAGCCAGTGCATGAATTGGTTCTATCACCGCGAGCGCAACAAACCTGCGCCTCCGGCGGTTCAAGGGGTTTCATGGGCCCTCCCCGATCGGATTCGAGCCGGGACAATCCAATCGCAACAGGACTGTGACGCTCGCTATCCGGGCGGATTGGACGCGGTCCGTCAGGACTTTCAGCGGACCCAGACGTCCTTGTCCTTGTCGCTGACGTTCTACGAGTTTGCGCTCGTCGGGGATCGGGATGACAACAGTACCTACAGCGCGCATGAACTTCAGGACATTCTGCAGGCGCTCGAACTCCCGGCCCAATCCGCGCAAGGCGTGCTCGGCCATATCAAAGCCTTGACCGGACGGTTCGATTCCATGCATCAGGGAAGGTCGCTCGAAAAGCTAATGGCGGGCATGACTCAACTGTATGATCAGGGTTATCGGTTCACCGCCGCCGATAAAGCCAATCTAGACAGGCTCATGGAATGATCCATCCGGGCCTCCGGTGGCAGGAAATTGCAAGGATTTGGATCGGCCACTGGTGGAGTCGTCCCTTTCACAGGCTGTTCAACCTCATCCCGCATGTCCATTTCGGCCTGTCGCAGCCGCATATCTCATATTTGCCCTGCCCGCACCCGGTCCTGGCAGGACACCGGGCGGTCCATTTGAGCGACCTGCATCTGGACCGCTATCTTCCTCATCATGACGAGGCGGTTCGAACCATCGGCGGCTTGCGGCCGGACTTGATCTTTATCACCGGGGACCTGCTCAACGTTCGTGACGGGCTGCCTCATCTCATGCGCTTTTTGGGCCGGTTGCGAAGCCTGGCGCCGGTCTTCGTGGTGCTCGGCAATCACGATTACTACAGCGGCGTATCCATCGATGAATTCGCCGATGCGTTCGACCGCCACAAGATCACGCTGCTGATCAATCAGGTGACCTTTTTGCCGTTGCCCGCCGGAGAATTGGCGATCGTAGGGCTGGATGATCCATCCCTTCATCGGGCGGATCTTGAATGTATCCCGTCAGCCGCGACGGATCGATACACCCTCTTGCTGGCTCACGCGCCGAATATTCTTGATCAACTGGATCATCGCCATCATGTCGATCTGGGACTCTGCGGGCATAGCCATGCCGGACAATGGCGAATTGCTTGTGTGCCGACGTTTTGGCTGCCACCCGGCTGTAACGGGCGATTAGGGGGCTTGTATGAAGCGAACGGCCACCGGCTCTACGTGAACCGCGGTCTCGGGTGGTCCGTGCTGCCGATCCGCTGGAACTGTCCGGCCGAGATCCTCCTCATTGAGTGGACCGCCTAATCGAAGGTAAAAATCACCCAATCACCAAATCGTCCTTATTGTGAGGGAATCCGCTCCAACGCCTCACGCGCCCGGCTCCGGACGGTTTGATCCCAGTCCTCCACGCTCGCCTTCTGCAATTTCTCTCTTGCTTCCGGCGCGCGCAAACGACCTAATCCCAACGCGGCGCAGGATCTGACGTACGCATGGTCGTCTTCCAACGCATTCAATAACAGCCGAACGGTCGATTGATCACCGACCACGCCGAGATGGCTTGCCGCCATTCCTCTGATTTGATGTTGCTTGTCGTCGAGCGCCCGGGTGAGCACCGTGGTAAATAATTCCTGCAACGCCGGCAGCAGTTCCTCGATCCCGGCGCGTCGATATTGGTTGAGCTCGATCAGGGCGAAGGCCAACTCAAGACGTTTGTCTCTGGTCGTCGCCTTCGTAAAGGCCTGCATGAGGCGGCTTCGCCGCTGCTGCCTCCATCGGCGCTGCCGAACGGCCCGCAGCGCCATCCAGACGGCGATCGCGATGACGACAAGAATCGCCGCGAACGGCAGAGCCTGGTCGGTCAGGTAGTCCTGGGTCTCGAGCGGCAGGCGTTTCCACACCCAGACGCAAGCCACCACGATCGCCACCAGCAGCAAGGCGGCGATCACATTGACCTGTCCTTGTTCGTGAGAAGGGCTGCGTCGCACCATGGGATGACGCATGATAGGTGGCCCCGGAGAATCCGTCAACGATCGGCCCTTGGTCTTGACAGGCGCCCGATGCAGCCCGCATTATCCATGGACGTTTCTTCTGCAATTGCGGATTCGCGACTGCGACAGGCTTACACAGGTCCCGCGGTGTGCAAGCGGGCGGGCTCGCCGCTCAGCCCCTCAACATACTGTTTCAAGTATGCTTCGAGCCTCGCGCCTCCACGCGCAAGACACGGCCGGCTCACGGGACACTGCCCGCTCAATCTCGCGGGCGTGCACAGACGTGGCGCCCATTAGTCTTCGCGCCGTGGACCTCGCCACGCGACTCCGCCGTTCGTGACGAATCGCCATGAATAATGCGGGCTCATGACGAGGCTGCGCCCCGACGTGGAACTCCCTGACCTCAAAAATGATCCGGTGCTCAAGGTCCTGCGTCCGCTGGTCGAAGCCTACCTTGCCTTCAGCCGAACCGACAGCCGCCATATTCGCTCGCTCAAGCTCACTCCCTCGCAGTTCGACGTTATTGCGACGTTGGGCGATACGAAGGGAATGACCTGCGCCGAACTGTCCGCGGCGACGCTCGTGACCAAAGGGACTTTGACCGGAGTACTCGATCGCCTGGTGGACAAGGGATTGATCCGGCGGGAACCGGTCGAAGGAGACCGGCGGAGCATCAAGGTTCACCTCACCGACAAGGGGGATCGACTCTTCCGCAAGACGTTCGCGGCGCATATCGATTTTATCCGGCCGTTCTTCGACCGGGCGCTGACGGCCAGGGATGCGGACCAATTACAAGACTTGCTGGGACGGATTCGAGACAGCTTCGAACAGGCGCCGCCATGATGAGCCTGACCATATTGGGTTCCGGGACCAACGTCCATCCCACTCGCGCCGCGGCCGGCTATCTCGTGCAAACCGATCACCTGTTCTTGCTCGATTTCGGCCCACGCACGCTCATGAACCTGATTAAAACCGGAGTCGATCGCCATCGGATTTCTCATATTTGTTTCTCGCATTTTCATGCCGATCATTTCTCGGACTTCATCACGTTTTTTTTCGACGCCGTGATCCATTGCAAGCATGAAGGAGGCCGGCGGCCGCCGCTGACCCTCATTGGCCCGCGCGGGACCAAGCGTCTGCTTCGCACGATCATGAGCACCTTGCCAAGTTTTGATTCTCCGCCGTTCCCCGTCGTCATCAAGGAGATGGCCGACCGCAGTATCATGATCGGTCAAACCACCGTCACGGCCCGCACGATGAATCATGTCCCGGATCTCCATTGTCTGGGCTATCGGATTGAGTACCAAGGCAAGTCCGTCGCCTACTCCGGCGATACGCAGCTCTGTCCCAATCTGGTCCGATTGTGCGGAGAAGTCGACCTCGCCGTGCTCGACTGTTCCTTTCCTGCCAATAAACCCGGTCCGGCTCACCTCCATGCCGGACAATGCGGCCAGGCGGCGAGAGACGCAGGGGTCTCGCAATTGGTCCTCTCGCATTTTTATCAAATTGCGGAACGCTATAACGTGCGTGAACAGGCAGGGGAATATTTTTCAGGAAAGATCAAGATGGGGCGGGATCTGGCTAGTTTTAAAATCGGATAGGAGAACTCTACAATCCTCCCTCGCGTTGCTCACATCCCAAGATTTCCATAAATCGCACCAAGCGGAGCTTCTTCAGCGGGTCGTTCAATTTGCTATAAATGGCCAACAAGTTCTTGATCATGCGCGTAACAATGGCCCGGGTGGGGCTCTTTTGCAGGTAGCGATCCTCGAAGCCATACCCGGCTTCGGTGAGAAAGCGGGCGCAGTTTTTCTCCGTCAGCAAGGCTCCCCCGTTAAAGCAATCAATGAAAATCTTGTACTTGTCGGATTCATACTTCACGAGGAAATGACCGGGCATACCGATTCCGTGCACCGGCAGGCCCAGGCGTTTGCCGACGAGCAAGTACACGGCGGAGAGGCTGATCGGAATGCCGGTCCGGCGGTCGATCACACGGTTGAGGTAGCTGTTTTCCAATTCATAATAGTTCTTCGTGTTGCCCTTGAATCCTTGTTCGGTGAACAAGTAGCGATTGAGCGCTTTCACGGTTTCTTCGCCGGAGACCCGCGATCCGATCTGTCCCCGCAGCTCACAAGCCATGCCGTCGAGTTGGCGTTCGTAGACGCGCACATCGAGCGAGGGGTAAGCATAGCGCGCCAGGAGAAACGTCCCGGCTTCCAAGTCGATGTCGGGCCCGGATCTGTTGACCAGATCGTGCAGTTCCTCTTCCAGGCGGCTTCCTCGGATCTCTTCGAGAATCGTCGCAATCCGGTCGGCCATGTCCGGCTGCTCGATTTCCGCCTCCTGTAAGAGGGGAACCGCGGAGTCGCCGAAGTCGATGAGCCGGCCGCTGATAGTCTTGACGATCCGTTCGTCCTCGTCTCCCAGAAGGCGAATCAAGGCTCGAATCTGGCTTTCGTTCACAAGCATGGAAAGTCCCACCAAAAGCCGCCTTATCCAATCGCCCGGCGAAATGCGCGGGCGCCGCCATACAGACAGAGGGCGTCGAAAATCAACATGACGACGATGACCATGCCGACATGGGGCAAGGCCTCCGCCCATCCCTGTAAGATCAAAGGGCGAACGGCGTCGATGGCCCAGGTCATCGGATTGAATTTCGCCAGCACGCCCATCCAGGCCGGCATCGCCGCCAACGGCACCAGCGCGGAGCTGAGAAAGATCATCGGCAAGGAAAGAAAGCCCAACACCGAGAAAAAGTCTCCATGGCTTCGCACCGAAAAGGCCATGGCCATTGAAATCGCCGTCAACCCGACGCCGAACAACATGCCGATCAACAGGATCATCACTATGCCGCCCAGCCCGGTGGCGGGGGTCACGCCGAACAGCCACGCGACGCCGAGAATGACCAGCACTTGCAGCGATGTGATGGTCATCACAAAAATAAAGCGGCTCAGAATGACGGAACTCCGGCGAATCGGGGTGGACATGAGACGTTCCAGAAAGCCGTTCTCCTTATCGAACAGCAGATCGACGCCTCCGGCGAGCCCGTTATTGAGCACCGTCATAACGACGACGCCGGCTGCGAGAAAACTGATGTAGTTCGGCGCCTGGGTGACCTGCGTATCGGCCGCCCGCTGGAACAGATTGCCGAAGAAGATCAACCAGAAGAGCATCGGCTGCACGAGCGTGAACAGCATGCTGAATTTCTCGCGGCTGAGCCGCCGGACCCACCGCATCGTCAACGCGCTGATTTCCTGCCGATACTCTTTCATGCCTGCTCTTCCTTTGCCGCTTCTTCCTTGATCGAGCGCCCCGTGTGGGCGATAAATACGTCATCCAAGCGGGGGCGGTGGTAATCGATGAACTCGAGCTGGCAGGTGAGCCGGTTGGCGGCTTCCAAAATGGCGGGAAGGGCCTTTTCCGGAGAATCGACGCGCACATCAAGTCCAGCCGGCTTGGAGACGACCGAACGAACGGACGGCAGCGCCTTGATCGCCGATGCCAAGACTTCGACCCGATCGGATTCCCGAATCGTCAGCGATACGATGTCGCCGCCCAGCCCGATCTTCAACTCGGTCGGCGAACCGAGGGCCTTGATCCGGCCTTGGTCGATGATGGCGATGCGGTCGCACAGTTGATCCGCTTCATCCAGGTAATTGGTCGTCATGACGACGGTGATGCCGCGCGCGCGCATGGCCCGGACATGGTCCCAGATCCGCAGGCGGCTCTGGACATCGAGGCCCAGGGTCGGCTCGTCAAGGAAGAGAATTTTCGGATCCGGCAGGAGCCCGCAGGCGATGTCCAATTTGCGCTTCATGCCGCCCGAATAGGTTTTGGCGGGCCGGTCCGCATGACTCTCCAGTTCCACTAATTTGAGGAGATGCGGGATGCGTTGCGCTGCTTCGGCCGGCGTCAAATGATACAGGTTCGCCAGCAGCTCCAGATGTTCTCTGCCGGTGAGGAACCGGTCGATGGCCCGCTCTTGCGGCACATAGCCGATGGTCTGCCGGACGCGGTCGGCGTCGGCGACCGTGTCCAGACCCAGGACTTTCGCCGTGCCGGATGTCGGGTGAAGCAACGTGATCAAAATTCGGAGCGTGGTGCTTTTGCCGGCGCCGTTCGGACCCAGGAGGCCGAAGATTTCCCCGCCGGCGACCTGAAAAGACAAATCGTCGACGGCCTTCACGCGGTCGTACACTTTCGTGAGGCGGGACACCTCGATGGCGGCTGCGGCGCTCATTACCCCCAGCCTTTCGCCCCTCGCCGTTCCAGCAGCTTGAACTGGATCAGATCGCACAGGCGGCGCGCATGCTGATGGAGCGTCTCCGCTTCGAGGAGGAATTGTTTCTCCAACGGTGTGCAATCAAACGAGCCGGAAAGGGAATTGACGAGAATCTCATCTGCAACGGCTTGGCGGAGCAATACCTGGAGGGAGGACGCTTCCTGCGACGTGTTCGTATATTCCCGAAGCAGTTTCAGCAAATGAGTTCGGAGCGCGGCGTCCAAGGCGCCGGCGCCGGCGCGGACCTTTAGTTCGATCTTCGCTTCGCGATACGGCTTATCGTGGAACTCTTCATGAATTTCAAACCGTTCGATTCCCTGCAAGAGGATGTTTGAACGGCCGTCCGGCAGCTTCTGCACCGTCGCCAATCGCCCGACGCAGCCGATGGAGAAAATCGGCGGGTTCTTATGGTAGTCGGACTCCCACCCTTCTTTGAACAAGGCCATTCCGATACAGTGACCGTGCGCCGCCGCGTCGGCCACCATTTCGCGATAGCGAGGCTCGAATATATGCAACGGGAGATAGGTCTTGGGGAAAAAAACGACGTTGGGCAGCGGAAACAGCGGAATGCGTTCCGGAACCCGGAATGCTTGGGGCTGTTCGGGCCCTCCGTGGCCCGGCTGGTCGCGCTCCGGCTGAATGAACATGGCTCACGATAGCCGATGCCCGGCGAAATTGTCAACGGCGCGCGACCACGCGGATCACTTCTCGCTTAGGAGAAAACACCGATGGCTATTGGCGTTTACGCGTTTATCGGCAGCGTGTTATAAGCACATGCGCATGGTCCGGAACTCCACCGTCATGGAACACGAAGGCTGTCGCCGCTTCCTCCCGCTGCTGAGCTGTCTCTTTGTAGCGGTCATGCTTCACTTGGCGCAGGCGCCCCCCGGCGCCGGCTCTTCCGCACAATCATCCGCCGAGGCGGACGGCTTTCGATTGGCCGAGCCCGGATATCAGTATGAGTTTCCGCGTGACCACGGATCGCATGACGAATTTCGAACCGAATGGTGGTATTACACCGGCCATCTCTCGGCGCAGAACGGCCGCCGGTTCGGATTTCAAGCGACTTTCTTTCGCCGCGCCATGGGGCCCGATCAATCAGCCACGCTGCCGTCACGCTGGGCCATCCGGCATCTTTATCTGGCGCACTTTGCCGTCTCCGACATTGATGGCAAACAGTTTGTGTTTTCCGAGAAAATCAGCCGCGAAGGATTGGGCAAGGCGGGAGCCGAAACCGGGCGATTGCGCGTGTGGATCGACCGGTGGATCGCGGAAACCACCAAGGAAGAGCCGCTCACACATCGAGTGAGGGCCGAACAAGATGGGGTGGCCGTCGAATTGGCTTTGCATCCGCTGAAGCGCCCGATCATCCATGGGCGGGCAGGGGTGAGCCGCAAAGGAGAAGAAGTCGGCCAGGCTTCGCATTATTATTCGTTGACGCGTATGGCGACGGAAGGGCGCGTGACGATCGATGGAGAGATTTTTCAAGTGACCGGGACCAGTTGGATGGATCATGAATTCGGGTCGGCCGACTTGAGCGAAGATCTCGTGGGGTGGGATTGGTTCAGCCTGCAACTGGATGATCGTAGCGAGCTGATGGTCTATCTGCTGCGACGAGGCGACGGCTCGCCGGCCCCGGCATCCAGCGGCACAGTGGTGTTCCCTGACGGACGGAGTGAGATGTTGGCGCGAGACGGGGTCGATGTGACGGTGCGTTCGCACTGGACCAGTCCGACGTCAGGCGCCCGCTATCCCGCGGCGTGGCATATCGTGTGCCCTTCGTTGGGGCTGGACGTCGATGTGACGCCGCTCCTGGCGGATCAGGAACTCGCCACGCGACGCAGCACGCAAGTGACGTATTGGGAAGGCGCGGTGCGCATAGCGGGGATGTCGAACGGTCGATCCGTCACGGGGCAGGGCTATGTCGAATTGACCGGGTACGCCGAACGATTTAAAGAACGGCTGTAACCAAATTGGTAGAAGTTCAAGCCTATTGTCGCCATCTGATCGGCCGTCTGCCTCCGCACCTCCCGGCGCGTCCCTTCCGGGACTTCCCGGGTGGAATCCCGCACCTGGACTAACGCTGGAATTTCAGCGTCAGTCCAAGCGCCCTTCCGGAATTCCCGTGGCTGTGGTCGCCTGCGACCACAGTGCCGTGGTCAGTTCCGGCTTTCCTTCCCGACAAGTCCGCGGACAAGTCTCAATAGTTGCTCCATAGGTTTGCTCGCGGTTAGTATTCGTCAATGCTTCCAAGCGGATTACTATGGAAATACATATTCGCTGGAATTGAGGAGATTGTACGTCCTTAAAGGATCGTTGTTGAACTGATGTGCTCGATCCACTGGCGGACAATGGAAAGTCATCTGACGACAAGGCGGTGTAGGAGTACTCTACTGCAGAAAAGGTTGGCGCTTCTTAGCCTAGGTGCCTTTCTGCTGCTGGCCGCCTGCGGCAGTCAGGACGATGCGGTCGTGTCGATCGTGCTCCATCCGACGAACGCGAACATCTTGTATGTCGCCACCAACGAAGCCGTGCACAAAACCCGGGACGGGGGGCAGTCGTGGGAGCAGTTTCCGAGCTTCAGCGCGCGCCGTGTGACCACCCTGGCGGTTGATCCCAAACTGCCCGCGACGGTCTATGCCGGCACGATGGGGGACGCCGTGTATAAGAGCCCAGACGGCGGACAACATTGGCTGCCGCACAACGTCGGCTTGAAAGAGCATGTCTCGTTCGTCAATCAATTCGTCTTCCATCCTGAAAAAACGGACATGATTTATATGGCGACGACGGTCGGGGCGTTTCTGACCACGGACGGGGGGCGCGAGTGGGAAGAGCGGATGGCCGGCATGAAGGAAGTGCACATTGTCGTTTCTTTGGCCATGGACCCGACCAATTCCCGCGTGCTGTACGCCGGGACGACCGGCGGCGCCTATCGGACACAGGACGGCGGCGACTCCTGGCAAAAGGTGAATACGGGACTGATTCCCGAGCAGGTCCTCAATGCGTCGATGGCGCTCGGAATCAATACGCTGGTCGTGGATCCGCTGAATCCCGCGATCGTGTATGCAGGAACGACCAACGGCTTATTCCGATCGACGAATCGAGCCGATTCATGGGAGCAGATCGGGCAGACGATGCCGGATCAATTCGTCAGCAGCCTGCTGGTCCATCCGGCTCAAGCCGGCCTGCTCTATGTCGGGGGACGGGCCGGTATTCTCAAAAGCCTGGACGGTGGATCGACCTGGCAGACCAAGAACCAGGGGCTTCAAACATTGAACATCCGAACAGTGGTCATGAGCCTGCGAGACACGCAGTTGCTCTATGCCGGGACCAACGGCAGCGGACTCTACCGTTCGGCGGATGGGGGGGAAACATGGACTCACGTGCCGCTGCACCGGGCCGCATCACCGGTCCCGAACTGATGCGATACTGACATGCCGATTTGTCTGCTGATTCGACATGGGGAAACGGACTGGAACCGGTCAGGCCGGGTCATGGGAGATCAACCGATTCCACTGAATCATGCCGGAGAACGGCAAGCGCGGGAACTGGCTCAGTTGCTCGGAGGGGCCAAGATTGCGTACCTCTACAGCAGTCCGGTTCTGCGTGCGCTTCAGACCGCACAGGTCCTCGGTGAAAAATTGCACGCCACCGTCGTCCCCGCTCAAGGGCTCAGCGAGATCGGCGTCGGCGCGTGGCTGAACCGCTTCTGGAGAGACTTGGCGGAGGACCCGGCAAAACGGGATTGGTATACCAGGCCGGACGAAGCGCGACCCGAGGGAGGGGAGACGCTGCGCGAGGTTCAACAGCGGGCGGTATCCGCGGTTCAAGAGATTCTGCCCACATTGCATGGCGGGCACTGCGCCTTTGTGTCGCATGCCGACGTCATCAGAACGATCGTCGCCCATTATCTTCACCTGGATCTTGCCGCATTGCGCAACGTCAACATCGACCATGCGTCGGCCACCGCGATTGACATCACTCCGCAAGGAAATCAGTTGTTGTTCTTGAACTATCGGCCCACGCCGGAGGTGCTGCTGTAACGAGCCCTCATTTCCCGTAGTATCGGTTCCCGTAAGCCCCCAGATCCTGCGACAAGGCATTCCATTCTTGAGCCGTCAGCAGGTTCTTCAGTTTGAATCGCAGCCCCAGGATCTTGGCGGCCGAATGCATGCGGCTGTTATTCTGGGCATCGAGAATCTTTGTAAATTCTTCGGGCGCCGCATCGTACTTGGCGTTCAAGTCATAGAGCTCGCGATGATAGCGGCTGTTCTGCTCCCGTGATGTTTTGATTTCGGCCACAATGTCTTCCGTAACGGCGTTCGCTTCCTGGGCCCTCTGCGGATCGGCGACATGCTTATTGATCAGGGAGGCAATGTCACCCTTCGCCTTGTCCCAATAAGCGCCACCCGATCCATGCCCCATTCTGCCGTGATGCGGAGAAGTGCATCCCGCGAGAATAATGGAGAGGAGAGCGGCACACCACAGCCCGGTCGATCGCATCATGAGGTTCTCCTTGCTTAAGTGAGTGAATGATTGGGCCTTAATGTATGAGAGCTTGGCCGGTGATTGCGGGTCGGACGCTTGTTGTCGTAAGCTGCCGAAGTTGCCTGGATTGCAGCAGCATTGAAGGACGGCCGGATGAACGATGAGCGGACAGAATCGCCCTACAGCCGACGCTCCCCTTGACGCCTTGAAGGACGAATTCCGGCGGCATCTGCAACTGTTTTACAGCCGGCTCAAGTTGGCCTCTCCTTATGACAGTGTCGAGAAAGCCTTGCGCCAACTCATTGCGTCCGTTGCGGCATTACCGGCCGCCGATCAACATCGGCTCCTGTCGGATGAGGCTCTCCGGTGGGCGCATTATCGCCGGGCCTTTATTGATTCCGGTTTGAGCCAGAAACACCGCGGCATTATCGCCGGGCTTGCTCAACAGCGCGGCGCCCTCGACCTGCCTCCGGAGTTCGATCATTTTCTCGATCTCTATATCCGCCGCTAAGCCGCATGAGGCCCGTGGTGCCCCTCATAACCGAGGCAGGTCTAACCGGATTCGCGCGACCTATTCCAGCGCGTTTCGGAGTTCTTGATACACCTGGGTCAAACGGCTGTCCTCCAGTCGATAGGCCATCGTAATCGTGATGAGGCCAAAGACCAGCACCAGCAATCCAAGTCCCATGACGCCCACCCCGAGCAGGACGCCGCCCAGGGAGGCGAGGCCGCCTTGCATCACGTAGCTGATGAGGAAGCCGATGGTGCCGAATCCGACCAGCGCGAACCAAAGCAGGGTGATAATGGCCGACGACCACGGGATGCGTTTGATATAGAGGACGCGAAACCCCCCTTCGGCCGGCGCCAGTTCCAGCGATCCCTTGAGCGGCCAGGCCGTCCGGAAACGCAGGGAAAAGAGACGATATTGGGGACGAATCAGGATCCGCCTGACGTCCGGGAAAAACCGCGCGATCCCGTGCGGCAGCGGGAGAAGGCCGTTGCGATCAAACCGGTGGATGACATGATCCAGATCGGCGAATGTGACTTGATCCCGTCCCCTCGCAATGCCGAAGCCATATCGGCTGGCGTCTGCCGTTAACCGGACGAAGTATAACCAGTCGCCTACGATGAGGCCGATGAACAGCACAGCGGCAAATGTCCCGGCAAGGACCATGCGCAAACCATCCCACAAGCCGGACCGGAGAATCAAGAGAGCTCGACCGGCGGGGTAGTGGGCCAAGTTTGCGGGCCAAGTTTGCCATCAGAAAGCGCTGAAGTCTGCCATTCCCGCGGAAGCGGAATCCAGTCAAAGGCCACATGCTGTGAAAAGGCCTTGATCAAGGAGTGGATGCCCGCTCCCCGCTTCCGCGAGGACAAGCTTCGCGGGCATGGCGAAAAAAGGTAGCTGACCACTACGCGACCGGCAGGAGGAATTTCGCCCGTCAACCTGTTGACTAGATTCGGTGATTTTGGCTACATTACACTGAGTTCATTCGGGCGGGCTCGGATTCGTCACGCTGCATTTGACTTTCCCGCCTTCATCATAGTTTCCCACGCCATACCGCTCATCAGCCCATCCCAGCACCACGGGGGTGCGCGGGAATCGGAGTGTGGATAGCGGAGGTACGATGGATATTGCGAAGGTTGAACGAGTGTATACCAACTATGCCGGAGTGTACGATCATATCTTCGGCAAAATCTTTCATGAATCCAGAGAATCGGCGGTACGGAACCTCCGGATCGCACCGAATGAAGAGATCCTGGAAGTGGGGGTCGGGACCGGCATCGCTCTTCCCTTCTACCCCAAGAACTGCCAAGTCGTCGGCATCGATCTCTCTCCCGGCATGCTCGCCAAAGCCAGGCAGCGCCAAGCGCGATATCACCTGGACCATGTCAGGCTGATGCTCATGGATGCGGGCCGCATGGATTTTTCCGACAACAGTTTCGATACGGTCATGGCGGCGTATGTCGTGACGGCGGTGCCGGACTATCGGACCGTGGTCAACGAAATGATCCGTGTATGCCGGCCGGGCGGGCGCATCATCATGTTGAATCACTTCAGCAATGGGAATAAGTTGATTGCGGCTGTTGAAAAAGTCATTTCTCCGCTGTGCAAACACATCGGCTTCCGGACTGATTTGTCGTTGAAGACCGTGCTGGAAGGAACCGCGTTACAAGTCGCCCGCAAAGAAAAGGTCAACCCACTGAAATTCTGGCATCTTGTCGAGTGCGTCAATCAGAAGACCATCATGAACGGCAACGGAAGGAACGGTCACACCAATTAAGCGATCGCCGGCGACCGCCCTGCCTATTGCCGGCTTTTCTCTCGTTGATTCCCGCGTAACCATTCATCGCAGGACAGGAACGTATCACCGGCCACGCATATTCCGGGGTATGTCCGAACGATGAGGTCGGCGACCAGGCCGAGGATCCGGCCGCAGTGCGGATCGGGATGGTCCGGCGCGCGGAGCGTCATGCCGAATCCGGACGAGTGGAGGGAGCGATGGGCCGTCACATGCACGGATGCTCCATTTTTTCCTGAAAGAGAGGACGGCGTGAGGTCTCCTTCCCAGCGGACAGCAGGATGGCGCCGGCTTTGCGGCCGTTCGACTCGCCAAATGCATGGCATGCCCGCCTGGTCCAGATGGTCCAAAACCCAGTCGATGGTCGGCACGTCTCCTTCCTCGGCCTGGAACGACCACTTGGCCACGGCGCATGCGATTGCACTGTCCCCGACGGGATCGCCGACTTCTTCGAACAAGGCTTCTTCACAGACCACATAGAGGCGGCCTTCGGGGTCGAACCAGAAGCGCAATTGTTCATCGGACGCTTCGGCCTGAATTGCGCAGAGCGCAGACGCATCGACTTCTTCCTGCTCCAAGATCGAAAAATCGGACACGCCGCTCATGGTAAGTTTGGCCATGCGGAGCATGTCGTCGGCGCAGTAACGAATAATGACCGTAACGGTGGTGCCGGCGGGCAACATGCGGCCGCTGGTTTCATCGAACAGCCGCTTCTTCGACATCTGGACGTCGGTGATGTAACCGCCGCGAAAGCCCTGTGTATGGGTGAGGAACCATCGCAGATCGTCCGCTTGTTTCAGATAATGTTTCATGGCAGCGGCCGGCAGCCTTCCGGCGTATGGCCCTCAGTGTGTGGCATCAAGAGGCGAAGCTTGTGGCAAGTGTCTAAGACACAGGGACTCCGGAGCCAATAAGCCATCTGCTCTTCTCCTAAAAGAGCGGTTGTTGCAGTCTCATCTCGGCCAGTTGTTGTTCCAACTCTTCAACGCGGCTGTGCAGCCGTTGATTTTCCAGCCGCAGCATATCAAGCCGGTCAAGAAGTTGTTCCCGCTGGATTTGCGTCCATTCGAGGGCGCGTTTGAGTCCCGCTAATTCAAGTTGAGCCGGTCGCTCATCGAACGGAGACGCCATCGGCACCCGTGGAAAGGGAAATCAGCCCGCCAAGCCATTATATGCGCTCGTTTAGATGGTGCCAATCAGGACTTCTTAGGAGAGGGAGACAGGATGCCGGTCGATAGAGAGATCGGGGCGTTCTGCCCATGCTATCGATCGGGTGCAGGGGGACGTTGTTGAGCCGCTTGGGTCTCTTGTTCCAGGGCGAGCCGTTCCTCTTCCGACACATAACGAATCGCGACGCCGGACAAGTATAACATCCAACTCTCACCGCCTCCGGCTCCTTGCGTAAAGGTCCAGGCGTCCATGCGGAACGGATTCCAGTAGCCGCCGCCGCTGAATGGGTTCGTACTGACCCCGGCCGGGCCTGCCGTCGATTGGAAACTGGGGCCCTCTCCATAAAAATGACGGACATCCGCCTTCCCGAGGACGACGGCATCCGCGCCCAATTCCTTGGCGCGAGCAAGGATTTTGTCCCGCAACGTATCTTCACTGACATGTTCGCTCGTGGCGATAATCCGGGCGATCTCCACATGAGTCTGATCAGGTTCACGGTCAAGCGTGGCTACCGATTTCTTTCCGGGCCGCGGCTCAAACGTCGCCGGCACCAGCGGATCGACTTTGACGGAGACGCATGCAGCCAAGAGGAAGGGACAGAAGGCGGCAAGCACGAGACTACAGAATCGGTGCATAGACCAATTTTGCCGAAGTTCGCCGGCGAATTCAATGGGAAAGAGAGCGCAAAACCAGCGCGGATGAGACCGTTTGCCATGGACTCTTCGGTAATCTAAAGGGAAAGGTTCATCGAGCGGATTTAGCTCCTTGGCTGAAAACACATGGTATGAAGCCTGATGATCACCGGAAATTTGGTAGCCTAAGCCGTAGCTATGCGCTGAGAGATCGCCTTTTCCACCAGTTGCTTCACGGTCGAGTCAATATTGCGGAAGTCGAATCGTTGCATGAACGTCAGCGGGCCTAGCTCGGCAAACAGCTTGCCCAACACTTCGTCGGCGAAGCTGCTCGATACCAAGGGAACTCCGGAAAAGTCGACAATGATTCTCTGTCCCGGGCACATGCGAACGAGGTTCGCTAGTTTATTCCGAACAGGCGCACCCGCAACGCGGCTTCCGAACGAAGGAGCCTCATCTCTCAACAAGAAAAGAATCTCCACGCCACTATGCTTTCCATAGTGCAAATCAACAAAATCTACTGGAACGTGTGATTTCCCATCAAACTTTAATGCCTCCTCCAAAAGATGCGGAACCGAAAAATCAATCTGCGCTGCTATAAGCGTGCCCGCAAAAGGAACTTTCTCAGTGGATATGTGTAATCCTTGCCGTTCTGTGAACAGAAGCTTTCCATATCCAGATTCGACTTGGAAAAACCCTTTGCTGTGGCTGCAAATCTGGTAGCTGCCGAATAAGCCATTGCCTTGACCCACCGCCTTGTCTCGGGTTACTCCTTCTCGAATTGCTTGTTGAAGAGCTTCGGCATCTGAAGTCATTTCCGGGTGTGTTTGGCGTAGGGTCGTTGGAATACCTATTCCAGCATCAGCAACAATGTATTCAACTCTTTTCCGTGCTCGCTGGAATGTAGAGACTTGAACGAGACCGCCTATGCCGGACTGAGCATGATTCAGTACGTTGTCAGTGATCTCATTTATGGACCATTCAAGAGCAGCAAGTTCTCTCCGCTCTAAATCAGGGATGGCTCCCAGAATTGCGTTTACGATCCGATTCACGGCTTTCTGCTGTTCCTCTGCGTTTCTAAATTGAGTTGCTGGGATTTGGGAATAACCTTTGAATCCCGAAGGGGGATTGTTCGCAGGTTCCAAGAAATGAGCCCAGTTCGCATTCTGGAAAAGGCGAGCAAGCTTCTTGTTCTTCGGTTTGAGCAGTTCTACGTTGATCTCGGCGTTCCGCAATCGCATCACCTGTGCGCAGACGGCAAGCATTGGTGCGGCGAAGGCTGCCGTGCAAGGACCAAAATCCAAAACCACCTTTTGGTATCCGGCATCCTGTACGGCATGATGTAGACCGGCCAATGGATGGAGAAGATCGCCGATCCTAAACTCTCCTTGAAAGATGAGGCGATTCTTGTCTCTGAAGATGCGTGTGTCGGACATCTTTGATTCTAAAGGGATTAATAATTTCTGAATCCAGCGCTCTTTCAGAGGTTCACAGTGAAGCGAGCGACGAAGTTATGTTGTAAATTCATTTGGATAGCAATGTCGTCGGTAAGCAGTTCACCGGAACAACCGACTAACGTATTCCGGCTCTGCGCATTCATCTATCGAGGAATGGTCATGAAGGCGGTTTCTTAGAAACGCCCTCCAACGCCTCGGCCTTCCGGAAATCCTCATCGGCGCCGCGTCCGTCGCCCAGCCGCTGTTTGATCGAGCCGCGCAGTCGGTACGCTTTGGCGGAGCCAGGATGGATCTGAATGGCGCGGTTCAGGTCGGCGACTGCGCCGGACAGATCGTTCACGTTTCCTCTCGCTTCCGCGCGCATGAAGTAGAGCTCATGGTCATGCGGACTCCTATCCAAGGCGCGTGTATAATCTTCGACGGCGCCCTGCCAGTTGCCGGCGCCGGCCAAGGCGGCCGCACGATTTTCATAAGCGAGCGCGTCTCCGGGCGCCAGCCTGATGGCTTCGGTCGAGTCGGCGATGGATGCGGTCCAGTCGCGCAAGGTTACCCGTTCCCATCCACGATCGCGATAAGCCTTCGCCAGGTTGGGATCGATCGACAAGGCCTTGGTAAAATCCTCCACTGCGGCTCGGTGATTCCCCATGCGCCCCTTCATGGCGCCTCGCTTCCAATAGAGCTCCGGATCATTCGGTTTGAGGGCAATCGCTTGCTCGAGCGTTTGAGCCGCTTCTGCAAAATTCCTCGCGCCGGCCTGCGCCCAGGCCAAGTTCTCCAGGTAACTCGCTTCATTAGGATTGCGCTTCACGGCCTCACGGAAATCGTCCATCGCACCTTCGAATTCGCCGTTCTGCATTTTGATGGTGCCGCGATTGTTGAACAGGCCCGCGTCGGTGCTCGAGTCGTCCAGAACCACCTGGTACGTCTCGGTCGATTCCACGATCCCGCCCTTGGGCTTGAAGGAACAGCCGGAGGCGAGGCCGAGAACCAGGAGCCAAGGCAGGACTGCGCGCAGATCGATCAAACTGTCACACCTTTCCTTCAGTGAATTTCCTGATCTCTTCCATCCGCCGGCGGTTGACGCCGAAATCACCGTAGCCGATTCGTGAGGCGGAGCGGAAATGAATCGTCTTGGTCTGGTCCTCGAAAAGAAACTCGACATCATCCACGAACCGAAGCAGGCGACTGGTGAATTCAAAGTGCAGGTATCTCTCCTCTTCTTCGACGAGCTTGACGCGGGGCAGGTCGAGAACGAGGCGTTTCAGCGATGCTTGCGCGTGGGCGGTGTCCTTTTGATACTTGATCGGCGCAATCGCATGTTGCCGGTCATGAGCCAGGGTCGAAACGCAATTCGGGCTCGAGGGACAAGGATTAAGGCGTTTCACGCGCGTGAGCTTGTAGAGTGTGCCGCGCTCATTCGCGCTTGAGAACCGCGGTTTTGAGGAGTTCCTTCGCCGCTTCGACCGACACACGCTGCTGGTCAACGCTGCGTAGAGAAAGGCTGATATGACCTCCGGCTTCCTGAAAGCAGGTCGCGGTGAACACTGTGGCGCCCGCGATCTTCGTGTGATCCGTAAAACACGCCACGGAACCGAAACTCTCGATCTGGGCGCCTCGCAGCTCAAGTGGGCGCTTCAGCGCGGCCAGTCGCTCCTCCATGGTCGGGCCGCTGGTCCCTGCGGGCTTACTCAGGAGCTCGGCGCCCTGCCTGCGATCCGGGAGATCCGCCGAGCACATCGTTCCCGCCAGGCTTTCTGAGGCGCGGACCGCTGTCGCTTGCGCACCGAAATGCGACTCGAGCTCAGCGATCGGCAAAAGACGGCATCCGTCGTCCGCCGAGGCGGTTTCCCCGTTGGCGATGCCGGTCCATCCCTGGACCATGAGCGTCAACGCCGCGACAGCCGCAACGGCGGCAGGCTTCCACGGTGCATCTTTTCTCGACCGCACCGGTCGGTGAGCCGAGTAAACCTGCCTGTCTGTTTGAAGAAGGAAGGACCATTTCATTCTGAACTCCGTTGTACAGTGTCGGTAGATGGTCGCCCCAATCCTCTCTGCCGAGTCGAAGGAGGCATTGTCGCCTGTCGCCAATCGGAGAGGGCCGATGTTTCGGAGCAAAGATATGTGTCGCAGCGCATTGACGTGAAGAATTGTTTTGTCACCTGTCTGATCCGCCCCGGGTGCCTGGTGAGCGGCCCGGCTGATTCTTGTACAGTTGATCCAGACGATCGCTCATTTCTGTTTGCGGCGTGGAGGGGGTGGCCTGGCCCTCTCGGAGTTGCTGCTCAAGTCTCTGTGCGCGGTCGCGTTGCTGCGACGGGCCTGAAGGGAGTTGCGGGTTGATGGGCATCGTTTCCGGGCTCTTGTTGCTCGGCGCCACAGCTTTGCCCTTCCCGCGACCGGCGCCGGATCCGCCCCCTCCGCCCGGTCCGGTTCCGCCGGTGGATCCTCCTCCTGATCCGCCACCGCTCTGAGCCGGAACCGTCGGGACCGATTCACAGAATACGCAGAGGAACGCCAATCCGAGTATGAGAAATAATCGATGGGCTGTGCGCACATGCATAGGCCACCTCGAGCGGGATGTTGAAAAGTCCCGCAGCTTGTTCCCGGAAGACGGTCAGCGGCTCGCGCACCTCAGAGTCTCAACGTATGGACCCGGAAAAAACCTATCCCGGCAGGCGTGTACGGGTGGTAAAGCGCGATACGCTTCGCCTGCTCGACTCAGAGCTTCGACGATCCGAGGCTGGATATTAGCGGATCGCGACCGCTTGCTCAAGGGATAGGAAAGGCGGGAGTCACTTCTCTCAGGGCCCCGGTGGTTTTGCGCAGCAGGATTTCCGTTGACCCGCGGACGAGGAGGTTCGGAAGGGGGCCGACCTCTTGAAAGCCGTGGCGTCGATAAAATTGGCGTGCGCCGGTATTGAAGTCGGAGACACAGGCAAAGAGATTGTTTGCGCGCGCGAACACCAGAGCTTCGAGATGGCTCAGCAGAAGAGCGCCGAGCCCTTGTCCCGTCAGGGGGGGAGAGATGGCCAATAATTCGAGGTAATCGCCTACAAGAAACCTGGGGCGTAAAACGGCGATTCCGGCGATCTGCCCGTCTGTCGCCAGCACCAGACTGTCCCGGCCTTGCGGGAGGGGCGCGAACATGCGATCCCAGAAATCAACGGGGTAGCTTAACCGCTTCCATGGATCAGATGCGGCCAGCAACGCGATCACCGCGGCGCGATCGTCCGGGTGCATGGGCCTGACGGTGGGGGCTATTCGATCGGCGGATTGCATGACAGCAGGTCGGAGACGGTCACGGCTTTAAGTCCCTCTGCAGGCAGCACCGTTGTAATCAATTCCTGTGTGACCTCACGTGTGTGGCGGCCTTTGCCGTTCGCATGCATGACAATGATGCTGCCCGGTTTCAGTTGTCTTTGAATACGCGCAAGGATTGATTCGGCGCTCAACGTGGGATCGGGATCGCCCGACTTGATCGTCCAGAGGATGAATTCCAGCCCCAAGGACTTCACCACGTCGACTGTTGCGTCGTTGAACTCTCCATACGGCGGCCGAAACAGCTTTGCCTGGCGCCCGTAGCCCGACTTCAGCAGGGTGACCGGTCCGGAAATCTCCTTTGCTTGGGATGCGGCGTCGTGAAGGGGCAGATGCGCGTGCACATTGCCGTGGGTTCCCACCTCAAAGTACGGCACGGCCAAGAGTTGTTTTACGTCGGCGTCATGCCGTGTGATCCATTTTCCGGACATGAAAAAGGTGGCGGGGATTCGATGGCTCTTTAAAAGATCGATCAGTTCCGCATCAAATCCCGGCTTGCCTCGGACTGGACATAAATCATAGGTCAGAGCCACGGCGGGGCAGGTACGGGGACCGGCCGTCACGATCCTCCGTTCCTCGGCCGAGCCCGAACCGAGGAAGAGAACCAGGCCGAACATGGTCGCCGCGCATAAGGCAAGAAGCCATCGCATGGCGGGAGTATACCCCAGCGCGCGATTCCTGAACACTGCTGCCGGAATTCCGGTAGTTGACGGTGTGTCGAGGCCCTGTTACGGTGACATCTATGCAAGGCCCTGATTGGCAGATCGGTCGTATCTACGGGATTCCCATCCGGATTCATATTTCGTGGCTGCTCGTGTTTTGGTTTGTGACCTGGGGGTTGGCGACCGGCTATCTGCCGGACGCCCTGCCGGGGCTATCGGGCCCGCGCTATTGGGCGATGGGGGCGGTCGCATCCCTGCTTCTATTCGGATCAGTCCTTTTGCACGAACTCGGTCATTCGTATGTCGCGCTCAAGTATCGAATTCCGATCGGGCAAATCACGCTGTTTATTTTCGGCGGGGTCGCGCAGATGCGTAAGGAACCGCCGAACCCGCGCGCCGAATTTCTCATCGCGATCGCCGGTCCGATTGTGAGCTTGGTGATCGCCGGGATTTGTCTCGGCCTTGTCGCGCTCGCAGAAGCATCATCAACCGGAGAAACATTCCGGGGGTTGATCGCCCTGGGCGCCGTGCTCGGGGTGGTCAATACCAATCTCGGGCTGTTCAATTTGCTGCCGGGATTTCCACTCGATGGGGGCCGTGTCTTGCGGGCCGGTTTGTGGGCATGGACGAAGGATTTCTATCGGGCGACCGGTCAAGCCGCCATGGTGGGCCTCCTCTTCGGGTTGGCGTTCGGGTTGATCGGGGCGCTGCTGGTAATCGGGGCCGTGTCCGGCTCATTGTCGAGTCAGTTGGCGAGCAGCGGAGGGTGGATCATCCTCCTTGGTGTGTTTCTTTTTGCGGCGGCGCGGGGCAGTCGCCGGCAAGCGGCCATGCGCGCGTCCCTGGCAGCCGTTCCGATCCGTGAATTGATGGTGCGGACAGTCGTCTCCCTGGCCCCGGAACTCAGCTTGGAAGAAGCGGTCAATCGATATTTCCTGCCCTATGGCTACAGCGCGTTTCCGGTCATGCAAGAAGAGCGGCTGCTGGGTCTGGTCAGCGTCGCCGATATACAAGCGGTGCCGGTCTCCCGTTGGGCGTCAAGTCGAATCCACGAGGTCATGCGGCCGGCAGACGACCAATTGATAGTCGGTCCTGACCTTTCCACCATGCAGGCGGTGGACCGGATGATTCAGCAAGAGGTGGAACGACTCATCGTTGTCGAGCAAGGGCTGGTGGTCGGAATGATTACCAGGGCTGCCATCGCGCACTTCGCGGAAGTCTATCCGTCGGGCAAGAAAGACTGAGCACTGTGCCTGATTCACTCGTTCGGTCTCCGCTGTAAAGAGCCGGCCAGCGTCCTCCGCGTGAGGAGAGTCTCCTAAGATCCCTCGGTCATAGCCCAGCACGATCCGATCGGTTCTGCCCGGTTGCCAAGACAATTCTATGCGCCGGACGCAGATCCCGCTCGAAGAGACCGGACACATCGGATATCGAGTCTCGGGAGAACAGCATGCGAGGTGTATGGGGTTAGATCGGTTCCGGTCTTGAATACAGCGCATGGAGTTGAAATTGCCGCGTGATCACGGCGCCGGCGAGCAAGAGAGTGGCCGAATAGTAGACCCACAGGAGCAGCAACACGACTTCGAGCAGCGAACCATAGATGCGGGTGTAGACGGCGGCCTGTTCCGCATAGGTAGTGAAAATGAGTTTGGCGGCGACCCACAAAAGGCTGAAGACGATGCCGCCGATCGTCGCATTCCGCCAGGTCGGCCGCCGGTGCGGCAGATAGCGATAGAGGCAAGTGACGGACAGGAATGCGAGGGCGAAGGGCAACGTGTAGGCGAGCAGAAAGTCATGGGCCGCAATCGCAACCAGATCCATGCCCCAGAGGTGGGGCGCGTGCGCCGTCAGCAGTTCAATGGTTTGGGTGGCCACATAGGAGACAATGAGCAGCACGGCGAGGAGGCCGACCAAGGCCACGGCGATCGCGGTCGAAATGAGCGGGTGTCGTTGTCCCGCCGTGCCGAACACAATATTCATCGCGTAGTCCAGTTCGTAAAAGACCAACGCACCGAACCATACGAACATAAAAAAAATAATCCATCGCACCTCATCGAGTTGGGCGACCCGCCGAATCTCCTCCGCGAGGCCGGTCCCCACGCTGGGAAGAAAGCCCTTGAGGAAGATCAGAAGGAACTGATAACCGATCACGTCTTGACTCACAATGAAACTGACGAAATACAGCAGGAGAAACACCATGGGAAAAAGGGACAGGAAGGAATAAAAGGCCAACGAGGCCGCGAGGCTGATGCAACCTTGATGGCGGAACGCCGAAGCTGCATCGGCCAGAATTCGGCTTATCGACATGAGGGATGCACCTCCTGGAATCGCGCGCCGGCTTTACCGTATCAGGGCAAGCGCCCGTTGCACAATCCGAGAGGCGAGGCCGCGCGGTTACCTCATGAGCGGTACGGCTTGCATGGCAAGGGAAACCACGATGTTCGGGAAGAGACCCAACAGCACGACCCCGGCCAACGCGCAGGCCAGCACGATCGATAGAGCGGGCGAAGTCTCAAATCTCGGAGCAGGCACGGCGGCCGGGTCCGGCTCGCGCATATACATGACCATGACGACGCGAAGATAGTAGTAGGCGGAGATGGCGGCAAAGATAACCGCGATCACGGCGAGCCAAGCCAGCCCGGCTTCCACCGCGGCCATGAAGACGTAGAGTTTGCCGATGAAGCCGGCGGTCGGAGGAATGCCGGCCAGCGACACCAGAAAGATCAGCATGAAAAACGCCGGCAGGGGCTCGCGTTTGGCGAGGCCCGTGAAATCCTGGATTTCTTCGCCTTCAAGACGGCCTTTCCGCAACATCCCGACGATGGCGAAGGCGCCCAACGTCATGAAGGCATACATGGCAAGATAGAGCATGACGCTCGCCAGGCCGGTGGAACTGCCCGGCGTGCCGACCTTGGCCGCCGCCACGACGCCGATCAATGCATATCCGGCATGCGCGATGCTCGAGTAGGCGAGCATTCGCTTGATATTGGTCTGGACAATGGCCACCACATTTCCCAGGACCAGCGTGATGATGCAAATAATCAAGAAGATCCCGTACCAATCGGCCCTGAGCCCACCGAGGCCTTCCGTGAAGACGCGCAGGAATGCGCCGAAGCTCGCGGCCTTCGACGCCACGGCCATATACACCGTCACGCTGGTCGGCGAACCCTGGTATACATCCGGCGTCCACATATGGAAGGGCACGACGGCCAGTTTGAATCCGAAGCCGACCGTCAACAGGATCATCGCCAGGGTCAGGATGGGATTTCCCAATCCTTGGCCGGAGGTCGCAGCCGCAATGTCCGGAAGCCTGGTGCTGCCCGCGACGCCGAAAAGGAGCGAGATGCCGTAGAGCAGGATGCCGGACGAAAAGGCACCCAGAACGAAATACTTGGCGGACGCTTCCAGCGACCGGGGCTCGGAGCGTTTGAGACCGGCCAGCACGTAGAGGGCCAGCGACATGAGCTCCGTTCCGAGATAGATCGTCAGCAAATCCGCAGCGGACACCATGACCATCATTCCGGAGAGAGAGAGCAGAATGAATCCGTAATATTCGCCGACATGAAGCCGCTCGGACTTGAGATAGACCAAGGACAACAGCACCGTCAGACCCGTAACGATGTACAGCAACAGTTTCCAAAATGCCGCATAGGGATCGACGATGACGAGGTCGCTGAAGGCCGAGACGCGCGAGGACATCTGGGAAGATGTCACCCCCACGCAGCAAGCCAAGGCCACCAGGGTCAGCCAGGCCAGGGCGTCCTTTCTCGACGCCGGGGTGATCGGGTCGAGCGCGAGCACGAGACAGGCCGTCGCGACGACAATCAGTTCCGGGAGAATGGCAAGGATGTCGGTGAGGGGAAGCGTCATCGTGTGCTTATGGAGACGTTCTTGGTTTTTAGGGCCGCCTCGCGCGCGACCTGATCCGACTCAATCGGCGCAATGGCGCGGACTCGTTCGCTGTCACCGGCCAATAGATGGCTCACGCTGGCATGCATCCTGGCCAGGAACGGATTCGGGAAAAAGCCGATCCAAAAGACCAGGATGACCAACGGGGCCAAGGTCGCCGTTTCTCTGAAGGACAAATCGCTCAAATGAGCCCGCTGATCGGCGGACGGAACTCCGAACACCACGCGCTGCGCCATCCATAAGAGATAGGCTGCCGCGAGAATAATCCCGAGCGCCGCCAGCGTCGTCGCGAACTTGCTCCAGACAAACGTGCCGGCCAGCACCAAAAATTCCCCGACAAAGCTGTTGGTGCCCGGCAGCCCAAGCGACGACAGGGTGAAGATCAGCAGACAGGTCGCATAGCGCGGCATCGGTCCGGCCAGGCCTGCATTATCGGTGATCAGACGGCTATGAGTCCGCTCATAGATGATCCCGACGCAGCAAAAGAGCGCCCCGGTCGTGATGCCGTGATTGATCATCTGCATCACCGCCCCTTCGATACCCTGTGTATTGAACACAAATACTCCCAAGGTCACGAATCCCATATGGCTGACGCTGGAGTAAGCGATCAATTTCTTGAGGTCGGCCTGGGCCAGCGCCATGTAGGCGCCGTAAATAATGGCGATGATCGACAGGGCAATCATGGGAGTGGTGAAGCGCGCGGTGGCATCCGGCAGCATGGGCAGCGTAAATCGGAGGAAGCCGTAAGCGCCCATTTTGAGCAGCACGCTGGCGAGGATGACGCTGCCGGCCGTCGGCGCTTCCACGTGGGCGTCCGGCAACCATGTGTGAAACGGAAACATCGGAACCTTCACGGCAAAGGCGGCGAAAAATGCCCAGAACAGGAGGGCCTGCAGGGTGACGCCATAGGAGTGTTGACTCAACACCTGAATATCGAACGTATGGCCGCCGTGGTAATACAAAGCCAAAATCGCCACCAGAAGAAGCAGGCTTCCGGCCAACGTATAGAGAAAGAATTTAATCGCCGCGTAGAGCCGATTCGGACCGCCCCACACGCCGATCAAGAGATACATCGGAATCAGCATTACTTCCCAAAACACGTAGAACAGCACGAAATCGAGCGCCGCGAAGACCCCCAGCATCGCCGATTCCATGATCAAGAGCGTCGCCATGAAACCGTGGACACGAGTCGTCACCGAGGTCCACGAGATGAGGACGCAGAAGGGCATCAAAAACGCGGTCATCAGAAACAAGGGAAGACTGATTCCGTCGAGCCCGACACTGTACTGAATAGGCGGCGAGGAGATCCACGAGAGCCGTTCGACGAACTGCATGTGGGAAGATCCGGAATCGAAGGCCCACCAGAGAGGAAGTGCGACAATGAACACCAACAGGGTGCACCCCAATGCAAGCCAGCGCGCGACGCCGGCCGGCACGAACCATAGCGCCGCCGCGCCGAGCAGCGGCAGAAATATAATGGCGCTAAGCCAGGGGAATTCGGTCATCGGATTCCGCTCAGAAAAACATGTACACGCCCAGGATAATCACCGTGCCCAAGGCCATGCCCAAGGCATAGTGCTGGGTCTGCCCGCTTTGAACCAATCGCATGAACCACCCCCACCACGCGACCGCGCGGGCCACGCCGTTGACGGCAGCATCGATGACGTTCACGTCGATCCGTTTCCATAATCCTTGCGCCAGTGAAAAGGTCGGCCGGACGAACGAGTGATCGTAGAGTTCATCCACGTACCATTTGTGCAGCGACAGGTCGTACAGGGCGCGCCATTGCCGGGCCAGCCGATCAGGGAGCCCAGGATTTACGACGTAGGCGTAGTAGGCGGCGGCGATCCCCGCCAGGCCTACGAGCGAAGCGATCGCCATAATAATTGAGGCGGCGGATCCTTCATGGTGCAGATCGGCGCCGGCGGAAAACACCGGCGCGAGAAAGCCGGGAATGCCAAAGTATCCGGTAATGATGCTCAGCAGAGCCAGCACCACCAACGGAACGGTCATTGTTCGGGACGGTTCATGGACATGGTCCGCATGATGGCGATCGACATGAGACGGTCCCCAGAAGACGACGAAGACCAAGCGGAAACTGTAAAAGGCCGTGACGCCGGCGGTCAGCAGTCCGGCAATGGCGAGGACTTGGCCTAATGGTCCGGCCGACCAGGCAGCGACGAGCAAATCATCCTTGCTGAAGAATCCGGCGGTGAGCGGAAATCCGGCGAGGGCCAGCGAGCCGACGACAAAGGTCCAATAGGTGACGGGCAGCTTTGTTTTCAGGCCGCCCATGTGCCTCATGTCCTGCTCATGATGCAACGCGATGATGACTGACCCGCATCCCAGAAACAGCAGCGCCTTGAAGGCTCCGTGCGTCAGCAGATGATACATGCCGGCCGCATAGGCGCCCAATCCGCACGCCATGACCATGTAGCCCAGCTGACTGACGGTCGAGTAGGCGACCACCCGCTTGATATCGTGTTGAGTCAGAGCGATGGTCGCGCCGAGGAGCATCGTCACGCCGCCGGTGATGGCAATGACGGTCAGGGCGGTTTGAGACTGATCATATAATGGTGACAGCCGCGCCACCATGAACACCCCGGCGGTGACCATCGTGGCGGCATGAATCAAGGCCGAGATGGGCGTCGGACCTTCCATGGCGTCGGGAAGCCAAACATGCAGGGGAAACTGCGCGGACTTGCCCACCGCGCCGGTGAACAACAGGAGGCAGATCAGCGTGATGACCGAGATGTCCCAGGTTGCCCCGAACGGCGCCAGGAAATTAATCGTGAGGCTGCCCAGCGCTTGAGCCTGGCCGAAGATCGTCGCGTAGTCCAGTGCGCCGGCGAAGTACCAGACCATGAACAGCCCGAGAATGAATCCGAAGTCGCCGACTCGATTCACGATGAAGGCCTTGGTCGCGGCGCTGCAGGCGCTGGGCCGATCAAACCAATGGCCGATCAACAAGTAGGAACACAACCCTACCGCTTCCCAAAACACAAAGAGCTGCAGCAGGTTGTCGGCCATGACGAGCATGAGCATCGAGAATGTGAAGAGCGCGATGTAGGCGAAGAACCGCGCGTAACCGGGCTCCCCCGCCATGTAGCCGATCGTATAGATATGAACCAGTGAACTGACGATCGTGACCAAGAGCAGCATGACCGCCGTGAGTCGATCGATCGAGATGCCGATCTCGACGTGAAGGTTTCCCGATGTCAGCCACGTGTACCAGGTGGCATGGATAGGACCGGCGGTCGCGACTTCGAAGAGAGCGACAAGAGAAAGGATGAAGGACGTCAACACGGCCGGGACCGCCACCAGATGCGCTCGGTCCTTGATTCGAGAACCGGCGAGGCCGAGCACGACAAACGCCGCGAACGGTAAAAGAGGGATGAGAGCGTACATCGTCATGGCATTGTGTGACGTGCTGATCTGGTGGTGTGGTGATTCTCGCCACCTCGCGAAATCGTAGTTCTTTTCACCATTTCAGCAGTTGGAACTCGTCCACGTTGATGGTTGATTTCACCCGATAGAGGGCGATGATAATTGCCAGGCCGACCGCCACTTCGGCCGCGGCCACGGTCAAGGCGAAGAAGACAAACACCTGCCCGGCAACATTTTGGTAGTACTGCGAGAACGCGACGAAATTGATATTGGTCGCGTTCAGCATGAGTTCAACCGACAACAGGATGATGATGATATTCCGCCGGATGAGCACCCCGACGACGCCCGTCAGGAACACGACGGCGCTGAGCACGACATAATATGACAACGGGACGGTCATAGGCGGCTCACGGACAAAGGAAATAAGTTAAGGACTTTTTCAACATCCGTTTAGTGCTCCGGCAAGATATCCCGCTTCGCCAGGATAATTGCTCCGATCATCGCGACCAGCAGGATCAGCGACGCGACCTCGAACGGAAACAGATACGTGGAGTAGAGCACTTCGCCGATCATGTGCGTATTGCCCAAGTCGGTGACCGCCGCGCCGCCCTCGCCGGCCTCCGTGCCCAGCGTCCAACCTTGTTGCACCGCCAGCAATATCAATTCCGTCAGCAGCATCACGCCGAGGAGAATAGCGACGGGAAGCTGCGCATGGTACCGGTCCTCACGCCGGATATTGAGCAGCATCACCACAAACAGATAGAGCACCAGAATCGCGCCGGCATACACGATAATTTGGACCGCAGCCAGGAACTCCGCATGGAGCGTCACGTAGAGGCCCGCGACGTGAAAGAACATGATCAGGAGCGACAAGGCGCTATAAATCGGATTGCGGGCGGCAACGACGACAATCGAGGTCGCGACAATGATGGCCGCAAAATAAAAGAAAAAGAATGATGCCATTACCGGCTCCTTCCACCTGAGCCGGGGCGGCGCCGCCCCGGCAGATTGGAACCGTTCGTCGGTATGCGCCGGCGCGCGGCGTCCGCGGTTGGACGGATGCCTGTCGCGCTCATGCGATGGGTCCGGGTCTTGGCGCCATGATGTCGGGACGCGACGCGAAGCGGCCGACAGGAAGCATGCGGATGCAGGACGGTTCGTCGGCCGTCCGTTGTCTGCGTGCGCGGGTCTGCTGGTTGCGACGGGATGTGCGGCTCATTCGAATCAGTTCGGTTTTTGCGGAAGATTCTTGAATGCCACGTTGAAAAACGCGACGTTCGGATGCTGCAATTCCAACCGCTTTTCCCTCACGGGATAGGACCGGTCGCCGATGGCGAGCAACTGCTGTTTGTTCAAATGCAATTGGCGCTTATCATATACGGACCATTCGAACTCCCGCGTCATTCCGAGCGCGTCTACCGGGCAGGCGTCCACGCAGAGCCCGCAAAACAGGCAACGGGTCATGTCCATGTAATATTCTTTGGAGTAGCGCTTGGTCGGCTCGCCCGGCACCTCGGCGCTCACGACGCGGATTACCCGGGAGGGACAGGCGGCTTCGCAGAGATCACAGCCGACGCACTTCTCCGTGCCGTCCTCGTAACGGAGCAACGCGAGCATGCCGCGATAATTCTCAGGCAGGGTGCGTTTTTCATGCGGGTATTGCAGCGTAATGGGCTTGTAGTGCAGCAAATGTTTGAGCGTCGCCTTCATGCCGACCAACAGTTCATAAAAGGTCAGCGTCTTGACCCAGTCTCCGAAGGAGAGTTTGCGGGCGCCTGTCGAAGAAGCCGTCGTGGTGGCCATCTGGTTCCTCAGGACCGGGGAAATAAATAGGCGGCGATCGACGTGATCAAGATATTGCCGAGCGCGATCGGAAGCATCACCTTCCAGCCGAACCGCATCAATTGGTCATACCGAAGCCGGGGCAGCGTCGCGCGCAGCCAAAAGAAAAGAAACAGGAAAAAATATACTTTTGCGGCAAACCACACGACGTTTTCGACCCAGGCGATGCTCTCCAGTCCGATGTGCTCGAGCAACGTGCCGGGGTAGGGCGCGTTCCAGCCTCCGAGAAAGAGCGCGGCCGCGACACAACTGACGAGAATCATATTCGCGTACTCGGCGATAAAGAAGAAGGCGAACCGCATTCCGCTATATTCCGTGAAGAACCCTGCCACGAGTTCGCTTTCCGCTTCGGGAAGGTCGAAAGGCACGCGGTTCGTTTCCGCCACGGCGGAGATGACGTAGACGACAAACGCGAAGATTTGCGGGAACGGCAGCGCCAAGACGAACCAGTTCCAAAACCAGCCGGACTGGGCTTCGGTGATTTGGACCAGGCTGAGCGAGCCGGACAACAGGATGACGCCGACGATCGCCAATCCGACATTCAGTTCATAACTGATGACCTGCGCCGCGGATCGCAGGCCGCCGAGCAGTGAATACTTGCTGTTGGAGGACCAGCCTCCCAGAATGATTCCGTAGGCGCCGATGGACGCAAAGGCCAGGATATAGAGGATGCCGATATTGATATCGCTGATGATGAAGGGCTTGATCTCCATCCCGAATAATTCGACGGTATGGGTCGGGCCGAAGGGCACCACGGCAAATCCGATCAAGGCCGGGACCAGCGCCAAAATAGGGGCGAGGCTGAACAGAAACCGATTGGCGCCCGCGGGGATGATGTCCTCCTTGAAGAACAGCTTCAGGCCGTCGGCGATCGGTTGCAGGACTCCGTACGGACCGACTTCCATCGGGCCCATGCGGTCCTGCATCCATCCCAACACCTTGCGCTCCGCCAGGGTCAAAACCATGACCGTGAGCATCACCACGCCCATGACCGCCGCGATTTGCGCAAGGGAAACTGCGAGCCGTAATCCGATTTCCATGACTTCTCCTGTGCAGCCGGATGATGAAAAAGCCTCTATCTCTCCCGCCCGCCCCTGTGCGCCGGGACGCACATTTCACCAAGCTTTGTTCCCGCGTCGGCCTTTTTGATCATCCTACGATCTACCTTGTGCCAACCCAAACACTCTCTTTGGCTAGGTGACCTTCTGAATCGATACATGAGCGAGCCTACAATACGGCACCTTGGTCAGCGGATCAACGCTCCAATTCACGAGCGGCTTGAGCGCATCGTTAAAGTGCTCGGGGAACCAGACCATCCCGGCCGGCACGCGCCCCCGGATAGAAACGGTTGCCGTGGCCTGTCCCTGCCCATTGGTCAAGCGAACAAGATCGCCGTCGACAAGGCCGAGCCGTGCGGCATCCGCCGGGTTCACACGCAAGGCGCCGTCGCTCTGCACTTGCAACAGACCTTTGGCTTTTATCGAAAGCTTGCCGGAATGAAACAGACTCTGTCCAAAGACCAGCGTCATGTCCCTGTGTGATGCTTCCGCAGTCAGTGTGTACCTGGCGGGGAAATCGCTTGCATAGCCGTCCGCGAGATACCGCCGAAAAACCGCGGGATCGATCTTGGGCGGCGTCGGCGCCGGACCAAGGAGGCCATAGCCTGGAATGACATCGCGGATCTCCTTGAGAATTTCGCGCGCGGACCCATATTCGAGCGGATAGCCCAACAGAATCGATAAGGCGGACTCGATTTCCCAGTCGGGCCGGCTTTCTCCCACCGGGTCGATCGCCTGGCGCACGGTTTGGACATGCCCTTCGGAATTCGTGAAGGTTCCGTTCTTTTCGGCGTAGGATGACGCGGGCAGCACGACATGAGCCAGTTCCGTGGTCTCCGTCGGGAATAATTCCTGGACGACGAGTAGGTCGAGGGCTGCCAAGGCGTCCCGGCTGTGCGCGGCGGGCGGCAAGGTCCCGATCGGATTTTCTCCGACGACGAACATGGCTTTGAGTCGCCCGTCACGCGCCAATTGCAGCATCTCTATCAGTGACGCGCCGGGCTGTTGAGGCAGATCTTCGTGCCAGAGCTGGGACAGGCGTTCCCGCGCCGCTTGATCCGCCGACTCCGCTACACCGGGCCAGAATTCCGACACGGCGCCCATTTCCACCGCGCCTTGATCATTGTTTTCTTCCGCCAGCGCTCCAAGCCCGCAGCCGGGCTTCATGAGTTTTCCGGTCAGGATCAAGAGATCGAGAAGATTGGCCATGACGGCCGGCGCGCCGGGATGTCGCAGGACATCCGCCCCGACCAGAACGACGAGCTTCTTGGCTGTTGCCAAGGTTTGGGCCGCCTCTTCCAGATCGGTCCGTGACCGACCGGTGGAACGTTCGATTGCTTCCCACGTGAGCTTCTGAACCGCGCCCGCCAGCGCTTCGGTATAGGCGCCTGCCTCGCGGAGCAACTCTTCGTCGATGAGATGTTTCTCGACGAGGGCTTTGAGCAATCCCAGCACCACATTTCCATGCCGTCCGGGCAATGCGGAAAAATGGTGCTGCGCCAAATTTGCAATGTTGCTGATCGTCTCGACGGCCGGCTCCAGACTTTCCACCGTCACTAATGAAGCCTGCCGCTTTTTCACCGCTTCCTTTACGCGGAGGCCGGTGATCGGATTGGCCTCGGTGATGTTGGTGCCGACCAGCAGGAGCGCATCCGCGGCGGCGATATCGTCGAACGTAAAGGTCCAGCGATGCGTGCCTTGGACCCGCCGAAGGGCTTGAACACCGGTGATGTGGCCGTGGCGCGCCGCGCTGTCGATGTGGTTCGTGCCGATCGCCAGGCGCATGAACTTTTGGAAGACGTAGAGGTCCTCGTTCGTGCAATGCGATGAAATCAGGCCGCCGAAGGCGTCGGGGCCGTGCGCGAGCTTCAGTTTGGTGGTCTGTTCGGCCACATATTCGAGCGCTTCTTCCCATGTGGCTTGGACAAGCCGGTCCTCTCGGCGAACCAGGGGATGAGTCAAGCGATCGGGATGGGTGGATACGTGAAATCCGAAGTATCCCCGGGCGCAAAGGTCTCCATTGTTCCGGCCGGCGCCGTGCGAGGAATTGACCTCGATCAGTTCGTTGCCTTTGGTCTGAATGGTGATGCGGCAGCCGTCTCCACAATAGGTGCAGATCGTATCCGCGCGTTTCAGCATCCACGGGCGATACTCGTACAGGGACAAGCGGCTCACGATGGCGCCTACCGGACAAATCTGGATGCAGCCGCCGCAGAATTCACAATCGAGCTGGTGATGGCCGAAATGCTTGATCTCCGTCATCGTCCCACGGCCGGACGGCGCCAGCGCTTTGACATCCATGATCTCGTCGCAGTAACGGACGCAACGCAGACATTGCACGCATCGGTTCATCTGGGTTTCGATCAGCGGGCTGAAATATTCCTTCTGAAAAATCCGTTTGGTTTCGACGAAGCGGCTGGTAGTCGGGGTGTACTGGTGTGAGAAATCCTGCAGATCGCAGCGTCCTCCTTGGTCGCACACCGGACAATCCAGCGGATGGTTGGCGAGGATAAACTCCAGCACCGACTTGTGGGCATCATTCACGACGGTCGTGGCGGTCCTGACCGCCATGCCTTCGGACACCGGCGTGCTGCACGAGGTTTGCAACTTCGGCATCTTTTCGATTTCAACCAGGCACATCCGGCAGTTGGCGTCCGGCTTCAATTTGGGGTGATAGCAGAAATGCGGCACCATCACGCCCACGCGTCTTGCCGCCTCGATGACCAGCGTGCCCTTGGGCACGGCCACCGGGATGCCGTCGATGGTCAAGCGAACCGTGTCTTTCGGAGAGTCAGGCATAAGTCATTTATGAATGCTGATCTTGTGATGCGGTGAAGTGTCGACGCGACATCTTATTTTCTTGCTCCCACCGGCTCGGGCTTGATCAGGTTTGCCGTCTCGGCCGCATGGATCAATTCAACATATTCATGACGCCAATGTTTCAAGGTGCTGAGAATCGGTGAAATCTCGGCGTCGCCGAATGCGCAGACGGTCCGGCCCGCGATGTTCTTGCACAGATCGGTCAGCGTTTCAAGATCCTCCATGCGGCCGCGCTTATTCATGATGCGCCGCATGGTTTGAACCAGCCAGGAGCTGCCTTCCCGGCAAGGAGTACATTTGCCGCAGGACTCATGATAGAAAAATTCCATCAGCCTTAGGGCGGCCCACACCATGCCCGTTCCCTCTTCCATGACCGTCACGCCGCCCGATCCCAGCATGGAGCCGGCCTGCGCGACAGACTCGAAGTCCAATTTGACATCCAAGTGGTCGGCAGTCAGAAACGGCGCAGAGGCCCCCCCGGGAATGAAGGCCTTCAGCGGTTCGGCGCCCCGCATGCCTCCGGCCTGCTCGTAGATCAATTCCCGAAAGGTGATGCCCATCGGCACTTCATAGTTGCCCGGGCGCTTCACGTGCCCGCTGACGCAGAAAACTCTCGTTCCCGTGCTCTTGGGCGGCGAACCGATGGCGGCGAACCATTCGGGACCCCGGGTCAGGATGTGCGGCAGATTCGCCAGCGTCTCGACATTGTTCACGACGGTGGGCTTGTTGTAGAGCCCGTGCGTCGCCGGAAACGGTGGTTTGACCCGCGGCAATCCTCGTTTTCCTTCCAACGATTCAAGCAGGGCTGTTTCTTCACCACAGATGTAGGCGCCCGCCCCGCGATGCACCCAGACATCGATCTTGAGACCCGAGCCGAGCACATTATCGCCGACATATCCTGCTGCCCGGGCTTCGGCCAACGCACGCTCCAATATCTTGGCGCCCAAGACGAATTCACCGCGGATATAAATGTAGGCGGTGGCGGCCTGAATGGCGTAACAGGCGATGACGATGCCTTCGATTATCTGATGGGGATCGCGTTCGATCAGTTGCCGGTCCTTGAACGTCCCCGGCTCGCTTTCGTCGGCATTACAGCAGAGATACCGAGGCCCTTGATAATCCTTCGGAAGGAAGCCCCATTTGACTCCGGTGGGGAACCCCGCGCCGCCTCTGCCGCGCAAGCCGGATTTCATGACCATGGCCGTGACGTCGGCGGGAGCCACCTTGCCGATGACTTTGCGCAGAGCCTGATACCCTCCCGTGCGCTCGTACTCAGCCAGCGAACCGCCATAGCCGGGCTGCAACATGTTCTTCAATAAAATGGGTTCGTAACTCGGCATTGGTGGTCGACTTGTTCCCTTTTACTTGGATGCTTGCGCCTGAGGCGCTTCCGGCCACATGAATGGGCCGCTCTTGAGCGCGGACGCGCCGTCACGTCGAAGGTCCGCTAAAATTTGGTCCACTTTCTGTTCGGTGAGCCGCTCGTAATAGTCGTCATTGATCTGCATCATCGGGCCGGTGCCGCAGGCGGCCAAACATTCGACCGAGCTGACGCTGAACATTCGATCCGGCGTGGTCTCGCCCGGCCCCACGTCCAGCTTGGCGCGCAACCACTCCAGCACAGTATCCGAGCCGACCAAGGCGCACATCAGTGATTTGCACACTTGGATGTGAAACTTGCCCACCGGTTTCAGATTGAGCATGGTGTAGAACGTGACCGTCTCGTAGACCTGCGGGGGCGTCAATTTTAAAATCCCCGCGATCTCCGTCATGGCGGCCTCGGTGACGTATCCGTCCTCCTCCTGCGCCAGATACAGCAGCGGCAACAATGCCGAGCGCTTCACCGGATAGCGGGAGAGAATGCTCTCTATTTCACTTCTATATTTATCGCGCAACATCTTTCGCATGCTCAGTTCCGGGCGCCGATTCTCAACGGCCCACGTCTCGGGTCACCGGTCGCACTCTCCCATCACGATGTCGTACGTTCCAAAGATCGTAATGACGTCGGAAATCAGATAGCCGCGCGCCATGTGGTCGAACGCGCCCATGTGGATGAACGAAGGCGCTCTGATCTTCAGCCGGTAGGGTCGCGGGCTCCCGTCGCTGACAATGAAAAAGCCCAATTCGCCCTTCGGCGCTTCCGTTCCGCAATACGTCTCGCCTTTCGGCGGTTTGAAACCTTGCGTGAAAATAATGAAATGGTGGATCAGGCTCTCCATGTCCCGCATGACCTGTGCTTTGGGCGGCGGAATCACCTGCGGCACGTCGGCCATGATGGGACCGTCCGGCATTTGATCGAGGCATTGTTTGATGATCCTGGAACTCTGCCGCAGTTCTTCCATCCGGACCCAGTAGCGGTCATACGTATCGCCGTTCTTGCCCACCGGCACTTCCCAATCGACCTTGTCGTACGCGCCGTAAGGCTCATACTTCCGGATGTCATAGGCGACGCCGGAGCCGCGCAAGGTGGGGCCGGTCAGTCCGAAATTGATGGCGTCCTCGGCCGAGATCAGCGCCACGTTTTTCGTGCGGCCGATCCAAATGCGATTGGTCATGAGCAATTGATCATATTCGCCGACTTTATCCGGAAACGTCGCGAGGAACGCGCGCAGCCGCGCGACCAAGTCGGGCGTAAAGTCGCTGTCCACGCCGCCGATCCGGTAATAGTTCAACGTCAAGCGGGCGCCGCAGAGCTTCTCGAACATGTCGAGCAGCACCTCGCGCTCCCGAAACGTCCAAAAGAACACCGTCATCGCGCCGATGTCGAGGGCCTGGGTTCCCAGCCAGAAGAGATGGCCGATGATGCGTTGCATTTCGGCGACGATCGTCCGGACGTATTCCGCCCGTTCCGGCACCTTCAGACAGAGAAGTTTTTCGACCGCCCGGACATAGGCGTAGTTGTTCGCCATGGCGCACACATAGTCGAGGCGGTCGGTATGCGGGATGACCTGCATATAGTGGAGGCCTTCGGACAGCTTTTCGACACCGCGGTGCAGATAGCCGAGGTCGGGCGTCGCCTTGACGATGCGTTCGCCGTCCAGTTCCAGGACCACGCGGAGCACGCCGTGGGTACTGGGGTGTTGAGGCCCCATATTGAGCAAGAGTTCCTCGCGACGGCGTGTGCCCGTCTCACCGCCATTGGCTAAGAGAAACGCCTGCTTCTCCTCGGCAGACACTTCGCTGTCGGGCAGGTCCTTCGGCGGCTCGTCCAGCCGTGGGATAAAAGGGAACGAACTTCTCCATCCTCTCCCTTCGGTGGGGAAATCCTTTCGCAGCGGGTAACCCTCTTCGTAATCCTCCGGCAAAAGGATCCGCCGCAGATCGGGATGCCCGGAAAACTTGATGCCCATCAAGTCGTAGACCTCGCGCTCCATGAAATCGGCGCCCTTCCAGATGCTCGTGAGGGACGGAATGGTCGGATCATCCTCGGTGACGCGGGCTTTCAATCGAATGCGTCGCCGGTGGGGAAGCGACAACAAATGGTAAATGACCTCGAATCGCTCCAGATCGTCGGGGTAGTCGGCGGAACAGATGTCGGTGATATGGTCGAATGCGGCCTCCGGCGTGTCGTGAAGCCATCGGGCCACGTCGGCGATCCGGGCGGGATCCACGCGGGCCATGATCTCCTGGCGTTCGGTGTCCGCCTCGATGGAGAGCACGGCGTCGGGGAACGTCGTCATCAATGATTCAAGCAACGACTGCATCTCTTACTTCACAAACACTTTCTCGCGTTGGATCTTTTCCTGCAGCTTGAGCAATCCGTCCAAAAGCGCTTCAGGCCGTGGCGGACATCCGGGAATATACACGTCAACCGGCACGATCTGGTCCACGCCCTGCACGACCGCGTAACTGTTGTAATGGTTCCCGGAAGTGGCGCAGGAGCCCATTGAAATGACGTACCGAGGTTCGGCCATTTGATCGTAAATCCGCCTGATTACCGGGGACATTTTTCTGGTGACGGTGCCGGCCACGATCATCAAGTCAGACTGCCGGGGAGAAGATCGGAACACTCCGGCGCCGAAGCGATCGATATCATATCGGGACGAGACCGTCGCGATCATTTCGATCGCGCAGCAGGCGAGGCCGAACGTCATGGGCCAGAGCGACGATTTTCTCGCCCAGCAGACAAAGGCGTCCAGATTCGTCGTCAAAATATTCGGTTCAAGTTGCCGCTCTAAGAAGCTCATGGTTTCGCCAAAGTAAAAAGTAATAAAAATGAAAAAGGCAAAAAAGCATCCGGCAAAGTCTTTATCTTTGCCTTTCGCGCGTCAGTCCCACTCCAACGCGCCCTTTTTCCACGCGTACCAGAAGCCGACCACGAGAATGCCGATGAAAATTGCCATTTCGATCACGCCGACGAGTCCCAGCTTTTTGAACGCGACGGCCCAGGGAAACAGGAAGACGATCTCGATATCGAAAATGACGAACAGCATCGCAATGATGTAGTACCGCATCGGGAATTGGACGCGCGCATCGGAGAAGAGCGGGCTGCCGCTCTCGTAGGGCGCGAGCTTCGCCCGATAGGGCCGGCTCGGGCGAACGATCCAGCCCAACAGCAACGACACCGCTCCAAACGCCACCGCGATGGCGGTAAAGATCAGGATCGGGACATAATTCAGCGGAACGGCTTCGTTTCCCATCGTTCGTTACGCGCCTTTTGATGCGGCCGGTGCCGCCAATGCAGACCCGAAGAACGGCTGGAACTTCAATCCGTCAAGTTCGGGATGCGCCATTCCCTTGTGCTGAACCAGGATTTTGAAGGTGCGCCCCATGCCTTCCGGACGCAGCAAATGAATCGCTCCGGCGAACTCCGGTGAGTCTGGGGCCAGCGTTTCCAGCATCTCTTCCATGCCCAAGGCGATCAAAAAACTCATCTGATTTGTAAAGCCGGTCACGCTCAAGCCGGCCGCTTCTCCGGCTGTTGCGAGGCTGCTGAAGTCGACATGGGCCGTCATGTCCTGCTCTCCGACCCGCGTATAGGGATCGTCAGAGGCGGTCTGATGGTAATAACAGAGCAGTGTGCCGTGGGGCCGCAACGGCCCGTAAAGGTCCTGGGCGGTGTGTCCATAATCGATCGTTATCACGACGCCGCGAGCCATGGCCAGGGCCACTCGCTCCATCCAGCAGACGGCTTCAAGATTGACTTCGGTTCGAAATCCTTCTCCGAGTGCAAGGCCCAACCGGTCGAAGTAGTCCGCCAGCAAAGGAGTCGAGAGCGGCCCGGGGCACTCCTGAAAACGGTCACCGTTCCACGCGACGTAGAGTTCTCGAAGCCGGCCTTGGGCCATGGTAACTCGGTGCACGGGAAAGGCATCCACGAGTTCATTGGATAAGAAGAGCCCGTCTATGCTGCCGGCCGGCACTTCATCCAGGCTCGCGAGCCAGGTGACGAGTCCGGTCCGGTTCATATACGGAGCAAGCGCCTCTTGCTGCAGCATACGCATCGCGGGGCTGCGCTCGATTAAAATGTAGTGCAGGCGCGCGTTGAACGACTCGCCATAGGCTTGGCAGGCTGCCAGGAAATCGCGAGCCAGGAATCCTTTCCCGGGTCCCATTTCGATGACGGTAAAGCATGCGGGACGGCCGAGGAACTCGTCGATCTGCTTGGCTTGTTTGGCCAGCGCGTGGGCGAGAAATGGGTGCACATCGGAACTGGTATAAAAATCGCCGGACCATCCGATCCGCTCGAAATCGGAACCCGCCACCGGCCGGACGTAGTAACCGTATTGCGGATGATAAAGGGCGAGGTCCATGAAGCGGGCGAAGGTAATCGGACCGGTGCGCGTGATTTCCGATGCGATTTCCGCAATGAGTTCTTGATGTCCGGGAAGCAAAGTGACACCACCCTCGCCGGTAATCGGAGGCGATTCCCGTCATCCAACGAGACGCCGGTCCTCTTACCGTATTCATTAAGGAAAAGAGTGGGTTAGATTAGCCGCCGCGTGAGAACTAAGTCAAGGCGAAATGGGGAGAGCGGGTGACGAAGGGCGGGCGTATTCGGAGTCGCCATGATGCGATGGTTCATCGCGCCGACTGTGCTCTCTGCTCGTCTCGCGCGCTCCTATGAGGCTGCGCCGAAACGTCGCAATGCCGTCGCGCGCTGGGTTCTTTACTACTCCTCGGCTCAAACGGGCGCCATGTCGACTGCCTCAACGCCCATCCCTTCCCCCCGCGTCAGAAAGAGGAAGTATAAGTGGAGGCAAGCTTTGTGTTCATCAACCAGTTTCATCAGTTTCTTGCCAAGTTGTTGATCATGTTGAAGCATCTTGGCGAGATAAGATAGCGGTGTTAATTTTTCGGCGAGTTCTTTCTCCAGATACTACGTTAGAAAGGGAGGAACGAAACTGTGTTTGGTGAGGGAAGGAGAACTGACTGAATCTTTGAAGAAGTTTCCGAAGGTTCCCTCTGGTGGACATCTATGGTTGCTCGGAAAGTTGCAGAGATGAATCGTTCTCTGGAGGACACCCTCACGCCCCGTGGCACTTCTTATATTTCTTGCCGCTGCCGCACGGGCAGGGATCGTTCCGTCCAACTTTGTCGGCTTGGCGCTGGGCGGCGGGAGAAACGGCGGACTCTTCTCCGCGGTTGAGGATCATGCGGGGTGGAGGCGCGGCCACGGGAGGCGGGGGTGGTTCTTCACCCTTGACTGCCTGCACTCGGAACAGCCGATCCAAGACGTCGGATTTGATCCGATCCATCATGCTCGAAAACATGTCGAAACCTTCGCGCTTGTATTCGATCAGCGGGTCTTTTTGGCCGTAGCCTCGCAAGCCGATGCCGTCGCGCAGGTGATCCATGCCGAGCAGATGGTCCTTCCAGTGGTGGTCGATCACCTGGAGGAGCATAAGTTTTTCGAGATAGTGCATGAGATCGGAGCCCAACTCCTGTTCCTTCCGCTCATAGGCTTGGGCGACGTGCGTCCGAAGTTCTTCCAGTAACGCATCCCGGCCCAAATCTTTGAGGTTATCCAGCGAGTTGTGATGCGCTTCGAGGATGTTCAGGGCGAATTGTCCCTGGAGCGCTTCGACCAGCCCGCTGTAATCCCATTCCTCCGGATACTGGTCGGCGGGACAATAGGTATCCATGAAGGAGGTGATGACTTCCTTGGTCATGTCCTGCACGTCTTCGCGGATGTTCTCTCCGGCCAGCACGGCACGCCGGTGCTGGTAGATGACCTCGCGCTGCTTATTCATGACGTCGTCGTACTCGAGAAGTTGCTTTCGAATTTCGAAATTGTGCGCTTCCACTTTCTTCTGCGCGTTGGCGATGGCGCGCGTCACCATTCCATGTTCGATCGGCACCCCTTCTTCCATGCCGAGCTTCAACATGAGCTGAGAGACCCGCTCCGACGCAAAGATGCGCATCAGATCATCTTCCAGGGAGAGATAAAAGCGCGATGAACCCGGGTCGCCTTGCCGGCCGGCCCGCCCCCGCAACTGGTTGTCGATCCGCCGGCTTTCATGGCGTTCGGTGCCGAGTATATGGAGTCCACCCGCCGCCATGACCTCTTGCTTGTCCTTGTCGCATTCGCTTTTGATTTGTTCGTAAATCTCCAGCTTCCGGGCATCGGGCAGCGCCTCATCCTGATAGAGCACGCGCTTAAACAGAAAATCCGCATTGCCGCCGAGGAGAATGTCGGTGCCGCGCCCCGCCATGTTCGTCGCGATCGTCACGGCGCCCTTTCGCCCTGCCTGCGCGATAATCTCCGCTTCCTTTTCGTGATATTTGGCGTTCAAGACATTGTGCTTGATGCCGTGCCGGCTGAGATGCCCGGCCAGTCGTTCCGATTTTTCAATCGAGATCGTGCCGACCAGGACGGGTTGACCCCGCTGATGGCAGTCCTTGATTTCCTCGACAATCGCGTTGAATTTTTCTTTTTCCGTCCGGTACACCACGTCGGCGTAATCTTTACGGACCATGCTGCGGTTGGTCGGGACCACGTTCACGTCGAGGTTGTAAATCTTGGCGAATTCCCCCGCTTCGGTATCCGCGGTTCCCGTCATGCCGGCGAGTTTTTTGTACATGCGGAAATAGTTCTGGAAGGTGACCGAGGCCAAGGTCTGATTCTCATTGGCGATCTTCACCCCTTCCTTGGCCTCGACGGCTTGGTGCAGGCCGTCGCTCCAGCGGCGTCCGGGCATAAGCCGTCCGGTAAATTCATCGACGATGATGACTTCACCGTCCTTCACCACGTAATCGACGTCCCGCTTGTACAGCGCGTAGGCTTGCAATGCTTTCACGACGTGATGGACCAAGTCCATGTGCTTGATATCGTAGAGGTTATCCACGCCGAGCAGCTTTTCGACCCGATTGTTTCCCTCTTCCGTCAGCGAGGCGGTCTTCGTCTTCTCCTCGATGGTGTAGTCCTGCTCCATTTTCAGCTGAGGGATAATCGCGTTGATGCGGTAGTACAGATCGGTGGATTGATCGGTCGGTCCGGAAATAATCAGCGGCGTCCGCGCTTCATCGATCAAGATACTGTCGACCTCATCGACGATGGCGAAGTTCTGGTCGCGCTGAACGCACTGGTTCAGATCGCTGACGATCAGATTGTCGCGTAGATAGTCGAATCCATATTCATTGTTGGTGCCGTATGTGAGGTCGGCGCGATAGGCTTCCGGTCTCGTGCAAGGCCGAAGGTATTGCAGCCGTTTGTCGGCCGCATCGAATGCCGGATCGAAGAAAAACGAGGCGTCGTGCTGGATGATGCCCACCGACAAGCCGAGCGCGTGATACAGAGGGCCCATCCACTGCGCGTCGCGCTTCGCGAGGTAATCGTTGACCGTCACCAGATGGGCGCCTTTTCCTTCCAAGGCATTGAGATACAAGGCGAGCGTCGCCACCAGCGTTTTGCCCTCGCCGGTCTTCATTTCCGCGATGCGCCCCTTGTGCAGGATCATGCCGCCGATCAATTGCACATCGAAGTGCCGCATGTTGAGGACGCGGCGTGACGCCTCGCGGCACACGGCAAAGGCTTCCGGAAGGAGATCGTCCAGCGGCTCCCCTCCTGCGAGGCGCTTGCGGAACTCTTGGGTTTTATCGGCGAGGGCGTGATCCGAAAGGGGAGTCAGGCCGGATTCGAGGCCGTTGATTCGTTCGACGATCGGCCGGAGCGCTTTGATCTCTCGATCATTTTTGCTGCCGAAGATCAGGTTGAGCGTTTGAGTCAGCATAAGGATTCATTTCGTGGGAGGGCCTATGTCACCATTGAACAACAATGTGGCAGTATACAGCAAGTTCGATGCGAATCCTACAGAAACAGCGGCGTCGCTTGAAGCGTTGCGGTCGGTCCTCTCAGGAACGTCTTTTCAATAGAATCGATAATCGCTTTTTGCCCGAGCGACGTGGTAAAAACACGTCTGACCCGCGACCATCGCGCAATGCCTGTCGGCCGTCCGGTGAAGCTGGTGAGGTGCCGCAACCGAGGCCGCTGGCCGCTTGCGAGCCGGCTGTTTACGGCACTGCTCAAAGTACCAAAATGCTTTTGAGCCGGCGGAGCGATATGCGTGCCGAAGAAAAGAGAGACGCGCGTGTTGAGTTCAGATTTCGAAAGCGGTCGTCCACTGAGTTTGCCGCACATCAAAATCCGCCCTTCCAGGGGATTGCTGCATTTGGATCTGCCGGCGCTCTGGCAGTATCGTGAGCTGATTTACATTCTGGTATGGCGGGATATCAAAGTCCGCTATAAACAAACGCTCCTTGGCGCGGGTTGGGCTATGTTTCAGCCGCTCGCGACCATGCTGATTTTTACGGCGGTCTTCAGCTACGCGGGCAAGATCGCGTCGGACGGGGTTCCCTATCCGATCTTTCTCTACGCCGGCTTGTTGCCGTGGTTCTATATGTCTCAGGCGTTGAGCCGGAGCGCGACGAGCTTGGTGGGCGAGGCGCCGTTGATCAGCAAAGTGTATTTCCCTCGGCTGATTCTGCCCCTGTCCGCGACGGTCGCCCCGTTACTCGATCTCCTGTTGGCGTTCATCGTCTTTTTGGGATTGATGACATGGTTCGGGGCGATTCCCTCGTGGCGAATGCTGGCCCTGCCCCTCTTTGCCGGCCTGGCTTTTCTCATCGCCCTGTCGGGAGGCGTGTGGCTCTCCGCCATGAACGTGAAGTATCGCGACGTCGGACATGTCATTCCCATGTTCGTCCAGTTGTGGATGTTTGTCTCTCCTATTATTTATCCGGTCAGCGCCGTTCCCGAATCCTGGCGTCCCATCTACGCGTTGAATCCCGTCGTGTGCGTCATTCAGGGATTTCGTTGGGCCCTATTGCCGGGCTTTGAGGTGGACTTCGCCGTGTTTGCGCCCAGCCTCGCAATCGTCGCCGTCATTTTGGCAGGCGGGCTCATCTATTTCCGTTCCATGGAGCGCACGTTTGCGGATGTCATCTAGAAGAGGCAATCAGGCCATCGTCGTCGAACGGCTGTCGAAACGGTATTGGCGTGGCGGACACAAGGTTCGGCATAACACGCTTCGCGATCAAATTATGCATCTCTTGAAGGATCTGGCTCGAGGCGTGCGCCGATCCTGCGTGCCGTCATCGTTTTGGGCGCTGAACGATGTCTCGTTCCACGTCCAACATGGAGAGGTGCTGGGGATCATCGGCCACAATGGAGCCGGGAAGAGCACGCTTCTGAAAATCCTGTCCAGGATTACCGAACCGACCCAGGGGAAGGTGGATATGTACGGCCGGGTGAGTTCGCTGCTTGAGGTCGGCACGGGGTTTCACTCGGAGTTGACCGGCCGCGAGAATATTTTCTTGAATGCAGCAATGCTGGGGATGCGCCGCGCCGAGGTACAGAATAAATTTGACGAGATCGTAGATTTCTCCGGCGTCGACTCCTTTATCGATACCCCGGTGAAACGGTATTCGAGCGGCATGTATGTCAGGCTTGCCTTTGCCGTCGCGGCTCATCTGGAGCCGGAGATTCTCATCGTCGATGAAGTGCTGGCGGTGGGCGATGCAGGTTTTCAACAGAAGTGTCTGGGAAAGATGGAGGAAGTCAGCCGCAGCGGGCGGACGGTGTTGATCGTCAGCCATAATATGACCGTGATTGAAAATCTCTGCCATCGGGTGATTCTTCTTGAGAAAGGCGCGATTGCCAAGGAAGGCGACGCTCGCGAGGTCGTCCAAGGGTATGCCGATTCGTTGGCGACGCTGGCCGGGACCCCCATTCAGGATCGGGCCGACCGGGCCGGTGCGGGGGAAATCATTGTGACGCATATTGAAGTGCTCGACGAAGAGCGCCGTCCCCTGGGTGCGGCCATCACGGGGCGGGATACGATCTTTCGCATGTACTATCGGTGTTCGACTAATCGGGAGTTTCGGCATTGCCGGGCAAGTTTGTCCGTGAACGGGCGAAAGGGGCACGATCTTTTCGTGCTGTCCAACGATATCGTCGATCCCACTCCCCTGACCCTGCGCGGGGAGGGTTATGTGGAATTCATTGTGCCTGAATTGCCGTTGAGCGGCGGCTCCTACTTCTTTCAGTCTTACATCGAATCAAGCGCTGTCGTGCAAGACTGGATCAAAAATGTCGCGCCCTTGACCGTCCTTGATGCCGATTACTACGGTACGGGGAAGCTCTGTCCTCCCGGCTGGGAGGCGAACGGCGTCCTTATTAAGTACGGATGCCAGGTTGGTGAGCTGGTGTGACAGCCGGCCGGCCATGCCGCGTGATCCGTCGTCAAAGGACGCGGCTGCTGAGATGTCCGTTGCTTCCGCCTCGAACCGTTCTCTATAGTCTGGTCTCTATAGTCGGGTGGTAACCGTGGACGTTCCCGTTTTTGGGGAACGCCGTCGCCGCTTCTAGGTTGGTCTCGTGCAACAATTTCGCTGGTGCCTCAAGAAGGTCACCGTCGCCGCACTCTTGGTCGCCGGTGCCTGCTGGCTCTTTCCACCGCTCTTAGCTGCGGCGTCTCGCACTCCGAATACGGCCAATGAGCATTTCGAAAAGGGAATAGCGCTCTTTCGGGAAGGTGACCCGGATGGGGCGATCCAGGCGCTCAAACGCGCAATTGAACTGAATCCTCGCCTCACCGAAGCCTATCATGTGCTCGGATTGGTGTACTTCAAAGGGAAGCGGGATGCGCTCCATGCCGTGGAGGCCTTGAAGGAAGCGCACAAATTGTACCCGCGGTCACCCCGTATTTTGAACGACTTGGCCGATGTGTACATCGCGCAGGGTAAATCCCAGGAGGCGGAAGAAGTGCTCCGCAAGGCCATCGACGTGTCTCCTGCGGAAAAGGAGGCCTATCTGGACTTGGCGCGGCTGTACGAAGGGAGACAGGATCGGGCGGGAGCCGCCCGCGTTTATCAGACGTTGCTCCGGATGCATCCCGACCAGACCGATGCGCTGTATAATTTGGCGAATCTCTACGATAGTCAAGGGGATTCCCGCTCGGCCCGAGAGCAGTTGACGCGCCTGACCAAGATCAACCCGAATCACGCTGATGCCTGGTATTTGCTGGGACGATTGGCCGAGCGGGCCAATAACCTGCAGGAAGCGGCCTATGCCTATGGAGAGGCCATCCGAGCCCGTCCCGATCTGGTGGACGCCTATTATAATTTGGCGTTTGTCCACCGCAGCCAGGGCAACCTCGCCGATGCGGAGAGAGAATTGCTTGAAGTGTTGCGGTATCGTCCCGATTACGCGGAAGTCCACATGAATCTGGGGATGGTCTACACCAGTCTCAATCGATTGGATGAAGCGGAACGCTCCTATGCGCAGGCGGTCGCGCTCAAGCCGGATTCATTAGAAGCCCATTACAACATCGGCGTCTTCTACGAGTTACATCGGAAAGACATGATTAAGGCCCTGGTGCATTATCGGCGCTATCGGGATCTCGGAGGACGTGACGATCGGGTTGAGCGAATCATTGGAGCGCCGGCGCCGTAATGCTGCTCAAGGGATGCCTTTGACGCTGCCGTTTGATTTTGGTACCATGCGTTCTAATTCAGAGCTTGTGCTTCCCATGAAGACGGTTCTTTTCAGATCTTCGGTTTCATTGCTCCTGCTGGTGGTGCTGATCATGCTGGGCGGCGCCATGACTGCGTCCGTTGCACATGATGTTCAGCATGCGGCTCACCACACGGCGGCCTCGCATAGTCACGGTATTTGCGCCTGGATGTGCGCGGCCGGAGGAATCGCCCAGCAGAGTTCGCCTTCCCCCGAATATGTATGGTCCGAGTCTGACCTGCCCGCATCCGTTGCTGGTGGGTATCTGTCGGCTCATCTTGTCGCCAGTCTGACCTCTCGGGCTCCTCCCGTTTCCATCACCTAACGACGCTCCACGGACAGCCTGGTTCTCCGAATGACAAAACGGCACAGAACGCCGTTTTGAAGGCGGCGGTCCGCTGGTTCCCGTGCCACGTATGGTTGGTGATTGACGGGGGCGACACAGGAACTCCTCAAAGAACGGAAATCAAGAAATGCGTTCATGTTTAAGGAAGATCACGGCGTAGCAGTGCGATGTTTATCAGGCATCACGTGTCATGATGCGGAAAGGAAAGGCCAGGGAGAACATGGAGCGGCGACGGATGGTAGGGATGCGGTATGGATTCATCGGCATGGTGGTAGCGGGGCTGTTGGTCTGTGCGGTAGCCGGACAGGCAGCCGAGACAAAAGGCGATCGATCATTCCAGGCCATTGTGGCCGATACGCAGGGTCTGGAAACGGAGTTGAAGAATGTCATGTTTTACTGGGAGGAGAAAGTCAGCGAGACGTCTTTTGTCCCTCATGAGCTACGACATCTCCCGGTAAAGCGCGGCACATCTACCGTGAACATTAAATTCGAGACGATCAAGCAGGTGGATGTCAAACCATCGGATGACAAAGGCCTTCCGGTGATCGTCATCACATTGACCAACGGCAAGAGCGGAGAATTCGTCCCGGCAGTGGCCGGCAGCATGCGCGGCGAATCGGATTTCGGGCAGGTCGATGTGCCGGTCGCATCCCTGTCGAAGATCACATTCAAGTAGAGCGGCGATCCGGATAGGAAAAGTAAAGGCGTCTCATGAGTCATCATACGATGGTCTTAGAGCGGGAACGCACGTCGCAGTTGGCCAAGGGCTGGAGTTTGTCAATCGCGCTGCATGCCTGCCTGATCCTGGCGATCACGGTTGCGATGCCGAAGCTGACGCTGACGCTGGACAAAGACCCGTTTCGATGGGATGTCGCGCTGGTCGATACACCGTCCCCGGCGCCGGCCGTTCCAGCGACCCAGCCGGTACAAGAGCCGGCCCGAGCGAAACAGGCGCCGCCCAAGCAACAACCGGCTCGTCCAGCGGAAGCGGCGCCGCAGATCATCACCAAACAGATTCAACCGCAAGAGCCGGCGCAACCGGTCATGCGTGAGGTTGAACCGGTTCAGCACGAGACTCAGCCGGTTCAGCGGAAGATCGAAACGGTTCAACGCGACGTTCAGCCGGTGCAGCGAGAGCCGCAGCCGATTGTCGAGACTGAACAGCCGAGGCGGCAGGCGGAGCCTCCTCGGGAAGTGGTTGCGATGCAGAAGACTGAACGACAGGAAATCGCGAAGCCGGAGGCGGTGCTCGATCAGCCGGTGGCGGCTGAAACGGTTCGGGAGATTACTCCCGCATTCGAACAGCAGGTGACTCAGGCGGCGCCTGTGCCGCTGGAGACCCGGCAAGCGCCGGCGCCGGTGACAGATCAACTGACGCCTGAACTCCGGCCTGATCGGGAGCTGGTGGCCCGTGCGCCGGTGGTTGAGAGCCCTCCGTCCGAGCCGGTCGAAAAACCGGCGCCGGCTGAGCGCCCCGCCGAGATCCATGCAAGCGACCCGGCGCCTGTCGCTTCCCCGCCGGCTCTTTCGGATACGGTTGAATCGACCACGCCGATCCAACCGGCGGCTTCGTCGACCGATTCTCCTGCTCCGGCCGTTCGAGAACAGGCCCCGGTCGTCGCGCGATCCGTCACGCCGAATCCGCCCAAAAAGGCCGACTATGGATGGTTGGCGGACTCGCTTCATCGGAGGATCGTCGAGCTACGACATTATCCCAATACCGCCCGAATGAACGGCTGGGAAGGCAAAGTCGTGCTGCGGGTCCAGATCAGGCAGGACGGCAATCTGGAAAGCGTTTCCATCGTAAAAAGTTCCGGTCACGAAACATTGGACAATGCGGCCATGGAAGCGGTCAGGCGCGCGTGTCCCCTGCATCTCAAGCATGAATTGACCAGTCCGATGGTCGTGGTGCAGGTGCCGATCAATTATAGTTTGAACCGGTAGCCATGCAGCGGAAGGAATTGAATCGGTCGCATCGCGCCGGTGTGCGTCCTTTCGTAACGGCATACCAGGGAGTCGGCATATGACGACATTTGTCTATGGAGTCCTCTGTGTTCTGTTGTCTGCCGGAGTGTTGCTCTGCCCTGTGCAGAGCAGTGCGGAGTCTGTCTCGGGATCGATTATCGAATTGGGCGAAAAGTTTTCGACGGATCATAAAGTCAGAAGCCTGGTGGGGCCCTCCGTCCAAATTGATGACCAATCCTCCGTGTCGCTGGCCTGGATGGAGGAAGAGCGTGAGATCAGATCGGTCTTCTACGCGAGGGATACCAAGCCGGGCGGTCCGATGGGACAGCCGGTACGCGTCAATGAGCCGCAGGAATCTCCCTATTGGCGGCAGGAAGCGCCGGCCTTGATCGCGACCCCATCGGACATTTATGTCTCCTGGGCCATGGCTCATCCCAAGGCGAGTCCAGAGAAGCCGTTTTCCAGTGAATTGCGTTTGAGCAAATCAGTCGATGGGGGCCGCACGTTCCTTCCCTCTATTGTGGTGAATGATGATGAGCAGGTCATCAACCACACGTTTGACGCGTTGCATCGGGGTCCGGACGGCACCCTTCATCTCTCCTGGATCGACGGGCGGGAAGGCAAGAAAGACCCGGGCACCTTTGCGGCTCGCTCTCTCGATCACGGCCGGAGTGTGACGGCAAACCTGAAAGTAGATGAGAATACCTGTGTCTGTTGCCGAACCGCGCTTGCCTCCGCTCCCGACGGCACCCTCTATGTCGCGTGGCGAAAAATCTTTGGAGATATCCGTGAAACGGTGGTCGCTCGATCGGAGGACGGCGGGCAGACTTTCTCGGCCCCGGTCATCGTGGGACACGATCAGTGGGTGTTTCCAAGTTGTCCCCACCGTCCGGCTTCGCTCGGCGTCGATCAGCAGGGGCGACTCTACGTGGTGTGGTATACGGAAGGCGCCGACGAGATCCCGGCGATCTATCTCGCCTATTCGGACGACCGCGGAAAAACTTTTTCTCAAAAACGGCAACTCAACGGCGGCAAGGGAACCTTTCCGGATCACCCGCAAATGGCGGTCGATCCGGCAGGCCGCGTCCTCGTAGTCTGGGAAGAACAATCGCCCGTGCGCCGGGATGTGGTCGTAAGCGCGTCGTTGGACCGTGGGGAGACCTTCACCCTTCCGCAGAAGCTGAATGAAAAGAAGGGCCAGACTCCATCGGTCGCCGTGAATCGCCGGGGAGTTTTTGCCGTGGGCTGGATGGAGCATGCCATGCCTGCGCATCGAATGGTCTTTCAGACCTTGCGTCTGCCCCTCGTAAAAATGGCAGCCGAGAAGGCCGAGCCCCATGTCCCGTAAATTGGCATCCTGCCGGTTTAGAATCCTGCCGGCGGGCATGTCCGGTCTCGTGCTTCTGATCTGCCTGGCGGCCGGTCCCGCGGCATTTTCCGCAGACGATTCCTTCAAGCGGCTCAGGATCGGGCCGGCGCCTGCCGGCACGGCGGCTGCGCCGTTCGAGATGCCGACGCTCGACGGCCGACGTGTCGCCTCGCACGACCTTGCGGGAAAGGTGGTCGTGCTCAATTTTTGGGCGACCTGGTGCGGTCCCTGCAAAGATGAAATGCCCGCGCTCGATCGGCTTCGAAAGAGCCTGGACCCGGACACGTTCGCGTTGCTGACGATCACGACGGATTTACAACGGGAGGGCATCGGGCATTTTCTCCGCCAACTCGACGTGCATCTTCCGGTGCTGTTCGATGAGGATCAGGAAGTATCCCGTGCCTACATGGTCCGCGCCCTTCCCACGACGATCATCATCAACCGAGACGGGACGTTATTGGGCCGGGCCGTGGGACCTCGCGAATGGGACAGCCCCGACGCCGTCGCGTTGATGCGCCGGTTTATGGAGCGGCAGGAGTGAGAAAGCCTCTTGCCGGCTCGGCGCTGCTGCTTGCGGTCGCCTATCTGTCCCTTTCCATCGGGCCGATGATCTGTTCCATCGAAGTCCCGGACCGGCATGCCGCCGGCCATCATCATGGCGGCAGTCTGTCTCATTCGAGCTTCTGTGCATGGGCCTGCCATGCCAATCCGGCGGTGGGATTGGTCGCGGCCGGCTTCCCCTCACAATCGCATATTGCCGTCGGCGCCCTGCAGGTGAAGTCGGCGGTCGTCCTGCCGTCCCGGTCCGATCAGTTATCGGTTTCCCGCGGCCCTCCTCCGTCCGGTTCTCTACTGTAACGGCTCCTATCCAACTCGTTCCTACGGGCCCTTTCCCGCATCCATCAAGCGGGAGAGGAATGATTGTGCGTGTGCGGCGTAGCCGCCTCTCAGGAGGATGTGTATGCGTGTGCCGAAGTGTGTGCTTGGTATGACAGTGATGGGCAGTCTTTTCTTTGGGGTGTTTGTTTGTCCCATCCCGCCCCTTGCATCAGCGCAACAGGCCGTGACGCCGGCGGCAGGGGACAAAGCGGAGCGCGAGCGGCAATTGCGCGAGCAGCTACAAAAGATTTTGAACGAGCTGGACCAACTCGATGAATCCGAACCGGCGGCTCCGGAAGAAGCCCCTCCGCCGTCCGCGGTGATAGAAAAGACGGAACCCCAGGCGCCGGACGAAGTGCCGCACTATGAATTGGCCGATGTCAGCATCGTCAGCGAGCATGTGCAGCGGCGACCGGAAGGCATTACGTTCTCCGCGACACCGCGATCCGAGACCGATTCTCAACCGACCAGGACGATGAAGGAAGCGATGGAATCGTTGCCGGGCGTGGTGCTTCGCCAAGCGAACGGTCCTCGCGATTTCAGCATCTCCATTCGTGGATCCGGCGTGAAAACCTCGTTCGCCGTTCGAGACCTCAAGATCTATGAAGACGGATTCGTGCAAACCCAGTCCGACGGCTTGTCGCGACTCGACATGCAGGACCCTTGGTTCATGCGCAGCGTGGAAGTGACACGCGGAGCGTCTTCATCCCTCTATGACAACTACGCCCTGGGCGGGATGGTGCAATTCCGAACGAGGCGGGGCAGCGATATCAATGGACTGGAGGCGTTCTTCAGCGGCGGATCCTACGGCTATCAAAAGTATGCGTTCGCCGTCGGCAAGCAATACACCAACGTCGATATCTCTTTGTTCGCCAGCAATGTCATCGAAGACGGATTCATCCGCCACAGCGATTACAATACACAAACACTAAACTTCAATTTTCGGGTCAAGGTCGATGACAAGCAGAACCTGTATTTCAAGGCCATCACTAATTGGCTGAATACCAACGTGCCTACCCGACTGACTCTGTCCCAATTCAATGACGACCCGAGACAGGCGGGAGGGATCAACGCCGCGACGGACGCGGTGCGGCTGGCGCAACGGCGCCTGGATCGGCGAACCATCATCGGCGGCATGTACGAGCGTCAGATCAACGCCAATACGGTGTTTACCCTCGAAGCGGATTACGACGTGAAGGACATTAACCAAACCTTTACGCAAATTTTCGACAACGTCAACCCGAATTACAAGAGTTATGCGGATCTCGTACACGACGGACGGGTGTATAAGATGCCGCTACGGAGTAAGGTCGGCTTCTTTGTCAACAACATGGAGCAGGAAGGGCAGACCTTCGCCAACCTCGGCGACTTCTTCGGCACGCGCGGGGCGTTGCTGCAGAATAATCGCGGGACAATCAGAAACATCGGAGGACGGATACGGGAGGAGCTTGAATTCATTCCCAAATGGACCCTCGCCGCCGGTCTCGGCTTTGAGCAATCAATGGTCAGCGTGCAGACGATCAATTATACAAACGGCGCCGTCTCAGGCCGCCCCGGCGCTGATCGCACGTTCACCAACTGGGCGCCGGAAATGTCGCTCTCCTGGCGACCGGCCGACGGCTATCGCCATTGGATCCGGGGTTCGACCGGATACGGCATCCCGGGCTTCAGCAATCTCACGACAAACCCCTTTACAGGGTTGGCTGGGACGAATTTTGACCTGAAGCCTCAAAAAAATCTGAATGTGGAAATTGGCACGGCTTCGAGGCTGCACAAGACCTTCTCGATCGAACTTGCCGCCTTCATGGTGTTCTTCAAGGATGAAATCATTTCCCAGGTTGTGTCGAATACCGGCGGCACGGCCTCGATCAATGCCGATTCTTCTCAGTACCGAGGCATTGAACTGTTCTATGACTGGCGCCCCATGGAAGGTCTGCGGTTTTCTGGTGCCTATACCCACATCGACGCCAAATACGTCAATTTCAACGATCGATTCCTTGTCGGTGGCGTACCGACCACGTTCGTGCGGGACGGCAAAGTCGTCCCCAACGTGCCGACCGACGTGTTGAACCTCAAGCAAGAATATGATCACTGGGCGTCCGGTTGGGGCGGATGGTTCGAAGTGAGCTACCTGAACAGCTACTTCTTGAACAACAATAATACGGTCGGCATCCCGGCCTATTGGCTCCTGTCGGCCAACATTCACAAGAACGTCGATTTTCCGAACAACAAATATATCCGCTTTGCGAAGTTCTTTGCCCAGTTGGACAATATTGCGGACAAGACCTATGCGGCTTCCGGCAATGTCGTGGCCGACAGCACGCCCGATGCCGCCAAAACGCTCTTTTTCTCAGGCTACGGCCGGGCATTCTATGCCGGGGTGACCTTGGGACTGTTCTGACCGAGTCGAAGGACCGCATCTCTGGCAGTCACTTCTTGGCCGGAAAACTAGGAGATTTGCTATGGAAAAAACCTTGTTGCGTGTCGGTGAAGCCGCCGAGTTTTTATCCGTCAGTCGCTGGACGATTTATCGATGGCTGGAAGAGGGAAAGCTGGAGGGGACCAAACTCGGCCGAGGCAGTTTGAGGGTATTTCGTGCATCCCTCAACAAATTGGTCCAGCAGAACAGAATGGAAGAAGGGAAGACGATTATATGAACGACCGATCAAAGGCCTTTGCCGTACTCCGGATATTATCCAGGGAGATCGTCCCGACCGCCGCCGACTCCATTCGGAGAAACGTCGGATCGATCGTCATGGTCGCTTCTCTCGTTTGTCCTGCCCTGGGTCCTGCGGCGGACGATGTACTTATACGCGATGGGTTTGCCCTGGGAGAAACACAAGTTGTGACGGAAATGCGCGAAGAGCTTTCTCCTCCGGCCATTGAGTTCAATACGGAGGGGGCACTCCATGCTGCGTGGTTTGAGCGGAGACAAGGAACATCCTCACTCGTTGTGTCTCGTATTGAGAAAGGCCCGGCGTCTGCATCGGTTCGCGCCAATCCTCTCGATATGCCGCCCGGCGCGCTGCATCAAGCCCCAGGACTGGCCATCGGTCGGCAGGGAAGGGTCTATGCCACTTGGACGACTCCGAAAGGAGACCATGGCAGTTTTGCGGGAGATTTGATGCTTGCACGCTCAACGGACGGCGGAACGACGTTCGAATCGCCAATCGTCGTGAATGATGACGCCCAATTGATCGGCCATAGTTTTGAAACGATCGCGGCCGGGCCGGGCGATAACGTGTATGTGGGATGGTTGGACGATCGACATAAGAATAAGAGCGGAGCCGGGGTACTCTTTGCACGTTCGAGTGATGCGGGGAAAACGATCGAGGCAAATGTCACGGTTGACGGGATGGCCTGTCCTTGTTGCCGACCGGCGAGCGCCATCGGGCCCGATGGGGATATATGGCTCAGCTGGAGAAAGACGTTCGAAGGCAACATCCGCGATATTGTGTTGGCAAGAGCGCAGAACGGCACACTGGCTTTCCCTCCTCCGGTCCTCGTGCATGAGGATGGATGGGTGTTCTCCGCCTGTCCTCATCGAGGTCCTTCTCTTGGCTTCGACAAATCGGGAAGACTCTATGTCGCCTGGTACACGGAAGGAACAGATGAAACCCCGCGTCTCATGTTTGCAACCTCGGATGATGAAGGGAAGACATTCTCAGCGCCGATTCTTCTCCATACCGCCGAGAATTCGTTGCCGGATCAACTGCGGATGGCTGTGCATCCGAATGGCATGGTCGTGGCTGTGTGGGAAGAGATCACCGGTGTGCGAAAGCGGGTGGTCACACGCATATCAACTGATCGTGGAAAAACCTTTGGGAAGGTGCAGGCCGTGAGCGGGCAGGCGAAGGCGCAAAATCCTACCGCCGCGATCCACGAGAACGGGACCGTGGCCATTGGTTGGAATGAGCATGAATGGCCCCATAACCGTGTTGTCGTCCGATGGGGGCGGTTTGGCCGCTGACGGATCTTCCTTTCCTGTAGCATCCGTGAGCAACCGTCGGTAGACACCCCGGCGGTGCGTCGCTACACTAGCACGCCCATTCCATGGAGTTCTCTTGTGGCGCGTGATCGGACGAGTCTCATCGGTCTATGTGTTGCGCTCTACGTCTGCGTCCTTGTCGGCTCCTCTGTCTGCGCCGATCCTTCGGACGTCTTTTCCCGAGGGCATGAACACCATTCACACAACGCTTCGCACGTCTCGCTCTGTGCCTGGGCCTGCCAGGGCTCAGCTGAATCGGCGTTTGTTCCGGCGCCTCCCAGCGTTGAGTTCTTCAATCCGGCTTCAGCGATCGTCCCGGCCGTTCACGACTCTCTTTCCGCGCATGACTTGATTGCACGTCCGTCCCGCGGCCCCCCTCTGTAGCTCCATCATTCCCTAATTATTGTTCACTGGTTCTGACGGTCGGTTCGATCATGCGGCAGTCGTGTGGCCATCGCGCCGATGCGTGATGAAAGCCCTTGCGCCGACAGGAGGCGGCAGGACTGGACTGATACGGTTCGTCCGTGTCCATTCATTCAATCAAGTCCGGGTTATGAAAATGAGTCATCTGATCCGAGGCCGTCTGGCCGCCATGTGGGTGTGCGTCGTCTTTGCGCTGTTGAATTCTCCCGTCCCGGCGACGGCGAGTGAGCCTTCCGCGCCTCCGAATTATGCCTTCACGAACGGCCGGTGGTTCGACGGCAGCGGATTCCAGAAGGCGGCCTGGTACTCGGTGCGAGGAAGGTTAACCCGCACCCCGCCGGCTGAGCCGGTGCAAATTATCGATCTTGCCGGTGCGTTTGTCATTCCGCCGTTCGGTGAAGCGCACAATCACAACATAGAAGGCGAATGGAATCTGGAAACCGTCGCCGCCCGGTATCTGAAAGATGGGGTGTTCTACGTCAAGAATCCGAATGACGTTCGCGACTTCGCGGTAAAGATCGGTGGCAAACTCAACCTTCCTCATACTATCGATGTGGCCTTTGCGCATGCCGGCCTGACCGGAAGCGGGGGCCACCCCGGTGCTTTGTATGAAGATGTACTGCGTCTGCACCGCTATGAGCCGGTGATGGGCCGCATCGAACGTGGTTGGTTCGAGAACCGCGCGTATGTGGTGGTGGATAACGAACAGGATTTGGATAAGAAGTGGGCGCTCATCACCGGCGGCAAGCCCGATTTCATCAAAGCTTATCTCGTACATTCCGATGATGCTGCTACCGACAACCGTCATGGAAAACACAATAAACGGTCGGGCTTGAACCCGGTCCTACTGCCAAACGTTGTTAAAAAAGCTCATGCAGCCGGCCTGCCGGTGTCCGTTCACGTCGAAACAGCGGCGGATTTCAGAAGCGCCGTCCGGTCCGGGGCCGACGAGATCGCGCACCTGCCTGGCTGGATGATTGAAAAAGAATCGGATGTCGAGCGTGTGCGGCTCTCTGAAGAGGATGCGAGGCTCGCCGCAAGTCAAGGTGTCGTGGTGGTGACTACGACGGTCGCGAGCCGGATGATGCCGGGGACCGGCGGACATCATCCAGGCGGACATACGCACGGGACTCAAGAACCGACGGCACATCCGGATTCGTACGGGGATGGCGGCATTCTACAAACCCGTGCGCGTGATGTGCAGCGGGACAATCTGCGGCTGTTGCTTCGATACGGGGTGAAGCTTGCCATCGGGAGCGACCATGCCGACACCTCATTGGCTGAAGTGCTCAACCTGAACGCACTCGGAGTTTTTGACAGTTTAACGCTGCTGAAGCTGTGGTGCGAGGTCACGCCGGCTGCGATCTTCTCCCATCGCAAGATCGGACGCTTCGAAGAAGGCTACGAAGCGTCCTTCCTTGCGCTGGAAGGCGATCCACTCGCGGATATTACGAACGTGCAGACAATCAGGCTGCGAGTCAAGCAAGGGATGCGGCTGGATGGACTTGTTGAATAAGCTCACAACCATCGCGGTCGGAGACGAATCGGAGTCGGCGACTCAACTCAAGGAATCGAGGAGACGAGGAAATGGCGCGTGTGTCAGGCTGGATGATTGTGTCGATGACCGTATATCTGATTGCCACGAATCTTGGCGTGATGGTTCCGCTCCCCGCATTCGGCGCCGAACAGCCGGACGAAGAGCATCCGGAGATCGTGATGGAGCCGGTCGCGGTGGAAGGCAAACGGATCGAGAATGTCGAGGACGTCAAGAGGGAATTCGCCAGACGACCGGGCAGCAATATTCTGATCGAGGAAAAAGAGATTACGGAGACGCGCGCATTGAATCTGAACGATGTGCTGCTGTTTGCTCCCGGCGTGCGCTTTCAGTCGAGATCCGGCGCGGACGAGGGCCAATTCCAGATCCGAGGCACCTCGCTCCGGAACAACTACCATCATCGCGGCATTAACATCATGATCAACGGCATTTACTTTGGAGATGCCGACGGCTTTTCGGATTTCGAGTCGATCGATCTGCTGGCCTATGAGCGGATTGAAATTTATAAAGGGGCGAACGCCTTGCGCTATGGGGGAAACACCATCGGCGGCGCGATCAATTTCGTGCCGCGCACGGGATATAGTGCGTCCCTCCTCCAGGCCCGCTTCCTGGCCGGCAGCTATGGGACGGTGAGCGGTCAAGTGTCGAGCGGCAAAGTCATGCAGCCGTTCAAAATCGGCAACATGAACGCCACGATGGATTATTACATCAGCGCCTCCGGGAACCGTATGGACAGCTTTCAGGACAACAGCCAGCAGGCACGGCAGCGCGTCAATGCCAACATCGGTCTTCAATTGGGCAACCATCAAGAGTTCCGGCTGTATTTTCTGCAGGCCAATGTGTCTGAGCGGCTGCCCGGCTCATTGACCACCGAGCAACTGTTTGCCAATCCGCGGCAGGCGGGCGATCAAAGTCCTCCGGGAACACCGCCGTTCTTTGCCTGCGTGACGGACGCCCAGACCTGCAAGTATGGCCGGTACTACAATCAGCAGCGCATCGGCCTGGCGTATCGCAATGAGTTTGCCCCGAATCAGTTCTTCGAGATCATTCCCTACTATTCGTACAAGTACCTTGATCATCCCATTTTCCAGACGCTTCGGCAGGATAACTACAACGTCGGCGGGGAAGTACGCTATGCGAATTCCAACGAACTCTTCGGAAGAAAAAATTCGCTGGTGGTCGGGTTCCAGCCTCGCTACGGCGATTTGCATCAAACACGCTTCGTGAACATTAACGGCAGTATCGGCGCGATGACGCAGAACGCGCACATCCGCACGACCTATTTCGGGGCGTACGCTGAAGACGCATTCGATGCGACTCAGAACTTGACGCTCGTGATCAGCGGGCGGTGGGACAACAGCGGGCGGCAAGGCAACATCCAAAATTTCGGACCGGCCGGCAATCCGTTCGACCCGGCGACGCCGTCGGTATTGACGACGACCCAACAACCGCTGCGGCATTTCGATGCCATCAGCCCGAAACTGGGATTCGTGTATCGGACGACTCCGTTCTCTCAACTGTATTTCAACGCCAGCCGCGCCTATGAAGCTCCGTTGAATCTCGAGTTGTTGTCATCGGTGAATGCGAATGGAAGCTCAAATACCGGGTTCTTGAACCTGGATGCGCAGCGCGCATGGCAGCTGGAGCTGGGGCACCGGGGCATGTCGGAGAACAAACGCTACAGCTGGGATCTCACCGTCTATAACCTGGAAATGCAGAAGGAAATCCTGGCGTCGGTGATCAATAATCAAGCCACCTTTCAAAACGCCAATTCGACCCGCCATACGGGGGTGGAAGCCGGCGGCGCGATGGTGTTGACCAAGGGCCTTTTCGCCCGCGGGGGAGGTCTGCGTGAAGACAGCCTCCAGACGCGTGTTGCGTACACATGGTCTCGGTTCAAGTTTACCGATGACGTACGGGGAGGCGGGGTAGTCGGCCCCAATGTTTTGATCGCGAAAGACGGCAACACTGTCGCAGGAATGCCGGAACACATGCTGAACTTTGAAGTCCGCTATGATCATCCGGCCGGATGGTGGATCGCGCCCATCGTGGAATGGTCCCTGTCCGGCTTTTACACAAACTATATCAACACAATTAAAAATCCTTCCTACTTCGTGCTGCATCTACGGTCGGGATGGAACATCGGCGAGCATTGGGTACTGTTTGCCGAGGGGCGCAATCTGACCGATAAGACCTATGCCGGCGCGGTAGTCGTGAATGACCAGTTCAATCGCTATGCCAATCCGGCATGGGGCATCAGCGGGTTTGCGGGAGTGGAGTATAAGTTTTGAGCTGTCGTGTGTAGGCATGCAGTGATCCGAGCGTACAAATCTATTGATGGCACCATGTAAGAGAGTCTGGTTCGGAAGTTGTGCACCCTTCTTCCGGACCGCATCCAGGATGAGACGGCGGCCTCCCGTCCCATCCTGGCCCTTCGGGGATACCCGGGGAAGAAAACCGGATCAGACACCCGCCTTAGACATCAGGATCCGGCATTACGGCCCCTATCGCCGAATCTCACGCTCTCACATCGGTATTCGGCTGCAACCTCTTCAGCGGCTTTCCGGCGGCTTGATGTAATGCCATATCGTGCATTACATTGCAGGAAAAGGAGAAGCGTCATGCTACGTTCAATCACCCGGATATTCGGCGCCTGTGTTGTCGTCCTCTTCCTATCGGCGACCGCCGTCCAGGCGGTCGAAGAGCCGGATCATGTGAAAAAAATCATCAGGCATGCGAGGGAGGGCATTGCGCATGAAAAGCAGGCGATCAAACATCTGGAAGAGTCCGTGAAGGTCAGCGGCGATCCGCATGCCAAAGAAGCGTTGGAGCATGCCAAAGAGGCGATCAAGCATGCCGAGGAAGCGCTGGCCCATGCGGAAGTGGCGACGCACGGAACCCAGTAGCGCCCTCAAACATGAGCATGCGCAAGGGGCTACGAGAGCGCCGGGCGGGGTTCTGTATACCTGGAGATGAGAGCGTTCCTTACCAGTAGGGATAGGGTCGCCAATAGGGGCCCCACATTGGTCCCCAGTACGGATAGTAGTAGGGATAGGGACGATAGGGATACAGGGGCGCTTCGGCCATCTGCGGCCAGACTTTCAGCTCTCTCAGTTCGATGACGGGATACGTATAGTCCGTCTCATCCAGCGGCATGGTTTGCGAGCCTGTCACCTCTCCCGTCACCGTGATCCGCGTTCCATGCGGAAGAGTGGCCGGATCCAGAAATTCTCTCTGAAGCGCAAGAAACCGTCCCTGTGATTGGGTCAGGTCGGCCACCGGGGCTGAACCACTCAATGGAAGCTGGAGAACTTCAATCCTGGTCGCGTCCTTCAAGCGCTTTGCCGCAAGCACCTCACCGCCCAAAACAACGGTCTGTCCCCTGAATGAATCGGGTGTGTTCCTGATCTGCGCGAATGGAAGAGCCTCGCTCGGTGAGTCGGACGTGCTGGCGCAGCCGGTTAAGGCCAGAACGAGCACCAGCATGCCGGATTTGAAGTAGGTCATCATAGGCTGGTCGATTATAGCAGACATACAAACTGGTCGGCATCGACTATAATGGAGGACGTCTTGGGTTCAGATGTGTCACGTGAGAAAGAAAGGAGCGGGGTGTATGAAGGAATGCGGTAGGAGCATGAAGATCTTGAGTCTCGTGCTGGCCATAATCGGTGCGTTGGCTTTATCCACGGCAGCCGCCGCCAAGCCGGAGCTCAAAGGGAGCTTTGAACTGTTAAAGGACGAGCCCTCCACCCACCAGCCCGGTAAAGTGAAACTCGTCGAGTTCGCAGACTTCTATTGCCCCCATTGTCATCGGTTCGACGGGGAAGGATTGCAGATCCTGGAAAAGGAATTCGGGAAAAAACTCGACGTGACGATGGTCGGGTATCCGGTCATCGCCGGTAAATTGCCGACCGCCTTCGATATGTATGAACAAGCCAAGAGCATGGGCAAGGGGAACGAGATGAAGCGGGTGTTATTCCGCACGATTCACCAGGACAAGGTGACCGGCATTCTAGACCGCACGCTGCGCCAGGCATTGATCCGCGAAGTCGGTTTGGATCCGAAGGCATTTGAAGAAGGATTGGAGAGCGCCAAGCCGGCGAAGGCGTTCGAAGAGGGACGAAAGTGGGGGGAGCGAATCAAGATTCAGCAAACCCCGACGGTTCTGTTGGACGGCAATATCAAGGTCGAACAGATCGATCCCGACAATCTCAAGGTCATCATCCAAAGCATTTTGGACGCGGATGGAAAACGGTAAGGCAGACACTTCACCAGATCGCTGCATCACCCGATCCGACTTGGCCGACGGGATTTGTTTCGCGAACGACGAATGACGGAGTCAGCAATGGCGATTGATCCTGTTTGCGGTATGACGGTGGATCCGGCGACCGCAGCGGGCCGCTACGATTACGAAGGAACGACCTTCTGGTTTTGTAGCCGGCCCTGTCTCGACAAGTTCCGCGCCGACCCGGCTCGCTATGCCAAGGGGGCCCAGGTAATCCCACAGAAAGAATTCGCCGGCCGCAAGCCGTTGCCGATGATGCATGCTCCGGCCCCCGATCCGGTTGAGGGAGAACCGGGTGGGGGAGAAATTGACCCGGTGTGCGGCATGACGGTCCGGCCGGGATCAGCCGCAGGCTCTTATCAGCACGGAGGGAAAACGTACTATTTCTGCAGTAAGGGTTGCCTCGAAAAATTTCGAGCCGCGCCGGAGCAATTTCTGGCGTCCGGGCCATCGGCTCGTCACATGCGTGAGGAGGCCCCGGTTCTGTTGAAGCCGCTTTCGATGGCGCAGGCCCGAGGAAGCGCAGATCATTCCCAGGCGGAGATCGATCCGGTGTGTGGGATGACGGTGCAGCCCGAGACCGCCGCCGGGTCCTATCCCTATCAAGGCAAGACCTATTGGTTTTGTTCCCCCAGTTGCCTGCAGCGTTTCAAAAAGGATCCGGACGCGTACCTGTCAGGGGCGGCGAAACGAACGGAAGCGCCCGCCGGGCCGGCATCGAAAACGACAAAGTACGTCTGCCCGATGTGTCCTGAAGTGTCGGAGGACAAGCCGGTGCCCTGTCCCAAGTGCGGGATGGCGCTGGAGCCGGCCGAGCCGATTGCGAGAAGCAAAACGGAATACACCTGTCCCATGCATCCGGAGATCGTTCGATCGGAACCCGGAACGTGTCCCATTTGCGGCATGGCGTTGGAACCCAGGACCGTCTCAATGGAAGAGGAGGCGAACCCGGAGTTAGTCGACATGTCGAGGCGATTCTGGTGGAGCCTCGGCCCGACCGTCATTGTTTTCATTCTGGGTATGTCTCACATGGTCCCCGGTCATCCCGTGCAGCATGTGCTGTCGGACCATATGTCCGCCTGGGTGCAGCTCATTTTTGCAACACCCGTTGTCCTATGGGGTGGATGGCCGTTTTTCCAGCGAGGATGGAATTCCATTATCCATCGCAGTCCGAATATGTTCACGCTTATTGCGATCGGCACCGGAGCCGCCTATGGCTATAGCGCCGTCGCGACGCTGTTCCCGGATGTGATCCCTGCCTCGTTTCACCAGCCGAATGGGTCGGTCCTCGTCTATTTTGAAGCGGCCGCCGTGATCACGACGTTGGTCTTGCTCGGCCAGGTGTTGGAACTTCGGGCCAGGAGCCGGACATCGGGCGCGATCCGGGCGTTGCTCGGGCTCGCTCCGAAAACCGCCCGGCTCTTGCGCGATGATGGACGAGAGGAAGATGTCCCGCTCGAGCAGGTGCAGGTGGGGGATCGCCTCCGCGTCCGTCCGGGCGAGAGGGTGCCGGTGGACGGAGTATTGGCAGAAGGCAGGACGGTCGTCGACGAGTCGATGGTGACGGGAGAGGCGGTGCCGGTCGAAAAGATCGAGGGCAGCCGCGTCACCGGCGGAACCATCAATGGGACCGGTGGATTCATCATGAGAGCCGAGCGCGTCGGGGATGAAACCTTGTTGGCGCAGATCGTTCGCATGGTCGGCGAAGCGCAACGCAGCCGTGCGCCGATCCAGCGGGTCGCCGACGTCGTGGCCGGATACTTTGTGCCGATCGTCGTGGCAATCGCCTTGCTGACCGGGGTGGCGTGGGCCGTCTGGGGACCGGAGCCGCGGCTCGCATATGGGTTGTTGAACGCCGTGGCGGTGTTGATTATTGCCTGCCCCTGCGCGCTTGGACTTGCGACGCCGATGTCGATCATGGTCGGCACCGGCCGGGGCGCCACGGCAGGCGTATTGATTCGAAAGGCCGAGGCGCTGGAAGTGATGGAAAAGGTCGATACGTTGGTGTTCGACAAGACCGGAACCTTGACCGAGGGAAGGCCGAGGCTCTTCAAAACCTCGGCCGTGCCTCCATGGAAAGAACAGGAGGTCCTGCAAATTGCCGCTGCAGTGGAGCATGGAAGCGAACACCCTCTGGCCGCCGCAATCGTCGCAGGCGCTCATGCGCAGCATCTCGAGATCCCACCGATGTCCGAATTTCAGTCGGTCACCGGCCGGGGGGTCACGGGCAGGGTGCAAGGCCGGGTCGTCGGTATCGGCAGCGCCGAATTCTTACGCGAACTGGGCGCACAGAGTGCTTCCTTGGATCAACTGATCCAGCAGGCCGAATCGTTGCGTCACTCCGGGGCGACCGTGATGTTTATCGCTATTGATGGAAAGGCGGCCGGATTGGTGGCGGTGGCGGATCCGATCAAGGCAACAACTCCTGAAGCCATCAAGTTCTTGCGACAGGAAGGATTGCGGTTGATTATGGTGACGGGTGACCATCAGGCTACCGCTGATGCGGTCGCCAAGCAGTTGGGGATCGATGACGTGCGGGCCCAGGTGCGGCCGGAAGACAAAGGCCGGATCATTAAGGAATTGCAAGCGCAAGGCCATGTCGTGGCGATGGCGGGGGACGGGATCAACGACGCCCCGGCGCTGGCGCAAGCCGATGTCGGATTGGCGATGGGAACCGGAACCGACGTGGCGATGGAGAGCGCGGAAGTGACTCTCGTAAAGGGGGACCTGCGGGCCATTGTGAGGGCCAAGCGGCTGAGCCGGGCGACCATGAAGAACATTCGGCAGAATCTCTTGTTCGCCTTTCTTTATAATGCGCTGGGCGTACCCATTGCGGCGGGAGTGCTGTACCCGTTCTTCGGCCTCTTGCTTAGTCCCATGATTGCCAGCGCGGCCATGACTCTCAGTTCCGTCTCCGTCATTTCCAACGCGCTACGCCTGCGAAGCGCCGAGCTATAGCTTCTCTCTGTGCAGCCAATGGTCCACATGATAGGTTTTGTCGGCACCCTCGTTCGCCTGAAACAGCCATGATTCGTCATTGTCATGATTGGCCCCGCCTGGTCATTACTGTTGTGATTGCCGTTCAGGTGTTCGTTCTACTGGAACCGGCTCCTGTGTCTCCGGCGAAGGCGGCAGGACGGTCGATGCGGGCGGCTGCGGCGGACTTGCAGGCGCAAGTTCGGTCCACGGCGGCCAAGGTGATTCCCGCTGTCGTCAGCATCGCTTCAACGGTGGTCGTCCATGACCAAGCCTTCAGTGACGAGGGGCTGCCGTTCGGTATGTTTAAAGATGTGCCGCCACGGCGCCAATATGGCCAAGGGTCCGGAGTCATTGTGACGGCCGACGGCTATATCGTGACGAATAATCATGTGGTCGCGGAGGCGGTCGATGTCGAAGTCGTGTTGGCCGATCGGCGTCAATACAAAGGCCGTGTGGTGGCGACGGACCCGAAAACGGATGTGGCGGTCGTGAAGATCAATGCGACCGGTCTGCCGACCGTCTCCTGGGGGGATTCGAGCGCGCTGGTGGTGGGAGATTTCGTGCTGGCGATCGGCAACCCGCTGGGATTAAGCCGGACCGCGACATTCGGGATCGTCAGCGCGGTCGGCCGCGCCGATGTCGGCGTGGCGGATTTTGAAGATTTCATCCAGACGGATGCTCCGATTAATCCCGGCAATAGCGGCGGCGCGCTGGTAAATATCAATGGAGAGCTGGTCGGCATCAACACGGCCATCGCCAGCCCCACGGGCGGAAGCGTCGGCGTGGGCTTTGCCATTCCAAGCAATATGGCACGCGCCGCGATGCAAAGCCTGATCAAAACCGGCCGGGTGGTCAGGGGATTTCTCGGCGCTTCTACGCAGGATGTGAGCCCGCTCTTGGCCAAGGTCTTTCGTCTGCCCGATGTCAAAGGTTCCGTTGTGACGGACTTGCAGGCCAAGGGGTCTGCCGAACGAGCCGGTCTTAAACGCGGCGATGTGGTGGTGCGGTTCGACGGGCGCGACGTCATGGACAGCGGCCATTTGAAAAATCTGATCGCGGTTGCGGCGATCGGCAGCAAACATCGGATGGAAGTGGTCCGCGACGGGAAGGTCATGCAGGCCGACCTTGTCGTGCAGGAAGCGCCCCGTGAACGAAGCCGGCGGGATCAGGCGGAGGCGTCCCAGAACCAGACGGCGACGCATCCGCTTTCCGGCGTAATGGTGGACGACGTGACGCCGGCCTTGGCCCGACAAATGGATCTCACCGCGAATTCCGGCATCGTTGTCACGGATGTCGAGGAAGGGAGTATTGCCGAAGTGTCCGGCCTTCAACCCGGTGATGTGGTTCTGGAATTGAACCGCCAGCCGGTCTCGAATTTTGATGCCTTTCAACGTCTTGCCGAACCGCTCAAGACCACCGATCTGGCTCTTCTGCTGATCAATCGCCAGGGCGCGGTGCTGTATATTCCGATTCAGAGTGAATGAGAGACCGGCGATTGGTGTTTTCACGCCACGCAGCCTTGACTAGCTGCTGTAGCGCGCGAAAGACCGGGTCCGGTTCCCCCCAGCCCCCACATCAGAATGTGGAGGTTTCCGATCCGCCTGCGGCGGTCGGACCTCCCTCAGTCTTTCGCGCGACACACCAGCACGTCTCGGCCGCAAATGCGCGAAGTACACCGATCGCCGCTTGGCCGGCAGACAATAAAGAGGGTGCCTTGGCTGACGACCGGCGCGCCCAGCCGGTGTGGGCCGCGATGCGACGGGTGCTGAATGGTGAGTCCTGCCTGCTCAGCGCTATGACTCGACCGCACGTAAGCCTCCCATCTGCTCGGCTGCGCAACTCGTTTCGTTGTCCTCCGCAACGGAACGTCGAACAGTGCTCGCCGTCGCTTTGCGACCGCACCTGCTCGGCAAGTGCGAAATCACCCTGCCGGCTCACTGTCTCGCCGGCGTCCGCAAACCTGACGCTCATTATTCTTCGCGTCGCGGACCCCGAGTCTCCGCGCGATTCGCGACGCACGACTCACCATCCATTTTGTTTCTAATACTAGAGGCGCCACGGCCACACCTCTGTGCGCATCCGTTCCACCCAAGGCTAGGAAGGGCCAAGCGGACATGAGCATCCGACTGTGGGATGTCGAAACCCGCTAAACGCTGGGGCCGCCGCTCAAAGGTCATACGGACTCGGTAACCAGCGTGGCCTTTAGCCCCGATGCGAACCTTCTTGCTTCTGCCAGCGCAGGTCCGAACCTGCCAGTCCCCACAGAGCGGCATAGTTAGGCAGAATCTCACCGTGAACACAAAAGGATCAGACCCTTAAAGTGAAAGTGGACCCCTTACAGTTGAAAGCGAATGAGCACCATTCTTAATGCCTTGTCGGATCTGGTGGCCGCATGGAACGCACGTAACTCGCGTGGCGGCGGGAGCCGATTGCTGCCCCAATGAAGAGATCGGCGGATACATGGAAGAAGCCGGCGAGTGCGCGTGCATGGGTTTTGCTGATCGCTCGCTTGCCGTTGAGGACTTCCGAGGCGACTCCCTTGGAGCCGAACAGCACCCATACATCTTTATGTGTGAGGCCTCGGGACTCCATAGGGCTGGAGTATCTCGTGCGGGCTTCGTCGCTTAATCGTATAGTGGGTCTCTTCATACCGGTCGATCAATGTCACAAGCAAATCCAGCAGCTTGATCTCCTCTGGGTAACAGGTGGTCTTCATCGACTGCTCCACGGATCTTGCTTCCTTTAGCTCGATGTATCTTGAGCAAGCCCGGGATAAGCCGTTATAATAGCCATTTATCAGGCTATTATGGAGGATGGCTTATGCCGCACGTGGATCAATTCGTCTCCGTGACCGAGGCCAAAAACAAGTTGCTTGATCTTATTCGCCGGTTGAAGGCCAATCCGGAGGTCGTGGCCATTACCCGGGATGGGACGCCCGCCGCTGTGCTGCTCAGCATGGACCAGTTCGAAGGTCTGATGGAAACACTAGAGATTCTCAGTGATCCCAAGACGATGCGTTCGCTGAGACGTTCGGTCAAGCAGGCTCAGGCCGGCAAGTGGGTTTCCCATGAGGCTGTATTTGGGCGAGAGGATCTGTGACACCTTACCGCGCTCGGTATACGCCTGAAGCGGCAGACAGAATCCGGAAGCTCCACCCCGAGATCAAACGAGAAATCAGAGATGGCATCCGAACATTGCTGACCAATCCGCTTGCGGGCCGCGCGCTCCACTCTGAATTGTCGGGATACTGGTCCTTTCGAGTCCGCACCTACCGAATCATTTATCAAATCAATGACGACAACACGACGTTGGATGTTGTCTTCGTCGGTTCCAGGCGAAATGTGTATGAAGAATTGAGGAATCTCTTGCTGGAGCAATCGCAATAACGGCTTGGCCCCAGACTGGTCCGCATGTTCGGGCGGGCTGCAAAGGCATGGGACGGCAGCTCCTTGGGCAATAGACAGTTGCTTAACTCCGCCGATTGTATTACTCTCCGTGCCATCTTTTTCCAATTCGTAGCACTTTCTCATCGAATATGAAGAAACTCGTCCGGTTCGGCGTCTCGCTCGACCATCATCTGCTTGATGATTTCGACCGCCATATCAAAACTCGAAAATACACCAACCGCTCGGAGGCGCTCAGGGATCTGATCCGGGACAAGCTGGTCGGAGAGGAATGGTCGGAGAATAAAGAGACGGTCGGGACCATCACGTTTGTCTATGATCATCACGTCCGCGACCTGACGAAAAAACTCACCACCATTCAGCATGATTTTCAAGGACTTGTCCTGGCCGGGATGCACGTGCACCTGGATCACGACCATTGTCTTGAGGTGTTGGTCGTGAAGGGCAAGGGTGCCGAGATCAAAAAGATCGCCGATGCGTTGATCAGCATCAAGGGCGTCAAACATGGAAAGTTGGCCATGACGACGACCGGGAAGGGCCTCAGCCTGTGATGACGATCTGCGTGGTGGACGGTCGCGGCGGCGGTCTCGGCAGCCGCATTGTCGAAGGACTGCGTGACATTGCGACCGACGGACATGCGGTCGTCGGTCTTGCTCTCAATCAGGTTGCCGCGCAGGCGATGGCGCGGGCGGGAGCGACATCAGTGGAAACTCGGGCGGCAGTCATCCAACAGCAGATCGGTGAGGCGGACATGATCGTCGGGTCATTAAGCCTCCTCTTGCCGGGGGCCATGCTGGGCGAGGTGACCACGGACCTTGTTCAAGTCTTGGTGGAGTCGCCGGCGCAGAAGTTTCTGCTTCCGCTCAATCGGCGGAAGATCGAAGTGGTCGGTTTGGAGGGACGAACCCTCGATTCACTCATTGATCAGGCCGTTCAGCGGATAGTTCGTATGACGCAGTCCGCCGCCTGATCCCTTACCGTTCCTTCTTTTCAATCCCCGCACATTCAGATCACGAAGGTCTGAACCGGCTGAAAGGAGCCGCGTTGAGAACTTCAATGAGGGTTGTTCAACTCACTCGCTGTCTGGTCCGCTGTTCGATAAGACTACAGGGTTGCTTCCTTATCATGGCTGCAATGTCGTGCGTCTGCCTCGCCGGCGTCGCCTTCGCTCATGATCCGGATGCGCCGGAGGTGGAGATGCCGGAGATCGCCGTGTCCGCCGAGCAACCGGTGGCGGCCTCATCTCAGCAATTCATTCCCGACAAGGAGATTGTCTTGCAACCACAAGGTCGGCCGGCCCAAGTGCTGCGTCTGATTCCGGGGATGATCACGGTGGAGCATTCGGGCGGGGCGGGCAAAGCCGATCAATATTTTTTACGCGGATTCGATGCGGACCACGGGACGGATGTGGCGTTCTTCACCGACGGGATGCCGATCAACTTTCGTTCCCATGCTCATGGCCAGGGCTATGCCGATTTGAATTTCATCATTCCGGAGACCATCGAAGGTCTTGATGTGTACAAAGGCGCATATCATGTCGAGTTCGGTGACTTTGCCACGGCGGGGGCGGTCAATTTCAAAACGCGGGAGGTGGTTCGCGAAGGACTGCTGCAGGCGGCCGGCGGCCAATTCGACACCCAGCGGTATCTCTTGATGCTCTCGCCGACCAAGGACAAGGTGCGGACGTTGTTCGCGGCGGAGGGCTACTACACCAACGGCCCGTTTCAGAACGACAACAGATATTTTCGCACGAACCTCTTGGGCAAAATGACCATGAACCCCACGGGCCGTTCGGAATTGAGTGTCACCGGCACATTCCAAAAAGCCCAGTGGAATGCGTCAGGCGAAATCCCCCTGCGGGCGGTGCAAGATGGATCGCTGGACCGGTTCGGCGCGATCGACCCGTCCGAAGGAGGAAAGACCATCAGATCGACCGGCCGGTTGAACTTTCATTACGATACCCCGTCCGGCGGCCGGTTCTTCGTAAACGCCTATGGGCAGTATTACAAGTTCGATCTCTTCACCAACTTCACCTTCTTTCTGAATGATCCGGTGAATGGCGATGGCTTTGAGCAGTCGGATCGGCGGGTGATGTACGGCGGCGATATTGGATATCGGCACATGGGCAGATTCTTGGATATGGACAGTGCCGTGACGATCGGCGTGCAATCCCGGGTCGACAATATTCATACGCGGCTCGGGACGCAGGCGAAACGCAATCCCTTGGGCACGACCATCGACAGCGATATCATGGAAGCCTCCTATTCACCATTTGTGAAACTGGATATACAGCCGACTTCATGGATGAGACTGGCCGGTGGTGTGCGGAGCGAGGTCTTTACATTTGATGTCCGCAATCGCTGCCCCGATTGCGCCGAACAATCTGCAGGGAGAACGAATTCAGGCCTCGTCCTGCCCAAGGTCAATCTCATACTCGGTCCCTGGTTCCGAACGGAATTGTTTGCCAACTATGGCGAAGGCTTTCACAGCAACGATGCTCGGTCCGCCGTGACTCCGGGTTCGGCGCCGTTGGCCCGTGCCAAGACCTATGAGGTGGGGGTCCGGTCACAGCCATGGGGGCGGGGGCTTGAGCTGATCGCCACTCTCTGGGCCATCGACTTGAAGTCGGAACTGGTGTTTGTCGGAGACGAGGGCACGACCGAAATCCGGGGGGCGACCAGACGGCGAGGCGTGGAAGTCGCGGCGCGTGGCCAGATTGCGGGCCCCTTGTACTTCAACGGCAGCGTGACCTGGTCCCATGCCGAGTTCACGAACGGCGATGCGATTCCGCTGGCCCCCGAATTGACGGGCTATGGCGCGCTGATCTTGCGATGGCCGGAAGGATTAACCACTCAGCTTCAAGGGACCTATCTCGGCACAAGGCCGTTGGTCGAGGACCGCAGCATCAAATCGCCATCCTGGCTGGAATTCGATTTGTCCACACGGTATCAGATCCCCGTTAAACTCTCTCATGGACGCCTCGAAGCGTTTCTCTTCATTCAGAATCTCTTCAACACGAAGTGGGAACAAGCGGTTTTTGCCTTTGAATCGCGATTACGAAACGAAACGACGGGAGTGATGGATATTCATTTTGTACCGGGGAATCCGCGGTTTTTTATGGGCGGTCTGGCATGGTACTTTTGAGGGCTGCTGAAAAAGGTCTCCTCGTTGGAGAACCTTTTTGACCAGCCCTGTAAAAATAAGTTAGCGATGCGTAACATGCATAAGATCCTTTCTCGCGCTTACTTCGATCGCCCGACTGTGGAGGTTGCCCGGTCGTTGGTCGGGAAGTATCTGGTCCGGGAGAACGGACGAGGACGAACCGCAGGCAAGATCATCGAAGTGGAAGCCTATGTCGGCCCGCAGGACAAGGCTTGTCATGCATCCAAGGGGCGAACGAAGCGCACGGAGGTGCTGTTTGGCCCTCCCGGCATGAGCTATGTGTATCTCATCTACGGGATGTATCACCTATTGAACGTGGTGACCGAGCGTGAGGGGTTTCCGGCGGCCGTATTGATCCGGGCCATTGAAATCGACGGCCGGCTGATTGATGGGCCCGGCCGGTTATGCCGTGCCCTGGATATCGATCTCAGTCTCAACCGGTATGACCTGTCGACGGGCCGATCTCTCTGGCTCGAAGACCGCTTCGTACGGGTCAAACGGGGAGGCGTGGGAGCCTATCCTCGTATCGGTGTCGATTACGCGGGAGAATGGGCGAAAAAACCGTTGAGGTTTCGGCTGATCAAATAGCGTGGAGCGGTGAAGAAAACGGGGCGGCTACCGTAGGGGTAGCCGCCCCGTCGCTAAGAACAACGAGCGCGAATAAGAAATTACTTCACGCCCAAGCTGGCGTCAGCCTTTGTGGCGGCCGACACAGGGGGCTGAATTTGGATCTGAGGTCCCTGAACGTTGGGGAGCCGCCCGGCCCCTTCCTTCTTGGTAATGCGGTCGTTATTCGGGTCCTTGAGCTGCTGGCTTACGTGCTTGTCATCGGTTCCAGCCGATTTCAGTATGGCAGCTTCACCGGCGGCATTGGTCTGGCCTGGATCATTCGCGAGCGGCTGGCCGTTCACGGGGCTCGTGGCCGCTTTCGCCGGATAACCTGGATGCTTCGGGAGCAATGCCGGATTCGCTGATGCCGATGACAGGACAAAGAATACACCCGCCAGTGTTGCGACACTGCCGATCACGAGTTTCATATCCCCTACTCCTTTGAAAGAATGTGAAAGGATACTTGCCGATAATAGTCTAAGGCCGATAAAGCGGTGAAATCTTAGCGAGCTTGGGAAGCAGTGTCAAGGAAAAGAACAGTGGGCAGGTGAGCGGCTGAGCTGGTCTAATGAGGCTGGCCATGCTGCCGCTGGGTCCGCGCCCGGCCGGCTCGCGAGTCCTTATTGTGGGCGGCGTGGCGGCCGCCGGCCGCGGCCCCGGTATCGATGGACCGGCCCGCGGCTGACGCCGGGGAGCCGAATGGTAACCGTCGTACCTTCACCCGGCATGCTCGCAATGGCAATGTGGCCTTGATGTTCCTCGACGATCTTCTTGACCGTGGCCAGGCCCAGGCCGGTCCCTGCGCGCTTGGTCGTGAAAAACGGTTCGAACACCTTGTCGACATGTTCGGCTGGGATGGGAGCGCCGTTGTTCTTGATGAGGATCTGAACCTCAAGGTGCCGGCCCGCCCGTTGGTTGCTTATGGAGATAGTCAAGATGCAGCCCGGCGTCATGGCCTCGATGGCATTCTTGAAGATACTCAAGAACACCTGCTGCATTTTGGCTTCGTCGCACCGGACCGGGGCGATGTGGCCTGCATACTCCTTGACGACTTGAATCCGGGTGACTTCCAATTCCGTCGCGACGACGGTGAGGGAGCTTTCAATGATTTCCGGCACGCGGCAGAGCCGGCGATTCAGTTCCAGCGGTTTGGCAAAATCGAGGATCTCATTGAGAATCGCCTCGACGCGAATGAGATCCCGCATGGCATTTTCAACCCGCGTCTGCGGGTCAAAGTCGAGAATCCCTTCCCCCGTGACTTCTTCCAATTGCGCTCGAATCGACGCCAGGGGCTCCCGTACTTCCGTCGCGAGGAACGCGCTGAACTCACCGATGGCCGCCTGCCGTTCCTGTTTTCGAATGAGCGGTTCGGACGGAGGCGGCGGGGTAGTCCCGGCCGCGGCGGCTTCCCCTGTGGATTCGGTTGGTTTGGACGGCTGGCCGGACGGCGCGGCCTGAAGCAGCTCAACGAGCTTCAGCGTGGTCGGCTCCAAGGTCCGCGCATCCGCAAGCGTATAGCGATCGGGATTCTTCGAGGCGAGCGTGATCGTGCCTCCGACCTGTCCCCGCAAGAAAAATGGGACGGCGAGCGAGGATTGAAAACGATCCTTATACAGATGCTTATGGTCCAAGAACCGTCCCTGGGTCGAGGCCAAGTCATGGTCCACTCGTGGTTTGCGATGGCGGACCGCCCATCCGGCGGCGGAGGCGTCCAATGCCAGCCGGTGTCCGGGCTTGAGTTCTTTTTTCTGGTCCTTCGGATCGACCTTGGCTTCTCCGGCAATGCCCAGGACTTCCACGCTTCCCGCAATGGGATCGTAGGCGCAGATCCAGGCGCGCTCGAAGGGCACATGTTGGCCGGCGTCGTTCAACAGCGCCACGACCTTTTCCTGTAGGTCCGGGGTCGCGCGGGACGGGGCCGGAACGAAGGTCTCAGTAGGGAGAGCGGCGGGAACCGGTTCATTGCCCACCAAGGGGCGACCTAGAATCACATTCAGATCAAACAGAACTTCGCGTTCGAGGGATTTGGTCACTTCCTCGCTCGCCTGTTCCATCAAGGACTTTTCCTTTTTGGCGAACGCGGCATTGTCTTTTCTGCCGATCACCAAGAACCCGTACGTCCGTTGACGATGCCGGAGCGGAATTCCCAAAAGCGATTTTGCGCCGGGAGTCACGAGCCGGAGCCGGAGCGTGCGGCTTGATTCCGCTTCGTCCTGCGCAGGCACTGCGCTCAGTATCGCTCGGGACGACAGGGTTCGAAGGATGGATTGAATGTCGCGAGGCGTGAATCCGCGTGAGACATGCGCCGTCAGAGGACCATGCTCCTGATGAAAGATCGCGGCCAGGGCCGCATCAAAGGGAAATCCATTGATGACCGATGTCAGAGTCCGTTGGAGATGCGTATCGGCCGCGGCTTTGGGCTGTTCTGCTGGGGGCGTCATACGTCCTTAGAAAAGAGAGCGCATTGTAGCAGCCGAGTGCGGAGAACTCAAGAAAGGCGCGTGGCGCGATGCGCCGGAAAATGTCGCTCAGTTCGGATTGATGATCTTCGGCGGGCGAGTGGAATGGGGCGGTTCGTGAACCCTGACGTGATCCGTTCCGATCCAGAGATTGAGGACCGAGGTCACGATACTGATGACCACCGCGCCGCCGACCGAGGGCCAGAATCCCGCCACGGTGAAACCCTTCACAAAATAAGCGGTCATTTGCAGCAGCAGCCCGTTGATGATGACCAGAAACAGCCCGAGCGAGAGCAGGATCAGCGGAAGAGAAATGAGATAGAGGATCGGCCGGATCACCGCGTTCAACAGGGTCAGCACAAGGACCGCCGCCACGCCGGCTGCAAACGTTTGGGCTTCAATGCCCGGCACGATAGTAATGGCCAGAAAAACGGCCACTCCGGTGACCAGGATCCGGAGCGCCAGCGGGGGCAGTCCGGATCCCGCCCCGCCGGCTCGTTCCATGCGTTGAAAATGAAGCACGGCCATCGGTGTTATGGAGTCTTCGGTTGTGGATTTGAATATTGCACTTCCGTGGCGGTCACGACCGTGCCGTCCGTCTTCACATCGATCACCACGCGATCGCCGACCTCAGGCTGGCCGCTGGGCCGCTTGACCCCTTTCGAGATGAACTTGGTTTGATCGGTCAGTTGCACCGTCACCGAGGCGCCCTTGGTGGTTTTTACGTCCATATGCGTGGTCTCGATGGCCGTCACCGTCCCCAGGACATGCTGGTCGGTTCCGTGCGCCAGGCCCAGGGCCGGCACAGCGATCAGCGCCATTGTCAATAATGCACATCGTACAATCGTCACAGGACACTCCTTTCAGGCCGGATTAATGGCGATGGCTCGAAGGCGCGGCTGGGCCGTCGTCCTCGCCCCGGAGGAATCGTTCGTTGGCCTCTTCTTCCTCCAGCTCATGTTTGGTTTTAGGGTTGAGGGTCTTCATTTCTTCCAGCTCTTTCTCTGTAATCCTGGGAAGATGCCGAATGAAATGCACTAATTTCCAACTGTCCGTATCTTCCGATGGATCCCCGGTGCCCCAGGCGGGCATCCCGGTAAAGCGGATTCCGTTTTGGATGATGAAGAACATCTCGCCGTCGGACATATCTTGCGTGTTGCTGAGCCTCAGGTCCGGGGTCTTGGGATAGAAATTCTGTCCCATTTTCGTTTGGCCGCTGCCGTCGTTGGCATGGCAGGAGGCGCAGTGGTCGGCGAAATGCGCGCGCGCCTCCTTCATCACGTCCGGCGTGAGAGGCACCGGATTGCGCAGGTTGCGATTCTCCAGCGGGATTGCCAGATATCGAAGTTGTCGCGCGACTACAATCTCAAGCCAGTTCGGGTCGGCTTTGGCACTGAATCCGGTCGAAAAGGATTGATAGCCGAACCAGCCCAGCAAGCCGAGGAACAGCAGAAAGAGGATCACGACGAATCCGACAAATTTCCGCATGTCCGCCTTCCGTGAGAGTGTGCCGGGCGAGATGTTCGCCGAAGCCGTTATGCAACGCGCTGTTACACACTATACCGTCTCATTCGGTTCAATGCCACAGTCGGATTAGGCCAAGATCGGCACGAGCCATGCCGTTGTGGTCAGCGCGCGGCGGCGTGGGCCGGCCGCCGCCCGAGCAGCCGCAAGAGGAGCATCAAGGTGACCGGCAGATACATCAAGAGGCCCGTCGTCGCTTGTAACGATTCCCCGATCCAAAAGGTCACGGCAAGATTGAACGCCAAGACGCCATAGTAGAGGCCGCAGCCGAGCAGGAGGATGACGGTCGTTGATGGGCGATGCCGGGGAATCGGATCGGTCAGACGCCGGTCCAGCGGAGTATAGAGGAGCAATGACAGCGTCCCGACGACGGCCCATCCGATATAGTTCGCGATCGGCACGCCATAGTGCACGCCCGGCTCCGGGTAATAATAGATCCGGCCGAGGAACCATCGGTCGCCTCGCAGGGCCACCGGATCGATCACCATATCAATCATCGCGAAGAAGAGGACGGTCAGCGCCGCAATGGGCCATGACGTCCGCGAGACGGCATCGAACGCCAGCGCCGGCAGCCTCCGGCAGCCGGCGCGGTCGCCCGGCTTCTCCATGGGAAGAAGAAGCGTCAGGGCCAAGCAATAGCTGGCATAGAGCAGGAAGGAAAACGAAAGCGAGTCCATAAAGGGGATATTGGAGATATAGAGTTCCTGCCCCGTGGTGGAGGCGGTGTAGTGATACCAGCCGAACGGAATCCCGGTTCGCGTGGATGAAAATTCGCAGACGAAGGCGGTAATCCAACTGATCAACCAGAAGCGCCATGTGCGCGGCCAGCCGAGCAGTTTAATCGCCGAGAAGAGAAAGACCCCGAGAAAGATGAAGACGTAGGGGCGGAATAAGATGGTCGCACCGAAAAGAGCCAGCGCGTCCATCAATGCCGAATGCCACTCATCATTCCTGATTCACCATTCAGAATCAGGCGCGACAGGCGCGCCCGTTACGCGTAGCCATGATCATGGAACCACTTCACCGCTTTTCCGAGCGCGACTTCGACCGGCGTTTGCGGGAGGCCCAATTCCTTGATCGCTTTGCTGCAATCATAATGCATCTTGTATTTCGCCATCCGGATCCCTTCAAGCGGAATGCGCGGCTGGTTGCCCGTCAGCGACGACATCCATTCGTTCACGTAGGCCAGCGGGAGGATCGCCAGGCGAGGCAGCTTGAGCGCCGGGGCTTTGACGCCGGTCAGTCCGCTGAGGATCTCGAAGACTTCGCGCAGCAGGAGATTCCGGTTGCCGAGAATATAGCGTTCCCCGAGCCGCCCTTTCTCCATGGCGAGAAGATGCCCGGTGGCCACGTCGTCCACATCGACCAGATTCATGCCGGTTTCAATATACGCCGGCATCCGGCCCTTCATAAAATCGACGATGACCTGACCGGTCGGGGTCGGCTTCACGTCACCGGCGCCGACCGGGGCGCTCGGATTGACGATGACCACCGGAAGGCCTTCGCGCGCGAGCTTCAGGACTTCCTGTTCGGCCAGATATTTTGACCGCTTGTAGTGACCGGCCATTTGATTCAGCGCCACCGGCGTCGTTTCGGTGCCGAGTCCGCCGCCGGGAGGCAGACCGATTGCGCCGATCGTGCTGCAATAGACGGTTCGTTCGATGCCGGCCTCGCGCGCGGCTTCCAATAGATTGCGCGTGCCGGCCACGTTCACGTCATAAAAAATCGACGGGTCCTTGGCCCACAGCGCATAGTGGGCGGCGACGTGGTAGAGCCGCCCGCATCCATCCAGCGCCCGAAGCAAGGATTCCTTGTTGCGGAGGTCTCCCTCGACCCGTTCCATCGGCACGCCGGCGAGATGCCGCATATCGTTGCCCGGCCTGGCCGTGACTCGGACATGGACGCCGGACGCGACAAGCGCACGGACGACCGCTCCGCCGATGAATCCGGAGGCGCCGGTGACGAGAGCCTTCATAAGGAATTTGGTGATGTGATGATTTCGCGATGTGGTGAAGTGCGTCTGCTGAAGGGAATCCGCTCAATCCCTCAATCAGTAAATCGTCAATTCTTCCGGTCCGTGATGTACCGGGCGAGCTCGCGGAGTGGATCGGCGGACAGGCCGAATTCCGACAGCCGGCTCACGGCCCGACTGACGCAGTCGTCGGCAAGCTGTTTCGCCCCGTCCACGCCATAAAATGTCGGGTATGTTTTCTTTCCGCGCTGTGCGTCCGTATTGGGGTTTTTGCCCAATTCCTCCCGCGTGCCGGTCACATTCAATACATCGTCGGCGATTTGAAATGCCAGACCGATATCTTCGGCGTAGGCGGTGAGACTCGCCAGTTGACTCTCGGTTGCGCCCGCGGTGAGGGCTCCCATGCGGACTGCCGCCCGGATCAGCATGCCGGTCTTATGCTTGTGGATTGATTGCAGCGTCGCGAGATCAATGTCTTTGTTCTCGGCCTGGATATCGAGCACTTGCCCGCCGACCATGCCGCGATTGCCGGAGCCGACGGCGAGTTCATGGACAAGTCGCACTTGTTGCGCCGGGTCCAAGTCCAATGCTTTTGTCTGGCTGCACAATTCAAACGCCATGGTCAGCAAGGCGTCTCCCGCCAGAATCGCCATGGCTTCGCCATACACCTTGTGGTTGGTCGGTTTCCCGCGGCGGTAATCATCATCATCCATGGAGGGCAAATCGTCATGGATCAACGAATAGGTATGGATCAGTTCGAGCGAGGAGGCGATCGGGAGGATCGCGTCGCCGGGATCACCGACGGCTTCTGCGGCGGCGATGGCCAGAATGGGCCGAACCCGTTTGCCTCCGGCGAAGAGGCTGTAGCGCATGCTTTCGTGCAGCGTCGTCGGAGGCTGGTCAACGGCCGGGATAACGGAAAGCAGATAGCGATCCACGGCTTCCCGCTTTTGTTCCAAATAGTCTTTAATGTTCATGCGAAATGGAGGCGCTTGGCTGAGGGAAGTCATGTCACCGGGGTTCTCTCTTGGCAAAATCCGTACCGCTCATATCCGCGCGAGAGTAGCAAAACAATTTAAGGGGTGTCAAACGAGGGAGCGATGACCAATCCTCCGTACGCACTCCTCATTGATTTCGCCTCTTAAAAAACAGTATGCCTCTACGGGTTGATCACGGCGGCATTCACGAAGAGAGTATGTTCGTATGTCTTCTCGTAGCAAATCCGGCGCGCATGAATCGGTCGAGCCGCTGATTATGGTCATGAGAAATCAACGCGTGATTCTTGATGCGGACTTGGCGCGACTCTATGGCGTGCCCACAAAGCGCTTCAACGAAGCGTTCAAGCGGAATCGCCAACGGTTTCCGCATGATTTTGCATTTCAGCTCACCAAGGCCGAACTCAATAATTTGAGGTCGCAGCTCGCGGATTCAAATTTACAACCCATTGAATCTATGGAAGGTAATCCGAACTGGTCGCAATTTGCGACCAGTTCCAGCCGCCATCGTGGTGCAGTGTATCGCCCCTGGGCGTTTACCGAACACGGTGCATTGATGGCGGCGAACATCTTGCGTAGCGAGCGGGCCGTGCACATGAGCGTGTTCGTCATCCGCGCCTTCGTGCGCTTGCGCCAGCAAGTTGCCGCCAATCAGGCGATTATGAAGCGCCTGGCCGAAATCGATAAGACGCTGCTTGAGCATGATTCGGCGCTGGTGGATGTGTATGAGAAATTGCTGCCGCTCCTTCAGCCGGCTCCTGATGAACCCAAACGGCGCATCGGGTTTGATCGGGACAGCAAAATGTAGGGAGACGACGATCGCTATTTTCGCGCCGTGCAGTCTCGGCTAGCTGTTGTAGAAGGGTAGGGCCTTGGCTGACGAACGGCGCACCCAGCCGGTGTTGGCCGCGATGCGATGGATGCTGAATGGTAAGTCCTGCCTGCTCAGCGCTATGACTCGACCGCACGGTCCGTCATTCCCGCGGAGTTGTCCTCGCTGAAGCAGGGAGACGGGAACCCATCCCCTGTAACAAGGCCGCTGCCATGCGTGCGCTGCTCCCCACCTCTCAGAACGACCCTTCCGGGCTTACCCGAGCGGGATATCCTGCCGCCTCACCGACTCGGCGGCGCGCACACACGTGATGCTCCTTATTCGTCGCATCGTGCGCCCTTCTGGAATTCCCTCAGCTGCGATCCTATGATCGCAGTGCTTCAGTCAGTTCCAGCTTTCCTTCTCGGCCAAGCCTCGGTGGGTCCCCGTTCCTCCGGGAAGGTCGCACGCCGCACGACAGCGTCCTCCCGGCCAATAAAAGAAACAAAGCTTTTCCTTAGCGCGATTCGCGACGCACGACTCACCATCCATTTTTTCTCATACTCAGTGAGTCGCCACGTCCACACCTCTGTGCGCATCCGTTAGTCGAGAAGCTGCTTCCGTTGATTTCCCCTTGAGAAAAGCGTATCCCTCAAGCAGTGGCATCATGAGCGAGAAGATCCAAATAGATGTTCCGAAGGACCAGATTGCTGCGTTCTGTCGAAAATGGAAGATTGCAGAACTGGCGTTGTTTGGCTCTGTTCTGCGGGCGGATTTCAAGCCGGAAAGCGATGTGGACGTGCTGGTGACGTTCAGTCAGGATGGCGAATGGGACTTCGAGCAACTACTTGAGATGAAGGATAGCCTGCAGGCATTACTCGGACGGCCGGTCGACCTGGTCGAGAAAAGACTTATAGAGGAAAGCCCGAACTATATACGGAGAAGACATATCCTGGCCCACATGGAACCCATCTATGTGGCGCGATGACGCATACCTATAGCCACATGCCATTTGATTTATTCAGCAAAGTGACATTAGCCGTCGATGTGCCCTCGCACAGGCTTCGAAAGGGCGACGTGGCGACGATTGTAGAAACCCATGCCGGCCCGGCTGGCGGAGAGCCCGGTTATTCCTTGGAGGTCTTCAACGCAGTCGGCGAGACGCTAGCCGTGGTGACACTTCGGGAATCACAGATAGACCCGTAATTCAGAGTGGGCGGTGACCGACGGCTAAAGCCCAGTGCAAGATCACCCCCGCTGCTGTTGTGCCAGATCCTTGGCTGACGAACGGCGCGCCCAGCCGGTGTTGGCCGTGATGCGACGGTTCGGCTGAGTCGTTTGGGGTAGGGTCGTAGTCTCGCTGCACCTGTCGGATTACCGGAACGGCGCTGCTGTCGGCCGCGGCTGCTCTCCCTTGTCTACCGCCACGTCCAAACCTCTGCGCGCATCCGTTCCAGCCAAGGCGAGGAAAGTGGATGATGGGCTAGCAGGTTTCTGCCGCAGGCGCTCTGCCGCTGTCCATGACTCCACGATCCTCCCGTTGATTTACTCCTAAGAAAAGGGTATCCCTCATCGGCTTGTATCTAGAGGGATATTGGCATGCCTACTCTGAACTGGATTGGAAAAGAATCGGTGGTGAATCACCACCTCGAAGTGCCGTTTCACTTACTCAAGGGCGTGTCGGACCTTGGTTGCGGTGAACCTGGTGATGGCAACCTTATTGTTGAAGGCGACAATCTCGTCGCCCTTAAGGCGCTCCTGCCTTACTACGCAGGCCAGGTGAAGTGTATCTACATCGATCCGCCGTACAACACGGGTAACGAGAACTGGGTTTATAACGACAATGTGAATAGTCCTCTCATTCGTGAATGGCTGGGTAAAGTAGTCGGTAAGGAGGGCGAGACACTCGATCGACATGATCGCTGGCTATGCATGATGTATCCACGGATAGCTTTACTCCGACAGTTTCTTCGCGAAGACGGGGCAATCTTCGTCAGTCTTGACGACAACGAAGTTCAAGCACTGCGTTACCTGATGGATGAGATCTTCGGAGCACAGAATTTTATTACATCGATTTCTTGGCATAAACGAGTGTCTCCAGCAAACGACGCAAGATATTTCAGTACTGACATTGATTGGATTGTTGTCTATGCGCGCGATGCTCATTCATGGAAACCTAATCGCTTGGCGATGACCGACGCACAGAAAGCAAACTACCGAAATCCAGACAATCCGGCATGCCTGATTTCGGTTTCCCCCCACCATCTTTTGCCTTGGCTGGAACGGATGGGCGCAGAGAGGTAACTGCGGCGTTGTTATTCTTTCCACTTGGGCGGCGGGCGGTGTGCTTCGCGCCTTTGCGGCCGAGACATGCTAGTGTGTCGAGCGAAAGACCGAGGGAGGTCCGACCGCCCTTGGCGGATCGGAAACCTCCACATTCTGATGTGGGGGCTGGGGGGAACCGGACCCGGTCTTTCGCACACTACAGCAGCTAGTCGAGGCTGTGCGGCGCGAAAGCATACCGTTCGCTGATTCCCTACAGCAGCGCGACGAGCCTGCACTAGACCGACGCGGACGCTTGCCGCTTTCCGTTCGTCAGCCAAGGCGGCTGAACCTAATGCTCCAACCGGTTGACCGGGCGCTACAGCAGCTAGACGAGCACGCACAGGAGCGGAACGCCTGCGTCGATGCGTTTCATCAGGGGGGAGTCATGCCGACTGCGACTTTTCGCCTTGGCTGGAGGGGATGTGGTCAGTGGTTGGGTCGTGGAGAGAGTGAAGGACGGGCTCGAGCGGATTTTATCAAGCTGCTATCTGCTCAAATGAAAAATGAGGAATATCCGCTCTGTCTCGGGCATGCTCAATTGTCATCGCGCAGATATTTCCATCCTGATCGATATCGAGCTGGGTATTCTCGTCCAGATCCTTTGTCTCCGAGACGTCTGCTTCTCTGAACTCAATGTACAGGGTATCTGTTTCCTGAAAATATTTGATCTTCATGGCTTGAATCTCCGATCAAAGAACGCGTTATGGATCGTTTCACCATCAGACAGTAACACGACCCGTAAATATTTGTTTTCCATCTCTTGAATCTGCGCCCAACGACGGATACGGCCATCTTTCTGTCTGGTTTCTTTCATCGGAGCCGTGACGACCTGTCGGATCCATTCATCTCGAATCATCGCACGATCAGCTCTCTGTCGGATGAATTCAAAATACTTGGTGACCTTCACCGGTTAATCTTTTAGGTGGAGTATGCCTGACCGCCCTACTTTAACGCCGTCTGCATTGTGTCCGGGTACCGAGGAGTTGTCAATCTTCCTGGGAACGTGCAAGGAGCGGAACACCTGGCAATGATGTGCGCCCCAGGCTAATCAATCGACGGGCCAGACATGGACCTTTCTTCCTCTGGCGCGGAGAACCGGTGCAGCCGTCTGTTGCATGCGCACCACCGCCCGTACCTTCTCCGGGAACGGCAGCGTCGCCAGGCGTGCCCGGCGTCGTTGCCTGGCGGCAAATAAGCGGGCAATCTCAGGGGGCACCTGGTCCATTCTTTCCAGTTTCCTTCAAGCCTATCCCCAGCCAAGACAGTCGGAATCATTGCAATATGGTTAAAACTGGTTTGACATCATGTCGGTTATATGGCAATCATGAAAAAGCCGCATACCGCTTCTCCACCTTGTTCCGCCTCCTTGTATTTCCGCGAGACCCTTCGCTATACTCCCGCTGATGAGTATTAGAAAAGCCGGCGGCGACTGGGAGCCCATGTTGCTGGGGATCGAACCTCGGCTGTGCAGGGTCTGCAAGGAAGGTCTCTACCGCGACAAGACCATGCTGCGCGGCGGTTGGTCCCGTTGCACGCTGTGCGATGAATTCGTGCATTACAGTTGTCTGGCCAGCGGCAAAGTAAAATTTCTCAAGCAACGTCCCCGAGTCTGCCTGACCTGTCAAGAAGCCCGTACCGGCGCGAAAACTCGTGCCGCTCAACCGGCCTCTCCACCGGACGTGGCGGTCGGGTCATGAGCGTCCTGGCGAGGCCCGAGCATCGTTCCGCCCGTCCGGCTTGGCATAGCGCCTTTGCTCAAACCGTCCTCTATGGGCTGGCCCCGCTGATTTCGTTGTCGAGCGGGTTCTTCACCGCAAACTTTATTGCGAGCGGACAGTACGGTTGGCCGCGAAGCAGCCGGGTCTTTGCTTTGACGCTGACGCTGGCGATCTTGGCCTATGAGTTCGTGTATAAAGAGCAGCGTGCCCGCTCGGTGTCGCATGAACGGGCGCTTCAGGCCGTCTTGTATTCCTGTCTCATCCCCTATGCAGTCGGCATCCTGGCCATGCTGGCTTTGATCAAATTCTAAGGCGGTCGGCCCGGCGCGACCGAGTGGTATCCTGCCGGCCGTGTAACGCAAACCATCCAAGCGACGCTGTGGAGTGGGGTGTCATGGCGCAAGTGTTTCACAGCGGGGCCTTTGTACAGCAGTGTTTCGCCGTGCATCCGCTCTGTGTCACGCTGAAGCGGTTTGAGAATCAAAACAAGCTGGTCTTTACGTGCAGTTCCTGCCGGATGGCCCACCACGTTACAATCAGCGACGTCGTCGCCCGAGTCTCGATCGTCATGGATGCGCCGGATAATCCCGTCCGGACGACCGGCGATGAGGCTCCCGTTGTGCTCGACCGTTGCATCATCGAACATGCGGGCACTGTGTCGATCAGGGAAATGAATGTGCTGCACGACACCATGGGATTGCGATGCGCGCAATGCCGGCGTGTGTTTGATCTCCGGATTGCGTCCTGTGAGACCCGCCAAAAATAACAGGATGTTGAAAATGTCCGCCGGCCATGGCCGTGATGCGCTGATCGGACAATGCCTCTTGTCCACGCAGAGCTGATGCCTCGCGATGGCTTTCCAACGGTTCACCTCCGACGAACTCGGTTTGATGGAAAACGCGGAGTTTTTCCGCGCGAAGGCCGTGATCACGCGAAAAGTCCGGGACTTGCTGGGCCGCTTGCATGACGAGTTGCGGCAGGAGGCGGCTCAGACCGCGCTGCTCGCGCCGCCGGACTTCAATCCGGCCGGCTATCAGTTCGTGAAGGGCGAACATCTCGAACATTGCCCCTATCAGTATCTCGATTATCCCAAACACTTCAGCGGAGGCAATACATTCAGCTTCCGTTCACTGTTCTGGTGGGGCCATCATTTGACGTTTGCACTGTTGCTGGAAGGCGTGCATCTCAAACAATACAAGCGCAATCTCGTCGATCGGTTTCATGCCGTGGCGGGGCGCGACTTGGAGATGTCGTTGGCATCCAACCTTTGGGAGTGGAAACGAGGGGAAGGGTACACCCTGCCGCTGTCTCATGACCGCAAGGCGCGCATCGGAGCGGTTATTGCCGAACGATCTTTTATGAAGATCCTGCGGTTTGTCCCGATTGTGGACTTCGACCGGCTCCAAGACGACCTGCCGGACATCGGCCGGGACACCTTCCGCAGCCTCCTTCCCCTCATTACGCCATAGGAATCTGCCGGAGGAAGGCCATTCTACTGCGGCAAAGGATCGGCGGCCGACTCACTATCTGGATTCCAAGCTGGACAATTGTCAGCCCCTCGTCAAGTTAGGTAGACTGGGGGTCGTTCCATCATAATGAACTCAACCTAATGGTATGGAGGTGGGCGTGAGACTATCAGCGGTGTGCGGACGAATGCCGATGGCCTGGTTGCCGGCCGTGCTGGTTCTCCTGGCCGGCTGCGCCGGGAGCGGTAAGATGGTATCTCTAGATGTCGTGCCGAAGCTGCCGCCGGCGCAAGCGTTGGCATCCGATCCGGTCAAGATCGTGATCGAACCCTTCGAAGACCGGCGGGCGGATCAGGGTAAGCTCGGCTATCGGACTCACTTGGGGGGCGGCGTGACCTATTTCAATGTCGCGGGAGGAAAGGTCGGAGATACCGCAGCCGAGACGATGGCGGAGACGCTGCGCCAGCAGGGCTGGCAACGGCGCGGGTGGGATGCCAGGGTCGTGCAGACCGGCGTCGCGGTCTCGGGTGCGGATATTCTGGTCACGGGGGAAGTCTTGGAATTGACGGCGCACGCAAAAAGCCGGTTCTTTTCCACGGTCATCACCACCGAATGTAGAATGCTGATCAAAGCGTCCAATCTCAAGGACGGCAGCGTGACGACGAGGAGCGTCGAAGGTACGCTCACGCAGACCGTCTTTTGGTTCGAGCACAATGACGTAAGAAAATTGGTCGGGCTGGTTCTGAAGGACGGCTTCGACCGCTTTGTGAGCGATACGAATATTGAAGACGGGGCAGTCAAATCGGTGCGGTGATCCGATGCTCGGCGCATCGTCCATCGGACCACGGAGCCACCATGCGGGAACGTCGCTGGGAAACGATCACACCACTTCAGTTCGGAGAAATCCTCGCCGTCGGCGAGCGTCTGGCTGCGCTCGGACTGAAGCCCGTGCATCCCGCGAAGGACGTGATCTGCTATGTCGAAGAGTGGTCCGTCAAAAATCCTGAGGATTTCGATCAGCTCGATCCCTGGGCGACCGAGGATGTCACGCTGATCCATGTGCGGGAACAGTGGCGGGGGGATTTCTTTTTGCTGGCCGGGGGGTATCATACCCTGTACCGGCGTCATCAGGACGTCGGCACCTACTGCTCGATCAGCCACCCCTGGAGAATCCGCGGGCCTCTGCGGTTCCATCATCCGACCAGCATGCTCTGGGTCGGCTTCCGGCACGTGCATGCGTTCATTCGCGTCCGGCTCAATACCCGCGACGTGGTGACGCCGGGCGAACACCGAGCGGACGATCAGCGGGACGGCTGGGTGGAAGAGCGCCGTGCCGCATTTCTGGAAGCCATCACGACATTGGACCTGCCCGTCGAGACCGGTGTCGAACGGGGCGGCGTTGTGTTGAAGCCGGCCGACGAAGCGGCCCCATTTTTCTGTTCATGGCCGGATGCGTTCGGCCCCTGCCAATTTGAATACAATTCTTCGGACGCCTACGAATTCCTGGTACCGGCCAGCAAGTTGGCCTCGACCTTCGCGCCGCAGCTCGCGAGCGTGCGGACGTATCTGACCGGCTTTGATGAGGCGGCGCTCAAAGAGTTCGAAACGGTCCAGCCCGGCGCCACATGGGCCTATCGCTGTTCCGTCCACTGCTTGCTCGACGAACTGCCGGAAGTCCTGGATGCCATTCAGCCGCAGGGGCGGTTGTATGCGACGTTGTGCGAGTTCCAAACCCAGGAGTTGCTTCCGGATGGGGAAGAGGCGTCGGCCATCGTCGGCGTCGTCGGAAGCGGGCAGACCTTTCAACTGGAGGTTCGTCTTAACTGTGCCCCGCTTCCGGATGAATTGATGGATGGCTGGGTGGAGCGCCTGCTCGGCCGCCCGGTTCGGTATGCGCCGCTCCCACCGTTCGTCTGACAGGATGTTGGCTTGCCATTTGTTACATCTCCGGGTTCTACCGAGTTGACGCTCAAGATCCCTTCCTCGCCTTGGCCGGGGAGTCGGACTCGGACTTTACGTCTTCTTCGGTCGAACGGATGCGCATGGAGGTTTGGCCATGGCGCTAGCTTTCTGCCGGAGTGTCAAGCGAACGGCGGAGTGTCATTGCGGGCGAGTGACGCTGATGTGTGAGGTGGGAAGCCGAGCGAGGCCCGACTGCCGCAGGCAGATCGGAATCCACCATTCTGATGGGGGCTGGGGGGAGCCGCAGCCGGGTTCCCGGCCATTACAGCAGCGCGACGAGCCTGCACTAGACCTGCGCGCGGACGCTTGACGCTTCCCCTTCGTCAGCCGAGGCGCCTCAACTCTCTCCAACAGCGCGACGAGCTCGTAGACCAACGCGGCCTCTTCCCCTTTTTTGTTTCTTCGTTTGACATTCCCCTCGTTCTCCTGAAACCTAGGCACCCATGTGGCGACCGTCCAATGTGTGGCGACATCCGAAGTTTCAGGCGGTGCTCGGGCAGCCGTTCATGCCTCCGCTGTTTTTCTTCGCCGGCGTGACGTATGACACCATCATGCTCACGAGAATCGATCGCCTGCGGGGCAATCTGGTTCTGCTCCTCTACCTTACACTCCTTGGCTTTCTGATCGTACTGACGGGACGATTCGGCACGGCGGCTGCCGGACCGGAGGAGTTGGAACAGGCCGACTCTCCACTGGAACGTCTGTTGCTGCAGGTCCGCCCCTACGCTCCGATGGGGATTCAGTTTTTTCTGGGCAGTCTCTTCAGCGCCTATGCCATCTTTTATTGGAAGAGCGCCTCGTTGACCGGTACGGCGGTGTTTTTCTGTCTGCTGGTCGGCCTGCTGGTGGGGAATGAGTTTCTGCGGGACCGGCTCACAAACCTACAACTCTTGCTCGGCCTGTACGCGCTGGTCTGCTGTTCCTTCTTCACGTTTTTCCTTCCCGTCATGACCGGATCGATGAATAAGGTGGTGTTTCTGGTCGGCGTGGCGCTCAGCGGTGTGGTGACCTGGCGAGTGGTGGATTGGCTCTACCGAGGCAGGCCGGACTCGTCTCGACGGGAAGCCGCGTTGGCGGCCGCTCCGGCGTTCGGCGTGCTCTGCCTGGTAGTGGTCTTGTATTTCATGAATTGGATTCCCCCAGTGCCGCTCTCCATGAAATTCGGCGGGGTCTTCCATGAAGTCCGAAAGGCCGGGGATAGATTCGAATTGGTTTATCAGAAGCGGTGGTTTCAATTTTTTAAGTACTCCGACGACCCCTTTCCCGCCGACGAACCGATTTATTGCTTTACGGCGGTCTTTGCGCCGGTGATGCTGGAAACGACGGTGTTTCATCATTGGTATCACAGGCCGGATAAGAGTGCGCCGTTCTCCAAGGTCGATCGAATTCCGATCCGAATTCAGGGAGGTCGTGAAGGGGGATACCGGGCCTACAGCGTGAAACAAGGGTTGTCTCCGGGGGACTGGCGAGTGGATATCGAGGCGGAAGATGGCCGGGTGTTCGGCCGGATCCGCTTTACCGTCGAAACCGACCTGCCGTCTCAATCGCCCACGACCATCTTCTATTAGAACAGGCAGCCGGCAACAATGTGTTCGATGTGAGTCCTGACCCCTCTGGGCCCATGCGATTCCTCATGGTATGGTGCAGGAAAGGAGCAGCAAGCCGGCCCGGATGGAACTCTTTCACGCAGAAGTGGCCCGTATCAGCGATTTGACGCACGATGTGCGGGAGGTCGAGCTGCGGCTCATTGAGCCGCGCGACATCCAATTCAAGGCCGGGCAGTTCATTTCCTTCGAGGCTCCATCAAGCGGCCGGTTTCCCTTCGTGTCCAGGCCCTACTCGATCGCCTCGCCGCCAAGCCAATCGGATCATGTGACCCTCGTCTTCAACCTGGTGACCGGCGGTCCCGGCTCGACCTATCTCTACGGCCTGCGTGAAGGAGACAAGGTCCAGTTCAAGGGTCCGGCTGGATCGTTCTATCTCAAGGACGACGGCCGCGATCTCCTGTTGGTGGCGACAGGGACCGGCATTGCCCCGCTTCGGTCCATGCTGCTCGCGGAGTTGACCCGTGAGTCAGCCAGGCAGGTGATGTTGATCTGGGGATTGCGCTCGCAGCGGGACCTCTATTATCAATCCGAATTGGCCGGTCTTCGACAGGCCCATCCACGCTTCTCCTGCACGATCACGCTGTCTCGCCCCGAGCCGGGCTGGGCGGGGCGCGAAGGGAGGGTGACGGCCGTCATTGAGCAAGAGATCGCCTCGGTCAAGAATTTGTCGGTCTACCTCTGCGGCAATGGAGGGATGATCAAGGACGCGACGGCGGTTCTGAATGGGAAAGGGCTCTGCCCGATCCACCGGGAGAAGTACTACGATGAGTGACTCGCTACTCGGTCTGAGGCTTCGCCGCCTTGGTCGTGTGCTGGAAGATGCATTGGGGGCAGGTATAGTGGATGAATTGGCCGCCGGCCACGAGCCGTTTCCTCATCGGGACTTTGCACCAGGTGCAGAGTCGGTCGGGAATATCGGCGTGCGTCGTTCCCGCGGGTACCTGTTTATTGGCCGGCTGATCATCCATGGTCGGCATTCTCGCCAAGCCGTCGTGAGTTTGTCAATGAGCGGATCATTGAAAAAGTGGACAGTCCGGGAAGCCTTGAGTATAGTGCGGTTCATGAATCGTTCAACCACCCTTCACCACAGAAAGGATGCACAACCCCATGCACAACGCCGACAGCGCCACGTCCGACGACATCTCGTCATCCTCAGCCAGGCTCTCCCAACCCACGATCCACGAAGATTCGGTCGGATCAGGGAAAGCCTGGGGACTGCTCACCTCGGTTGATCTCCAAGATTGCGATCCGGATCGGATCCGGGATGCCAAATACATTGAACGCTATGTCATTGAGTTGTGCGAGTTGATTGGGATGACGCGATACGGCGCCTGCCAGGTGGTGCATTTCGGCGAAGGCCGGGTAGCGGGGTACAGCATGGTTCAGCTGATTCAGACCTCTCTGATCAGCGGGCATTTTGCGAACGATACGAACAGCGCCTATCTCGATATTTTCAGCTGCAAAGGGTATGATCCCGCGGTCGTGGAAGAGTTTTCCAAAACCTTCTTCGGCGCGCGCCGATCCACCCATACGGCGCTGCTGCGATATTGAGCAAGGTCTACGACCAGGGTACACTCTCTCCAGACGTGATGGACGAACAAAAAGAGAAAACAGTCGAAGATTTTTTTCGGTTGTTGCCGGGCAAATTCGATCCCGAGGCGGCCGAAGGAATGGACGCTGTATATCAGTTCGACCTGAGCGGGGCACAGGGGGGACAGTACTATTTGCAGATTAATGAGGGGGCCTGCCGGGTGACGCGCGGTTCGCATCCTGAGCCGCACGTCACCCTGTCCCTCTCGGGAGAAGACTGCGTGCGGGTCTTGAACGGGCAATTGAACGGGCCGGCCGTTGCCATGTCGGGGCGGCTCCGCATCAGCGGAGACATGGGCTTGGCGTTGCAGTTGGGGGCGTTGTTCCCGAGCCTGCGCCGGTAGTCCGGGAGGTTGAAAATGTCCGCCAGCTTTGTTCTCGCCGCGCTTAGAGGCTCAACGTACGGAAAGGAGTACGCTTCGCCTCCTCGCTTGCTGCGGCCTCGCTGGACAGCCATTTTGAACCTCCCGTGAAGATCGATTCCATCGACATAGTCGGGTAGGATTGTCAGGGTTGCGCGGCCAGCGCCCCTGGCTCCTGATCAATCAGTTCCTTGGCCGGCCGCGGGAACCGTTCCTCTAGAATCATATAGACGGTCGGCACGAGAAAGAGCGTCAGCAGGGTTGAAACCGTCAACCCGCCCACCACCGCGCGAGCGAGCGGCGCGTTGGTTTCTCCGCCCGTCCCGAGGCCCAGCGCCATGGGAAACAATCCAACGACGGTGGCGAATGAGGTCATGAGAATCGGCCGAAGCCTCGTCCTGGCCGCCGTGACGACGGATTCGCGCAACGGCACCCCCCTTCGTCTCAGCACATTCGTATAGTCCACCAGTAGGACGCCGTTTGAGACGACGATGCCGAGCATCATGATCACTCCCATCATCGAGGTGGTCGATAAGGTCGTCCCCGTCAGGAACAGGATAAGGATGACGCCCGGGATGCCCATGGGCACCGAGAACATGATGATGAACGGGTCCACCAGCGATTTGAACTGCGCCGCCATGACCATGTAGACCAGGATCAGCGCGAGGATGCTGGCGAAGATGAGCCCCGCGAAGGTTTCGCGCTGCTGCTGGATCTGTCCGGCCAACCGGATGCTGAACCCCGGCGGCATCTGGAGCTCGGCAAAGCTTGCTTCGAGGTCGGTGGCGATGGACCCAAGGTCGCGGTTCACCGGGTTTGCCGTAATGTGCACCACCCGCTGAAAATATTTCCGCTCAATCTTCACCGGGCCGGCGTTGAGTTTCAACGACGCGACGTTTCTCAGCAGGACCGGCTCGCCGGCCTTCGTCGTCAGCAGTATATTCTCGAGATCGCTCAGGTCTTTTCGGTGCTCTTCCGCGAGCCAGGCGCTGATGTAATATTCATTCCCGTTCTGCGGATCGGTGTAGATGATCGGATCGGTCTGCCCGTTGCCGTTCAAGGAGTACAGCACGGCATTGGCGACATCGGTTTCGCTGATGCCCAAGAGCGCCGCCTTTTCACGGTCCACCACGACGTTGACTTCGGGGTAATTCTCCTCGCGGCTGACCTCGATATCAGCCAGACCCTCCGTCTTGTGCATCACTTCCTGAACTTGCGCGATCACCGTGCGTGCCCTCTCGAAGTCATAGCCGTAGATTTCGACATCGACCGATTTCTGCGACCCGAAACTGGTCACGCGCTTCACCAGCCCGCCCGGATCGAAAAACATCGCGACGCCGGGAAAGAGCCGGATGATCTTGGGCCGCACCTCGTTCATGACATCCACTTGGGTCCGTGTCCGCTTCGCGGGGGGTGTGAGATACACCGAGATGACCGACGTGTGCGGTCCGGTGTTGGGATTGAAGAGCGACGAGCGCCCTTGCGCCAGGACTCCGGTGCTCGAGACGATCGTATCGAGTTCGTGGGGCGGGATATTCTCGCGCAATACCCGCTCGACTTCCGCGACTTGTTGTTCCGTTTTCTCGACCCGCTGTCCCACCGGCGCCCGGAGGACAATCCGGAATTGGCTTTCGTCCGAGACAGGCAGAAATTCGCTTCCTAGCAGGGGGACGAGCGTGAGGGACCCGGCGAAAATCACGATGACGCCGAGGATCAGCACGCGCCGGTGCCGCAGAATCCATTCCAGGCTCTCTTCGTAACTTTGATCCAACGCCTCATAGCGCCGACGGCTCCATTCCATGATGCGGACAAACCAGGCGGGCATGGAGCGGTGGGCCTCTTGTTCGGGCTTCAAAAATTTGTAGCACAGGGCCGGGGTGACGGTGCGGGACACGAAGAACGAGGTGAACAAGGCGATCGCAATCGTGAGGGTCAGCGGAATCAAGAGTAGGCGGCCGATCCCGACGACAAAGAAAATCGGGAGAAACACCACGACCGTTGTCACCGTGGAGGCGAAGATCGGCATGGCCACTTCGCGCGCCGCGTTGACGATGGCGGTCCATCGGTTGCTGTCCTCGTTCAGATGGCGCTGAATGTTTTCCAACTCCACGATCGAGTCGTCTACGAGCCGGCCGATGCCGAGCGCCAGCCCGCCGAGCGTGAAGACATTCAGCGTCTGCCCGGTGAAGTACAGGACGATAAAGGTAACGAGGATCGACAAGGGAATCGCCACGGAGATGATCAATGTGCTCGTGAGGTTCCGAAGGAAGACCAGGATCACGGCCGCCGCCAGGAGCGAACCGTGGAGTGCCTGCTCGATCAGATTTTGGATTGATTGCCGGATGTACAGGGATTGATCGAACGAGATGCCCAGTTGAACGCCGGGCGGGATGCCGATCATCTGGGGTAAGGCCTTCCGCAGGGCATCGACCACTTCGACCGTGTTGGCGATCGGTTGCTTGTTGACGCGCAGGTAGACGGACCGTTTGCCGTCGGTCCGCACGATATTTGTCTGGATATCGGACGAATCAGACACGGTCGCCAGATCGCGCACTCTGACGGGACTCCCGCGGGAATCAATCTTGACGACCACATCCGCGATCGGCTCGACCGTCTTGAACTGGTTGTTCGTAAACACGTTGTAATCGAGGTTGCCGGCCTTGATGTCTCCGGACGGCAGGATCAAGTTGGCGGCTTTCACCGCCTTCACCACGTCGAGGATGGAGAGTCCCCGCGCCTGAAGCAGAGCCGGGTCGAGGTTGATGTTGATCTGCCGGACCTTGCCTCCTTCGACCGTCGCCGCCGCCACGTTGGCGATTTGCTCGATCTGCGGCGCGATCGTATTGAAGGCCAGATCGTACAGAGCCCGTTCATCCAGGTCGCTGCCGGCGACGGTGACGAAGGCGACGGGGATATTGGAGACATCAAACTTGACGATGAACGGCTGTAAAATGCCGGGTGGCAGGCTGTTGAGGATCTGCGTAATCCGCTGCATCACCTCCATTTGACCGATATTGATGTCGGCGCCCCAGTTGAACCAGACCTGCACGGCGCCGATGCCTTGTTTCGAGAATGATTCCACATGCTCCACGTTCGAGGCCGAACTGACGGCCTTCTCGATGGGATAGACCACGCTCTGTTCGATGTCGAGCGGCGGCGCGCCTTTATAGATCACGCCGACAAAGGCGACGGGGACCTGAATATTGGGGAAGAGATCGACCGGAAGCCGTTGCAGGGAGGTTATGCCCAACACGACCATGGCCAGCGACAGCATCAAAATGCCGATGCGGTTCCTGAGCGCGAGAAGGGTCAGCCACATACTTCTAACAGGCTGTTGAAAAACTATTTGGAAGGCTGTCGAAGGCCGACTGCTCGATTGTCTCGGATGACGGAAGACAATCGCGCAGGATGGTCAAAAAGGCCGTCCAGCGAGGCCAGGCTCGTGCACGCCGGCGAGTCGGTGAGCCGGCAGTGTCCTGGAGGCGAAGCGTCGTCATTCTTACCCACCCGCCCCGAGCCTGCCGAGACAGGCTCTGTGCCCGTGGTCGTACGTTGAGCCTCTGAGCGACGAGAGAACAAAGCCGGCGGACTTTTTCAACATCCTGCTACAGCGGTTGCGCTTGCACGGCCATGCCGTCGCTGACCAGATCTTTTCCCGAGACGATGACCTGCTCGTCGCCACCCAAGCCCTTGGTCACTTCCACCCGGTTGTCTACACGGCTGCCCAGTTCAACCGGCACTTGATGGGCTTTGCCTTCTTTGACGACGTACACATATTGAAACTCTTCGAGGCGGCTGACCGCATCGAGGGGGATCTGGACGGCATTGACGCGCCGGTCCACGAGGACCTCGACCCGGGCGAACATGCCGCCTTTCAGGAGATGGTCCTTGTTGGGCAGATCCACTTCCACGGTCATTGTTCGAGTCGCCCGGTTGAGGGCCTGGACAATTCGGGTCACCGTGCCTTCGAAAATCCGATTCGGATAGGCTTCCGCCCGGATTTCAGCGCGCTGGCCGATCCGCACGAGCGGGACATCTTTCTCCACGACCTCGATCAACGTGCGCACCGTCTCCACGTCGTGCAGGCTCAGGATGCCGCGGGACATCGTGGAAGTGCTCGCCGTGGCTCCGCTCACGTAGGAACCGGGGTCGAGATTCCGCTCGGCGACATAGCCGGCAAACGGCGCCCGAATATAGGAATAGGCCAGATTCGTCTCCGCTTGGGCGAGGGCCACTTCCATCTGTTTCACCTGGGCGCGCAACGAGTCGTGGAGGGCCAGTGCGCCGTCATAGTTGACTTGCGCGGTGTCGAGGTCCTGCTGGGAGACGAATTCGTCTTTGATCAGCGTTTGCATGCGATTCAAGGTCAGCTTGGCATTACGGACCGCCGCGTCCTGTTGGACCACTTTGGCGCGGGCGGATACCAGGTTGGCCTTGGCTTGATTGACCGCATGGATAAAATCGGTATGGTCGATTTCGACTAAGAGTTGATTGGCTGTCACCAGATCTCCCTTATCCACATAGATCTTGGCGATGTAGCCGTCGACGCGGGAGAAGATATTGACCAATTGATTCGGGATCAGATCGGCCGTGTACGAGAGCCGGACATCCAGATCCTGCTTGATCGGTACGGCGATGCCGACCGTGACGACACGACTCTTGCGGGCATCGGTTTTCGCTCCGCTGCTCAGGCGGAAGACCACCAGAGCGGTCAGGGCAAAGAAAATGATGACTCCCAAGGTAACCAGCGGATGTTGCTTCACCGGATTCAGCGACACGGAGCCCTCTCCTTCCGGCCTCGTGGACGATCGTGCGCCAAGCCTTTGAGAAACAATTCCACGTACGTGGCGACCGCGTCCGCATGGGATCGGTGCATCGGAATCCGATAAATCTCGTGCAGCAAGCGATGGTGGACGACCATGCCGATGAAGGCTCGGGCGGCCAACAAAGGATCGACGGAGCGGAAGGCTCCTTCCCGGATTCTTGTTTTGATATAGCCGGCCAAGTAGTCGTTAATGATTCGGTGTTGCTTGCTGAAGAACATGTCGGCCAACTCATGACCCTCCAGCCCGCTGAACAGGAGCAGGCGAAGCATCGTCGGATCGGCGCCGGGACGGATGCGATAATTTGCGATTAATGAGAACAGCCGTTCGTCGTCGCGCTTGCGTGCGACCTCGTCGATCGCCTCTACGAGCGCATTGAGATTCGCCTTTTCGGCGAGAATGGCGGCATAGAGGGCGCGTTTGGTCGGAAAATACTTGAAGAGCAGCGCCTCGCTGACCCCGGCGGCCTTGGCGATTTCCTTTGTAGTGGTCCCCCGGAATCCCCGTGCGGCAAAGAGGGTTGTGGCGGCGGCGATCAGGTTGGCTTGACGGGTGTGACCGGAGGGCGAGCCGTCCTGACTCCGACGCGGCATCGGAATCCGACGAAAATGAGCGGTGGCCGCGGCAATTTTCGCGCGATCTGGCATCGCAATCCGGCAGTGAGTGAGTGGTTACTCACTACCGTACCATGCAATACCGAAAAATCACAAGAATGAGAGAGGAGTCGTCGGTCCTGGCACGTAGGGGCTCGCCAGGTGAGGATAAGCCTTAAGGAACACGCGGTGAACCGATTGTGAGGAAAGCGGATCGCGGCAGGGAAGGCGTTAGCTAGCTCCGGATCTTGGCCCAGGCTGTCTGATATTCCTCGAAGGAATCGACTTCCATCCAGCCTTTGTAGATGGGGACCGCTTGGACGGTCACGCCGGTATCGATCAATTCCTGAATGAGATCGGGCAGTGAGGCCTTCATGAACTCGCCGGCTTCGTGGAACCCTTTGGCCTTATATTTTGCCAAGGAGGCACGATAACACTCGGTGAAGGCACGCGTACCTGTGTCCGAGAACATCGCCATGCCGATGAACTCGCCATGGGCCTTGTCCAACGGAATATCCTGGCCGATCTGCGTGACAGTCGTCTCTCCTTCCGGCATGATGAATCGGGCCAAATAATTCTTGCCGGGCGGGGGATCGAGCTTCACCAAGTCAGGCCGCAGATGCCGATCCTGTCCCTTCTCAGGGGTATCGGACCAGGCCAAATCGACCACCAATGTAATGTCGGCCGGACTCTTCAGAAGTTTTTCCAAGACCGCCGTCTCGAAAATGATGTCGCCATAGAGCAGGATCGTGCGGCCCTTCATCTCATTCTCGGCGCAGAACAGGGAGAAGAGTTCGCCCGTCTCCTCGTAGCGGTCGTTGTCGTAATAGCGGATGTTGGGCAGCGTGATCGCCTCTTTCTTGTAGCCGCGGACCAGCGCGATCTCCTTGATGTTGCAGTCGTTCAGCGCGGCGACTTGCCGTTCGAGGATCGTCTTGCCCTTGATATCGAGCAAGCATTTCGGTTTGTCTTCAATCAACGGCAACAGCTGCTTTTCGAAGCCCGCCGCGGCGATGATCGCGGTGATTTTCTCGCTTCCCATGGGGAGGAACTTCCGCTCGTCCTGTTCCATCTGCGGTACGCCGACGATCTCATAGACCTCTTTCAATTTCACGATCTGATCGTTCACCGAACCGGGGCGGGTGTCCTTTTTGATGACGGTCAAGGCATCGCGCATGGCTCTGATGCCGGCTCGGACCATCTGATTGGCGTAGATCACGATCTTGAAGCCGGCTTCTTCCAACTCGCCTGCGGTGACCTGGTCAAAAATCGTAGGGACGACGACCAGCGGGACTCGGCCGGACCAGGCTTTGGCCACGGTCCTGAGCTCATCGAAGGTTGAAGATTTTGAGTGAATGAGGACGGCATCGGCGCCGGCATCCGCATAGGCTTTGGCGCGGGTGAGCGCCTCTTCCTGCCCCCAGCCGGCAATGAGCGCCTCGGTCCTGGCGATGACGACGAAGTCGGGAATGGTCTGAGCGGCCTTGGCCGCTTGAATCTTCCCGCAATGCTCCTCGAGCGGGATCAATTCCCGCCGTACCCCTGCGTAGAAGCTGCAACGCTTGGGGTACACGTTGTCCTCGATGCAAATGGCCGCAACACCGGCCCGTTCGCGGTCGTTGACGGTGCGCATGACGTTCAGCGCGTTGCCATAACCCGTGTCGCAATCGGCGATGATGGGAATCGAGACCGCCTCCGCGATATTACGCTCGACCTCCAGTTGTTCGCTGGAGGTGATGAAGCTTGCGTCCGGAATGCATTTCAGCGAGGCGGAGATTGCGAAGCCGCTGGCCCAAATCGCGTCGAACCCGGCCCGCTCAATCAGCTTGGCGCTGAGCGCGTCATGCGCGCCGACGGCCTTGATGATACCGGGTTGTTGGAGCAATTGTCGCAGCTTGGTCGCATTATGCATGACTCGGCATGATGCGAAAGTCTCGACCGAGTTGTCAAGAACAGTTTTGCCCGCGGTGAGTCAGAAGAGCGAGCCGGAATTGTTTTCAAGCAGTTTGGCGCGGAAGGTTTGGCTCTCGAAGAAAATGATGCCTTCGTCCGTACGGCTCTCGTAGCGGAGGATGATCTCGGTATCCAGGCCTCGCCAGTCGAATAATTTCACAGTGCCCGCCGCGATCTGTCCCGGCCGATGGTCCAGAAGGCCGAACTGCTGCTGCAGGTAGATGAGGATTCGATTGTGCGCGCTTTTCCCGTGGTAACGCACCGTCACCCGCGCGAGCTTGCCGTCCACCGTCATAAACCGGACCTGATCCACGGCGATCGGGCCGAGGGCGGCCGGGTGAGTCGTGCGTTCGTATGTCTCGATCCAACCGGTGGTCTCGATTTTCACGAAGGTCGCGGAATTGTTGCAGTCGGCGCCCCAAGGAAGACCCTCGAATCCATTCGGGTCATGCTCCATGGGAACGGCAAGCGCAAGTGAAATGGTAAAGGGCAATAAGAAGAGCGCGCCGGCTGCGTGAGCCGGTCGAAGCGGAACCGTTCGTCCACCGGAGGTGGAGACCATGTTCACCCGCCCGTGTCGTCCAACCCGTCGTTAAATCGCGGAGAGAGCGTTCGGCTTTCGATGAAAATGTATCCTCGTTCCAGGCTTCCTTCGTAGGTGAGATTGATTTCGGTCTCAGGCCCCCGCCAGTTATATTGTTGATTGAGGCCGCGGGTCATTTGCCCGGGCAAGCGATCGATTTTTCCGTAGGTCTGTTCGAGATAGGCGAGTACCTTCTTGTGGGTCTGTTCTCCGCGATAACGGATCGTGACCCGAGCGAATTGATTGTCCACGGTGGAAAACATGATGCTGTCCACGTCCGTGCCGCCTAAGCGCGGGGAGCCATTCGCATTCTTGAGGCGATAATCGGTGATATTGATCCCGGAGTGCGACACCGAAAAGTCGGTCTCGTTGAGTGATGAACCCCATGGAATGCCGTGGAATCCCTTGGGATCATGAGCCATGGTCGTCGCGGCGGCCGGGCTCGCAGCGAGCGCGGAGACGCATGCCATGAACAGGAGCATGAAGAGGGCGTGATGAGTGAACCGAGCAGGAATTAAACGAAGCCGAGCCGCCATCGTCTTCGCCGTCATACCGCCACGCTAGCACGGGAAAATCGATAAGGCAACCGATCATCAATCCTTGAGTATGTCGGGAGGCGTTGGCTATAATGCGAATTCTTTCGGCTCATCACTCCACATGGGGACGGGACGGTCTATGATCGAGAGCGATGTATTTGTTCAGGCCCTACAAGATATGGGGGTCAACTTTTTCACCGGAGTTCCGGATTCCATGCTCGGCGGCATTATCGCGGAACTCATGACGCGGAAAGTCTATACGCCGGCTGTGCGGGAGGATGAAGCGATGGCGATGGCGGCCGGCGCGTACATGGCCGGGAAAGTTCCTGCCGTGCTCATGCAAAATTCCGGGCTGGGCACCTCGCTCAATACATTGATTTCCCTGAATCTCATTTACCGGCAACCTTGCGTGATGGTCGTATCCTGGCGTGGGTATCAGGGGAAAGACGCGCCGGAACATCTCGTCATGGGGGAGACGATGCCGCAATTGCTCGATACCATGAAAATTCCGCACCGCACCCTTTCGGAACAGAGTTTCCATGATGATCTGAAGTGGCTTGGAGAGACATTCATGAAACAGCGGATCCCTGCGGCCCTGATCATCAAAAAAGGAGTCGTCAAGGGGCTACACCCATGAGACCGGAACAAGGCACTATGCAGAGCCGGGCGCAGGCGATGGCCGCGATCCTCGAGTTATTGAGCGACGAGCCCGTGATTATTTGCAACGGGTTTCCTTCACGGGAGGCCTTTAAGATCGCCGATCGGCCGACGCATTTCTACATGATCGGGTCCATGGGCGTCGCCGCTGCGATCGGCTTGGGCGTCGCCCTTTCCAAACCGGCCAAGCGGGTCGTGGTCTTCGACGGAGACGGCAATGTGCTGATGGGAATGGGCACGTTGGCCACCGTCGGCTCGCTTCAGCCGAAGAACTTCATCCACGTGGTCTTCGATAATGAGGTGTACGGCAGCACCGGCAATCAGCCGACCATTTCCAACATCGTCCGGTTGGAGCAAGTGGCCAAAGCGGCCGGGTACGCGAATGTGGAGCGGGTGCGGGAGCGCGAAGATATCGTTTACGAATTCAAAGATCTGCTCAAGAAAGACGGCCCCAGCATGTTGCTCATCAAGGTGAACGAGCTGGCCGAGGACGCCGGGCGGGTCCTGCTCGAGCCGCCGGAGATCACGCAGCGGTTTATGAAGGCCATCGAATGATCATGCCGATCGCAGCTCATATGCCGCGTTTGTAGCTCAATGGAATGAATGGCCGATCGGCCGATCCGACCTGTCTTCGGCTCATGAGGGCCAACACGTAGAAATCGTCTTTTATTCCCGCTTCACGAACGACGAGGTACATTCATGATCTTACTCAATCCCGGTCCGGTGAACGTGAGCGAACGAGTGCGGCGTGCTCTTCAACGTCCCGACATTTGCCATCGCGAGTCCGAGTTTTCCGAACTTCTCCATCGCATTCAACAGAAACTGCTCCAGGCGTTCGTGCCGGGGGCGGAATCCGACTATGTGGCGGTCGTTCTCAGCGGGTCCGGAACGTCGGCGGTGGAAGCGGCCGTCATGTCGTGCCTGCCTCACGGCAAACGGATGATGGTGATCAACAACGGCGTCTATGGCGAGCGGATCTCCAACATGATCGGCCTGCATCGGCTCGGGGTCTCCGAACTGAAGCTCGATTGGTCCACAAGGCTCGATCCGGAACGATTGCGGTTGGCCTTGCGCCAGCATCCCGAAGTCCATGCCGTGGCGATGGTGCACCATGAAACGACCACGGGCTTGATCAATAATGTCAAAGAACTCGCCGATGTCGTGGATAGTCAAAACCGAGTCTGCGTGTTGGACTCCGTCAGCGGCTTGGCGGGAGAGGCGCTCGACATTCCCGGTTCGCATATCTATATGGTGGCGGGCACGGCGGGCAAATGCATTCAAGGGTTTCCCGGCGCCGCGTTCGTGCTGATCCGCAAGGGATTTTTGGAGCGGATGCGCTTGTATCCCAAGCGATCCTGGTATTTGCATCTGACTCATTACCTTGATGACCAGGGCCGCGGTACGGTGCCGTTCACACCCGCGGTGCAGGTCTACTATGCGTTTGAAGAGGCGCTCGATGAACTGCTGGAAGAAGGAGTCGCCAATCGCATCAATCGGTATAAGAAAGTCTCGGCCATGATTCGGGAACGGTTGCGTACGCTGGGTATCAAACCCATGTTGTCGCCGGACCTGCAATCCAACACGATCACATGTTTTCATATGCCGGCCGGCCTCTCGTACCAGACGCTGCATGATCGCTTGAAAGAGCAGGGCTACGTCATCTATGCCGGCCAAGGGCCGCTCGAAGGGAAGACATTCCGGATCGCCAACATGGGCGTGCTGACCGTGGACAATGTGCAGGGCTTCCTTCGGGCTTTCGAGCAAACGCTTGAAAGCGCCTCGGTCCCTTCATGAAAGCGGTCATTCTGGCGGCCGGTGCCGGCAAGCGCCTATGGCCGGTCACCCAGCACCGCCCTAAATGCTTGATCGAGTTCGGCGGGCGATCGTTGATTCATCGGTACCTCGATGCCTTGTCCGGTTTGCGGGTTCGAAACGCCGTATTGGTGGTGGGATACAAACAGGAGATGATTCGGGCGGCCGTCGGGTCGGAGTATGCCGGCGTCTCGGTATCGTATTTGGTGAACGACCAGTTCCACCGCGGCAGTATCTCTTCGCTCTGGATCGCCCGTACGGCCTTCGATGACGATCTCATTATTATGGACGCGGATGTGCTATTTCACCGAGAGATCCTTCGCCGGCTGGTGGAGTCACGGTCTCCAAATTGCTTGTTGATGGATGAAAACGTGAAACAGCAGGGGGAAGAGTGCATGGTCGTGGTCCAGGGGGGGCGGGTGATCGCGCTGACCAAGCAGATGCCGCTTCATTACGATTACGCCGGCGAAGGAGTGGGATTTTTGAAAGTCGGCCATGCCGATACCGGTCATGTCGTGGCGTCGCTGAAGCCGCATGTCGAACGGGACGCCTGGTCCATGGAATATGAAGACGCGCTTCGGGGATTTTTTCAGCAGGTACGGGTGGGCCACGAGAAGATCGGCGGGCTGCCGTGGACCGAGATCGATTTTCCTGAGGATGTGGCCCGCGCTGAACGAGATATTTTGCCGAAGTTGTGACCCCCGGAACGCGCACGCCTCGGCGCGCGCGGGGTGGGCGGGTGAGATCGGGAAAGGCAGCGTCCCGGCGCTGCCGGGGTGGGCGGATGAGATCAAGTACGATTTCGCGATTTTCATGATTTCGTGAAATGAAGACTTCGCCGGATCGTCACATCCCCAACTTCGTTTGTCATACGAGATTGGATTGACACCACGAGTGTTGTGCAATGAGTGAAAGCATTCTGCAGCGAGGCACGGAAGTTCAGGAGCTGGCCACGGCCATCCTCTTGCCGAATACGGGATTATTCGCCGATCGAGCCGGTCGTGGCCTAAGCGAGGTGGGACCCTTGACGCGAGTGGGCGGGGTGTCGTTATTCCAGCGGACCGTGCTGACTTTGCAGCGGGCGGGCATTCGCCAAGTGATCGTCTTAGCCGGTGCGGAAGAAGAACTGCTGAAGCAGGCGCTGCTCCGCGGTCCCCGAGTGACGATTCCGGTGCGATGGATGCCGATCCGGGAATTTCCGTTGGATGATCCGCGGACATGGGAAGCGTTGGCCGCTGAAATCCACGGGTTTTGCCTTATCGCCGGCGTGCGAGCGGTCTACCCGAAAGCGTTGATCGAGCAGTTACGCGGCGCCGTTCAAGATGGGCAGGCGCTCATCGTCGCGCGGGCGGCGATTGACCGGGAACCGCATATGGGGCGCCGCAATCCGGCTATCGAGTCGCGCGCCGATCGGCTCGTCTCGTTTCATAACCAAACCGGTTTTGAGAGCAGCCAAATCGCCGCGGATTTGGTCGTCTTACCGGCCGGCATTCTGGGAGCGGCCGGCACGCCGGCCGGGATGAGCGGCACGCCGGAATCAGGCGGTGGAACTCCCATCCGCCGGTGGCTCGAAAGGGCCGCGGCCGAGAGCCGGGTTCGGGTCGTCGGCACGACCGCCGACGCCGGGTTGTGGTATCGCGACGTCTGGGATCAGCCGAGCGCCACATCAGCCGAGCACGCGCTCTTCAAATCGCTGAAAGGCGAATACGAGGGGATCGTCGATCGATATTTCAATCGCACCGTCTCGCGTCCGTTCACGAAGCTCTTTCTTTTTCTGGGCTGTTCTCCCAATACCATTACAATGACGGCCACCCTGGTGGGTCTATTGGCCGCCGTGGGATTTGCATTCGGCAGCTATACCGCCGGCATCGCCGCGGCGCTCCTCTTTCAACTGGCGGCGGTGATCGATTGCTGCGACGGGGAAGTGGCGCGGCTGACGTTCAGCGAGTCGGCCTTCGGCGCTTGGTTGGATATCACGATGGACAATGTCGTCCATATGGCGATATTCGCCGGGATTGCTTGGGGGGCCTATATGCGGCAGAAAGGATCGGGCGCCGAATGGATCCCGCTCACGCTCGGCGCGGCGGCAGTCTTGGGAAACGGAGTCTCGTTCTGGCTGGTGACCAAGGCCCAAAAAATCGGCGCGACTCGGGGATGGAGTGCGCCGGGTCAAGCAGCCTGGTCGCGGTTTCTGTTAAAGAATGTCGCCAGCCGGGATTTTTCCGTCGTCGTCCTGCTCTTTGCGCTGTTGGACCGGCTGGATTGGTTCCTCTGGATAGCCGCTCTCGGCTCGACCGCCTTCTGGCTCCTGATGCTCTGGGTTATCCGACCTTCTGCGGTCGCTCGCGCATAGGGATCCAATAGGATCGCACAGCCTCATTCCGTTATTCTGCTTCGGCGTCACCTATGTAAGGAATGATTCCGACAATCCCACGTGCTCAGATTAATTCTTCTCACGCTCGGTCTCCTCACCCTCTGCCTTATTGTTTGGCATATCGGTCCCGGCAACATTTATGACGCGGTCACGCGCCTGGGTCCGGGGGCGCTGCTGGTGATTCTTCTACCGTCCATTCTCATGTATGTGCTCGAAGCGTGCGGCTGGCGCATGACGCTTGGCCGCTACGCCCGGATCGTCCCGTTTTGGCGGCTCCTGGCGATTCGGACGGCCGGCGAGGTGGTTAACATGACGACGCCGACTGCGTACGTCGGCGGTGAGCCGTTGAAGGCCTACCTCCTCAAACAATACGGCGTGCCGATGGTCGATGGTCTTGCGTCCGTCGTGACGGCCAAGACGACCATGACCATCGCGCAAATTGGATTCATCCTGGTCGGGATGTCCATGGGCTTTTGGTTGCTTGGGACGGGCGGGTCACCGGGAAAGACCGCGATGGCGACCATGGTGAGCGTCGGACTGCTGGCGTTCGGCGTCGGCGGCTTCGTGCTGATTCAACGACGGGGAATTTTCTCGTCGCTTTTGTGGGCGCTGCGGAAGATCGGCCTTGCGATCAAGGCGTTGGACACGCACGAAGAAAGACTGCTTGAACTGGATCGAACGATCGCGGCGTTCTATGTGACGAATCGTTCAGGGTTCCTCACGTCCATCCTTTTGTTTTTTTTCGGATGGCTGGTCGAGACGATAGAGGTCTTCGTGATGCTGACGGTTCTGGGAGAACCGGCGACCGTCCCGACCTCCATTGCGATCGGGGCGCTTTCGGTGTTCATCAAGGGAGGAGCGTTTTTTATCCCCGGCAGCCTCGGCGCGCAGGATGCGGGCAACCTGCTGCTGGTCACGACGTTCGGGTACGGCGAGGTGGCCGGGATTACCTTTGCCCTGTTGCGCCGGTTCCGCGAATTGGTATGGGTCTTCATCGGCCTTATCTGTCTTGGCGTTATGGGCAAAAGAGGCAAAGGGATTCAAAGTTCGGCCAATTAATCACTGCGTCCCGCCACGGCCTTCCACACCTACGTGACTCCTGGTATGGACCATTTTCTCATATAGCTGGGCAAATTCCATCCTCTGCGCTATCGTGATGCGACTCATTGAACCGGCGCATTGCGCCTTCTCCGGACTGATTCCGGCCACTGCAATGTCGGTCGGGGCGATCGGCCGCTGCTCGGCGTGATCCGGTCGGGTCATATCGCCACAAGGAGGGTCGCGTGACTGTACGGAACTTCGCAACACAGCCGCACAGTTCAACGATCGGCAAAGCGGACGTGCTCGGCACGGCGCCGATCTCTCCAATGGAGAGGCATCGGCCGCACCAGCCGGCCGTGCCCGCGGCGACTCAACCGGTCCTTTCGATTGTCATCCCCGTCTTCAACGAAGCAGAGAATATCGAGACGCTTCATACCCGCCTTACCCACGTGCTCCGGGACATGGGCCATGAATACGAGATTATTTTTGTGGACGATGGAAGCCATGATCAAAGCCCTTCCCTGTTGAATCGACTGGCTGAAGCCGATGGCCATGTCGTCGTCGTGGAACTGGCGAGAAATTTTGGACATCAGGTCGCGATCAGCGCGGGATTGGAACACAGTTGCGGGCGCGCAGTGTGCATCATGGATGCAGACTTGCAGGATCCGCCGGAAATCCTCCCGCAATTCCTGGAAAAATGGCGGGAAGGAGCGGAGGTGGTGTACGCCGTTCGGACCATGCGCAAGGAATGGTGGGGAAAGCGTCTGGCTTACGCCGGCTTTTATCGTTTGCTGCAGCGCGTGGCGAATATCAAGATTCCGCTCGATGCGGGTGATTTCTGCATTATGGACCGCTGCGTGGTGGACCATCTTGTCCAGATGCCGGAACGAAATCGCTTTGTCCGGGGAATCCGAAGTTGGATCGGATTTCACCAGGTCGGGGTGGCCTATGAGCGCCATTCACGACATGCCGGGCGCCCGAAATACACCTTTCGCAAGCTGATCTACCTGGCGCTTGACGGCTTGATCTCCTTCAGTCACATGCCTCTGCGTATCATCACGCTGCTCGGCATTGCCGTTTCGCTCCTGTCCTTTACGGTGGCCCTGTTCTACATCGTCAAGAAAATAGCACTGGGAGCGGGAATTCCGGGATTCACGACGTTGGTCGTATCCATTTTCTTTTTGGCCGGCATTCAGCTCATGACGATCGGGGTCATCGGTGAATACATTGGAAGAATTTCCGATGAAGTCAAACGCCGCCCGTTGTATGTCGCCCGCCGTGTCACGAGGAGAGAACTCCCATTCGCATCCTGATGTTCGATAACGAATTCCCCCCCCTCGGCGGCGGAACGGGAGTCGTCAACCATCACCTGCTGCAGGAACTGGCCAAACGCCCGGACATCGCCGTCGATCTCGTCACCTCATCGCGCAGCCGGTGCGCCTACGAGCGGGAGCCGTTTTCGGACCGGATTGTCCTCCATAGAGTGCCGGTGGACAATCGAAATATCCATCATTCGACCAATCGTGAACTGATCCGCTACAGCGCGCGCGGCATCCGGCTCGCGTATGGTCTGGCCAAAGAACATCGATATGATCTCAGTTTCGCCTTCGCCGGCGTGCCCGCCGGCGCATTGAGCTACGCGCTGAACCTGACGCATCGATTACCTTATGTGCTTTCTCTTCAAGGGCCGGATGTGCCGGGATTTGAAGAGCGATACCAGCGTCTCTACCCTGTCTTGACGCCGCTCATTCGGCGCATTTGGCGAAGGGCGGGAGCCGTGACCGCCATCAGCGCCGAGCAGGCCGTCTTGGCCCGGCGGACGATGCCCGAGCTTAGCCTGACGACAATTCCGAACGGCGTCGATACGGAAGCCTTTTTCCCTGTCGAACGAGAGGCAGGGCGGGAAGTCAATATGGTGTGCGCGGCTCGATTGATCGAGCGAAAAGGACAACATCATCTGCTTGAGGCGCTGGCACGTTTGCGGCGGTCCTGTCGCTCGCCGGTACGTGTCACCTTGGTCGGGACGGGAGACGCGGAGACGTCGTTACGGGATCTTGCTGGGCGCCTGCGCATCGCCGACGCGGTGACCTTCACGGGCTATGTGCCGAGAGAAGGGATGCCGGACATGTATCGCGCGGCGGATGTGTTTGTCCTGCCGTCTCAGCAGGAAGGAATGTCGATCGCGCTGCTGGAGGCGATGGCGTCGGGGCTGCCGGTCGTGGTGACGCAAACGGGTGGGACGGACGAACTGGTGACGAAAGGGGGCAACGGTGACATTGTTCCGTGGGGCGATGTGGAGGCGTTGAGCCGCGCGCTCAGAATGTTGGCGGAGGATGATCGCATGCGGATTCGATTTGGAGCGGAGAGCCGCCGGCGGGCGATCCGCTTCGGATGGCCGGCTCTGGCGGCGAGATACCTGGACCTCTGCGCCACGGTGATGGAACGGGCCATGGCGCAAAAGGGAAGATGTCGCGCATCGGCGGTTGGAACTGCGTCTCATGATCCTTCGAAGGAGTGCTCGGCATGAAGACCGCCCCATCGATCTGCATCCTGACCAGCCAGTATTTCGATTGGGGGATTTACGGCGGATTCGGCAGCATGTCCAGAAAACTCGCGGAGAGCCTAGCGAAGGCCGGCCATCGAGTCAGCGTCATCGTGCCTGGACGCCGGGGTCAGCGGCCGATGGAGACCATTGAAGGCGTCGAGATACGGAGCTTTTCGCCGCGAAATGTATTGGACGCGTGCCGCCTCATCCGACAATCGTCGGCCGATCTCTTCCACTCTCAAGATCCGACCATTCTGACGTATCTTGCCGAACGACTACATCCCCGGCGCACGCACTTGGTCACGAGTCGCGATCCCCGGGATCTCGCGGACTGGTGGATTGAGTTTCGCTACGCCACGCCGGCGCGCCGGCTGCTGACTCCCTTCAACTATCTGACCGAGGCCGGTCTTTTCGTCCGGCAGGCTGTTCGCAAAGCGGACGCCGTGTTCTGTCCCGCGCATTTTCTCAAGGAAAAAGTGAAGCGCCTGTACGGCCTGAAGACGCTGCCGAACTTACTCCCGAACTTGATCGATGTGCCGGCGGCGCTTCCGACGAAGAGCGATCGGCCCACGCTGACGTTCGTCGCTCGGTGGGATAAGCGAAAACGTCCCTGGTTGTTCCTCGATCTGGCCGGCATGTTCCCCGAGTATCGGTTCGTGGCGGTCGGCCAAGGAAGTGCCTCGGCTGAGATGGGTTTCGATGCGGCGCTCAGACGCCGCTATCGGGATGTGCCCAATCTGGAAATGCCGGGGCTCATCAATCGGTTTCGGGAACCGGATCGAATGCACCGGTTGCTGTCGGACACCTGGGTGTTCGTGAGCACGGCGGTGCGGGAAGGGCTGCCGCTGACGTTTCTGGAAGCAGCCGCCTACGGATGCCCCATCATCAGCAGTGTGGATCCGGATCAGTTCGCCACGAAATTCGGACAGCAAGTCCACAACGACGACTATGCCGAAGCCATTCGAACGTTGTTGGCCGAGGCGCCGTTTGAAAAGGGGCGGGCCGCCTATGAGTACGTGCGGGGCACGTATGAAACCTCCAGGGCGTTGCGTGCGCATGTGGAAGCGTACGAAAGTCATGTCCGCGGCGTAGGACGCGCAGCATGAATATCGTCCGGATCGACTGAATGTTTCCATCCGCCGCCATGGCGTGCACGAACCATGTCGGTTAGCCCGTAAGGTTGACCTTGTCGCGCGGCATGCTCTCCATCAAGACCGTTTCGAAGGGCATCGTGTCGGTCGGAACCTGGTCTGCCACCAAGCTCTTGGTCACCGGCCTCATCCTGCCGCTGTATTCCCGGCTGCTCGGCATCGAAGGGTACGGACAATATGCGTATTACGTAGCCTTGCTGTTGCTCGCCTCGCAGCCGGCCAACTGCGGGATGAGGCAGACTCTGACCAGATATCTCGCGGAACGGACGGAGGATCATGCGTGGCATCGACAGATGGCCCGGTTTGCCGGGTGCGTCAATGCCGTCGCGGCGGGCCTTGTCGGGGTCATCGTTGCTTCTTGGCTGCTGTCCTCGTTGCCGTTGGAGTTCCGATCTTTCTTGTTAACGGCCGTCGTGATCGGCCTGTTGTGGTCCGAACAGCTGCTTCAGCATGCCGGAGGCATTCTGTACGGGCTGCATCGTGAAGAGCAGGCCACTCTGCCCGCTTCGCTCGGGATTGTGTTCGGCGGAGCATTCGGCGTGGGCTTGGCGGCGGCCGGCTTTGGGGTGTTAGGGGCCTTAAGTGGAATGCTGGCGGCGGGCATAATCGTGGCAGTCGTGACCATGTGTCTTGCACAGCGGGCTTTGAGCGGCTCTGGGGAACGCGAATGTGAGAGGCCTCTTCCGCGCCGCGAATTGCTGCAATTTGGACTCTCCTCTATGGCGTATGCCGGCATCGCCATGACGCTGTATTCCATCGACGTCGTTCTGGTTCGGCACTTCGCCGGCGATCAGCAAACGGGGCTGTATGCCGCGGCTGTCCAATGGTCGGAGTTCGTGTGGTTTCTCCCGATCGCCATCGAGGGAGTCATGCTGCAAACGACGGCGCGCCTTTGGGTTCAAGGACAGGTAGACGACATCACGCAATTAGTCAGCCGATTGATGCGCTATGTCGCCCTGACCACCGCCTTCCTCTTGCTCTTCGTGCTGGTCTTCTCCGAACAGATTCTCACCTTGTACTTTGGGCCGGAATTCACGGAGGCGGCCGTGCCGCTGCAGTTGTTGGTGCCCGGCGCATTCGCCTTCTCATTGGCTCGGGTCATCAGGCCGGTGATCCAGGGGCGTGGATGGGTCATGACGTTGCTGAAAGTCGTCGTGGCGGCCACGGTCGTCAATATCGCCTTGAATGTGGTGCTGGTTCCCTCGTGGGGCGCGGCCGGAGCGTCCGTGGCGACATCGGTCTCGTTCATTGGCGTGGCCATTGCGTACGTCCGGCTCTTGCAGGTTGAGGGAGCGCATCCCTTTCAGAGCTTTGCCGCCGGCCGATTCATCGTGCTCTGTGCGATCACTCTGGCCGTCCTTGTTCCCATTCCATGGGCAATCAGCTCTTCGTGGATGGCGCTGATGATCGGAGGACTTCTTGCGCTCGTTCTCTATTGGACCGGCGCGTTCTGGTTGGGACTGCTTCGGGTCCGTGAACTCGAACGGATTGTGGAGAGTCTGCCGGGCCCGTTACACCGGCTTGGAATCAAGCTGATGCGTCTGTTTCAACCCATGCTCGTCCGCCTCGATGCGATCGCATTGGGTTAAGGGAGCCGTCGTAGCTCGATGGAACACGATCGTCATCTCGTCTCCGTCATCATTCCGACGATAGGCAGGAACACGCTGGTCCGCTGCAGGGCGGCTTTGGCAGAGCAAACGAGACCGGCCGACGAGATTATTACGATCACGGATCCTGATCGCCGGGGTGCGGCATGGGCACGGAACGAAGGCCTGCGCCGGGCCAAAGGTGACCTCATTGCGTTTATCGATGATGATGCGATCGCTCCTCCTGATTGGTTGGAGCGATTGGTTCGGGCTATTGACGAGCACGGCGCGGCCGCTGCGGGAGGAACATACCGGGAAACCGATCCCTTGTTGGATGCCATTCGTCGCCGGAATCCGGCGCCGCTCGTTGAGCAATTCGACCGAGGCGGCCTCGTGGGGAACGCCGGCAATATTGTATTTGTCCGTGCGTGGCTGGATCAATGCTTCGCTGAATACGGCTACGTATTCAACCCCTGTTTCACGGGGCCTGGTGAAGATTGGGAATTGATCTGGCGCCTGAGAAAACTCGGGGCACCGATGGTGTATGTGCCCAACCCGGTCACGCATTTACGTCGGGCCTCGCTGGGGCAACATTGCCGCCATTCTTTCCAACGCGGAATGGGCATTGCGCTCCTGTACAAGCTGTACCAGTCGGATTCCGGAGAGGTCATTGTGCAGGACAGCTTGCTGTGGGGCCGGCAGGGTATGAAATCCAAGCCGCGATGGGGCGACGCCTTCTTGGAGACGATCATCGGGCCATTTGATTTCAAGACTTTTGCGAAGGCCCGGCACTTCTGGGCGTTTTGGATCGGAGAAAAATGTCGGGCGGTGGGATTTCTCTGGGGGATGGTCAGAAGCCGCGCGGCTGCCGGATCGACCACCCGCGGGATTACGGGGACCGCAGGCATAAAGGGAGCAAGCGTCAAACTATGACGGCGGTGCATCTGCGCACGAAGGCCTGGTTCGGAGATGAGCCGCTTACCATCGAGTTCCCTGACTCATGGGAGATCTATCAAGCAGGACCTCGGGATCAGCGGACTCTCACGGAAGACCGGATGCGGCAGGTGCTGGCCCGGCCGATCGGCACGCCACGACTATCTGAACTGGCGAGAACAAGAACCAGAGCGGCGATCGTGATTTATGATCTCACAAGGCCGACCCCGGCAGCCGAGCTGTTGCCGCTGCTGATCGATGAGCTGAAACGCGGCGGGATGACGGAATCCGCCATGACCATTATTGTGGCGGGAGGCACGCATCCGCCGGAAACGGCGGAAGGGATCGCTAAGAAAGTCGGTGCGCGGACGGCTCGGAGCGTCCGGGTCATTCCGCATGATTGCCGCCGCGATCTCGTTGATCTCGGTGTATCTCCGGCCGGCTTGCCGGTCCAGATCAATCGGACACTCATGTCCTGCGATCTCAAAATCGGCGTCGGCTGCATTTATCCTCACCCGATTGCCGGATTCTCAGGCGGCGCCAAGATCATTCTCCCGGCTGTCTGTGGAGCTGAAACGACCCGTATGATGCACGACTATCTGCGGGGCGCGCGCGGGCGCGGAGGCTCGGTTGATACGGAACTTCGGCGCGACATGGTGGCTGTCGCGAGAACGGTCGGACTCGACTTCATCGCCAATGTGGTGCTGAATCATGAACGGCGCATCGGTGCCCTGTTTGCCGGTGATGTCGTCTTGGCGCATGAGCAAGGAGTTGATGCAGCGCGAGGAATGTACGAGGCGTCTGTAGTCTCGGAAGCGGACGTCGTCGTCGCCGACATGTATCCGTTCGATACGAGCTGGCAGTTTGCCCATGACCGGGGGCTCTGGCCGTTCGACGAAGCCGGGGCGCCTACATCGCGTGTCGTGATCGCGGCTTGTCCGTTGGGCATCGGCACGCATGATTTATTTCCGGTCGACAACCCGTTCTGGACGAGGGTTGCGCGGCGGCTGCGGCATTTCCGGTTCGCCGATCTGCGGCATCCGGGTGACAAACTGAAAACGATGGCCAGATTGATTCGAGAGAAACAGCAACCCCTCATGGTGTTGTCCTCGGGATTGAAACAGGATGAACTGAAGCGTGTCTTTTCTCGCGCCCTGGTATTCGCGGAATGGGGGGAGTTGCGACGGACCTTGACGGCACGTCATGGCCGGGGACCGGTCAAGGTTGCGGTCTACCGTTGCGCGCCTCTGCTCATGCCGAGCGGAACGAAAGCTACCCAGGCGGTCGAAGCGAAGATGCGACTCCCAGGCCGTCTCGGTGCGCCGGCATAAAATAGGAAGACGACGCGAGCGGGACCTATCGCGACGCCGACCACGCGAAGCGCAGGCCGCTTCCGCCGCCCGCGAGCCCACAGGGTCTTTGACCATCAAATCGGTGCGGTCTGCATGTCGCTGTATTCACGGAGCGGGTGCCAAATACCATGCTGGATGGGTATCGAACATAGGGACGTTTCTCTGTGAGAAATGCGGTGGGAACCAAAGCAAGCGGCAATCCGAATGAATGCAGAGCCGGTACTATAAGCGATCATCCATCGCCCATTGTCACTCCCGTGGTGTGGAGCGACATGGGCATGCGCGTTCTCGTCGCGGTTGTTCTCGCCGTCGTCGTGTTCGGATCGGGAGCCATTCACCTGGAGAGCTTCCCGCCGTTCTGGTTTGATGAAGGCTGGACGACGTGCGCCGCGCGGACATGGGTGGAGCAGGGCCATTATGGATGCCTGCTGCAAGGTGAGCCGGCCCCGCCGTTGCTTTCGGCTCACTTCCCGGTTGTTGCGTCGGTCGCCGCGAGTTTTCGTATATTCGGCGTCGGTGTCTGGCAGGCGCGATTGGTCGGGTTATTGTATACGTATGGAGCCTTCCTATTGCTGTACCATCTTGCCGATCGTCTCTATGGGCGGAAGACAGCGCTGGCTTCCTTGGCCCTTGTCATTCTGTTTCCCTTGAAATGGCAAATCCACCCGCTGGTCGTCGGCCGCCAGGTGCTGGGCGAGATGCCGATGATATTCTTTCTGCTGGCCGGCTATGCCTGTTTCCTCAACATCGAACGGCATCAAGCCTCGCTGGGCGCTGCGGTGTTCTGTTGGAGTATCGCCTGGATGACAAAAGCGCAAGCGGCGCCGTTTCTTGGGGTCTCCTTCGGCCTGTCGCTTGCGCTGGCCGTCCGCCGGCGGGAATGGCGGATCGTGCGTTGGCTCATGATTGGGCTGGTCGGATCGTGGGCGGGGTATCACGGACTGTTGTGGGCGAAAGACCAGTTGCTGGCGGGGCATACGATTCCACATCCGCATTTGAAGGGATTGGCCGAAGCAATTGCCGTGGTCTTTGTGCCCTCGATTCGGCTGGAAACTCTTCAACTTACCCTGGTCGTGTGGCCGGAATACATGCTGGCGTTAGGATATGGGGCTCTGCGTATGTGGCGGGAGGATTCGGAAGCTCGGGTTCCATCCCTCGTTCGCACGGTTCGCATCATGCTGATCCTGCTGGCGAGCAGTTGGCTGGCCTGGTTCGCACTTCTCTGTGCCGGCGAGGCCCGCTATGCCTTGCCGGGCTTATTCATCGCGGCTCCTTGCACGGCCGCGTTCTTCGCTCATCTCACCCGGAATTTTGATGTGCGGTATATGAAAGAGACCGTGGCGGCGCTGATCCGGAACAGACGCCTTGATCTCGATGGACGCAAGGTCCTTGTTGCCCTTGTGTTGCTAGCCGCCATGCTGTGGGTTGCGGCCCAGGAGCGGTATGCTCTTCGATCGAGAGAGGACGATCAAGACCTCATGGCAGTGACTGCATTTCTGCATGCCCATACCCCGCCGACCGCTCTTATCGAAACTTACGACAGCGAGTTGTTTCTATTGCTTCAGCGCCCCTATGTTTACGCGCCGCCTGATGTTCTGGTGGAGATCATCAGGTCTCACCAGCGTCTCGGCCCGCCTCCGCAGTATAACCCGCTCGGAGCTGATCCGGATTATATCGTGGTCGGGGATTTCGGCCGCTGGGCCGGATTCTACAAGGCGCCGGTGGAAGGAAATCGTATGCGATTGGTAAAGACGATCGGGCGGTATCAGATATACGAACCGGTGCGTTCGTAAGATCCGTTGGATCCACGAGTGCTGAAGCAGTTTTCTCGGCGTGCGTCCGCCGGCTTGCAGAAAGGATTGACGAAGTGTCAGCGCAGGCGCACAAACCTGATTCGTCAGCCGCCATTCACGTTTGCTGTATGTTTATTCTCTCCCACGTTTGAGGGGAATTACAGCGCAAACATCTCAAGACTGTGAGAACTGTTGGGAGAGTCCCAGGGACGAGACGTCCAAGCGGCTTTACGAGGCGCTCGCTGTCGCGGACCTTTGCGCAGACGAATTCTTTCAGTGGCGGATGTTTGCGGAAGGCTGACATCCGCCATTGTCATGCGCCGGCGAGACTGCGGATACGTGAGACGGCAGCCCGAAATGTTCGCGCGAAGTTTGCATCGGCGAACATGCTTGCGCCGTCGAAGACCTGAAGCCCCCAGCTTGGCCGCGCCGCCGCGGCCGTCTCGGACAGACTGCCAGGTCCATCCTGAGCATCGAGGATGAGCTGCAGTTTGCGATGCTGTGGAACAAATGCCGGCGTATATTCGAGAAAACGGCGACCCCACGTGATGGGGCGACCACTTTTCGTGCCATAGATCAACGGGGTAAATATGTCGATTGCGTCGGCAAGCAGCGCATAGTCCTGCGCGAAAATACGCGTCAGCGCGCCGCCGAACTCCTCAGGCATCCACGGGCACATATAGGCGCCGACCACACAATTCGGTAGCTCGACACGGATGATCTCCGCGTAGCGGCCGGCAAAGTGCGCGACTTGCCCGCACTTGTGCCGAGTCCAGGCGTCGGCGTGGCTGGTCAGGATCTCGGCCGGTGTGTTGGCATCGACGCCGGTTTGTTCGCAGAACGTCGCGATACAGGCGGTGCAGAAACAGCTCTGCTGCAGATCGGGGTCAGGGGTCTCAAACCAGCCTGCATAGGTTAAATAGTCAAGCCAAATGCCGGTGGGTTTGTAGTCTCGTACACCCGTGCGCAGGTCCGTCTCGATCTGCTCACGAAAATCCTGCTGTGAGAGGCAGACGCCTTGGACCAGCCGGCCATAGCGGATCGGCTTGCCGTCGATGCCGATCGGGATCAGCTCCGGGTGGCGGTCGAAATCTGCGCGGAAGGTTTTGAACTCAACGCAAGCGGCCAGCCTATGCCGCGCGCATATCTCAAAAGCGCCGGCGTCGAACATGTGAAACCAGCAAGCGTTTGCGTCGTACATAGCCAGCGTATCGGCGTGAATCAGAGCGCGTTTGCCGTACGGTCCAAAGAGCAGCGGCATGTCTGGACGGGTGTTCATGGAAGGCGATGTCATTTGGATCCGGCGTGATCGAACCGCGCCCAGTGTATCACACCGTCATAGCGCCGGAAGCGGCATCATCCGATGGTTGCCCTACTCAGGAATCACGTCTCGCAGCGGGCGTCGGTGATCGCATTGACTCTGATCGACCTTCCTTCGCGGGAAAGTCGAGGACGGATTGCCGATCATGACCTTGGCCCCGCCATGATCGACGACACAGGCGCATAACCTAATGTCCGATGGTCATCAGTTATCATGCCACCTCGAGTTCGCCGACAGCGCACGACCCAAATTTGCGTCCGCCCGTTCGTCTTTATGATAGGATGCCCCGCATGCAATTGGCCTCAGCACTGATCTGGGCGCTTCTCGCAATCCTCGGCGCCGTCGCATTGGCGTTCGTCACCGGCCTGATCAATCCCGATGAAAAGGTAAACGGTTTGTGGCTGGTGGTGGCCGCGGCCTGCATCTATGTGCTGGCGTTTCGTTTTTATGCCCGCTGGATAGCCCGGCGCGTCGTTGAATTAGATGACCGGCGTGTCACGCCCGCCGTTCGATTGAATGACGGCGTCAACTATCATCCCACCAACAAGGCCGTGTTGTTCGGCCATCACTTTGCGGCAATCGCCGGCGCCGGTCCATTGCTGGGGCCGGTGTTGGCCGCTCAGTTCGGCTTTTTGCCCGGATTTTTGTGGCTGGTAATTGGAGCGGTGTTGGCGGGGGCAGTGCAGGATTTTATTATCCTGGTCGCCTCGATGAGACGGAACGGGCGCTCGTTGCCGGAGATTGCGCAGAGCGAACTCGGCTCGGTAACCGGGACAGCCACCGCCGTGGCGGTATTATTCATCGTGGTCGTGGCATTGGCCGGTCTCGGCTTTGCCGTGGTCAACGCCCTCTACCGGAACGCCTGGGGAACCTTCACGATCGCGATGACGATTCCCATCGGCTTCATCATGGGTTTTTACCTGCAACGGTTTCGCCCCGGTCAGATTGCGGAAGTGTCGTTTCTCGGTGTGGCGCTATTGGTTGCGGCGGTTCTGTTCGGCCGGGTCGTCGCGCAATCTTCCATAGCCGGGTGGTTTGAGTATGATCGGCCGACTTTGGTGTGGCTCTTGGCCGGTTATGGGTTTTTGGCCTCGGTCCTTCCCGGATGGATGCTGCTTGTGCCGCGCGGTTATCTCTCGACCTTTATGAAGCTCGGGGTGGTGTTCCTGTTGGGGGTCGGCGTAATCCTCATGGCGCCGACTATTGAGATGCCGCGCGTGACGACCTTTGCCGCCGGCGGCGGACCTATTATTCCTGGGACGCTGTTCCCCTTCCTATTTATTACGATCGCCTGCGGGGCCGTGTCCGGCTTCCATTCGCTCGTATCGTCCGGCACGACGCCGAAGATGATTGAGCGGGAGAGCGAAGCGACGGTCGGATATGGGGCCATGTTGCTGGAAAGTTTTGTGGGCGTGATGGCCTTGATTGCGGCGTCGGTCCTTGTGCCGGGGGACTATCTGGCGATCAATACGACCTTGTCGTCGGATGTGTTGGCTTCGATGGGATTTGCACCGGCGCGCATCGAGGAATTGTCTCGATTGGTGGAGACTGATGTCGCGGGCCGGCCGGGCGGAGCCGTCTCGCTCGCGGTCGGAATGGCGTCGATCTTTGCCGCGTTGCCCGGCATGGCCGGGTTGATGGCCTATTGGTACCAATTTGCGTTGGTGTTCGAGGCGCTGTTCATTTTGACGACGATCGATACGGGCACTCGCGTGGCTCGATATCTGATTCAGGAGATGGCCGGCCGGATGTATGCGCCGTTTCGCCGCATGAACTGGTGGCCGGGCGTGCTGGTAAGCAGCGGTCTGGTGGTGGGAGCCTGGGGGTATCTGATCGGGACGGGCAGCATCTCGACGATCTGGCCGATGTTCGGGGCAGCCAACCAATTGCTCGGAACGCTGGCGCTCTGCATTGCAACGACGGTCTTGATCAAGATGTGGAAGTCTCAATATCTTTGGGTCACCGCTCTGCCGATGGTTTTCGTGGCGGCGATTACGCTGACCGGTTCTTATGAGATGTTCGGAATGTTCATAAGCAAAGCCTCGGCCCTGACCGTGACGAGTCAAGCCTTCGTGTTATACCTCGATGCCGTGCTTGTCGGGTTGGTCGCCCTGCTCGGAACCATTGTTTTGGGTGATAGTATGATGAAATGGTACGGCTATGTTGTCTTGAAACGGCCGTTCACAAGCAGTGAGGTCATGGCCACGGCCGGAGGCGGGTCGGCAGGCCGGGTGCAAACGACGCTGAATGCTCAGGATGGTTTTCACCTGCCGGGCGGAGGTTGTTGCTAACAGGAGGTTGCCTGGCGCTCATTATTCTTCGCGCCGCGCACCTTGCTGCGTCCTTGCTGGATATCCTTTTGAACATCCCCTCGAGGAGGGACACGTGTAAAGTTGGAGGAGGCTTCAATGGCTGACCAGTTTTCGTTTGATGTTGTATCCGAAGTCAACATGCAGGAAATGAAGAATGTGGTGGATCAGGCGACCAAAGAGATCAAGCAGCGGTTCGACTTCAAGGACTCAAAGACCGAGATTACGCTCAAGGAGAAAGAGAAGGAATTGATCGTGCTGTCGGACGATGACTATAAGCTCAATGCCGTGAATGAGATCATCAAGAACAAGTGTGTGAAGCGCCAGGTGTCGCTGAAAGCGCTGAACTATGGCCAAGTGGAGGAAGCTTTAGGGGGCACCGTTCGACAGGTCGTCAAGATTCAAAGCGGTATCTCGTCCGAAAAGGCAAAAGACATCGCCAAGCAGGTGCGGGATTCCAAACTCAAGGTCCAGGCACAAATTCAAGGGGAGCAGCTGCGGGTCGTGAGTAAGAGCAAGGACGAGCTCCAACAGGCGATCGCGTTTCTAAAGGGAAAGGACTTCGGAATCGACTTGCAGTTCACGAATTATCGCTAATCGGGATGGTGAAGCAGTTTCTGATACGGCTCGCCGCTCTGTTCCCTGCGGCTTCCCAGGTTGGTCTCGGTTGCTCGGTTCCGTGTGAACCGTATTAAAATGCCGTCATGCGAAATCGGGTTAATCGTTTCCTCTTTGTCCTCTTGGCTGCTCTTGCCGGCTGCAATGGCAGTGATCCAATCGTCGTCATTGAACTCCATCCGAAGAATCCGGACATTCTCTATATCGCCACAAACGACTATATCTATAAAACGCGCGACGGCGGCCGTACATGGACGAATCTTTCTAAAGGCATGAGCCATTCGCGCGTTATTTCAATGGCGGTTGATCCGGCCTATCCGGCCACGATTTATGCCGGTACAAAGGGTGACGCCGTGTACAAGAGCTATGACGGGGGGCAGCGATGGGTTTCTCAGCGGGCGGGTCTGGATGATGCCACCATTTCGTCGGTCGTCAATCAGTTCGTGTTCGATCCGGATCAAAACACGCATCTGTTCGCCGCGACCACGATGGGAGTATTCGAATCCACCAACGGCGGAGACAGCTGGGTGAAGCGGATGGAGGGCATGAAGGAGGTCTTGATGGTGATCACGCTTGGTCTGGACCCGACTCGGCCGGCGATATTGTATGCCGGCACCAGCGGCGGCGTGTACCGATCGGTTGATCGAGCCGGACATTGGGAAAAAGCCAATACCGGCTTAGTGGCGCCCGAAATGGTCAAATCATCTCGGGCATTGAACGTCACCGCGGTGCAGGTAGACGCGTTTGAGCCGGACACGGTGTATGCCGCGACGTTGAGCGGACTGTATAAATCGGTGGATACGGCGAAGTCATGGCAGCGAATCGGTGAGTCGTTGCATGATCAGATGATCATTACGATGGTGCTCGACCGGACCCGCAGGGGCGTCATCTATTTGGCCGGCAGGGAAGGGATTTCCCGCAGTGAGGATGGCGGCGGAACGTGGAAGTTTCTGAATGAAGGACTGGCCACAAAAAACATACGGTCGTTGGCGCAGAGTCCGTCCGATGCTGCGGTCTGGTATGCCGGAACAAATGGGAGCGGGTTGTATCGCAGTGGCAATCATGGCGAGCTGTGGGAAAAGATGCCGCCTATCAAGTCGTCGAGTAATTGACAACAGGTGTTCGGAGAGATGAAGGCGCCTGGAATCGAACACCGGTTATTGCGGGCCGGTGCCGCGGTTCTGAAGCGAGGAGCCGATCGATGAGCCGCCAAGGGAGGAGCCCACTGATGAATCCGGAAGCGAGGAACTGGTCGTCGATTTTCCGATGTTCGACCCGATAGTGGAATCCTGCAAGGATGATCCGATTGTGGATTGAGGCAATGTCGAGTCGACGGATGATGAGGTGGCGCGGTTGAGCGTCGATTCGCCGATGTCCGGACCCGCGCGGCCGGTGGCGCCGATCTCAAAGCCCGTTGATCCGGTCGCGCCGATTTCTCTGCCGGTTTTGGGATTCACACCGATGCTCGGACCGGTGAGCCCCTCTGCTCCGATTGCCGTACCGCTGGCCGGCGTTCTCCCAATGGCTTTGCCCGCCGAAGGAGTGGCGCCGATTTCGATCCCGGTTTTGGCTCCGCCCGGAAGATCGTAGGGGCGCAGTCGATTCCGCAGCGTTTCTTCGGTCTCTCGGATAGACAACGTTTCCCGTCCCGCTTCCTCGTACCCGGCGGCATCTCGTTTTTCCATCAACGCGCCGAGTCCCTCCAGTTGCTTACGCAACACCGACAGATCATGCCTTGCGCGCGCGACGGGAGGAATCATTTCTTTCAGCGTCATGCCCCGCAGCTTCATCTGTTCGCTGAACAACTCGGTTTGCGCCAGGCGGAGCAACTCGCCGACTTGGTCGCCAAGTTCTTCGACTCGTTCCAATTCCGCCGGATCGGTCTTGCAGCAATCGAGAAACTGCCGGTATTCGCGCAAAAAGTCGGAGACTTCGCGTTGGAGATTGTCAATCTTCATTTCACGTGAGGGTCGGCTTGCCTTTAAGGCGTTGGTGGGTTTTGATTCATCGAGGGGCGTGTCGTCAATTAATGGCGTACAGCCGGCGTCAGGACGACCGTTGTGGCTGCGCTCCGGGTGCGACGCCGCTCCCAACTGTTGATCCGCCGTCCGATCTCCACAATATTCCAGAGGAGGTGCTGCTAGTCCCACTGAAGGCGAGATATATCCACAGCACCCGATCATCATGACCAGGAGAAGCTGAACGCCGGCGAGGAAACGAGTCGGTTGTGATCGCATATCGATGATTCTTCCCTTACAATTTCTGATTGTCAATCGAAGACGCGAAAGCCGCCTTGCAAGCCCGTTGCTAACGCGGTAGGCTGCGTCGCTCATGTCGAAAGGCTCGCAGTGAGGTGAACGTGATGCCGCATATCTATATCGAAAACGCCGCACGGCATATTGGCGAGGACGTGACCGTTCGAGGATGGTTACGGAGTCGCCGGGATAAAGGCAAGTTACACTTTTTGATCCTGCGCGACGGCACAGGCGAATTGCAGGCCGTAGTGAATAAGAGCGTGGTTGGGGAGGAGCAGTTTGCCTTGTCAGGACAATTGACCCAGGAATCGTCCTGCATTGTCACCGGTATGGTGAGAGCGGACGTCCGCGCGCCGGGCGGATGTGAATTGGATGTCAAGCAGGTCGAGATCGTGCAACTCGCCGACCCGTTTCCGATCCAACCCAAGGAGCACGGGACGGGATTTCTCATGGAACATCGGCACCTGTGGCTTCGATCCAGCCGGCAACATGCGGTGCTTCGAATCCGCCATGAAATCATCCGCGCCTGCCGCAATTTTTTTGACGATCGGGGATTTGTGCTGGTCGATGCGCCTATTTTCACGCCGAATGCGTGCGAAGGCACGACGACGTTGTTTCAGACACAATACTTCGATGAGACCGCGTACTTGACGCAAAGTGGACAGTTGTATAGTGAGGCCACCGCGGCGGCGTTCGGGAAAGTGTATTGCTTCGGTCCGACGTTCCGGGCCGAAAAATCGAAGACGCGCCGTCATCTGATGGAATTTTGGATGGTCGAGCCGGAAGTCGCCTTTGCCGAGTTAGCGGATATGATGACTTTGGCCGAGGAATTTCTGATTTACATTGTGGAGCGGGTTGTGGCATCAAGGCGAGCCGAACTGCAGGTGTTGGAGCGGGACGTGTCGAAGTTAGAACGTATTCGCGCGCCCTTTCCAAGAATGACATATGAGGATGGCGTTGCGCTTCTTCAACGGAAAGGCAATTCTACTAAGCTCGGCGATGATTTTGGTGGAGACGAAGAAACTATTTTATCGAATGAGTTTGACCGTCCTGTCATCGTACACCGATATCCCGCGTCCATGAAGGCTTTCTACATGCAAAACGATCCTGATCGACCGGATCTGGCTCTCTGTATGGACATCTTGGCGCCGGAAGGGTATGGCGAGATCATCGGCGGAGGCCAGCGCATTCACGAATACGACAAGTTATACGCCCGGATTTTGGAGCACCATCTTCCGGAAGAAGCGTTTAAATGGTATCTCGATTTGCGCCGCTACGGCTCGGTCCCTCACGCCGGCTTCGGCATGGGAATAGAGCGTGCCGTGGCATGGATATGCGGGCTGGAACATGTTCGTGAAACGATTCCGTTCCCACGGATGCTGTACAGACTTTATCCGTAACCCTGCCCATTAAGCACAGCGTTTGCGAGATTGACCGCAGTCCCGCTGCTTCAGCTAAAACTTCGGTTTCTCCCCCATCCGTTTGCTATCACCCGGAACCCTCTCGACGAACGAAATACTAGTAATCGTCGGACCTGGTTGTGTGGGCCTAACACTTCCACGTAAGGAACAATATTCTTGAAAATACGTCGAAAAACCTGTTGACTAGTTTTCGGTTGAGTGTATACTCCGGCTCTGAAGTGGGGAAAAGTGGGTGAAAATGGAATCGACTTTGAATTCTCCACCATGCATATCCCGGTGCTCCTTGAAGAAACGCTTTTCTGGCTCCGTTCCAGGCCTGGTGGAGTCTATATGGATTGTACGGTGGGTTACGCCGGCCTAGCGTCGCGAATTCTTGAGCTGTCGGGACCGGACGGCGTCCTGATAGGAATCGATCGCGATCAGGAAGCTCTTGATGCAGCTAAGAATAATCTTCGGCAATTTGGGCAACGGGTTTACCTCAGAAAAGGCAACTTCGCCGACCTCACATCGCATCTGAAATTCTTTGGGTTTTCCACTGTCGATGGCGTGGTGTTTGACTTCGGAGTGTCCTCTCCACAGCTGGACAGCGCCGACAGGGGGTTCAGTTTTCTAGCTGACGGTCCCCTCGATATGCGGATGGATCAAAGCACCGGACGGACGGCGTCCGATCTGATTCGTGAATTGTCGGAGGGAGAAATTGCCGACCTCATTTATGAATTCGGCGAGGAACGTTATGCCAGGCGAATCGCACGTGTCATTGCACGGGAACGCTTGAGCCGGCCGATAGAAACCACCGGGCAGTTGACCGCACTCGTCAAGCAAGCAGTTCCATCTTCCTACAGATACGGGCGCATTCATTGCGCGACGCGAACGTTTCAAGCGTTTCGAATTGCGGTGAATCAGGAGTTGGACATGTTGAAACCTGCTTTGGTGCAAGCGGCGGAAGCACTGGCCCCGGAGGGCCGACTGTGCGCGATCTCCTTCCATTCACTTGAAGATCGCATTGTGAAGAACACGCTGCGCGCTCTTACTCAAGCTCCGCACGCTGCATTTAAGAGCCTTACGAAAAAACCAGTTATGGCCACGGAAGCGGAGCGCCGCCTCAATCCACGAGCACGAAGCGCAAAGTTGCGCGTCGGGGAACGTCTCACCGGGGAGCTTGTGTCATGAAAGGCATCGTCTTTACCATTGTGCTTTCAATGACCCTCCTGTTTGTTTGGGAGCGAGTGGATGTCGTTCGATTGGGATATCATATCGAGCGATTGAAGTCCCAAAAAGTCTTGCTGGAGCGCGAGCGGGATGAATTGCGTGTCAAACTGTCGTCCTTGACTTCTCCCGAGCGGATAGCGAGAGCCGCCTCCGAAAAATTGAGCATGGTGCTTCCGGAGAAAGGTCAGATCATTCTTGTCCATCTGGAGCCGGAGTCACCTGTAGTTCCACATCAAGATCCCGAAGAGGGTGAAGTGCGGCTTGCCAAGAATGTTCCTGCCAGGAGGAGCAAGTAGTGGCAGGAATGCCGTCCCGCGGGCGTCGGATGGTTGTGTCGGCCGGGTTGGTCATTGCTTTTGTGTTTGTGCTAATCAGACTCGTGACTCTGCAGGTGCTCCAGGCGGCCGAGTTGACCGTCAAGGCTGACCGTCAGCATCAGAAGAGCGTTTCATTTGAGGGAGCCAGGGGGACCATCTACGATCGCCACGGGAAAGTATTGGCTATGAATATGGATGTGCCGTCGGTATTCGGTGTACCCAGCTCACTCGGCAATCCCGGTCAAACGGCAAGACATCTCTCCCCGATCCTACATGTTCGAGCCGGTGAATTGGAAAAGAAACTTCGGCAGGAAAAGCACTTTGTCTGGTTGGCGCGCAAATTGGAGCCGGAGCAGGGGCGCAGATTGGAGCGTCTCACGCTGGACGGTGTCGGCGTGGTCATGGAAGGAAGAAGATTTTATCCGAAAGGGCCGCTGCTGTCCCATGTTCTGGGTTTCGCGGGAATGGATGACCGGGGGCTGGAAGGAGTCGAGCTGAAATATGAGGCCTTCCTTCGCGGAGAGAAGCGGGTGGTGGTTCTCCAGCGAGACGCCCTTGGACGGGCGGTATTCCCAAAAGGACTGAATGAAAAGGGTGTGGTTGGAGGACATAGTCTGGTTCTTACCATTGACGAGGTCATTCAATACATTGCTGAAAAAGAGCTTGACGAGGCGGTCAACCGCAGCAACGCGAAGTCCGGAACTATTGTCGTGACCAATCCCAAGACCGGGGCCATCCTTGCGATGGCCGTCAGTCCGCGATTCGATCCGAACGCCGTCGGCGCGCTGAGCCCGGATCGATGGCGCAATCGAGCCCTCACCGACTCCTATGAACCGGGATCGACTATGAAGGTAGTCCTGGCGGCAGCGGCCTTGGAAGAGAAGGTAATGACCCCCGGCTCGATGATCTTTGGCGAGCATGGGCAAATGGCGGTGTCCAACACCATCATCCATGATCATGAGAAATCCGGTTGGATGACGTTTGCCCAGATGATCCAACGGTCCAGCAACATCGGGGCGGCCAAAGTCGGTATGACCCTGGGTGACTGGCGTCTCTATGATTATTTGAAAGAATTCGGATTTGGCGATAAGAGCGATATTGATTTGCCGGGCGAAGCCTCGGGCTTATTGCGAAGTCCTCGCGAATGGGGGCGGCGGTCCGTGGCCTCTATCTCGATGGGGCAGGAAATCGGCGTGACACCGCTGCAAATGGTAACGGCGATCGGAGCCATCGCCAATGGCGGCCTTCTCATGAAACCTTACGTGATGTCGGAAATTCGAAACGCGCAGAATTTGCCGATTGCGCAAACCAAACCGCAAGTCCGCCGTCGCGTCATCTCGACGGATACGGCCCGGACGCTGACTCATATCATGGAAGGAGTGGTGACCAGTGGAACGGGCGGCAAGGCGGCTATCCCCGGATATCAGGTGGCGGGAAAGACCGGTACCGCACAAAAAATCGATCCTCGAACGGGGGCGTATTCGTCCACTCTACTGGTGGGATCCTTCGTGGGTTTTGTTCCGGCCGAGGATCCTCAGTTGGCGATGATCGTCGCCATTGATGAACCGCACGGCGAGGGGTGGGGAGGAGTGGTGGCGGCTCCGGTTTTTCGAAGGGTGGGAGAGCAAGTATTGAATTATCTCGGGATACCGGCGGAGGAACCGGTGAGGGTGGCTCTCGCAGATCCGACGTTGTGATGCATGACGCTTGATGAATTGGTAAGTCCTCTTGAAAGCCGGTTGGAGGTGATGGAGCGACGCGGCGACCAGCGAGTCGTCATTACAGGCGTGACCGATGATTCCAGGGCCGTCGAACCAGGTACGTTGTTCGTCGCGGTGAAGGGGGAGCGAGCAGACGGACATGATTATCTCGGCGCGGCCGTCAAGCAGGGGGCCGGCGCGGTCGTAATCCAGCAGGGCGGGTCCCCTCTTCTGCCGACCATACGGGTGAAGGATTCGCGGCGGGCGCTTGGTCTCTTGGGCAGTCGGTTTCACGGTGATCCCACCGCCCAGCTTCGTGTGGTCGGTGTCACGGGAACGAACGGCAAAACCACGACGACCTATGTCTGCAAGAGTCTATTGCAGTCTTGTGGCCGCCGAGTCGGCCTGATTGGGACGGTGGCCTATCTCATCGGCGATGAGATCATCCCCGCCTCTCATACCACGCCGGGGGCGATAGAACTTCAAGGTCTCTTCGCTCGAATGGTGCGGGCGGGATTGGACGGAGTCGTCATGGAAGTTTCCTCCCACGCATTGGCATTGGATCGCACGGCCGGCGCGGAATTCGACGTGGCGGTTTTTACGAACCTCACTCAGGATCATCTCGATTTTCATGGGACGATGGATGAATATTTTCGCGCGAAGCTGCGCCTTTTTAGTAGTCTCGGTCGGGAGGGAAGGAAGGCGGGCGAGAAACGCGCCATTGTCAACCTGGATGATCCGCGGGGCGACGCAGTGCGGGCCGCGTGCTCAGTCCCGGTCTGGACCTATGGAATTCAGAGGGAGGCGGACCTACAGGCGCATGACGTGAATTTGACGCCGGGGGGAACGACATTTCGACTCAGCACTCCAAAAGGGTCGATTGTCGTCAAAAGCAATTTGGTGGGCGAACATAATGTCTACAATCTCCTTGCCGCCATCGGCGTCGTCCTGCATGAAGGCATGGCGCTCGAGCAAATCCAGGCGGGGATTGCCGACGTGGCGAATGTTCCGGGTCGATTCGAGCGGGTTGAAGAAGGTCAGGATTTTGCCGTGGTGGTGGACTATGCCCACACAGATGATGCGTTGGCTCGTTTATTGACGGCAGCCCAAGCTCTGCGGACAGGGCGGATTATTACCGTGTTCGGATGCGGCGGCGACAGGGATCGGACAAAACGTCCAAAGATGGGGCGGGTCGCAGTCCGTTTCAGCGACGTCGTCATACTCACGTCGGATAATCCGCGGACCGAAGATCCGGCCGGCATCCTGGCAGAGGTGGAAGTGGGCGTGAAGGAGACGTTGAAGGAGCGGCCTGAGGTGGACTATGTGTTGGTGGCCGATCGGCGTCTCGCGATCGAACGCGCGATCCGAGAGGCTCGACTTGGAGATATTGTGCTGATTGCCGGGAAGGGCCACGAGGACTATCAGATTATCGGGACCAAGAAATTCCACTTCGACGATCGAGAGGTCGCCCGCGAGGCGATTCGCAATTTGGGGTTATCCGTCTAATCGCCGCAGGCTTAGGCTGATCCATGTCTCTCTTCACGATCGAGGAAATCCTGGAAGTCCTCAGCGGCAAGCTGATATCGGGTCGGCCGGCGCCGAGCTTGAAGCGAAAGGTCCGGCGCGTGGTGTCCGATTCCAGACTCGTGCGGACCGGTGATCTGTTCGTGGCCTTCGCCGGCGATCGGTTCGACGGCCATGCTTTTGTGGAGACGGTCCTGGCCAAGGGAGCGGCGGGAGTCATCGTACAGGAGGACTATCAGCTGCCGTCGTTGCCAAAGAAACGAATGGGCGAGCCGGTCTTGATCGGCGTCAAGGATACGCTGGTCGCCTATCAGCAATTGGCCGCGCATCATCGGTCGAGGTTTGCCATACCGGTGGTCGCAATCACCGGCAGCAACGGAAAAACCACGACAAAAGAAATGGTCGCCGCCGTATTGGCCCGCCGCTGGCGGACATTGAAGACCGAAGGCAATCTGAATAATCGTATCGGTGTGCCGCACACGCTCTTCTTACTGACGCCCCGCCATGAGGCGGCAGTCATCGAAATGGGCGTGGACCAGGAAGGGCAGACGACCAGGTTGTGCGAGATCGCCAGGCCGACCGTCGGCATCATTACGAATATCGGGCCCGACCATCTGGAATTTTTCGGAAGCATGGAGGGTTCCGCGCAGGCGAAGGCGGAGCTACTGGATAAGCTTCCTCTCGACGGAGCCGTTGTCCTAAATGCGGACGATCAGTATTTCGATTATCTGGCTGCCAGGGCGCAATGCCGCGTCGTATCGTTCGGCCTGTCGCCGAAGGCCGATGTGCGGGCCGCCCTGAGCCGTGACGGAAACAACGACGGCGCAACCTTCGGATTGATTCTTCCCGGGAGGGCGCGCCCGATCACGATCCGACTGAAGACCCATGGGCACCATAATATACAAAACGCATTGGCTGCTGCGGCGGTGGGTTACGTCTTGGGGGTGCCAGGGGCAGCGATCGCGGAGGGATTGGGACGGTTCCGGCCGGCGGCCATGCGGTCTCAAATTCTTCGATGCCATGGGTTGCGGGTCATCAATGATTGCTACAATGCCAATCCTGCCTCCATGCAGGCCGCCATCCGGCTTTTGGCTCAGCTGGGATCGGGAAAGCGCACGATTGCCGTGTTGGGCGATATGCTTGAATTGGGCTCTGATGCGAAGCAGTTGCATCGCACGGTCGGAGTGTTGTTGGCGGAACAAGGCGTTACGCAATTAATCAGTTGCGGCGTGCTCGGGCGCGAGTTGGCGCAGGGCGCACGCTCGGCCGGGATGGCTGCCGACCGGATCATCGAAGTTCCGGACGCCGCCGCAGCCGGGGACACTCTCAAGGCCATGGTCCGGCAAGGAGACGTGGTCTTGGTGAAAGCGTCGAGAGGCATGCGCATGGAGCAGGTCGTCGAGGCCCTCACCGGCATGCGGCGGGTGGCGAAAGCCTCATAGCAAAGGACGGCATGACGATTCGATTCGTTCGTCGATCGAACCAAGCCTGAAGTATCGGATGCTATACAATTGGCTCTATCCGCTGCACACGCAATTTTCGTTTCTGAACGTCTTCCGGTATCAAAGCTTCCGGATTATCTACGCCGCCGTCACCGCATTTCTCATCGCCTTTGCGCTGGCTCCCTGGGTGATCCGGAAACTGCAGGAAATCAAATTGGGGCAGCAGATCCGGGACGACGGCCCCAAGCGTCATTTGGCCAAGAGCGGGACTCCCACGATGGGAGGCATCCTGATTATTTTCGCCGTCGTGCTCTCCACTCTGCTCTGGGCGGATTTAACGAACCGGTATGTCTGGTTGGTCGTGCTGGCGACGGTAGGATTCGGCGCGGTGGGATTCGCCGACGACTATCTGAAATTCATCAAGGCGCAATCGAAAGGCTTGTCGGCCACCCAAAAGTTTCTCGGCCAGATTTCCGTCGCGCTGGCAATCGGGCTTTTGTTGTACATGTTGCCGAGTTATACCACGAAGCTCAGCGTGCCGTTCTTCAAACATTTCACTCCCGATCTGGGGATGTTTTACATCGTCTTCGCGATCTTGGTCATTGTCGGCAGCTCCAACGCGGTCAATCTCACCGACGGGCTCGACGGCTTGGCGATCGGGCCGGTCATGATCGCGTCGCTTGCTTATACGATCGTTGCATACGTGACGGGCAATAAAGTGATGGCCGAATATCTGCTCATTCCGTATATCGAGGGCGCGGGGGAAATTGCCATTTTTACGGGGGCGATTCTGGGATCGAGCCTCGGGTTTCTCTGGTTCAATACCTACCCGGCTTCCGTGTTCATGGGAGACGTGGGTTCTCTTCCCTTGGGCGCGGCCTTGGGAACCGTGGCGGTCATCAGCAAACATGAATTGCTGCTGCTGCTCGTCGGCGGCGTGTTCGTGATCGAAGCGGTGTCGGTCATTTTTCAAGTCATTTCGTTTAAGTCCCGTGGAAAGCGCATTTTTCTCATGGCGCCCATTCATCATCATTTCGAGATGAAGGGATGGGAGGAACCGAAGGTAGTGGTCCGCCTCTGGATTATCGCGATTCTGCTGGCCTTGTTGAGTTTGAGCACGTTGAAACTCCGGTAATGATCTCGTGAATTACAAGGACGTCAACGTTGTCGTCGTGGGCCTCGCCAGGAGCGGCGCCGCCGCCGCGCGATTGCTGGACGCCGCCGGCGCTCATGTCACCGTGGCGGACCGCAAGGAATCGTCGGAACTCGGCGGCGTGCTGTCGCAATTGAATCAGGACCGTATACGGACGGCATTGGGATCCGGCTATGACTCCGCGCTCGAGGGCGCCGATGTGATCGTGATCAGCCCTGGTGTCCCATCCGGATTGGAGGCGCTGGAAGAGGCTCGAAAACGCGGCGTCAAAGTGATCGGCGAATTGGAATTGGCCTCGCAGTTTCTGAATGCACCGATTCTGGCCGTCACCGGTACGAACGGAAAGAGCACGACGGTCACGCTGATCGGGCTCTTTCTCAAGGAAGCGGGGAAGTCGGCCTTTGTCGGAGGCAATCTCGGCACGGCGATCAGCGAAGCCGCATTGGCGATCTATCGTGCTCAACAGCCCGATGCAGAGAGCGGGTCTCCAAGGAATCCCTATGATTTTCTGGTTGTGGAAGTGTCCAGCTTCCAACTGGAGACGATCGAAAGCTTTCATCCCTGGGTGGCCGCGATTCTCAATGTGACGCTTGACCATATGGATCGCTACCGCTCAGTCGAAGACTATGTGGCCGCGAAAGCCAGGATCTTCGAGAACCAAGTGGCCGGGGATTATGCGGTTTTAAATTTGGACGATGAACGGGTGGCACGATTGCGTCCCGACATTCAAGCCAACGTGTTGGGATTCCGCCGCCGGCCGAGCGCTGCCGGAATGGTGGACAGAGAGACCTATCTTGCCGGCGATCGGATCGTCTCGACCGTCACCGGCAAGCTGGAGGAGATCTGCCGAAGAAGCGATATGCGGCTGATCGGTTTGCATAATGTGGATAATGTCATGGCGGCCGTGACCTATGCGTTGCTCTGCGGATGCCCTTTGGAGGCCATCCGCCGGGTGTTGTGTTCTTTTCCGGGTCTCGAACACGCGCTGGAAGTCGTCCGCGATCGCCGGGGTGTTCGGTATGTGAACGATTCCAAGGGAACCAACGTGGATGCCACGCTGAAGGCCTTGGAGGGTATCGAACAGCCGATTTGGTTGATCGCCGGCGGCCGTGACAAAGGCGGGGATTTCGCGCGGTTGGAAGAGGCGATTCGCAAACGTGTGAAACGCCTGATACTGATCGGTGAAGCGGCGCCGCGTATCCAGTCCGCCGTCGGTCCATTTGATCAGGTCCGTCACGCTGCGACGCTTCGCGAAGCGGTGGAACTGGCCGCGGGGGAGGCCCAGCCGGGTGACGTGGTGCTGCTCTCGCCGGCCTGTGCCAGCTTCGACATGTTCGCCGACTATCAGGACCGCGGACGACAATTCAAGGCATTGGTGCATGGGCTGCCGGCATGATCGCTCCGGCGACCCGGGGCCTCGGAGGAGTGACAGCTGAAAAATGGCGCAGAAAGCGGTCGGGACGCTGACATTGCCATGGTCCGCATCGGGACAACGGTCGGCGAAGCGAGTGGCGATGGACCCGACGCTCCTGGCGGTGACCCTTATCCTTTCGCTCGTGGGTTTGGTCATGGTATTCAGCGCGAGCGCGGTCGTGGCGGGCAATCGTTTTCACGATCCATGGTACTACCTCAAGCGCCAGATGGCCTGGATGGTCGTCGGCTTGGTCCTCATGCATGTGGCATCGCGCATCGATTATACGGTGTGGCGCAAGCTCGCCGTGCCGATGCTGGCCTTGAACGTCGTGCTTCTTGCCTTGGTTCTTGTTCCTTCTCTAGGGGTCGTGGCCAAAGGAGCGAGGCGATGGCTTCAGGTCGGTTCGATTCATGTGCAGCCGGCCGAATTGGTGAAGGTCGTGTCGGTAATTTATTTATCCGCCTATTTGACGAAGAAGAACGAGAAGATCACGCAGTTCACCAGAGGGCTGTTGCCGCCGGTCATCGTGGTCGGTTTGTTGAGCGGCTTGGTGTTGATGGAGCCGGATCTGGGCACCGTCGTCGTCATGGGGTTGGTCATGGTGACCCTGTTGTTCCTCGGCGGGGCGAAGATCCAGCACCTCGCCACGCTGGGCCTCTGCGCGCTCCCGCTGGTGTTGATGTTGATCTTGCGGTCCAGCTATCGGCGCCAGCGATTGATGACGTTTCTTTCGCCCTGGAAAGACGCCGCCGATGCGGGTTTCCAGATTACACAATCCTTTCTGGCGTTCGGCAGCGGGGGACTGTTCGGGGTCGGCCTCGGCGAAGGGAAGCAGAAGCTGTTCTTCTTGCCGGAGGCGCACACCGATTTTGTGCTGGCGCTCATCGGCGAGGAATTGGGCTTGATCGGGACCGTCTTGATCGTGTTGTTGTTCGCATTGTTCGTGGCCAAGGGCGTTCAAGTGGCGAACCGGGCGAGGGGGCCGTTCGGGCGCTATCTCGGCATGGGCATCACGCTGCTGATCGGAGTACAGGCGCTGGTCAATGCCGGCGTGGTCACCGGCTTGCTTCCCACCAAAGGCTTGACCTTGCCGTTTATCAGTTACGGAGGGTCGTCACTCGTGGCCAGTCTCTTGGCGGTCGGCATCCTGTTGAGCATTTCCCGGGATCGCCATGGAGGTCGCGAAAGCGGCGGAGCGAAAAGTGGACGGGCGCAGGCGAAGGGAGGCGCATGAACGTGGTGATTGCCGCGGGCGGAACCGGGGGACATCTGTATCCCGCGATTGCGGTAGCACGGGAATTCCTGCGCCGGGATCACGCGACCCATATCGTATTCGTCGGCACCGCGCGCGGCATTGAATCCAGCGTATTGTCCCATGAAGGGTTCGAGCTGGATTTGATCTCGGCCAAGCCGCTGATGGGCAAGCATGTCCTCGAGAGAGCACGCGCATTGGCTGCTATTCCCGTGAGCCTGTGGCAATCGTTGCGGGTGCTTAAGCGCAGACGGGCCGACCTTGTCATCGGAGTCGGCGGCTATACGAGCCCCACTGTCTTGCTGGCTGCGTTCCTCCGCCGGATTCCGAGCGTCATTCTGGAACCGAACGCTTATCCCGGCCTGGCCAATACCGTCGTCGCGCCGCTCGCTCATCGAATCTTCTTGGCGTTTGAATCAGCGAAACAGTATTTCAAACAGGCGACGGTTCGGGTCGTAGGGATGCCCGTACGGCAGGCCTTCTTGGATCAACGATCAGACAACGTACAGCGGGCCATGTCCGGAGGACGCCATGTATTGATCTTTGGAGGCAGCCAAGGGGCGAAAGCGATTAATTCGGCGGTGATTGAGGCGTTGCCGGCATTGCAAGCCATCAGTGGCCTGCGGGTCACGCATCAAACCGGTGCGCATGATTTTGAGCGAGTGGCGGAGGCGTATCGACGGGCCGGCCTGCCGGCCGAGGTCGTGCCGTTTCTGTATGACATGCCGGCCGTGTTGCAGTCGGCGGATCTGATCGTGGCACGAGCCGGCGGGATGACGGTCGCAGAACTCACGGTGTGCGGGAAGCCCGCCATTCTTGTTCCACTGCCGACCGCGATTTACAACCATCAGGCGCTCAACGCCGCGGTGATGGAGTCGGCCGGCGCCGCCGTGGTGCTGCCTCAGGCGGAATTGACCGGATTGCGGTTGGCCGACACGCTGGCCGCCATTCTCAATGAACCGGAGCGACTTCGCGCCATGAGCGAAAAGAGCGCCGGCATCGGGCGGAGTGATGCCGCAGAAGTCATTGTCCGTGAATGTTATGACGTAATGGGGAGGCGTCATGAGACCAACAGGAGTGTTGGAGCGGTATGAGCGGAGAGAAGTTCAGCGTCACGAACGTGAGCGCCCCGGCCGTGCTCCGCAAACATTTCCCAGAGCCAATGAGTTGAGGCGGACCGCCATGTTCAGAAAAACACAGCACATTCATCTGGTCGGAATCGGAGGGTCGGGTATGAGCGGGATCGCGGAGGTCTTGCTGACTTTGGGATACAAAGTCAGCGGCTCCGACCTTGCCGCGTCGGAGACGACCCGGCGGCTTGAGGAACTCGGCGGCCGCATCGCGATTGGTCACCATGAATCCAACATCGGTGAGGCGCAGGTGGTGGTGATTTCGTCGGCGGTGTCCGCGGCCAATCCCGAGGTGGTCGCCGCCAAGGCGAAACAGATTCCCGTGATTCCTCGAGCCGAGATGCTGGCCGAGCTCATGCGGCTCAAATACGGCGTTGCCATCGCGGGGGCCCATGGAAAAACGACCACGACGTCGATGGTGGCCAATGTACTGGCTCAGGGAGGTTTGGATCCGACCATGGTCATCGGCGGCAAGGTGAATGCGCTCGGCAGCCATGCCCGTCTGGGGCGCGGCGATCTTCTCGTGGCCGAAGCGGACGAAAGCGATGGCTCGTTCCTGCGATTGTCTCCGACGATCGTGGCCGTGACAAACATCGACCGCGAACATCTCGAACACTATGGGACGATGGATCGGCTGAACGACAGTTTCCTCGAATTCATCAACAAGGTCCCCTTCTACGGACTCGCGGTGCTCTGCGCGGACGACGAGCGGTTGCGGGCGCTCCTGCCTCGCGTGGTTAAGCGGTATCACACGTACGGGCTGCAGGACCATGGGGGCACCGCCGTTGATTTTCGCGCGACGGACATCAGTCTGCGGCAATGGGGATCTGAATTTCGCGCTCATTTCCGCGGAAGGAATCTGGGCCCGTTTCGCCTGGCCATTCCGGGCGTGCACAATGTGTCGAATGCGTTGATCGCGATCGCGATCGGCTTGGAGCTCGACGTGCCGGTTGATCTGATTCGCAAGGGATTGGCCGCCTTCAGCGGCGTTGAACGCCGGTTCCATCTGCGGGGTGAAAAAGCCGGCATCATGGTGGTCGATGATTACGGCCATCATCCGACCGAGGTCCGAGCCACGCTGGCCGCCGCCAAACAAGGCTGGGACCGGCGGCTCGTCGTCCTGTTCCAACCGCACCGGTACAGCCGCACCAGGGATTTGGCCGATGAGTTCGCCCATGCGTTCGATCAGGCCGACCTGCTGTTCATGACCGATATTTATGCGGCAGGAGAACAGCCGTTGCCGGGGGTCTCGGGTCAGAGCTTGGCGGACGCCGTGCGTGGTGCCGGACAGGCGGCTGTGACCTATGTTCCGCGCAAAGAGACCTTGCCGGAGCAGGTCTTGCCCGCACTGAAAGCCGGTGATCTGGTCCTGACGTTGGGAGCGGGTGACATATGGAAAGCGGGCATCGGCATCCTAGATCGATTGCCGACTCAGGCGTAATGACTCATGAGGGAAAGACTGAGTCAAACGCTGCAACCAAAGCCGCTCAACCGGTTTCTGCAGCAACCCTTCGGCGAGTGGTGGCCGGTGTTCGGGGAAGAAGTGTCTTTCATGAGCCGCTTCAGAAATATACCTCGTTTCGAATCGGCGGCCCGGCGGATGTGCTGGTGGAACCGGTTGATATCGATGATGTGGCTCTGCTGGTCAGGCAAGCGACCGTCAATAGAGTCCGCATTTTTGTGCTCGGCGGTACGAATCTGCTCATCCGCGACGGTGGGATTCGCGGTGTGGTCATGAGTCTATCGAAACTGCGTGTGATTCGGGAAGAGCCGGGGCATGTCTTGTACGCGGAAGGCGGCGTCGGGATGCCGACCTTGATCGGGTATGCGATTCGGCGCGGTTTGAGCGGACTGGAATGGGGCGCCGGCATCCCGGGAACGGTCGCCGGCTGCGTCGTAATGAACGCGGGGACGAGATTAGGCGAGATGAAGGATGCCGTGCAAGCCGTTCGTTTGGTGACACCGAAAGGAGAAGTCGCCGAGATCGACGCGTCGGACATTGAGTTTGAATATCGCCATGCCCGGCTGCCACGCGGCGTCGTCGTCGGCGTCCGGCTCCAATTGCGCGCCGGCGTACGGGCCTCGATCGAAAAAACGGTGAAGGACTATTTACAGTATCGCAAGGAGACTCAACCGTTGGCGCAGGCCAGCGCCGGCTGCGTCTTTAGAAATCCTCCCCGCGACTCCGCCGGCCGGTTGGTGGAGGCGGCCGGACTGAAAGGTGCGCGCGTCGGGGACGCGCAGGTCTCGGAGAAGCACGCCAATTTCATGGTGAATCTGGGGCATGCCAGGGCGACGGACGTGCTCGACCTGATCAAGAAAGTTCGTCGTGAAGTCCGGCGAAAAACCGGTGTCTCGTTGGATCTTGAGCTGAAAGTCGTCGGGGAAGCCTGAGGGAGACATATGAACCGGAACGAAACTGATGCCGGCTCATTGACCCGCGCCAGGATCGGCGTCCTGATGGGAGGCCAATCGGCGGAGCGGGACGTTTCGCTCAGAACAGGCGATGCGGTGTATCGGGCGTTGCTGCGACGGGGCTATGACGCGGTCACGCTCGACGTGGGCCCGTCGCTCTATAAAGACTTGCTTGACCACCGAGTGAAGATCGCGTTCCTTGCGTTGCATGGACCAGGCGGTGAAGACGGGTCGATTCAAGGGTTTCTCGAATCGCTCCGCATTCCCTACACGGGATCGGGCGTGCGCGCCAGCGCGATCGGGATGCACAAGGTTGTCACCAAGACATTGCTGGCCGCGCATGACATTCCGGTGCCGGCCGGCAGTGTGGTTGAGCGAGGCGCACGACCTTCCGGCGCGCGCGTCTTACGTGCCGGGAAGCTCAAGTGGCCCGTGGTGGTCAAACCTCCGTCTCAAGGTTCGACCATCGGAGTGACCATCGTCAGAAAACCGTCGCAATGGCATGAAGCGCTCGCGCTCGCGCATCGGTATGAAAATGAGGCGATGGTCGAGGCGTACATTCCCGGTCATGAAGTGACGGTGGGGGTCGTGTCGGGGGCGGGCGGACGCGTCGAGGCCTTCCCGGCCGTCGAGATCGTGGCGCCGGAAGGATTCTATGATTTTTCCGCCAAGTATCAAAAGGGCCGCACGCAGTATCTCTGTCCGGCTCCGCTCGCAGCCGCAGTCGCGCGCCGGATCCGTGACTTGGCCATCCGCACCTATCGAGTCCTGGGATGCGAAGGGGCGGCGCGAGTCGATTTCAGGATTACGCCTAAAGGAAAGCCCTATGTCCTTGAGATCAATACGGTGCCCGGCATGACGGAGACCAGCCTCCTGCCGATGGCCGCTGTGCGAGCGGGGCTGACCTATGAAACGTTGACCGAACGGATTCTGCAATCCGCCTTGGCGCGCGCTGAACGTGAGCCGTTCAACGCGAAGGCATGATGATCGCGATGGCGAGCTCATTTACGAAGAAGAAGCAGACGAAGCGTAGCGAGCCGCGGGTGAATGCGCGCCGTGCAGGGGAAGAATCCGGCGATGAACGGCGAACCGCCAAGGGCCGGTTGGCGCGATTCGGCAGGCGGTTGGCGAAGACTCTCTATGCCGTCGGCTTGCTGAGTTTGTTTGCTGCGGGATGTGCCGGGCTCTTCATGCTCGTGCGTGAACTTGGGCCGTTGGCGAAGGAATCATTCGCCGTCCGGCACGTGACGGTGGAGGGTTTGAATCATGTCGATCGCCGGGAAGTGCTGTCGCGGTTGGCGTTGAAAGCCGATGCGGCGCTCTACTCATTAAACCCGGCCTGGCTTGCGGAACGGCTGAAGCAGCATCCCTGGATCAAGGACGCGTCCGTCACGCTCGTGCCGTTTCATGAAGTCCGAATATCCGTCACCGAGCGATCGCCGGCCGCCATTGTGAGGACCGCGGCCGAGAATATATTGACCGACGAAGAGGGCTTCATCCTGGCGCGGCTGGGAACCAAAGATGATCCGTCATTGCCGATGCTGTCCGGTGTCGACGCGCGCGGCTTGCTGCAAGGTAAGGAGAATGCGAGACAGGCGGTTAAGACGGGCGCCGAATTGGCTCGGATGATGACGAAGACCATGGGAGGACGGCCGGACATTAATGTGGGGCATCTGTCGAACATGGTCGCGTTGGTGCAGGGGGTGACTTTTCAGTTCAGTTCGTCATCGATGGATCAGCAATGGCGCCGATTTCTGCAGATGCGGCCCGCCTTCCGGGACGTCGCGTTCGACAACGAAGGCGAGCGAGGGCAGGAGATCGACCTCCGCTACATGGATCGCGTCATCATTCGTGGAAGGGGGTGAGCGGCTTGCCTAAGCGGGATCACATTCTTGTCGGCTTGGATATCGGAACGACCAAGATCTGCGCAATTGTGGCGGAAGTCCTCGATGAAGGACCGCTTAATATCATCGGGGTGGGGTCCTGCCCCTCCCGCGGCCTGCGCAAGGGCGTAGTCGTGAACATCGAGAGCACGGTCGAATCCATCAAGAAAGCCGTGGAAGAGGCGGAATTGATGGCCGCCGTCCAGATCAACAGCGTGTACACGGGAATCGCCGGCAGCCATATTTCCGGAGAAAACCTGAAAGGCGTCATCGCCCTGAAAAAGCAGGAGGTGACGAGGGACGATATCAATCGAGCGATCGAAAGCGCCAGAACGCTGGCGGTGATCCCGCACGAACGGCGCATCCTTCACGTGCTGCCTCGGGAGTTCGTGGTCGATGATCAAGAAGGAGTGCGGGAGCCGTTGGGAATGTCCGGCAACCGGCTGGAGGTCAACGTCCACGTGATTACCGGAGCCGTCACGTCCGCGCAGAATATCATCAAGAGCGTCAACCGAGCCGGTTTGGACGTGGTGGACATTATTCTGCAGCCCCTTGCCTCCAGCGAAGCGGTCTTGAGCGCGGAGGAGCGGGAGCTGGGCGTGGCGATGGTGGACCTGGGAGGGGGCACGACCGACTTGGCCATTTTTCTGGACGGCAGCATCCGGCACACGGCGGTCTTGCCGATCGGCGGGCAGAATCTGACGAAGGATTTGGCCATCGGATTGCTGACTTCCCAGACGGAGGCGGAGCGCATCAAGGTGCAGCACGGCATCGCGCGGACGGATCTGGTCTCCGGACACCAAACCGTCGAAGTGCCGTCGGTGGGCGACCGGCCGCCCCGCAATTTTTCGCGGCGGGATATCGCCGAAATCCTGGAGCCGCGGGTGGAGGAAATGTTTGATCTGGTGAAGCGGGAAATCGTGCGGGCCGGGTACGAAGGCATGTTAGGGGCCGGCGTGGTTATTACCGGGGGCACGTCTTTGCTGGAAGGGATGCCCGATGCGGCGGAAAAGGGATTGAATCTCCCGGCTCGGCGGGGTGTACCGACCGGCATCGGCGGCTTGCGGGATATCGTCAGCAACCCCATGCATGCCACGGGCGTCGGTCTGTTGCTGCACGCCCGGCAGCATGCTCAGGAGTTGGAGACAGCGGGAATGCGCCATGGGCGCGGGTTGGGGAAAGTATTGGATCGCATGCGGTCGTGGATGTTCGAGTTTTTTTAACCGTCGCGTGCGGCAGAGGCCGGCAACGCGAAATCGCGAAGGGAGGTGCCCCGATGTTTTCAATTCAAGAAGATCAATTGTCACCCGTCCGCATCAAAGTGATTGGAGTCGGTGGGGCCGGTTGCAATGCGATCAATACGATGATCACCGGGGGGCTTTGCCGGGTGGACTTCATCGCGGCCAACACCGACGTGCAGGCGCTGGAACGGTCGCAAGCCTCGTATAAGATTCAGATCGGTCCGGACCGGACGCGGGGGCTCGGCGCCGGGGCCAAGCCGGAAGTCGGCCGGGACGCGGCGTTGGAAAGCAAAGATGAAATTCGGGAAAGCCTCGAAGGGGCCGACATGGTATTCGTGACGGCGGGCATGGGAGGAGGCACCGGCACCGGCGCGGCGCCGATCGTGGCCAGCATCGCCCGTGAACTCGGCATTCTTACGGTGGCCGTCGTGACGAAACCGTTTCAATATGAAGGCCACCGGCGAATGAGCCACGCCGAAGAAGGCATCCGGGATCTGAAGCGCCATGTGGACACCGTGCTGATCATTCCCAATCAGCGGCTGCTCGGCATCGTGGACAAGGCGACGCCGCTGCTCGATGCGTTCAAAGTCGCGGATGATGTGCTCCGTCAAGCCATTCAAGGCATTGCGGACGTCATCACGACAACCGGTCTCGTGAATGTGGATTTCGCCGATGTGCGAACGATCATGTCCCATACCGGCCGGGCGGTCATGGGAATGGGCATCGCCCGCGGCGCCACCAGAGCCGCCGAAGCGGCGCAGAAGGCCATCTGCAGTCCGCTGCTCGAAGAGGGCAGTGTCGAGGGGGCGCGCGGCGTCTTGCTGAACATTACGGGTGGACCGAACATGTCATTGCACGAGGTTGAAGAGGCGGCGTCGATCGTTCAACATGCCGCAGATCCCGAGGCAAATATCATCGTCGGGCAGGTCATCAACTCCGAAATGGGGGACGATTTGGTGGTGACCGTCATCGCGACGGGATTTGAGCGGGAAGATCAATCGTCTTCCAAACCGGTGGCGCCTGAACGGTTGGTCGCCAAGAATGGAAACGGTCGGGCGACTCAACAAGTCTTGGCCGGCATGCAGCCTGCCGGAGAGCGCTCGCACAAGGATCTGGATCGGCCCACGTTCCTTCGCCGCCTGGGCGAGGCGCGTGAGCCGGTGGAACGTGTCGCCGTCGCCGCGGATGATGAATGGGATGTGCCGACGTTTCTGAGAAGGCAGGCGGACTAGCGCCGGCGGACAGCAGCCGAGCGTGTTGAACATGCCGCAGCCGGTCATTACCATTCCTTCGTTCGCGGCGAACGATGGCGGGATCGCCCATTTCTTTGGGACGAGGCATTCCGAATTTGATGTCACGCCGGGGATGAGCATCTCTGCCGGTCGCATGAGGTTTCATTCTGCCGCGCCGGCAACCTTGATTGCTGTGAAGCAGGTGCATGGAACCGAGGTGCTGGTCATCGACCGCCCCGTCTTGGACGGGCAATCCTTCGATGGCGGATGGGATGCATTGGTCACTGATCAACCGGATGTGGCTGTGACGGTGCGCACGGCTGATTGCGTGCCCGTCTTGCTCCATGATCCCGGCCGACGGGTTGTGGCGGCCATCCATGCCGGATGGCGGGGGGCCGTCGCCGGCATTGTGCCTAAAACGATCGCCGCCTTGGCCGGCCGGTTCAGCAGCGAGGCTGCCTCGCTACGAATGGCGGTCGGACCCTCCGCCGGATCCTGTTGCTATGAAGTCGATGAGCCGGTGTTGTCTCAATTGCGGGAGGCTTTTCCCGATTGGCAATCGGTCGTGCGCGGCCCAAGGGGACCACAGAAGGCGATGCTCGATTTGCGGGAATTGATCCGCCGGCAAGCGGTTGGAAGCGGTTTGCTTGAAGACGCGATCAGTGTGGTCAACGCCTGTACGATTTGTCATCCCAACCTATTCTTTTCCTACCGACGGGAAGGCATAGTGAAGCGCACCATGGTGAGCGGTATTGCCTTGGTGACGCCAAGATGATACTCCTGCCGTGACATGCTCCCTCGCATGGGCCGTCCGGGTTTCGAGCCCATGAGCCGATTCTTGCCTCCGGTGCCGGAACCGATCGGTGAGGACATATAGGGCGCGAATGGATCGGGATTCCGGAACGATTGCCGATAATGTCTCCCATATTCTGGAAGGCATCAGAGCGGCGGCAGTGCGATCGGGGCGTAGACCTGAGCAAGTCCGCCTGATCGCCGCTACAAAGACGGTCGGAATAGATCGTATCCAGGAGGCGATTGCCGCCGGAGTCGCCATTCTGGGAGAAAACCGATTCCAGGAAGCGTTGCCGAAAATCGAGCAATTGGAGCATGAGCGTGTGGCATGGCACTTTATCGGCCGGCTGCAACGGCGTAAAGTCAAAGCGGTCGTCGGCAAATTTCAACTCATCCACTCGGTCGAGAGCCTCGAATTGGCGGAGGAAATCAATCGGCGCGCGAACCAGGCCGGTCTGCGGCAGTCCGTGCTGCTTGAAATCAATATCGGGGGGGAAGAAAGTAAAGGCGGATTTGATCCGGAGGCTGCGGCCGACGCCTGCGGGCATCTGGATCGTATGGCTCATCTGGCCGTGCGGGGCTTGATGGCGATTCCTCCATTGGAGGCCGATCCGAGCCGAACGCGTCCGTATTTTCGCCGCCTGCGGGAACTCGCGCAATCACTGGCGCGGTCCGGCTTTCCCAACGTTCGCATGGAGGAGTTATCGATGGGCATGTCGGCCGATTATCAGATTGCAGTAGAAGAGGGCGCCACATTCGTACGAATTGGCACCGCGATTTTTGGGACGCGCGATGTCTGAGGTCGGTCTACATAGCAAGCTTGCTGTCCTGGGAGGCGGGCAAATGGCCGAGGCGCTGATCGGGGGACTGCTCGCATCACAGGGTTCCCGACCATCCGATATCCGAGTGACCGATCCGTTGGCCGCCCGCCGAGAGGTGTTGAAGACGCGATTCGGTGTTCAGGTCGGAGAGCGCAACGAAGCGGCTGCGGAATGGGCGGATGTTGTGCTGATTGCGGTGAAGCCTCAACTGATCGAACGAGTATTGGCCGACATCGTGTCCGTGGTAAACGGGAAGCTGGTGGTATCAATTGCGGCCGGAATTCCACTGGCCTGGATTCGACAGAGAGCACCCGCAGTTCGGGCGATTATTCGGGCGATGCCCAATACGCCTGCGTTGGTGCGCGAGGGCATCACGGCCTTGGCCGCCGAATCATCGTGCAGTGAGCAAGAGTCGGCGTTTGTAAGAAACCTGTTTGAATCAGTCGGTCGGGTGGTGATGGTGGAGGAGCGGCTGATGGATGCCGTCACCGGTTTGAGCGGCAGCGGCCCGGCGTATGTCTTTGTGGCGATCGAAGCGCTGGCCGACGGCGGCGTCAAGATGGGGCTTCCCCGCCGGACGGCGGAATTGTTGGCGGCCCAGACCGTCTTGGGTGCGGCCCGCTTGTTAATGGAGCGGAGCGAACACCCCGCGCGTCTGAAAGACCAGGTGGCTTCACCGGGTGGCACCACGATTGCCGGACTGCACCGGTTGGAGGAAGGTGGGTTTCGCGCTACACTGATGGCGGCGGTCGAAGCCGCGACCAAACGTTCGGAGGAGCTGGGACGCACATGTTTGTAGTCGGCAACGTCTTAAAGGGAGTGGCGACCGTGCTCGATACCATTCTCTGGCTCTATATGTGGGTCATCATCGCACGGGCGTTGATTTCATGGGTGAATCCCGACCCCTGGAATCCAATCGTGCAATTTTTGGAACGGGCGACCGAGCCGGTGTTGGCGCCGATCCGGCGATGGATGGGTTGGCGTCTGGGAATTGATCTCTCCCCCATGATTGCTATCCTGATCATATACTTTCTACAATTAGCGCTTGTGAGTACGCTGATGGACCTCGCAGTCAGAATTAATTGAACGACGAAGAGGTGGCTCATGAAGATCACGCCGATCGATATCCAGCAGATGGTGTTCCAGGTCAAGTTTCGCGGGTATGACAAGGACGAGGTCAATCGATTCCTCGAAGAACTGGCGCTTACAGTCGAAGGACTGAACCGGGAGAATGCCTTGCTCCGCGAGAAATTGACCGGGACGGAGCAGCATCTTGCCGAGTTGAAGCGGACGGAATCGACGTTGTCCAACACGCTCGTGTCCGCCCAATCGTTGGCCGAGGACGTAAAGCGATCCGCCCAACGGGAAGCGGATCTGATCATCAAGGAAGCGGAGTTGAAGGCCAGCGAGGTGATCCGCCAGGCGCGAGTGGAACTGACCGATGTACAACGTGATGTGTCGGACCTGCAGAAGCAACGTCTGCTCATGGTTGAACGATTTCGGGCTACCCTCCGCTCCTTCGAGCGCATGTTGGAAGTGGAAGAGACGGAAGCCTTTCAATCCGAAACGGCGACGGCGGACGAGAAGTTGGCCGGTGAATCAAGCGGCGGCCGCTAGCAGGCCCATTACCCGGAAGCAAGCGAATCTACGCGTGAGCGTGACAGGGGACGGGCTCGTATGGCCGGCGTAGAGGCCATTGATGCGGCGCTTCAGGCGGGAGTCGAAGACGGCACCTTTCCCGGCGCGGTCCTCGCCGTGCGACACCAGGGCGCCCTTGTCTATGAACGGGCCGTAGGGCAACGGTCTCTTTTCCCTCCTTCGACAGCGGCGACAACACAAACCCTGTACGATCTCGCTTCCCTTACCAAACCGCTCGCGACTACCACAGCCATCGTGTTCTTGGCGCAGCAGGGCCGGCTCACGCTCGAGTCGCGCGTCGATGAGTGGATCGAGGCGTTGCGCGGCGCCGCGCTTGGGAGTGTGACTCTTATCCATCTTCTGACGCACAGTTCCGGTTTGCCGGGCTGGCGTCCATTTTATGAGCGGCTTTCTGCAAACGGAGTCCTTCCTGAGGGTGGTGTGGACCACGAACGGGCCAGAGAGGCCGTGATCGCCTACATTCGGGATGAGTCTCTGCTGTATCCGCCCGGGACACGCAGTCTCTATAGCGACCTCGGCTTTATGCTGCTGGGCTTCATCGTCGAGCGTATTACCAATGCATCCTTGGCCCTGTTTTGTGAACGGCAGCTCTTTGAGCCGATCGGTGCGGCGCCGCTTGCCTTTTTCCCCGACGGGATAAACGGCAAGGGACGATTTGATGGGGGGTATCCTATTGCTGCCACCGAGCATGATCCATGGCGCGGACGACTCCTGTGCGGGGAGGTTCACGACGAGAACGCTTTCGCGCTCGGAGGAATCGCCGGACATGCCGGCCTCTTCGGCACGGCCCGCGCGGTGCTCGCGATCTCATCCGCCTGGCTCTCCGCATACGAGGGGCGGCAGTCCATTTTGGATGCCGATCTCGTCCGCCGGTGTGTCACGCGATACACCCCTGTTCCGCATTCCAGTTGGGCTCTCGGCTGGGATACGCCGTCTGCGCCATCGTCGGCGGGGACCTGTTTTTCGGATTCGTCTTTCGGGCATCTGGGGTACACCGGTACATCGTTGTGGATCGATCCGGCTTGCCGGCTGGAAGTCGCGCTATTGTCGAATCGCGTTCATCCCAGCAGGCGGAACGAACGGATCAAACAGTTCCGGCCGCATATTCACGATGTGGTGTATCAAACGGTAGTGGGAACGAGGCGGGAATAGAACCGCGTCACGGCAGATCCGGGTATTCGATCCAGGTTTCCTTCTCGGCCAGATAGCGGGCGCCCTTGAAATTGGCTCGGCTGCGCAGCTTGTGAAATCCAAACCGCTGGAGCTGTTCGATGACGTCCTTGACCGCCGCGGCCACGGTTGAGTAGGCCTTTCCTTCAACAGCCAAGGCTTCATAGGTGACCTTGCCTGTATAGCCTCCTGTCGTCCGATTGACCAGGATCGCACGATTAAAGTATCGATCGCTCGGGTCGATCCCTTCGACCTGATGTCGCTCGACCAAGCCCTCTTTTCTAAAAAGGAGAGGGAGCGAACTCATAGACACCTCCGTCCGAATCTGGAAAGCCTTGGGCCGGAGCGGATTATAAGGGGCAGCACCGCGGAGTGCAACCGTCGTTGACAAGGCGGAGCCCGCTTTCTATGATGCCTGGCTCATCGTTCCGGAGCCTTCGGCGTGATAGGTCGCAGCACGGTTCCATGTACATGAACGTTCCCAACAGCTTGACCATCCTCCGCATTCTTCTGATTCCCGTTTACGTCGGCTTTCTGGTCTATGAGCAATACAATTACGCGTTAGTCGTGCTCTTTGTGGCGGGACTGACCGACGGGCTCGACGGCACCATCGCGCGCGTGGCGAATCAGCGGACTCAGTTAGGAGCGGTTCTCGATCCTTTGGCGGACAAGCTGCTTCTGACGACCGGCTTCATTACTCTCTCGGTCATGCATTTAATTCCCTTATGGGTGACGATTATTGTGGTGAGTCGCGATCTGATTTTGATGTTGGGAACGGCGGTGGCACAATACACCGATACCCAGGTCGATATCTCGCCGACAGTGTTAGGAAAAAGCACTACCTTGATCCAGTTGGCGACACTCGTGCTGGTGGTCTTTTGTGCGTCCCGTCAAATCGACTTGGCCATCATTCGACCCCTCCTGTATGTGATGGCGACCGTGACCCTCTCGTCCGGTTTGCATTACCTCTACCGCGGGTACGCCCACGTCACGGCAAGCGGCGCATAGCCGGGTGTCCCGGCGATGTCTCGCCCCTCGCATTTGGCTCATTCGTTTGACAGACCCGGGGACCTCTTATAGACTTCGTTCATGCCCGCACAATGACGAGGTCGCTCGTGCATGCCTCGCTGGAGTCACGTCCATGAGTACATTCGCGTACGTCGGAAGAACCCGCCAGGGAACCGTCAAAAAGGGCGAACTCAGCGCAAAATCCCGTGACGAAGCGGTCGACCAGCTTCGCAAGCAGCAAGTCGTCGTCACCAGCCTCGAAGAGCGGGCCGCCAAAGCGGGCAAATTCAAACTTAGCCTCGGCAGCGGCCTCACGGATAAGGACCTGGTCGTCTTCACGCGCCAATTCGGCACCATGATCAATGCCGGCCTTCCGTTGATCCAATGTCTCGATATCCTGGCCACCCAGTCCGAAAACAAGGTGCTCCGGGAAACCGTGGCGGACGTGAAAAACCATGTCGAGAGCGGATCGACATTTTCCGACGCGCTCAGGAAACATCCCAAGGTCTTCGATGATCTCTACGTCAATATGATTCACGCGGGCGAAGTGGGCGGGTTGCTCGATACGATTTTGACCCGGCTGGCCAAGCATATTGAAAAGGCCATGAAGCTGAAAGGTCAGATCAAGTCGGCCATGGTGTATCCGATCGCCATTTTGGGAGTGGCGGTCATCGTGATTGCCGTGTTGATGGTGTGGGTCATCCCCATTTTTGCCAAGATGTTTGCGGAGATGTCCGGTGGAAAGGTCGGACTCCCGGGGCCGACGCAGCTCGTCATCGACATCAGCAATTTTTTTCAGAGCTATATCGTCTATATCGTGATTGCGTTGGCGGCGGGCATTTACGGGACCAAGCGGTACTACAACACCGCCAACGGACGCGTCGTCATCGACCGCCTGCTGCTCAAACTGCCGATCTTCGGCGACATTATCCGAAAAGCCGCGGTGGCGAAATTCACGAGAACGTTGGGGACGCTGATTACCAGCGGCGTGCCCTTGTTGGAAGGGTTAGGGATTTGCGCCAAGACCTCGGGCAACAAGGTGATCGAGGAGGCGCTCTTGGGCGCCAGGATCAGCATCAGCAGCGGAAAAACCATTTCCGAGCCCCTCGCCAAGAGCCAAGTCTTTCCGAAAATGGTGACTCACATGATCTCCGTCGGAGAATCAACCGGCGCCTTGGATGCCATGCTGGGGAAAATCGCCGACTTCTATGAGGACGAAGTCGATCAAGCGGTCGCGGCCATGACGTCGCTGCTCGAGCCCATCATGATGGTGGTCCTGGGCACGATTATCGGGTTCATCGTCATCGCAATGTATTTGCCGATCTTTACGATGGCTTCGGCGATCGGATAGGTCATCGTCCTCCTCGTTCCCACATTCAACACGTTCTCCTGCATCGCCGGAGTCCGATGCCGGACGGGACTGCCGGCAACGGCGGGTGTCTTGGAAGGAAGCGAAACAGACTGCCTCCTTGCCTCATGCTGCACCGCCGTCGGCTTCCCACCGGCCACCCGCCAGAACCCCTGATCTCATGGATGAGATAAAGACGAGATTGCATTGGCTGATGGCTCTCCGCGTGGTCGTGGTGACCCTATTGCTCGGCTTGTCGCTGGCATTCCAGGTCACCAGAGGCGAACAGGCGCCGATATTCTATGGGCTCATCATCTTCACCTACGTCGTCACCCTGTTCTATGCCGCGTTGCTCCGGCATCTGCGTACTCAGCAGGCGCTGACGCTCGTGACCTGGTTTCAGATGGCCATTGACCTGATTCTTGAAACCATTCTGGTCGTAGCGACCGGCGGAATCGAGAGTCCTTTTTCAGTGCTGTACGTCACCACCGTGGCCGTCGCCAGCCTGGTGTTGCAATGTCGCGCGGGAATCGTGACGGCCAGTCTCTGCACCATCCTGCTGGGAGCGGTCACGGTGGTTCAATCCGAGGGGCTGTTACAGGCCGCCGGCTGGTTGCCTCCCAGTCGATTGAGTTATGCGGAAAGCATGCAAACGTTTTCGATCTATGGGCTTGCGTTTCTCGGCGTCGGATTCTTGAGCGGGATGCTGGCGGATCAGTTGCGACAGGCGGATCAATCGCTGCGTGAAAAGGAACAAGGGCTTTCGCGCCTGCAACGATTCCACGAGGACATCGTCCACAGCATCAGCAGCGGGGTGTTCACCACCGATGAGGCGGGACGGATCACTTCATTCAATCCTGCCGCGCAAGAGGCCACCGGCTACCAGGCCGAACAGGTCCGCGGACGTTTCTGGCGAGAAGTCTTCAATTGGCATCCCGTGCAGTCCTCCGGAACAGAGGATGATGTGATGTCGCTCGCATCCGTTCGGTTTGAAGTGGAATGCGCGCGGGCCGACGGAAGTCGGCTCGTATTGGGCATGACGGTGTCGCCGTTTCATGAGCAGGGCAAGCAGACGGGACTGGTGGGCGTCTTCAAGGATCTGACTCAGATTCGAGACCTGGAAGAGGAAATGCGACGGCGTGAATGGTTGGCCAAGCTGGGCGAGATGTCGGCCGGGATGGCGCATGAAATACGGAATCCGCTGGGCGCGCTGGCCGGAGCCATGCAGATGCTGCGGGCCGACGTGCGCGGCGACGATACCAGCCAACGGCTGATGGACATCGCGATTCGAGAGGCGACCAGGTTGGATAACATCATCACCGAATTCCTTCAGTACGCCCGTCCGCCGGACCTCCATTTGCGCGAGCACGATTTAAACAAACTACTTGCCGACACGTTGAATCTGATTCAACATGAGGCTCGAACGCGCATGCACATCGCGATATCGGCGTCCATGGCGGCCGAGCCCCTCGTCGCGCAGGTGGATCAAGATCAACTCAAACAGGTGTTCTGGAACCTTGCGACAAATGCGTTTGATGCCATGCCCGCCGGCGGCCGGCTTGCTATTGCAACCGCCTTGCGGCAGGTCGATGTGATGGGCCGCCGCACCGATGTCATGGAAATCACCTTTCAGGATACGGGCGAAGGCATTCCCCGACAGAATTTCGACAAGATCTTTCTGCCGTTCTTTACGACCAAGAAAGAAGGCTCGGGACTCGGACTCGCTCAGGTCCATCGAATCGTCGATTTGCATGGAGGATGGATCAAGGTCGACAGCGAAGTAGGGCATGGGGCCAAATTCGTCGTGTGCTTGCCGCGCTCGGCCGATGCCGGCGCGCGGCCATGGTATGAAGGAAGGGAACCGTGGAAAAGATTCTAGTTGTCGATGACGAACAAAGTATGCGCGATGTGTTGAGCATCATGCTCAAGCGGGCGGGGTACGGCGTGACGGCCGCGTCGAACGGCGAAGAAGCGATCGAACACATTCACAAAGAACTGTTCGATCTCGTGATCACCGACCTGCGCATGCCGAAGATCGACGGATTGGAAGTGCTGAAGGCGGTCAAAGCCTCGTCGCCCGAGACCGTGGTCTTGGTGATTACCGCTTTTGCATCCGCCGAGTCGGCTGTGGATGCCATGAAGCACGGGGCCTACGACTACCTGACGAAACCGTTTCAGGTCGACGAGGTGCAGCTGATTATTCGCAACGCGTTGGAGCGGCGGCGGCTTTCCACCGAGAATATCCTGCTCAAGCGGGAAATGGCCAGCCAATCATCGTTCTCACGGATCATCGGGCAAAGCGAGGCGATGCAGCGGGTCTTCGAGGTGATCAAGAAGGTTGCGGATTCCAAAAGCAATGTCCTGATCGGAGGAGAGAGCGGCACCGGTAAGGAACTGGTGGCGCGGGCTATCCACTACAACAGCAGCCGGGCGCAGATGCCGTTCGTCACGGTCAATTGTAGTGCCGTGCCGGAGACTCTGCTGGAAAGCGAACTCTTCGGACATATGAAGGGCTCGTTCACGGGAGCCGTTTCCAACAAAGCCGGATTGTTCGAGGTGGCGAACGGAGGCACGATTTTCCTCGACGAGATCGGGGATACGACTCCGGCCATCCAGGTCAAACTTCTGCGGGTGATCCAGGAACGCGAGTTTCGACGTGTCGGCGGCACTCAGGACGTCAAAGTCGATGTCCGGATCGTCGCGGCCACGAATCGCGATTTGGAAAGGGCCGTGGCGGAGGGCGCGTTTCGGGAAGATCTCTACTATCGCTTGGATGTCATCCCCATCAAGCTGCCGCCGCTCCGCATGCGCAGCGGCGATATTCCTCTGTTGGTGACCCATTTTTTGGAGAAATTTTCCCGGGAAAGTGGTAAACCGATGCCGAATCTGACGCAGGAAGCCATGCGCGTGCTGCTGGCGCACGAATGGCGAGGCAATGTCCGGGAATTGGAGAACGTCATTGAACGCGTGGTCGCGTTCAGCCAGGGAAGCACGGTGACGGACGCCGACATCGGCGGCTGGCTTCACAAATCTCCCGCTCCGCAGCAGGTCGCCCTATCGACCGATCTGCCGGACGAGGGGCTGGATTTGGAGGGGCTGATCAATTCAATCGAGAAGACGTTGCTCCTCAAGGCGCTGGAACGGAGCCAATGGGTCAAGAAACGGGCGGCTCGGCTGCTTCGCTTAAATACCAGATCGTTTCGCTACCGGTTGGAAAAATATGAGATCAAAGGAGGCCGTGACTAACGTCAATCGGATGCCCTTTACGTGAGGCCTGCCTGCGTTCGGGTTCGCGCTCCAGCCAAAATCAATCTTATCCTTCGAGTGCTCGACCGCCGGCCTGACGGGTACCATAATGTGTGGTCCCTGATGCAGACGGTGGGACTCTACGACGAACTTGTGATCACGCTGCGGCCTGAATCGGCCGCCGGCATTGATCTCCGGTGCGATGATCCGGCGTTGGCCGTGGATCGGACCAACCTGGTCTGCCGCGCGGCCGCCCTCATGCTTGAGCGAGCGCAACGCCGGATGGGAGTCGCGATCGAATTGCAGAAGCGCATTCCCATGGGCGCCGGACTTGGGGGCGGCAGCAGCGATGCCGCGGCCACCATCGTGGGCCTCGACCAATTGCTGGAGCTGGGATGGTCGCGAGCGATCATGAGCGACATCGGCCAAAGCTTGGGCAGCGATGTCCCCTTTTTCTTTGCCGCTCCGACCGCCGTGGCAACGGGGAGAGGAGAACAAGTTCGCCCGGCGGCGCTCGAGGAACCTCGCTGGGTCTTGTTGATCAATCCGGGATTTCCCGTCGATACTCGATGGGCCTATCAGCAATTGGCCGCCTCTCGTCGAGAGATCGCCCCGGTGCGGCAATCCGCGCCTGACGACCCATCGGTGTTGACCTGGCGCGATATTGTCCACGAAGCGGCGAATGATTTTGAGTCACCGGTGTTCCAGGCGCATCCGCTCCTTCGCGACCTCAAGCGTCGTCTCGAGGCGGCGGGGGCCGACATGGCTTTGCTGTCGGGCAGTGGCGCGACGGTGTTTGGAGTTTTCCCCGACAAACCTTCAGCCGCGCGGGCGTATGAATCATTCGGCGGCGAGCCGCAGTACAAAGTATTTTTGACCGAGACCTGTACGGAGCCGCTGACTGTCCAATAAGAATATTTTGACTCGCACCGCATCCACTCGGCTAGGTTGACAACCAATATGGCTTTCCGATAGATTTCGAACTTTCTGACGGCTTCTTTCTTGACGGTCACGCGACGAGGTTAGTGGGCGCCCACAGATCCACGCCGGTTCAAACGATTCCGTTCACGCTTTCCTGATAGGCCTCTGCGTCGGCACATCGTAAGCGTCCGAGGGACACATGAGCAGAGAATTGAAGCTTTTCTCGGGCAGCGCCAATCCTGCGCTCGCCCATGCGATTTGCGACTACCTCGGCATCCGCATCGGCGAAGCGACGGTGTCCTCGTTCAGTGACGGAGAAGTCCGTGTCAAAATAGAGGAAAATGTTCGCGGGGCCGATGTGTTTGTGACTCAGTCGTGCTGCGCGCCCGTCAACGATTCGATCATGGAATTGCTCATCATGATCGATGCCGTCAAACGGTCTTCTGCCAATCGCATCACCGCCGTCATTCCCTACTTCGGCTACGGACGGCAGGATCGGAAGGATCAGCCGCGTGTTCCGATCTCCGCCAAGTTGGTCGCGGACATCATTACGACCGCCGGGGCGGATCGCGTGCTGACCATGGACTTGCATGCCGGACAGATCCAAGGGTTCTTCAACATTCCCGTTGACCACCTGTATGCCCTCCCGGTGCTGATGGACTATATCACCAAGCGCAAAATCGCGGATCTCGTCATCGTGTCTCCTGACGCCGGCGGCGTGGAACGGGCTCGTGCTTTTGCAAAGCGACTGCAGGCCAATCTGGCGATCATCGACAAGCGGCGAGAGGGGCCCAATCAAGCGCAGGTGATGAACATCATCGGGGATGTTCAGGGAAAGAGCGCGTTGCTCTTGGACGACATGATCGATACGGCCGGCACGATCGTGCAGGGAGCGCAAGCCTGCTATGACAAGGGCGCGCGCGAAGTATGGGCCGGCTGCACTCATCCGGTGTTGTCCGGACCGGCGCTTGACCGTCTCTGTCGATCCTGCCTGGCGGAGGTCATCGTGACGGATACGATTCCGTTGCGGGGGAAGGAAGAAGCGTGCCCCAAGCTCCATATGCTCTCGGTGGCGCCGTTGCTCGGTGAAGCGATCCGGCGTATCCACGAAGATGAATCAGTCAGTTCGCTCTTTATATGATGACGGTGTGAGACCGGTTCGGTCGTGAGGGAGGATTCCGATGAAGTTTGATCTGGCGGTAGAAGCAAGGCAAGGCGTCGGCAAAGGGCCGGCGCGCCAACTGCGGCGAGCGGGCAAAGTGCCGGCCGTGCTGTATGGACAAGGGGAATGTCTTCTGTTGACGGTGAATCCCGACGATCTGGTGAAGATTCTGCGATCGCACGCGGGTGCGACGGCTTTGATTTCGCTGACTGTAGACGGGGCCAGCTCCAAGACCAGCCGGATCGCTCTATTGCGGGACTATCAAGTCGATCCGATTACCGGCCAGGTGTTGCATGCGGACCTGTTCGAAGTATTAATGGACAAACCCATTCGCGTAAAGGTGCCGGTAACCTTGATCGGAGGCCAACCTCTCGGATTGAAAGACGGCGGGATCTTGCACCACAACATGCGAGAGCTTCATATCGAGTGCCTGCCCTCGGTGCTTCCTGATTCCATCGAGGTCGATGCATCGCAGTTGGGCATTAACCAAGGTATTCACTTGAAAGAGGTGCCGCCGCGCGACGGCGTGAGATTTCTTGATGATCCGGAGCAGATGATCGTGAGTGTGGCGGCTCCGATGTCGGACGCCAAACTCGAAGCGCTGCTGACGAGCGGGGCCGGACTGGAAACCGGTAAAGAGCCGGAGGTAGCGGTGAAAGGTAAAGCCGCTGTCGAGGGAGCGCCCGGCGAAGCAGCCAAGGCTGCGCCTGCCGGAGGTGAAGCGAAGGGGGGAGAAAAGAAGGAAGCAGCAGCGGCTCCCAAAGCCGAGAAGAAGGAGCCGGAAAAGAAGAAATAGCATTGCACCTCATCGTCGGACTGGGCAACCCCGGTTCTTCCTATACCAGAACGCGCCACAATGCCGGCCTCTGGGTCATAGAGCGAGCCGCCGCTCGCTGGTCCATCCGTCTCACTCGGCACGGTCATGCCCTACGAGGAACCGGGCGACTGGGTTCCGAAGCGGTCGAACTCGCCGGAGCACTCGACTGGATGAACCTGAGCGGTCCTCCCATCAAATCGCTCCTCCGTGAACTTCGTTTGGACGTTGATCGCCTGGTGGTGACCCATGATGATTTGGATCTGGAGCCGGGTCGGCTGCGCATCAAGCAGAACGGCGGCCATGGAGGGCATAATGGAATTCGATCGATCCTCGAAATCTTGGGCACCGGGCAATTCATGCGGATGAAGATCGGGATCGGACGGCCTCCACGCGGGTTGGATTCCGCCGATTACGTGCTTGAGCCGGTGACGAAGGCGGAGTTGGACGTCATTGAGCCTTGCCTCGAGCGGGCAGTCGATGCTTTGGAAGTCCTGCTCCATCGCGGGCCGGCCGCCGCGATGAACCAGTTCAACGTGAGAGAGCGGGACGACCCAGGCGAATTATGAATGCTGAATCCGGAATTCTGAATGGTAAGCGACAAGGAGTCCTGCCTCTCTCTTCAATTCATCATTCAGGACTCCTAATTCAGCATTCCATACGATAGGTTGGTTATGGCTTTGTGTTGCGGCATGATCGGGTTGCCGAACGTCGGGAAGACGACGGTCTATAACGCCTTGACGGGCGGCGGCGCGCTGGCGGCCAACTATCCGTTCGCGACGGTCGATCCGAATACCGGTATCGCGCTGGTGCCGGATCCCCGGCTGGCGGTGCTGACCGACATATTCAAATCCAAGAAAACCACCTATAGCACGCTCGAGGTGCGCGACATCGCCGGCTTGGTCGAAGGGGCCAGCAAAGGCGAAGGATTGGGCAATCAATTTCTCGGCCATATTCGCGAAGTCGATGCTCTGTTACACGTCGTCCGCTGCTTCCAGGGAACGGACGTGGTCCATGTGAGCGGGGGCGTCCATCCTCTCCGCGACATTGGAACGATTGAAACCGAACTCATGCTGGCCGACCTTGATACGCTCGAACGCCGGAAACAGAAAACGGAAAAAAAGGTCAGGGCCGGCGAGAAGAAAGCGGCGGTGGAACTGGCCTTTATCCAGAAGCTGTCCGGCCTGCTCGACAAGGGGGAGTGGCTGGGGAATTTGTCGTATACGCCCGAGGAACGCACCATGTTGGCAGAGTTCCAACTCCTCGCGGCCAAACCGGTGTTGTTTGTGGCGAACGTGTCGGAAGGCGCGGATACCGACGAGGCGATGGTGAAGGCGGTCCGGGAGTTTGCCGAGAGGCGAGGCGCGCGGGTCGTGACGATTTGCGGGCAATTGGAGGCGGAGCTGTCGTCTTTGCCGGAATCGGAGCGTGCGGATTTTTTGAAAGAAATGGGGTTGGCCGAGTCAGGTCTGGTGCGCCTGACACGGGAGGCCTACCAGCTTTTGCGCATTGTCACTTTTTTCACCGCCGGGGAAGTCGAATCCCGGGCTTGGCCTATCCCCGAGGGTATGAAGGCTCCGCAAGCGGCCGGAAAGATCCACACCGATATGGAGCGCGGATTCATTCGCGCCGAGGTTTATCATTACGATGATCTGTTGGCCTGCGGGTCGGAGGCGAAGGTGAAGGAAAAAGGGTTGTTCCGGCTGGAAGGGAAGGAGTATGTGATCAAGGAAGGGGATGTGGTGTATTTCCGGTTCAATGTGTAATAGGCTCTGAACGTGTAATAGGCCCTGAAGCCTGTGGAAACACCTTTCTGTCATTCCCGCGCAGGCGGGAACCCACAGTCCGAGGCCCATGCCTTTTTGATCCTGCCGCCCTGTCCTGCCCTGCTCAGCACTACAGTTCGACCGCACTAAGCCTTCCATCTGCTCGACTGTGCAACTTGTTCCGTTCCAAGCGAGCTTGAACGGAACTTCGAACAGTGCCCGTCGTCGCTTCCAGCGACCGCATCTGCTCGGCAAGTGCGGTACCGAACCTTCGTGCGATTCGCGATGCAGGACAAGGGCGGCTGGCCCGTTCTGAACGTCGACAATTAGCACATCGGTCGGGCCTCGCTGGTTCTCGTTCCTCGCACATCAGCATCAGCTCGCCCACAATGTCGCAGCACCACAGCCCAGGCGGGTGCACAAGGGAAAGGTTACGGTTAAGTGAAATGGTTTCGACTCGGTCGTGCCTCGGCTGACGAACGGCGCGCGGTCTCGTTGTCGCCATCATGCCTTGGTTGGTGAAGTCATGCCCGACATTGTTATTCCTCACGAGTGCTCCTATAAAGCTGTGTCGAAACGCCGCAATGTCATCGCACTCTGTCAAATGCAGTCGCTGATCGGCAATTGCCGCGATGGCGCACACCTCGCCGCGCATCCGTTCCATCCGAGGCGCCACTCCAGCGATGTCCCAAGTAAAGGGCAGATACCATCGTCCTGGCGGCGCAGCCGATACAAATCGGGCGCGCCATTGCGATCAGGG